>NZ_CP072844.1:1200000-2400000 GCF_017948405.1 Psychrosphaera aestuarii | reverse complement strand
TATCTTTAAGGGATTAGAGTCTGTCCGCAGTGATTGGACACCTCTCGCTAAGTCATTTCAACGTACACTATTTGAACTTATATTCGATGGACAGCCTTGTCGTGAGTTTGTCGAAAATACGATTAAAGATTTACGGGATGGCAAGCTTGATGATTTATGTGTATATCGAAAACGAATACGGCAACATTTGTCGGAATATGTCAAAACTACGCCACCACAAATTAAAGCAGCAAGGTTAGCTAACCGATACTATCAGCGTGATGTTTATCAAAAAGGCTCGTTAATTCAGTACGTAATATCCATTACAGGCCCTGTGGAATATAACTCTAACGACAATGCATTAGATTATGAACATTACATATCTAAACAACTTTATCCTATTGCGGAATCAATTCTAGTTAATAAAGAAGCTGATGTACTGGGTGTTTTTAAGCAACAAATGACATTGCTTTTTTAACAAAGTTAAATTCTGAACGAAAAGAAATGAGCTCTGTTGAGCATATTGTTTTAAATTCAATCGTATCAGTCACTAATTCTGTAATTCTTTTCTATACTAAAGCTATGAAAATATGAATGCATATTGATTATGTTAAACGTCAAAGTGCATATTTTAGTCGTTTATTGATGCTGAAATGCACACTTTATAAAAATGCGAATAGATACAATATAGTGAATTGACATTCACGAATATGTTTGGGACACTCCATAGTGATTATTTGTGGGTGTTATCCCGCAAATACGGAGTTAATACTCTAAAATAGAAATTTAAACACATACATTGGTTGGGAACTATGTCAAAGATGAAACTAAGTCTAGTAGCTTCAGCTCTCGTAGGGGCGGTTGCATTTGCCGGTTCTGCACTAGCTGCTGATCCTCTAGAGCAAATACACGCTGCAGAGCGCACAATTCATAAAGCGGCTGCTAAATCACAAACAAAAATAAACGCTATTCAAGAGCAAACTACCGAGTTAATGTTTGAATACCGTGATGTTGTTGCAGAAACTGAAATTAACAAAGTTTACAACGACCACGTAGCAAAGCTTGTTGCTGCTCAGAACGATGAGATCAAATCTTTAGAAGATCAAATCGCTGAGATTGAAAATACAAAGCGTAACGTTGTTCCATTAATGTATCGCATGATCGATATGCTAGAAAAGTTTGTTGAAGCTGATATGCCTATCAAACTAGATCGCCGAGTAGCTCGTGTTGAAAAACTTCGTGCAACTATGATCAACCCTAACGTGAGTACTTCAGAAAAGTACCGCCAAGTATTAGAAGCTTACCAAATTGAAAAAGATTACGGTACAGCTGTTGAAGCTTGGGAAGCTACTGAGAACTTAGGCGGCCAAGAAATTACAGCAGACTTCGTTCACGTAGGCAGAATTGCACTGATTGCACAGTCGAAAGATCTTAAAAGTGCTTGGGTTTGGGACAACAGCGTTCGCGGTTGGACTAAACTAGGTGATGAGTACCTAAAAGATGTGACATTGACAATACGTATGGCTCGTAAGCAAGCGCCATATGAGTTAATCAAATTACCAATCTTTGCCGCGGAGTAATAACACATGAAAAAGATTTTTAATTCATTGGTTTTAGCGGCTGTAGTTTCATCAGCTGGCTTCGTAGCTAATGTAAGCGCTGAAGGCAAGTTAGATGACTTGTTAAAGCAAGTAAAACAAGACCGAATTTCTGAAGGCGCTTTAAATAAAAAACGTGAGCAAGAATTCAATGCTCTTAAAGCAGACAAGCAAGGTTTATTAAACAAAGCTAAAAAAGAACTAGCTGACGAGAAAGATCGTGGTGTTCGTTTACAAAAGCAATATAATCAAAACGAAAAAACACTAGCGGTTCGTGCTCAAGAACTAGAAAACGCTAAAGGTACTCTAGGTGAGATGTTTGGTGTTGTTCGTCAAGCAGCTGGTGACACTATGGGTTCTGTTTCAGCATCTATTATTTCTGCACAGTACCCTGGTCGTGCTGAGCTATTAACAGAGCTAGCTGAAGCTAAAAAACTTCCTACTACGCGTGAATTAGAAGAATTATGGATCGCTTTACAGACTGAAATGACTGAGTCTGCAAAAGTTGTATCTTTTGACAAAGAAGTATCGGCAACTGCTGGTGGTTCTGCTGTTGAAAAACTAACTCGAGTTGGTGCATTTAACTTAGTAACAGAATCTGGTGACTATGTTATCTACAATTCTGACGTGCAAATCGTTCAGCACTTAGGTAAAGCTGCTGAATCTCACTACCGTTCATCTGCAGAAGATCTTGCGAATGCTACTCCTGGTGAATTAGTTGCGTTTTACGTTGACCCTTCACGCGGTGGTATCTTGCGTCTAAACACTCAAAAAGCAACACTTGAAGATCGTTATCACCAAGGTGGTACTCCAGGTTATGTAATTACGGTTGTTTTAGCATTTGGTTTCTTATTAGCATTGCGTAGCTTAGTAATCACACTAGGTGAAGGTTCTAAGATGAAAGCTCAGCTTAAAGATACTTCAACACCTAAAGATAATAATGCTCTTGGCCGTATTCTTAAAATATACCAAGAAAATAAAGACTCTGATGTTGAGAATTTAGAACTTAAATTAGATGAAGCTATTCTACGTGAAACTCCTCGCATAGAAAGCGGTATCAATACTATTAAGATCCTTGCAGCAGTAGCTCCTCTTTTAGGTCTACTAGGTACGGTTGTTGGTATGATCGAAACTTTCCAACAAATCACGTTATTCGGTACGGGTGACCCGAAACTAATGGCTGGTTCAATCTCTATGGCATTGGTAACAACAGCTATGGGTATCATCGCAGCATTACCATTAATCTTCGTGCACAGTGTTGTAGCAGCACGCGCTAAATCAATTGTTCATGTACTAGATGAACAAAGCGCAGGCATCATTGCAGCACATGCTGAGAAGGAGAAAGCGTAATGATGATTTACCTGATAGGCCTATGGGAATCTGTCAGGGATTTTATCGGCACGGGCGGCTTTGTACTTTACTTTGTCGCCGCAGCTCTTCTAATTATGTGGGCGTTAATGATTGAGCGTTGGTGGTTTTTAACCGCTGAATTTCCTAAAGTTCGCGATAATATAATCGCAAGCTGGGACGCTCGAGCAGATACCACATCTTGGAGTGCTCATAGAATCCGTGAAGCTTGGGTTTCTGAAGCATCCGAACTATTAAATGCAAGAATGTTAATTATTAAAACTCTTGTTGCAATGTGTCCTCTAATCGGCCTTTTAGGTACGGTAACAGGTATGATAACTGTATTTGACACTATGGCATCACAAGGAACTGGTAATCCACGCCTAATGGCTGCTGGTATTTCCATGGCAACTATCCCTACAATGGCTGGAATGGTTGCAGCTTTATCTGGAATATTTTTCAGCTCAAGGCTTGAAACAAGAGTTAAAGTGGCAAAAGAGAAGCTAGTAGATAGCTTGCCACATCACTAGGAGATTGAACTATGGCACGTAAACAACGTTTTCGTGATGACGACGATGCAGCAATTGATATGACACCGATGTTAGACATCGTATTTATCATGCTTATCTTCTTTATTGTTACCACGTCTTTTGTAAAAGAGGCCGGTATTGATGTATTGAAGCCAAAAGCTTCTAACGCAACCAATAAGCCATCAGCGAATATCTTTATCGCAATCAAGCCAAATGGTGAAGTGCACATGGATAAGCGTCAAGTAGACGTAGAACGTGTTGCAGCAAACATTGAGCGTATGATTGCTGAACAGCCAACGGATACAGTTATTATCCAAGCTGATAAAGAAGCAAAACATGGTGTAGTTGTTAAAGTAATGGATGCGATTAAGTCTGCTGGTATAGAGAAAATTTCAATCGCAGCGGAGAAGAAGTAGTATGTTGAGATTTATTGCATCAATAATAGTTGGTGTAGTAATCACATTCGGCTTGTTCGTATTCATGGCTGAACTTATCTCTAGTGGAGGTAAGTCCAACCAGAATGAATTCGAGAATATCATAGTCGAAATAAATACTACGCCGCCGGAGAGCAAAGCGCAGAAACGTAATCGTGTTCCGCCGCCGCCGCCTCCACCACCTAAACAACCGCCTAAACCGCAGCAACCTGATCCTGAACCACAGATTTCAGATGCCGGAGGTATTAGCTTTAATATGCCTTCTGTTGATGTAGGTGGTGCAAGTGCTGGTTTGAATGGCCCAGGCGCTCTTATACGAGACGGTGACGCAACACCGATCGTTCGAATTGAGCCTAAGTTTCCTGCGAAAGCGCAACGAGACGGCATTTCAGGTTGGGTACAACTTAGTTTTGAAATTAATGAAGTCGGTGGAGTTGAGAATGTTCAAGTTATCAACTCAGAACCGCGCCGTGTTTTCGATAGAGAAGCAAGACGTGCACTTCAAAGATGGAAATATAAGCCTAAAGTTGTAGATGGAAAACCACAGCGTCAGACTGGTCTTCAAGTTCAGTTAGACTTCAATCTAGATGGGGGCAATTAATATGAATTCTGTAATTAAGTTTCTAACAGTTTCATTAACTGCATTATCTATCTTTGCTACACTTCCAGCGAGTGCTAAAGTTCCTAACGATAAGTTAGAAGAAGTTGAGCGCCGTAAGAAGGAGCGTGGTGGACAGGTTTTAGGACAACGTGTAGGTAAAAAAATTGGCGCCGCTTTTGAGTTGTACTCAGAAGATAAAGTCAATGAAGCACTAGAATTGCTTCTTGAGATTGAACCAAAAGGCGCATTTGACAAAGCTTATGTTGATCGTTTTATCGGTAACATGTATGCCGGCATTGAAGGTAAAGCTCCAGTAGCTCTTGAGAGATTAAAAAAAGCGAAAAAAGCTGATGTATTGCCGTTCACTGACCATGCTGCAACGATAAAGCTTATCGCGGACTTGTCTCTTCAAGAACGTGATTTTGAGACGGCATTAAAACATTACCAAGAGTTTTTAGATTTTTCATTAGATGAAGATCCTACAACTTACTTGAGAATGGCGAACGTGTTATACGAAATGAAAGAGTACGATAAGGCGATTAAGCCTGCTCGTCGTGCGATTGAATTGTTTGAGACACCAAACCAAAATCCGTACATTATCATCATGGCATCGTACTACGAGTCTAAAAAGTATAAAGAAGCTACAAAAGCAGTAGAAGACCTTGTTAAGGTGTTCCCAGAAAACCCTAAGTGGTGGACTCAGCTTGGCTCTTTTTATATGACTACAGAGGACTACGAGCGTGGTTTGTCTACACTTGAATTAGCTTATAAACAGGGTTTCTTGGAAACAGAAAACCAGATTAAACAGCTAGCTCAATTATATTCAACTAACGGTATTCCTTACAAATCTGCAGTTGTTCAAGAGAAACACTTGAAAGAGGGTTTGATTAAAAAGTCTAGACAGTCACTGTCTGTTTTAGCCAGCACTTACCGTAATGCAAAAGAATTTGCAAAAGCGGCCGAGTATTATGGTCAAGCAGCACAATTGGCTAATGATGGCGACCTTTATAAAGACCAAGGTAATATGCTTTTGGCTTTAGAAAAGAATAAAGAAGCCGTTGTTGCGTATAATAAAGCACTAGATGCTGGAGTTGAGCGCAAGGGTGTTGTCTACATGGCGATTGCTGAAGCTCACTTTTATCAGCGCCAGTGGAAACAAGCTCACAAAGCTATAAAGTTAGCAATGAAAGAAAAGAACACTGCAAAGTCTGCAGCTAGCTGGGAAGCGTATATTCGTGAAGCAGCTGAACGCGATGGCGTAAAACTTTAATTTCACCGTTAATGTAAAAAAAAACCGCCTTCAGGCGGTTTTTTTATATCAAATTATTCAACCTTATGATGCACATTCAATTAACGATCGGTACCTTGTTACATAAACGCCAATCTTCAAAACCTTTTCAAGAACCTTAAAATATGATCCAGCTAATGTAAGCTCAAGTATTCCAGTTTATATGCATTTTTTCCTTCAAGCTCTGCTGCGTCAGCCAACTTTTCCGTTTTTAAAAATACTTCTTCTAAATCAATGGTGGGTGATGGAAAAAGATTGAGTGCACCAATGGACAAATCGATAGGGTAGGTAAAATTCCCTAAGCTTTCATTTATATCGCTGATGATACGTTTTACTACAGCTTCAGTGCCACTTTCGTCAAGATTAAATAATCCTATCGCAATTTCATTTGAGTGAAAACGACACACTAAGTCCGTAGATCGTTTTGTACTGCGTTTAATTGACTCTGATACAAGTTTAAATGCTAATTTATCGTCTTCTCGGTTTGTATTTAAGTGCGGGTGAATTATTAATACTGACAGAGCATCTTTCTCGCGTAACATCCTATGCCATTCACGATGAAATACTTGAACAAAGTATTCCTCGCTGTATAAACCCGATAAACGGTCTCTAAAAGACGTATCTAAATGGTTAAAGATCATATGAAACCTCGCTAATGCCTAATTAACTAATTATAGTCAATATTAAACACTTGCTATTTTTTTCATTTAAATAAAACTATAGATGATAATGAAATATTAGTTGGTATTTGTCGGTCTTTTTAATAACTATCTAATATTTCGACTAAATAAAATAAACGGGATTAATATGAATACTAATAAAAAAGCAACACTGGCAGCATTAGGTCTGGCTGCTTTAGCTACATCTTCAATCGCTTCTGCTCAATCAATGTCTTTTCAAGCAACAACACTTGAAACTGGTTATCAGATAGAAAATATGGAAGGTAAGTGCGGTGAAGGTAAATGCGGCGCAGATAAAATGAAAGACAAAGCTAAAAAGGCTAAAGAGGGTAAGTGCGGCGAAGGTAAATGCGGCGCAGACAAAATGAAAGACAAAGCTAAAAAAGCTAAAGAGGGTAAGTGCGGCGAAGGCAAATGTGGCGCTGACAAAATGAAAGAAAAAATGAAAGACAAAGCTAACAAGGCTAAAGAAGGTAAGTGCGGCGAAGGCAAATGCGGTGCTGACAAAATGAAAGGTAAAATGAAAGACAAAGCTAACAAGGCTAAAGAAGGTAAGTGCGGCGAAGGTAAATGTGGCGGCACACTCTAACTGAGTTGGACCTTAAGTTGCAGTCAGCCTTGCTGGCTGCTTTTTTAATTTTAAAGGGGCAGTAATGGTTAAGGGAGTTGGATTAGGTTATCGACGCGAAATGGTTAGTATGAATAAAGAAATTTTATCGGCTAATATCGATTACGTTGAAGTCGCGCCAGAGAATTGGATGCGAATGAATAGCTTATATCAAAAACCATTAAAGGAGCTCACCGAAAATATACCCTTATCTACACACGGCTTATCACTTTCTTTAGGTAGCCCTGATCCACTAGATATTGAATTTGTAAAAAATGTAAAATCTTTTTTAGACGCTTATAACGTTGAATCTTATTCTGAACACTTAAGTTACTGTTCGTCTAATGGTCATGTTTATGACTTAATGCCCATACCATTTACGTATGATGCTGCTCGTTATGTAGCAAAACGAATTCAACAAGTCCAAGATATACTCGAGCGAAAAATAGCAATAGAAAATGTATCCTATTATTTATCGCCATCTAATGAATTAAATGAAATAGAGTTCACTCAAATTGTATTAGAGGAGGCGAAGTGTGATTTGTTGCTCGACGTGAATAATGTTTACGTAAATAGTATTAATCATAATTATGATGCCAAATCGTTTATTCAAGCTATGCCCTCAACTGCCATTTTATGTGGTCATATAGCTGGACATTATGATGAAGATGATGACTTAAAAATAGACACTCATGGTAGTGCAGTTAAGCCCGAAGTTTGGTCTCTTTTAGAGTATGCTTACCAATGTCACGGTGTATTTCCTACGTTATTAGAACGCGATTTTAATATTCCAGAATTATCAGAAATGTTAGGTGAAACAGGCCAAATTAGTGCAATTCAAAACAAGTTTAGTAAGCGACCATCCTCGGTATGAAAAATGATCATAAAAACCTTTCACAATCTGCTAAAAGTTCGAGTAGCCAGTCTTTAGGTTTTCGTGAATTACAAAAGTCTTTAACCGAAGCCATTATTAACCCCGCAGAGTCTAATCACTTTGAGGCGAGGCGTTTAAAAGTTTACCAAGAGCTTGTGTTTAACAATGCGGAAGGCTTTTGTGCTAATGCATTTCCCGTACTAAAGACAGTATTCACAGACGCACAGTGGCATAGTCTTATTCGAGCGTTTTTAATTTATGGTGAAAAATCATCGCCTTACTTTGTGGATATTGCCGAGCAGTTTTTGCTATTTTTAACAGGACAGCATGTCAAAGAAAGTGGAGTGGTTGTACCTCCGTATTTACATGAATTAGCTCACTATGAATGGGTAGAATTAACCGTTTCATTGCAAGAACCACCCACAAAAAATGATGAATGGCATGAACGTAGCACTTTGAATGTTCCGGACTCAACATGGGCATTGGCCTATCATTATCCTGTTCATACAATTAAAGCAGAGCGCATCGCTGAGCTTAAACCAATAGCCACTTGTCTTGTTGTGTATTTAGATCACCAGGGTGAGGTGTGCTTTTTACATACTAATCACGCTTCAATCTATTTGCTCAATTATATTGAACAACGAAACAACGCGACATTTAACGATTTATTTTCCTATTTTCAATCAAATGAGCAAGACTCTGATCCTGAAAAAATATCAAATTTCTTGCGTTCAGCGCTGAAAGATTTTTCCGATAAAGGCGTAATTGTAATCGAATAGAAAAATATCTTTGCAAAGGTATTTTTCATATCAAAGGCTTCTGGCATACTTGCCTTAAGTTAAGTCAAAGAGAGCCGAAATGTCGGATTTGATTAAAAATAGTATTAAAACAATACCAGACTATCCAAAGCCAGGTATTCAGTTTAGAGATGTTACGTCCCTCATGCAGAATGCCGAGGCATTTTCAGCCACAATTAACGCATTTTATGAGCGTTATAAAGATTCGGGTATTACCGCTATTGTTGGAACAGAAGCAAGAGGCTTTATTTTTGGCGCGCCGTTAGCCTACAAGCTGAACGTCTCGTTTATTCCTGTTAGAAAGCCTGGCAAGTTACCTAGAGCAGTTTATTCACAGGCTTATCAATTAGAATATGGTGAAGACATTCTAGAGCTTCATACTGACGCACTAACAGAAACAGATAAAGTTCTGATGGTTGATGATTTATTAGCAACGGGTGGCACAATTGAAGCTACCATGAAGTTGATAAGAAAATTAGGTGCGAATGTTTCAGATGCCTGTTTTGTGGTTAATTTACCCGATATCGGTGGTGAATCGCGACTGTCAAAGCTTGATATCGATTGTTATAGCTTAACTTCATTTGAAGGTGAGTAATTGTTTATGAAGGGTGAGCTGTCATGAGTTATCAAGTATTAGCAAGAAAATGGCGGCCCACTAAGTTTTCTGAACTTGTTGGTCAAGATCATGTTAAGTCGGCAATTATTAACGGGTTAACTCAACAACGCACTCATCATGCTTATTTATTTACTGGTACAAGAGGTGTTGGTAAAACTACAATCGCTCGAATATTTGCTAAAAGTTTAAATTGCGAGGCCGGTATTTCTGCAGAGCCTTGTGGGCAATGTCCGGTTTGTTTGGATGTTGATGCAGGCCGTTTTGTTGATTTAATCGAGATAGATGCCGCGTCAAGAACTAAAGTTGGTGATACTCGCGAAATTTTAGATAATGTTCAGTACGCCCCTACGCGTGGTCGATATAAGATTTATTTAATCGATGAAGTCCACATGTTATCGCGTCATAGCTTTAACGCGTTATTAAAGACGCTTGAAGAGCCTCCGGAGCACGTAAAATTTTTATTTGCGACTACGGATCCGCAAAAGCTACCAGTGACTATTTTATCTAGGTGTTTGCAATTCAACTTACAAGCCCTATCAATTCAACAAATTGGCGATCAACTTACTTATATATTAAATGCAGAAAAAATCCCTTATGAGCCTGAAGCACTTGTGCTGCTAGCGAAGTATGCTAGGGGAAGTATGCGTGATGGTTTGAGTCTAACTGACCAAGCGATTGCTCAATCAGGACAAAATGTCACACTGTCTATAGTGCAACAAATGTTAGGTACGGTAGATCAAACATGGAGTCAGCAAATCTTATGTTTGATAGCAAATAAGGATTCTGCACAACTCGTTGACCTGTTCTCTCGATTACGACAACAACAGCCAGATTTTGAAAAAATATTTGACGATCTTCTCACGTTGACGCACCAAATTGCTATGTGTCAGTTACTTCCTAGTGCTGCCCAATTAAGCGAAACGAACGAAGATTTAATAAAGTCTTTAGCGTTAGCCGTATCGGCACAGCAAATTCAAGTAAACTATCAGCTTCTCATTCAAAGCAAAAAAGAACTGCCTTATAGCTCAGACCCAGCCTCAGCGCTGGAAATGGCGTGTTTAAGGTTGTTAGCATTCAGCCCTGCACAGCCTCAAGAGCTAGAAAAAAAAAACCTTAATGAGGTAGCTTCGCCAAGCCAAGTTAAGGTTAAAGTTCCTGAGGTTTTGCATGAAATAGAGCAAGTAGCGGTTGCAAATAAATCAGTTCAATCTGAGAGTGAACCTGCTGAACCTGCTGAACCTGCTGAACCTGCTGAACCTGCTGAACCTGTCCCAGATTACGGTCATGTCATGTATGATGAAAATGATGTCAGCGAACAGTACCAATATCAAAATAGCGATTCGTTTGGCAATGATCCTGTTGTCGACTCTAATTTGGATACTGCATCACAGGGCAATGCATACTCCGAGCAACCACTAGCTTCAGAAAATCCTGTATTTCCTGATGGTGCTGAGCAAAACCCTGTTCTCGCTATATTAGCAAGTCGAGGCATAGACTTAGGGAACGTCAACAAAGCTAAAACAGATTTAGCTGAACAGACAAATATAAAAAACTCCGAACATCAAGCTACAGAAGAAGTTCTTCATCAAACAAGTGAACAAAATGCTACTTTGGCAAGTGAAAATGCGCCAATTGAAACATTAAGCTCTGAGCAAAATGCGAAACATAATGCAAATTTAGTAGAAGCCGAACACGTTCAAGTAATTGATGAGTCCAGTTTACAAGACGTAGAGAGTGAATCAGTGCGTTATGCGCACGAAGTTGACCGTTGGGCGGCGATGATAGAGCAATCTCATCTACAAGGCTTAGGTCGCCAACTGGCATTAAATAGTGAAGTTAATATAGATGGTGAGCGAATAGAATTGATAGTTCGCCAAGAATTCGCTCACTTACTAAATGAAAAGTCTGAACAAGAATTAACAGCTGTAGTTGCACAACTAGCGCCGGCTTCTGAATTTATAATTAACAAAAGCGCTATTACAACAACAGCCCCAGCTGATATTCAGCAAAATATTAACTTAAATAGACAACAGCGCGCAGAAGATAGTATTCACCAAGATCCAATGGTGAACACATTGATTAACGAATTCGGCGCAAAATTAATCGACAATTCAATTAAACCTTTATAGCAAGGGACAAAACCTTGTTTTACACAAATTAGACCGCATACTAAGCGGATAAAATTGAGAGGAAAATATTATGTTTAAAGGCGGAATGGGCAACATCATGAAACAAGCCCAACAAATGCAAGAAAAAATGCAAAAGATGCAAGAAGACTTGGCAAAAATGGAAGTGGTTGGTGAGTCTGGTGCAGGTCTTGTTAAAGTAACTATGCTAGGAAGCCACAACGTCAAACGTGTTGAGTTAGACGAGTCTTTAATGGAAGACGACAAAGACATGATTGAAGATCTGTTAGCGGCCGCTGTGAACGACGCAGTACGTCGTGTTGAAGAAATGAATAAAGAGCAAATGGGTAAATTGACAGGTGGAATGGGCATGCCTCCAGGCATGAAGATGCCGTTTTAAGCCACAAGATAGATTACATGTAAATTAAGAGGTTAATTCAGTGCAAGCTAGTTTATTACAGAAAATGATTGAGCAATTACAGTGTTTACCCGGCGTAGGTCCAAAAACGGCACAACGCATGGCTTATCATTTACTGCAGCATAAGCGTCAAGCGGGTACTGAATTAGCTAATACATTAGCGAAGGGGTTGGCAGATATCGGTCAGTGCCAGCAATGCCGAAATTACACAGAGTTAGAGCTGTGTGATATATGCACTAATACTCGTCGAACTCAAAATGCCTTATTATGTATTGTAGAGTCAGTATCAGATTTGGCTGCGGTTGAACAAAGTGGTCATTATTCAGGTCGGTACTTTGTGTTACACGGTTGTTTATCGCCGATAGACGGAATTGGTCCACAGGAGCTTGGCTTATCTCAGTTAGAGGAAGTATTAGCAAGTGATGGAACTGACCCAACAAAACCAGCAGTAGAAGAAGTTATTCTCGCGCTAAACCCAAGTGTAGAAGGCGAAGCAACATCTCATTACATTGCAGATATCTGCAAGTCTAATAATGTCTCAATTACACGTATTGCCCATGGAATTCCAGTTGGTGGCGAATTAGAAATGGTCGATACATCAACAATGAGCCATGCGTTAATGGGCCGTAAACAATTCTAAATTTGAACCTCCCCCGTTTTTTTAAATTAAATATCATTTTTTTCAAGAATAAACTTTTATAGACCTTGAAAACCCTAAGGTGCACTCCTATTTACTTGTCATCAAACGATTAAAGTCTTAATACGTAAAACATAAAGGAGACCCTGACCATGGCAGAAGCAGCCACTCAAGGTAAACAAACTCACGGTTTTCAAACCGAAGTAAAACAACTATTACAATTAATGATCCACTCTTTGTACTCAAACAAAGAGATTTTCTTGCGTGAACTTATCTCCAACGCAGCCGATGCAGCAGATAAGCTTCGTTTTGAAGCGTTATCTAACAATGATCTATACGAAAATGACGGACAACTGCGTGTTCGTGTAAGTTTTGATGCCGAAAAAAATACCGTAACGATTGAAGATAATGGTATTGGTATGAATGCTGAAGATGCTGCTAACCACTTAGGTACAATCGCAAAGTCAGGCACAGCTGATTTCTTTAAAAACCTAACGGGTGATAAGGCACGTGATTCGCAACTTATTGGTCAGTTTGGTGTTGGCTTTTACTCGGCATTTATTGTTGCCGATAAAGTAACTGTTCGCTCTCGCAAGGCCGGTGACAGCAAAGATAATGGCGTTGAGTGGACAAGTGAAGGTGAAGGCGAATATACAATCGAAACGATTGAGAAAGCGACTCGTGGCACAGAAATTACATTATTCTTAAAAGAAGATGAAAAAGAGTTTGCTGAAGATTATAAACTTCGCCAAATTATAAAAAAATACTCAGATCATATCTCAACACCAGTAGAGATGTGGAAAGAGGGCACACCAGAATCTGAAGGTGAAGATGGTGAAA
Organism: Psychrosphaera aestuarii; assembly: GCF_017948405.1. NCBI lineage: Bacteria > Pseudomonadati > Pseudomonadota > Gammaproteobacteria > Alteromonadales > Pseudoalteromonadaceae > Psychrosphaera > Psychrosphaera aestuarii. Next base: position 2,386,628 of record NZ_CP072844.1, on the reverse strand, counting down.
AAATCGTAGCAACGCCAGGCGAGTGGGAAGTTATCAATAAAGCGGATGCGCTTTGGACATTAGATAAGTCTGAGCTCGAAGACAAAGACTATAAAGAGTTTTACAAGCACATTAGCCACGACTTTGAAGATCCACTAACGTGGGCTCACAACAAAGTTGAAGGTACTAATGAGTACACATCACTATTATATATTCCTAAGAAAGCACCATTTGATCTTTGGAATCGAGATAAACAACGTGGTCTGAAATTATATGTTCAACGTGTTTTCATTATGGACGACGCTGAACAGTTTATGCCAACGTACTTACGTTTTGTAAAAGGCTTAATTGATTCAAATGATTTACCACTAAACGTTTCTCGTGAAATTTTACAAGATAACAAGGTAACTCAAGCATTACGTAAAGCGTGTACTTCTCGCGTTATAAAAATGCTTGATCGTATGGGCAAAAACGATAAAGAAAACTATCAAGTGTTCTGGAACGAATTTGGCCAAGTCCTTAAAGAAGGTCCAGCAGAAGACTTCGCAAATAAAGAAGCAATTGCTAAGTTATTACGATTTGCGTCAACTCACAATGATGATGCAACTCAATCTGTCTCCTTCCCAGATTACGTAGAGCGTATGAAAGAGGGCCAAGATAAAATTTATTATCTTGTTGCGGATACATTTGAAGCTGCTGCAAATAACCCAGCGCTTGAAATCTTCCGTAAGAAAGGTATCGAAGTGATACTCATGGTTGATCGTATCGATGAGTGGTTAATGTCACATTTAACTGACTTTGATGGTAAACAACTTGTTTCTGTTACGCGTGGCGATCTTGATTTAGGTGACTTAGAAGACGAAGAGTCTAAAAAAGCTCAAGAAGAGTCTGATAAAGCATTTGCGTCAAGCATTGAGCGCTTCCAAACAGCACTTGACGGAAAAGTTAAAGAAGTGAAAGTATCTCACCGTCTAACTGATTCGCCAGCTTGTATTGTAACGGGCAATAGCGACATGAGCCCACAAATGATTGAGCTGATGAAGCAAATGGGTCAAGAAGTACCAGATGTTAAGCCTGTATTTGAAGTTAACATGGAGCACGAATTAGTGAAGCATGTTGATCAAGTGCAAGACGAAGAGCAATACAAACAATGGGTTGAAGTGTTACTTGACCAAGCTACTTTGGCTGAAAGAGGAACGATTAAAGATCCAGGAGCATTTGTTAAGCGTCTAAATACGTTGATGCTGTCTTTAGCAAAGTAATTGTTTAAAAAGCGACGCTAATAACGTTAGCTTTATGAAATAAAAATAGTTTTAAATGAAAGGGGAAGCTTCGGTTGCCCCTTTTTTATGCTCAATTTATAAGCATGCAAAGTAAAATTAACAAAACGGTGAATGAATCCTTACCATATCGGCTTGTTATCAATGGGTTATTGTGCCAAGATTCTGGCTATAAAAACTTAAATTATCATTTGGATTTGCAGGGGAACATTTCATGCGGATTATTTTACTAGGCGCACCAGGTGCCGGAAAAGGTACACAAGCCCAATTTTTAATGAATAAATTTGGCATTCCACAAATTTCTACTGGTGACATGTTACGTGCTGCTATCAAAGAAGGAACTGAGTTAGGCTTACAAGCTAAAAAGGTAATGGACGCTGGTCAATTAGTATCAGACGATTTAATTATTGGTTTAGTGAAAGAGCGCATTGCCAAAGCGGATTGTGAAAATGGGTTTTTGTTAGATGGTTTTCCTCGTACCATTCCACAAGCTGATGCAATGAAAGAAAATGGTATCTCTGTAGATTACTGTTTAGAGTTTGACGTTCCAGATGAAGTGATAGTTGACCGTATGGCTGGCCGTCGAGTTCATCCGGCGTCTGGTCGTGTTTATCATGTTGTTTACAACCCACCAAAGGTTGAAGGTAAAGACAACGAAACCGGTGATGACTTGTTGATTCGTGATGATGATCAACCTGAAACTGTTCGTAAGCGTTTAGGCGTTTATCATGAGCAAACTCAACCACTAGTTGCATATTACAAAGCGGAAGCGGAAGCTGGTAATACTAAATTTGCTACCATTGATGGTACACAAGCTGTTGAAAGTGTAAGCGCTAAGCTTGCCGAAGTTTTAGCGTAAACCTAACGCTAACTAGTAATAAAAAACGCCGCATATGTGGCGTTTTTTTGTTTTAGAAGAAAAGGGGAATCATAATGATAATTAAATACACTGCATTTTATGCCGGTATGTTAGCCGTGTTTTATGTAGCTCTGTCGTTTCGTATTATAAAGCTACGACTAGTACACAAAGTTGGTATTGGTCATGGTGAGTCTAATACGTTGCACCGGGCAATTAGAGTTCATGCTAATTTTGCTGAATATGTACCATTGGCTTTATTGTTACTAGCTTTTTTAGAGCTTAACAAGGCAGAGGTTTGGGTGCTTAATATTTTAGGAACGGCGTTACTAATTGGACGTTTGTTTCATGCAATGGGTTTAGGTAAAAGCGCTGGTACGTCAATTGCCCGTACTGTTGGTGGGATATTAACTTATTTGATGATGTTAGCGGCCGCGTTGTTAAATATTCTAGCGGTTTATTAGATTTTTGACATTTAGTGATTTATTGGTGTTTGTTCAGGTATTGGTGTTTGTTCAGGTATTGGTGTTTACTAGCGCCTATAGCAAAGCCAAATTTTAGATATAAAAAAACCGGAACGAGTTCCGGTTTTTTAAAAAGTATAATTACAAAAATTATAGCGCGTTAATTTGAGCGTTTAAACGACTCTTATGACGTGCTGCTTTGTTTTTGTGAATTAGACCTTTAGTTGCATAACGGTCAAGAACTGGAACAAGTGCAGTGAATGCTTCTTGTGCAGTTTCTTTTTGACCAGCTTCGATAGCTGTTACAACTTTTTTCATGAAAGTACGCATCATAGAACGACGGCTTGCATTGTGACGACGAGCCTTCTCAGAAGTTATAACGCGTTTCTTAGCAGACTTAATGTTAGCCAAGGCTGACTCCTAAACTTTTTTAATTCAAATAACCGGTTTTTTAAGGCCGAGGAGTTTGCCTTTTTGTAACGCTTTTGTCAAATCATTTTAAATGGAAAAGCTAATTTATAAATGACTAAAAGTCTGGCAAGCTATGCGAGTTTTATTATGTTGCGGTTAAAGGAAATATTTTGGCGTTATTAAAGTCGAGTCTGATCGTTTCGTTCATGACTCTTATATCAAGGGTATTAGGATTAGTCAGGGATGTTGTCATTGCTACCTTTGTAGGTGCGGGCGTTAACGCTGATGTTTATTTATTTGCTAATCGCATTCCTAATTTTCTAAGGCGCTTGTTTGCCGAAGGTGCGTTTGCTCAGGCGTTTGTCCCTGTTTTATCAGAAGTAAAAGAAAAACATGGAGACGATGCGGTTCGAGAGCTAGTGGCTAAGGTTTCTGGCACGCTAGGCGTGATTGTTTTGGGCTTAACCGCTTTTGCGATTGTCGCCTCGCCAATTATTGTCATGGTTTTTGGTACTGGTTGGTTTATTGATTGGTGGCAAGGCGGCGAAGATGCCGCTAAATTTGATATGGCCTCTGCATTATTAAAAATCACGTTTCCATATTTATTTTTTATTACCTTTGTTGCTTTATCTGGCGCAGTCTTAAATGTTTATAATAAATTTGCTGTGGCTGCATTTACACCGGTATTCCTCAATATTTCTATTATTGCCTGTGCCATTCTGTTTAAAGACACTTTTAGTGATACCGCTTATGCCCTTGCCATAGGCGTGTTTGTTGGCGGGTTAGTCCAGTTTTTTTTCCAGTGGCCGTTTTTAGCTAAGGCTGGTTTGTTAGTCAGGCCCAAATGGGGATGGAATGATGAGCATGTTAAGCGCATCCGTCTTCTTATGTTGCCGGCGATATTAGGTGTGTCGGTTCATCAATTAAATGCACTAGTTGATACGGTTATCGCTTCTTTTTTAATGACGGGCTCTATTAGTTGGTTGTATTACGCAGATCGGTTAATTGAATTTCCTCTAGGGCTGTTTGGAATCGGTATCGCCACGGTTATTCTGCCAAGCTTGTCAAAACTACATAGCACCAATAATCCAGCGAAGTTTCAAGAAACCATGGATTGGGCGTTAAAAATGGTGCTATTAATGGCGTTTCCTGCACTTGCAGGCTTAATTGTTTTAGGTCCTTTAATTATTAAAATTTTGTATACGCATGGTGAGTTTACTGCTACCGATGGCCAGCAAGTTTATTTTGCCCTCATGGGTTATGCATCAGGATTGGTTAGTTATATGACCGTTAAGGTTCTCGCACCAGGCTATTTTGCTAGACAAGATACCAAAACACCGGTTCGGCTAGGCATTATTGCGATGTTATCCAATATAGTTTTCAACTTTATGCTGGCGCCATTTTATGGTTTTGTAGGCTTAGCAATTGCTACGGCTATGTCAGCAACATTAAATGCCGGCATGTTATATTGGGGATTACATCAACAGGGCGTGTATAAGCTATCAAAAGCTACGATGAGTTGGATTGCTCGTTTAGTGGCTGCAACCATTTTTATGGTAGCCGCTCTTGAATATATTAAACGCTCAGGTTGGTTTGCTACGGAGTCGTTTTGGCAAGAATCAGTGATGCTGTTTTCATTAATTGGTGTTGCTGTAGTGGTTTATTTTGTGAGTTTAATTTTATTTGGAACACGTAAACGGCATTTTAGACAGGGCGCTTAATTTAATCTCAATTTATATTACATAATTGTTGCTTTATCGAACGCTCTGGGTAGTAATTAGCCTAGCTTTGCCGTTATAATTCTTGGGTTTTTTTTAACAGTTTATGAAGGTCAAATGGAGTTAGTTAGAGGTTTAGTCAATTTATCCGAAAAACACAAAAACTGTGTTTTAACGATAGGTAATTTTGACGGTGTACACATGGGCCATCAACATGTGTTGGACAAGCTGAAAACTGAATCTAAAAAGCATGGTGTTCCATCTGCCGTGATGATTTTTGAACCTCAACCGCAGGAAGTGTTTTTAGGTGATAAAGCCGCTGCGCGAGTGTTGACCTTTAGAGATAAGTTTAAAAAGTTAGAAAAACTCGGAATTGACCGTCTCATATGTGTCCGTTTTAACAAAGAGTTTGCAGCGATGGCAGCGGACGAGTTTATTGAGTCTTTGTTAGTGGAGCAATTAGGTGTAAAACACTTAATTGTTGGTGATGATTTTAAGTTTGGTGTGAAACGCAGTGGCGACTTTGCATTACTGCAAAAAGAGTCAGAGCTTTGTGGTTTTAGTGTTGAAGATACAAAAACGTTTAACTATTCAGACCAAAGAGCCAGCAGCACGGCAATTCGAAAGTATTTACAAGACGCTGATTTTAAAGCAGCGGAAGATTTACTCGGTGAACCATTTGTGATGCAGGGCCGTGTGATACATGGCCAAAAAAATGGTCGTAAATTTGGTTTTCCTACGGCGAACATTGCTGTGAAAAGGAAAGTGCTACCTATCAAAGGTGTGTTTGTTGTTGAAGTTGAATTGAACAAGCAGATCTTTTATGGCGTTGCAAATATTGGCAATAAGCCAACGTTAGATGGCGTAAAGCCGGTGTTAGAAGTAAATATATTTAACTTTGACCAACAAGTGTATGGGCAAAGGTTATCGATTAAACCTCTAAGTAAAATTAGAGACGAACAAAAGTTCGAGTCGATAGAACAACTCATTTCTCAAATTAAACTGGATGTAGCAACGGCTAAATCCAAACTAAGTCAATATGGAATCAAATAACCATGAGTGATTATAAACATACTCTTAATTTACCTGAAACTGCGTTCCCTATGCGCGGTAACTTGGCACAGCGTGAGCCAAAAATGTTAGACGAATGGACCAACAAAGATTTGTACGGTCAAATTCGTGCTGCAAAAAAAGGTAAAAAGAGCTTCATTTTGCATGACGGCCCTCCATATGCAAACGGTGATATTCACTTAGGTCACTCAGTTAATAAAATTTTAAAAGACATTATTGTAAAGTCTAAAACGCTATCTGATTTTAATTCGCCTTATGTACCAGGTTGGGACTGTCATGGTCTTCCAATTGAGTTAATGGTTGAGAAAAAAGTAGGTAAGCCTGGTAAGAAGGTAGACGCTGCAACATTCCGTCAGAAGTGCCGTGAATACGCGCAAAAGCAAATTGACGGTCAGCTAACCAGTTTTGTTCGCTTAGGTGTTTTAGGTGACTGGAACAACCCATATAAAACAATGGATTTCGGCTCTGAAGCTAATATTATTCGTGCGTTAAGTAAAATCATTGATAACGACCATCTACAAAAAGGTGCTAAGCCTGTTCACTGGTGTACAGACTGCGGTTCGGCGCTTGCTGAAGCCGAAGTTGAATATCAAGACAAAGTATCTCCTGCAATCGATGTTATGTTTACCGCGGTAGACAGTGACGCTGTTGCAGCTAAGTTTTCAGAACTAGACGCCGGAAAAGGCGAGGGTGATGTATCTTTTGTAATCTGGACAACCACTCCTTGGACACTTCCTGCTAACCGTGCCATCTCTTTAGGCGGAGGTGTTGAGTATTCTCTAGTTCAAGTTAAGTCTGCTGAAGGTTTTGATAAGCCATTTAGATTAGTACTAGCAACTGACTTAGTTGCGGATTGTATGGCACGTTTTGATATCACTGAATTTAGTGTTTTAGGTCATTGTAAAGGGGCTGATTTAGAGTTAGTTCAAGCTAATCACCCATTCTATGATTTTTCTATCCCAATGATCTTAGGTGATCATGTTACCACTGACGCGGGTACAGGTTGTGTACATACTGCACCTGGGCATGGTCAAGAAGACTTCACGGTTGGTTTACAGTACAACATTGAAGTAGCAAACCCAGTTGGGCCAAATGGAGTCTACGTACCAGGTACTGAATTTTTTGAGGGTCAGCACGTCTTTAAAGCAAACGATAACGTTGTTGCTTTGTTGACAGAAAAAGGCAAGTTACTTAAGCATGTAGCCTTCGAACATAGCTACCCACATTGTTGGAGACATAAAACACCAATTATTTTCCGTGCAACACCTCAGTGGTTTATCAGCATGGACAAAGCCGGTCTTCGTCAGCAATCTATCGAACAGATTAAAAACGTAGAGTGGTTGCCTGAATGGGGTGAAGGCCGCATAAAAGGAATGGTTGAAGGTCGTCCAGATTGGTGTATTTCACGTCAACGTACTTGGGGCGTGCCAATTACTCTATTCATTCATAATGAAACAGATGAGTTGCACCCAAATAGCATAGAGCTAATGGAAAAGGTTGCTCAACGTGTTGAAAAAGAAGGTATTCAAGCTTGGTGGGATCTTGATTCAGCTGAGTTACTTGGTGAAGAAGCAAGTCAATATCGCAAAGTAGAAGATACGCTAGACGTTTGGTTTGATTCAGGCGTAACACATTACTTTGTGGTCGATCAGCGTGATGAGTTTGATACCGCTCCAGATCTATATTTAGAAGGCTCAGACCAACACCGTGGTTGGTTTATGTCGTCGTTAATGACAGGTACTGCGATGAATGGCAAAGCGCCATATAATCAAGTATTAACGCATGGTTTTACCGTTGATAAAAACGGCCATAAAATGTCTAAATCATTAGGCAACATCATTGCGCCAAAAGAAATCACGGATGTGTACGGTGCCGATATTCTTCGTTTATGGGTAGCCTCAACAGACTACACTGGCGAAATGACCGTTGATAAAGAAATTTTCAAACGCTCGGCAGATACTTACCGTCGTATTCGTAACACGTCTCGTTTCTTATTAGCTAACTTAAATGGCTTTAATCCAGAAACGGATTTAGTTGCTGAACAAAATATGGTGGCACTTGATCGCTGGATTGTAAGTAAGGCTGCACGTTTGCAAAACGAAATCGTAACGGCTTATGACAAGTACCAATTCCATAACGTTATGCAAAAGCTAATGAACTTCTGTTCAGTAGACTTAGGTAGCTTCTACTTAGATGTTATCAAAGACCGTCAATACACTGCGAAAGCAGATTCTACAGCTCGTCGTTCTTGTCAAACAGCGCTTTACTACATTGCAGAAGCAATGACGCGTTGGATGGCACCGGTATTGTCATTTACTGCACAAGAAATTTGGCAAGAGCTTCCAGGTGAGCGTGAAGAGTTTGTATTCACAGGTGTTTGGTACGAAGGAATTGAGAAATTTGCTTCTGATGGCGAATTAGGTGACGACTACTGGTCTCAAGTATTAGCAGTTAAAGAGCAAGTAAACCGTGCTCTAGAAATTGCAAAAAAAGACAAGCTAGTGGGCGCTTCGTTAGCCGCTGACGTGACACTTTATGTCAGTGATCAGATTAAAGATGTTCTGCTAACGCTAGAAGACGAGCTTAGGTTTGTTCTAATTACTTCAACAGTATCAATTGCGCCACTATCAGAAAAAACGGATGATGCCTTTGATTCAGAAGTTGATGGCTTATTCATTAGCGTTGCTGCAAGTTCGGCTGAAAAATGTGAGCGTTGTTGGCACCATGTGGAGTCAGTTGGCCAAAATGAAGAACATAAAGACTTATGTGGTCGCTGTATTGAGAACGTAGAAGGCGCTGGTGAAGTAAGGAAGTTTGCGTAATGTCGTTTAAGGATTTGAACGCCAATGGATTATGGTTTTTAGTTTTAGGTTTGCTGGTGATTATTATTGATCAAGCCAGCAAGCTATGGATTTTAGCCAACGTTCCACTGTATTACGATATCAATATATTGCCAATTTTTGACATAACTTATGTTCGAAATTACGGCGCTGCTTTTAGCTTTCTAAGTGATCAAGGCGGGTGGCAGCGTTGGTTCTTTACTGGAATTGCCTTTGTTATTAGTGCATTACTTATTTACTGGATGGCCAAAACACCGTGGCGTGAGCAGCGTCAATTATGGTCTTACGGACTTATCTTAGGTGGTGCTATTGGTAATGTTACTGATCGTTTAATGCATGGTTACGTAGTGGATTTCCTACATTTCTATTATGAAAACTGGCACTTCCCTGCGTTTAATGTTGCGGATATGGCGATTAGTTGTGGTGCAGCGTTATTAATTTTAGACGGCATTTTAGAAGCAAAAAATTCAAAATCTACTGACTCTGTAAAAGAGCCGTAAGATTTATAGTTATAAGGTGTAATTGTGAGTAAAAATAATATCCAAGCTGGCAGTGAAGTCGTGTTTCACTTTACTATTAAGCTATCTGATGACTCGGTTGCTGACAGTACAAAAGTAAGCAATAAACCGGCTAAGTTGACAATTGGTGATGGTAGTTTAACAAAAGGCTTTGAAGATTGTTTGATCGGGCTAGAAGCCGGTCAAGAAGCGTCGTTTACATTGCCACCAGAGCAAGCATTTGGTCAACCAAACCCGGATAATATTTACTACGTTGACAGAACTAAGTTTAGCGAAGTTACACCAGAGGTCGGAACAATCGTGGCCTTTACTCAACCCGATGGCAATGACTTGCCTGGCTTGATTAGAGAAGTAGCTGGGCAATCGGTTACGGTTGATTTTAATCATCCGTTAGCAGGTCAAACACTTACGTTTGAGGTCGAGATTCAACAAGTTAATCAACCAGAAACGCAAACCGAACAAGGCGGATAGGGGATAACGATGGATATTTTATTAGCAAACCCACGAGGTTTTTGTGCTGGAGTTGATCGAGCTATCTCAATCGTAGAACGAGCATTAGAAATTTTTCAACCGCCAATCTACGTTCGTCATGAGGTCGTTCATAATAAGTTTGTTGTAAATGGTTTAAAGAATCGCGGTGCTGTATTTGTTGACGAGTTAAATGAGGTGCCAGACAATAGCATTGTTATATTTTCAGCACACGGAGTGTCTCAGGCCGTTCGCCAAGAGGCTAAGCATCGAGGTTTAAAAGTCTTTGATGCTACTTGTCCGTTAGTTACCAAAGTTCATATGGAAGTAACACGTGCATCGAGAAAGGGCATAGAATGCATCTTAATTGGCCATCAGGGGCACCCTGAAGTTGAAGGGACTATGGGGCAATATAGCAACGATGAGGGAGGCATATACTTAGTAGAGTCGCCGGCCGATGTTGCTACGCTTGAAGTAAAAAATGCCGATGAACTTTATTACTGCAGTCAAACGACGTTATCGGTTGACGATACTGCAGATGTAATTGACGCGCTAAGAGAGAAATTTCCTAAAATTGAGGGACCTCGAAAAGATGATATTTGTTACGCAACGCAAAATCGTCAAGATGCCGTTCGTCAATTGGCACAAAAAGTAGAATTGATGTTAGTAGTCGGAGCTGCAAATAGTTCTAACTCAAATCGATTAAGAGAGTTGGCAGAGAAAGTTGGCACTAAGGCTTACTTAATTGATGATGCCAGCGACATTAAACTTGATTGGTTATCTACACAACCTGCAATTGGTGTAACAGCCGGGGCTTCAGCGCCAGACGTTTTAGTTCAGGGCGTAATTGAGCGCTTAAAAGAGTTGGGTGCGACCAATGTTGTTGAAAACCCAGGGAAAGAAGAAGATATCGTATTTGCAGTGCCGGCAGAGTTAAGATAGAACTAGGTACAGAGTTTTTGTTATAGGGACAGTATTTTTCGCTAACTATAGTTTTTCATTAATAATTTTATATAGTACGATGAAAAAGTATACAGCGGGTACTAAAAAGGAACTAAACTTAGTCAGATAGTATTCTGTCGATTAAGTGGTAAGGCGGACAATGGCAAAACACAATAAACCGTTAAATAATTCAAAAGAGTTGTTTATTAAACAGCAACGAGGTGTTGGATTAATAGAGATCCTCATTTCGTTGTTCGTGATATCAATTGGTCTAATTGGCTTAGTTGGTTTGCAGTTTACAGTATCTACTTCTAACCAAGACGCTTATGTAAAATCACAAGCCACAATAATAAATGAAAGTCTTGCCGACCGTATTCGCATTAATCGGCAGTATCAAAACCGTGATGACAATACACTCCCTCCTATAGATGGAACCGACAACGCGTACACGACGCTAAATAATTACAACTTTCGAGCTAATGGCGATTGCAATCGTTCTGAGTTTGAATGTTTTTGTGAAAACGTACCAAACAACATAGTGAATTGCAGAGATGAAAGCGGTGTTGATGCACAACTCTGTACGGCACAGCAGTCAGCCGTATTTGACGCTTATGAAGTCAGCTGCATGGCTGCCGCGGTAATGGATGATATGGAAGTCGGCGTGGTTGCTTTAAATGCAGTACCTGGCGCGAATGGCGACGTAGTGCCACCGAACTCTACCTTAACTGTCTATGTTGCATGGCCTGCGACCATCTGGAAAAACTTAGATCGAGCCGCTAATCAAATGTGTACCGATATACTTGATGAACAAGGGATAGAGGGTGATTATGAGTGTGTCTACATGGACGTCATCGTAGGTAATTCGTTATGAGTTTTGTAAGGTCTACCTCTAAAAAAAGAAAGGTAGCTGGTTTTACGTTAGTGGAACTGCTGATTTCACTCACCTTAGGGTTAATTATCACTTCAGCACTCGTGCGTATTTATCAAAGTAATAACAATTTACAACGCTACAACTATGCACTTTCTAACATTCAGCAAGACGGTCGATACATTATTTCGTTGTTACGTAATAGTTTAATGGAAGTTGGTCGTTACAATGAGTTTGCAGCCAATCTTGATAGATCAGTGGACATTGAAATTGAAAAAGCGTTCATCAAAGATAGTCCAATTGTTTTTCCTGGGGATTATTTAGTTGATATCAATGTAGGATCAGAAGATGGCGCGGCTGCAGGTCCGGACACTTTAGTTGTAAACCTTATGTCGGAAGACAGCTGCACAGGCTCTAATTTTGATTTTGTTGAAGGCGATGAGTTCCATACTGTGAATGAATACTTCCTTGATAATAATTCGTTAAAATGCCGTGGTCATGATGGAAGATATTTACGTGGGTTAAAAGGCAATGGTTCCTCCAATCAATCGGTAACCTTGCTGGAAAATGTGTTTGATTTTCAAGTTTTGTATGGAATCAGTTTACCTACGGGGAATGTTGAAACAGGTTATGTCACCTCTTGGGTGACCGCTGATAGAGTTAATGCATTTGATAGGCCCGACGGAACGTCAGCTGTTGTCGCGATTAAATTAGCCGTATTAATAAAGAATGACGACGAGATTAATTTTAATAATACACGAAGTTTGAAAATGCTGGGGAACAATGCCTTCGCACAGCGAAATGATGGTTTATATCGAGTCTTTGAAACTGTTATATTGTTCCGTAATTCGTGGTCACACTTGACTGTTGGTGGGTGATAGATGAAATCTAAAATAACTGTTCAAAAAGGCATAGCGTTAATTATTGCGCTAGTGATACTGACGTCAATGACAGTAATAGGCGTGAGTTCGGTGTCATCAGGTGTGATGCAAACTAAAATGGCGAGTAACCAAAATACCGTAGCGCTAGCCTTTGATGCAGCAGATGCCTCGGTGGAAGGAATTATTCACGAAGGAAGCTCTGCTAATCTGAGAGCAGGAAACGTAATGAATGGTGCGGGTAATCCAGAGATAGATGTATTAACAGCTGCTCGTAATTCTGGTGCTATCACGAATAATAACTTGGTTGATTTAAACCAATTGCCAACGTGCGATCAAATTGCAAATGCATTATGGACACAACGGCGTATGAATGCAGCTGGTTTGCAAAACGATGCGATACACAATAATGCTGGTGCAATGATGACGGTACCTGAGATTAATGCTTGGTCAAAATCGGCTTTTGTTGGCCTAAAAAATATAACAGATCCAAGTTCTGGCTTGGTTTCTAGTATTGTAGATACAGATGGCGCAAGAAACAGGACCATATTTGAAGTCTTTATGCTTAAAGGATGTGGACACGTGTCTGGCACTGTTGTGAATGCGGCTAATACTGTTGTGGTTTCTAGACAGTCTGTTGAATTAGGAGAAAATTAATATGGAGATTAGATTTCTAACTAAGCTCAAAACAATTGCTCAGTCTATTGCTCTTTCTATGGTTATCGGCTTTTCAGCTTATGGCGACGATATTGAAATTTATTACGGCATATCAGACCAAAACAGAACAGTAAACCCGAATGTTATATTTATCTTCGACACATCTGGAAGTATGGCTGAGACAGACGGAACAGAGTCAAGTCGTATGTTCAAATCTCGAGAGGCGTTAAAACAAGCAATTAACAATATCTCCGATGTTAATGTTTCTCTAATGAGATTTTCATCAAAAGGTGGTCCTGTATTGATGGAAGCTAAAGACGTCAATGCAGAGTCCGATGAAAACATAATAGTACGTACTTTATTTGGGAACTCCGATTTTGCCGTTTCATTAAATGACGGCACAATCGCAACAAGTTTCCCTGCTGGTGGGTTAGCCAACCCAGATCACAACCGTGTACATGCATTACGGTTTACTGATATGCAAATTCCAAAAGGTGCGACAATAGAAAGTGCACACATAACCTATTTTTCGGCTGTTAATCCGGTCGGTAATGCAGTTTCTTTCAGATATGTTGGTTATACAGCTAATGATCCTATTGAGTTTCAAAATGGAGCGGAGTTTAACGATTTATTTTTTGAAGATTATAATCCATCGAAAAATACTTCATTAACCGGAACCGCGCAGGACTGCAATGACAATGGCGTGGTATGTTGGCTAACTCCTGCGTGGGATATTGCTGGATTACCAGTCAATACAGTTGACTTATCACCAATTGTTCAACAAGTTATCGATCAGTCAAACTGGGAAAAAGGTGATCCAATTTTACTATTTGGAGCAGCTGACAATATGGCTGCTTTGAACCGATACGCAGCATTAAGTCATGGCGCCGAAAATAACTTTTCGGAAAGGCTAAAGTCGCCCCAGTTACGAGTTAGGTATAGTATGCCATCAGGCGGGGTTGCTCCGCTACTCTCGTTTGGAACAAGCAATGATTATCAAGTTAAAGATAATTTCATTAGCCTGTTAGAGGAGTTTGTAGCCGACGGTTCTACACCTGTGGTAGATACTATGTATGAAGCATATCTTTACATTAATGGTAAAGGTGTAAATGCCGGGAAAAATCGAGGTGATACGAATAATTCGACTTCCCTAGTTACGAGGGTTAGTCATCCTGACACGTATAGCGGTTCAACTGTCAATGTTCCTGCTGACTGTGATACTGAAAAATTATCGTCAAGAGAGTGTCGATTTATGTCTTTAGCCTCTCCAGATGATGCGATATATAATACTCCGGTAGATCCTGATGTCGGTCAGTGTCAAGCAAACTATATAGTGCTGTTTAGTGATGGGGATCCAAACGCAACCACAGAATCAGCCGCAATCTCATCACTAATAGGGACTACTTGCAGTGAAACGAGTTGCGGAAATGCGCTTGCAGAGTATATGGCAACCAAGCCTTCAGAACGAGGCAACGATAATAATGACGCACAAGTATTTACGTATACAGTTGGATTTGACTCATCGGGTTTTAACGACACTTACCTACGTAATCTCGCAACGGCAGGTGAAGGTGAATTTTACTCAGACAATACCATTAACGGCTTGGCTAATGCATTTACTTCAATTTTAATTGAGGCAAAAAAAGGCGCAAGTACCTTTGTAGCGCCGGGTATATCAGTTAACCAATTTAACCGACTCACGCATTCGAATGATATTTACTATGCATTATTTGACCCGAAGAGCACAGAATATTGGCCTGGAAATCTCAAAAAATACAAGATAATAGATAGCGTTGTTCTTGATAACTCTAGTACTCCTGCAATTTCTACAGACGGGTTCTTTAAAGATACAGCACATGACTGGTGGGCCACCTCTAGTGAATTGAATAGTCCGTTTGTTGGCCGCGGCGGCGCCGCTGCTCGTCAATCTACTCCTCGTAATGTCTATAGCAACATGTCTAATCCGAATACGCCTTTTAGCGATGGAGATAGTCGGTTATCTAAAAGCAAGTTAGATATTCTTATCGAACCGGACTCGGATGCATTAAGGCTTTCTATGATTGATTGGATTCGTGGCTACGACGCGACTGACTTGGATGGCGATGGCGTATTAAATGAGCCCCGTTACCAGATGGCTGATCCTTTGCACTCTGAGCCATTATTTTTTCAATATAGTGACAAAGCGTCGGTATTTATTGGCACAAACGAAGGTTATTTATTGTCTATTGATGCTGAAACAGGCCAAGAAAATTGGGCATTTATACCAGAGGATTTACTACCTAATCTTCACAACTATTATGAAAATAATAATGTATTTAATTCTAAAACCTACGGGATGGACGGTGCGATAAACGCATGGACTGAAGATGATCGTAGCTACATTATTGTAGGGCAACGCCGAGGTGGAAGAAACTACTACGTGTTAGATGTAACTAATCGAACTCAGCCTGAGTTTAAATATATGATAAAAGGTGGTGAAGGCGATTTTGTTGAGCTTGCCCAATCTTGGTCTAAACCAACGATTACTAAAATTGAAATAGGTGGCGTAGTAAAACGCGTTTTAGTATTTGGTGGTGGTTATGACACCAATCAAGATAGCAATACACTGCGAGATAGTGACAACGAGGGCGCTTCGGTATTTATAGTAGATGCTTCTAATGGAGCGTTAATCGCAGAGATAAAGGATAGTGGTCAGCATCGTGTTAATGGCATGGATTACAGTATTCCAGCTCGAATCGCCGTTATTGACCGAGATTTTGATGGTCTTATGGATCATATGTATTTTGGTGACATGGGTGGCAATTTGTTCCGTGTTGACGTATACAATGGTGAGCCCTTAAGTAGTATGTTTCAAGGCGAAAAAATTTATACCACGTCGCAAAATTTTTCTATTAGCAAAAACCGCCGTTTTTATTATGCACCTGATGTTGCAGAAATAGTTCACAAACAAGAGCATTATTACGCAGTTAGTATCGGGTCTGGTTATCGAGCACACCCTTTGAATGAGAATATTGATGACTCAGTATTAATGCTGAAAGACAAAGGCGTGTTTGCTAAAGGGAATGATGGAAAATATACATTCCCCAATTTAACGAATATAGCGCAACTTGATGCAAGTACACCTTCGGTAGACGATATTTCAGCTTATGATGGCTATGAATTTAATTTAACCAGAGGCGAAAAAGTTATTACAGGTGTAACTATCATCAATAGTAAGTTGGTTTTCACTACATATGATCCGAGTTCGGCAGGCTTAATTGAAAATACTTGCTCAGCTGCGCAAGGTGGTGGTCGCATTTATGTCATCGACTTATTAGACGGCAGTGCGCTGCTAGACAATGATGGTGATGGCGATATTGATTATGATGATACCTTTGTAGTGCTCGATAAATCAGGTATTCCAGCAGAGCCAAGACTAATTATTACAGACCCAGAAGCTCCTACTTTGTGCGTGGGTACTGAATGTGCGGATACAGTGCAAACAAACGACGATGCAAATGACGACTTTAAGTCTTTGTTAGGTACAATATCTGGCCCAAGAAGTCGCCTTAACCAAGTGTTTACAAATTCATGGTCAACAGAAATTGAACCAACGACAAAGGATGATAATTAATATGTTTAGGCAGTTTGCGAAAGGCTTTACCTTGGTAGAAATGCTGGTGACCCTAGCAATTATTGGTATTTTGAGTTCTGTTATATACCCAAGTTACACGCGCTATGTGGTTAGTTCTTACCGAGCACAAGCACAAGCTGATATGCTTGAATTTGCCACTGCTATGGAACGTCACAAAGCAACAACTTTTAGTTATGCTGGAGCTGCGGGAACTCAAGGTTCACCGGCAGACACTGGAGAACCGTGGATATTTGCTGCCCACTCTCCCTCTGATAAACCCGAAGCTGACAAAAAATATACACTCACTATTGAAGCGATAGAAAATAATGGTCGTTCGTACGAAATTAAAGCGACACCAGTGAATCAAACGTACGGTGATCCTATGTCTGATGGCGTAATGAGTATTTTCTCTGACGGTCGTAAAGCTTATGATGCCAATAAAGATGGCAATTACTCCGCTGACGAATATTGCTGGAATTGTTAACTCATGCAATTAAAAGAAACACAATTGAAAAAGAGTAAGGGCTTTACATTAATTGAAGTGTTAGTAACGTTGGCTCTTTTTGCAATCATTACGACTTCGGTTGCACCCTCTGTCGGTAATTTTTTTAAGCGAAATAAAGTTGCTGCTATAGTCAACAACCACAGTGCAGCGCTGCAATTAGCCAGACATACTGCGATATCGCAAAATCGTTTTGTCGTGATTTGCCCAACAAACGACATGGCAACATGTGAGACCGATTGGAATCTAACAAAGATGATTTTTATTGATGAAGATGGTGACGATAGCTTAGGTGCGAATGAAGAAGTGATTGGTAGTGCAGATATGGTAAAAGGATATTTTATTAAATCAACTCGCAACCTGATTCGTTTTGCACCCGTAAATACTGCTCAAACGGTAAATACCACCATCAGGATCTGTCCTCAAGAGGGGGATAGTGCATTTGCCCGAGCTCTGGTGTTATCAAATGTGGGCCGAGTTCGAATAGTTCGAGACCCGGCGGACATTGACTGCTCAGCTTAAACGTTAATAAAGACAGCCTACCTACTCATCATATATCGTAGGAATAGGCTTTCTTTTATGTTGAGTAGCATTAAAAATCGCAACTAATTTATCTTCAACTTCTTGAGATACGGCTTTGCCTTCTAAAAAATTGTCAATATCGTCATAACTCATACCTAACGCATCTTCATCTTTTTTACCCGGAGATAGCTCCTCTAAATCAGCGGTAGGCGCTTTTTCTACTAATATTGAAGGCGCACCTAGATGCTTTGCTATAGCTCTTACTTGTCGTTTACATAAGCCAAATAAAGGAATTAAGTCACAGGCACCATCACCCCATTTAGTATAAAACCCAGTAATATTTTCAGCAGAGTGATCTGTGCCTAAAACAAGGCCATTTAGTAAACCTGCAATTTCATATTGGGCAACCATGCGAGCTCGAGCTTTTACGTTGCCCTTCACAAAGTCTACTTTTGCTTGATTAAGATTTGATTTCAAAGAGGCGGGTAAAACATTCATTACTTCATTGTGAATGCCATCTACACCGCCTTTAACGTTAACGGTAACAACTTCACTGGGCTGTATAAAACTTAACGCTAGCTGCGCTTCATCTTCGTCAGCTTGAACATCGTATGGCAGTCTTACGGCAATAAATTTATAAGCCGAGTTTGTCTCGTTGTTAAGCTCGTCAGTAGCTAATTGTGCTAAACGGCCACAAGTTGAAGAGTCAACACCACCGCTGATGCCTAAAACTAAAAATTTTGAGCCCGACTCAACTAAGGTTTTTTTTATAAAATCAACTCTTCGTCTTACTTCAAAGGCTGCGTCTATTTCAGGAAGCACTCTCATTTCGTTGCGAATTTCATTGGCGTTCATAGATTTAAAACTTCTCATGTTTGTCTGGTAAGCGTATTCTATGACAATTGAACTTAAGCCACTAGTTGTAAACTACAAATTGAGAGCAAGATATGAAAAAAGTAACGGCCATTATTAAACCTTTTAAATTAGACGATGTTCGTGAGGCATTATCAGATTTAGGCGTCAACGGTATGACAGTTTCTGAAGTAAAGGGATTTGGGCGTCAAAAAGGGCATACAGAGTTATATCGTGGTGCAGAGTATATGGTTGATTTTCTGCCCAAAATGAAAATTGAGATAGTAGTGGCTGAAACTATGCTTGACCAAGTCGTAGATTCAATTTTAGAAACAGCACAAACCGGCAAAATCGGTGATGGCAAAATATTCGTTGAGCCAGTTGAACGAGTGATCAGAATTCGTACCGGTGAAGAAAACGACGAAGCAATATAATAAAAAAGCCCAGTTCAAAACTGGGCTTACTTTTAGCTTAATTGATTAACAATCTAGGGAAAGACGTTTACTGTTCAATTAAGTTGTTTTTACCAATTGCGATTTTTCTTGGCTTTAACGCCTCAGGAACTTCGCGTTCTAGGTTCACATGTAACAGGCCATGCTCCATGTAAGCATCAATGACCTTAATGTAATCACCTAGTTGAAAGCGACGCTCAAAGTTTCGTTCAGCAATGCCTTGGTATAAATAGTTTTTAGTTTCCTTGTCTTCGGCTTTAATACCTTTAACAATGAGACTATTATTCTCAGATTCAATTTCTAATTCAGACTCTACGAAGCCTGCAACCGCCATAGTAATTCTGTATTTGTCGTCCGCGATTGATTCAATGTTATATGGAGGATAGCCAGTATTTTTGTCGCTACGATTTGCAGCATCTAATTTTGAAGCTAATTGATCAAAGCCAATAAAAGAACGGTAAAGTGGTGATAGATCGATGTTTCTCATTTGTCTTATCCTTTTGTTTTTAAGCAATAAGTTATTAATTAATGCCGACATTTCTTATGAACACGTCGGTGAGCTTGTTGACCCTAATGGCATCATTTCAAGCTCACTACTTATGTAAGGACAGAGCATTTATTTTCAAGTAAAAAAAAGTGATTAATTTTTATCTAATTGAAAATGTTATTTTTTATTTGAAGTTACTACTGTTCAATAACAACAACGTCCGGTTGTTCTGAAGAGGCGTCAGATTCCGTTTGTTGCTCCGAAATACTTCTTAACACCGCAAGTGCGGCATCATAATTCGGTTGTTCTGATAATTCGGATACAACTTCTTTATATACAATTTTATCATCAGGACTTATAACAAAGATGGCTCTCGCTAATAATCCCATGTCTTTTATTAGTAACCCATAGTTCATTGCGAAATCGCGCCAAACTGAGTCAGATAACGTCATTAACTTGTCAATATCTTCAGCTTGGCAGAAACGTTTTTGCGCAAATGGCAAATCCGCACTTACTGTTAACATGACAACATCTTGCGGTAAGTTATCGACTTCTTCATTAAATCGCTTGGTTTGAATACTGCAAACACCGGTATCTAAACTAGGTACTGCGCTAATTAACAGAGGCTTGCCAGAGAAGTCCGCTTTTGTTTTTAAAGAAAAGTTGGCATCAACAACTTTAAAGTCAGGTGCAATGTCCCCTACTTGTACCTGGTTACCTAATAGTACTACCGCTTTGCCATTTGCCTTAACAATATCTAAGTTTATCGGCAGGTTCTTCTGGATGTCGTATGCAAAACTGAGTGTAGATACGAACATAAGAGAAGAGATCAGAGCTTTCTTCATAAAAATTTACCAACGTAATGAGAAATAAAATAATTTTACTAGATACTATTGTTAACTAACTGCTATAGTTTTTCTATAAACATTTTTGAATATTTGATAATGCCTTTAACTGTTAGCTAATGGATTGAATTTTAACTATGAAAACGTCGGTAGTCATTTGTGACGACTCAAACCTTGCCAGAAAACAAATGGCTCGATCCTTACCGGATGATTGGGAAGTGGATATTACCTTTGCTGTAAATGGTGAAGATGCTATGGACAAACTACGCAAAGGACTGGGTAGTGTATTATTTCTTGATTTAAACATGCCTATTCTTGATGGATATGGCGTGTTAGAGGCGATTAAAAAAGAAAACCTTCCAGTTTTAACTATCGTTGTATCCGGTGACATTCAAAAAGAAGCACATGAAAGAGTAAAATCTCTTGGTGCACTCGACTTTATTAAAAAGCCGATAGATAAAGACAAACTTCAAGATTTATTGACTAAGTATGGTGTGAGTAGCGAGGCGGATCTCACCAAACGCGGTGCCTCGGTTGATACTGTGCTCGATGAGGAAATGCGCGATGTCTTGCAGGAGGTCACTAATGTTGCCATGGGACAGGCGGGTAGTTTACTTGCAGAAGTGTTACAGGTATTTGTAAAGCTGCCAATTCCAAACGTAAATATTCTTGAAGTTAGTGAACTATCGATGGCCCTGCAGTCGGTGGAGTCTAATTTATCGACTTCAGGGGTATGCCAAGGTTTTATAAGTGGTGGTGTTGCTGGAGAGGCGTTATTAATCTTAGGTGATTCTGGCTTTAAAGATCTAGCTAAGCTAATGAAATACGAAGGCCAAATAAACGATACCATAGAGCTAGAGTTGTTGATGGATATTGCCAATATTCTAATCGGCTCAGTATTAAAAGGGCTGTCGGAGCAACTCGATTTAAATTTCAGCCAAGGTCACCCTGTTGTACTTGGGCAACACTGCAATGTATCTGAGTTAATTTATACTAACTCTACACATTGGAAAAAAACTTTAACGGTAGAAATTAGTTATGGTCTAGAAGGTCTTAATGTGACCTGCGACTTACTATTACTTATAACTGAAGACTCAATTCCTACACTTCGTAATAAACTAAACTTTTTATTTGATGAATAATCATGAGTGATCAAAACCAAACAGCACAAATTGAAGTATCAGAAATACACTGGTTGATGGATATGTTCCAATCGGTTGATGTTGGTTTAGTCGTACTAGACGATCATTATCGAATTCAAGTTTGGAATGGATTTATGGAAAATCATAGCGGTCGTTCGCCTTATGACGTTCGTAACCAGTCGCTATTTGAAACATTTCCAGAGCTAAACGAGACATGGCTTCGACAAAAAACGGATCCCGTATTTGTATTAAAAAACAGAGCATTTACGATATGGGAACAGACACCGCATATTTTTAAATTTAAGAATTATCGGCCAATTACCAGTGTCGCGCCGTTTATGTATCAAAACGCGACTTTTATTCCGCTTACAAACACTATGGGTGCGGTTACTCATATTTGTATCATTATCTACGATGTTACTGATGTTGCGGTGTCAAAGCTTGAGCTAGAAGAAGTAAACACAGAGTTGAAGCGTCTTAGCCAAACGGATCGTTTAACAAATCTAAACAATCGAGGCTTTTGGGAAGAGTGTTTGAAAAAAGAGTTTCAACGACAGCGTAGAACGCATAACATCAGCTCGCTATTAATATTCGATATTGATCACTTTAAAAATGTCAATGATAGCTACGGCCATGCAGCCGGAGATGAAGCAATACTCCACTTAGCAAAAGTACTGAAGCAAAACTTGCGTGAAACCGATATTGGTGGTCGATACGGTGGCGAAGAGTTTGCCGTTATTTTACCAGAGACTGATGCACGACATGCCGCCGTATTTGCTGAACGTGTGAGACGTTCAGTTGAAGCCTCCACGGTTATATTTAACGAAGTTGAAATTAAATTCACGGTTAGTTTAGGTATCGCGGAATTCCACAGTGACTTTAATTCACACCAGAAATGGATTGAGGCTGCAGATAGCGCGCTATATGTGGCAAAAAGTAATGGTCGTAACCAAGTTCGAGCTTATGTCCACAAAGCTTAACTATGCAGTAGAATAAAAAAAGAGCGTGTTAGGTTTAACCAACACGCTCTTTTTTTTATTCGGCTAAGAAAAGTGTTAACCTTTTTGTTAATACGCTACTTTTGATGACGCTTTTTCAGTACGTCTATAACATCGTTTAACGACAAATCACTTGCTTGCAGCAATACCAACAAATGATAAAGCAAGTCAGCACTTTCATTTTTTAACTCTTCAAGATCTTTAACAGTCGCAGCAAGCGCTGTCTCTACACCTTCTTCACCTACTTTTTGTGCGATACGTTTAATGCCACTTGCGTAAAGTGACGCTGTATAGGATGAGTCGGCATCTGCACCTTTACGACTTGCAATAACACGCTCCAGATCGGCAATAAAACCAACAGTAGGTGTTGCCTCGCTATCTTGCCAGCAGCTCTCTGTGCCTTTATGGCACGTTGGTCCATTTGGGTTAGCCAAGACAAGAATACTGTCGTTATCACAGTCTACGTGCGCGCTGACAAGCTCTAAGGTATTGTTTGACGTTTCACCTTTGGTCCATAAGCGTTGTTTACTGCGACTAAAGAAAGTTACTAAGCCTTTCTCAAAGGTTGTTTCTAAGGCGACTTTGTTCATGTAGCCTTGCATTAACAAGGTGCCACTTGTTGCATCTTGAACAATAGCTGGCACTAAGTCATCCATCTTTTGCCAATCAACTTGGCTAATGTTGTTTAATGATAATTTCATATTAATCCTGCGTACTTCTATTACGCTTTTATTTGCTTCAGCACAAAATCAACGGCTTCATCAACCGACAGAAGGGCTTTTTCACCAGTGTGACGATTTTTATATTCAATTTGATTGTTATCTAAGTTGCGTTCACCGATAACAATTTGATGTGGAATACCGATCAGCTCCATATCGTTAAACATAACGCCAGGGCGCTCTTTACGATCATCAAATAAAACTTCAACACCTGCTGCTTTTAGCTTTTCATAGACGGCTTCAGCGATAGCTGGAATACGATGAGATTTGTGCATATTCATAGGTACAATTGCAACACTGAATGGGGCTAGTGCCGCAGGCCACTTGATACCAAATTTATCATGGTTTTGTTCAATTGCTGAAGCCACAATACGCGTAATACCAATACCGTAACAACCCATTTCTAGAACTTGATGTTTACCAGACTCGGTTAATACACCTGCGTTCATCGCTTTAGAGTATTTAGTGCCTAGTTGGAAGATGTGTCCTACTTCAATACCACGTTTAATGGTTAATGTACCTTCACCACAAGGACTAGGGTCACCTTCAACAACGTTACGAATGTCAGCTACTTCGCCTAACTCAAGATCGCGAGACCAGTTAACGCCAAAGTAATGTTTACCATCTTCATTGGCACCCACAGCAAAGTCAGATGTTACTGCTGCAGTTCTGTCAACAATAACAGGAATAGGGCTGTTAACCGGGCCTAATGAGCCTGGCGCTGCACCCATTACTTTCACAATTTCTTCTTCGCTAGCCATGGTTAACGGTTCAAAAACCTGCGCTAAGTTTTCAGCTTTGATTTCATTAAGTTCATGATCTCCACGAAGCACTAATGCGACAAATTCACTGTCAACGGCATCAGATGCTTTTACCACTAACGTTTTTAAAGTGTTTTCAATGTTTACATCAAAGTTGCCAACCAAATCGGCAATTGTTTTTGTATTTGGAGTATCAACGAGTGTTTTTTCTAGGGTAGGTGCATCAGCCTCCGCTTTAAGTGCAACCGCTTCTGCTTTTTCAACGTTGGCAGCGTATTGACTTACTGTTGAGAAGGCAATTGCATCTTCACCAGATTCCGCTAGCACATGGAATTCGTGTGATGCATCGCCACCAATAGAGCCCGTGTCAGCCAATACTGGACGATAATCTAAACCCAAGCGCTCAAATATATTACAGTAGGCTTTGTGCATGCGGTCATACGTTTGTTGCAAGCATTCTGTCGTAAGGTGAAATGAATATGCATCTTTCATGATGAATTCGCGAGATCGCATGACACCAAAGCGAGGTCTCACTTCATCACGGAACTTAGTTTGAATTTGGTAAAGATTTAACGGCAGCTGTTTGTAGCTATTTATTTCTTTTCTTACAAACTCTGTAACCACTTCTTCATGCGTTGGGCCTAACGCAAAGTCACGATTGTGACGATCCTTAATACGAAGCAACTCAGGGCCGTACTCCTGCCAACGACCAGACTCTTCCCATAAATCAGCAGGTTGTACAACAGGCATTAACATTTCAATTGCGCCGGCTTTCTCAAGCTCCTCACGAACAACTTGTTCAACTTTACGCACGACTTTTAAGCCTGTCGGTAACCAAGTGTACAATCCAGATGCTAACTTTCGGATCATGCCGGCACGTAACATTAGCTGATGGCTAATGACTTCAGCATCGGACGGCGTTTCTTTTAATGTTGCGATAATATAATCACTAGTACGCATTGGATTTTGCTCTCGTATTAAATTTACTTAATTAGTTGCCACAAAAATGGGCTAGAATGGGCAAGGATTCTAGCAATCAAATGCATCGGATTAAATAACTAATATAAAATAAAAGGCGAATTAATGGTTGTCTGCCAAGTTAAATTTGTTTGTCAGCGAGAAATATCGCTTGAACAAGCTCAAACTGTCATCTCTGAGTTATTGGATGAACTTAGGTATAACGGCCAAATCCTAGGACGAGAGTTTGCTCTCACCTTAACGAACCAAGCGTTTGTTTGTCATTTGGTTTGTCCAGAACAAGACGCCATGGACTCTAAATACTTTACTCCGATAATAGAAGAAATTGTTGCTGAGTTAAAAGACTTAGGCATCGCGGGGCCTTACATTGAAGTAACTGGCCTAGAAAGTCAGTCGGACTTTACCGACGTGTGCCAATCGCCAAAGGGCTATATCCTATACTCTACTTTTGTTCAGTCTTGTTCGCCAATTCGCTGTAGCGAACATTTTATGCCAATTCCCTTGTATAAATTACCCGAGGTGGTCCGCAAGCCGTTAATAAAATGGCAAGAAAGTCAGGCAGCATGCGACCAGTTACAAATGAATGAACTGTCAGAAATTGAAGCCGTTATGTTGGAGCAGCTTTCTTTGCCTAACAGCCAGTTGTCTTTAAAAGGTCGCGAACTACTCGACCAAATTGAGTCGATAACGGGTAGACCATGTTTTCAATATTTGTACCGTGTTGGTGGTGACAGCTTTGAGCAAGAAACAACAAGACGCTGCCCAAGTTGTGATAGTCATTGGCGAGTGAATAAACCCTTATTTGGTTTGTTTGATTTTAAATGTGACTCGTGCAAGTTATTATCGAATATTAGCTGGAACTGGCAGTAGCCGTTCAAAATAAAGTTAAGTTTCAACCTCAATTTAAAAACTAACTAAAACCATGAAATTAGTGCATTGCCATGGTTAACGCTCACTATGATTCAGTACTTTATTGGAAATACCAGTAGACTCGCGACCACCTATCGTTAGGAGTTGGTTATTTAATTTTACAACGTTTTTAATATCAAAGACTGGGTTGCTTGACTCGGCAATACTCCAACTGCGTTTATCAGCATGGTAAGTCCATATATCAGCGTTCGGCTCTGCTAATTGAGAACTACTGATCTTGCCGTTAATATCGTAGGGTTTTGTGGAACCACCAATAAAACTGATAGAACCATTATCAATGTCACTAAACGCGGCCATACGAAAGCGGCCCGAGTCTGTTGGATGCACCCACTGAAACCAGGTTATTTTACTTGGGTCCATCGCATTTATTTCACCTAATAAACATGACGCTTGAATGTTAAGAACTGGCGTTGAAGCTAGCTGTGGCGTTTGCTCCATACCATCACAAACGACTATTTGATTATCTATAATGCCCGCTGCATGACCAAAACGCCCATTCCCTAATAACGGGCTAGCTTGGAACCAGCTGTTTTTGTGAGTGTCGAAGACTTGCACCAAATTTACCGCTCCGTCTTTATGCCAACCGGACACTACATATAAGTAGCGATTTTGATATGGAAGAATAACGGTATCATCTACAGGAACCGGCATGTCGGCCAGCTGCTGATAGGTATCATTTACTGGGTCGTAACTATAAAAGTCAGTGACATTTTGTAAGTTTGGGCTGAGTTTAGGTCGAGTTACGCTATTGGTACTATAGCCACCAAGTAGATAAATAAAATTATCTAAAGCGGTAGCCGTTGT
Source organism: Psychrosphaera aestuarii (assembly GCF_017948405.1). NCBI lineage: Bacteria > Pseudomonadati > Pseudomonadota > Gammaproteobacteria > Alteromonadales > Pseudoalteromonadaceae > Psychrosphaera > Psychrosphaera aestuarii. Next base: position 2,360,073 of record NZ_CP072844.1, on the reverse strand, counting down.
GGCAAACCGGCCTTTTTGTTTTTGAATTGTTGGTACCGCTGAAATGGCCTTCCATTGCTGGGGAGTCTCCGATAGATCTAGCTTCCACGCTTTACTACTAACGTCTAAACCACTGTCGGTTTGCTCAAGTCCCATAAAGCTATATATGAAAGTTTTGCTGTTATTGCTCACGGCGACAGATGCATTGGCCGTTGTAGGTATGGGTAAAGGGGGAAGGACAAACAGACTGTCTTTTTTTGTGAGCTCACTAGGCTCATCAGCATTCCTAGTCATATTTATATCATTAGATAATACCAGGTCGTCAGCTGGGGTGGCTTGAGCATTGATAGAGAAAGTAGTCTGGGAGCTAGCCGGTACCGAGCTCGATATAAAACCAAATGCAATAAATATTAATACGTTAAATTGCTTTAACATCAATCACCTCACAAACTTCGTTAGTTACTTGCCACGTAATATTTATATTGTCTAATGTGATGCCATATATTTTTGAATCAAGTTTATTTTTTTTATATGACGGCCTGGGATCTTGCGACAACACATCGACCATTAGTTTTCTTGTTTCGTCTGTTATTTTGAGGTTTTTTAACGAGGCTTCAGCATCAACAGAAAAATCCACATTTAACGTTTGTAATGGTTCGTCATTGGCCAAACTCGATGTGGCATCAATGATGGCATCTGAATAGGGTATGTAAGGTTTAATATCAACAATAGGCGTATTATTAACTAAGTCGACACCTTGAACACCAATATGCAACTGTTTATCTACTTGTTCGACGCTCAATAATTTAACGACTGACATTCCGATTGCATTTGGTCTAAAAGTTGAGCGAGTGGCAAATACTCCAATTTTCTTATTACCACCTAAGCGAGGCGGGCGAACATTCTCTTTCCAACCTTTTTCTATATTCTGGTCAAACAAAAACAGCAACCAAATATGGGAATGAGATAGCAATCCATTCACCGAATCAGCTGAGAACAAAGTCTCGTCAAGTACAATGGTCCCTTTTGCCGCGCACAAATTAGGTTGTCGAGGTATACCAAATTTTTCTTTAAAAGGCGTTTGTATGAAACCTATTGGTTCAATTGTGTGTTTAGTATCCAAAAGTGAGCCTCTAGCTCTTATAGTTCAGTTAAAATTAACAAAAAAACACTTTAATGTGGTTAAATGTTAAAGAAATAGGTAATAATTCCGATAAAAGTTGGTTAATCAGAATGACTTAATTATTTAGACGTTCTGCAATATAACTTCTATATTCATAATAACAAAAAGAAAGAATACGAGCCTTATGTTTAAAATTTTGTTTAGACCCGCTACATCTTTTATGAACCAGTTACGGTTTGGGCACAAATTTACCCTTATCGTTATTTTATTTTTCGTGCCGTTTATTATTCTGGCAAATAAATACGTTAACTTAGTAAAAACTGAGATAGTTCACAGTGAAAACGAGTTACAGGCTTTGTCATATATAAAACAAATTGATGCACAACAGCAAAAGTTAGTGGCATTGATTGCTAGCGATATGCACTGGCGCTCTGGTCAAACGATTCCGCAAGATCAAACTAAACGAATAAAAGCTTATGTTGATCAATTAAATGCATTAAATGTTGTCGATGTGTTTGAAGAACAAGACTTAGAACAAGTGCAAGCTCAGGTTAACGAAATAAAAAAAACAATTCTTGAAAAAACCAGCACTATAGGTTCAGCGGTCTGGCGTTCACCGACTGATAAAATGACCTATTTAATGTCTATTCTTGATCAATATAATAATCTTTATCCGTTGGTGGCCAATATAAAAGGCCTTACTAACGATCCTGATATCGACACTGTTTTACTAAATCGTTTAATTATTGAAAAACGGCAAGCCGCGCTCAAGCAACTGCTGTCGGGTTATGGCTTGGCCTTGTATGCTATTGGTGAACCGCAGGTGTCTTCGGCAACCTTCGATAGTTTAAGTTTAGCGTCAGATGAACTTGCCGCGGAATTGCCAAAAATTGCAGAACTAGAAAATCTAGTAAGCGATCAAGATGATGCATTAAAAGAAGCCGTAACCAATGATGTTGCAACACTAGATGCAATTATGAATGATGCGTTGATGTACTTAGAAGAACAATTCTTAATTGCTGATGAAATTACTCAAACAAAAAATCAATTTGAAACACATTTTGCCGCTGAACTGACAAAATACTATAAAAGTAAAGAAGGGTTATTCCAAGAGTTTGAGTTACGTTTGAATTCCCGTATCGATAATAATCGACAAGACTTTTACATCCTAGTTACATTAGTCGTTGTGTCATTATTACTCGTTGTGTATTTATTCGTTGGAATGAGTTTGTCTATTTCTATCACTACAAAAAGTTTAACTCGAGTGGCGACGAGCTTAGCCGAGGGCGATACTCGAGTTTCTGCCAAAGTAAGAACAAAAGACGAACTGGCAGAAGCCATTAAAGCGTTTAATCAAATGGCAAAAAACGTTCACCAATTGGTTGAAGCAGTTCAAGAAGCGTCGCATGGCGTGACAAACCAAGCTCAATCGGTAGAAGAACTTGCACATCAGACCGGCCAAGCCGTGGCGTCTCAACTTGGCGATACACAAACAATTACTTCGGCAATTGAGTCGCTAATAGAAGCCGTATCTGTTGTGTCAGAAAATAGTGCGACAGTTGTGCATTCATTAAATAGTGCGACAGAACAAACCCAACAGGGGCGATTAACATTAGCAGATGCTCGACATGCAACTGATGAATTAGGTCGTGAAATTAAACACTCAGTAGATGTTATTAATAAGTTATCACAACAGAGTGAGAGTATTAATGATGTTCTTGCCGTTATCAAAGGCATCGCAGAGCAAACTAACCTATTGGCTTTAAATGCCGCAATTGAGGCTGCTCGAGCGGGTGAACAAGGTCGTGGTTTTGCCGTAGTAGCTGATGAAGTGCGAGGCTTGGCAAAACGTACACAAGACTCTACTGAAGAAATACAAAGCACGATTCATAGTTTACAAAGTGGCGTTCAAAATGCGGTTCAAGCTATGACTCGCTCAGATGAGCAGGCTTTAAAAACGATTGAAGAGTCTGCCAAGTTAGAAACAGCGCTTGATCATATCAGTATGTCGGTAGAGCAAATTAGTGAGCAAAACGTTGCAACTGAACAGGCAACACAAAGGCAACAAGTCATTGCGAAGGAAATCGAGCAAAGCTTATCATCTATTAGCAAAACGTCTGAAGTTACCGATCAAAATGTGAGGGATTCAATTGCAGCCACAAATAGCTTAGGTAAGTTTGTCGCTAAATTAGAGTCTATGCTTGAGAAATTTAAAACGTAGAGATGTAAGGTAGACTAAATTGCAACTCTAACAGGAGGTCAGTTAATTAGCGTGTTTACGAAAAGGAAGCGTTGATAACTGGCCTTTTTCTTTGGTGATGATCAGAACAGAGCCTTGTTCGTACCAATCGCCTACGACCATGCGCTTTTTGCTATTTGCCAATTGGTGAATATTAGGGCGGTGAGTGTGGCCATGAATAAGCCAATCACACTGGTAGTAATCTACAACACGGTTTACTTCTCGCTCTGCGACATCCATGATATTGATAGATTTGTTCAGCTGGCTTTCTTTACTCTTTTTGCGAATATTAGCGGCAATCTTTTTGCGTTTTTTAAGAGGCAAAATCAACATTAATTTTTTCCACCACCACGAGCGACTGCGCTTTCTGAAGGCTTGATAATCAATGTCATCAAGACAAAGTTGATCACCATGCATGAATAATACAGGACGATCATATAATGTCGTTTTGTAATTTTCCGGTAATAGCTTCATCCCGCTACGCTTTGCAAACTCATGGCCAATTAAAAAATCTCTATTACCATGAATAAAATAGACGGGAGTATTTGAACTAAAGGCTTTGATTGCGTTTGCAACCGACAAATTAAACTCACTCTTGTCATCGTCACCAATCCAAGCTTCAAACAGATCACCTAAAATATATAAGGCGTCATGCTGGTCTAAATTTTCCGTTAAAAAGCGAAAAAAGCAGTCCGTAATTTCAGGTCTGCTTGGACACAAGTGGAGATCCGCGATAACAAGAGTGCTAGGCATTATTGATGATTAACCGATGATTTCAGCTTTTTCAATAATAATATCTTCTCTTGGAACATCTTGGTGCATACCAAAACGGCCAGTAGATACTTCAGAGATTTTATCTACCACGTCCATACCTTCAACAACTTTAGCAAATACACAATAACCCCAACCTTGTGAGCTTTCGCTCGTAAAGTTCAAAAAGCTATTATCGACGCTATTAATGAAGAATTGAGAAGAGGCTGAGTGAGGATCCATAGTACGAGCCATTGCAAGCGTTCCGCGCTCATTTTTAAGACCGTTGTTTGCTTCGTTCTGAATCGGAGCATTTCCGTCTTTTTCTTCCATGCCAGGAGCCATGCCGCCACCTTGAACCATAAAACCAGGAATAACACGGTGAAAAATTGTGCCGTCATAAAACCCAGACTTTACGTAGTTTAAAAAGTTTTCAGAAGTAACGGGCGCTTCTTCAGAAAAAAGTTCGATTTTGATTTCGCCAAAATTTGTCGTTAATACAACCATGATAAATCCTAATAATTTAAATAAAAGTGGTGAGCAATGATGTACATCGCCCATTTGCGCGCATTGTATCGAATTTTTAAGGTGAAGACCTTAAAATATTAAGTAGAAACCTAATGGGTTGCACTTAACATTAAATGCATGATACTCATTACCAAGGTAGAGATTCACCGTTGCTGTGCCAGAATCCACCGGTATTTTCGAGGTTTAACTCATCGATACGCGCCAATAAACCTTCAGCGGCTTCTTCTGGAGTAATATGGCCACCAAAGTTTACCATGCGTGTTTGAACGTACCCTGGATGAAGTAGCCCAACGGCAATACCTTGCTCTTTTAAATCAATTGCCAAAGACTTACCAAATGCATTTAACGCGGCTTTTGAGGCGCGATAGCCATAGCGACCACCTGAACCATTGTCACTAATAGAGCCCATTCGGCTTGTAATTAATGCAACTTTACTACCTTCGCTCATGTTTGGTAACAATGCTTCAGTCACCATAAGTGGCGCAATAGTATTAATTTCAAACTGCTCACGGATTGAATCAAAGTCGATTTCGCCCAGTTTCTCGTCTTGCAGTAATCCAGCATTGTTGATTAATAAATCAACTTTAGTGTCACCAAGTATTTTTGTTACCTGCTGAATATGTTCAGGTTGAGTCACGTCAATTCCACTTATTACCATGTTGGCGATGGCTTCGAGTTCTTCAGAATCCGATCGACAAATGCCGATGATTTCCCAACCCTGCTCAGATAATTGTTGAGCCATTGCTAATCCTATACCTCGATTGGCACCGGTGATCACTGCTGTTTTCATAATATGTCCTTAACTTTAATTAAATTTAAAAGCTATGTAGGTAAGTTTTATTTAGCTAAGTGTGGGTCCACTAGGTTGGTTTTTCAACGACAGACTTCAAATAACATCTTGTAAATAAATAAGTCGTTTATACTAACTTCGCAAACGGGTAGAATATGCGCCCATTATTCAGACATAAATTTTAACGGAGTTGCTTGTGGCAATAAACTGGTTCCCTGGACATATGCATAAGGCAAGGAAAGAAATTGCCGAGATAATGCCTCAGGTTGATGTCATTATTGAAATACTTGATGCTCGTATTCCGTTTTCAAGCGAAAACCCACTCGTACCTGCTCTACGTGGCGACACGCCAGTGTTAAAAGTACTTAATAAGTCTGACTTGGCAGATCCTGTGCAAACCGATATTTGGTTACAACACTTTAAAGCGCAACGAGGTATTGATGCGATAGCGGTGACACAGCATGATCCTAAATCTGTAAAAGACTTACTTACAGTAATATCAGAAATGGTGCCGCATCGAGTAAGCCAAGACAAACTACTTCGCGCTCTAATCTGCGGTATCCCAAATGTTGGTAAGTCGACAACAATAAATATTCTAGCTGATCGAATTATTGCTAAAACAGGTAATGAAGCTGGTGTCACTAAAGCTCAACAACGTATTCGTTTAGACAACAATATTGTATTGCACGATACACCAGGGTTTTTATGGCCAAAATTAGAACCCGAAGACTGTGGTTATCGCTTAGCAATTACCGGCGGTATTAAAGACACCGTTACCGAAAAAGAAGATATAGCCTATTACGCTACTGAATATTTGATGGACCACTACCCTCAATTGCTGGTGGATCGTTATCAATTAAAAGCGTTACCAGAACAACCTATTGATGTAATGGATGCAATTGCTCAGCAACGAGCTTGTATTCGTAAAGGCGGTATTGCCGATTTATACAAGGTGTCTGAAATAATATTAAACGAATATCGTTCGGGCACATTAGGCCGTATTACTTTAGAGACAGTAGAGCAAGCAGAAGAAGCAAAGATAATTATTGCTGAAAAAGAAGCTGAACGAGCAGCAAAAGCGGCAGAGGATGACGGTAAAAAGAAAAAACGTCGTCGTCGTAAATAATCGCAAATATAAAATGACAATGTTGTTATAAGGAAGTTAAAGATGAATAAAACAAGTCTAATTAAAGTTCGTGGTTTCCATTTAGATATTTATCAGCACGTAAATAATGCTCGTTACTTGGAGTTCTTAGAAGAGGCTCGTTGGCAATATCTAGAAGACAGTGGCGATATTGAATATTTCACATCACTTGGCTATGCATGGGCAATCGTAAATATAAATATAAATTATAGAGCCAGTGCTTATATGGGCGACACACTCGAATTAAGTACTTCACTATCAAACATAGGCAATAAAAGTGCGGTATTCCATCAAGTTATTACCAAAGAAGGTACTGATAAAGTGGTCGTGGATGCTGACATTACGTTCGTTGTAATGGATCAAAAAACGGGCAAAGCAGTTGAGATAACGGGAGACTTATTAACTCGCATGCAAGCTCATATGAAAGACTAATATAATAAAAATATAAGTGAAAAGGGGAGTGTTATGGCTGCAAATAAATTGACGGACGAGCAAATAGCTCAGGAATTATTAGAAATAAACTCACTACTAGACGATGACAAACATTGGCAAATTGTTGATGGAAAACTTCACAAAGAGTTTATATTTAAAAACTTTATTCAGGCATTTGGGTTTATGACTCAAGTTGCTATTCATGCAGAAAAACTTATCCATCATCCTGAGTGGTCAAATGTATGGAACAAGGTTGTGATTGATCTTGTGACGCATGACGTAGATGGCATCAGCGATTTAGATATAAAAATGGTTAAGCGAATGGAGAAGTTAATTTAATTTCAGCTGCATTGAACACAAACAAAGTATTAGCCAGTCTAAATTCGTATTCACAAAGACTGGCTAATTTATTGTAGGAACGCATGCCGGATAAGCAAATCGAGATGTTTTAATTAAGATATCTAATTCTACAACCCAACAAAATAAGCTAATAAACCGATTAGTCCACCAAAAACACCACCCCAAACAACTAACCAGCCTAAGTGGCTTTTTATCATTTGCTGAACGAGCTCTTTGACCATATTGGGCGTTAACTCATTTAGGCGCTGCTGTACAATTGAGTCTACTTTTGATCGGATATCGCCAAAGTTTGACGAACTGCCTAATTGAGATTTTAACTTTTCAGCAAATTCATCAGACGCGGTAATGTCCGTTATCGATTGTTTAAGGTTATCCTCAAAAGGGCCTTTTAAAGGCGTTAATGCGTCAGTACCACCGAACATGCTTAACATGCCACCAAATGAGCTTTGCTGTATTGTCGTGACTAATGAGTCAAATGCAGGGGACATGTCGGTTTCTTTGATTAGCGGTGCTAAATCAAAATGGTGCGCATCACCGGTTTTTTCTGACAAAAACTTGTCCAGATTTTCTTGCGTAAAAAACTGTTCCATAATTAAGTTATGGATAGCAGCCTTAAACTCTTCAAACTTGAGCTGAACAATGCCAGTACCATACAAGCCTGGTACCTTTTCAAACAACATGTGTACAGCTATCCAGTTAGTTAGCGCTCCAGATAGTGCAAATAAAGATAAATAAAATAACCAATCTAATTTAAGTCCAAATCCAACGATACAGCCTGTCGCTGCAAGCGCATTGGTAACCAAGCTTTTGTTCAAAGTATTTCTCCTGTAAAAGTGACATTGCCATTATATGCTATGTCACCTTTATGTGGATAAATTAAATGACTTCAAGCGGCATCGTCTTTTTCGATAACAAAATCAATTAAATTGTCCTCAGATTCATCAGAGTGAGCATCGGACTGCAACTCACTCTCAGTCTTTTTTGCATTATTTGCTTGTTCGTTTTTTTCCGACTCGTCAGCAGTATCGACTAAGTCAGCCTGAGTATCTGATTTCGCTTTCGGTTTTTTAGTAACCGGCTTCTTTTTCGCTTGCAACGCAATGAGTACGTCTTCGCGTTGTTTAGCTAGGAAAATACTCAACTCCTCGGCTTGTTGATCGTCGACCTTAACACCGCTTTGCTGCAATAATTCAAACATGTCATCAGCCATGTCTAACATTTTGTCATATTCGTCAGCTGCACGTTTGTCGGTAAAAGTCATGACGTCTTGTTCCTTATTGCTTTTGTCGGTTCGGATCACGACATATCTAGTTTCAACAGCCATTGCTATCTCCTGTAAATCTAGCTTATGGAAAATCAATTTATTGTTACTGTTTAAATATACAGTAAAACAATTGTCTGTAAAGAAAATATGTTAAATAAAAAAGCCAGTGATTAAATCACTGGCTTAAAAAGGAAAATTGGACACTCTGTAAGTTATTGCTCGTTAAAAAATGTAATCACGAACCTATGTTTATCAACTAAATATACGAGGGTTAGTGTAATAAGCGTGTTTTTACAGTGCCTTCAATTAACTTCAATTCATCAAACGCGGTATTACTATCATCAGTCTCAACATCAATAACGACGTAACCGATTTTCTCATCAGTTTGCAGGTACTGTGCAGCAATATTGATATTGTGCTTAGCAAAGGCTTCGTTTATTTTTGTTAGTACACCAGGCTGGTTTTTGTGGATATGCAATATCCTACTGCGCCCTGTATGCTCAGGTAACGATACTTCAGGGACGTTAACTGCACTTAAAGTAGAACCATTATCAGAGTACTTAACGAGTTTACCAGCTACTTCAATACCAATATTTTCTTGTGCCTCTTGAGTAGAGCCACCTACATGAGGCGTCAAAATAACATTATCTAATCCACGAAGAGGCGATAAAAACTCTTCATCATTTGACTTTGGTTCTATTGGGAACACATCAATGGCTGCGCCACCGATATGCTTGTCTTTTAGTGCACTTGTAAGGGCATCTAAGTCAACAACAGTGCCGCGTGAAGCGTTAATTAATATCGCACCAGGTTTCATTTTTGCAAGCTGAGCAGCGCCTATCATGTTTTGTGTAGAAGCTGTTTCTGGAACGTGAAGAGAAATCACATCTGAGCTTTGAAGCAGTTTATTTAGAGTGGAAACTTGGCTAGCATTCCCCAAGGTTAATTTGTTTTCAATATCAAAAAACTGAACCCGCATACCAATGTTTTCAGCCATAATACCAAGCTGAGTACCTATGTGACCGTAGCCAATTATGCCGAGAGTTTTACCTCGCGCTTCAAATGAACCTATAGCTGATTTTTGCCAAATACCACGGTGCGCTTTCGCGCTTTTTTCAGGGATGCCTCGAATAAGAAGTAGTATCTCGCCCAGTACTAATTCTGCAACAGATCGAGTGTTAGAAAATGGCGCATTAAAAACCGCAATGCCTTTCTCTTTTGCTGCATTTAAATCAACTTGGTTGGTACCAATACAAAAGCAGCCAATAGCAATTAACTTATTGGCGTGTTTTAAAACATTGGCATTAAGATTGGTACGAGACCGAATACCAACAAAATGAACATCTTTTATTTTTTCGATCAATTCGTTTTCAGGTAACGAGGTTTTTAGTGTTTCAATGTTCTCATAACCCTGGGATTTAAGTGTTTCTTCAGAGCTAGGGTGCAGACCTTCTAACAACAAAATTTTGATTTTATGCTTGGCAAGCGAAATATTTTCCATACTAGGAATCCAATTTTTAGAGGTTCAATTTATTCGAGGTAAATGTTAATTAGAATTAATACTCTATTTGTTAACGTTTCTCAACCCCATTCTTACTTCCAATCACAACATGGTCAGCGGCTCTATGCGCAAATAATCCATTAGTTACAACACCAACAATATTATTAAGCTGTTCTTCAAGTTTTCTTGGTTGTGCAATTTTCATGTCAAAAACATCTAAAATAACATTGCCATTGTCGGTTACGACACCTTCACGGTAAACAGGGCTACCGCCAAGTTTCACTATTTCACGAGCGACATAACTTCTCGCCATAGGGATGACTTCAACTGGTAATGGAAACTCGCCTAAATGCCTGACCAATTTTGTCTCATCAACAATGCAAATAAACTGTTTAGCGACAGCAGCGACAATTTTTTCTCGAGTTAACGCGGCGCCACCGCCTTTTATCATAGCGTTATCTGAATTTATCTCATCTGCGCCATCAACATATATGTCAAGATCCGCGACGTTATTTAAGTCAAAAACTTCTATACCGTGTTGTTTTAATCGTGCAGTCGAGGCTTCAGAGCTTGAAACTGCACCTATGATGTTTTGCTTCATTTCAGCAAGTCCATCAATAAAGTAATTAACGGTTGAGCCTGTACCAACTCCAACAATGGAATCTGATTTGACGTAATCGAGAGCGGCAAGTGCAGCGGCTTTTTTCATTTCATCTTGAGTCATGGTGTTCTCAGTCTTTGTGGTGAAACATTAATAATTCGGGTTGGGGTAACAATTGCGTCAATTGGAACATCCCATTCTTCGTAAGGCAGGCTATCTACCTCTTGGCAATCATGAGCTAGGCCAATTAATTTAGGTTTTGTAGGTAAATATTGGATTTGAGCTAACGTTCTGTCGTAATAGCCGCCACCCATTCCGAGCCTATTTCCTTGTGGGTCAAATGCAACCAGTGGCATTAATATAACGTCTATATTAGAAATAGGAGTGGTTGTTATAGAGTTTAGTTGAGGTTCGTTGATGTTGTATTTATTTAGCGTCCATTGAGTTTCGCGATTGACGCTCTGAAAATTCAAATAACCTTTTTTAAAGGGATGCAATACCGGAAATAGTAGACGAGTATTTTGCTCTTTTAAGCTATCAATAATAGGTGAGGTATCAATTTCACCATCATTAGTTAAATATAACGCGATAGTTTGTTGAGCACTTACAATTGATAACAGTCTATCTCTTAATGCGAGAGAGGCTGTGCGCTGTTGCTCATCGCTCAACGAATTACGACGTTGGCGAATAAGAGTTCGTAATTGTTGACGACTATCCATTTTAAACGTTATTCACTGACGGTATAGCTTTTAATGACTAAGTCGTATTGCTCAACACCTTTTTTCATTCGCCATAAGCGAGCAAGGGTAAAGTTTAACTCAGGAATAAACCAAGCGTGTTGTGCGTAAAACTTTTTGTCATCGTAAATTCTAGCGATTTTAACCGCTTTAAAACGACCAAAGCCTGTACTTATAAGTTCTTCACCAATAACTTCAAAATTATAATCACGTAATTTGCCATTATTTGTTACCACAGTGTAGTCAAATAGCTTTTTACCGTTTATCAAATCTAACTGGATTTGAGCGTGCAACGACATTTCGTCTTGCCATCCCAATTGCCAGGTTTCAGGCGCTGCATCTTTCCTTGCTTTGGGATTAATGACTAATGAATTGTCTTTGTTGAATAGAATATTGATTTCATCGTCAGAGCCAGTACCAGAACGATTAAATTGATACGAACCTGGCACTACTTGCTCATCTTGAACAGAAAATAGGCTAGTTTCTTTTCGTCTATCCGAGAAAATGAGCCATTTAAGCTCACTTTCTAGTGATAACGAATATTGGTTGTTTGCCTGTCTTTCTAATCTTCTTTCGCCTTGACCTAAGCGGTCACCTTGTCGATACATGTCATAAGCGGCAACAAAAGGCTTAATTGTTTCAGAGTGTTTAACTGTATCGTTAGACACCTCAGTTGCACTAGTAAAAAAACTAGACATGAGTGTTACACACCCTAAAACTAAAGAAGAGAGGACTGCAGTACGACCATTATTCATCATTCGCATAACCTTGTTCTGGTAAAAGAGAGTTGTCTAAATATACGCCATCTGATTGTAAACGTAACCTTTTTTCACATAGCCATTTAACAACAAGGGGATAAATGAGGTGCTCTTGCACATGCACACGTTGTGCTAAACTATCTGCGTCATCATCGCTAAATACAGGTACTTTTGCTTGTAAGATGACTGGACCACCATCTAGCTGTTCATTTACAAAATGGACACTACAGCCGTGCTCTTCGTCGCCGGCGTCTAGTGCTCGTTGATGTGTATTTAAGCCTTGATATTTTGGTAATAACGATGGGTGAATGTTAACCAATCGGCCAGTAAACGTATTAACAAACTTAGCGGTAAGGATACGCATAAAACCAGCTAGAATAACAACGTCAGGCTGATAGCTTTCAATTGCAGCTGCCAATACCTCATCGTATTCTTCTCTTGTTTCAAATTGCTTGTGATCAACCACTTGGCTATCAATGTTGTGCAATTTAGCTCGTTCCAAACCATATACATCGGCTTTGTTGGAGATAACTCCAACAACTGAGCCAGGAATTCTCCCAGCTTCAGATGCATCAACAATAGCCTGTAAATTAGAGCCGTTACCTGAAATCAGCACGACTATTCTTGCTTTGTTAGCTGTCACTAATTACGCCTCGATTATTTCTACTTGTTCTTCAGCGTCAGTAGCGCTTTGAATTTCACCAATGTGCCAGGCATTTTCACCTGCGTCTTTTAATATTGACAAGCTTTGCTCTAAATCGTTCCCGTCTACAGCAATAATCATTCCTACGCCACAGTTAAAAGTACGATACATCTCGTGGCGATCTATGTTGCCATTTTCTTGTAACCAATTGAATACAGCGGGCCACTGCCACGATGACTCATTTACAACCGCTTTTGTTAATTCAGGTAATACGCGCGGAATATTTTCCCAAAAACCACCACCAGTAATATGTGAAAGAGCGTGTACATCAACCTGTTTAAGCAACTCAAGTACAGGCTTTACATAAATTTGAGTAGGAGCCATTAAATGGTCGGCAAGTGGTTTGCCGTGGAAATCAGCTGATAAATCAGCGTTTGCCACTTCAATTACTTTACGAACCAAGGAGTAACCATTTGAATGTGGGCCTGATGAACCAAGTGCAATTAGTTGATCGCCAGGTTTTACTTTAGTGCCATCAATAACTTTTGATTTTTCAACTACACCAACACAGAAACCGGCCATATCATAATCATCGCCTTCATACATTCCTGGCATTTCAGCAGTTTCACCGCCAATTAGTGAGCATCCAGATAGTTCACAGCCGTCGGCAATACCACTGACTACATCGGCAGCAACATCGACATTTAATTTACCTGTTGCGTAATAGTCTAGGAAAAACAGAGGTTCTGCACCTTGAACAATAAGATCATTTACACACATTGCCACTAAATCAATACCAACGGTGTCATGCTTTTTTAAGTCGATAGCGAGTCGTAATTTTGTACCAACGCCATCGGTACCTGCGACTAAAAGTGGCTCTTTGTAACCAGTTGGTAACTGGCACAGCGCGCCAAAACCGCCTAAGCCGCCCATAACTTCTGGGCGTCGTGTCCGTTTTACGGCACCTTTAATACGTTCTACTAGAGCATTGCCTGCGTCTATATCTACACCAGCGTCTTTGTAACTTAATGATTGATTATTGCTCAATTTCATGTCCTCAAAAGTGGGGTGGTAATGGCTACGGTGAAAAATACTATCGTAAATTTATTCATTTGTATGCCGTCATTCTTGGTACTGCTTTAAAAATAGGTTCTTTAACAATGTTGCACCGGGACCTAATTGATTCGGTGTAGGTGTTACTAAATGTGTAAGCACGCTTTTTTCACGAGTTGAAGTTAATTGAATTGGTGTAATATTACCTTGTTCAACTTCGTGCTTTGCTAAATGTGTTGGTATCCAACAAAATCCAGTTCCGCGCTTCAATATTTCAATAGCTTGAAAAAAGTTACTGACAGTCCAGCGTTGTTCAGCTTTAAGCCAACCGCCACTTTCTTCCGGCTTTTTAGAGCTATCACTGATAACAATTTGTAGCTCTTGAGTTAACTCTTCTATATCAACTTCCGTTCGCTCAGCCAACGAATGTGATTTGCCGCAGTATGCGATAAAAGAAACAGTTTCCAACGTTTCAGCTGAATAACCTTTAGGAACATCACCGCCAATAATCACTAAGTCAGCGCTATGCTCTAAAATACGCTCTTTTGTGCCCGTTAATACCTCATCGGCAATACGAACTCGAGTGCCACGCGCTTGCGGATAAAACTCTTCTAATGCGGAATACAGTTTTTCTATGGGATGAATAGTTTCACATGCGATGGTTATTTCTGGCTCCCAACCTGATGTCATATTGTCAGCAAGCTGCTCCAATTCTTCAACATTTTGAGTCAGTAATCTTGAACGACGTAGCATTACTTCACCTTCTTTTGTTAAGTAAGCTTTTCGGCCTTTAACTTCCAGAAGTTGAACACCTAGTGTGTGTTGTAATTTAGATACTGCGTGGTTGAGGCTAGATTGGCTTTTGTTTAATGCATCACCCGCCTGAGCATAACCTCCAAAGTCAACTACCGCTTGTAAAATTCTCCATTGCTCGATAGTTGATTTTGGACGGTAAAGAGGCATCGTAATTCCTTAAGCGTTCGCGACAAAAATAGCGCGAAGAGGAGCAGGGTAACCCTCTATCGTTTTGTTGGGGTCGTTTGGATCAAGGAAGTCTTCTAAAGACTCAGTGTCAATCCAGTCTGTTTTACGTTGCTCGTCTAACGTGGTTTGATCAATATTAACGAGCCTAATATTGCTGAAGCCGACTTTTTTAAGCCAACCCTCAAGGGCTTTCGCGCTTGGTATAAACCAAACGTTTCTCATTTTGGCATATCGATCATCAGGAACAAGAACTGTGTTCTCATCGCCTTCAATAATTAGTGTTTCTAAAATAAGTTCTCCACCTTTTACTAATTGCGCTTTGAGTTGCTGTAAAAAGTCGATAGGCGATTTGCGATGATAAAGCACACCCATTGAAAATACCGTATCAAATGATTTGAGTGGCGGTAAGTCATCTATGCCAAGTGGTAGAAGGTTTACGCTTGGGTCTTGAATAAAGTGCTGCACAGCCATAAATTGCGCAAAAAATAACTGCGTTGGGTCGATACCCACTACAAACTTTGCGCCAGCACCTTTCATGCGCCATAGGTGATATCCACTACCGCAACCAACATCTAACACAAATCGGTCGGTTAAATCAGAAATATAAGGCGCTAACCGTTGCCATTTAAAATCAGAGCGCCATTCCGTGTCCACGTGAATATCGTGAATGTGATATGGGCCTTTTCGCCAAGGCTTAAGTTGCATTAAGTGATGAATGGTTTTTTTCTTTAAACCTTCTGGTAACGCTTCCGTACCCAAAACTTCTACCCGATCAGACAGGTTGATTTTGGCCGGTGTTAAACTAGGAAGTAGATCGATATTTTTCATCCATAGCTTATATTCGCCGTGCAAATTAGAGCTATGCCAATCGTTCAATTGTTTAGGTAAAGACTCTAACCAATGCGATAATTGATTTTGAGCTATTTGAGCATAGAAGCCGTTAAAAATATCAGTCATGCGTGTAGTGATTCACTTTTAATTCACACGTTATTTTTTGATACCAATAAAAGAACCGAAGTTAAAACATTGATACCAACTTGAAACATGGCCAAAACCCACGTTTGATAATCTATCTAAATGCGTTTGAAATGAATCAACTTTCATTACATTTTCAATCGCACTTCGTTTTTGACTGATCTCTAATTCGCTGTATCCATTAGCACGTTTAAAATCGAGGTGTAATTCATTGAGCGAGTCATTAATTTTCACATCATCAAAAATAAACTTTTCAGACAAAATAAAGATGCCACCAGGCTTTAATCCAGAGTAGATTTTTTTTAATAAATCTAGTCTTTGTTCCTGAGGGATGAATTGTAAGGTAAAATTCATCACAACAACAGATGCATTTGCAATTTCTATGTCTTTTATATCAGCACAAATGATTTCTACCGGTACCTCAGACTTGAATGAGTTTACATGTAACTTGCAGCGCTCAACCATGGCTTCACTGTTATCGACACCAATAATATTGCAAGCGTTAGCGTCGACGAACTTGCGCATAGAAATTGTCGCGGCACCTAACGAACAGCCTAGGTCATAAATAGTAGAATTAGGTTGTTGGTATTGTTTGGCTAATTGACCGATGGAACTAACAATAGTCGAATACCCTGGCACACTGCGTTGGATCATATCGGGAAACACTTCCACTACGGAACGGTCAAATGTGAAATCTTTTACTTCAGCCTGAGGGCTCGCGTATATGTTGTCGCGCATATATAACCTAATAATTTAGTGGGTTAACTTTGTAATACTCTGCCGTGAATTCGAACAAATTGTTGAAAAATTAAACTTGGTTTTGCTGTAAAACTTTGTTACAAATACGGCCATTACGGACAATTATAATAATAACTCAATAAGATTCCTATCACCAATGAAGTCGTTTTTAGCCAGGATGTTAAGCTTTACGTTAATAATTGCAATTTTTGTTGCTAATTATGCTGATGCTAACGACAACCAGACAACCAATAAATCGCCGCTTAAAGTTGCCGTACCCAATAACCTAGTTCCTTATTTCTATGAAGATAAAGGTCAGCCTACTGGTTTAGTGGTGGACTTATGGAAACTGTGGGCTAAAAAGGCGAATCAAGATATAGAGTTTGTTGTTTCTGACTGGGATAATGCGGAATCAAATGTCAGTAATGGATTGGCAGATGTTCACGCTGGCCTCGCCTTGCGGTCAACTCGAGTTGATATTTTTGATTTTGGGCATGAAATCTATTCTGCACCGGTAAATGTTTATGTTCATAAAGATTTGCAGATGATATCAAGCATAGATGAACTAGAGCCGTTTTTAATGGGAGCAATAGCTGACTCTAACGCACCTCAATTATTACTCGAAAAAAATCCTAAGCTGTCATTTAGATATTATGAAACTTGGCAAGAGCTGCTTGAAGGAATTTATCGAGGCGAAATTAAAACGTTTGTTTCTTATGATTTTTTTGTTTTCCGTTATAAAGATCACTTGAGAGTTAACGACCTTTTCCCGTCATATAAAAGCTTTAAAATCGGTGAGATTAAAACACAACTAGCTGTAAGTAAGGGTAATATCGATTTACTCAATAAACTTAATGCAGGATTTAGCCTGATCACGGAGCAAGAACGAAAAGCTCTGGATGATAAGTGGTTAGCTTCTAAATCACCAGACGACACTTTGTTACTGAGTTTGTCCGTAGGAGCAGAGCCTTTCATGGGCGTTAACGCAGACGGCAAACCCATCGGTTTATTTGTTGATATGTGGAAATTATGGTCGAATAAAACCAAGACCAAAATAAAGTTTGTTCCTAACACCGCAAAGCTGTCAATGAATGCGTTAAAAGAGGGGGTCACTAATATTCATGTTGGCTATCCCGAGAGTATGACTACCAATACCGGCTTGCCGCGCGCTAAACATTTATACTCAACAACGTCTACATTGTTTGTTTATGATGCGTACGATTTTGACAAATCTATTGAGCAATTAAGCGGTAAAAACATCGGTCTGTATGTTGGCTCACCGTATCAAGAGCAATTTAAAGCCGATTATCCAAATATAAACGTTATTTTCTTTGATAGCCTCGACGATGCAATAAATGCAGCGATAGAAGGGCGTATCAGTGGATTTATTAATTCATCGTTAATGACAAAATTACGCTTGGAAGAAAACAATATATTAGACCGTTTTCATCAAATAACCGATGTGCAATACCAAGCAAAAATATATTCGCTTGTTGGTGTAGCTGATAAATCGTTAATAAAAAAGGTTAATGATGGTTTTGATCTGATTTCTCAGCAAGAGTTTGTAGAAATAGAAAATCGTTGGATAGGTGACGTAAAGTCGCGATATTTTGGCGCTCGTCGTAGTCAGTTTTCTCTAAGTACAGATGAAAAAAAGTGGTTAAAAGACAACCCGAAAATGTCCGTTGCCATTGTCGAAGATTGGAAGCCTTATGAGTTTGTTAATGAGGACGGTGAAATTTCTGGCATCAGTCGCGACATGTTCACGTTAGCAACAAAACTAACAGGGCAAGAATATGTGTTTAAGGTTTACCCAACTTGGGATGAACTATACGACGATTTTATTAAAGGCAAAGTAGACATTGTCGCAAACATTACAGCGTCAGAAGAGCGCAGAGCATTTGCTCATTTCACTACAGCATACTGGCGAACATCATGGTCAGTGATCACTCACAAATCGGTAGACAACGTACCTAGCATTAAAAAGTTTTATGGTAAGCGACTGGCGATTATTCAAGGTTATCAAATAATCAAAGAGATTCATGACAAGCATCCGCAAATTATTATTCATGTAGTAAAAGATTTTGATGAAGCAAATGAATTATTAAAAGCGGGAGTAATTGACGGCATTCTTGACTTAATGACCGTTTCGGCTCAGTACATTCAAGACAACTCATTGTATCAATTTAAACTTCATGTTTTTGAAGACTTAGCCAGTGACAATGCGCACATTGGCATAAGAAAGCCACTCAACATTCAAGGGCGAATTTTAGATAAGGTTGTGCAATCTATGTCAGAAACTGACGTAGAGGATATCCTAAAAAAATGGAACAAAGTTGATGTTTTTGCAGGGATAAAAACAGAAATTTATTGGCGCAATATCACCATTGCAATAGGTATAGCATTAATTATTATCATGGTGATATTAATTTGGAACCGACGTTTAAAAAATGAAATATTGTTACGACAAAAAGCGGAAGAAAAACTTAGACACTTAGCCTCACACGATCCAATGACAGGGTTACCAAACCGTTCGTTATTAATAGATCGGCTCAAGCAGTCGATGTCACATCATTCTCGTAATAATAAAAATATTGCCATCTTGTTTCTTGATTTAGATGGCTTTAAACAAGTAAATGACAGCTTCGGTCATGACGTTGGTGATGAGTTACTTACTCAGATAAGTGAAAGGCTAAAGACTCTTGGAAGAAATTCTGACACAGTGGCAAGGTTTGGTGGCGATGAGTTTGTAATGCTGGCCACTAACATGGATGATGTGAATCAAGCGACAATAGTAGCTGAAAAAATCATTTCAGAATTAAGCATACCGTTTGTTTTATCCAGAGCAACGGTCAATATTGGTGTATCAATTGGTATTTCACGATATCCACAGAATGGCCATGATGCAACGAGTCTAATTAAAGCCGCCGATGACGCCATGTACGCTGTTAAAGCAAACGGTAAAAACAGTTATCAATTTGCGTAACTTAATTTGCACAAAGGCGATTTCAATCGGTGACATTGCCTTTCAAATCCTTATAATGTCTGCCACTTTTTAGATCAATATTTCTATTGGTCTTGTCACAAAATTCAACTTTTAAATAATAGGTTAAATATGCGTTCTCATTATTGTGGTCAACTCAACAAGAGTTTAGTAGATCAAGAAGTCACTTTATGTGGTTGGGTTAACAAACGTCGCGACTTAGGTGGCTTAATTTTCATTGATATGCGTGACCGTGAAGGTGTTGTGCAAGCCGTGATTGATCCAGATGAAACTGCTATTTTTGATGCTGCAAACAAATTACGTAATGAATTTTGTATATCGATTACAGGTGTTGTTCGTGCACGTCCTGACAGCCAAGTAAATAAAGACATGGCAACCGGTGAAGTTGAACTTTATGTTAAAGATTTAACTATTTTAAACGCGTCTGCGCCATTACCATTAGATTTTAATCAAGAAAACTCAGAAGAAGCTCGTCTTCGCTACCGTTATCTTGACTTACGTCGTCCTGTAATGAATCAGCGACTTCAGTTCCGCTCAAAGGTAACTAGTGCCGTTCGTCGTTTCTTAGATGACAATGCATTTTTAGACATAGAAACGCCAATTCTAACTAAAGCAACCCCTGAAGGCGCCCGTGACTATTTAGTACCAAGTCGTACGCACAAAGGTGAATTTTTTGCTTTACCACAGTCACCTCAGCTGTTTAAGCAGTTGTTAATGGTTGCTGGTTTTGACCGTTATTATCAAATTGTAAAATGTTTCCGTGACGAAGACTTGCGTGCTGACCGTCAGCCAGAATTTACTCAAATCGATATTGAAACGACGTTTATGTCTGGTAAAGATGTAATGTCTTTAACTGAAAAAATGGTTCGTTCAGTATTTAATGAATTGTTATCTGTTGATCTTGGCGAGTTCCCGTCTATGACTTATGCAGAAGCGATGCGTCGTTTTGGTTCTGATAAGCCAGACCTTCGTAACCCATTAGAGTTAGTTGACGTAGCGGATATCCTAAAAGACGTAGACTTTAAAGTATTTAGCGGACCTGCGAACGATGAAAAAGGTCGTGTTGCTGTTATTAAAGTACCAGGCGGTGCTGCAATGACTCGTAAACAAATAGACGGCTATACAGAGTTTGTTGGCAAGTATGGCGCTAAAGGCATGGCTTGGATCAAGGTTAACGATATCGCTGCTGGGCTTGAAGGCTTGCAGTCACCAATCGTTAAATTCTTAAATGCCGATGTTGCCGCACAAATTCTTGAACGTACAGAAGCAAAAGATGGCGATATTTTATTATTTGGTTCTGATACTTACAACACAGTAACTGACGCGTTAGGTGCATTAAGACTTAAGCTAGGCGAAGACTTCGGCTTAGTTGAAGACAAGTGGGCACCGTTATGGGTTGTTGATTTCCCTATGTTTGAAGAATTGGAAGGTGGAGCATTAACACCTCTTCATCATCCATTTACTGCGCCAAGCAATATGACACCAGCGGAATTAGCAGCAAATCCAGTTAATGCGATTTCAGATGCTTACGACATGGTACTTAATGGTTGCGAGTTAGGTGGTGGTTCAGTTCGTATACACAATCAAGACATGCAAGCTGAAGTATTCAAACTGTTAGGTATTAGTGACGAAGAAGCTGAAGAAAAGTTTGGTTTCTTACTCGATGCATTACAATATGGCGCTCCTCCACACGCAGGTTTAGCTTTTGGACTGGATCGTATGGTGATGTTAATGGTCGGTGCGGATTCTATTCGTGATGTTATGGCGTTCCCGAAAACGTCAACTGCAGCTTGTCCATTAACGTCGGCACCAGGTTTAGCAAATCCAGAAGCGCTTGTTGACTTAGGCATTTCGGTATTACCTAAGGTAGATAAAACCAAAGCTACTGACGAAGCTAAGTAAAGGTATACGCCATGCCCGTTATTCTCGGTATCGATCCAGGTTCACGAATTACGGGCTACGGCATTATTCGGCAACAGGGGGCGAAATTCACTTATTTAGGTAGTGGATGTATTCGAACTCCTGATGCTGATTTATCAATAAAATTAAATACCATTTTTAATGGTCTCAGCGAAATAATCCAACAATATCAGCCAGAAACCTTTGCTATAGAGCAGGTGTTTTTAGCACACAATCCTGACTCAGCATTAAAATTAGGCCAAGCGCGAGGCGCCGCTATTGTAGCTGCAACTCAAGGTAACTTGCCGGTTTTTGAATACTCTGCACGTCAAATTAAACAAGCGGTTGTAGGTACAGGTGCTGCTGACAAAGCGCAAGTTCAACATATGGTCCAGCAAATACTAAAGCTATCTGGAAAACCACAGGCTGATGCGGCCGATGGCCTAGCTGTTGCTATTTGTCATGGTAATACCAATCAAAGTTTAATCAATATGGCTGGCGTTGCTAAAAAAACTGTACGTGGTCGTTTACGTCGTTAAAAATGCTGTGTATATTTACAGTTATTGATGGCTTAAAGAAGCAAATTATATGATAGGAAGACTTTTAGGCACGGTTGCAGATAAACAAGCACCAGATTTATTAATTGACATTAATGGTGTTGGCTACGAAGTGCAACTGCCTCTTACTAGCTTTTACGAATTGCCCGACGTTGGGCAAACAGCGACGGTTTATACTCACTTTGTAGTTCGTGAAGACGCACAACTACTGTATGGGTTTATTTCCAAGCAAGAGCGAGCTTTGTTTCGTTTATTAATTAAAGCAAATGGTGTTGGGCCTAAATTGGCATTAACAATCCTTTCAGGACTTACCGCAGAGCAGTTTGTGCAATGTGTAGAACATGATGATATAACAACACTTGTTAAGTTGCCTGGGGTAGGTAAAAAAACCGCAGAACGATTATTGATCGAGATGCGCGATCGAATTAAAGAGCTCAACATGACACCAAGTAGCGAACGAGCGATTGGCGGCATGACGACCCGACCATTGATCCAAGCAAATGGAATGGACGATGCAATTTCAGCTCTAGTATCTTTAGGTTATACGCCACAACAAGCACAAAAAGCTGTGAAGTCTGTATATTCAGAAGGCGATGATAGTGAAGTTGTTATCCGAAACGCTCTTAAGAGTATGCTGTAGTTAAGCATAGTTATAGGTGTAACATGGAATCAATAAAATGATAGAAGCAGATCGTCTAGTAGGTGCAGTATCTTTTGGTGAAGATGAGGTTATCGACCGCGCCATTCGACCAAAAATGTTGGAAGACTACCAAGGGCAACCAACCGTAAAAGATCAGATGGAAATCTTCATCCAAGCGGCAAAAAACAGAAATGAAGCATTAGATCATTTGTTAATTTTTGGACCGCCTGGACTGGGTAAAACAACATTAGCAAATATTGTTGCTAATGAAATGGATGTTAGCATTAAAACAACTTCAGGGCCGGTATTAGAAAAAGCCGGTGATTTAGCTGCGTTACTTACAAACCTAGAAGAAAATGATGTTTTATTTATTGATGAAATTCATCGTTTGAGTTCTGTTGTCGAAGAAATTTTGTATCCAGCAATGGAAGACTATCAGTTAGATATAATGATAGGAGAAGGGCCAGCTGCACGTTCTATTAAACTTGATTTACCGCCATTTACTCTCATTGGTGCGACAACACGTGCCGGTGCTTTAACATCACCGCTTCGTGATCGCTTTGGTATTGTTCAGCGTTTAGAGTTTTATAAAGTCGCTGATTTAGCTCGAATAATTGAGCGTAGTGCTGAATGCCTTAATATGGAAATGACACCAAACGCTGCAATCGAAGTTGCTCGCCGTTCCCGAGGCACACCTCGAATCGCTAATCGGCTGCTTCGCAGAGTACGAGATTTTGCAGACGTAAAAAGCGATGGTAAGGTAAATGATGACGTTGCTAAACAAGCCCTAGATATGATCAATGTAGATAGTGAAGGATTTGATTATATGGATAAAAAGCTGCTGGCAACCATGATTGAAAAATTCGATGGTGGGCCAGTAGGATTAGATAATATTGCGGCTGCAATTGGTGAGGAACGAGACACAATTGAAGATGTGATTGAACCTTATTTGATTCAGCAAGGCTTTTTACAGCGAACCCCAAGAGGACGAATAGCTTCACCTAGAGCTTATACGCATTTAGGGTTTGACTTACCGAGTGAATAATTAAACGAGCATTTGCTCGTTTTTTTTCGCGTCACTCACTTTTAATTGTGTTAGCGTGAATTTTAGGCAAAAAAATGCCCATTCAAAATGAATGGGCGAAATAAGGAATAAATTCCAGGGAACATGAATAGGAGAAGAAAACTAATTCTTCGCTCTGAACAGGTTGTGTTCAGAAGATGCGCGCATTATAGAAGTTAGAGTAAATACTTCAAACAAGAAATTTTGCTATTTTTGATTAGTTTTATTAATGCTGAATAGCTAGTTGAATTACAGAAAGTATGTAATTATATTTTATTATCAAGTTGTATGCTATATAAAACAAGGCTTTATGTTATCTGGTGGTATTTTAAACAACTTGAATTTTATTAATGAGTCATCGGGTCTTGGGTTAATATTCATTAAATTTGCATATTAAGAATGTTACAACCTTAAAAAATAGTTGTAAAAAGTTATAGAAGTGAGCGTTTGTGCAAGAATTTAAAGTAAAAGTGTACTACGAAGATACTGACGCAGGTGGTATTGTTTACCATGCAAACTACTTAAAGTTCTGTGAAAGGGCAAGAACTGAGCTTTTGCTGTCTTTAGGTATTGAACAAGACGGCTATCTTAAGCAGAATATAGGTTTCGTAGTTAGTAATATGGCAATTGACTTTAAATTGCCCGCAACGTTGCATCAATCGCTAATGGTGCAAACAAAGATTTTAAAAATAAAGCGGGCGTCAATTGAATTTAGCCAATTTATATTAAATGAGCAGCAAAACATTGTGTTTCACGCCAATGTCATTGTTGCCTGTATTAATCCGGTAAAAGGAAAGCCAGTGGCAATTCCACCGGAAATTTTAGAGGTGTTAAAAAGTGCAAGCTGAAATTAGTTTTTGGGGATTGTTTTGGGAAGCTAGCTTTATAGTTAAGTTAGTAATGATAACACTGCTAGGATTGTCGATTAGTTCCTGGACCATTATCTTTCAAAGAAGGAAAGTTTTGGTTGAAGCTGAAAAACAAACGAAAACATTTGAAGATCGTTTTTGGTCTGGCGTTGACTTGAGCCGTTTGTATAGTGAAATTACTGCAAGACAATCGGTAAACGGATTAGAGTCTCTGTTTAAAGACGGATTCAAAGAGTTCGCACGACTTAAGAAAAATAGTATTGGTACAGCTCAAGTTTATTTAGAAGGCACACACAGAGCTATGCGTGTTCGTTTATCTAGAGAAGTTGAAGATTTAGAGCGCCATTTAAGCTTTTTAGCATCTGTTGGTTCAATCAGTCCTTACATTGGTTTGTTTGGAACGGTGTGGGGTATCATGAATGCGTTTTTAGCATTAGGTGAAGTTCAGCAGGCAACATTAAATATGGTAGCGCCGGGTATTGCAGAAGCGCTGATCGCGACAGCAATGGGTCTATTTGCTGCGATACCATCAGTTTTAGCTTACAACAGTTTTGCTCACAGAGTAGAAAAACTAGAAGTAAGCTACGTAAACTTTACTGAGGAATTCTCAAATATTCTTCATCGTCAAGTAACTGCAAACGTCAACACAACGGCCTAGACGACTATGAATACGCCAATCCGTCGTCGCCGAAAGCCTGTCGCAGAAATTAACGTAGTGCCTTACATTGATGTTATGTTGGTGCTACTTATTATTTTTATGGTTACCGCGCCATTAGTGACTCAGGGTGTAAAGGTAGACTTACCCCAAGCTAATGCTGAGCCATTAGAAGACGATAGTAAGTCACCCATTATTGCTTCTATAGACGCGCAAGGTCAGTACTTTGTTTCAACGGGTGATAGTGAAAATGACGAGCCAATGTCAGCTACTGATGTTGCCGTTATTGTAGCCGCACAACTAAAAGTGGATCCGTTAACGCCAGTTGTTGTTAAAGCGGATAGAAATATTCCTTACAACAATGTTATCGAATTGATGGTGTTGTTACAAAGAGCGGGCGCGCCTTCTGTTGGTTTAATGACGGAGCCTGCTCAAAAATGATCAACAAAGCCTATTCCCCATTTATCGCTATGTCTATTGGATTGCATATCATTTTTGCGATTATATTAGTGTTAAGTTTTAATTTTTCTCCTCCTGCAGTTAAGCCAGAAAAAGCACCTGAAATTTCGGCAATTGATGCTGTGGTAATTGACGCTGCTGCGCTAGAACAGCAAGTAAATAAAGTAAAGCAACAACAAGCTGATAAAAAAGCCGCAGAAGAGAAGCGCGTCAGAGAGCTAGAAGAGCGTGCGAACAAAGCTAAACAGGACTTAAACAAATTAAACCGTGAGCAAAAACAAAGCGAAAAAGAAGCCAAAGAAGCTAAACGTAAAGCTGAATTAGAAAAGAAAAAAGCGATAGCGGAAAAGAAAAAAGCAGACGCTGAGCAGAAAAAAGCGGAACAAGCCAAGCAAGAACGTATAAAGCGTGAAGCGGAAGCTAAAAAAGCTAAAGATGCAGCAGCAAAAGCTAAGCGACAAAAAGAAGCAGAGCAAAAAGCGGCCGCTAAAGCAGAAGCTGAAAGGAAGCAACGTGAAAAAGAAGCTGCAGAAGCTGCTGAAAAAGCACGTAAAGCAAAAGAGGCCGAAGAAAAAGCTAAGGCAGAAAAACTAAAGCGTGAACAAGAAGCTAGAGAGAAAGCGCTTCAAGAGCGTATGATGCAAGAACAGTTGGCTCGAGAGCAAAGCGTGCGCCAGCAAGCCCGTCAAAAAGTAGTGATGTCGGAAGTACAAAAATATAAAGCGTTGATATCATCAAAGATACAACAAAACTTCCTTACCGATCCGAGCATGAAAGGGACGTCTTGCCGCTTAAATATCAGGTTGGCATTTAGCGGGTTGGTTACGAAAGTAACTATTTTGGAGGGTCAAAATAACACCTGTAAAGCTGCTGAGAGAGCAGTGCTAAAGGCTGAAACTTTACCTGTGTCAAAAGAAGAAGATGTTTACCAGCAATTAAAAGATATTAATCTAACCGTGGAGCCTGAACGTTAATGATTCAAAAATTTACTATAGCGCTGATGTTTGTCAGTTTATTGATTAGCCAAGCCGCTAAAGCTTCATTAGAAATTGTAATTACCGAAGGTATTGACAGTGCCCGGCCGATTGCCATAGTTCCTTTTAAATATGAGGGTACAGCTGAGTTACCGTTAAAGATCTCTGAAATCATAGCAGCTGACTTAATGCGTAGTGGTAAGTTTAAACCTATTGCGTTAGATGAAATGCCTCAAATGCCAACAAAAGACGAAGAAGTTGATTACGGCTCTTGGGCATCATTGGATGTTGAAGCTGTTTTGGTTGGCACGATTCAAGACCATTCGCCAGATAGGTTTCTGGTCAGTTTTGAACTTATTGATGTTTTACGTGGCCAAATTACTGGCGGAACGGTACAGGCACTTGTGAATGGCAAGCTAGTCGAAACGAAAGACCATATTTTAGATAATCGTCAAGTAACTATTGCCTCAAAGCAATTTCGTCGTTATGCGCATCGCATCAGTGATTTAGCATACGAAAAATTGACTGGCGAGCGTGGTGCATTTTTAACTAAAATTGCCTATGTTACGGTAAATCACGGTGATGAATATGTTTATAAGCTCATTGTTGCAGATTATGATGGTGCAAATGAACAAGTGTTGCTTCGTTCAAAAGAGCCTCTTATGTCGCCTTCGTGGTCACCAGATGCGAGTAAACT
Source organism: Psychrosphaera aestuarii (assembly GCF_017948405.1). Taxonomy (NCBI): domain Bacteria; kingdom Pseudomonadati; phylum Pseudomonadota; class Gammaproteobacteria; order Alteromonadales; family Pseudoalteromonadaceae; genus Psychrosphaera; species Psychrosphaera aestuarii. The sequence continues at coordinate 2,332,657 of NZ_CP072844.1, read as the reverse complement.
CGCTTACGTAACATTCGAAAATAATCGTTCTCAAATTTACGTTCAAGATATCTACACAGGTACGCGCCAACTGATTACATCTTATGAGGGAATAAATGGCGCTCCTCAATGGTCTCCAGATGGCAATAAACTAGCTTTAACGTTGTCAAAAGATGGTAACCCTGAGTTATACGTTTTAGAGTTAAATAACAAAACATTAACGCGTTTAACCAGACATAGAGCAATTGATACGGAGCCGAGTTGGTCACCTGACGGTAAATATATTGTATTCAGCTCAGAACGGGGTGGTAATGCTCAACTTTATAGCGTAAATTTGGACACTAAGCGTATAAAACGGTTAACATTTGACGGTGAGATGAATTTAGGTGGGTCAATAACACCTGATAACAATCATCTTGTAATGGTTAATCGAACGCAAGGTAATTATCATATTGCCAAAAAGGAATTGGAGTCAGGGAATTTTCAAATTCTGACTAAAACTCGTTTAGATGAAAGTCCAAGTATTGCACCAAACGGGTCGATGATAATTTACAGTACTATGCATGGCAGTGGTCAAGTGCTAGCCTTGGTTTCTATTGATGGTCGTTTTAAGGCTAGATTACCGGCATCAAGCGGACAAGTAAAAAGCCCTGCATGGTCACCATTTTTAAAATAATAAACGTTTGGAATGAAACGTTAGTTCTAACAACGATTTGTGAATAAAAAGGAAACAAAGAATGCAATTTAGCAAAATTACTAAAGGTCTTTTGATCGCTATCCCAGCTCTTGTTTTAACAGCTTGTGGTTCAAGCTCAGTTGTTAACGATGAAAGCAAAGCGGCGACCAATTCAGCTTCTGAAACAGTTCAATCTGAAGGTATGGGCCAAAATGCATCTGCAGTTGAAGTTGCAACTGTAGAAAAAGTTCAAACTGTTGAAGAAATGCAACAAGCTAAATTTGAAGCATTACGTCAAGAGCAAACAGTTTACTTTGACTTTGACGACTCAAAAGTTGACGCTAAATACTTAGAATTACTACAAGCTCACGCTGACTACTTAATCAAAAACCCTAATCAAACGGTTATGGTTGAAGGTCACTGTGACGAGCGTGGCACGCCTGAGTACAACATTGCTCTTGGTGAGCGTCGTGCAAAAGCAGTTGCAACATACCTACAAAATTTAGGTGTTATGCAAAGCCAAATTTCTACTGTGTCTTACGGTGAAGAAAAGCCTCTTGATTTAACTCGTACTCAAGAAGGTTTTGCTAAAAACCGTCGTGCAGTTTTAGTTTACTAATAAAAATAGAAGCGACAGTCTATGAGATTATCTCTTTTGGCCGTTCTTCTTGCTAGCGGTGCATCTATTGCAGATGCACCCGTTACTGACCTGAGCAATAATAGTCAGTTATCTGAGCAAGTTACTCAACTTAAACGCCTAATACAGGCGCGTGGTGCAGCTCAAGTTAATTTGCAACAGCAAATTAATGATCTTCAAGATGAAGTTAGTGAATTACGTGGCGTAACTGAAACGCACACTTATAAGCTAGAACAAATTGTTGATCGACAACGCGAGCTCTATCTCGAAATCGAACGTCGTTTAAGCAATGTTCAACAAGTCGCTCCAGAAGTTGTAGAGCCTATTGTTGAAGATACTAAGGATGAACAATACGGCGGCTCATTAAGCGAAAATGAAGCGTATGATCAAGCGGTAAATTTGATCTTGAAAGAGCGTCGTTACGACGATGCGATACCAGCGTTTCAAACATTTATCGATCAGTTTCCGAAATCTATCTACATTCCAAATGCGCATTATTGGTTAGGTCAGCTATTATTTAATAAAGCGATGTATCCAGAAGCACAATCGCATTTTGATAAGGTAATTCGTCTTTACCCGGATTCTAATAAACGCAGTGATGCTTTATTAAAACAAGGAACCGTTTTGCAGAAATTAGGCGATTCAGCCGGTGCAAAAAAATTATTCCAACAGGTAGTGGATGAGTACCCAGAATCTAACTCTGCAAATTTAGCAAGGTCTAGACTGTTAAGTCAGGGCTAGAAAAGTATGTTTTTTGACGCTTTTGTCCAATTATTAGACGAAAGCGCTTAAAATTAAATTATTTTAAAAATATGCTTGCACTGAATAATTAAATAAGTATTATATGCGCCCGCAGCAACGGAATGACTCGTCACTCTGATGCTGTACAAAAATTGTGGGTCATTAGCTCAGTTGGTAGAGCAGTTGACTTTTAATCAATTGGTCGATGGTTCGAATCCATCATGACCCACCACTTTTTTTGTCCTGTTTGATGGGTCATTAGCTCAGTTGGTAGAGCAGTTGACTTTTAATCAATTGGTCGATGGTTCGAATCCATCATGACCCACCATCAGACAGAAAAGTAAGAAGTACATCCCTAGAGTGGGTCATTAGCTCAGTTGGTAGAGCAGTTGACTTTTAATCAATTGGTCGATGGTTCGAATCCATCATGACCCACCACTTCTAGGATATGCCGGACTAAGGTATATCAAATACTCTCAAGTTAAATTTACGCCCCCAAACCTAGTTAAAAAAACAAATATTTCAGAATTGCTATCAAAGCCTTAATCTCGTGACATTTACGTTACAGCAAGTATAATATCGACCATTATTTTTAGTAGTTATTTTAGGCCTATGAACCCTACAGAATCAGCATTAGCAAGCGTTATCCCGTCGGCAACAACTGACTATCCGTTTCCGCCAAAGCCAGCTTCTTTAAGTGAAGTAGAAAAGTCGGAATACCGTGAGCGTATTAAAGCGTTATTAAAAGAAAAAAATGCAGTACTTGTTGCTCACTATTACACAGACCCTGAAATCCAAGCATTAGCGGAAGAAACTGGTGGCTGTGTAGCAGACTCGTTAGAAATGGCGCGATTTGGTAATCAACATCCAGCAGAGACGCTGATTGTTGCCGGTGTTAAATTCATGGGCGAAACCGCTAAAATTTTAACGCCTGAAAAAACTGTACTCATGCCTACGCTAGAAGCAACGTGTTCACTTGACTTAGGCTGTCCAGCAGAGCAGTTCAGCGCCTTTTGTGATGCACACCCAGATCATACAGTAGTGGTTTACGCAAATACCTCAGCGGCTGTTAAAGCGCGCGCTGACTGGATTGTAACTTCAAGTATTGCGTTAGAAGTAATTGAGCACGTAGAAGCGGAAGGCAAACCAATTATTTGGGGGCCAGACCGACATCTAGGTAGTTACATTTCTAAACAAACCGGTGTAGACATGTTGTTATGGAACGGTGAGTGTATTGTTCATGACGAGTTTAGCGCTAAAGCATTAAAAGACTTAAAAAACGTTTACCCAGAAGCAGCAGTGTTGGTTCATCCAGAGTCACCAGCCTCAGTGGTAGAGTTAGCCGATGCCGTGGGTTCAACGTCGCAGCTCATTAATGCCGCCAATGAAATGTCAAATGACACATTTATTGTGGCCACTGACAGAGGCATCTTCTACAAGATGCAGCAATCAAACCCAGACAAGACCTTCATTGAAGCTCCAACGGCAGGTAATGGCGCAACGTGTAAAAGCTGTGCTCATTGTCCTTGGATGGCAATGAATGGCTTAAAGGCGATTGAAGAGGCGTTAACAGACGCATCAGGACATGAAGTCTTTGTTGATGAAACGCTAGCTGAAGAAGCGATGAAGCCGTTAACTAAAATGTTAAACTTTGCCGCAAAAAATAAAGTGGCACTCAAAGGCAACGCTTAGTTATATAGGCTCACTTTGAATGTAAAAGAAAACCGGCCAAGTGTCGGTTTTTTTATGCGTGTAAAATGGGATTACGCGGCTAGACTTAGGTTTTTAATGCAGTTCAGAATATATCTTGCTAAGATACTTAAAAATATCAACTGGTAAGATGAGTTGCTAGAGCTTAACTCTAGTGGCTGGAGAGCAAAACAATGGCAAAACCAAACAGAACGTTAGCAATTTATGAAAGCCTTAAAAAGTGGCCATTTGGCAATAGTATTTTCTCAAAAATCATATGCCGTACCGCGCCTTATTTTGGTACCGTAAAACCTTATGTTGATAATCTACAAGAACATGAATGTACAGTATTGATCAAAAAAGGTCGCCGCGTTCACAATCACATTAAAACAGTTCATGTTATTGCGATTGCTAATGGTCTTGAAATGGCCATGGGCGTCATGGCAGAAGCCTCAATACCAAAGCATTTACGTTGGATACCAAAGGGAATGACACTTAACTACACCGCCAAAGCGGGCACAGACATTCGTTGTGTAGCCAAAGTAAGTGCAGAAGACTGGAAACCAGGCGATATGCCGGTAGAAGTTAAAGCCTACGATACCAACGGCACTATTGTAGTAGAAGGCCATATTAACCTGTGGATTTCAGAAAAACCGAAAAAATAACGCCGAAGCCATGTTTGTAAGGTGTAAAGCAAACAAGTTTATGCAATACACCTGCTTAAATATGGGTGATTAATAGTCAGTTAATAGTTTTGAAGCGTTATCGGCTTGCCTTACTTCATTAAAATGAATAGACTAGCCGAGCTTTTTAGAAAGCAAGATTGTCTGCGAACAATCAACCTGCGGAGAGGTGGCTGAGTGGCTGAAGGCGCACGCCTGGAAAGTGTGTTTAGGGTAAAACCTAACGAGGGTTCGAATCCCTCTCTCTCCGCCATCATTAAAAGAAACCAGCCTAAGTGGCTGGTTTTTTAATGCCTCGAGATTGGGATGAGAACCCGAGTAGAGGTTCGACACCTCTCTTCCACAAAGAATGTCAGGAACAATTTAGAACAGCTTTAGCTGGCCCGAAGGGTAAAAGGCAGGAGACTTTTATAATCCCTCACTCTCCGCCAGCATTCATCTTATTACAAGATCGGAAACCAGCCCAAGTGGCTGGTTTTTTATTGCAAGGGGATAGGGATGAGAACCCTAGTAGAGGTTCGACGGCTTAATTGCAACCCGTTAAGGTCGCAGTGATTGTCGGCTTAGTATCAACGGCTGTTGGTGCAATATAAGTAATGAAACAATCACCAGTAGTAATTGGTACATTGTTAATTTTTTGGCCTGCACCACTTTGAGATAATTTAGCAGAAGTTAGTACTACACGTTGTGGGCCATTTCGCGTTGACCAAGCCCACTCAGTTGCAAAATCATCGCTCATCGCCAGTGTAATACCTGTAGCACGGTCATCACTTGGATAGCCATACTCAGTATTTATATCGCCCGTTCCATCGCCATCAATGTCAACTGAGCCAGTTTCTAACTTGTTTACACCTTGAATGATTGACTTTGAATACACTAAATCAGATGCCGATTTCAGCGTGCCAACCATACTATTTAATGTTGCCTTATGGGTGTCACCTGTCAGGTTCAAAAACTTTGGTGCGGCGGTAACAGCCAGAATCCCCAAAATAACAATGACGATAATAAGTTCTATTAATGTAAAACCATGTTGTTTGTTCGTTCTATTCACTGCTTTCCCTACTACCTTAAATGAAATTTTTTAATAGGTTATCAGTAATTAAACCAACTTAAAATCAATACTTAGATTTTGATTAGCGGGAAGCGGTAATTCCGAGGACACCTAGCTGATTTGAATAGGGTACACGCAGGTTACTTAAGGTGAAGGCAGGTTACTTAAGGTGTAGGTAGGTTGCTATAGATGCAGGTCGAATTCTTATGAGGCAGATATAAAAAATCCCACTCACAGTAACCTATGAATGGGATTGTAATACGTTAAAACGTACTAATTACAAGGCTGATTAGATGCAAACGATCTTGTCAGCTTGCGGGCCTTTAGGGCCTTGAGAAACAGTGATTTCAACACGTTGGCCTTCAGCCAAAGTTTTGAAGCCATCGCTAGCAATAGCGCTGAAGTGAGCAAACACGTCAGGACCAGACTCTTGTTCGATAAAACCAAAGCCTTTTGCTTCATTAAACCATTTAACTGTACCAGTAGTAGTAGACATAATAGATATCCTAAAAATTTTAAAAAATGCGCCTCAAATAGGCATTACACAGGAAGAAAACATATATTTAACTTGAGGATAACGCGAAGATTTTAATACTAAAACAACGTGGTACGAACAAATAAACAGGGTTTTCTGTAAACCCGATAACAAAGAGAATAACAGCTATTCTATCGATAGCAAGTATTCATTTTGTAAAGCCCCATTTAATTACATTTCAAGTTTAAAAAAAGCAACCTGAAGGAGCTTGTAGGATTACACACCCCAAGGGTTATAGTCGGTTGAGCGCTTTTGTCTAATCGCCCTTGCTGCATTTGCTTTTTGCTTGTTGTATTTTACACGCGCAGCGTCATCAAGGCTTAATTCACGTGGTGCCCTTGGCTTATCAGTGAGCGGGACAATTCGATCACGCGGTGGTTTGTCATATTCTTGATCATCTGGTTTTGGTAGATTTTTCAATTTATACATATAAAAAGCTTCAACTTTTTCACGAGCCCATGTTGTATTTTTTAAAAACTTAACACTCGACGCGATACTTGGTTTATTTTTAAAACAGCCAATATTTAAATAAGCGTGCAAAATCTCAAAGCCATAATGCTCAACAAGTTCGGTAACTACTTGTTCTAAACTAGTGCCATGCAGAGGGTTATTTCGGTATATTTCTTCAGTACTCATATCATTCTCTATCTAAAAACGCTTCTATCAACTTAATAAAAGCGCTGCTATATTTTAGGATAAATCCAAATTAATGTTAACCGCAGGTCGGGTTATAAAATTAAAGGTTTAGGTTTATTAAGCCACTTTCTTTTCGCCAACTTGGCTCACAAGATATTCATCCAATGTGCCATCAAAGTTTATTATTTCTTGGTCTTTTATATCAATGATGCGATTGGCCAAGGAAGAAACGAACTCTCTGTCGTGACTAACAAAAATCAACGTGCCTTCAAATTCTTTAAGCGCATTGTTTAAGGCATCTATGGCTTCAATATCCATGTGGTTGGTTGGCTCGTCCATAATTAAGACATTAATGTCTTGCATCATTAACATGCCAAACAACAATCTATTCTTCTCACCACCAGAACAGTTTTTGGCTTTTTTGTTGGCGTCATCTTCAGTAAATAAAAGGCGACCCAACATGGCACGAACCATTAAGTCATTGTGACAAGGCCTACGCCATTGAGACATCCAGTCCATTAACGATAAATCGTTTTGGAAAAAGTGGCCACTATCCTGCGGGCAATAACCAACAGAGGCATTTTCTGACCATTTCACCACACCTTCGAGATGCGCTAACTCACCCATTAAACAGCGTAAAAAGGTAGTTTTACCAACACCATTTTCACCAATAATTGCTAGCTTAGTTCCCGCATCAAGCAATAAATTACCGTTTTTGAATAATACTTCACCATCAAAGCCATGGCCTAAGTTTTCTAACTCTAGTGCTTGGCGGTGCAATTTTTTACCCGATTGAAACTTCAAATTAGGCGAAATACGGCTAGAAGCTTTAACATCGTCTAACTTAATCTTTTCCATTTTTTTCGCACGAGAACTAGCCTGTTTGGCTTTTGATGCGTTTGCGCCAAAACGATTTACAAAGTCTTGTAATTCATCTATTTCTGCCGCTTTTTTTGCGTTACCGGCTAAAAGCTGCTCACGTAACAATGCTGACTGCGCTAAAAAGTACTCGTAGTTACCAGGATAAATACGTAATTCACCATAGTCTATATCGGCCATGTGAGTACAAACGGCATTTAAAAAGTGCCTATCATGAGAAATGATAATCATAGTGCACTTTCGTTTATTTAGCTCAGTTTCCAACCAGCTGATGGTATGGATATCCAAGTTGTTGGTTGGTTCATCAAGCAATAAAATATCAGGGTTAGCAAACAAAGCCTGCGCAAGCAAAACACGTAGTTTCCAACCCGGAGCAACTTGTTCCATCAAGCCGTAGTGAAATGACTCTTCTATGCCAGCTTCTAGTAATATTTCGCCAGCACGACTTTCGGCGCTATAACCATCCATTTCAGCAAATTGGCTTTCTAAGTCGCCAACGCGCATGCCATCGGCATCGCTCATCTCGGGCTTCGCATAAATAGCATCACGCTCTTGTTTTACTTTCCATAAAGCAACGTCACCCATGATCACTGTATCGATAACGCTGTATTCTTCAAACGCAAACTGGTTTTGACTTAACGTACCGACTTTATTTCCGGGACTAATAGACACATTGCCGGAACTCGGTGTTAATTCCCCAGTCAGTATTTTCATGAACGTCGATTTTCCACAACCATTCGCACCAATTAAACCGTAGCGGTTACCATTGCCAAATTTAGCTGAGATGTTTTCAAACAACGGCTCTGCGCCAAATTGCATTGTGATGTTGGAGGTAGTGATCAAAAAGGTATTCCTATTTACTTGAAAATTTATTGCGTACGGCATTTAAGGCGGCGCATTATACAGGAAATCCACTTATCAACCTACATAACATTGACTATTATTTGACTAATTTTGTAGGTTAGGAACTAGAGCAAATGTGTTTTAGTATTGTCACGATGGGCATGGTTATATATTGGGTTTATCAAATGATGTGTTATTCAATACATAATTACTAACTAAACCAAATGATTGGAGTACCTATTGAAAATAAATGATATGGCAAAACGAAATTATGACTGGGTCGAGAGCATGGGCTGGCATAAAGATAAATCGGTGTTGGAAGCACTAGCTTTAATCGCATCGGAAGTGGGTGAGGCAGTGAATGAATGTCGAAACGAAAAGCCCACCGCTGAGTTTGCCGAAGAGCTTGCGGACATTGTGCTTCGAGTAATGGATTTAGCGCATTGGCAGGGGATTGACTTGGAGAAAACCTTACTAGCTAAAATCGAGAAAAATGAAGCTAGGGGCGCCAGGGGACGTTTAAAATAGTCACTTTAGCAATAAAAAGGCTCTATTTCTTTCACTCATTATGTGTCAGAGCAATCGGAAACAGAGCCATTATAATGGTCGGCTTATATCTGGATAAAGCTAATGCAAAATCTAGATGTTCAAGTCGAACCGATCTGCATTCATAACCTTAGTCCAGGCAGAAACAAAATCACGAACAAACTTAGCATGTGAGTCGTCAGTTCCATATACCTCAGATATTGCTCGTAATTGTGAGTTTGAACCAAAAATAAGATCAACACGAGTAGCAGACCATTTTGGCTTTCCTGTGCTGCGGTCTAAGCCAACAAATTCTGCTTTTGAGTTACTAGCGTGCGCATCTTTCGGTTGCCATTCAATATTCATGTCCAAAATGTTTTTGAAAAAGTCATTGCTTAGTTGGCCAACGTTATTTGTTAATACACCGTGACCATTGTTGTCTGCATTGATACCTAATGCTCTCAAACCACCCACTAGAACCGTCATTTGCGGTGCCGTTAGTGTTAAAAGTTGCGCTTTATCAAGCAACATTTCTTCAGCTGACACAGAAAAGTCCGATTTCAAATAGTTTCTAAATCCATCGGCCACCGGCTCTAAGACTTCAAAGGATGGCCCATCAGTATGTTCTTCACTGGCATCTACTCGACCCGGCGCAAAAGGTACATCAACTTTTACACCAGCTTGATTTACGATCTGCTCAATTGCTGCAGTGCCACCGAGTACAATCAAATCGGCTAAAGAAACCGATTTATTCGTTCCCAAAGTTGCTTGCTGTTGATTAAAGGCTTGTTGCACCGACCCAAGAACTGAGAGCACTTTTTCTAATTGCTCGGGTTTGTTTACTGGCCAATCTTTCTGAGGAGCAAAGCGAATTCTTGCGCCGTTTGCGCCACCGCGTTTATCAGACCCCCGATATGTGGATGCTGATGACCAAGCCGTGTAAATTAATTCTTGTGAGCTAAGCGAAGAGTTTAATAACTCGTGTTTCAGAGCTTCGATATCTTTATCTTCAATGACTTTTGAATTTGCTTTTGGCAAAGGGTCTTGCCAAATAAGATCTTCGCTTGGCACTTCATTACCCAAATAGCGAGACTTTGGCCCCATATCCCTGTGTGTCAATTTAAACCAAGCACGCGCGAAGGCATCGGCAAATTCTTCAGGATTTTTATGAAAGTGCTCTGAAATTTTTCGATACTCTGGGTCCATTTTCATTGCCATATCCGCTGTTGTCATCATGATCCCAACTTTTTGGTCAGGGTTCTCAGCGTCAGGTGCATGGTGGGCATCGTCTAGACCTTTTGGCGTCCATTGATGTTTGCCGGCCGGGCTTTTGGTTAGTTCCCATTCGTAACCAAATAAAACGTCAAAATAGGTCATATCCCACTTAGTTGGTGTTGGTGTCCAAGAACCTTCAATACCACTGGTAATTGCATCGCGGCCTTTGCCACTGCCATAGTTATTTTTCCAACCAAAACCCATTTGCTCAATTGACGCGCCTTCAGGCTCCGCTTCTAAATTACTTTCTGGAGCTGCACCGTGACATTTACCAAAAGTGTGACCGCCAGCCGTTAATGCAACGGTTTCATAATCGTTCATTGCCATGCGAGCAAAGGTTTCTCTTATGTCTTTGCCTGATGCGACTGGATCTGGGTTGCTGTCAGGGCCTTCAGGGTTCACATAAATTAAACCCATTTGAACGGCTGCTAATGGCATTTCTAGTTCACGTTTTAACAAGTCTTCGCCGTCATAACGCTCATTGTCTAACCAACCTTTTTCTGCGCCCCAATAAATATCCTCCTCTGGTTCCCAAATGTCTTCACGACCACCGCCAAAGCCAAAGGTTTTTAATCCCATAGACTCCAACGCTACGTTACCTGTTAAGATGAATAAATCGGCCCATGAAATATTTTGCCCGTATTTTTGTTTGATTGGCCACAATAAGCGACGAGCCTTGTCCAAGTTGGCGTTGTCAGGCCAACTGTTAAGTGGTGCAAACCTCTGGTTACCGGTTGACGAGCCACCACGACCATCACCTTCTCTGTAAGTCCCGGCAGCATGCCAAGCCATACGAATCATAAATGGTCCATAGTGTCCGTAATCTGCTGGCCACCATTCTTTGGAGTCAGTCAAAAGTACTTCGATATCTGATTTTACTTTTTGTAAATCCAAGCTGTTAAATGCTGCGACATAATTGAATTCTTTGTCCAGAGGATCTGATTTTTCACTATTTTGATGAAGGATTTTTAGATTAAGTTGGTTTGGCCACCAATCGACATTTTTTGTACCTTGGCCACCTACCTTTGTATTTGCACCGTGCATGAAAGGGCATTGACCTGATGATTTATTATTATCCATTTTATTCTCCGTGCCTGTATTTTCTGCTGCGACTTGTTGTTGCAACTTTTGATTCATTAACTATAGTCGCGAAGTTGCAAGTTTGATATTAAGGTTATTTGAAGATGATGTTCTAAAAAATAGGATAACAACGGAAAATTTAATTGAACTTCAACTAACTAGCGAGATACCTAAGATGATAGTACAAGATATAATGACAACACCGGTTGTCACAGTGGAGCTGGATGACTCTATCGCGGTAGCAAATGAAATCTTTGCTCAAACGCATTTTCATCATTTACTCGTTGTCGAGGATCACAAACTGTTAGGTGTAGTATCTGATAGAGACGTTCTAAAGGCATTAAGCCCGAATATTGGAACTGGATCAGAGAAGCAACAAGACATAGCTACACTAAATAAGCGAATTCACCAAATAATGACTCGCCAGCCAATTTGTCTAAAACCCACAGACCGTGTAAAACGCGTCGTCGAAATATTTGATGAGAATAAAATATCTTGTATTCCCATTGTTGATGACAATTGGGCGCCATTAGGGATAGTAACGTGGCGGGATATAATCAAAGCAATCAGAAGTAAATATAAAACCTAAATCAATCTTAACTGGCAAAGCGAACGTATATCAGAATTAACGAGTCATATTCATATTCATATTCATATTTGTAATTAAATATTAAAAGGTCATTAAAATGGGATTATTCTCGGGTTGGTTCGACCCAGTAAAAAAGAAGCGTAAACTCTACGATATGAAATTAGAGGAAGCCATGCATGCACAAAGACGTGGAGATATAAAAAGCTACGCAATGCTATCGGCCGAAGCAGAAGCTATATGGGCTGAGATTACCGAATTAGTCAACAAAAAGTAGAATTCGCTGCTAAAAATTACGATAAATTAGTTATAAGTTCTTTTTTTTTTTAAGGCGGGGTGAATTTTAGCCGTTGCATTGCAAAAATAACTAGCTTGACGGATACTTGTTGTTCAAAAATTGATCTAACACTGCAGTGTAAACTCTACTTTTCGGTAAATCACATTGCAGTATTCACCTTAAATAACAAGGAACGTTGCATGAAGTTTAATAAACTATTTCTCGCACTTTCAATATCTGCGCTCACCGCTTGCGGTGGTGGTAGTGACTCAAAAGAATCCGATGGCGGTGGTACAGGTGGGGTAGTTGTTACACCACCTGTTGAAACGGCGATATCGGGTAAATCAGTCAAAGGCGTAATGACAAACGCCGTAGTTAAGGTGTTTAAATACGTAGACAATGCAGCTGTAGAATTAACTGCTGCGGAATTAAAAGATTCCAATATTGTTACTGATGCACAAGGTAATTACACCTTTACAGTATTGGACTACAACGGACCAATCAAAGTCGAAGTGTCGGTATCATCAGACGCAAATTCTCCCACTACAATGCTATGTGATGCGCCAAGCGGTTGTGGTGGCGTCGCATTCGGTCAAGAAGTTAACTTAACCGCAAATGCGTCAGACTTCATGCTAACCTCAATCAGCTCTGTTGAATCAGGCACTCCAGCAAAAGTAAACGTGTCTCCTTTAACACATATAGCAACGGCCTTAGTTGAAAGTAGCACTGAAATTACGGCAGAAAGCGTTCAACAAAATGTATCAAAAGTTGCAAACACCTTCGGTATTCAAGGCAGTATCGTTGAGCTAGAGCCTACTTCGGTTAATAGTGCAAGTGATGTGGCTAGTGAAGAAAATGCAGAAGAATTACGTTACGGCTTAATAAATGCCGGTATTGCAGAGTCGCTATTTAATGGCGAGGGAACAATTACCAGTAAGCTAGCTTCGGCAACAACTGACTTGGTTGAAAATGATGGTGATCTTTTAATATCTCCCGATGGTGATGATGAATTTGAATTTAATCTAGTGGATATATTTGAAGGGGCTTCTAAAACGGCTAGCTTAGTTGCAGAAAATATTGCAGCTGACTCTTCAATAGAGAATGGTGCCGATGCAGTTACTGGCCTTACTCAATTAGAAAACAATCTAGAAAACGAATCCGCTAACCAGGTGATATTAGCCGGTGAGGAAGGCAGAACACAAGCAGAGTCTGAACAGCAAACTGAGGGCGATGCCGTTGCTAAAGCCAAAGCAATGGTGAATGATGTACGGGTTTTTGCCAACTTGTTTGATAAAAATCATTCCAGTAATCAAGGTATTCGCAGTCAAGGTGAAGCGCTTATGACGCTAATCGATGATGCAGAAGCTATGGTGCAGCTAGAAGGCGATAACTTCACCTTATTGGCTCAAGTCTCTGAAGCAATTACCATGATATCGATGGAAGATAATGGCGATAAAACCTCTTTTGATCTTGCTGAATACTTAGATCCACAAACCGGAGTGACAGGTATCGTCATTTTACAACCAGAAGATTTTATATTTTCTGTTGATGCTGCCGGTAATCAGGGTGAACGTTTAAAGCTAGCGGTTGAACTCGGTTTAGACGAGGTTGGTGATAAAATCGAGCTTACTTTGTCAGGAACGATGGAAAGCAATAATGCGAAGTTTGAAATAAAAGAAACCAGTGGTGTTTACATTGCTCTAGATAAAGTAGTTACAAAAGCGCAGTTAGAAAACGGACAATCTGATGCTGAGATAACAGGTGGTGGCTTTAAGTTGGAGCTTGCGATATCTCAAAAAGCAACAGATGCAGTTGCTAACCCAGTAATGTTTGAAGGCAAACTGGTCGCTGATTTAGTAATGGTGTCGGTTCCGACGTTAAAAGATCACTATTTTGACCAAGAGCAATATCAGTCAATTTTACTAGCCGATAATCAGCTGTTTTCACCGGAAAACGAGCAAAGCCCAATTCCAGATTCAGTTACTTTTTCTGGCGTCTTTTCTTCTGCAGAAGGGGAAAGCTTTAGTGCAGCCCTTACTTTTGATGTAGACGAAGTTGCCGCATTTGTTCCAAGTGGCTTTACAAATGGAACAGGTTCTTTGATTGATGGTTATGTAATATCTCTTGATGTTTCGCAAGATGCCAACACTTTGTCATATACCTTAAACCCAGCTTATTTTGAAGATTCAGGTACTAGCACTACGGTGTATAAAAACCTATCTGAAAACGATTTGAGACATGACAATATTACTCGTTCTTATAGTCGAATGGGTTATGTAAGCGACCGTATTACTGAAGTGCAACACATACAACACGAAACAGCGCAAGGTACAAATCTAAATGAATATAGAAAAACTGTCTTAATAAAAGTTGATTCTGATAACCCATATATTTACGTAGATTACAAAGTTGCCAGAGAGTTAGATACCGATAATGATGGTATTGCAGATATGCATGAAACCGTTTCAAAAGGCTTGTACGAACAAGAGTTATATGAAGGTGAATTTAGTGTTGAGGCATTTATTGATAGCGACGGGAATATAACGGTATTACCAGAAAAGGCCTATGAAAGTTATGATTCAGTAAATGGTCAGTTTATCGGATTGTTTGATGATTATGTGAATTTGAACTTATATATACAAGATCCTGTAGTTAGTGCCCTTGATTGGTTTCAAACCAGCTTTGAGTTAAAAACAGATAATAAGGTCTATGATCTTTGGGATACTAATTTGGGAATCGTTATGTCGGTAGAGGCCGATTTACGAGCTGTTAAAGCTGGCGCTGAAAATCAGTTGGTCGGCGGAATTTTAGTACAGCCAATTTTAAAAGATGCCATGACATTGTCTATTAATGATGCTGACACTGAGTTTTCTATATCGGTTGATGGTGGACCGCAATGGCATGTATCGTCTGTAGAAAATCAAGACGGTTATTTGTTGCAATATAATTCTGAATTAATCTCAAAACACTTTTCACAAACACACAGCCTAAATGCTTTTTCTGTTGGCTCAGACGAAAATAGTAACGCTTACACGCTATTCCGTGAGTTATTTCATGAATATAGTGATGGTTATGTTTATCGTGAAGCTTCAATTTTACTTTTAGATGCAGATGATACCAATCAAGATGGCGAAATATCGCTAGATGAATGGCACGGTTCCATAATGTATGGAAGCTATGTTGATGAGTCAGGGCAGTTAAGAGACGAACTAGGTGAAGTAGTCAATTCTGGTTATACGATTTCCCCAAGTTACGAAGACTTGAACTTTAAACAGCAATATGGAGTGAGCTTGTTTGACTTTGTTAACGAATCAAACTCAGCGAGTTCTGTTTTAGTGAAACTCCACGAATATAATCGCTCAGAGTATTACAATTACTTAAATCCATTCCAGTGGAGCAATGTTGATGGTATTGGCCAAATAGGCAAGTTTGAATTGTTAGAAGAAATGTCAACAAGCGATGTGTTTTTGCCAGGCGCAACCAATAGCTTTGATGTTTACGTGATTGAACCAGAAAACGACCAAGGGTTAGAAAGCGAAGATAACTATCTTGATATTGCCGCATCTTTATCGGTTGGAGTTGTGTTACAAGATTACGAAATAGCCTTGATGCTTTCCGGTGCACGCACTGGATTTGACGATGGCAAGTTTTCGTTAGATGTAGCATACAAAACACCGGAGTCTGAATCACAACGTTCGTTTAAAGTAATGGTTGAGTCACTAGATAGTAATTCGATTGTTGCAACAAACTCAGAAGCGGTAGTTCTGCGCATGAACGGCGAAGAAGTAGATGCTGATGATGACACTGACGTGGTAATCGGTGAAATTCGTGTTGGTGCTCAAGCCGAATTGGCAGCAGAAGTGATTCAACGTGGTTCAGCGGTATTCATTAAATATAAAGATGAAGCAGGAACAATAGAAACATTATAATTTAAAGTGTTTCAACCCTAGTGTTCCAAATGAAAGCGCCGTTTAGCATAGCTAAATGGCGCTTTTTAATGTTTAAATAAATTTTTACAACTTTATGTTATTGAAACAAATAAAAATGTTAATAAAAGAATAAGAATAATGAGAATAACAAAGACGCTTCTGGCTGTATTTTTCAGTTTAATATCTATGCAAGTGGTTGCTGAAGCTATTAGCGACGAACGACACCTAGACGACCAGCACGTAAAAGCCTATCAAGTAGAGTTTTACGCTGACAGTTTTAATGCGACAAATATCCAGCCAATCAAATCTATTTTGGATGATCATTGGCGAGAGAGAGTTAATGACGACGCTGATTTCGGTGTATCTCAGTCGAGAATTGGCGTTAGCTTAAAACACAATAATTGGCTCATCGCCCTAGAAAGTCGAAATGATCATTTTTTAGTGACTAATCCAACTTCCGCATCGCTTTATCAATATTCAAAAACGCAATTTCCTGATGAGCAAACAGATTATCATTTAGATATCCAATATAAAAAATTACAGGCCAAAGGCATCAAACTTGGTTATCAATGGTCGGTCTCTAACAACTTATCAATCACTAATGTGTTTGGGCTATGGCGACCGTCAGAGGTGAGAGTTAGCGAGCTAACTGGGCAAATACAATTCGACGAGCGAATAACCGGGCAAGCGCAATTAGAGGAATGGTATAGCCATAAAAACTTGCTAAAGCGACCTGAAGACAAAGCTTGGAATCAAGGTCATGGTTACTCTTGGGATATTGATTTAATGTGGCGGCCGATAAGTCAACTCACCATACAAGCGTTAGTAAAAGATGCATACAATCACGTTAAATTTGATGATGTAGGCTACAGCGCCGGTGCGTTGAATAGTGAAACCACGTTTAGAGATGAGAATAATATTTTACGGTTTAATCCAGCTTATTCAGGTGTAGAGACCACTAAATCATTGAGTTGGAAGTTACCTAAAACCATTTTAGTTAATCTTGAGTATAACAATGAGCAGACCTTGTATTTTGTGCAACATGAAAAGCGCTCACTCAACTTGGTGACCTTAGTTGGGGTAGGTCGAAAGCTAAATAACGGCGTAATTAAAGCCGGGTTCGACCTACAAAATAGCGCAATGTACTTCGCATACAAAAATGACTGGTTTAGCACTGCAATTCAGAGTGATGACTTACGACTTAATAACGCTGAGGTGTTTCGACTTTCAATGAATATTAACTTTGCATTTGGTGGCTAGTCGTTTCGATAACATCATTATTTTACGGGTTAAACATGATTGTTAAGGGATGACAGTGACATTAAATCAGCGTAAGTTATTGTTAACGGAATAAAATAAATCTAAGGAGCTTATTATGTTAGCTGGCGCTATGATGAATGCGGATCTTACAATCAACTCAATCATGTCTTACGCTAGAAAGGTATATGGAAACGTTGAGATTGTATCTGTTACCCACGATCACGACCGATTCAAATATACTTATAAAGACGCATTTAAACGGGTAGATAAATTAGCCAATGCTCTTAAAAAGTTTGGCCTGCAGCGTAGTGATCGAATTGCAACCATAGCCTGGAATGATCATCGTCACTTTGAGCTTTATTACGCTGTTTCATGCTCGGGTTACGTTTGTCATACAATTAACCCTAGATTATATGCTGATCAATTAGAATACATTCTCGAACATGCCAACGATAAAGTCGTGTTTGTCGATAAAACGCTCCTTCCTGTACTTGAGCAGGTAAAAGATAAACTGTCAGAGCTGGTGGCAATTGTGGTCTTATGTGAACAATTGGATTTACCGGAATCTGACCTGCCATTATTGTCATATGAAGCATTAATAGCCAACGAGCCAGCGAGTTTTGACTACCCTGAGCTAGATGAAAATGCCGCAAGTTCGCTTTGCTACACATCTGGTACAACCGGTAATCCTAAAGGTGTGTTATACAGCCACCGTTCAACCGTGTTGCATAGCTTTAGTATTGCTATGCCTAATAGCATGTCCATTGGGAATAACGAAGTCATAATGCCGATTGTGCCAATGTTTCACGTAAATGCATGGGGCTTGCCATATGCTTGTCCTATGTCGGGGGCCAAGCTGGTATTCCCAGGTAATAAAATGGCAGACGGCGCAACGTTAACCGACCTTATTAATACCGAAAATGTCACTATGTCGGCCGGCGTACCAACCGTATGGTTGGCATTACTGAACTACTTGAAGCAGTCTGGAAAACGCATCGAGTCAGCCAAGCGTTTTATCGTTGGTGGTGCAGCTTGTCCACTTGGATTAATGAAAGGATTTGCTGAGTATGGCGTTGAAATGCAACATGCTTGGGGAATGACGGAACTAAGTCCATTAGGTACCATTAATGTGCTTAAACCTGAGTTCGCGGATTGGGATGAAGGCCAACTCGATGGGATACGAGCCACACAAGGCTTACCGGTTTACGGCGTAGAAATGAAAATAGTTGACGATGAAAATAACGAGCTTCCGTGGGATGGAGAAACCTCAGGAAACTTGAAAGTAAAAGGGGCATGGGTGTGTAGCAGTTACTTTAATCAAAAGGACTCAGAGGCTCATGACAATGACGGCTGGTTTTCCACTGGCGATGTCGTTACCTTTGATAAACATAGTTATATGACGGTAACCGACAGATCTAAAGATGTAATAAAGTCGGGAGGCGAATGGATTAGTTCGATAGAACTTGAGAATATCGCAACGGATCACCCAAAAATTCAAGAAGCCGCTGTGATAGGTATTCCGGACCCTAAGTGGACCGAACGTCCCGCTGTATTTGCGATTAAAGCCAGTGGTGCCAATATCTCTGAACAAGAGTTATTAGCAAGTTTTGAAGGTAAAACAGCGAAATGGTGTATACCAGAAAAAGTAACCTTTGTAGATGAGTTGCCACATACAGCAACAGGCAAGCTAGATAAGAAAAAACTTCGCCAGCTATACCTGTAATCCTATTACCGCTTATTTTATTAAGTGAAACTTGGTTTGTCGGCCATTTAAGTAAATAACTTTTTGGCCGTCAAATACCGCTTCTTCTTCCAACATGATACGAATTTCCTTATTCCACTCAGAAATAAAAGTGGCGGCATTTAGTTCTATAGAATAAGCCGTATTCGCATACAGAGGATAATCCCCTCTAACTGGAACCCCGCCTTGTGAATCCCACATGCCAATAGTTGGACCTGCTGCATGGCCATGATAGCCAATTGGATGGGTATAAATGGCAGGTTTTAAACCCTCATTAATTACTTTTTCACGGGCCGTTTTTAAAATTTCATTACCTGTACGGCCAAGTTTAAATTCATTAGTGAAAATATCTTGAACACGGTTAGCATTGGCTAAGGCTTGCTTTAAATATTGAGGAGCGTCTTTTTCTCCTGGCCTTAAAACATAAGCATGTTGCTGTTGGTCTGAGTTTAAGCGTAAATAGGTGATGCCAAAATCGACATGTAATAAATCACCCGGCATAATCAACTGACCGGCAGGGCGGTCGCTAAAGGCCTTTAATTGGTCAAAGCTTTCGTTGTCGCTGCGTTGAATAGAAACAGTTGGGTGAAACCAGTTGGTGAGACCCAAACGACGACTTTCATTTCTTAACCACCATACAACATCATCGGTTGTTGTTTTTCCGGGCGTTACCACTTTATTAGAAAAAGCCTTGGCAATAATTTGGTGACCAATTTTAATCAGCTCTGGGTAGTAAGCCATTTCTTTTGCGGTTCTGGTTTCTAGCCAAGCAACAGCCAGCTTTTCTGCACTGGTAACCTTGTTCGCAAGATCAGTTGGTAAGGCTTGGATAAATTCAGTTTTATCGGTAACGGTAATACCATCTGCCAAGGCAAAGTGAGTACTTTGGTTAATACCAATTTTTTTCGGGTTCTTGGCTTTTATTAATTCAAACAGTCCTTGCCATTGGTTAGGCGTTTTTTCTTTGTCCCATGCTTTTTCAAACAGGTTACTAACACCATATCGAGCAACGGCATATCGCTCTACGCTCTCACCATTATCAAACAGTACTAAAATGGTTCTTCGACGAGCACTAATCCAAGTCGCAGGTAACATTGTTTTTAATACGGGATCTTCGTTGTACTCTCTTGAGATAAGCACCCACATGTCAATACCTGAGCGTCTCATTAATGAGGGTAAGGTGTTTTCTAACTTATCTAGCAAAAGTGAATCAATAATTGCCGCTCGTTTTTGCATCGTAAATATTTTAGATGATGTCGATTTTTCATCGGCACTCGCTGGTTTAAAAATAAATACAGAGGCAAAGATTAATGTCATCATAAATATGACAATTAGCTTAAAACGTTCCATTTTATTACCCTCTTGTTATCAAACAAAAAAAACTATACCTAAGCTAACGGATATAGTGACAATAATAAATAACTTTCTATTGAGCATTCTAGTCGGAGCGATTAACCTGTATGCAGGAATGTTTTTGCAAATTGGATGATTAAAGTGAATAACAAATTTATAAAACTAGCGGTATCGGCGGTATTGGCAACTGCGATTGTTGGCTGTGGTGAAAAGTCGAGTTCTGAATATGTCGCATCGGCAAATACAGCACTTAAAACGAACGATTACAAGACGGCTATTATTGAACTGAAAAACGCGATTAAGCAAGAGCCGGAACAAGCTGAAGCTCGATTTTTATTAGGTGAAACATACTTAAAGTTAAGACAGTATGAATTTGCCGAAAAAGAGTTAGAGCGGGCGCTAGAGTTTGGTTATTCGCCTGAAATGGTTATTCCATTATTATCAAAAACATATCAAAAAAATGGTGCCAATAAATCACTGTTTAAATTAACTAGTAAAGCCAAAGGCCTCAAGCCGATTGATTTAGCACAATTGAAGTTCTTTCAAATTCAAGCCTACGTAACGGCAGGAAACGATACAAAAGCCCAAGCATTAATTGACGAATTAAAGGGGATCTCAGGTGGCGGTCCGTTTGCTAAATTAGCCTTTGTTTATGATCTTATTTTAAAACAACAACTAGACGGCGCGGTAAGCCAACTTGACCAAATACTAACGACGTATAAAAACCAACAAGATGCGCTAAAAATAAAAGCAAATATCCAATTACGATTGCAGCAAGGTGAGGCCGCCGCTGAGACTTATGCTCAATATATTGAAGCCTACCCAAATGAAGCTGAAGTAAAATACGTATTAGCGCAACTTTATAGCGACCTTGGTCAGCCACAAAAAGCCGAACCACTGGTTACCGAACTTTTAAAAAGCTACCCAAAACAACCCGTATTACTGCAAATTAAATCAACAGCATTACTGCAAAAGCAAGATTATGCCGGTGCCTTTGAATATGCAGAAAAATCATTAGCAATAAACCCAGAAGATACAGCTACACGCTTAATTGCAGGTGTCAGCAGTTACTTGAACAAAAACTTTGAAAAAAGTGAATCGCATTTATCGCTGGTGGCCAGTTTGCTGCCAGCTAATCATCCTGCGTTAAGAATGTTAGCGGATTCACAAATTCGCCTTGGCCGCGCACTTGATGCAAATGAAACGGTTCAAATGTTTGATGACATATCGGAAAGAGACTCAGGCTTAATGTCAGGCCTAGGGCAGGCATTATTAAAAGATGGCGAGATTAAAAAAGCGAAAGAGATACTCAATAAACAACCTGACACATTAAACTCGCCTTATGCGCTTGCCGGACAAGCCACACTGAAACTATCGTTAAACGATGTTTCTGGTATCGTTGATTTAGAGCAAGCCTTAGCAAAAATGGAAGCGACTCAAACTCCGTTGGCGACTGAACAGCTTGAGCTTACGTTAGTGCAAGCGTACATGTCGACTAAGCAGTACGATAAAGCGCTAGAGGTCGCACAAGCGTGGCAAAAGGATAGTGAATTAGCGGTAAAAGGTTGGATGTTAGCGGCAAAAGTACATGCTATTCAAGGCAATACCGTCGAAGCCCAAAACGCTTTGCAGCAAGGCTTAAAAATTGAACCGACTAACACGGTAATACAGTTTCAATTAATAGAATTATTGCCAACTAAGACTGAACAAGAAAGACTCGAGATGTTGGCTAAATTGAACCAACTCCTGAAAGATACACCGAGCTTTTTACCAGCAGTATCAAAGCACTACGTACTTACGAAAGTATTGAAACAGCCAGAATCGATGACAGCTCATGTTAAGCAGCTAATTTCGGAAAATGACAGCAACGCCATTTTACATATAACATTAGGGCGATTATACACAGCAGAAGGTGAGTTTGATCAAGCACTTGCATCATTTCAAAAAGCAAAAACAATTAATAGCTCACCGGCACCTTATTGGGAACTGTTAGCGAATGCTTATATTCAAACCAAAAATATAGAGGGCGCTAAAAACCTTTATCAACAATGGTTTGATGCACAACCTAATAATCCTAAAGCCATCATTGGAATGATGAAACTGTACGACAGTACAGGTGAGTTAAATAAGGCAATTGAATTAGCCGATCATTACTCGAATGAAGTTGGCGGTAAAGACTTCGAAATAATTGCATTACATGCATACGTGTTAGCAAGAGCCGGAAAATATCCCTTAGCAAAAATTAAAATTGCCGAATTGCCACAGCAAATACAAGCATTACCTTTTGTTAAAGGAACCACAGGACTTATTCAGCTTTCAGAAGGGGATTTAGGCAACGCGGTTAGTAATTTGTCTTTAGCATATAAAGCAAACCCGTCGCCGATGAATGCAAACTGGATGATCAATGCAATCGCTCGTCACCAAGGCATTGATGCAGCGATAGCCGCGACAAAACAACACATTCAAAGTCTTCCAACTGACGAGTTAAACATTTTGCGCTACGCACAAATGCAAACATCGCGAGATGAGCCTGAAGCTAAATTGTATTATCAAAAAGCGCTTGAGTTAAATCCTAAAAACTTTGTCGCACATAATAATTTAGCCTATCTTTATTCTCAGTCTAAAGATTACAAATTGGCGTTAAGCCATGCACAAAAAGCATTAGAAATGCGTCCAAATGATGGTCGCGTGTTAGATACGATAGGCGCTATTGAACTCAAATTAGGCAACTACGAAGAAGCGCTAAAGCATTTAGCTGCCGCTGTAACTGATAAAAATACTCAAAGTACAGATGATGTGTTTGTTAATTACGTCGAAGCACTGTATGCAAATAAAGAGTTTAAGTTAGCAGAACGTAAAATTTCACAATACACCTTTAAAAAATCAACAACAGAAACTCGACTAGAAAAGGTAAAAGCAAAGTACTTATGATCAAAGACATATCGGATTTAAAAGCCAAACTAGAGCACATATTAATATCTAATCAAGGATGTTTTAAATCCGGTAAAGTTGCAAACTACATACCTGCATTAGCCGAAGTACCAGGTGATTTAGCAGGTGTTGCGGTTGCAACAATCGACGGTAAGCTTGTCTCAGCAGGTAATGGCGACTTACCGTTTTCTATACAAAGTATCTCGAAGGTGTTTGGTTTGGTTTTAGCTATGAACCGGCTAGGCGACGAGCTTTGGCAGCGCGTTCATATGGAGCCGTCTGGACAACCATTTAACTCTATAATCCAGCTAGAGTGGGAAAAGGGCATCCCGCGAAACCCGGTAATTAATGCTGGTGCCTTGTTAGTATCCGACGTGTTAGTGAGTCACTATTCTGCTAGTAAGTTGAGCTTTGTAAACTTTATGAGAACGTTAGCAAACGATGACTCTATCCACATTGATCACGCTGTTTACGAGTCTGAACTTGAACATGGCAGTCGTAATGCTGCTTTAGCTTATTTGATGAAGAGTTTTGGTAATATTGAAGCTCCAATTCCAGAAGTATTGAGTCACTACTTTACACAATGTTCCGTAGCGATGAGTTGCGAGCAATTGGCAAGAAGCCTTTTGTTTTTAGCTAACAAAGGTAAAGATCCAATAAATAATCAAACCATTTGTTCTCGAAAAGATACACATAGGGTTAACGCAATTTTATCTACCAGTGGTATGTATGACCAATCCGGTGAGTTTGCATTTTCAGTGGGCTTGCCAGCAAAAAGCGGCGTTGGTGGCGGTATTGTTGCTATCGTGCCCAATTATGGTGTCATTTGCGCTTGGAGCCCACCGTTAAATGAGTTTGGTAACTCAGTCGTCGGTATGAAAGTCGTCGCCAATATTGCGGAAGAGCTAGGTCTATCCATATATTAAACATGTAAAAACTCCATACGTGTGTTTATGTCCAGTTATTGAACTTCATGTAAATATCAGTAAATTAGCGGCCTAGGAACGACGAGGAACAAGGATGTTCACCTAATGCCCAGCTAACAGCGAGTTAAGTAGTATGCTTAAACTAGCGGGGCTCAAACCGACTTCAATTAGAAATATTAGGTTTCCTAAAAAGGAACGCTGTCGTTCATTTCCATAACGGGAGTTGGTGGTCTAGATTTAGGTCCAGACAATGTGGTCTCCACAGAGTTTTTATGTTCGGGTGATTGTGAGGTGGCCGCCTTAGGACTGAGCATTTGCATTTGACCTGTCATGTCAACAACAACTTCAGTGGAATATCGCTCAACACTATTTTGATCTGTCCATTTCCGAGTCTGAAGTTTTCCCTCAAAATAGACATGGGAGCCTTTAGTTAAATATTGTTTAACAACGTCAGCTAGCTTTCCAAAAACAGAGACACGATGCCATTCTACTTTTTCTTTAATTTCACCAGTTGTTTTGTCTTTCCAGCTTTCATTTGTCGCTAAACTTAAGTTCGCTACACTATTGCCGTTTGGTAGTTGTTTTACGTCAGGGTCATTACCTAATGTGCCCACCAAAATTACTTTATTTACGCCTCTAGTCATGGTTATCCTTGATACATTAATTGTTAGATAACCATACTAGTGAATTTAGATAAAAGGCAATTTAATAGTTAAAAACTGATCCTTATCTTATACCTTTGGCGGGGATTAGCTCGGTTTTACGATTTCAAAACCCTGGTCTTGCCAATCTTTCATACCGCCAGCAACAGATGTTACTTTACTAAACCCTAGTCGCTGCAATGCTTCTGTAGCAAATGCCGAGCGCCCGCCCGATTGGCAAACTAGGAATAGCTCATGCTTATTTAATTCTTTCATCGCTTGCAGGGTATCGCATTCATAACCTACGGCAGGGTGAGTATGAATTTTCATTTCAAGTACGCCTCGTGGAAAATTAACCGACGTTGCTATATGACCACTTGCGTATTCACCTGGCTCACGCACGTCAATAACGATTGTCTCTCCGTGTTGAAGCTTATCTTTTAGTTCTGCAGTGGAAATTTCGTTAATAGTCTTTCTTACTTCTGCAACTAACTCTGGTGATGTTTTCATATCGATCCTTTAATTGTAAATGATAGATTTAATTAGCTGTTACTAATATAAGTGCTTGATTAATCAATTACTAGTTTAGTTGCAATTTTTATCATTGGAATTGTTTAAAAAGCACACTTTAAATCTAAATGCGAATTATTATCATTTACATCTGGGTGGTTTTATCCTATTCTCCACTTCGTTAAGTCAGCAACGATGTTTTGGAACGGAAATGAAAAAAACAAACAACAGTAAAAACAAGTATCTTGGTGAACAAGTTAATTTAGGCGCACAAACACTAGCCGCGTCATTAATGTTAGGTTCGACAGCACTATATGCGGCACCAACTGATGTGCAGTGTGAAGTCAATAAAGATAAGCAATGTGAATCAGCAGAGGCGATAGAGCGTATTGAAGTACATGGCGTAAGAAACTCAATCTACCATGTTGATAAGTCGGGTGATTTACGCAGAGTCAATGATTTAGTTAAAACCCCTCAGGTCATTAATATTCTGACTCAAGATCAAATTCAAGAGTCAGGTAAAACAGATTTAAAAGATATTTTGTCTGCCCAGTCTGGAGTTACGCTTGGCACAGGCGAGAACGGCAATGCATTCGGCGATCGTTATATTATTCGCGGTCACGAAGCTAGAAGTGACGTGTTTGTAGATGGTTTACGTGATCCAGGCATGACAACTCGAGAAAGCTTTGCCACAGAGCGTGTTGAAATTACCAAAGGGCCAAGCTCAACGTTTGCTGGTCGCGGTTCATCAGGCGGTGCGGTTAATAGCGTAACTAAACAAGCGTCAACATCTTATAACTTTGGTCGTGTAGATGGCAGCGTAGGTAGCGATGATTACTACCGTTTAACAGCCGATTACAACCTATCTATTAGTGATGATACAGCCGTACGAATAAACGCACTTTCTGCCGATCAAACTAAGCCTGGTCGTGATGGAATTACTAGTTCACGTCATGGAGCACAATTATCAGGCGTTCATCACGTTAACGATAAGCTCAACTTTATTGCGGACTTTTACTATTTAAACGCAGATGATCGTCCTGACTTAGGTAGCTATTTTGACAGAGATACACGTAAACCAGTTGCAGATATTCCTGTTTATGCACAACAAGAAGACTTTCTAGAATCAGAAGTATCCACTTTCACTTTGCGTACAGAATATGAAATTGATGACAATACAAGATTTTATAATACCACTCGTTTTGGTAAAACCGAGAATGGTTACATTACAACGGGGGCTAGTGGCACGAGTCGTCATGAGAGTGACCTATTAGCGCCAGGTGCGCAAACAATCAGAATCAGTACCCATCAAGGTTGGCAAGAAGTAGAGTATTTTGCGACACAGTTTAACCTAATTGATACGGTTTCGGCATTAGGTATGAAACATAAACTGGTTTACGGATTAGAGTTTACTAACGAGTCAGTAGACAATGGGTTTTATGAATACTCAATAATGGGCGATAGCAATTGTCGAATATCAGGCCGAGGCGGTGTTTCAGATGGTCATTGTATTTTAGATGCTAATGGTGCTTTGTTAAAAAACGCCACCCACCTTTTACAACGTGAATACACCAAAGCGGATACCGACGCATTATTTGATATTGAAACCATTTCTGCTTACGTTATGGACACGGTTGAATTGACTGACGCAACCCAGTTATTCTTGGGACTTCGTCAAGATAGCTTTGATTATAGCAATGACACCAGTGGACGTTCAGGCGATGTACTATATGAATACTCAGATACTATGTATAACGGACATATAGGTTTGTTGCACAGTATTACTGAAGATGGCAACGTTTATATTAACTTTAGTACCGCAACAAATATTAATGGTGGCGAGTCGGACCTTGGTGCCAACTGCGGTTATGGCGGCATTTGCGGAGATCCAGTCCAAGCTCAACAGGCTGATCCTGAAATTGTTGAAAACATAGAAATTGGTACTAAATGGCAATTGTTTGACCATAAATTTATGGCAACGGCTGCAATTTTCCAAATGACCAAAAGCGATGTTATGGAAAGTGTTGGTGATAGCTATTCAACTTTAGGAACTCTAAACACGGGTAAAAACCGAGTAAAAGGTGTGGAGTTTGGTTTAGTTGGTGATATTAACGAACAAATAAGCATGCAATTTTCTGCAACATCTATGTCGTCAGAAGTGATGGAGTCTTATAACGAAGATAATGTTGGACTAACATTAAGTAACTTTGCAGATAAGAGTTTATACCTGCAACTTCGTTATCAGCCGACGGAAGACTTTGCTTTCGGTGGTGACTATTCTTATCAAAGCGAAATGTATGGCGGTCAGCCAGATACGGCGGCTAGTTTTGATGCAGCAAATCAACGCTACTCAATTGTTGTTCCGAGCTATCAAGTCGTTAATTTATTCGCGAACTACAATATGAGTAAAGACGTCACTTTACGTTTAAATATTGGTAATGTAATGAACAAGGAATATTGGACTGCGGCTTATCGCTCAGGTGCATTTATGTACCTTGGAGATGCGCGAAATGTTCGTTTTACAATGAATTACCAATTCTAAACGAACTTAATAAACCGAGTAGATAACAATAAGTATGTAACATCATTGACTTTCATTGGTGTTACATTTTTTTTAGTAAATTTGGAGTCAGTATGGTTGTTATTGATCAACTACTTAGTGCCAAAGAAGTGGCTGTGTTTAGAGAGGCTTTATTAAAAACCGAGTGGCAAAATGGCGATAAAACAGCAATGGGTATGGCCACGTCAGTAAAAAATAATAATCAAGCTAACCCTAGTGATCCAATCGTTGGAGACTTAGCTAATGAGCTTCTAGGACGAATCGGCTCCGCAGCTAAAGTCGTATCAGCGGCATTGCCTCTTAAAATATTCCCACCCTGTTTTAATCGCTACTCCGAGTCAGAAGAGTATGGCTATCACGTTGATGCTGCGATTATGCGATTACCGAATAGCAATGATGTACTTCGTAGCGATGTTTCAATGACAGTATTTTTAAGCGAACCTGATGAGTATGAAGGTGGTGAACTCGTCATTAAAACCGAATTTGGTGAACAACAAGTAAAGCTTCCTGCAGGGTATGTTGTCGTTTACCCATCAAGTAGTTTACACAAAGTAACGGCTGTCACTAAAGGCCAACGTGTTGCGGCAATAACATGGATGCAAAGTATGGTAAGTGACGTAACAACAAGACAATCTTTGTATCAGCTAGATCAAACAATCCAAGGCTTGATTGCCACAGAAACGGCGAGTCGAGAGCACTTAGATCAGTTACACAATGTGTATCACAATATGGTTAGACAGTTTTCACAGATATAAAAAAGCCGCTTTTCAGCGGCTTTTGTCAAACTAGGCTTTAACTAATCAGCCTAGTTTGTTGTTATTGCAAATAGAGTAGTTAATTTAATGACTCTAATGCTTTTGTTTCAATCGTCATCGTTACGTCAAAAAACAGTTTCTTGCCTTTAACGCTAATAAACCATTGGCCCGCTTCCGGCAGTTCAATTTCACAAACTTCGTCGTTGCCGTTATTTACAGAGCGACAATCGAATTTACGTTTATTTGGTTTTTTACCTTGGCGAAGATATAAGTCTGCGTCACCTGTTCCACCGGCTAACGTTACTTTTAAGCTCGTTGCATTTTCAGGCACGTTCACGGCAAAAGTATTTTGAGGCTTGTACCAGAACCACCAGAACCAACGGCGAACTTTATCAATGTCTTCAATTACTTTCGTTGTTGTTACAACAGGAGTTACACCATTTATCTCAATAACAACTGGATCATGATCTGAAGCACGATAAGGTTCAGTATCAAATAACGTTACTAATTGATCATCGCTCTTATACTCTACGTTGTAGTCTAGGATACGAGGTTCATCAGTGTTGATATGCCACTCTGTAACATCTACGACTTTTTCGGCAAGTGAGTTACTCGCTAAAGCGTGGTCAATAGTCCCTGACTCACCTTGGTAAGTATAAGAATAAGTACCCGCGCCGTTTAGAGACTCAATGAGGTTAGTGTAACCTGCGTTAACGATTGTGGTAATTGGATCTTCTTTTGTATAGGCATTTAAGTCACCCATAATTAAGTAGTCTTCATCTTCCACGCCTGTAGGGTTTGTGGCTAACCAAGCTGTTACAGCTTCAGCAGCTTGCACTCGACGAAGGTTATAACAGCCTTGTCCATCACCTTTATCTTCATTTTCAACACCACCGCTGCTAGAACAGCTCTTTGAACGGAAGTGGTTGATAGCAACAGTCAATTTCTCACCAGATACTGAGCTTCTGAATGTTTGAGCTAGTGGTGGGCGATTATGATATTCAAAAGGGAACTCAGTAATCGTCGCTGCCGTACCAATTTCAGTCACTGATAGGTCATTGTAGATTAAAGCTACTTTAATTTGGTCAGTACCTAATTGATCTAAACCTGGGTTTACAAATGAATAGTGTTTGCCAGCAGGCGCTATAGCGTTTAAGCCATTCACAATATCTTGAATTGCACTTGTTTCACTAAAGTCGTCGTTTTCAACTTCAAGTAAACCAATGATATCTGCATCAATTGTAGTGATTGCGTTAAGGATTTTGCTACGCTGACGTTCAAACTCTACTAGTGAATCTGCACCACGACTCGTCGGGAATCCTTCGCCAAAACCATCGCCATTAAAGTAATTTAATACGTTAAAACTTGCTACACGTAAGTTTCCGGTTTCCAAGTTTGGTGTTGCTTCACGAGCATTTTCTTGAATAAACGTAGGCTCAGCAGTTGGCAATACACGGTAGTTACCAAAGCTGTAATCAACTATGCCTTCTAATGCTGCAACTTTATCGCCTGAACGTAATGTATTGTTAGCCGACAAGCCACCTGAAGGGTATTTAATAAACTCCGGATTTGAGCCATTAACAGCATCATCAAGTAAGATTTTATTGAGCTTATTTTGCGCCGTTAAGTTTGCAACTTCTTCCGAACCCGGCAGGTACAAGTTAGTCGGAACAAATAAACGTTCACTTGATAAGGTTACTTCACCATAACGACCTAAGTTGTAGTTATCAGTCACTGTAAGGTCTTGAGAAAACGACACAAACATACCTTCTAACGACTCTTGTTGCTCTGCGCTAACAAATGGCAAGGTTACAACAACAGGTGCTATCGTATCAGTACCACAGTTTAACGCTTCTTTTGTTGCTGTTAACTGTGTTTTACCATAGCTTTCAACTACGTTACCTAAAACGCGAACTACATCGCCGGTTGCCGGTAAGTTATCAGCTAATTCATAAGACACAAAAATGCCTTCAGAAGATAATGAGTCTATGTCTTGGTCTGCAACTTCTTCTTGAACAAAAAAACCGCCAATAGCAGGAAGGCTAGCGGTAACAACGCCTTCAATAACTTTAGTTTCATTCAACATTGGCGACTCAAAGCCAGTACCTTGAATAGCGTTGATAAACGTCGCTTCGTCTGAACATTGACCTAATAGATCTGGTTCAGGTTCAGGCTCGCCTTCAGTAGAAAAAGTACCTAACGGGAAAGGTGAGCTTGTTGTTGCATTATCAGAGCTGCCATCTAGTGCATTTTTGCCACTGAAAAGCCAATTAGCTACGTTAAATACGCCTTCGTTTGCTACTGCACCGTTTACACGATAAGCCCAACCATCAAGGTATTCCCAAGGTTGATTGGTACCGTCAGTATTAATATCGCCAAAAACGTCAATAACTTCACCGTCACAGAAAAGTTCAACCGCATCATCGCCATTAATTGATGCAACACCATTGACGAAGTCTGGTGCAAAGCCAAAGAAGTTAGTAAAGCCATTCGATTCAGATGCAACATAAATAAAGCTGCCAGCTGAAGCTGAAGTTCCTGTTGGGAAGCTAAACTCTTCACCGTCTGTACCGCCACCGTTATTAGCAGAACCAATGCCACAGTTACCTAAGTCTGCAATGTCAGTTGCAATATAGATTTCAATCGCTTTTGGCACACCACCGGTAAGTGGCCCGTCAATCACACCACTAATTAGTAGAGAAGGGCTTTGAGTAAACACTTGAACTGGAATTGCAACGTCTGCTGTTGCATTGCTAGTTGCGCCATCTAGTGCGTTTTTACCGCTGAATACCCACTGAGAAGCGTCATAAACACCACCATTAACAACTGAGTTAGCTTTACGGGCTGCCCAGCCATCCATGTACTCCCAGTCTTGACCAGTACCGTCGGTATTAATGTCGCCAAGAACGTCAACAACTTCTCCGTTGCAGAATAGTTCTAATGCATCATCGCCGTTTACGTTCGCTGAACTACTCGTGTAGTCTGGTGCAAAACCCATGAAAGCTTCAAACTGTGCAGACTCAGATGCTAAGTAAATGTATTGGCCTTTGCTAGCGCTGTCAGCTGGGAATGTAAACTCTTGACCATCTGAACCACCGCCATTATTCGCCGAACCAAAGCCACATACGCTTAAATCAGCGATATCTTGCGTAACAAAAAGCTCAACACCTTTTGGTAAACCGCCAGTTAAAGGACCGTCGTAGGCTGCTGAAATAATTAACGGTGCAGAAACAGGTGTTGTTGGTGTTTCTGGATCGGTCGGATCAGTTGGATCCGTCGGGTCCGTTGGATCTGTAGGTTCTGTCGGGTCAGTTGGGTCCGTTGGTTCATTCGCACAATCTGCTTTTGGGAATACAGACTCTACCCATTCTGGATGGTCGACAAAAGGATTACGGTTGCCTTGATATTCATAAATAGTGTTGTTTCGGTTTGTTTCAAACGAGTCAACAGGATCCGCTTCATGCCACTCTAATAAGCGACACAGCTTTCCAAGTAAAGGCTCACCTGAACTTGTAATTTCGTTTACAACAGTAAGATTTGGTGTTGAGTCAAACCCTTCATAACGTGTATCCATGTATAGCACCATACGTGCAACATCACCTTTAACGGCATCACGCGGTTCAAAAGAGTCACTATCGTATCGGTTAGAAGGGGCTTCACTAAGAGGGTTGTCACTGTTGTCAAAATCGAGGTTACTGCGGGAGGAATTTATTGAGATGTCAGAGGGGCGAAGATGGTGTATATCGGTATAAGCTTCTAGAGAGGAGGATGGAAAGCCATGACTCTTGGCCCAAACATGTTCTCTATTCCAATTATCAGGATTGGTGCTTTGAGAACCGCTCCCGTTTGAAAATTTGGGAATCGATATGCCTTTATAAAGCAACATCACATTATCCGGATTGGATGGATCTTCATCCGTTTTGGTTAATGCACTCCATACTTCAGAGTAGGTTAACTGCTTGTGGTTCAAACTAATTGCTGTCGACAGTAAAGATTTTATCTCTTGCTGACTTTGACCACTATTAATTGCATTAATCACATCACGATAATAGTCACTATCTACATAGGTTGACGCGTCGGCAACCTTATCTAAATCTGGACAATTAAAGCAAGGTGAAGTTATATCGCTTGCTTGCGTAGTAGCTGAGACCAAGCATGCGAACACCGTTAAACTTAGGTATTTCATCTTATTATTTCCTGATTGGAGGCGGAATTATTGTTGTAAAGGTTAATTTTACCGCCGCAATGTTACCGTTTTTTTAACGGTACAGGTATAGGTACAGGATAAAAAAAATGATTAAAATTTGATTAATGTATAAGCATTTCAAGACGGTAAATTTACAACTATAAGTTAGCTACAAAACTAAATAACAATGACAAAGAACAAGAAGTGCAGGAAGGAAATAAACGGATTTGAATTAAAATTACAACCGAGAAGAGTAGGATTTTCGAAAGGGAAAGGTAAACATCCGTGTTTAATGATCCGTTTAAGTATTATGTTAACTAAATTAATTAAAAGCTAGCGACCACTTTGACCGCACCGCCGCCATCACCTTGAATATAACCGATCATGTCAGGGTTTTTAGAAACCATGTCAATTACAGCTGCATCACTATCTAACTTTTTAGGTGGTGTGCCTTTTCCAGTAAATACAAGCTTTGACCAGTAGGCCTTGAGCTGACTGGCCGAACGACTTAACACTTTATCGTTAAATTCGTCTGTTACCGCTGCACCTTCGGCCTGATCAACGGGCGTTGCTGCGCCACCGCCAGGAAATGACTTAGCTTTTCCTAAAAAGATACGTGATATGGAAGCCTTATCAAGTGCATCTGTATTTGACGGGTGAACGACAATATTAACCGCCAAGGTTTGAAAGCTAAATAATGTTGCTATAAGAGCTACAGTAATTTTTTTCATGCCTTCCTCCTTTAAAATACAACGTCTACAGCAAACGCAATAGTATCTGCATCCCATGCATCGTTGTAATCATTATCAGTCATAGTGTACTGGACTTTAAATGCAGCGCTTGGATGGAAGTTGTAGCGAACACCAACAGAGGTAGATGTATATTCATTTCTGTTAGTTTGGTTAATAACACTTTGAGCAGCTGCACGTAAAGGTGCGCCATCAAAGGCAGTTCCTAAAGCCGGAATTGTAACGTTTGGTAAGCCCGCCGCAATACTAGAGTTAGCGCTAGTTTCAAAGGTTTCGAGTAACAGGTAAGGCATGGTTGAATCAGAAACACGGTAACCAAAGCTAATGTAACCACCTTTGTCATCTTCTTGAAGTATCGAGTTATCCGTACCGTTTTGCGAGTACTCACCAATTATTGACCATTTCTCATAATCAATATTAAAGCCAGCACCTATAAAGGTACCTGTGTCCCCATTGATCCTAAGTTCATCAGCAGCTGACTGTGATGCACCTAACGCTTGAGCCAACGAAGCAAAAGACTCTATTCCGGCAACTGGGATATCCACTTCACCTTGAATGAAAGTAAAATAACCACTAAACCAGTTTTTTGTAAAACTAGTAGCTAACCCGAAAATATTATTCAACGAGCCGTCTGTTGGAGTTGTATCCTCAAAGAAGGTATCTGAAAGTTCACCGTATAAGAAGTTAAATGAAAAGTCCCAGTCACCAACGAGTTTATTATGAACGACGCTGACCCCGTCATAATTATTAAATGGTAAATTGTACATAGCATTAGCCGGTCTTACCCATGGGTATGCATAACCAACATCTAGATAATCAGAATACAAATAAAACGGTATTCTTAAACGACCTGCGCGAACTGTAGTGTAATCACTCGCTTCGTAAGAAATGTAGGCCCAGGCAAATTCGGTGTTAAAGTTATCGCTTCCTTGTGACACTATTTGCGCTGTTGCTGATAACCCTTCGCCTAAATCCGCTACAGCTTGTAGCGCAAATAAAGATTCATTTTTGAACGATAAGTCGTTGTCATAACCCAGATAAGTTTCGTTATCACTAAGCGTTTGACCAGCAACTATCGAAGCGAACCCATTAAAGCGTATATCTGCGTTAGCGGTAAAGCTGGCAGTCGATAAGGCGATAAGCCCGATTGGAAAACCAAGTTGCAATACTTTTTTCATAGTACCCTGTCTCATTGTTGTTAATTTACAATGAAAGTGTAGACGACACTCAAGAATTTGCTTAAAAAACAGTGAATCAAATAAAAAAAAAGCCCTTTTTTGTAAAAGGGCTTAAAAATGGAGGATAAATAAACTTATAAATTAAGGTTTAGAAAGCGCCGCTTTTGGCGCAATTACTTAAGAAACACTCTTTATTAATATGAAAATTAAGCGCGAACTTGACCTTCACCACTTACAACAAACTTCTCTGCAGTAAGCGACTCTAAACCCATAGGACCATAAGCATGAAGCTTAGTTGTAGCAATTCCAATCTCTGCACCTAGGCCTAACTGCGAGCCATCAGAAAAGCGAGAGCTCGCATTTACCATAACAACAGAAGCGTCTACAGCTAGCTGGAAAAGCTCAGCAGTTGCTTTGTTTTCGGTACAAATAACTTCTGTGTGATGGCTACCAAATTGATCAATGTGCTCTAACGCTTGCTTAAAGTCATCTACAGTGCGTACAGCAATTTCTAAACTTAGGTATTCTTGACCAAAATCTTCATAAGGCAGTAGACGAGGGCTCAGGAAAAACCCGTGTGAACGTTGACAGGCATTCACTTTAACACCTTTATCTTGCAACATTTTTGCAGCAATCGGTAAAAAGTCGGCTGCAATATCACTGTGAACCAATAAGCCTTCAAGTGCATTACAAACACCAGTGCGCTGTGTTTTACCATTCTCTAAAATACGAAGTGCTTTTTCAAAGTCAGCCTCTTTATCTACATATAAATGACAAACACCTTTAAAATGCTGGATGACTGGGATTTTACTGTTATCACTCACAAACTTAATCAGCCCTTCACCACCGCGAGGGATTACTAGGTCGATGCTATCAACTTGAGAAATAAGCTCTAGCACTAACTCGCGCGCCGGATTATCGATCACAGAAACTAATTCTTTTGGCAAGTTATGTTCTTCTAGCGCTTTGTGCATCGCAGCCGCAATTGCCAAGCTAGAATGTAATGCTTCTTTACCACCTCGTAAAATTACGCCATTACCAGACTTAAAGCAAAGCGCGCCGGCATCAGCCGTCACATTCGGACGAGATTCATAAATCATACATATAACACCAAGCGGAATGCGCATTTTTTCGATCTCTAGTCCGTTTGGACGAGTGGTAACCTTTTTGCGGTTGCCAATTGGATCGTCAAGTTCAGCAATTTCTTTGATTCCATTGACCATGTCATCAATGCGTTCAACATTTAATGTTAAGCGATCAACAAACGAGGCCTCTAGGGACATTTCTTCCGCTTGTTTTAAATCCAATTCGTTCGCTTTTAATATGTCAGCTTCAGCACTCTTAATATTTTTTGCCATAGACAACAAAACTTCGTTTTTGTCTTGTTCCGATAAAATAGCTAACTTTTTAGATGCAGACTTAGCTGCTTTTGAAATCGTTTCGATATAGCTCATTAGGCCTCCTTTAATACGGCAATATTTGTATCTTCAATAAGTGAGTCAATAGTAGGAAAAGAAGACTCTTCTGGAGCCTGTTTATCAGAAATATAGGCCATCAAACAGCTACTATAATTTGCAACACCTTTTGCTACGCGGTGACCATTTTCAGTCTTAACTAACACCGTATCTCCAATGTTAAAGTTGCCCTTAACATCAACTAATTGGTCACTAGAAAGCGTTTTATCGTCGTCTAATACACATATTGCACCATCGTTATCAACGATAATTTCACCCTGCGCTCTAGTAGTGTGAGTCAACCAATGTAAATCGTCTTGCATTGGATTTTTATATGGCGTAAACACAGTGCCTGGGTTGTCGCCTCTTACTAGCTTCGAAAACGTTTCTGCTTCAAAACCATTAACTATAAAAGTAGTAATTCCATGCGCAGTCGCTTTTTCTGCCGCTTGTAGTTTTGTCAACATACCACCGGTGCCCATTGAACTAATAGCTCCACCGGCCATTTTCTTCACTTCATCTGTTATTTCACTTACAACACTAAGTAATTCCGCGTCGTCATGAAGGTTCGGGTTTTTATTATATAAACCATTAATGTCAGAACACATTATCAATGCATCAGCACCAGCTGCTGCGGCCACCATGGCCGATAAATTATCGTTATCACCCACCTTTAAGCCATCGGTGGTTATCGTGTCATTTTCATTAACAATGGGCATTACGCCATGTTCTAGAGAGGTGATTAATGTATCTCTAATACTCTGATAACGTTCCTGATCGCGCAAATCACCATGTGTTAATAGTATTTGTGAAGTTGGAAAATCAAATAAGCGATCCCAAGTTGCTACCATTTCAGCTTGCCCAGCGGCAGCCATGGCTTTTTTCAATGCTAGAGAAGGGTGCTCAGGACTAGAAAAAACGTGACGACCTGCAGCAACTGAACCAGAAGAAACCAGCACGACTTGTTTACCCTGTTTTTTACATTCAATAATAAACTGGGCGATTGGAAATAATTGGTGAGCGCTACAGCCATTGCCACTAGGGGCAATTAACGCACTTCCGACTTTCAAGACGATTCGGTTCCAGTCATTCCAAGAGTTTGTATTCATTACTTATATCCTATTACTCGAATCAGGTTGTAAAGTATACAGACTAATACTTAGAAGTCTAATTATTACTGTACGAAATAATATTCAAGTTACTTATCTCTGTTATTAGTTCTATTTATAGTTGACGTCCAGGCATAAAAAAACCGGCTATTTAAGCCGGTTTCCGTACGTATCAGTTATTTTTATTTAGGCGTAATATCACCAATATTCAAAATTGGTGCGGCGTCTAATTCATTAGCGTCCATCATATTTGCAACGCGTTGTACGCTCGATAACAACAAAGACTGCTCCCAGTCTTCCAACGTATTAAACTTTTCAATAAAACTATCTTCCATTGAACGAGGCGCATTTTTTAACGTTTCTTTACCTTGTTCGGTTAAGTAAAGTGCAATACGTCGTCTATCTGACTCGCTTCGTACGCGCTCAACCATAGACTTAGTTTCTAGCCTATCTAATATGCTAGTGACAGTCGCTTGGCTAAGGTTCACTATATCTGAAACTTGCTTTGCAGTAATACCCGGATCAGCTCCAAGTTCTTGTAGAACGAGCAATTGTGGGCCAGTAATACCCACATCTTTACTTAGCTTCTTAGAGCGCAAATCGATTGCGCGAATTACACGTCGAATTGCAACTAGTAACTCTTCATACTTTTCCAAAATTATTCCACCTAAAATCGTTAAATTACTAAACTAAGAATTTATAATTGTTTGTGTTTCTTCAAATTGCGCTAAGGTTTTTTCACTTGGCTCTTTAGAGAAGATACTCACAACATAGATTGCCGCTGAAGACGCAACAAAACCTGGCAATAACTCATAAAACAGAGTAGATAACGCATCACCGTTAGCTAAAACAGGTGCGTGTTTCCAGAAAATAACCGTAATAGCACCAGCTAAAACACCCGCTATAGCGCCTTCGTTTGTCATGCGTTTCCATAACAATGCAAATAACACGACCGGCCCAAACGCAGCACCAAATCCAGCCCAAGCACTAGAAACTATATCAAGTACGCCGCTATTAGAATTAAAAGCAACACCCGTAGCAACGGCAGCAACAATAACCACACATAACCTGCTGGCTAATAACAGTTCCTTATCGCTTGCTGTTTTATGGATAAATATACGGTAACAATCTTCAACTAATGAGCTTGATGATACCAATAATTGAGAAGATACCGTACTCATTATAGCCGCTAGAATCGCCGCTAATAACCAACCAGCAATTAGAGGGTGGAATAGGATCTGTGACAACATCACGAAAATAGTCTCAGGATCGTCAATAGCAATATTATGCTGTTGCGTGTAGTGAAGACCAACTATGCCGGTTAACACAGCGCCAACTATAGTTACCGTCATCCACGACATACCAATGCGTCTTGCTGTTTTTACTTGCTTGTGTGAATTGATCGCCATAAACCGGACAATGATGTGAGGTTGGCCGAAATAGCCTAAACCCCAAGTCATCAAACTTAATACACCGAGCCAACCTAACGCATCTTTACTACTTACCTCAGTAACAAAGTCGCTCGTTATCATCGAAGAGATACCAGACAAGTTATCTAACTGACCCATTGCAAATAACGGAACCATGGCCAGTGCGATGAACATAATGCAACCCTGAACAAAATCGGTCAAACTAACCGCAAGGAAACCGCCGAGTACTGTGTATAAAATAACAACAGACACGGTGATCAATACACCTGTTTCATAGCCCATGCCAAAGCCACTCTCGAATAATTTACCGCCGGCAACTAAACCTGAAGATGTATATAGTGTGAAAAATAAGATAATAACAATAGAAGCAATAATACGAACGGAACTGTTATTTAACGAAAAACGTTTTGAAAAGAACTCAGGGACCGTCAGCGAGTCATCGGCAACTTCAGTGTAAACCCGCAGGCGCGGCGCCACTAAAATATAGTTAACATATGCACCAATTAATAACCCTAGTGCCAACCAAATGCTATCTAAACCATTTATAAAAGCAGCACCAGGCAGGCCCATCAACATCCAGCCACTCATATCAGAAGCACCAGCTGATAAAGCGGTCACCTTAGGGCTGACATTACGACCGCCTAATAAATATTCACTGTTGTCTGCAGTAGAATGTCGCATTGCATATACGCCAATGGCTAGCATCAGCAAAAAATACAGTAAAATTGACAAAAATGTATAACTAATCAAGGGACACCTTTTTTATTAGAGTTCTAATGTTTGTTTAAGGAATGAAATTGCGAAAAAGTGTAACACGACTTAATTTAAAGATCGAATTTACCCCTGTTTTTCATGCTGATAAGGTGTTGCGCGGGACTTACTAAGTGACAGGTAGTAAAAAAGCCACCGAGGTAGCTTTTTATTAAATGATTTTAATACTAACGATTAGGGGCGTTTTTTTGACCAAAGCACGCAACACAAGTGTGAAACGAAAGAGCAAAATAAAATTTGGCGCTAGAAAAGATTCTCAACGTCTTGTTCATTCTGCTCAGGCATCAAATTTTTTGCTTGCTCTTCAAAACCTGCAGGTATTGGGAGTTCGTGATAGAGCAGGTCGAACTTATCTTTTATCAATTCAGCAATAATTTCACTGCTTAAAATAACTTTACCTTCTTTACCGCTGGTCAACTTCTCCAATACATTATGTATCGCCAATTTGATTTTCCAAATCTCCGCATCGGTGACTAACTTAACAGCATTCAACGTTACGATTGCCTCAATATGCTCAGTAATTGACTTAACATAAGGAGAAATATAGACCCAACCTTTGTTTTTGATGAGTGACTGACAAATATAGATTTCGTGGTGAACATTATGAAGATATTTAGCAATGACTTTCGCATCACGCTCATGCCTAAACTTGATATTAAATGCCTTGCTGTGTTGCAGATCTTGGTTCCAAGAATCAATGACATTAAAAAGGCGAGTTTCGTGAGGTAATTTATTATCAAAATTTAGTATATCGACGTAAATGTTTACTTTGGTATTTAAAATAGAGTCAGCCTGTTCAACTAGGCTAATTAAGCCCTTTGCACTGGATTCAAGTTCAAAATTAATATGTGAGCGAGCTAAAATATCCTCTTGAGTATCGGCGAGCTTATTCTGAACTGCG
Organism: Psychrosphaera aestuarii; assembly: GCF_017948405.1. NCBI lineage: Bacteria > Pseudomonadati > Pseudomonadota > Gammaproteobacteria > Alteromonadales > Pseudoalteromonadaceae > Psychrosphaera > Psychrosphaera aestuarii. The sequence goes on along the minus strand of NZ_CP072844.1, from coordinate 2,292,181 downwards.
GCAGACTTATCTATAGCTAATCTAATCAGGCGGGTTTGTTGAATTTGAAAACGCAGAGTAAAAATTAAAAGTAAAGATACGAACAAGCCAACCAGAGGTGTTAACCAGCCACCAAAAAACTCACCAATTTGGCCAATCTCACTTGGTGCGACAACACCATAAGTAAAAAATAAATAGGCCAAAGCAGCGACAACGACAGGTAAAAATATTAAGCCTAAGGTTAATACAACAGAAAAGTTACCTTCATCCTTGGCGGTTAGGTTTGATAATTCGGCTTTAGAAAACGAACCCATAACGACTTTAAATCCATATATAAATTAATTGATGACTAAAATACCTGCAACAAGAACGCCTGGCAACGCCAAATTTTGCAAAAAGCTAGTCTTGTTCTGAAATGCTTTGGCTGCGAGTTTGCTCTTCAAGTTGTTCAACCCACATTAACGTTGCACCACAAATAGCAGCGGGCATTACCAATAAATTAATAAAGGGTAACGAAGTAATAATTGAAACTGAAGCGCCAAATCCAAAACAGGCTGACTTATTTTGGCTTAGGATATAGCGCATAAAATCAAAGCTATATTTATTGTTATCAAAGGCATAGTCACAATATTGAATTGCTAAAACCCACGCAATAAAAGCAAACCAGATCAATTGACCAATAACCGGAAAAAACCAACCAATTAAAAAGAACCCAATCATTCTAGGAATAAAGTAAACGAGCTTTTTCCATTCGCGGAGCAGAGTATGTGGTGTCGCCTTAATTAATGCAGCTAGAGAGTCTTGACGCGGAGCTTGGCCGGTTAGATGCATTTCTACTCGTTCGGCTAATACACCATTAAAAGGCGCGGCTAGCCAGTTTGCAACGGTAGTAAAGAACAACCCAAACAATAAAACCATCAATAAAATAACAAACGGATAAATAATAAACTCTAGCCAACTTAACCAATCAGGTATTTGTTCATGCATCCAAGTTATGTTGGCACCAAGCACATCAAAAAGGTAATAAAAAGCGCCAATAAAAAGAACAAAGTTAACCATTAACGGAATTAAAATGAAACGTTTCAAGCCTTTAGTCTTTAATAAACCAAAACCGCGAAAAAAATAACTAACGCCATCACTCATTGTCATTATAAAAACCCCAAACAAACTTTATTTTACAAAGTCTTAAGTATAAAGTTGTTTGAAGACTAAGCAAGCGGGCAAGTGTTACAAAGTACAACAAAATTTGCTATCGTTTGCCCCCATAATAATAACTAAAAGCAAGTAACAAACGTAAATGCGTCTAAAACATATAAAACTGGTTGGATTTAAGTCATTTGTTGATGCCACCACGGTTCCGTTTCCGGAACAGATGACCGCTATTGTCGGTCCAAACGGCTGCGGTAAATCTAACGTAATAGACGCCGTGCGCTGGGTATTAGGTGAAAGTTCAGCGAAAAACCTTCGTGGCGACGCAATGACGGATGTCATATTTAATGGCTCAACCAATCGAAAGCCTGTATCCCAAGCCAGTGTTGAATTGTTATTTGATAATACCGAAGGAAAGTTGCAAGGTCAGCTTGCCAGTAGAAGTGAAATTTCAATCAAACGTGTAGTAACCAAAGACGCTACATCGACCTACTTTTTAAATGGCACTAAATGTCGCCGTCGTGACATTACCGATATATTTTTAGGAACGGGTTTAGGTCCACGAAGTTATGCCATTATCGAACAAGGCATGATCTCTAGGTTAATTGAGTCTAAGCCACATGAGCTACGCGTTTTTCTGGAAGAAGCAGCTGGTATTTCAAAGTACAAAGAACGCCGCCGAGAAACCGAAACGCGCATTAAGCACACGCGAGAAAATTTAGAACGTTTAGCCGATGTTAGAGAAGAGCTCGGCACTCAACTAGAGAAGCTTAAACGTCAAGCCGCGACAGCCAGACGCTTTAAAGAATTAAAAAAGCAAGAGCGCCAATATAAAGCTGAGTTAGCCGCATTGAAGTGGCACAAGTATAACGAACAGCTTAATTTTCACGACAGGCAGCGTTTAGAAAAAGAAACTGAGCTTGAAGCCTTCATGGCCCAACAACGTGGTGGAGAGCTAGGTTTAATTACTAAAAAACAACAATTGCAGGAATTAACCGATAAAGCTCAAGAAAAACAGCAAATTGTTTATCAAACTGGCAATAAGATTACTAAACTCGAGCAGCAAATTGTTTTTGAACAAGAAAACCGCTCGCGTCAACAAGAGCAATTAGCGCAATTAGAAACAAGCATTGTTGAAAATCAGCAGCATCTGGAATTAGAGCAAGCTTCGTTAGAAGACATAAGCGAACAATTACTGTCATTTGAGCCAGAACAAGAATTACTTCATGAGCAACTTAGTCAAGCAGAGCAACAACTTTACGACGCTGAGCAAAATTACGAACAAACGCAACAAGGTATTAGTCAACAAATTCAGGCTGTTGCCAAAGCTCAGCAAGCAATAAAGATTATTGATACTCGTTTACATCATCAACAACTAGAACTATCAAAAAGTAATCAGCGTTTAACAGATCTCAAAACTGAATTGGCCGAGCTATCAAAAAACGATTATCAGCAGCAACTTGCCGAGCAACACCAAATTATTGGCACGTTAAACTCCGCAATTAGCGAATTGTCAGAGCAATATGCAGAGGCTGCTCATCTTGATGATCTTCATCAAGAAAATAGAAAAAAAGCACAAGAGAGAGTGGATCAGACACTTAGACAAAAAGAAAGGGTGCAAATTAAATTAGAGCAACTTGAACAATGGCGTGACGAACTCTTTGCTAATCAAAGCAGTAACAGCAATAGCGAAATAGAAACGCTTGGGCTGCTAGTTGGCCAATTAAATGTCGAGGAAAAGTGGCGAAATGCTATAGAGCAACTGCTGAGTCATCATGGACACGCGCTAATGGTTTCTGAATTGCCAACAGCGGAGTTAACGCAGCCGGGACAATATGTTTTAACTGCTAACAACAACGACATTGACCAAAGTCTTAAACGTTCGTCAAACAGTCTTGTTCCAAATGCTATGTCAGTGATTTCAACGGGCGCTGCGCCAGCATGGTTTGCTAAGGTCGCGCTAGCCGACAATTTAGATGAAGCTCAACACATTATAAATAATGACGATTGGTTGGCTGTACTTTTACCGTCAGGACAGTGGCTAGGTAAAAACTGGACAGGATTAGGTGGTGTACAAAACGCCGATAATGACACTGGCAATAATGGTATATTAAAACGTTTGGCCGAAATAGAAAGCTTAAGCTTATCTTTATCGGTAATTGAACAAGAAACTTATAATAATCAAATGTTGCTGGAAAATTCGATTGCAGAAACTAGAGACTCTCAGGCTCACTATCAGGCAATCAAAACCCAACTAGAACAACAAAAACAAGCACTACAAAAAGCCCAGTTAGAGTATGGTTTTTTAGAGCAACAAGCCCAGCAATTTAGCGAACAGAAACTAAAGCTAAAGTCACAAATTGAATCTTTAACTCAAACCGTTGATGAGTTGAACCTGACACTAGAAGTACTTTTAGAAGAACAATTACAAGCGCAAGAAGCAGAGATAGAGCTTCAAAGCCAAAGCGATACAACTGAACAACAAAAAGCATCAGCGCAACAAACGCTTACTAACGCCAAAATGACAGTGGAGCGATTAAAGCAAGAAACTCATCAATTGTCGTTAAAGGTACAATCGTTACAAAATACCAAATCAAATCTACAACAAAATATTCATCGCGCGTCGAGTCAAATTAAGCAATTACAAAGGCGAAAGAATGATTTGTTAACGGGCAATGATCAAAATGAATCCAGTGAACTTTTAGCTGAACAATTAGAGCAAGCGCTGTTTGATAAGCTAGAAAGTGAAGAGCAGTTAATGGCGTTGCATAGTGAAGCTGCGATAATAGATGATGAAATTAAGACCTTAGAGCAAGGGCAGTCAGGGGTGATTGCTAAACTCGATAAAATGCGTGAGCAAATTACAGATATTAAAATGGAATGTGAAGGGGCAAGAGTGCGAGCGCAAAGCATGATTGAGTCTCTTCAAGATATGGAACAATCATTAAAAGTATTACTGGAGAATATGCCAGAAGATGCTGAAGAAAAACTATGGACTGATAATCTAGAAAAAGCGACATCGTCAATTCAACGCCTAGGTGCAATTAATCTGGCAGCAATTGATGAATATGACATTCAGGCAGAACGAAAAGGGTACTTAGATGAGCAATATACTGATTTAGTAAATGCCCTTGAAACACTAGAGTCAGCAATCAGAAAAATAGATAGAGAGTCTCGTGCCAAGTTTAAAGAGACCTTCGACAACGTTAACGAAGGACTTCAAACTCTGTTTCCTAAAGTATTTGGTGGCGGCGCTGCATATTTAGAATTAACAGGTGACGATTTATTGGAAACTGGGGTTTCGATAATGGCACGCCCTCCGGGCAAGAAAAACTCGACAATTCACTTGCTTAGTGGTGGCGAAAAAGCGCTGACCGCATTATCATTGGTTTTTTCAATTTTCAAACTGAATCCGGCGCCATTTTGTATGTTGGATGAAGTTGATGCGCCACTAGATGATGCAAATGTTGGACGTTTCTGTAAACTGGTCAACGAAATGTCAGAATCGGTGCAATTTATATATATAAGCCACAATAAAGTGGCAATGGAAATGGCGACTCACTTAACGGGTGTAACGATGCAAGAGCCCGGGGTTTCTCGATTGGTCGCAGTAGATATTCAACAAGCAGTAGAAATGGCAGATGCTATTTAATGCAATGGAACGTAAATAGGGTTTTTAATTAACATGGCTGAAGAACTTAGATTAGCACTTATTTTATTAGGCTCACTGGCAATTGGTGCAGTGGTTTTACATGGTATTTGGACAGTGCGAAAAAATGTCAACGAGGAGCGTAAATTACACGCGAAAGATTCAGAGCCAGAAGAGGTTGACTTAAACGAAGAAGAACTTGAAATCCAGTCGTTAAAAATAAAGCAGATGGAAATGGACTTTAGTACCTTGGGCGCCGATAGTCAGCACGGCCTTCCAGTTGTAGACGTCGATGTGGACTCAATTTACCATCATGATAAAGCCGCTAAGGACGAAAGTGGGGTTAAGGTACAAGGTCAAGTTAGTGAAATTTCTATTGAATCTGAAATAGAACATGAAGTAGCACCGCAATTGACTAAAGATGCTAATCAAGGCTCGTTGTTAGACGATGATGAGATGCCAAGCTTCTCGGCCTTAGATGATGAAGCGTCAACAAAACAAAATGATATCACTCTTCAGTTTGACCAACGCGACACGTCAGGATTTGACGAAACAACGGCGGCGCAAGAAAAACCGCCTATTCAAGACCATTATGTTGATTCAGGATCAGAAGTATCAAAAGAAACAACAGCAGAACCAGCTAAGAAAAATGAAGTGTTGATTTTATACATCGATAAGCCAGAAGGTGACATGATCGATGGTGCCAAATTATTGCCACTGTTATTAACCTTAGGTTTTAAGTTCGGTGAGATGGACTTCTTTCATCGTCACGAACAGAGCTCAGGTCATGGTGAAATATTGTTTAGCTTAGCGAATATGTATAACCCAGGCACGTTTGATATTGATAACATGGAGCAGGTTAGTACGCGCGGTTTAAGTATATTTATGACATTGCCAAATGCTGGAGAGGCGTTGCAAACGTTTAATATGATGCACAACGCAGCAAAAAAAATAGCGGATGAATTTGATGCTTATGTATTAGATGCCAACCGTCAACGACTTGATGTACTTAGAGTACGTCATTACATTGAGAAGATTAGAAAGTTTTAAGCTTTAATACCTTTTGTAAGGCTTGGACCTGACTTTTTCTGTCCATACGCGTCATAGGTGGTATTTTTACTGCCGCCTATGAGCATATGTTTGACTTGCTCGATAACCACTTCATTTTGTTTTGCGGTTAAATAAATTACTTCATTTTGTGTTTGGCACTCTTCTAATAGACGGGTGATGTCTTTTTTCAAAGATGCGTGTGCCTCATCATTATTAATAGTATCGGCAGCCGGGTGTTGGCTTAACTGATGATCAGTCTGCTGAATTGTTATCAGCATAAGCTCTTTTTGTTTTGCAACCTCAACTAAATCGTTACCATCACGTCGCTTCACAGCATCTAGCTCGTTGTCTAACAGCGCTTTTAGATTAGTTAAAGACTCCCGTTGTTGACGTAATAACACGTCGACAGAAGTAGTAGGTTGCTCAGTAGTCATATTATAAATCAAACTCAAATGCAGACAGCTTTTCAGCTAGCTTGTCATAGTTAATTTTGTAATCACCACTCGCGATCGCTTTTTTAATATCGTCAATTTTCTTACGATCAAAGCTTTCAGATTCGGTGATCTTCTTTTGTAAATCTTTTAATTGTTTCGCTTGTGGTGTTAATGCAACGGAATCTTTTTCCGCTGATTTAGCACTACTCGCTTGCTGTGTTGTGTTTGACACAGAGTCTTGTTTAGCTTGTTCAAGCTTTTGATTTTGCGATTGATAAGCTGAAGGTTTAGCTCCATTTACCGAATTGTTATTTACATTATTAACCATACATCACCCGATTTATAAAATTTCTCTGTCATCGTTATCGGCTTTATTACCGTAAACTTTAACATATTTTATAGTTTAATGAATATTTGTCTCAAATCGCCAATAACACCTTTCACAATACGCTCCGAAGAGTTGTTTTTAACTTGAATCGACTCTCCAAATGAACCGTTTTCCAATGCTGTTCCTGAAGTTTTAATACTCAAGTTATTATAGTCTGCAATTATTGAAACACTATCACCTTTACAAACCAAACAAACATCACTTCCAGAAACTTGAAAACCCCTTGAAATATTTCGCATAGCACGTCCGCCAATTATATTTTCCATTGCATCGGTAGACTTTGCTCTAACCTTTGACTTATCGACTAGAGCAGTTTTAATCATATCCTTAGAAACCACTTCTCCTTTTGCAATATGTGTAGTGGTGACTATAGTTTCTATATATTCGTACACTCGCACTTGAACATAGGCTTTCCAATTAGCGCCATTGTCGTAACAAGTTGCTTTTATTGGGAAGTGTCGAGTAAAGCGTTGTCTTGATGGCATTTCGAATTCAAGATCAGATTGACACTGAGTAATACGGATTCGGCTATCGAGCGGCATTGCTTTTACCGTTATGTTTGGCGTATTGTGCGGATTCACTTGTTCCTGAACAAAATCAGAAACTTGTTGTAAAAGAGCATCATGCGCTAAAGAATTTGCGGTTTTTGCCGATAGGGGAAAAGCCACAAAAATAAAATTTATGCTTAAAAGAAGAATTATTAACAAATTTTTCAACATATTAATCGCCTTTTTACTATGCTGTATCTTATAGTTAAAGATATGAAATTATTGAGTTTCAAATTCGTCGAAATATTGACGCGAAAATATCGATAACACAGTATTAGTTATAGTTAGCAAGTATCGTTCCTAGTTTTGGAGAAAAATTTATGGCGGGTATTCTTGACTCAGTCAATCAAAGAACCCAGTTAGTCGGTCAGAATAGACTGGAATTACTATTATTTAAGTTGAAAGGACGTCAACGCTATGGCATCAATGTATTTAAAGTCCGAGAGGTACTGCAGTGCCCACCTTTGACTTCTATGCCAAGACTTAACTCGTTCGTTAAAGGTATTGCACATATTCGTGGCCAAACAATATCTGTTATTGATATGGGTTTAGCGACTGGCGGTCGTCCGATTGTTGATGTTAAAAATAGCTTTATTATCATCACCGAGTATAACCGAACAATCCAAGGCTTTCTCGTGGACTCTGTTGAGCGAATTGTTAACCTTAACTGGGAGTCGGTAATGCCACCACCGCAAGGATCTGGCAGAACAAACTATCTAACAGCAGTAACTGAAATCGATAAAGAGCTCATTGAAATACTGGATGTTGAAAAAATACTTGAAGAAATAGCGCCTTCGAGTACAAAAGTCAGCGATGGCCTTATTTCTGATTCACAAGAAATGCAAGATGAGCTCGGTGATAGAACGATTCTTATCGTGGACGATTCATCAGTTGCTCGTAATCAGGTAAAACGTGCGCTTGAAGCTGTTGGGTTGCCAATCGTTGCTAAGAAAAATGGCAAAGAAGCATTAGATTATTTAGTTGAAGTTGGTGCGGAATGCAAAAACTCAGTAACCGAGAAAATTGGTTTACTTATATCAGACGTTGAAATGCCAGAAATGGATGGTTATACCCTAACAGCTGAAGTTAAATCTAGACCGAAACTAACCGACTTACATGTTATTTTGCATACGTCATTAAGTGGAGTATTTAACCATGCTATGGTTGAAAAAGTGGGCGCTGATGATTTTATTGCGAAATTCAACCCAGATGAGCTTGCCGGTGCCGTTCAAAAATGGCTGCATGCGGATTAAACATTGATAAAATTAAGTAGAGTGTTTAATAGTGGGAAATAATAACTTAGCTGATAACGAGTATCGCACTTTTTGCAATTTTCTTGAGCAACAGTGCGGAATCGTATTAGGCGACAGTAAGATGTACTTGGTTAAAAGTCGCTTGTCGCCTCTAATGGCTCGATTTGACATAGAGTCACTAACGGAATTGGTCAACCGCACGCTGAAACCAACGGAAAGGCAACTGCGCTCAGCGGTCGTAGATGCAATGACCACCAATGAAACCTTATGGTTTAGAGACACCTATCCATTTGACCTTTTACAAAACAAAGTATTTCCGGAAATAGATCAAGGTAAAGGCATTAAAATCTGGTCCGCTGCGAGTTCGTCGGGGCAGGAGCCATATTCAATTGCCATGACCATTACCGAATATAAGGCAAAATCAAAAAGTCGGTCTAATTTTTCCGTAGTAGGGACTGATATCAGTAACACTATGCTAGACCTATGTAAAAATGCCGAGTATGACAATCTTGCTTTATCGAGAGGATTGTCGGACCAACGTCGTAAAGCTTTTTTTGAAGACAGCGGTAACGGCATGATGAAAGTGAAGGCAGATATTCGCCGGTTAGTTAATTTTAGACATCTAAATTTATTGGATAACTACAGTTTAATGGGCAAATTTGACATCATTTTTTGTCGAAACGTACTTATCTATTTTTCTCCAGAAATTAAATCGCAGATTATTAATAAGTTTGCAGCACAATTAAACCCTAACGGTTTTTTAATTTTAGGAGCCTCAGAATCAATGTCAGGCTTGAGTGATAAGTTTGAAATGATTCGATGCAATCCAGGTATCATTTACAAGAAAAAATAAGCGCCAAAAATTTTTGGCCTTTTTTTTGCATTTCTTTTGTCATATAGAAATTCCACTGGTGGAGCACTTATGGCAATCAGTCTAGATAAAGCATTTGGTATACATCAACACGCGCTATTAGTTCGTTCAGAACGAGCTGAAGTGCTCGCGAGTAATATCGCCAATGCTGACACTCCGGGTTATAAAGCAAAAGATATCGACTTTGCCGATGCGTTGGCTAATGCCCAAAAACGTTCAGGCTACTCAATGAGTAAAACTCACGAGAAGCACTACGACCTGTCAATAAATGTTAACTCCAGTTCAAAGTTTCGTAATCCTATGCAACCTGATACTGGCGACGGTAACAGCGTTGATGTGCAAGTAGAACGGAATCAATTTATGCAGAACTCCATGGAATACCAGACGAGCTTGCGGTTCCTAAATGGAAAAATTAAATCACTTAATAAAGCGTTAAGTGGAGGGCAGTAATTATGAGTTTATATAACGTATTTAATGTATCAGGCACTGGTATGAGCGCACAGTCTGTTCGCTTGAATACCACTGCCAGTAACATAGCTAATGCAAATAGTGTATCGAGCAGCGTTGACGAAACGTATCGTGCACGCCACCCAGTATTTCAAGCAGAAATGAGTAAAGCTCTTAATGCTCAGTCGGCAGGGGTAAATGTATTAGGTATCGTAGAAAGTGATGCGCCGCTAAAGATTGAGTACAGCCCAAATCATCCTTTAGCAGATAAAGATGGTTACGTTTATAAACCAAATGTAAACGTAGTAGAAGAAATGGCCAACATGATCTCTGCATCACGTTCGTACGAAACTAACGTGCAAGTCGCTGATGCTGCAAAAACCATGTTAAGCAAAACCTTACAAATGGGTCAACGATAGGAAAATAACCAATGATTGATAATACAATTTCAAATCCTGCCGTTGACAACCTCCGTTGGAAGGAAGATGGCGTAACCACGAATAAAGTGAACGGTGAGTTAGGTAAAGAAGATTTCTTTAAATTGTTAACGACACAGCTGTCGATGCAAGACCCAATGAATCCAACAACGAATGAAGACATGATTGCGCAAATGACGCAGTTTACTATGGCGGAAGGCATTTCAGATCTTGGCGACAAGATGAATCAGTTAACCGCATCAATGACTTCAAACCAAGCATTAGAGGCGTCATCTTTAGTTGGTCGAAATATCCTAACGGCAAGTCCTGTCGCATACTCTGACGGCTCTGGTGTAAGCGGCCAGATTCCGCTGCAAAGCGCGACACAAAATGTCTTGGTAGAAGTTAAACACGAGAATGGCGCAACTATGGTCATTCCATACGGCAATCAAAATGCCGGCATGATGGATTTTGCCTGGGACGGCAAAGGCCCTGATGGTCAAGCATGGCCTCCAGGGCGTTATGAAATTAATGTAACCGGCTTACCAGCTGGTGCAACAGAAGCAGAACGCATGGCGGTATTAAGCTATGGCAACGTAAGTTCTGTAACTTTAGGACAGAATGGCACAGGTCTTGAATTAAACATTCAAGGTTTAGGCTCAATCCGACTTGCTGACGTGTTAGCAGTTGGTGAATAGATTAGTAAAATAGGAGAATCCTATGTCTTTTAATATCGCCCTTAGTGGTTTAAAAGCAGCGCAAAAAGATTTAGATGTTACCGCGAACAACATAGCCAACGTAAATACGTACGGGTTTAAAGAGTCTCGCGCAGAATTTGCCGATGTATATTCTTCATCCATTTTTACTAACGCTAAAACAGCGAACGGTGAAGGTGTTTTGGTTAATGATGTTGCTCAGCAATTTTCTCAAGGTAGCTTGTTGTTTACATCAAACTCACTTGATATGGCAATCTCAGGTGGTGGCTTTTTTGCCATGACTAATGACTTGTTAAGCCGAGACATTACTTACACCCGCTCTGGTGCTTTTAAGCTAAATGCTGAGAATTACATTGTTGACTCAAACGGCAGTTTTTTGCAGGGCTTTCCGGTAAACGATGATGGCTCAGTAAAGTCGGTTAGTTTGAGTACAACTAATCCAATTGAAGTACCTGATACAGCTGGTGCACCTCAACAAACTAGTCAAATTGATATGTCTTTTAACTTAGACAGCAACGAATTTCCAATTGACCCAACTCAATTTGACCCAAATGATACAAATACATTTACATCATCAACATCAACGGTCATTTATGACTCGTTAGGTAATAGTCGAATCGCGTCAATTTATTATGTTAAAGCCGCGTCACCAACCAATGTTGATGCAGCTGCAACAGCTGATGCAACCTCTGCGACCGATGGTTTTGTTGGTGGTCTTGGTGCCGTACCAGCCGCTGAACAAAATAATGCCAATAGTTGGATTATGTACGCAACGGTTACGGATGAACAAGGCAACACGATTCCTGTTGATTTACAAAACGACAACGTTTTAGGTGCGACGGGTGTCACGTTTGAGTCACGTTCAGGGCAACGCGGCATGTTATTGCAATTTGATAGCGCAGGCGCGGTAGTCAACTCTACTTTCCCTTACCCGCAAACAGAGCGATTAGGTGAAACAACAGCGGCAACCACTATTGCTCCGCCACCTGTAGCGCCATATGACGGTGCGAATGCAATTACAAATGGTGCCGATCCAGATCAGCGTATTAACATTAATATGACCAACCTAAAGCAGTTCTCTGCGCCATTTGAAGTTTCGGCATTGAGCCAAGATGGTAAAACGGTAGGGCGATTAACAGGTGTGACGATTGGTACAGATGGCTTGATTGAAGCTAAGTACTCAAACGGTGATTCGGTTCCAGTAACAAAAATTTCTCTTGTACGTTTCGCCAATGATCAAGGCCTTACCCAAATAGGCAATACATCTTGGACAGAAAGCCAAGAGTCTGGCTCGCCACTAGCGGGTGAAGCTGACTCAGGTACATTTGGTCAAATTCGTTCAGGTACGTTAGAGCAGTCAAATACTAACCTAACTACTGAGCTGGTTGATTTGATTACGGCTCAAAGAAACTATCAGGCTAACTCAAGAGCACTTGAGGTTAACTCAACGATTACGCAGGCTATTCTGCAGCTTCGTTAACAGATTTAGTTTACAGCGCACGACTTTGGTTGTTGGCTTTACTACGTAGGATTTAATCCGAAACAATGTTCGCTATGGAGGTGGGGTTGTTTAGTAAAGCCAAACAACCCACTTTTTATACTCAAATACTCAACCGCTACACATCTAATTCTCTGTGTTTCATATGACGAGATTCAGCCTGCACACGATGGATCATTTTACCTAAAGTTTTATCTTTTGAGCGACGTTCAGCAACGCTATCGCTATTTAGCTCTTGTTCCCGCAACAGTTTTTGAAAACTCTGCAACCTTCTAAGTTCTAAATTACCATCAAGAATCGCTTTTTGAACGGCACAGCCTGGTTCTTTATTATGAGAACAGTCATTAAAACGGCATTTTCTGGCCAAGGTCACTATCTCACTAAAGGTTTCATTGACGCCTTGTTCACAATCTACTAATTGCAATTCACGCATTCCAGGGGTATCAATAAAGATACCGCCGGCCGGCAACCACTTTAATGAACGGGCTGTGGTTGTATGACGACCTTTGCCGTCAGACTCTCTTATTTCTGCTGTTTGCTGGACATCAATTCCCATCAAGCCATTAATTAAGGTAGATTTACCAACACCCGATGAGCCTAATAAAGCCAAGGTTTTACCAACACGGCAATAAGGCTCGAGTTGAGTTAGGTCTTCTGGATTTAATGAATTTAGTGCGTGAACAATAATAAGAGGATTAAGTTTTTGAACTTGTTCCACTGGGGTATCAATGTCATCACACAGGTCAGCTTTAGTAAGCACTATAATTGGCTCCACTTCCGCTTCCTTGGCAATCGCTAGATATCTCTCAATTCGATTTAAATTAAAATCTTCATTTAACGAACTAACAATAAAAACCCTATCAACGTTAGCGGCAATAAGCTGTGCTTGCGAACGAGTACCCGCGGCCTTTCGTTGGAATAGCGACTGTCGTTCTAAAACTCTAACTAATCTATTGTTGTCGTCATAAAGTACCCAATCACCCACCGCAACGGGTTCGTCAGATGGAGTTGAAACTAAGCTAAGCTGTCCTTTATCCGTCAAAATAACATTGTTATTTCGATGCTGTTCAGAAACGCGACCAATATGAAATTGATCAAATTCTTCTAATGACAGTTGTTGTTGGAAATAAGGGCGCCAACCTAGTTGGGGTAATGAAGGTGTTGTTTCAGTGTTCATTTGCTTTCCGCAGTAAAAATACTAAAAATATTGTTGTTCGTAATTAAACGGACGTGTTCAATTTTGGCGTTCAACAATTAAGCGATAAATAATGTATTTATTGAAAATACGCAAGAAATACCGAGCTTAAAAGTTAAATATTTATGACTAAGTATAGAAGCTGTCGCGAAAAACATAATTTTAAATAATAGACTAAGATAAATTGACTTAATTAATGAACAGTTACGCTGAATTTGATAGACTCTCGCGCCTTAAAATTCGCTCAAAAACGGAGTTGTCATGTTTAACCTGATCACGAAAAGTGATTCAAACGTAAAAAATGACGTGTTATCTGGTATTACCGTTGCACTTGCACTGGTTCCAGAAGCCGTAGCCTTTGCTTTCGTAGCAGGGGTCGACCCAATGGTTGGTTTATACGCCGCATTTATGATGGGCCTAATCACTTCTGCAATTGGTGGACGTCCAGGAATGATCTCTGGTGCAACTGGCGCAATGGCTGTTGTAATGGTCGCACTTGTTGCTCAATATGGTATTCAATACTTATTTGCCGCCGTAATATTGGCAGGCATACTGCAAATACTCGCCGGGGTGTTTAAACTCGGTAAATTTATCAGGCTTGTGCCTTATCCAGTTATGCTTGGATTTGTTAACGGTTTAGCGATTGTTATTTTTCTCGCGCAAATGGGCCAGTTTAAAGTACTAGATTCATTGGGTAATGCTCAATGGATGACAGGCCAAGCCATGTATATCATGCTAGGTCTCGTCGCTTTAACGATGGCAATTATTCATTTCCTACCAAAAATTACGACCGCGGTACCGGCATCACTTGTCGCTATATTAGCAGTAACAGGCATAGTGCATGGTATGGACTTAGAAGCACGTACCGTAATCGACTTTGTTCGCGACATGTTACCAGAAGCTGAAAAAGCAACGGCAACGCTAGCGGGCGAACTACCAAGTTTTGCCATTCCAACGCCTGAAACAGGCTTGTTGTCACTTGAAACGCTATACATTATTTTACCAACCGCGATAATTCTTTGTCTTGTTGGTCTGATTGAGTCGTTACTAACATTAACGCTGATTGACGAGCTTACTGATACTCGTGGTAGTTCAAACAAAGAGTGTATCGGTCAAGGCGTTGCAAACAGCGTAAATGGTTTCTTCGGTGGAATGGGTGGTTGTGCCATGATTGGACAATCTATGATCAACATTAATTCTGGTGGTCGTGGTCGTTTATCTGGTATTACCGCCGCTGTTGTATTGTTAGCCTTTATTCTATTCTTGGCGCCATGGATTGAACTTATTCCTCTAGCGGCACTAGTTGGCGTAATGTTCATGGTTGTTTTAGGTACCTTTGAATGGGCTTCGTTCCGCATTTTCCGTGGAGCAAACAAAGAAGACGCTTTTGTACTTCTGTTAGTAACTGGTGTGACTGTTATTGCTGATTTAGCAATTGCCGTTATTGTTGGTGTAATTGTTTCGGCGTTGGTATTTGCGTGGAAACACGCTTCACATATTAGTGCACGTACTCATATTGATGACGAAGGTTGGAAAGTTTACGAGTTAGATGGGCCATTATTCTTCGGCTCAGTTTCATACTTCCGCAACTTATTTGAAGTGGATACTGATCCTTCAGATGTTGTTATTGAATTTAAAGACTCTCGTATTTGGGACAGTTCAGGTATAGATGCACTAGACGGACTTGCTGATAAGTATCAGAAAGCTGGTAAGAAATTACATATTCGTCATATCAGTCCAGAGTGTCGTACCTTACTTAACAAAGCACAAAAATTCGTTGAAATTAATGTTAATGAAGATCCGCGCTACAAAATTGCCACGGATAAGCTAGACTAAATAACGAAAAAAACTGCAAGGTCAATTATTGGCGATATCGCATAAACATCGACATCATCAAATATTGATCTGAAACAAGTAAAATCCAAATCGTGTTATAGCGGTTTGGATTTTTTTTATCTGCCGTTTGTCAGCTCAAAGTTTAATCCGTATAATGCGCGCTCGCTAAATCAACCCTGATTTACCCACAATGCTCCGGATTTACGATTCGGGCGGCAAAGAGGAAAAAAATATGTCACAAGTTGTAGTGTGCGCAATGTATAAGTTTGTGCGCTTAGAAAATTTTCAAGAGTTACGTGAGCCGTTACAAACAGTAATGGAAGACAATGGCGTTAAAGGCACCTTGTTATTAGCCGAGGAAGGCATTAACGGCACTGTTGCTGGTAGTCGCGAAGGTATCGACACAGTATTAAACTGGTTGCGCCAAGACCCACGTTTAGCAGATATCTCATCAAAAGAAAGCTTTGATGAAGAAATGCCATTTTATCGCTCTAAAGTAAAACTGAAAAAAGAAATTGTGACCATGGGTGTTGAAGGCATCGACCCTCGTGAAGTCGTTGGTACATATGTGAAACCAAAAGACTGGAATGCACTTATTTCAGATCCAGAAGTGATTTTAGTTGATACTCGTAACGACTACGAAATTCAAATTGGTACCTTTGAAGGGGCTGTAAATCCAAAAACAGAAACCTTCCGAGAGTTTCCTGAATACGTCGCTAAAAATATGGATCCGGCCAAACACAAAAAAGTAGCTATGTTTTGTACAGGCGGAATTCGTTGTGAGAAATCAACAGCGTATATGAAAGAGCAAGGTTTTGAAGAAGTTTATCACCTAGAAGGTGGTATTCTGAAGTATTTAGAAGAAGTGCCAAAAGAAGAAACCATGTGGGAAGGTGAGTGTTTTGTTTTTGATAACCGTGTTGCGGTAGATCATGACTTAAACAAAGGTCAGTACGATCAGTGCCACGCTTGTCGTATGCCGATTACTGAAGACGAAATGAAATCTGAGCACTACGTACAAGGCGTATCGTGCCCGCATTGTATTGACAAAGTAACTGACGAGCAGCGTGCACGTTTTGCGGAGCGTCAAAAGCAAATAGAATTGGCGAAAGCACGCGGTGAAGAGCATATTGGTTCTGAAGCGAAAGAAGTCATTGCAGCGCGACAAGAAGAAAAGCGTAAACAAAAAGAAGCGGCTCGTGCTTCGCAAAAGAAATAATATTAATGCGAACCTAAGACTGCATCAAAGAGCGTAGCTCTAGGTTTAACAAAAAAGCGACCAGAAGGTCGCTTTTTTTTATGACGTAATTTGTCACAGTTGAAATGTTAAATTTTACTGAGGTTGAAACCAACACTTAGTTACAAAAAAAGATCCACTAAGTTGTTGTAGTATCTTATTCCTTTGCTGGTGGTTTTATACGAGTTCGCATCAATTTGAGTTAAAAGCCCCAATTCTAAAGCTTTTGTTAGTGGTGCTAACTGACTTTCTTTCGCCAACCCCGTCCTTTGCTCAAACTCTTCCATACTAAACATGGACTTAAGGCGCAGTCGGTTCATAAAATACTCAAATGGTAATTCGTCAGGTTCAACTGTCCATTGCTTATATGCATAAGGTTTTGTTAAGTCCATATAACCTTTAGGGTGTTTTACTTTTTCAGTTCTAATTACTTTAATTTGTGCGTTTGTTTGAGGTGCATATTGGGTTGATTTAAGTGCATCAGTTTGAACGGTAATTTTGCCATGTGCTCCACAACCTATGCCAAGATAGTCACCAAACTGCCAGTAGTTCAGATTATGCTTACATTGATGGCCCGGTTTTGAATAAGCCGATATCTCATACTGCTCATAGCCGGCTTGAGTCAATAACTCATGCCCTTGTTGCTGAATATCCCAAAGTACATCATCATCTGGCAGTACAGGCGGCTTAGAGTGGAAGAGGGTGTTCGGCTCAATGGTTAGTTGATACCAAGAAATATGAAAAGGGTCTAAGGCGATAGCTTGTTTCACGTCGGCCAGTGCTTGTTCAAGTGACTGATTTGGCAAGCCATGCATTAAGTCCAAGTTAAAGGTAGATACTGAACTATGAGCAAAACCAGCGGCTTTTAACGCCTCTTCGCTGTTATGAATACGTCCTAGTTGAACCAGCTTTTCTAACTCAAAACTTTGTACACCAATAGAAATACGGTTCACACCTGCCTTCGCAAACCCTTCAAACTTGTTAGTTTCCAAGGTACCAGGATTCGCTTCTAACGTTATTTCTATATTTTCAGAAAAAGGAATACGCTGTTCAATGCCGGTTAACAGCGTTGCCATGGCTTTTTCCGACAACAAACTAGGCGTTCCACCACCAAAAAAAATGGTTTGTAATTTACGATCTTGAACAAAATGCAAATCAGCACTGAGATCATCTAGTAAGTGTGCAACATACTCTGTTTCAGGAATACCACCTTTTAAAGCGTGTGAATTAAAGTCGCAGTAAGGGCACTTTTGTACACACCATGGGATGTGTACATAAAGAGAAAGAGGTGGTAGTTGGTTTATTAACACACGGTTAGATGAATTGGAGGGCAACTTATATTCCTAGCTCTTTAAATTTATTAACAAGTTGCTTTAACGCTTGGCCTCTATGGCTCAGCGCATGTTTTTCAGAAGGTGATAACTGAGCAGCCGTTTTGTCTAATTGCGGTTGATAAAAAACCGGATCGTAACCAAAACCACTATCCCCTGAACGCTTGTCAGCAATCACGCCATCCCAATAACCTTCACAAATAATAGGGCAAGGATCATCAGCATGACGCATAAAAACAATAACACAAACAAAACGGGCTTTACGTTGCTCGGCTGTTTTACCATCAAGTACCGACAACAGCTTATCGATGTTGGTACCATCAGTGGCATCAGGACCTGCAAAACGAGAAGAATAAATGCCTGGTGCGCCATTTAACGCATCCACTTCCAAACCAGAGTCGTCGGCAACACATGGTAAACCTGTCACTTTAGCGGCGTGACGGGCTTTGATAATTGCGTTCTCAACAAAGGTAGTGCCGGTTTCTGGCACTTCTTCGACATTGTAGTGCTTCTGCGGTACAACATTAAAACCAAAAGGGCTCAAGATTTCCTGTAATTCGTTTACCTTGCCTTGGTTACCCGAAGCGAGTAATAACTCTTTCATTTACTTTCCCTACTTATTTGTATGAGGGGTATTATACGCAAAAAAAAACGCTAAGTTCACAATAAACTCAGCGCTTTATTATTTATTTTATGGATACAAAATCAGCTTAGCAAAATGCTCAACCTTACTTTTTGTGCCCAAATACTTATGAATTAAGCAAAGTTGCTGTTCGCAAATTCCCAGTTCACAAGTGCCCAGAAACCGTTTAAGTATTCAGGACGTACGTTGCGGTAATCGATGTAGTAAGCGTGTTCCCAAAGATCCACAGTAATTAGCGGAGTAACGCCTGCTTCAGTAATTGGAGTGCCGGCATTAGACGTATTAACGATGTCTAAAGAACCGTCAGCTAATTTAACTAACCAAGTCCAGCTTGAACCGAAGTTGTTTACTGCTTTGTCGTTAAATGCGGCTTTAAAGTCTTCAAACGAACCCCATTTTGCAGAGATAGCGTCAGCAAGTGCGCCAGTTGGTGCGCCGCCGCCATTTGGGCTTAATGAATTCCAGTAGAAAGTGTGGTTCCAGATTTGTGCCGCGTTATTAAATACACCACCTTCAGAAGTCTTAACGATTTCTTCTAATGACTTACCTTCAAACTCAGTACCACCGATTAGACCGTTTAACTTTACAACGTAAGTGTTGTGGTGCTTACCGTGGTGAAAGTCTAACGTTTCCGCTGAAATGTGTGGTTCTAATGCATCTTTTGCATATGGTAGTGCTGGTAATTCGAATGCCATAATGGTTGTCTCCGTTGGCTTTGTTTATGTTTGCTGATAAGATTATAAAACTTGACTAATTTACTCAAGTATCAGTTTTGTAACGTTATCAATAAATATGACTTAAAGTTTGTTTTTCAAGTCTAAAGTTATAAAACGCCGTATTTTATTTTTAAGATCAGACATAAGTCTAGTCGTCGTGTAAAAATTTACCATAAAGAAGAGGTTGCAATGGAAACCATTGATAAAATTAAAAAACAAATCGCAGAAAACCCAATTTTGATCTACATGAAAGGTAGCCCTAAATTGCCATCATGCGGTTTTTCTTCACAAGCCTCTCAAGCATTAATGCAAGTGGGCGAACCGTTTGCGTATGTTGATATTCTGCAAAATCCAGATATCCGAGCTGAATTACCAGGTTATGCAGAATGGCCAACATTCCCACAGTTATGGGTAGACGGTGAATTAGTGGGTGGTTGTGACATCATTATGGAAATGTTCCAAAAAGGTGAACTACAGCCGTTAATTCAAGAAACAGCAGCAAAATATAAAACAGAAGAAGACAGCGCCGAGTAATAAACTTATATTCGACTGAACTTCAGAAAAGGCCATTTGATTATTCAAGTGGCCTTTTTTTATACTAGCCTAAATAGGCGCTGGCGTAATTATTGCTTTAGTTTGGCTAGACACATGCATTTTTGTTACTTGAGGCCGATAAGATTTAGCCTAACAAAAACCATTAAATAACGTTAAAACTGGATAACCCATTAAATGAGAAGTCATTATTTAATATTTGTATTGTTATTTACCTTACTACTCAGCGCTTGTTCCGGCAGTGAATCTTCCGATCCGTCGGGGAATAATTTAGCAAGCATTAACATAGGCAACGACATTACCGTATTAGAAGGGCAAACTTTTGCCTTAACGGCATCTATTTATCCAGAAAATGGCTCCGTAATTTGGACGCAAACGCAAGGTCCTGTTATTAGCGACTTTCCGGTAGATCCGGCGTTAGAAGTCAGCTTGGTGGCGCCAACAATTAATATCGACACCACAATCGTTATTAAGGCGACCTATACCACAACAGATGGACAACGAGTGGATGACTCAATAACTATCAGTGTGACTAACGTAAATGAGGAGCCGATTGCGCGCATTACTAATAATACCGATGCCGTTGCTCCTTATGAAACCTTTGAAGTTATTTCGTTATCGGCCGCAGATAGTATCGATCCTGACGGTGAAATTCGCTACTACCAATGGACACAAGTGGATAGTAATCCTGCGTTGCAAATACTCTCACCAAATAATTTAAGAGAAATCACCTTTCAAGCACCATATGTAACACAAATAACAAATTACACTTTTCAGTTACAAGTGACTGATAATTTTGGGTTAACAGCGACCAACACCATAGACATTCAAATTGCCGCCGCCGAAGGCACAGTAGCCACCGCAGGCCAAGATCAAATTGTGGACGAATTCACAAAAGTCATACTCGATGCCTCCGACAGTGTCTCCATCGATAATGTTTTATCTTGCCAGTGGGAGCAGTTAACCGGTATTACCGTAACCTTGACTAATGCCGACCAATGTATCGCCGAGTTTTTTGCGCCAAACGTTGACTCAACAGAGTTACTCACCTTTCAAGTGACGGTGATTGACAATGCCAGTAACAGCGAATCAGATACGGTCAATATCACAGTAAATCCGCTCAACTTAGGCAGCTTGCACGACTCAGGCGTTATTGAATGTTATGGCGCAACCGACGTTGTGCCTTGTGATAACGTCAATTTTCCAAATCAAGACGCCGACTCAGGACGAGATTCAGTACGAGATGCGATTGACAAAAGTGGTGCGGGCGATAAAACCTTCGACTTTACAAAATTTGATATAAACGGGGATGAGCTACCAAATGATGCACTCGTTTTTAGTTGTATTCGCGATAATTTCACTGGTTTAGTATGGGAAGTTAAAGTTGCGAACGCGACGCCGCAATATAGCGAATTACATGGCGTAGAAAACTATTACAGTATAGATGACTCGTTACCAGGCCAACTATCCTGCTCAAATCCTGCAAGCTGCGGTAGCGAAACCTTTATTGAAGAAGTGAACGATGACACCTTCTGCGGTGGCGCAAATTGGCGATTGCCGACCTACTTAGAATTAATGCAAATACTTGACTATGGTGAACTCGATAACGCGAATTTATTCCCAACTGACTTTTTTCCCAATTCACCAGATCCTGCAGTACTCAATCACTTATTTTATTGGGTATCGGAAATAAATATCGAAGGTGGCAATGAAACATTGCAGTGGGTAATCGACGTTAGAAATGGCGACGACTCAGCAATTAAAGGCACATCTGGCGCTTATATACGTTTAGTGAGAAACCCATGAAGAACATACTATCTTTTACGCTAGCCAGTTTTTTAACGGCAGTCCATTTATCGGTATCGAGTGCGTGGGCGCAAGACTGTCCTGGTTCAGACGCAACATTACCAACCGACATTTTTATTACCGAAGATATTAGCCAAGAAATGGTGATTGACTCCACCACAGGTCTTGCCTGGGCGCGATGCGTAGTCGGGCAACAATGGAATGGCACCACACAAACTTGTACCGGTGAAGCACTCAGACTGACGTGGCAAGAAGCATTGCAAGCCTCATCAACTTATCAAGCTGGTAACTTTGATGACTGGCGAGTACCTAATATCAAAGAATTAGCTTCGATTGTGGAGCGTGCCTGTGTTAATCCTGCAACAAACTTAACCATATTTAACGGAGCCCCGGCGCAGCATTACTGGTCCTCTACACCTAATACAGCGGCCACTAAAAAAGACGAAGCGTGGGCATTAGGCTTTTTTAATGGTCGAATCGACAGCAACGATAAAAATAGTGATTTCTACGTACGCATGGTCAGGTACGCTGAATAACATTGATTTAAACTCTGGTTGCTCGCAAACTGATCATCGTGTTTAATTGCGCGTGATTGTCGCAACCTATAAGTGGTCGAAGTTTTGCCTATCAAAAGTATTTTAATAACCCTGATTACGTTATGTAGCTTAGTATTTCCATCGCAAGCTACGGCGGAAGAGTGCCCAATTCGTCTAAAGTTTGGATTGTTGATCTCGCCAGATCACATCCGAATTATGGAAATGGGTCGTACTCAAATGCAAATTAACAACGACTCCGAGTTATTTATTCGCGGCGAACTCATCACTCTTACCGATCAAGAGCGCTACTTACTGCGTGAATTCAGTTTAGGCTTACGCAAAGAACTACCAGAAATCGTCACCATCGCCATGGACAGTTTAGACATCGGCTTTGACGCATTAAATAAAGTGATCAAAGACTTTGCCGGTACCGACGCAGCACAAGAAATTGAAGATCACTTTTTAGAGCTAAGATACGGTTTATTAAAGCGATTCGCACGCAGCGGTGATAATTTTTATATTGCTCCGCAAGGCTTAAATGAACTCGACGACTTTTTTACCGACAAACTTTCAGAACAAATATCCAGAGTGGTTACCGACTCAATGCGAGTAATGTTAGGAGCCATGGGCGAGGCTTATCGCCAAAGTGAAGGCTCAGTAGAAGGTCAAGGTTACGACGTAGATGAAAGTGTCGAAAAGCTAAGTAGCAGCGTTGAGCGCACATTAGCCTATAACGCTAACCGACTTGCGGGCAAAGCCGCTGCCTTTTGTGAACGTTTTGAAACGCTCGATAAAACAGAAGCAAGACTACAGAATCAAATACCGCAACTTAGAAAATATGATATTTTGAGTCGTAATAATTAAGCGCTATATCCAAACTGAAGCCGCCAAAACATGCAGTTAAAAATAAGCAGACCAAATCAATGAATTCAAATCGACAACCGCCACTTGAAAAGCCGACTCAAGACCAGACTCAAAAACACAATGAAAAAGCAAATGGCCACGGCATAACACGCATTCTTAAGGCAACACAATGCTCAATCTTAGGTTTTAAAGCCGCTTTTAAACATGAAGCCGCCTTTCGCCAAGAATTACTCTTATTTGTTGTGTTAACCCCACTTGCATGGTTTATTGCAGAATCGATAATGGACTTTGTATCGCTGATTGTCGTGATGCTATTAGTACTTATTGTTGAGCTTCTGAATTCAGCCATTGAAGCCGTGGTTGACCGAGTTGGACTAGAGCGTCATGAATTGTCAGGGCGAGCAAAAGATCTGGCCAGCGCAGCTGTTACATTATCACTGATTATTGCGGGCATAGTATGGGCCGCTCATCTCATTAAGTTTTTTGTGTAAATAACAAATAAGGTATAAAACCGACTATTCGCTAAACAGTTTGCTTCATATTTATGCAATGTACAGGTATAGCCTTGCAACCCGTCTTTGATGACTGTATAAATCTTGAGGTCAATTTTTTTAATAATAAAAATAAATATAAAAAATATTATAAAAACAAAATAAAAGGGTAAATTATGAATAAATCTGCCTCAGCAGGTGAAATGTTAGGCCATCCTAAGGGCCTCTTCCTGCTATTCGGAACGGAAATGTGGGAGCGCATGAGCTACTACGGTATGCGTGGTATCTTTGTTTTATACCTATCAAGCTTAGCAACTGCGACGGCAATGGGTTGGGACATGGCTTACTTTGGTATTGATGCAGCCGCAGCTGGCGCTGATGATTTATACCAGACTGAACTACAGAAAAAAGCACTGGGTATTTTAGGTACCTATGCAATGCTTGTGTACGTAACTCCTGTACTTGGTGGCTGGATGGCCGACAACGTGTGGGGTCAACGTAAATCAATCATCTTTGGTGGCGTTGTAATGATGTTAGGCCAATTTGCACTTGGTACGCCGCATGAATTCATTCCAGGCATGGAACAAAGCTTTTTATGGTTAGGTCTTGCACTTCTTATTGTTGGTAATGGTTTCTTCAAGCCTAATATCTCTACCATGGTTGGTGACTTGTATGTTGAAGGCGACAAACGCCGTGACGCAGCATTTACTATCTTCTACATGGGTATTAACACAGGTTCTATCTTAGGTTACTTTGTTGTTGGTACAGTCGGTGAGAAGTATGACTATCAATACGGTTTCTTAGTTGCAGGTATTGGTATGTTGTTAGGTGTGCTGCTACAACTTGCACTTTCTAATAAATACTTAGGCGATGTAGGTGTAGAGCCTTCAGCAAAACAATCTAAAGGCGACAACGCTGCCGTTGCAAACAAACCGCTTACACCTGAAGAACGTGATCGCGTTAAAGTTATTCTAATCATGTCTTTCTTCACTATTATTTTCTGGGCTGGTTTTGAACAAGCAGCCGGTTCAATGAACTTATTCGCAAAATATAAAACTGACCTTGTATTCTTTGGTTGGGAAATGCCAGCATCATGGTTACAGTCAGTAAACCCAATCTTTATTATCATCATGGCTCCTATGTTTGCCGCTATTTGGTTAAAAATGGGCGCAGCTGAGCCAAACTCACCAAAGAAATTTGCCCTAGGTATGTTCTTCCTTGGTTTAGGCTTTATTTCAATGGTAGGTGCGGCACTTCAAATTGGTGACGATGCAAACATGAAAGCGCACGTTATCTGGTTAGTGATGGCGTACATCTTCCACACAATGGGTGAGCTATGTTTATCACCAATTGGTCTATCAATGGTTTCTCGTTTAGCACCACTTAAATATACATCATTGTTAATGGGTATGTGGTTCCTATTCTCTGGTTTAGGTAACTATGCTGCAGCAGCAATTGGTCAAATGGTTGGTGATGCAGGTCCATTGTCTACCTTTGGTGGCGTAGCCGTTATGGCCTTCCTAGGCGGTATCTGTTTATGGTTACTAAGCGACAAGCTAGTAGACTGGATGCACGGCGCAGAAGATTTCAAACCGGTTGAAGACGTTGAATCAAAAATTGATGAAGAACTATCTGTTGTTGGTACTCATGAAGGTACTCAAGAGAAGCACCTGTAATATTGAGATGCTAAGGTAGCGAGACGACTTCGTGTCGATACCGTTCAATACCGTCTCAATAAATAAACGCAGTTTAGTAATAAATTTAGTTTAATTAAAAAACCAGCTTCGGCTGGTTTTTTTGTGTTATTTTACTTAACGTATTAGTGGCAAAAACGAATTGATCACAAATTAACCAACGCCTAGCGGGTAGCAGTTGTAAATGGACAAACATAAATTAACGCACTTAAAAGCACTTGAAGCGGAAAGTATTCATATCATTCGAGAAGTCGCTGCTGAATTTAACAATCCTGTGATGTTATATTCTATCGGGAAAGACTCAGCCGTAATGCTTCATTTAGCCCGAAAAGCTTTTTTCCCAGCGAAGTTACCATTCCCTCTTTTGCATGTTGATACGCAATGGAAATTCAAAGAAATGATTGAATTTCGCGACAAAATAGCAGCAAAGTATGACCTAGATTTAAACGTTCATATTAACCCAGAAGGGGCGGCAAACAATGTTGGGCCTTTCACGCATGGCAGTTCAAAACACACCGACATCATGAAAACCCAAGGACTTCTTCAAGCACTTAATGCGGGTGGTTATGATGCCGCCTTTGGTGGAGCGCGCCGGGACGAAGAAAAAACGCGCGCCAAAGAACGCGTGTATTCATTTAGAGATAAGAATCATGCGTGGGCACCAAAACAGCAACGCCCAGAGTTGTGGAATATCTACAACGGTGATGTTGATAATGGGGAAAGTATTCGAGTCTTTCCGTTATCAAATTGGACCGAGCTAGACATATGGCAATACATCTACCTTGAGAATATAGAAATTGTGCCACTTTATTTAGCAAAAAAACGTCCAGTTGTTGAACGTGACGGAATGCTCATTATGGTAGACGACGAGCGCATGCCACTTGAGGCAGGCGAAACCCCAGAAATGAAAATGGTTCGATTTCGCACACTAGGCTGCTATCCATTAACGGGCGCTGTGGAGTCAAATGCAACAACGTTACCGGAAATTATTCAAGAAATGTTGTTAACAAAAACTTCTGAACGTCAAGGCAGAATGATAGACCATGACCAAGCTGGATCGATGGAAAAAAAGAAAATAGAAGGTTATTTCTAATGGCACATCAATCCGACTTAATCAAAACGAATATCGACGAATATCTAAAACAGCATGAAAACAAAGCATTATTGCGATTTATAACGTGTGGTTCGGTAGATGACGGCAAAAGCACCTTGATTGGTCGTTTATTGCATGACTCAAAAATGATATTTGAAGATCAAATGGCCGCCATAAAAAGCGACTCTAAACGCTTTAACAGCACAGATGGAGAATTTGACTTGGCGCTGTTAGTCGACGGTTTGCAGTCTGAGCGTGAACAAGGCATAACCATTGATGTGGCTTATCGTTACTTCTCAACAGACAAACGTAAATTTATTATTGCCGACACTCCCGGACATGAACAATACACGCGTAACATGGCAACCGGCGCCTCAACGGCAGATCTTGCCATTATTCTGATTGATGCTCGCTACGGTTTGCAAACCCAAACCCGTCGACATAGTTTTATCGCTTCTTTGCTGGGTATAAAAAACATCATCGTGGCCATCAACAAAATGGACTTAGTGGATTTCTCCGAGCCGGTATTTAAGAGTATTCAAAAAGACTACGCCGAGCTTGCGCAGCAGCTGCAATTAGAAAATATCCAATATGTGCCAATTAGTGCCTTAAAAGGTGACAACATCGTCTTACAGTCGCAACAAAGCTCATGGTATCTTGGTCAAACATTAATGGAAATGTTAGAAACGACGCCGATTAACAACTCCGCTAATTTGCACAACGCAGAAGACTTTCGTTTTCCAGTGCAATATATCAATCGACCTAACTCCGATTTTAGAGGTTTTGCCGGAACCATTGCATCAGGTGTTATAAAAGTAGGCGATGTTGTTAGCGTGTTGCCATCTGGTAAAGTAAGCTCAATTAAGAACATAATTACCTTTGATGGCGAGTTAACTCAAGCACATGCCGGAATGGCCGTTACACTGACCTTAAACGATGAAATCGATGTAGGCCGTGGCGACATCATTACCCTTGCGAATAATCAAGCGCTAGTGGCGAATGAACTTGAAGTAAACTTAATTTGGATGTCTGAGCAACCTATGGTGCCTAACAAACAATTTAACTTTAAGTTTGCGTCCAAAAAAATAGCGGGCTCGATACGGGACTTAGACTATAAAATTGACGTCAATACGATCGAAACGCAAGACGCAGTAAGGCTTGAGTTAAATGAAATAGGGCAATGCCAAATTACGTTAAATCACCAAGTCGCATTTGACCATTACGACCATTTAAAAGCGACGGGCGCGTTTATTGTTATTGACCGCCTCACCAATGTAACCGTTGGCGCTGGCATGATAAAAGGTAAAGGGCGTAACGTTATGCCTCATTCAAACGTGAATATTTCAGAATTTGAAATAGAGTTAAACGCCTTAGTTCGAAAGCACTTCCCGCATTGGGGTGCCCAAGACATTTCAGAAATATTTAAAAAGTAGCGGGCATTAGGATTTCATATGAGCGAATCAAGCAAGTTAACCTCAGAACATATCGTGAACCATCCACAAAGCGTTACTCGTGAACAACGCAGTGCTGCCAACGGCCATAACCCCGTTGTATTATGGTACACCGGCTTAAGTGGCGCAGGAAAGTCCACCATTGCGAATGCGGTCGACGCGAGACTATTTGAACAAGGTTGCCATACATACTTGTTAGATGGCGATAATGTTCGACACGGCTTAAATGGAGATTTAACTTTTTCAGATAAAGATAGAGTCGAAAACATCCGCCGTATTGGAGAAGTCAGCAAGTTATTTGTTGATGCCGGCCTTATTGTGTCAACGGCATTTATCTCGCCCTTTATGTCAGACCGATTAATGGTTCGAAATCAGCTAGAGGTAGGCCAATTTATTGAGATATTTGTTGATACCTCGTTAGATGTGTGTGAAAAAAGAGACCCAAAAGGTTTATATAAAAAAGCCAGAAGTGGCAGTATCAAAAACTTTACTGGAATCGATTCGCCCTATGATATTCCAGTGAGTCCAGAAATACATTTGAACACAGCGGGCCAGTCGGTAGAGCAGTGCGTAGATTTAATTATTGAGCAATTAAAAATTCGAAACGTTTTTGTGTAAATAACTTAGGCAAACTTGGTGCAAGTCATAATCAGTTAATGTATTATTCAACGTCGATTTTTAGGTAAAGGATTACAGTACGGCGTCCTTACCTAACGTGTTAGTAGTTTTCTGAGGATAGATATATGAACAAGGCCTTTTCCAAAGGGTTCGTTTCGCTTTTAGCAACAACATTTTTTTCATCTACATTGTTGTTATGTTCAAGCTTTGCCACCGCGCAAATCTCCACCACGCCATCGGCAGCGCAAATAGAGCAGTTTAAAAAACTTCCTAAATCGCAACAGCAAGCGCTAGCAAAACAGTTTGGTATCGACCTTAATAGTTTTGACATGTCGGGTAACAAAACTCAGAACGGTCAACAACAAGCACCAGAACTACAATATCTAAACAATCAAAATACCAATAGTGCGTTAGACCAAGCACTGACTAACACAAAAAAAACGCAGAATAAACACGACCTAAACAACTTAAAACCGTTTGGCTACGACATGTTCCAAGACATGCAAACGGCTTTTGTCCCAGGTGAAAACACCGCCGTGCCAGCCGACTACATGATTGGGCCGGGCGACACCCTAGAAATAAACTTATTTGGTAAAGAGTCATCTTCACAACAAGTTACCGTAGATAACGAAGGTAAGATTACTTTTGCGGAATTACAGCCAGTTAACGTTGCAGGACTAACTTACCAAGAAGTAAAAACACGCATTGCTGAACTCGTTGAAGTGAGCATGATCGGCATAAAGTCTTCTGTTTCAATTGCTAACTTACGCAACATACAGGTTTATGTTGTTGGTGACGTCCAAAAGCCGGGCGCATATCAATTATCTAGTTTATCAACCATGACCAACGCCCTGTTTATCAGTGGTGGCCCAAACGAAGTGGGGTCGTTACGTGACATTCAACTTAAGCGTGCAGGCAAAACCGTATCTAAGCTCGACCTATATAAATTGTTCACCCAAGGCGATGTAACTAGCGACGCTCGACTGCAACAAGGTGATGTGGTTTTTGTAAACTCAATTCAATCACAAGTAAAAGTATACGGCGAAGTGCGTCGCCCAGCGATTTACGAAGTGAAGGCAAATGAAAGCATTGCCGAAACAATCAAATTAGCGGGTGGTTTAACCTCGCTAGCGTATCCAAAAAATGTATTACTAACGACCCTAGATACAAATTATCAGCGTGTGGTAAAACGCATCGATTTAACAGAACCGTCGGCGAAGCAAAGCGTAAAAGCGGGTGATGTGGTTCGAGTTTTACCAATATCTCAGCAATTTAGCCAAGTAGTACATGTTGCCGGTGCAGTATCTAGACCAAGCAGCTATGCCTTTGTAGAAGGGATGACGTTAAACGAATTAATTACGAACGCCGATGACTTAACTCAGTCTACCGACATGAATTACGCGCTTATTGTTAGTGAAAATAATGACGGTACTATCAGCTTAAATAATTTTGCGCCACGAGCGGCACTAGCGGGCTCAAGCGTGACATTATCTGCCAACGATTTAGTCCTGTTTTTTAATCGCTATGATCAAAACGACTTTATGGCTGATAGCCTGAAAAAGCGTGAGCTAGTTGCAGCAAAACTGGATGATATTCCAAATATCTCAACAAATGAAAAGTTAGACCTTACTTACTCAGCGCAACAAAGTGCAGCAAACTCGTTAAAGCAAGAATTATTAAAACTTAACATCGCTGCATTAAAAGATGATCAAGAATTAAACTATTTATACCAATTAAAAACCGGTGACTTGCAAATTCAACAACAAGCACTGGACTCAACAAAATCATTAAGTCGCCAAGAGCTTATATTGCCAATTGTGAAGTTGTTGCAAGCCAATGTATTACCAGGACAACTAGTACCAACGGTAGAAGTCTCAGGACAAGTTAATTTCCCGGGGGTTTATCCAATATCATCAAATGCAACAATACTTGACGTAATTGCTTCAGCGGGCGGCGTTCAAGAGTCGGCAAATTTAGACGTTGGTGAAATTACGCGTATCAACAATAGCGTGAATGCATCAGACAGCACTCATGTGCGCTTTTCATTACATCAAGCCTTAAATGGCGATAAGTCGGCCAATATAGCCGTACAACCTAAAGATGTTGTTAACGTTTATCAGCAAGCCAATTGGCAAAAAGAGTCTCGTATTACATTAAGCGGTGAAGTTGTATTTCCGGGTACCTATACCATTCGTGAGGGTGAAGGTTTAGCTAATGTGATTCAGCGCGCAGGTGGCCTGACTAACTTTGCGTCATCAGAAGCCGCGTTTTTTACCCGTGAATCGTTAAGAGAGTTAGAACAAAAACAAGCACGCGATTTAGCCCGTAACTTAAGCAAAGAATTAGCGTTTAAGTCTATTTCGTCGTCGTATGCCAGCATTGCCGTGGGTGAGGTACAAACCTTAGTTAACCAATTAACAACCGTTGAGGGTGTTGGCCGGTTAGTTATTGACTTAGAAAAAGTACTAGGTGACGACAGCTACGACATTCAATTAGAAAACGGCGACAAGTTAGTTATTCCAACGTATCGCCGCGAAGTTAACGTGATTGGTGAAGTGCAAGTGGCTACCTCTCATATACACAGCAAAGATTGGGCACTAGAGGACTATTTACGTTCAAGCGGTGGTTTGCGTCAACAAGCTGACGAAGACCGTGTTTATATTATCCGTGCCAACGGCTTAGTGGATATCCCAGATTACACTTGGTTAGGCGGTGATGAAACCACCATTAATCCTGGTGATACAATCGTGGTTCCACTTGATGCGAATTACACCGACCAATTAACCTTATGGGAAAAAGCCACGTCTATTTTCTATCAGTTGACCGTAGGTTTGGCCGCTTTAGGTAGGCTTTAAACCGTTAAGTAATTGATATCAGTTTCTAACGAGAGTTAGTCTTTTAAAAGTAAAGTGGATTTTAAAATGAAATATTTAGTTACAGGTGCGGCGGGTTTTATTGGTTTTCATGTTGTTCAGGCATTGTCTAATCAGGGTCATGAAATTATCGGTATCGATAATCTGAACGATTATTATGATCCTGCATTAAAGCTAGCTCGATTAGCTCAACTTGAGCCCGTTGCTGAATTTAGTTTTATTAAACTTGATCTTGCCGATCGCGATGGCATGGCAGCCTTGTTTGAACAACAACAGTTTGACATCGTTATACATCTGGCGGCGCAAGCTGGTGTTCGTTATTCTATCGACAACCCACTGGTGTATGCAGATTCTAACTTAACCGGACACCTAACGGTATTAGAAGGGTGTCGACAGACCAAGGTAAAACACCTGGTTTACGCGTCTTCTAGTTCAGTGTATGGCTTAAATACGAAAACGCCGTTTAGCTGTGACGACAGTGTTGATCATCCTATTTCCTTATACGCCGCTACAAAAAAAGCCAACGAGTTAATGAGTCATACTTATTCTCATTTGTATGATTTACCGACATCAGGCTTACGCTTTTTTACCGTTTATGGTCCATGGGGCCGACCAGACATGGCACCTTTTAAATTCACCAAAAAAATCATCGACGGTGATGCCATTGATATTTACAACAATGGCAATTTAAGCCGAGATTTCACCTATATCGACGACATTGTTGAAGGCATAGTGCGTGTTGCAGAAAAAGTACCTAGCGCCAATAAAGACTGGACTCCAGAAGCCGGCACGGCAAAAAGCAGCTCAGCCCCTTATCGCCTGTACAATATTGGCAATGGCAATCCAGTACAGCTATTGGAGTTTGTACAAACCATTGAAAGTGCCACTGGCATTACTGCCACTAAAAATATGAAACCAATGCAACCCGGTGATGTTTATAAAACGTGGGCCGACACCCAAGACTTGTTTGACGCCGTGGGTTACCAACCTAAAACAGCACTCAAAGAAGGCATTAAACACTTTGTGCAATGGTATCGAGACTTT
Source organism: Psychrosphaera aestuarii (assembly GCF_017948405.1). NCBI lineage: Bacteria > Pseudomonadati > Pseudomonadota > Gammaproteobacteria > Alteromonadales > Pseudoalteromonadaceae > Psychrosphaera > Psychrosphaera aestuarii. Next base: position 2,259,803 of record NZ_CP072844.1, on the reverse strand, counting down.
TACCAAGTTTAACTTGTCCGCTGTATCGACAACTCAATGATTAAAACGGAATATAATTAGTATGAAAATAGCAATTGCAGGAACTGGTTACGTTGGCTTGTCAAATGCCATGCTACTAGCGCAGCACAATAAAGTGGTTGCGGTGGATATTGTTGAAGAAAAAGTGACGATGCTAAACAATCGTCAGTCACCTATTGTTGATAAAGAAATTAGCGAGTTTTTGCTAAACGACCGTCTTAATTTTACGGCAACCACAGATAAGCAGCTTGCTTATAGTGATGCTGACTTTGTTGTTATAGCTACGCCAACGGATTACGACCCAGAAACCAATTACTTTAATACTTCATCGGTTGAGTCGGTAATAAAAGACGTCATGGCCATTAACCCAAATGCGGTGATGGTGATTAAGTCAACCGTACCCGTTGGTTTTACCGCTGATATTAAACAGCAATTTAATACTGATAACATTCTATTCTCACCCGAGTTCTTACGTGAAGGTAAGGCGTTATTCGACAACCTACATCCATCTCGTATTATTGTCGGTGAGCAATCAGAACGAGCCAAAGTATTTGCAGGTTTACTTGAGCAAGGCGCCATCAAAGAAAACGTTGATGTGCTTTTTACCGATTCCACGGAAGCTGAAGCCATCAAGTTATTCTCGAATACCTATTTAGCCATGCGTGTTGCTTACTTTAACGAGCTAGATAGCTACGCAGAAATTAATGGCCTAGACAGTAAACAAATAATTCAAGGTGTAGGACTTGACCCAAGAATAGGCAGTCACTACAACAATCCATCTTTTGGTTATGGTGGATATTGTTTACCAAAAGACACCAAACAGTTGCTCGCTAATTTTAGTGCGGTGCCGCAAAACCTAATACGCGCTATTGTTGATGCTAATACCACGCGTAAAGACTTTGTTGCCGATGCCATTATTCGTCGTAACCCTAAAGTAGTGGGCATGTACCGCTTAATCATGAAAACCGGCTCGGATAACTTCAGGGCGTCAGCAATACAAGGCATCATGAAACGTATCAAAGCCAAAGGCATTGAAGTTGTGGTGTATGAGCCTGTTTTAGAAGAAGACGAATTTTTCCGTTCAAAAGTTATTAAAGATTTAAATGAATTTAAACAAAGCAGTGATGTGATTGTAGCCAACCGCATGGTTGATGAGCTTATTGACGTTACTGACAAGGTTTATACCCGAGATTTGTTTGGGAGTGATTAATGAATAAGCAAACAGTATTAGTTACTGGCGGTGCTGGTTACATTGGCTCGCACACTATAGTAGAATTACTAACAGATACAAACACCGACTATAACGTCGTAGTGGTTGATAATTTGTGTAACTCGTCGGAAGAAAGTTTACACAAAGTGAAAAAAATCACAGGGAAGGATTTTTACTTCTATCAAGGAGATATTCGTGACCGTGATCTACTGCAAAAAATATTAGCTGAGCATACAGACATTAAATCAGTGATACATTTTGCAGCGCTTAAAGCGGTGGGCGAGTCAACACAAATCCCCCTTACTTATTATCAAAACAACGTGACTGGTACGCTAGTATTACTAGAAGAGCTTGAAAAAGCCGGTGTGCATCAATTTGTATTTAGTTCGTCGGCCACGGTATACGGTGATCCGGCTTCGGTACCTATTACTGAAGACTTTCCAACTTCCGCCACTAACCCGTATGGGCAAAGTAAGTTGATGATGGAAAATATCCTTAGGGATTTAGCCGCGTCGAACAACAACTGGTCAGTGTCGATATTACGCTATTTTAATCCAATTGGGGCGCACGAGTCTGGGTTGATTGGTGAAGACCCAAAAGGTATTCCAAACAACTTAATGCCTTTTATTGCCAAAGTAGCAGCAGGTGAATTAGACAAACTAAGTGTGTTTGGTAACGACTACAACACACCAGATGGCACTGGCGTTCGTGATTATATTCACGTAGTTGATTTAGCCAAAGGCCATTTAAAAGCCTTAGAAAAAATCGACAACGCAAGCGGTGTTATTACCCATAACTTGGGTACAGGACAAGGTTACTCAGTGTTAGAAATGGTGGAAACCTTTGAAGCCGTAACTGGCCAAAAAGTACCATACGAAATTGTCGGCCGACGTCCAGGCGATATAGCTGAATGTTGGGCAAACCCCGACAAGTCAGAACAAGAACTTGGTTGGAAAGCTGAGTTTGGACTGAAAGAGATGCTGAGTGATACTTGGCGTTGGCAAAACTCCTCCGTGCAAGTGGTAATTTAGCTCAGACTTACTTATTACGGAGAATAGCCGATACGGCATGCCATTAGATATAAATTACACAGTTGAGCTAACATTAGGGTAAGTCGACATAGATATTTTATCTATTGGTTTAGCGGCGTTCCTACGCTGTAAACAAATAATCAATAAAAGCGCGTTCCTTTAAATTATTAAAACGAACAAATAGGAATTACGATGTCAAAAGATGACGCCTTCAACTCAAGATATAACACAGAAAATAATGATGCTTCGAATCTTAAGCTAAAGAAAAGCTTGGTAGATAACGTTAGTGACTATTCTCGTAGTGAATTTCTAGAAGATAGTGATAGTGACATAGATATTAGAGAATTAGCCTCCATTATTTGGAGTAAGAAGTTACAGGTAATGTTGGTTGCTATAATATGCGCCACTTTATCTTTATTATTTTCTATTTCTTTACCAAACATTTATACAGCTAGTACTGTATTAGTTCCGTCTAGCCAGAGCTCTGCAGGAGGAATTAGTGCCCTTGCTTCTAAATATAGTGGTTTAGCCACAATCGCAGGACTCGACATTGGAACTGGTAACTCAGAAAATAAAATCGAACATGCGCTAGAGTTGGTTAAAAGTTGGCCGTATATTGAGGGGTTTGTAAATAAATATGATTTGAAACCAACTTTTATGGCTGCCAGCAAATGGGATCAAAAGACTAACACTTTAATATATGATGATGATATTTATGATTCGAAAAAAAATATCTGGCTGACTATTGACAGCCGAAGTCAAGAGCCTACAAGTTTTGAAACATACGAAAAAGTTGTAGAAAGTATAACGTTCGAACAAGACAAAACTTCAGGTTTAATAACACTTAGAGTTAGCCATTACTCACCTTATGTAGCTAAAGAGCTTGTGAACCTTCTAACAGTTGAGTTAAATGGCTATTTTAAAGAGTTAGACAAAAAAGAAGCAGAGAAAAGTATAGAAGTTTTAGCAAATAAAATTTCTGAAACTTCTAATGCTGACATGCAACAAGTCTTTTACAATATGATAGAACAACACTCTAAAACCTTGCTTATGGCTGAAGTAAATGATCAATATTTAATAAAAACCCTGGTTTCAGTAATGCTTCCAGAAAAGAAAAGTGGGCCTAAAAGGTTTTTAATAGTATTTTTATCTACTGTTTTTGGCGTTTTAACCTTTATTATTTTTATTGTTTTTAGATATCACCCAAACTCAGAGATAGGCTAATGTTGAATTATACTAGGGAGAAGTTAATGGAAAAGTTAATTTCCCTTCTTTTCGAAGAAAAAATAGCTTTTGAGAAAGATGTAAACCTAGCTTCTTATACGTACTCTAAGACTGGTAAAAAAGTAAAATTGATCGTTTATCCAGCCACTATTTTGCAAGTTGAACGGTTCGTACATATAGCAAAAAAAGTTGGCATTCAATGGAAAGTAATAGGAAATACTACCAATTTACTATTCTCTGATGCAGTTGTTTACTCTTGTTTCCTTAACTTAAAAAAAATTAGATCAATAAAAATAGATACAAAAAATAGAATCGTTGCAGAGGCTGGCGTTGATATTTCAGAGCTATCAAGGTTTTTTCTTTATAAAGAGTATAAAGGATTTGAAGGGCTGGAAGGAATACCCGGAAATCTGGGCGGTGCTATTACGATGAATGCAGGAGCATACGGATACAACATCAGTGACTATGTTGAATCTTGCCAAGTTCTTCATAATGGACACGTCAAAAAATTGAGTAAAGCTGAATTGTGCTTTGGGAAGCGATCTTCAATTTTATTAGGAGGGAACTATTTACTGCTTTCGACAACTTTTTCAGGGCTAGAAAAGGGAGAAGCCGAAGGAATAGAAAAAAGAATGAGGGTTTTTCATGCCGCTAGACATTCTTATCAAGAATTTAATTATCCGAACTTAGGGTCAATTTTTTGCTTAGACGACAAATTACATAACTTACTAATGGAAAATACCTCACTGTTAACAAAAATTAAATATAAATTCTATAATTACTTGTTTTACAACAGGTTTTCTAAGATGCTAAATAGAAAAGACCCGACGGATTTTGGTCTTACTTGTTATGTTACAAAATGTAGAAAGCTCTCTCTTGATTTCGATGTCATCTCTAGAAGAAACTTAAATACGTTTATAAATGTAGGCTATTCAACATTAAAAATATTGCAACACTTTAATTCAATTTATCAATTAGTTGATAAAAAAGATAAAATCAAAATTGAAAATGAATTTGTTTATAAAGCAATACTTGAAGTAAATGAAACTGCGCAATTCGAGCAAGAGCAAGCTATTTACATAGAACTTACTAATGGTTAAAGATTCCTTTTTAAATATTTTTGATAGGGGCCTTAAAGCGCTATTTTCACTGGTATTTCTCGTTTTATTAAGTCGCTATGCGACAGTAGAAGTTTTTGGCTCAATTATGATTTTGCTTATCTACCGTCAAATAAGTTTAGTGGTTTTTACTATTGGGAGCGATAATTATTTCTTACAGCAAATATTGGAAAATAAAAGTGTAAGCTCAAAAGTCAAATGTTTTTTAAACCATTTTTATTTGCGTTTTCTTTTAGCTTCAATTGTAATTATTTGTTCGATTGGAGTCTTCGATGAAAGTATCTCATTAATGGTTTTCTCTGGTTCTATGCTAGCTTTATCGTCACTTATTGAGAGTTATAATAGAGCTAACAATCTGATATTTGTTAATATTGTATCCTACTTCTTAATTCTCATATGTATTAGCGTCTTCTATTTAGATTTTGTAATTAATGAAAGTATTTCTTTTTCAGATGCTATTCAGATAGTTGTATTTGAATCAGTACTTGGTTTATTTGTTCTGCTACTAAGCTTTATAATTAAATATGCCAAGTATTTAAAAGGATTATTATTTTGTTTTAATTTAAAGTTCTTTCAGCCGTCAATATTGGCTTCGCTTTGCCTTTCAGCAATTGTAGCAATTTTACAATCCCGAATTGATATTATATTGCTCGAAGTGTTTGGAAGTCTTAACGATGTTGCAGAGTTAGGACTGGTATCAAGATTGGCATCTTTATTGTTTATTCCGATTGTAGCATTTAATACTGTTTTAATAGTTCGAGCTAAAACGGCTAAAGAAAATGAAATAGATGGGCATTTGTTTCGACAACTAAACCAGTTAACTTTTCTTTTTGTGTATTTAACAATGATGCTGACTAGTATTATCTTAAGCTTCAGTTTTGTTTTTATATTTGGTGATAAATATGAAGGTGCATTAACAATATTCTACATTTATATGTTTACCTTAATTCCGTCTAGTGCACTTCAGCTTCATAGCGTCTGGTACTATCAGGAAGGGTTGATAACTTTTGCACTTATTAAGAATCTAATAACCATTATCTTTTCAGGAGTTTTACTATTTCTTTTTATCCCGGTATATGGAGTGTTTGGTGCCTCCCTAATAATGGTTTTTGCGGGTTTTTTAAATGCCTTTTTATTAAATGTATTTAACAAAAAGGCATTTAAGTTACTAACTCATTCTTATAAAGGTTTGTTTTTTTACGATATAAAATTTTTAATAAAAGGAAAATAAATGGAACAAATAACGGTTCAAAAAGTTGGTGATGTGACTTCAAGCGTTGAAGTATCTGGGGCTAAAAATTCTGTTTTACCGCTAATTTGTGCAAGCGTAATGTTTGAAAAATGTACATTTAGTAATGTTCCTCAATTAACAGATGTAAAAAAGCTACTAGAGATTTTGTCAGACGATCTAGATATGACTTTTCAAAATGGTACAGAGTTAAATATTAATTCTAATTCTATTCCAAAGAAAGTATCGCTAAACTCTCCCAGAAACTCTGAAATAAGGTATTCAACTCTTTTAATGGGAGCATTGTTGGGTAAAGGGTGTACCCATATTACTATTCCGAAATCGGGTGGTTGTTCCTCATTTGGTGAACGTCCGATTGATATACACTTAGATGGCTTTGTTGAGCTTGGGTTCACTGTTTCTGATAGCGAAAGTAGTACAATTATATCAGGAGAAATATTTAAAGGAGACAAAAGAATTAAGCTTCGTTTTCCAAGTGTAGGTGCAACAATTAATTTAATATTTGCATCATTACAAACTAAGCATTCGATCACAATTGAAAACGTAGCAATTGAACCAGAAATCATTGACTTAATTAGTTATTTGAATAAACGTGGCTCTAATATTAAAATTAGTGACAGGGTAATAAGTGTATCTAACACAGAGACGTTTGGGTTAGAGGTTACCCATCGTGTAATAAATGATCGTATTGAAGCTCTGAGCTATATAGTACTCTCCGTAGTTAGTAAATCCTCAAGTTTAATTAAAAAAGTTCCATACATATATATGGAACAGCCATTAAGGTTTTTAAAAAGTTTAGGAGTCGAATTAGAACTTAAAAACAAAGATGGCAGCGTTTCAGATGTCAGAGTCAAACGTTTCATACCAGTTGAAGGGCAGGAGCCGAGGTTAGAAACTGGCGTTTATCCCAAGATTGGCACTGATTATCAACCGGTCATAGCTCCATTAATGCTATATACAGGTGGGACTATAGTTGATGAAATTTACCCTTTGCGTTTTAAATATCTAGAAGAGTTAAAGCAGTTAGGTGTAGAGGTTGATATAGAGGTAGGAAAAGCGACTATTACCAAATGGACTATAAAGAGTACCGATAATATAACGATGAACACTTACGACCTTAGGTCTGGTTTTTTTAATGTTATTATTGGCTCTAACTTTTCTAAAGTTTGTACAATAAAAAATGCTGGGCAAGTATTTAGAGGTTACGAAAATTTGGAAAGCAAACTTAATTGCTACGGTATTCAACTGTCTAGATAATGCTTAAATTAATAGAGGTTTAAATGGTAGGTTTCTTTATAAATTATACTCGTACTGGTGGTGCAGAGCAGTACTTTTATGCATTGGCACAAAGCTTTAAACAGAAAGGAATAGAAGCGGAATTATACTCTGGTGGTGGGCAGGGATCCCCTGAGGAAGTTAAAGTAAACAAGTTCAATAACATGTATTTAGATACTGATCGATTTTCAGCATTGAGCTTAATGAAAAAGGTATATTTTTTATGTATTCCTATAGTTTGTTTATTCGTAGGTTTAAAATACTTTAATAGTCTTCGTAAGTTAAGGGTTGTCATATGTTCGCATCCGTTTCCTACTATATTGGCTCTTTGCTTGTCGAAGGTTTTTCGATTTAAGGTGATTAAAGTGGTTCACCATATTTTACCTAATGAATACAGCTGTTTAGAAGGCCACTTTGGTAAAGCCGATCATTATATATCTGTTAGTAATGAGGTAAGAGATCACTTACTTAATCACAACATAAGATCTGAGGTTATTTATAATCCAATTAATTTAGATATAGAAATAAACAGTGTGGAACGCTCTAAGATAATAATGTTATCGCACGTACACAAAGATAAAAAAGAATCTATCGAAGCGTTTTGTAACTTAGCAAGTAATTATCCTAATTTACTATTTGAAGTAATTGGTGAATCAACTTCAGAATTCGCACAGGATGCTATTTTAAGCTATCCCAACATTAAGTTTCATGGAGCAATGCCAAGAAAGCACGCATTAAGCTACGTAAATAAGAATGCAAAAGTATTTGTTGGTGTTGGTCGGTCAGCTGTTGAGGCTGCTATGATGCAAATACCGACTATTATCGCAGGACATGTAAAAGGAAAGAAGGGAGGGAATTTTTCAGGAGTCTTAACACTATCAAATATAGATGCTGTTTCGTATAACAATTACTCCGGTCGTAATAGTAGTAGCCATACTTCGAGTGAACTTGAACCGTGCTTTAATTTACTAATTTCTAACCAAATTAATGAATTAGATTTACCTAGGATTTGCCTTCAATTAATTGAAAAACACGATGTCAATAACATAAGAAAACAATTTGAAAGATATGTTTTCTAAAAACGTTTTAACAGCATACTCATTTAAGTTTTTATTGGCTACATTAATATTAGTGCCCGCATCAGGGATGCTACAAATTAAAATAGCTAGTATACTTCTATTCTTACTTACTTTTATTTTAGTTAGAAAGTTTAAGTTTAAAAAAGATGAACTATTTGTTTTTACAGTTTTAAGTTTAATGTTTATAGTCGCGGCTCTAAATACCTTGGTCTATTGGCGTTTTAAGGAAGATGTAATGGTATTTCTTCCTACTATTTTAATAATTAGTGTCATTATACTCACTGGCAGAGCTGAATGTTTGATGAAGAGCTCTGTGGTACATTTACGTTATTGTTATTCTCTTAGCATAGTTTTAGCTATCGTAAAACTTATGATTATAATAACTCCTTTAGTTGGTCTTATTTCGGGGAAGTCAATAGTCGCTTTTTTTGAGAATAATTTCCCTGGCGTATCGAGTCAACTCTTTTGGGGGAATGAGAAGTTTGTAAGGGTATCACTATTAAATGAACTAATGTTGTCATTTAGCTTTTTGTTAGGCCTTATTTTTATAAGGAAAGGGTATTTTAAAAGCAAAATATATTTAATATTTCAAACCATACTCTTTGTGGCCTGTATCGTTAGTTTTCAAAGGTTTATTTGGTTATATATTAGTTGTGTTTTTATATTCCATCTAATTTTGTACAGTAAAAAAGCACCTGTATACATACTGTTTACAATTCTAATTTTCTTATCATCAGTTGCTAAGATGGAACACTCTAGTGATGGGTCTTCAAAAAGTGTTTTAGATGTTTTAATGATAAAAGTTAATGACTCGTCTTCACTAGATACTAAATCATTACAAGCTAAAAAAATTATGGAGTATTTTTCGAGTGCACCTATATTAGGACATGGCTTAACCGCTTACGTACCTAATTACACTAGAAGTGAATATAAGCCATATGTTTATGAATTCCAATTTGGAACTCTACTTGTTCAATTGGGCATTGTAGGTACTTTGCTTTATTTGTTCTTTTTTTTCATTTTTCCATATTTTACTTTTGTAAAAAGGAAAATAAATAAAGATACATTGTTAATTTCATTTAGTTTTATGATGTTATTTTTATCTTCGTTCATAAATCCATATTTACTTAGCGTTTCGGCAGTACCGTTTTTTTTATTTCATTACTTTATGCTATGGGAGAACAAGCATGGAAGTTGATATATTGCTCTCAACCTATAACGGAGAGCAATACTTAGAGGAACAATTAATATCATTATCGAATCAAAAGTCTGTTTTAGTAAACCTAATAGTTAGAGACGATTGTTCGAGCGATGGTACAGTTGATGTTTTAAATAATAATAAGTTTAGGTTTAATAAGGTATTACTTGTAGAGTCTAATGGTGTTAATTTTGGATCATCTAGAAGCTTTTTCGAATTACTAAAGTACTCAAGCGCCGATTATATATTTTTTTGTGATCAGGATGATGTTTGGTGTAGCGAAAAGTGTGAGATACAAATAAAGTCAATCGCATCAATAGGTCTTAAGAAACCGGCAGGTGTATTTTCAGATATGGCGCTCGTAGATGAAAGCTTGAGAATGATAGGTATGTCTCTTTTGTCATCTCAAAGAATGAATCCAAATCATATACTGAAATATAAAGAAGGTATTTTTGCTCAAAATCCCGTCGCAGGCTGCTCACTCTGTATTAATGCACATGCCAAAGAGTTAATATTAAAAATTAACCAAATGCCCAACAAAATTGTTCACGACCATTGGTTTGCATGTATCATTCGATTAAATGGGAACCTGATATTTTTGGATCGGCAACTTGTTCTGTATAGACAACATTCTCAGAATCAAATTGGTAATAAGATAGTTAACATAAAATATTTTTTAAACAAAATGACTAATATTGCCGAAACTTTGCGACAAGACAGTGTGTTAGTTGGATTTGGAAAGAAACATAAGGATTTTAGTTTTTTTCGCTACTTATATTTAAAAATAACTTTAAATTTTAAAAGGTTAAAAGAGAAATGATTAACTTTGATTTATTAAATGGAAAAGTCGAAGAGTTAAAAAGCCAATTTTTAAATGCTCAACCTTTTGAGCATGTTGTAATTGATAACTTTTGTGATGAAAATCTTTTATTGGAAGCTGTTGCTGCCATACCAGCTGTAAAAGAAGGTGAGGTGAACAAAAGTAGAGATTTCATATTTGCTAAAAACAAATTTGAAAAAGCTCTATTTGATGATATCCATCCTAATTTAAAGACATTGAAACGTGAGTTGTTAGCCGATGAGTTTAAAGAACTGCTATGCAAAATTACAGGTGAGAACATCTTTATCGATCCCAATTTTCATGGCGGGGGGTTACACCAAGGCGGCAAGGATAGTTTCTTAGATATGCATGTTGATTTTAATTATCATCCTAATGAACCGAGTTGGTTTAGAAATGTGAATATTCTTCTGTATTTAAATAAAGATTGGAAAAAGGATTATGGAGGTGAGTTAAAGTTGCTTGATGGTAGAGTTGAAGATGCAAATCTTCATTTAATAGAACCTTTATTTAATCGAGCCGTTATAATGTTTACACGTGATTATACATTACATGGATATGCTCCAATTAAATTCCCTGATGGGGAATATCGCAGGTCTATTGCTGCTTATGGTTACACTCAACAAGACCATGAAGGAGTTGTTAGGACGACCGTTTGGTACCCTGAAAAAGGCGGCTTTTTACGAAAACTTTTAGGTAAACATATGCCTAGGTTGGTGAAATTAAAATCAAAACTCATTGGCTCTGGGACATCAAAAAATAAATAAAATGAATATTTCGATAATCGGTACCGTTGGTGTGCCAGCCTGTTATGGTGGTTTTGAAACTCTAGTGGAAAACTTACTAGATGATAATTCCAAATCAAATGAATTTACCATTTACTGTTCGGCAAAAAGTTACGATGAGAAAATAAAAAATTATAAAAATGCAGAGCTAGTTTATTTGCCTTTAAAAGCAAATGGAATACAAAGCGTGCCCTACGATATTTGGTCTATTTTGCACTCGGTATTTATACGAAAGTCAAAAAAGATACTAATTCTAGGTGTTTCTGGGGCTATCTGTCTTCCGTTTGTTCGTTTGTTTAGTAAAGCTAAAATAGTGACAAATATTGATGGTCTTGAATGGAAGCGCGATAAGTGGGGGGCATGGGCCAAACGTTTTCTCAAGTTTTCAGAAAATCTAGCCGTGAAACACTCTGACATTATCGTTGCTGACAATAGAGGCATTGCCGACTATGTTACTTCTGAATACGAAATAAAATCCGAAGTAATCGCATATGGCGGTGATCATGCAATCGTACAAGAGTTGAATGATTGTGATGAAGATTATGCTTTAGCGTTATGCAGAATTGAACCCGAGAATAACGTAGAACTTATTCTTGAAAGCTTTAGTAGAACAAGTAGGAATTTAAAATTTATTGGTAATTGGGATAATAGCGAGTACGGTAAATCACTGAAGAGTTACTACAGTCAATTTTCGAATATTGAAATAATTGACCCAATTTATGACGTACATAAACTTTTCTTAATACGCGAAGCGTGTAAATTTTATGTTCATGGGCATTCAGCCGGCGGAACAAATCCCTCTCTAGTTGAAATGATGCATTTTAAAAAGCCGATTTTAGCGTTTGATTGTAATTATAATCGGGCATCTACTGAAGAGAAGGCGTATTACTTTTCTGATTGTAATGATTTGATTAAGCTTATAAAATCTCCAGAAAAAGCAAGCAATGGCAAAGATATGAAAGAAATAGCCCAACGAAAGTACACGTGGGATATAGTAAAACAACAATACTTGGATTTATTTGATGAATAGAAAAGGAATTATTTTAGCCGGTGGCAGCGGCACTCGATTATACCCGCTGACCAAAGTTGTAAGTAAACAATTAATGCCAGTATACGATAAACCAATGGTTTATTATCCACTTGCAACGTTAATGCAAGCTGGAATACAGGAAATACTAGTTATTGCTACACCTGAAGAGGTTGGGCGCTTTGAAGAGTTATTAGGTAATGGCGATAATTTTGGCGTTAAGATTGAATACCAAGTTCAGCCAAGCCCTGATGGCTTAGCGCAAGCATTTATTCTGGCGGAAGAGTTTCTTGATGGTGCAGCAGCTGCGCTCGTGCTCGGGGATAATATGTTTTATGGCCACGACCTTGTTAAGTCTTTAAAAGCTGCAAATGAACAAGAGGTTGGTGGTACGGTCTTTGGATACCATGTTTCAAATCCAAAGTCTTATGGTGTTGTTGAGTTTGATGATGCGGGGAATGCAATAAGTATTGAAGAAAAGCCAGCTCAACCAAAGTCAAATTATGCGGTGCCGGGTTTGTATTTTTTCGATAGTCGAGTGGTAGAGTTTGCAAAAAATGTAAAACCTTCAGCTCGTGGTGAATTAGAAATAACTGATGTAATTCAGCAATATCTAGATGCTGGCGAATTAAAAGTCGAGATCATGGGCCGTGGAACGGCATGGCTGGACACCGGTACACACGATGATTTATTGGCTGCTGCTCAATTTATTGCCACCATCGACAAAAGGCAAGGATTAAAGGTTAACTGCCCAGAAGAAGTAGCATTTAGAAACGGCTGGTTATCTGCTGAGAAATTAAAAGAAATAGCGCAGCCTCTTCGAAAAAGTGGCTACGGTGAGTACTTGCTTAAACTAATAGATGAAAAGGTATTTTCGTGAACATTATTGAAACCACTATTCCCGATGTCAAGATTCTAGAGCCTAAAGTGTTCGGGGACGAACGCGGATTTTTTCTAGAGACATTTCGAACTGACTGGTTTAAAGCTAACATTGCGGATGTTGATTTTGTCCAAGATAACCACAGTAAATCTGCACAAGGTATATTACGCGGATTACATTACCAAACTGAACAAACGCAAGGTAAGTTGGTTCGTGTTGTATCTGGTGAAGTGTATGATGTTGCGGTAGACATGAGAGCAGGTAGTGCAACTTATGGGCAAAGTTTTGGAACATTATTGTCAGCAGAAAATAAACGTCAACTGTGGGTTCCTGCTGGTTTTGCACATGGCTTTTATGTAACTTCAGAAAGCGCAGAGTTCGTCTATAAGTGCACAGACTATTACGCACCCCAATTCGAACAAAGTGTACTTTGGAATGATCCTCAATTAGAAATTGATTGGCCTCTCGTAAACGGCCAAGCGCCATTGTTATCAGATAAGGATAAGAATGGATTACCCTTTTCAGAAGCCCCGAGCTTCTAGTATGTATATAAAAGAATAACACATTATGAACAAAACAATTTTTATTACGGGTGGTGCAGGCTTTATAGGCTCCGCTTTAGTTCGTTATTTAATTAACGAAACAACTCATACAGTTATCAATTTTGATAAGTTGACCTATGCCGGTAACTTAGAGTCGCTTGTTTCTGTAGAGCAGTCGCCTCGTTACCACTTTGTAAAAGGTGATATATGTGACAAGGCGCTGGTAGAAGCGACGTTCAAGCAATACCAACCTGATTTTATTATGCATTTGGCGGCAGAGAGCCACGTTGATCGTTCAATTGATGGACCAGGTGAATTCATTGAAACTAATATAGTTGGAACTTATGCACTTTTAGAAGCATCGCGTATTTATTATTCAAAAATGGATGATGAACAAAAAGCCAGATTTAGATTTCATCATATATCGACAGACGAAGTTTATGGCGATTTAGGTGAAACTGGTTTGTTTACCGAAGAAACGTCATATGAACCTAGCTCTCCATATTCTGCGAGCAAGGCAGCATCTGATCATTTAGTGCGTGCATGGGGAAGAACTTATAACTTACCGATTGTTGTTACTAACTGTTCAAATAATTATGGCCCATACCACTTCCCGGAAAAACTAATTCCTTTAGTGATTTTAAATGCTCTTGAGGGCAAGGCTCTACCTATTTACGGTGACGGCAAGCAGGTTCGTGATTGGTTGTTTGTTGAAGATCACGCTCGGGCTTTATATAAAGTCGTTAGCGACGGAGCCTTAGGTGAAACTTACAACATAGGCGGTTTTAATGAGAAGCAAAATATTGAAGTAGTGCGAACTATTTGCAGTATTTTAAATGAACTGGTAGCCGATAAGCCGGCCGGTGTTGAAAGCTTTGAAGAGTTAATTACCTACGTTAAGGATCGTCCAGGTCATGACGTTCGCTACGCAATAGACGCGTCAAAAATCAATAAAGAGTTAGGTTGGCACCCTGAAGAAACTTTCGAGTCTGGTATTCGTAAAACGGTACAGTGGTACTTGGATAATCAAGTTTGGTGTAAAAACGTGCAAGATGGCAGTTATCAGCGTGAGCGACTAGGCAGCGAATAAATTAAGAGTTAAAAAATGAATGCAGTAATAATTGGCCGTAACGGTCAAGTTGCTTGGGAACTGCAACAGACAGTTCCTAAAAACACAAATATATTGGTATTAGGCAGTCAGGATGTTGATATTACAGATTTATCTGATCTCACTAATGCACTAGCTGAGCATGAGGTAGACGTAATTATCAATGCGTCCGCTTATACAGCTGTCGACAAAGCTGAAACTGATAAAGAAAACGCTTTTCTTATCAATGAACAAGCGGTTAGGAACTTGGCTGTTGTTGCCAAAAACAAACAAGCGCGATTTATTCATATATCAACAGACTTTGTATTTGATGGCGAGCATAACCAAGCCTACAAAACAACGGATATGACTAACCCTGTCAGTGTTTATGGTGCTTCAAAGTTAGCTGGCGAACAGGCTGCATTCGATGAGTATAGGCACAATACGGTAGTAGTTCGTACGTCATGGGTGTATTCTTCACACGGTAATAACTTTGTTAAAACCATGTTACGGTTAATGGAAGAAAAAGAGCAACTAAGCGTAGTTGCAGACCAAATTGGTTGCCCTACTTATGCGAGGGGGTTAGCGGAGTTCTTGTGGGTGCTATCGTCAGAAAATAAAGTTGAATCTATCTATAATTGGTCAGACTTAGGTGTTGCGAGCTGGTATGACTTTGCAATAGCTATTCAAAGTGAAGCGTTGGAACAAGGATTATTAAGCAAACGCATACCGATCTCACCGATAGCTACAGAAGATTATCCGACGCCAGCCAAACGACCAAAGTTTAGTTTATTGGATCATTTAAGTAGCAGTCACGTTTATCAAGCCAAACATTGGCAATTAAACTTGGCGCAAATGCTAAAAGCCTTGTTATAATCGAATACATTATTATTGAACGCGGTTCTAGTTAGTTTGCAAGCGATAATGAGAGAGCTTGCAATAAGGAATTTAAATTTTAGTTATGGAAAAATTAGCCATAGATTTGGTTTTTGTATTTTGCATATCATTTGCATTATTATTTATTTTGCGAAAAGTAGCCTACAGAGTAGGTCTTGTTGATAAAGCAAATGGCCGTAAAACTCACGTTGGCGAGGTCCCTTTGGTGGGTGGCGTTGCTATTTGTTTTACCGTTATCCACTATTTGTACTTAAATCCTATTTTCCCTGAAAACAATACCGTATATATGTTGTCGATTGCGCTGTTAACTTTAGTTGGCGCGTTAGATGATAAGTTTGACGTGAGCTTTAAGATTCGCATTGTTATCCAAATAGGCGTTTCTTTGTTGATGATAAACTACTCAGGGATACAAATTTCTGAGTTAGGTGACATGTTTGGCGGCGGCAATATATCCATTGCTTATTTTGGTATACCGTTAACTGTTTTAGCGGTTGTGGGTGCTATTAATGCTTTTAATATGGTTGATGGTATCGACGGCTTGCTCGGTGGTTTGTCTATTGTAACCTTCTCGGGTTTTGCCATTATTATGGCCATGTATGGTCAAGACAATAAAGTGTACATTTGTTTGTTATTTGTTGTATCCATGGTGCCTTACATATTGATGAACTTAGGCTTGGTCGGCAAAGAGCGTAAGGTGTTTATGGGCGATGCCGGTAGCATGATGATTGGTTTTACAGTAATTTGGTTATTGTTAAGCGCAAGCCAAATTGGTACTGAGGAAGCGCACTTACGTTCGGTAACTTGTTTGTGGTTAATCGCGATACCGCTAATGGATATGACGTCTATTATGATACGTCGTTTACGCAAAGGCCGATCGCCATTTAAACCAGACCGTGAGCATTTACATCACATCTTTGAAAAAATGGGACTAAGCTCTATTCAAACGCTAATAGCTATTTGCTTTGTTGCGTCGTGTTTTGCAGCCGTTGGTATTTTGGGCGAGGTATTTGAGGTTCCTGAATACGTAATGTTCTATTCCTTCATCCTGGTGTTTTTAGGTTACGACTATGTGCTACAAAAGGCACTGAAAAAGATGCACCAGCAAACACCGGCAAACGAACCATCGTAATAGCTAAACTATTGACATAGTGAAAGCTAAAAAACAAAAAAACGAAACTTAGGTTTCGTTTTTTTGTTTTAAAAAGAGCACTTTTACTCTACAGTTGATTTAGTATAAATAATCAACAAGGTAGTATCTAGTGCTCGAGCCGTTTGGTCCAGTTGTTATATTGGTGGCTACCATTGGTGGCCTCATTCGATATCAGCAAGTGCCGGAGCGTGTTTTTGGTGTCGCCATTTTAGCCTGCTATTTGTGTGGCTTTGTTTCTACCGAAAATGTCCTTTCTAATGCTGTTAATAACGGCTTAATGACCCTCATTTTATTAATTATTTGTGCTTCTGTTTTGGAGCAAACGAGTTATTTGCGCCGCTTGTCTCAACTTTTATTGAGCCGAGTTTCCTCACTCACTTATATTAAAACACTCACTACCACTTTGTTTTCGTCGGCGTTTTTAAATAATACCGCTGTGGTTGCAACACTGATTAACCCTATCAAATCTAACAAAATCATTCCTCCTAATAAACTGCTGCTTCCTCTTTCTTATGCGGCCATTCTTGGCGGCACTATGACCTTAGTCGGCACCTCAACCAATTTGATTGTTGACTCTATGTTGATTGAAAAAGGCCATCCTGGTTTTGCCTTTTTTGATTTTTTATATATTGGTCTTGCCGTGTCGTTTTGTTGCTTAATTGTCATACTAATTCAGATTCCGCGTTTAAAAGGTGAATTAGAAACCAGCGATAGTAGTGAAGGCTATTTAGTTGAGGCGGTGGTGCAAGAGGCTTCAACCTTAATCGATACCAGTATGGAAGACAGCGGCTTATTAAATTTAGACCAGCTAGAGCTTGTAGAAATCGTTCGTTACGGACTCGTGATATCGCCAGTGGAGCAAGATGAAGTAATTAAAGGTGGCGACCGACTTATTTTTTCTGGTGATGTTAAAAAGGTGTCGGTATTGCAGCAGTTTGACGGTTTGAGCATGTACGCTGACTCAGAAGGGGAGATCAGTCGTAAACTCGCCGAGGTGATGGTTCGCCCATCGAGTTCGTTGATTGGCAAAACGTTAAAGTCGTCGGGTTTTAGCTCTCGATTTAATGCCGGCGTGGTAGCAATTAGACGTCAAGGTGGTCGACTGTCGGGCAAGCTAAGCAACATTCGTATTAAGCCTGGGGATTTTTTGGTGCTGGCCGTTGAGGGTGATATTGAAGGCCGTCATAGCTTTATGAAAAACTTCTTTTTGTTAAAAGGTAAGCGCGTTGATAATGCCTTGTCTGGCTGGCGCGAAAAAACGGCGCTTTGGGGCTTTATTGGTAGCATCAGTATTTCGGTGATCTTTTCGATTAGCTTGCTTAAGTGTTTTGTATTTTATCTTGCTTTGCTTACCGCGATTGGCAGTTTAGGTATCCATCAAATTAAACAACGCTTTCCGCTGGAGTTATGGCTCGTTGTAGTGGGCGCGTTAACGATTGCCTCGTCGTTGGATAACGTCGGCGCCAGTTTAATGTTTGCCAACTGGATACAAGAAACGTTAAGCGATTACAGCGTGTGGTGGGCCTTTGTTGGCATCTTTATTCTAACAGTTTTAATGACAGAGCTAATTACCAATAATGCCGCAGCTGCGCTTATGTTGCCCTTGGCGTATTCTGTTGCGCTTGGTTTAAATGTGAATGTCATGCCCTTTGTAATGGCGGTGGCTTTTGGTGCTAGTGGCAGTTTTATTAGCCCTTACGGTTATCAAACTAACTTAATGATTTTTAATGCGGGCAGTTATGAGTTAAAAGACTTTATTCGGTTTGGCTGGCCGGTGTCGCTCACTTATGCTGTTACTGCGCTAACCGTGATACCTCTGGTGTTTCCATTTTAGTCAGGCATAAAAAAACGCTGCGTTAATAACCGTATGACGGTGCAGCGTTTTGTGTGGCACTCAGCGATAGAAGAGCTCACTGATATTTAGTTTGCTCTCTGGCCTAGTTCATTGTTATTGACTTAAGTACTCACTAAAGGCTTCGCCTAATACCGGATGACGCTTGCTGTATTCTACAAACGCTTTCATGTAACCAAGTTTGTCACCACAGTCATGGTAGCTGCCTTTTAATACATAAGCATTGACTTGTTCCCAGTCCATTAACGTAGCGATGGCATCGGTGAGCTGAATTTCATCGCCTGCGCCGACTGGCGTTTTCTCAAGAATATCCCAGATTTCTGCAGATAAAACATAACGGCCAACAACAGCTAGGTTTGACGGTGCGTCATCGACATCAGGCTTTTCAACCATGCCTACCATGGCTTTTGATTCGCCGGCTTTTATTTTAACGCCGTCTACATCAGCAATACCGTATTTATTCACGTCTTCATTTGGCACTGCATCCACCATGATTTGACTCGCTCTACTCTCGTCATAAAGCTTGATCATGTCGGCTAAGTTGTCTTGTTTTAAGTTTGAGTCGTAATCGTTGATCATTACATCGGGCAATACAACGGCAAATGGGTGATTACCTACCAATGGTCGCGCACAAGCAATGGCGTGGCCTAAACCTTTAGCTTCGCCTTGACGAACGTGCATTATGGTAACGTCTTTTGGGCAAATAGCCTGTACTTCGTCTAATAACTGACGTTTTACGCGTTTTTCCAAAATAGACTCAAGCTCAAAGCTTTTATCAAAATGGTTTTCTATGCTGTTTTTTGAAGAGTGCGTAACTAAGATAATTTCTTTAATGCCGGCAGCAATGATCTCGTTAACAACATATTGAATAATAGGTTTGTCTGCAATCGGCAGCATTTCTTTTGGAATGGCTTTTGATGCCGGTAACATGCGAGTGCCAAGTCCAGCAACGGGAATAATGGCCTTTTTAACTTTTGATAATGTTTTTGCATTTGTACTCATTGAAAACTCCTATGTGTCCTTTGATTCAATGAAAATCTTTTGTTTATGCTAATGCTTATGTGTAAGTCGCTGAAGTTAGTTCTTCACTACGACGTATGGTTAGCATTCACACTATAGCAATATATCGGAAGGAGTTCATGAAATAATTATGACTAACCCGACTTAGAAATTATTTGTATTTTATTGCAGTTTATAGGTGTAAGTTACTCGTTATAAATATAGTATAGAAACTATAAAAAATAGCAGTACAAAGTAGTTTAGAGACTCCATTGATAAAAAGAATAAAAAGCCTTGGAGCGAGCGGTATCTTAGTTGCATTGGCACAAGTATTCCTTATTGTGGTGATCGCACAGTTTCGTGGCTTACAAGAAATTGGAGAATACTCCTATATATTAGCCATATGCGTGCCACTCAATGTGTTGGGGCTGTTTGGTTTTAAACAATTATTGGCGTCGGAAGTAAACGTCGCTAGCGCATTTGATAACGTGTTAAAAATGCGTTTTATTTTTCATTCGGCTTTGTTTTTAACTTTTTTAGTTGTTGCTACCTATTTAATAACCAAATTTTCCGTCAATGTTTCAATTCCGCTTCTTGTTGCCTTATGTTTATTTAAGTTTATTGAGTCTCACCACGAGCTTGAGTTAGGCAAGTATCAAAATCAAAATCTAACTCACGCTATTGATAAATTGAATGCCTTTAAGTTTTCTGTTTACGTTTTAATTTCGTTGTTAGTAATGCTGTCCGATTTAGAACTATCGTTGTTGTTTGCATTTGGTAGCCTTATTTTATTCATTCATTACTTTAGTGTTTTGCGGCCATTGCAGTTATGTAACAGTGAAACACAACATAAGGTATTGGGCCGGTATGTTTTTAAACGTTCTTCCCATCTAGTCTTTATTGCGCTTTTTACGGCTGTGTTGGCTAATTTGCCTAAATATTACTTAATGACATTTTCGACTATTGAACAGTTAGCTTTTTTTACGATTTTTTTTCAAGCTATGTCTTTTGTTAATATGTTAGTGATTAATTTAGTAAATTATCAATGGGGTAAAATTAAGATTAGCGTCGCTCAAAATTTAACGCCCACTATTTCTCACTTAGGTAACGCAGATATTAAAAAACTAGTCTTATTAATATCTGCAGTGTCCCTGGCAGTCATATGCTTTTCTTTTGTTTCAATTCAGCTTGTTTCTTTTGTATTTAATATAAATGCGCAATCTTATTTTTTTGAATGGTTAATTATTAATGTTGCTTTTGCGTTAAATTTTTATTCTCACTTGTTAAATGCATTAAATATTATGTTAAAACGAGAAAAGATATTAGCTCGAACAACCATTTTAATACTAGGTATAGGTTTGTTGGCATGTCTATTTTTACCAAATGGGCAGGCATTCTTTAGCGCAAGTTTGTTGCTACTGATTATTTTTGCTTTAAAAGGAGTATTTGGAGCTTACATCCTATTATTGGGAGGCCGGAGTGACAAATAACAACCGGCTTATTTCACCACTAATGTTTTATATATTGTTTTATATCTATTTTACGTTAGGACCTGTTTTAGCTTACTACCTTGGTTTTGGAATATATTCAGGCATTAAAGAAACCTATATAGCTGACGCCGTCACCGTATTTTGTATTGCTTTACTAGGTTTGTTTGTTAGTAAAATTGTGCAAAGTCGACCGAGCAAAATTTTAGTCGGTGAATCTAGCCGAAGTAAATGGCATGTTCAGCTTGTTCTTATCGCATTGAGTTTAGTATTGGGTTTAGCCTACTTAAATTTAATGATGAAAATTGGTGGTGCATCAAAAAAGTCTGACATTTTAGATAAAATAGGGGCGCTACATTACATCGTTATGTATATAGCTCCTTTATTGGTGTGTATTCGCCTATCGATTAAAAGATCCTTTACTAAGTATGATGCTGTTATTTTTATGGCATTCACTTGGTATTGCTTGTTAATTGGCGAACGCGACTTTGTTCTCATTATTATCCCATGTATTTTGACTTATTCCCTTTATCGAAAAATAAGCTTAACCAAGTTAGGTCTATTATTGCTCGTTTGTTCGATATTATTTACCGCACTGAGTTTACTGAGAGCTAATCTAGAGGGTGACAGTGTGCTGGAAGCCTTAAAAGCCATTTTAAGCCAAGGTAGTAACCTTATGATTGTAACTAACGTGTTGAGGTGGATAGAGGTTGGTTATTTTGATTTTTACTATGGAGTAACATACGTAGATTCTGTTTTATCACTTGTCCAGCTAAAGCAATTTGAAACTATAGGCCGATTAACAATTTGGTTTACCGAAATGTATGGGGCGAACGTACGACCGGGTGCATTTGGTTTTTCAATAGAAGCTGAGGCATTCATGAACTTTGGTTACATTGGGGTGTTTGCTTTTTTCTTTTGTGTGGGAAGTTTGTTTAGAGTCTTCTGGTTAAGAGCGATAGCAGGAGACTCTTTAGCGTTATTTATTTCTGTCTACGCGTCATACATTGCAATTTACGCAATTCGTGGCGACTTCAACATGATGCTTAAAGGCATTGTATATGGTGTTTTAGCTTGGTTTTTCTTTTATAGCATTACCTATGGCCGTTTTATAATAAGGAAAATTAGTTGGGAAAGGTAATTTTTGTTTTTCATGATGCCAGGTTTGTCGTACTGCCAAATGGTGAATATTACACCCGTTCAAAAGCGGATGCCTTTTTCTGGCAACGTTATTTATCAGAGTTCGATAAAGTGGTGGTAGTTTCAAGAGTGGCTGAAGTGAGTGAAGTCAGCTCAGAATATAAAAAAGCGGATTGTGAAGGCGTAACTTTTGAACATTTGTGCAACTATCGAGGCATAGGTGGTTTTGTTCGCAATATCCTTAAGATGGTGAAAAAAGGGTGGTCACTCTCTAGGCGAATAAAAAAACAAAATGCGACGTTAGTGTTTCGGCTACCTTTGTCATTAACCGCAGTAATTCCAATGATTTTTAACAAGTACTCTGTAGAGGTTGTTGGCGACCCTTACGATGCTGTGGCAGGACGAACAGTTAGTTCTAAAATGATTGCCTGGTTGTTGAAGGTTAAAATGAAATGGGAAGTTAAAGGCGCCTACGCAAGTTCTTTTGTTACTGAGCATAGTCTACAAAAAACTTACCCTCCTAAGAGAGGGACCTTTTCCACCAATTATTCAAGTTTAGCGTTGTTGGATACGGACTACTTTTTACGAGAACCTGAATCGGCAAACAAAAACTCTTATCAAATATTAAGCGTTGGAAGTTTAGAGCATTATTACAAAGGTCCAGATGTATTATTACATGCGTTAAAAAAAGTAAGAGAGAAAGGTCTAGACGTTAATTTAGTTTGGGTTGGCGCAGGGATAAAGCTAGAAGAGGTTAAAGGGTTAGCTAATGAGCTTGGGCTGAGTAATGCAGTTAATTTTGTTGGTTTTTGTGATTTTAACGAAATAAAGACATGGCACAAAACATCTGATGTATTTGTATTGGCTTCACGACAGGAAGGCTTACCAAGAGCCATGATCGAAGCCATGGCAAGTTCAATGTGTTGTGTAGGCACTGATGTTGGTGGAGTAGCAGAGTTAATAACGAACAAACTTATTGCCCCGCCAGATAATGTGGATGATTTGGCAAGCCGCCTATTAACAGTATTAGAGCAGTACCCACTGAGAAATGAACAGTCCCAATTAAATTTTGAACATGCACAAAAATATAAAAACAGCCTCCTACAAAAAAGGCGAAATGAATTTTACAGAACTATAGAAGGGCAATGAGCTAAATGAATTATTTTGTACCTATTGACAACATTCTTGCGGTTAAAACCAATCTGAAAGACTTTAAATGGTCTTATGGACTATGCATGCCACAATCTACGAGTGAGAAGTTTGATAACGCACTAATTAAAATAGAGATAGAAGTAGTCGGTGGTCGTTTGTGGGAAACCCCACCAAGTGATGAAGAAACAGGTAAGTTTCACTATTTTTCGGGTAATAAAAAGGCTGGGAAAATATTTTATAATCGTAACTTTTTCTTTGGTAGAAAACTTCAATATGAACTTTCTGGATTGGAAACAAATGAGATAAAAATCAAAGTAAATAAAGACTACCTTAGGTTCGTGACTCATCGTTTTATGAATGTTCATTCGGTAGGGTATATTTTAACAGACATAGTTAATTTAAAACTTCTGCATAATAAATTGGCTCCGCTTCACTGTTCTGGCATCGCCGATGAAACAGGTTCTTATTTAATATTTGCTCCACCAAATACGGGTAAAACGTTATCGAGCATGAAGCTCTGTATGGAAGATGGCTATCGTTTTGTAGCTGAAGATTTAGCGGTAACCGATGGTACGCAAAGTCACGCAGTACCTTGGACTAGTACTTTTAGGTATTACAGTGATGTCGATAATAGCAAATTTAGCCGTTTTCTGAATTGGCTTACCGAAAAGGTTGCGGTTATTGAGCTGTTTGGGTTTGGCAAGATAGAACCAATTACTAAGTATGTTGATGAGGCTAAAATAGCACAAGTTGCTGATGTTAAGGGAATCTTTATATTAGAGCGAGGCTCTGACAGTGTTGCTGATATCGACGCCCAAACGGCTTTTAATATGTGTTTAAACTTAGATAGATACGAATTTAACTACATGAGAGCACCTGCCATTATAGCTTATGAGTACTTTAATCCAGAGGCGAATATTCAGTCGGCTCTAAATACAGAGCAGGCACTTTTGAGTCAACTTATGGAAAAAGCGGATTTTATTAAGGTTGTTAAAAATGATAATGCCTTAAATTATAGTTCGGCTATAAAGACGGTTGTTTCTAAGGTGGCTACGTCATAAATGAAAGTGTTGGTTGTAGTAACCTCAGCGTTAAGTGTTGAAAGTTTTTTAGAAGGCCAGTTTAACGCTTTTGTAAAAAGTGGTATCGACGTGCATTTAGCGGTTAATACTGCAACTGTTCGCCGTGCACTTCCAAGAGGAGTTACGGTTCATGATATGGGGTTTAAACGGGAAATTAGTTTATCAAAAGACATTAAGTCTTTATTTAAGCTTATTCGCTTAATCAAAAAGATTAAACCCGATATCGTACATACTCACACACCAAAAGCATCATTGTTGGGGTGTTTTGCTGCGCGCTTATGTAAGGTAAAAGCCATTATTTATCATTTGCATGGCTTAGTTGCTATGGAAGCTGGCCTAGAAAAAAAGTCTGTGGTGAGCTTTGTAGAACGGTTACCGTTTAAACTTTCAACCCATATTTTGTGTGTGAGTGCGAGTCTTCAAAAGTGGGTTGTCGATCATGGTTATTGTCAAAGCTCGAAGATTTCGACCCTAGCGCATGGCTCCATTTGTGGTGTAGATACCACAGAAAAATATAACGTTAGCAAGGTAAAACCTATATGGCCTGTTGCTAACGACGCGCCAGCACAACGATTTATTGTTGGTTATGCCGGTAGGGTATGTGTAGACAAGGGAATTGACGACTTTTTAGAATTGCTAAGCATCTTAAATAGTCAAGCGGACGTTTTTACTGGCTTGATTGTTGGCCCAATAGAAGATGCTAAATACAATAACCTTAATGACATACCTAATATTGTCCACATTGGGTATGTTAGTAATGTAAATGAGTATATAGCGAGTTTTGATGTATTGGTGTTACTTTCAAAGCGGGAAGGTTTTGGTTTGGTTGCTGCCGAAGCAAATGCGTTAGAAATCCCAGTTGTGTGTTATCAAATTCCTGGTTTAGAAGATGCGGTTGCCGATGGCGAAAGTGCGACTCTTGTGAAATACCAAAAAATAGACGCAGCGGTGAGAGCGGTTTGGTCTTACTATTCCAATTCCGGCTTAAAAGAGCGTCATGGCAAGGCTGGAAGAGAGCGTGTTGAACATCTTTTTAATCCAGATGTGTTAACGGCTTGCCAAATCAACTTTTATCAATCTCTTATAAATCACGAGGTGTGCAATGAAAAGGGTATTTGATGTTGTTTGTGCATGTAGTGTACTAATTGTAACTATGCCTTTATTGTTGGTTCTGGCCCTATTAATTCGTTTTAAGCTTGGTTCTCCAATTTTATTTACACAAAGTCGTCCAGGGCTTCATGGCAAAGTATTTAAAATGGTTAAGTTTCGCTCTATGACTGACGAAACGGATGCACTTGGTAACTTAAAGGCCGATGAAGAGCGATTAACAAAGTTTGGTCGCTTTCTGCGTTCGACAAGTTTAGATGAGTTGCCAGGTCTGTTTAATGTGTTGAATGGCAATATGAGCTTAGTTGGACCAAGGCCTTTGCTTGTTGAGTATTTACCTTTGTATAGTGAACAACAAGCTCGTCGGCATGATGTTAAACCGGGTATAACTGGTTGGGCGCAAGTTAATGGGCGAAATGCGATTGATTGGGAAACAAAGTTTGCTCTTGATGTTTGGTACGTCGACAACCAGAGCTTTTGGTTAGATATAAAAATACTATTTTTAACAGTAAAAAAGGTGCTGATCAGAGACGGGATTAGTGCTGAAGGCCACGCTACTATTTTACCTTTCAGAGGTAATATAAAGTGAGGGTTGCAGTGTTAGGCGCTAGTGGTCACGGTAAAGTTGTTGCAGATATCGCGGAATCATGTGGTTTCCAGGTAACCTTTTTTGATGATAGATATCCAGAAATGAAAGGGATTGAGCATTGGACTGTTAACGGCAATACCGCCGATCTTATTAGGGTAAAAAATCAATTTGACTGCGCTTTTGTAGCAATAGGAGATAATACGATAAGAGCAGCAAAACAGGCTGTTCTTCAGACGCATGGATTAATATCGACCTCACTAATACATCCATCGGCTGTTGTGAGTCGTTATGCGCAAATAGACCATGGCACGGTTGTCTTTCCTGGTGCAATAATAAACAGTTTTTCTAAAATTGGTGCCGGGTGCATAATAAACTCTAATTCTGTAATAGAACATGATTGTAATTTAGGAAAATTTTGTCATATTAGTCCTAATGTTGCTTTGGGTGGTGGTACAAGGATTGGTAGTAAGTCTTGGATAGGGATTGGTTCTGTTACAAAGCAGCTAATTGAGATAGGAGAGTCTGTTGTCATAGGAGCGGGCTCTACTGTAGTATCGAATGTACCGAATTATGTTATTGCATACGGCACACCAACAAAAATAATAAAGGCTGTAGACTCTTAAATGTTAAATACGAATTTTTCGCCATGGCCAAGTTTTACGGCTGAAGAGGCGACTGCGGTTCAAAACGTATTATTATCAAACAAAGTTAATTATTGGACAGGCTCAGAAATTAAAGCTTTTGAACTAGAATTTGCCCAATATTGTCAAACAAATTATGCAGTGGCCGTTGCTAATGGCACACTTGCATTAGACTTAGCCCTCAAAGCGCTCAATATTCTGCCGGGTGATGAAGTAATTACTACTCCCCGCACCTTTATAGCCTCAGCAAGTAGTATTGTAAGTGTCGGCGCTGCACCAGTATTTGCAGATGTTGACCTTAATTCTCAAGCTATTACAGCGAAGTCGATAGAAGCGGTTCTCACTAAAAATACCAAAGCAGTTATTGTTGTGCATTTAGCGGGAATGCCAGCTGAAATGGATGACATTATGGCTTTAAGTGAAAAGCACGGATTTTATGTCATTGAAGATTGTGCACAGGCGCACGGTGCTGTTTATAAAAATCGGCCAGTTGGTTCAATAGGACATATAGGTGCGTGGTCATTTTGCCAAGATAAAATAATGTCTACTGGTGGTGAAGGTGGAATGGTGACTACGAATGACAAAGCTCTGTGGTCTAAAATGTGGAGTTATAAAGATCACGGTAAAAGTTACGATGCCGTCTTTAATAAGTCTCACCCTGCTGGTTTTAGATGGTTTCATGAAAGCTTTGGAACAAACTGGCGGATGACTGAAATGCAGGCTGCTATTGGCAGAATTCAACTGAGCAGAATGCCGACGTGGACCAAGGCTAGAAATGAAAATGCAATAAAAATTAATAAAGTCGCTGCAAAATTTCCATTAGTTCGTGTCGTTGATGTTCCAGAATATATCACTCATGGCGCTTATAAACATTATTTGTTTGTTAATCCTGAGCGACTCGCAGAAGGTTGGTCTCGAGACAGAATTGTCGACGAGATAGTCGCAAAGGGAGTACCGTGCTATCAAGGAAGTTGTTCTGAAGTTTATTTAGAAAAGGCGTTTGAAAACACTCCTTTTGCGCCACCGACTAGACTGAAGGGGGCCGTTGAATTAGGTCAAACGTCCTTGATGTTTTTAGTGCACCCGACATTAACGAATCAAGAAATGGAACAAACTTGTGCCGTGATAGAGACTATATTTTCATTGGCTCAGGGGTAAGATAATGGATTCGTTTTGGAGCAATATATTTAATTCCACCAGAACCATTAAACGACTGATCACTGTTTTCCTTGACGCTTTGTTTATATTCCTCGCATTTTTTGGCGCTTTTGCAACGCGTCTTGAGCATTTTGATACTATTTATGATATTGAAATGTGGTTGGTCTTTTCGATTTTATTACCAGTTAGCCTAATTATTTTTACTAAACTTGGCTTGTACCGAGCTATTTTGCGATACGTAAATGTGCAAGCTATGTGGGCGATTTTAACAGGCTGTTTTTTATCATTTGCTACCTTAGTGACGATAGAGTTTTTGTCGAAAGTTGGGGTACCTAGAACAGTTCCATTCATTTACGTTATTTTATGTTTATTGCTTGTGGGTGGATCGAGAATGCTAGTTAAGTCGGTAGTAACTCGGCGAAATGTTGACAATAAAACCTCTGTTATTGTTTATGGAGCTGGTTCTGCAGGAAGGCAGTTAGCCCTATCTTTAGAAAATGATCCTACCTATGCTGTCTGTGCTTATTTGGATGACGATGTATCAAAGCAGAATAACTTTATTCAAGGAATAAAAGTATACAAGCCTAGCGAAATTGATGAGGTTATTGAAGCCTATAGTGCCAAGGTTATTTTATTAGCGCTTCCGAGTGTAGATAGAAGCTATAGAAGGGAAGTGTTGTCGCAATTAGAGTCACTGCCGGTAGAAATAAAAACGGTTCCTCCGATGTCTGACATTATCGCCGGCAAAGCCAGTTTGAATGAATTCAAAGATGTTGATATTGAAGATTTGTTGGGCCGAGATCCAGTCGCACCTCAGCAAGACTTGATGTCGAAAAATATATATAAAAAAGTAGTATTGGTGTCAGGAGCAGGCGGCTCAATAGGCTCTGAATTATGTAGACAAATCATAAGTCAAAAACCAGAAAAGTTATTGTTGTTTGAGTTAAATGAGTTTTCTTTGTACGAAATCGACAAAGAATTAAAAGGTTTGGGATTGCCTGAGGTTGAAATCATATCGCTTATTGGCAGTGTGCAGGATAAAGATAGAGTGGACTCCATTTTGTCGACGTTCACTGTGGACACGATATATCATGCTGCTGCATATAAACATGTTCCTATTGTTGAGCACAATGTCACGGAAGGTATAAGAAATAATGTATTTGGTACGTTAAATCTTGCTTCTGCGGCCATCACCTACAAGGTGCAAAACTTTGTATTAATATCTACTGATAAAGCGGTACGCCCAACCAATGTAATGGGTGCGAGTAAGCGAATGGCTGAACTAGTTTTACAAGCTCTTGCTCATGACCAGTCAAGCACTGTGTTTTGTATGGTGCGTTTTGGAAACGTATTAGGCTCATCGGGCTCGGTAGTCCCGTTGTTTAGACAACAAATACGCAATGGTGGCCCAGTGACCATTACTCATATGGATATTACTCGATATTTTATGACGATTCCTGAAGCATCGCAGTTAGTTATTCAAGCGGGAGCGATGGCTGTCGGTGGCGATGTATTTGTTTTGGATATGGGCGACTCGGTTAAAATTGTCGATCTAGCTAAAAAGATGATTCGTTTTAGTGGCTTAGAGGTAAAAGACTTTAAAAACCCAAATGGTGATATTGAAATTAAATGCACAGGTCTAAGGCCGGGTGAAAAGCTCTATGAAGAATTGCTCATTGGCGATAATGTTTCAGGAACCGAGCACAAACGAATTTTAACCGCGCAAGAAGTGATGTTGCCTTGGTCGGAGTTGGAAATATTAATTAATAAGTTAAAAGAAGCATGTTTGAACAGCGATCAAATTATGTTGCGTCATATTCTGTTGGAAGCACCAACGGCTTTTAGACCAAAAGACGATATTTGTGATTTAGTCTGGCGTGAAAGTAATAGAGAATTAGAACGAGCGATAGCAGAGTCGTATTATGACACATTGCCATCGGCAAACTACACTCAAGCGTCATAACAACGAAATAATAGAGCTTTGCCATGCAAAAAATATAGCTCAAGTTTATAGTTGTTATGTTTACTAAAATTAACGATTTATAGGTGTGATGCAACGGTTTGAATAATGTGATTTGGGCGCAATATGAACTTTGATGTATTTAATGGCGATGCCGACGGTATTATTTCGTTATTGCAATTACGTTTGCATGAGCCTAGGCCGGCGCAATTAATTACCGGAATTAAGCGTGACATTAGCCTAGTAAAAAACATCCCGTTAGACGCTGTAAACCCGAATTCTCAGATAACTATTTTAGATATCTCACTTCGTAAAAACAAAGAAGCGCTTGTTGCTTTGCTTAAAACTGAGGCTAAGGTGTTGTACATTGACCACCACAAGCCTGGGCCCATTCCAAATACAGCTAATTTAACCACACATATCGAGCAGTCGGCTCGAAAGTGCACCGCGCTTATTATCGATGACTTACTTGAAGGAAAGTTTCATAACTGGGCTATAACAGCGGCTTATGGTGATAACTTAACACAAGTGGCGAATGAGTTAGCCTCGGACGCGGGCCTGAACAAGCAGCAAAAAGAATTGCTAGAAGAGCTTGGTACTTTGATTAATTACAATGGTTATGGCGCCAACACCGATGAGCTTGCCTATCATCCAGCTGTATTGTTTGAACTATTGCTGTCATACAACTGCCCCTTTGAATGTATTGCAGACGCCGACTCTCCCTATCACAGGTTAAAAGATTTGTATGAAGAGGATTATCGGCGCGCATCAAAAGCGGAAATACTTCATCAGTCGTCAAATTGTTATTGCTTATTGCTTGAAAATAACGGGCCAAGCAGGCGCATCAGTGGCTCTTATGGCAATGAGCTTGCCAATGAGTTTCCGACTCGCGCGCATATAATTTTAACTACCCTTGATGCCGAGCATTATCTTGTGAGTTTAAGAGCGCCACGAAATCGCAAAAAAGGGGCCGGTGATATTTGTGCTCAGTTTGAGACTGGTGGGGGCAGAGCGGCTGCCGGAGGCATTAATAAGCTATCAAAAGCTCGTGTATACGAGCTTATTGACGCCGTTGAGCAGTATTACTCAGAGAGCACACTTAAAAATGATATGAAAGGGTAAAACTTAGACCTGCCATATTAGTGAAAGTGTCAGGCCCAGTTTCTGCATTAGCAGGAATATCATCTGGATGGATTTTATCGCGTGCCATCTTGTCCATAAATTGCACTTCAGTTCCTAGCGACCAGTTTTGCCAGTGTGTAGGTTGATAAAACGCACCAAAACCAAGAGTGTATCCGTATGCGGGTGATCGGAAGTCGTAACGTGCGGCACCAATATAAGCACCGACTTGCCATTGCCCATCAATGATATAGCGATAATCAATTGCTCTAAATGCCGTTAACAAGCTACCGTCTACATGTTGAAACTCAATTTTTGTTCCTAACAGGGATTGCTCGCCAACTCGTTTGTTGAGTGCAAAACCAACTAGAGGTGAAGTAGTTGCATCGCCGTAGCTGTCGGGTGCATTACTGTGATCTTCAAGCACCTTGGTTTTAAGCACACTAAAACCAAAGTCAATACGACCGTTTATAGTATTTACTTTACTAAGATCAATAGCATGACTATTTGTGACAAAGGCAAATGAACTTAACGCCAGTAAAATTGCAAAGCGGCGAAACGGATGACTATTATTCATTTTTATTCCTGTAGATAAGCGCATTGATTTACCACGCAACTGATAGAGTTAGGCCAGAGTGTTTTTCTGCCAGAGTATTTTTTCCGGTAAATAGTATGATACGCGTGTCCCAATCATCTATTACACCAAACCAGTTTACTTCAAATTGGCGTCCAGTGACGTAGTCATAACTGGCCAGAGGCTCATTTTTTGTCTGGTTATAATTGAATTCAAAACGATTTGAAGGTGAAACTTGCCAGCCTAAAGTAAGATTATGGTGCGTTGCGCCAACACTTTCACCAGCAATTGAGCTTAAACGGCGTCTTTGTTCCGCGGCAAAGTGGCCAATGAGGCTACCTTCGTTTTGCAGCCCATCTACATACACATGGTGACCATACCAGGCATTTTGCCATTGACTGTACTCATAATTTAACGACAGGCTGTTAAACACAAATGGGATGACGAGTCCGGCCGACAGTGAGGTATTGCCAAGGCGGTAATTAGTCCCTCGGCTCGTATCTTCGCCGGCATACTCTAAATAAATAGAGAAGGGCACGGCGGCGTTAAAGTCAAAGCGTGAAACAATCGAAGCTGCTTGATTGCCAAACTGTTCGTCAATGCTTAAGTCATCGCTTGTATTGTCGGCACCGCTAGGGTCTAAAAAAGCATCAATAATTTCACTAATGCTAGGAGTACCGCGCTGATCACCGCCAGATTGTAAAACGCGATTTACCGCAAGCGTAAAACCATCAAAAGGTGCTATGGATAAGTGCATGCCTGTAATAAGTGGCTTGCCACTGGTGTATTGGCCTTCAAATCTAATTTTATCGGAATTTGAAAGCTGACCTGCAAACAATTCGTAATTAATGTTCCAGCTAGTAAGTGGGACATTGTTGGCAAGTGAGATATTGGCAAAGCTAGGGGCATGAGTGCTTAATAACATTGCTGACTGCTTAAATGGTGATAACCAATGTGGTTTGTAGCCGATATCGAGTTGAGCTTGGGGTACACCAATTGAAATATAAGTATCTTCTAAGTTGGTTTCGCCTTGCCATCCTTTAACGCCACCACTAAATGCCAGGTATTCGCCAAAATTTAACACCATTTGGCCTTGAACTGACCAGCTTGAGTCAAAGGATTCACCGCGACGATTTGCTAACGTCATAGCCGGCTGCATCTCATAGAGATCTGAGCTTTTGCGTAGTTTTAAATCGATACTTGCATGATTAATATAACGGCCACTGTCGACCTTTTTTAGGTATTTTTTGACTTCTAAACATGCTCGAAGTACTGCTGGGGCGCGTCGCTGTTGTACATTACAGACTTTATGATAAGCCGGCTTTAGCGAGTTTATTGCTAGGGGCTTTTTTACTGTGCCACGTTCTGCGGCTATCATAATGCGATCGATATGAGATTCGAGCAAAGGGTCTTGATTTAAAGGAGTGTAGCCCGACACGCTTGCGGCTGTCGTGGCAAAACTAGAGAAAGCGATAAAGGCAGAGGCTGCACGTAACAAGTTTCGCGTCATAGTATTGAAAATTCCTGGCAAAATACGGGCTCTTCATTGAGCAGTTGTTTTGTATTCTAAACGAGCGAGTGCAGTGAAAAAAGGCTTATTTCCAACTTTCTGGAAACTTACCGCGTAAGACGTAACTAAAGGCGATCAATTCGGCGATGACCACATAAAGATTAGGTGGAATAGACTGGCCAGCTTGTAAGTGTTCAAGGCGTTTAAAAAGTTCAGGGTCTTGGTGAACGAGCAAATCGTTTTGTTTTGCGTTTGCGATAATTTGTTCGGCTAAATGATGATAGCCTTTAATTGCGACGTTCGGTGCATTTTTACCATCGTATAATAACGATAAGGCACCTAATTCATTTTCCATGTTCCCTCCTTTTAATTGTTAATTGGTTAAACTTTTATATCAATCAGTCGGTGGCTGCTACTGTTTTGCGTTTCAGTAAGCTGCTCATCTAATTGCACACTGTTTTCTATTTTGAAACCAAACATTTCAAGTCGACTCGCTAATAATGGCCAGTGCTTGTCAACACTAGTAACGAGTGATGGATGGCTGCAATGACAAACCGAGGTTAAATTGAGCTCATTTAAGTCAACGTCGATTGAAAGTATTCCTTGCTGATCAAGGTCAAAGGTAAGAGTAAAACGTAAAGTTTGTGAAATGCCGTGTTGCACTTTGTTATTAGATTGTTGCTCATGCTGTTTTTCCGAGACTTTTTGTTGTTTTGCATGTTTATCCTCCTGGTGGAGAGGATTTACTGAGGTTTGTTCGCTCTGGGCATTTCTAGAAGTGTCGCTACCGGGCAGTTCTCTTATAATGAGGCTGGCTTTATCTTGCATGGCTATAGGGATTAGTAACTTTAACAATCCACCAATCATGGCTTGTCCAGACTGTTGAATTGCGCTGCTTTTACTTGCAAGGCTAGATGAACCAATTAGCCAGGATAGGCGTAATGCGTCGGGTACGGTGTGGTTTGCATTGTTAATGGTTCCTGACAACAATTGCATTTTGCTAATGAGTGGCAACCACTGAGAGGCCGTAAGTGTTGTTAGCCCTTGTTGGTTTTGGAATTTATTAAGCGATGTCACTAACCAGTTTTTGATTGCGGCTGGCATGGTATCAACATTGGGTTGCGGCTTTAGACTAAGCCATTGACTTAACGATGCTTTAAGATCGCTAGGAATAACAAAGGCTTGCTGTGTCGTCTGATTCGATTTAGATTGTAAGTGTTGGACCAAATAGGTAAACAGCACCGAAGCTTGCTGACTAGTGCTTGAATTGCTGTTGGCGTTTGCCTGTGTCGAGACAATCGGAAAAGTTTTAGATTCCATAATAAAAACAATGCTAGAGCGCCCTTGGTAAATAGGCAAGCTGTTTTCGCTATGTTACAATTTTGCCGCTTAAATTTTGGATAAGAAGAAGTATGATCCCTGAACTTGGTAATTTTGCTCTATTTATTGCGTTTGCATTTAGTTTGTTGCTGTCAATCTTTCCTGCGATTGGCTTAAGAACAAATAATCTAAAATTGATGCAGTTAGCGCCCAACTTAACAATTGGCTTGTTTGCCTTTACGTTATTCTCTTTTGGTTGTTTGGTATTTGCCTTTTTAACCGACGACTTTAGCGTATTAAATGTCGCGCAAAACTCTAATTCCTTACTTCCTGTTCAATATAAGTTTGCTGCCAGTTTTGGCAGTCACGAAGGCTCATTTTTGTTGTGGCTGGTGATGCAGTCCGGTTGGGCTTTTGCCGTTGTATTAAAGTCTAAAACGTTACCGGCGGAAATGCGAACACGAGTTCTAATGGTACTAGGATGGATATGCGTCGGTTTTTACGCTTACATTATCACTGCTTCAAATCCGTTTGAGCGCACTTTACCTTACTTTCCTGTTGATGGCCGCGACTTAAATCCGTTACTGCAAGACGTGGGTATGATCATTCATCCACCTTTGCTATATATGGGTTATGTTGGCTTATCTATAAGTTTTGCTTTTGCTATTGCGGCTTTGTTAAGTGGAAAATTAGATTCTACTTGGGCTAAATGGTCGCGCCCGTGGACGGCTGCTGCGTGGGCCTTTTTAACGTTAGGCATCACAATTGGTAGCTGGTGGGCTTATTCAGAATTAGGCTGGGGCGGCTGGTGGTTCTGGGATCCAGTAGAAAACGCTTCTTTTATGCCTTGGTTAGTTGCCACCGCGTTGCTGCATAGTTTAGCGGTATCTGAAAAGCGTAATGCTTTTAAAAGTTGGACGGTATTTTTAGCTATCGCTGGTTTTTCTTTGAGTTTATTGGGTACGTTTTTGGTGCGTTCGGGCGTTATCGTATCGGTTCACGCTTTTGCGACCGACCCATCGCGTGGTGTGTTTATTCTTATTTTATTAGCCTTGGTGATTGGTGGCAGTTTAACTCTGTACGCTGTTCGTTCGGGCTCAATTAAAAGTGTTGGACGCTTTTCTGCTTTCTCTCGTGAGACTATGTTGTGGGCGAACAATATCTTTTTAGTGGCCGCTACAATTATTGTTCTGCTTGGAACGTTACTGCCTTTGGTTCACAAAGAAATTGGTTTAGGTTCTATTTCGATTGGTGCGCCATTCTTTAACCAAATGTTTACCTATATAACTGTGCCATTTGCGTTACTTCTTGGTATTGCGCCGCTGGTGCGTTGGAAACAAGACAAGCTTAATAAATTTGTTAAGCAGCCTATCGTCATCGCGCTAATTGCTATGTTGTTGTCTGCGGTTTGGTTATATGCAGAATTTGGTGAAGTGCTATTTTATGGCTGGTTGGGCGCCGTTTTAGGTTTGTGGATTGTCATGTTTACGCTTGTTGAATATAACAATACTCGCTTAAAACTTGGTTTTGGTAATGTTCCGCTTAGTCATTATGCGATGTCGCTAGGTCATATTGGTATTGCCTTTGTAATTGCGGGTGCTGGTTTAACGTCACAATACACGCAAGAAAAAGACGTGAAGTTGTGGCCAGGTGATTCAGCTGAGTTGATGGGTTATACCTATAAGTTTAATGCAATTACCGACGTGATTGGCCCAAATTACGAAGGGTGGGCCGCGGATATGTCGGTATACAAAGGTAATTATTTAGAGGCAAATTTGTTGGCCGAGAAACGTTATTATCCGGTGCAACGCAATACTATGACAGAGGCAGCGATTGATGATGGCTTTACTCGCGATTTGTATGTGTCGTTAGGTGAGTTATTACCAGATGATGCGTGGGCAATTCGTATTCATGTAAAACCTTACGTTCGCTGGTTATGGCTTGGCGGTATTCTAGTGGCGCTTGGCGGCTTTTTAACTTTGTTTGATCGTCGTTATCGCGGCAAAGTAAAAGGAGCATAATCATGTCGGATAAGCAGTCTTCCGGTTTGTTTAAAAACAAGCTCGCGTTTTTACCTTTGGCCATTTTTGCAGTGCTATGTGTGTTTTTATTAAAAGGCTTATTTAGCGATCCTAATGAGCGTGAGTCGGCCTTAATTAATCGACCTATGCCTGAGTTTTCGTTACCAGACTTGTACGATGAATCCTTAATTCATACTCGCCAGAGTGTCATTGGTAAGCCGATGATTATTAATGTTTGGGGTACCTGGTGTACAACTTGTAAATACGAGTTGCCTTATTTAACCAAGTTACGTCAAGAATACGGTGTCCGCATCGTTGGTGTTTATTACGATCAAAATCATGCTCCTGCGTTTGGTGAGTTTGCCGATGTAAACGAAATTCGTCGAGATGTAACTAACATGGTGGGCCAGTTAGGTAATCCGTACGAGTTTAATATTTTAGATTTGGATCGCAGCTTGTCGTTAAATTTAGGTATAAGTGGTGCGCCTGAATCTTTTGTTATTGATGCCAATGGTGTGATTGTTCTGCATCACATGGGGGATATAAACGAGCGTGTTTGGCGAGATAAAATAGCGCCAGCTTGGAACGAGGTGTCACTATGATTAAAGTAATTAGCGCAGCTATGGCGTTTGTTTTGTTACTTGGTGCTAGTTTGAATGCACATGCTGAAGAAACGATTGTGTTTAAAGATGATGTTCAAAAAGCGCAATATCAGGAGCTGATTGTCGAATTACGTTGTCCTAAATGCCAAAACCAGAATATTGCTGATAGTAATGCCGTGATTGCTCGTGATATGCGAGTAAAAACCAAAGAATTGCTCGATCAAGGTTACACTAAAGATGAAGTGATAGGTTATATGGTGGACCGTTATGGCCAATTTGCCCACTATCAACCGCCAATGACGCTGGCAACCAGTATGCTGTGGTTGGTGCCTGCTGCATTTATTTTATTTGGTGTTGTGGTGTTATTACGTCGTACACAAAACGAAGGGATGACACAAAACGACGCCGATGAAAATTATCGTCATTCTTCAACTGATCTGCATTCTGCCAGTGAGACGTCGAACAACGTATCTGCAGTCAATAAAAGTGCAATTGATGCTGAATTAGAACAATTGTTAGATGATGCGAGCAAATCAAATCAATCTTCTGACCGTCAAGAGAACCGTTAAATCATGAGTTTAAATTTTTCGATGTTTTGGACCTTAACTATTTTAATGTTTGCGGTCGCGTGTTTGTTTGTTGTGATCCCATTTGTGAAGTTTAACCGTGCACAAAGCGCGAAAGGCTTAAAGTCTGACTGGTATAAAAGTCGCTTAACTGAACTTGAAGGCGAGTTACAGCGCGGTCAATTTAGCCAACAGGAGTTTGATGCTGCGGTAACTGAACTTAAATTAACGGCCACAGCAGAATTAAAGCTAGAACAAACCAGTGATGGTGTTGCCGACGATGATGCCGGCGATAAACATTCCGTTCCATCAGAGGCGTCGAGCGCAGGTTTAATGCGTACGTACTTAATTGCAGCGATTGTTATTGTTGCTGCAGTCGTTTTTCCTGCTTATCACTACTACGGTGAGCAAGATAAGCTAGTACAATGGCAAGCCGCGTTAGAGCGTATGCCAGTGTTAACGTCTCAAGTATTAAACGACCAAAACGCAACACCGTCTGATGAGGATTTACGTGATTTTGCGCTAGGTTTACGAACTAAATTGCAACATGATCCAAAAGCTATCGGCTGGATGTTACTCGGTCGAAATTTGCAACTGTTAGGTGATTTAAATGGCGCCATTGATGCGTTTGATAAGTCTTATCGGATGGATCCAAACAGTATTGGCAATATGGTTAGCTTAGCGACGGCATTGCAGCAAAACGGTGAACCGGGCGATTATAAGCGCTCAATTCGTGTGTTAAATAATGTGTTAACGCTTGATCCACAAAATCTAACTGCGTTGATACTCGTTGCAGAAGGGCAAATGTTAGACGAGCAGTTTACTGAGTCGCTAACCGGATTTAAGCTGGTCTCGCGAGTGATGTCGCCAAATGACAATCGATATCAAGCCGTTCAGCAACGAATCGACTATTTGTCGTTAAACGCGGTGGATACAAACAATGCAGATACGACCCCTGTTGACGTTGCAAACCGAATTGATGTGTCTATCAATATAGACGTTGTTATTTCCGCTAGTGTTAATTTGAACGAGTTTAAGACTTTGTTTGTTTTTGCTAAAAAGCCAGGTTTGCCTATGCCTTTAGCGGTTAAGAAAATTCCTGTTACAAAGGACATGTTTACAAATAACACATTCAACATTACGTTGACTGAAAGTGATGTAATGGTGCCGTCAATGTCCTTAGCAAACCAGCCTAGCGTCGAGCTATTTGCTCGTTTGTCGATAGATGATGAAGCGCCTCTTCAAACCGGCGACTTAGAAGCGACACTTGCTAATTTGATGTTACCAAGCGATGACACAGTAGTACTGAATATTAAAAAGGAAGGTAAATGAGTACCTCTTTAAAAGGTTTTTTTATAGCAGCCTTATTGGCGCTAACAACAGCATGTGCACAACAACCGACTAACACCCAAGCCCAGCAAGATGCGCAATCTACTGTCAATGAGTCACCTAAAATAGCGGCTGTGCCTGTAGATGCGCAAATAGAAGATGCGCCACTAACGGCGTCGATCCCGACTTATGCCGATGAGCGAGACCCGCTAGAGAGTATTAACCGTGATTTATGGCACTTTAACTGGGAAATACTTGATAAATATTTACTTCGACCACTAGCGGTTGGATACACATCTCTACCTCAAGGTGCGCAAACAAGCGTTCGTAGTTTCGTGACTAACCTAGAAGAGCCGGGTTACGCATTGAATAGCTTATTGCAGGGAAAACTTAAAAAGACAGGCGTTGCAACAGGGCGCTTTTTAATTAATTCGACCGTTGGCTTACTTGGATTTTTTGATGTTGCTAATCATATGGGCTTAGTTCAGCACAAAGAGGATTTTGGCCAAACATTAGCGGTGACGGCTAACGTAGGCGATGGTCCATTTTTGATGTTGCCTGGTTATGGTCCAACAACCGTTCGAGATGGTGTAGGTGACTTTGTTGACGGCCAAATTTTCCCGATGTATTTAATTGATTGGCCTTGGAACTTGGTGAAGACGGGTATTAAAGCAGTTTACACTCGTGCTGACTTGATCCAACAAGAGCAAATGATCAATAACTCAACAGACTCTTACATCTTCGTGAAAGAGGCCTATTTTCAAAACGTGAACTACAAAATTTACGATGGTAATCCGCCAATCAAAGAAGAGTTTCAGTTAGACGATGCATTACTGGACGAGATAGATTAGTTGTTAATAAAGCGACTCGAAATAGCTTTCTAAAATAACAACGGCAGATTGAGCATCGACATTACCTTTTTTAAGGTTTTTATAGCCGCCACTGGCAAATAAGCTGGCCTTGGCATCTGTGGTGCTAAGGCGTTCGTCGTGCATATGTATTTGAACACCAAATCGGCCATGAACGCGGTTGGCAAATTTTTTCGCCTTCTGCGTCACCAACTGCTCTGTACCGTCCATATTCAAAGGCAATCCCACTACCACTAAGTCGGGTTGCCACTCTTTCAGCAGCTTTTCTACTTCGTCCCAGTTTGGAACGCCTTCTTTGGCTTTTAGCGCTTTGATTGGTGAGCCGGTGCCGGTTAATGACTGGCCAATGGCAAAACCGATACTACCTGTACCAAAGTCGATACCCATAATCGTTTGTGGCTGAGTTGATTGCTCTGACATTATGCGTGCCCTGCAAAGTGGGATAATTGACTGCTGTCGATACCAAGCTTTTGTACCGCCAATTCCCAACGCTGTTCGATTGGTGCATTAAAGATAAGTTCAGGATCGGCATTAACAGTAAGCCATGAGTTGTTGGCGATTTCATCTTCTAGCTGGCCTGCACCCCAACCGGCATAACCAAGGGTGACAACAAAGTCCAGCGGCCCTTCATCTGTACCCAAGTTCTCTAATATGTCCTTTGAGGTAGTGACCACAAAGTTATTCTTGAGTTGTAGGCTGGATGACCAAAGGCGGTTGCCGTTATGTAATACAAAACCACGGTCTACTTGCACAGGTCCGCCAGAAAGGACTTTTTGCTCTTGTAGTGGTGAAGACTCTGGTAAATCAATTTGAATCTCGGATAGTAGGTGTCGAACCGACATGTCGGTTTGCTTATTAACCACCAAACCCATTGCGCCATTTTCGTCATGCTCACAAATGTAAGTTAGTGTACGCTCAAAGTAACCATCGTCCATCGACGGCATGGCGATAAGAAATTGATTAGTAAGACTAAGACTACTGTTAATTTTTAAACTCATTGAAATTCAATACGCCTATATTTAATTCACTGTTAATTGTGTGACTATTTTTCGGTGATGCGCTTTTCTATTGCATCAAATAAGTGGCCGGTAATGCTTATATCAAACGCGCCTTCAATTTCTCGGATACACGTAGGGCTAGTGACGTTAATTTCAGTAACGCAGTCACCAATCACGT
The DNA here is from genome assembly GCF_017948405.1 of Psychrosphaera aestuarii. NCBI lineage: Bacteria > Pseudomonadati > Pseudomonadota > Gammaproteobacteria > Alteromonadales > Pseudoalteromonadaceae > Psychrosphaera > Psychrosphaera aestuarii. The sequence goes on along the minus strand of NZ_CP072844.1, from coordinate 2,218,942 downwards.
CAAGACCAACAAAAATCAACCCTTTTTCTTTTAATTTAGGTCCAATAGCATTGGCAATTTTCCAATCGGTATCGCTTAATGGTCGCGCTTCACCGCGGCCTCCTGCAGCTAAATTACCGCGGGTTTCACCTTTGGCCGGAATGCGGGCGAGGGTATATGGCATCGGTTCGCCATCAACAATTAAAATACGTTTGTCGCCATTGCTAATATCAGGAATGAAGGCCTGTATCATGGCATATTGTTCACTGTGCGCGGTTAACGTCTCTATGATCACAGAGAGATTAGGATCGCCTTTTTTAACTCTAAATATTGATGCGCCGCCCATACCATCTAATGGCTTTAAGATAATATCGCCGTGCTCTTGATAAAAATCTTTTATTAAACTGGCATCGCGAGTAACTAGTGTTGGTGGAATAAACTCGGCAAACCAGCTGGTGTATAACTTTTCGTTGGCATCACGCAGGCTTTGTGGTTTGTTGACAACTAACGTGCCTTCGTCTTCTGCTCGCTCTAACATGTAGGTTGCATAAACAAACTCTGTATCAAACGGAGGATCTTTGCGCATTAAAATGACGTCAAGATCGCCCAGTGGCATCGTTTTAACATCACCAAGAGAGTAATAGTCGTCAAAGTCGTAACGAACGGTTAACGGTTTACATTTACCAAACGCACGCCCGTCACGCAGATATAAGTCTTTCATTTCTAAATAGAACAACTCATAACCCCGAGATTGAGCTTCAAGTAACATCGCAAAACTAGAGTCTTTTTTGATGTTAATGTCTTTGATGGGATCCATCACGATACCGAGTTTAATTGTCATAGTTGTTCCGTTTTTAGTTCATTTTGAAATGCGTATTGTACCGATGTAACACGTCGTCAAACTTCATCGATGTTAAGTCACCGAGTTTTACCTAAGTCAAGTCACCAAGCTTACCTAAGCTAAGTCACCGAGTTTTACCTAAGCCAAGTCACCAAACTTAACTTGCAGCGCGGTTAACAAAGTTAATGCGGCTGTTTCTGTACGCAGAATTCGAGGCCCCATTAGAATGTCTTGATATCCTGCGCTGTTTGCAGCTTCAATTTCTTGGTCGTTAAGACCGCCTTCCGGACCGATTACAAATCTTACACCGGTTTCAGGCATTGTAAGTGATGATACGGAAATGGAGGCACGAGGGTGCAAATTCAACTTTAGCTGTTCAGTTTTTTGTTCAATAAATTCTTTAAACTCAATTGGCCTATGGATGGTAGGCACAAACGCTCGACCTGACTGCTCACAGGCTGCAATAGCTATTTTTTGCCACTGCTGATGTTTTTTATCTAGTCGCTCACCTTTGAGCTTAACGCCACATCGCTCCGTAAAGATAGGTGTGATGTCGGTAATTCCAAGTTCTACTGACTTTTGAATGGTAAAGTCCATTTTGTCACCGCGTGAAATACCTTGGGCAAGATGAATTGAAAGAGGACTTTCGTTTTGTACGGATATTTTGTTTTTTGCAACGACTTCCACATGCTTTTTGGTCACGTTGGTAATAACGGTTTGATAATCAAAACCATCGCCACAAAACAAGGCCAGCTCTTGTTCGGCTGTCATTCGCAGTACACGACCAACATGATTCGCCGCATCGGCGTCGAGTTCAAAAGGCGTGTCTAATTCAATTTGAGAAGGGTGATATATTCTTGGGATCCGCATACTTTTGCAAATAGTTGAGTTTTAATCGCTTTATTCTAGCAATCAAAGCGCTAGATAGAAATGAAGAATTGGTGTCTAATCGTGTTAATGATGTTGGCAAGTCGCTAACAAATAAAATTAATCACGCCATGTGGAGAAATTAACATGCCAGCAGTGGTCGAGGTCAAAAGCCTCAGTAAAAAATACGATGACGTTGAAGCCGTTAAAGGTGTGTCATTTAGCGTTGAGCAAGGGCGATGTTTTGGTTTGTTAGGCCCAAACGGCGCTGGTAAAACAACGACTATTGAAATGATGGAAGGCTTGATTCAACCTTCTAGTGGTGAAATCTCGTTTTTCGGACAGCCGCTTGATAAGGAATCACTGAAAGAAATCGGTATTCAGTTTCAGCATACCGCATTGCAAGATTTTTTAACCGTTGGGGAAACGTTAGATCTGTTTGGTGCGTTTTATCCAAATGCAGCCAGCAAACAAGCGGTGATGGAGATGTGCAATCTTGTCGAAATTGAAAAACGCCGTCATCAAAAATTATCAGGAGGTCAAAAACAACGTTTGCTATTGGCTCTTGCACTTATAAACGATCCTAAAATTTTGTTCTTGGATGAACCGACGACAGGTTTAGATCCGCATGCTCGCCGAAATTTCTGGGATTTGATCACCAAGATTAAACAGCAAGGCAAAACGGTGATCTTAACAACACATTATATGGATGAGGCTGAATATTTATGTGATGACATCGTGATCATGGACCAAGGCGCTATTATTGCGCAAGACACGCCATCGCGCTTATTAAATCAGCATTTTTCCGGTGCGATAATTCGTTTGCCGGTAGAGAACTTGGGCGACTATGACGTTGAGCAAATTGGCCGACCATTTGGCCACCATCATGTTGATATTGATGCACAAGATGTTGAGCTTTCTATCTCAGATTTACTCAAAAAAGGCGTTAAATTAGACGGCTTGCAGGTTAAATCAGCAAACCTTGATGATTTATTCATTAAGTTGACCGGACACCAATTAACGGAGGCTCAGAAGCCATGAAGGTCTTTTTCACTCGATTTTATGCCATCTTAAAAGCTCGTAATTTAGAGTTTTTTCGAGATCGCTCATCGCTCGCTTGGAGTGTGATCTTTCCTGTTCTTTTGTTGGTCGGTTTTGCCGTAGTTTTTTCTGGTGATGGTAAAGATGTATACAAGGTGGGGGTTTTAAACTCAGAGTCTTTGTTACCTTCTGAATCAGCATCGTCTGTTCAGCTGCAACCTCATCCGTTTTTACAAACAAAATACATTGAATTTGTCGATTATAAAGACTCTAAAAAGGCATTATCAAAGCTCCATCAGCATAGACTTGATCTTTTAGTAGATTTTAAAAAGAAGCAATACTGGTTAAATGAGTCATCACCAAATGGCTATTTTGTCGAGAAGTTGCTGTTGGCATCGTCGCTTAATGTGCAAGAAAGTAACTCTGACGCTACGGTTGAAGGTCAATTTGATAAAAACGGCTTGGCTTCGAATCAACAAACCAACACGAACTGGCAGCAACAAACGGTTGATGGGCGACAAATTCGTTATTTAGATTGGGTTTTACCTGGTATTTTAGGTATGAATATGATGTTCAGCTGCTTGTTCGGAGTTGGCTATGTCATTGTTCGTTATCGTAAAAACATGGTATTAAAACGTTTAAATGCAACGCCGGTCACGGCGCTAGAGTTTTTAACAGCGCAAGTCGTTTCTCGTTTAATGATTGTCATGTTTTTGTCCTCGATGGTATTTATTGGTTGCGACCTATTGTTCGACTTTTATATGTTGGGTAGCTATTTAGACCTTATTGTTGTTGCTGCACTTGGCGCATTTTCACTTATATCTTTGGGCCTAATGATCGCCTCTCGATCGAGAAGTGAAGAGCTCACCGGGGGCCTTCTAAACCTAGCGACCTGGCCGATGATGATTTTGTCTGGAGTGTGGTTCTCACTTGAAGGCAGCCCAGAGTTTATTCAAACAATTTCCCAGTTCCTTCCGTTGACGCATTTGGTGGAAGGGGCTCGAGCTATTATGACTGAAGGCGCTAGCCTGATGGACATAAAACATCATGTGTTGACGCTAATAGGCATGATAGTCGTGTTTTTAACGGCTGGGACTGTGATGTTTAGATGGGAAGGGGATGGACGATAGCGATTCATCCCTGAATCGCGCCCCCGTCGCTGATAATCAAATGCCAGCGCCGCTCATACCGCAAGACTCACTTCGCCAAAGAACCGCTGAACATAACTTTACGCAATAGGTCTCCAAGGCATGGATGCCTTGGTTAAGCGTTTCATGGAAGAACTTGAGCGGCCGATGCAGTAAAGTTATGTTCAGCGGTTCTATGCCCCGGTGCCCCGACGCCCCCTGACGCAGTAAAATTACATTCAGCTATTAAAAATCCCAAAATCTTGTTACAAATTAGAGACTAATAGTTAATCCGGGGTGTGTTTTTATTAGTCAAGTTATGCCATTCTAGGAAAAGGCAAAATAACTAAACGGAATTCCAATGTTATCAATTTCAAATCTTTCAAAAACTTACAACAATGGCGTGAAAGCACTAAACAACGTCAACTTGACGGTACCTAAAGGTATGTACGGACTACTTGGACCAAACGGTGCGGGCAAATCATCTTTAATGAGAACCATCTCTACATTACAAATGCCAGACTCAGGTAGCATTACTTTTGATGGTATCGACGTCTTAAATAACCCAAATGAGCTGCGTAAGCGCTTAGGTTATTTACCGCAAGATTTTGGTGTTTATCCGCGTGTTAGCGCATATGACCTGTTGGATCATTTAGCTATTTTGAAAGGTCTTGAAAATAAAGCTGAACGTAAAGAGGCGGTAGAGGGCTTGTTAGCTCATACGAACTTATTCCAACATAAAGACAATGCAGTAAGCGGATTTTCAGGCGGTATGCGTCAACGTTTTGGTATTGCTCAAGCTTTATTAGGCGACCCAGATTTATTAATTGTTGATGAGCCAACTGCTGGACTAGATCCAGAGGAACGCAATCGTTTTCACAATTTGTTAGTTAGTTTAGGTGAAGAAAAAGCCATTATTCTTTCTACGCATATTGTTGATGACGTCACTGAATTGTGTCCAAACATGGCGGTATTAGGCGCAGGTCAAATTCTGTTGGAAGGAAATCCGATAGAGTTAACTAATCAGCTAGGCCAAAAGATTTGGAGAAAAACAGTTTCACAGCAAGAGTTTGCTGAGATTGAAGCTAATCTGCCAGTGATTTCGCAGCGACTGTTTGCCGGTAAAACTATTGTGCATGTATATGCCGATACTCAACCTGAAGGTTTTGAAGCGGCGCCAGCGAATTTAGAAGATGTCTATTTCTCGACACTTTATAATTCTCGTCAATCAGCTCCATCTAACAGCACTGCAGCTTAGGGGCGTCGTATGTTTTTAAATATGCTTAAATTTGAGTGGCGATATTACGTTCGTCAACCGTCGTTTTATGTAACCTGCTTAACGTTTTTCTTATTGCCATTTTTAGCGATGGTTAGCGATTCGGTCATAATAGGTGGTCAGAATACCACGTTTAACGGCTCTTACGCAGTTGCACAAACCATGTTGATCTTAGGGATTTTCTCCATGTTTTTAGTGGTTAATTTTATGGCCACTACCGCGACTAAAAATGACTCGTCTCACATGGCTGAGTTACTTTATACCAAACCGATGAACCCGTTAACATATCAATTGGGTCGCTTTTGTGGGACTTACCTAGTGATCTTGGTCGTGTTTGCCATGGTGCCACTTGGCATTCTGATAGGCTCTTGGATGCCTTGGCTGGATTCAGAACGACTAGGCCCAACGGATCTTACTTTCTATTTAACAACGTACTTCTATTTTTCTGTACCAACGTTATTTGTTTTCTCGGCTATATTTTATTCGGTCGCGCAAAAGTTTAAATCGATGATGTCGGTTTACTTGGCTGCAGTGGCAATGTTTATCTTGTACATCGTTAGCGGCAACTTCATTAGTGAACCCGAATATCGATATATCGGAGCGTTAACTGATCCGTTTGGTATTAGAACCTTTGCCGATATTACTCGTTACTGGACGCCGGTTGAACGAGACAGCCAAGTAATCTATTTAGAGGGCGTATTGTTATATAACCGCCTAATTTGGATTGGTATTAGTGTTGCTATTATTGCTCTATTTGGAAAGATTGCTTCACCATTAACATTAGCGCCAAAACCAAATCCTAAGAAGAAAAAAGCTAAAAAAGAAGAAGTTGCACCGGTTAACGCAAATATCAAATATAAAAGTGCAGCGTCAGGTACTTGGACAAAATTCAAAACGAGAACCTTGTTTGAAATCAAACAAATTATGTTTAGCCCACCGTTTTATATCCTATTGATATTCTCTGGTTTTACTATTATCTCTTCGTTTTTCGGAAACGGTCCTTTCTACGGCACCTCCGAGTGGGCATTAACTAAATCCATGGTCACTCAAATATCTGGTAGCTTTAGTTTAATGATGATTGTCATCATCACTTATTACAGTGGTGAAGTAGTTTGGCGTGAACGTAGTTCTGGAATGGGCGATATTGTTGATAGCATGCCTGTTTTTAATATGACATTTTGGTTGTCTAAACTGATTGCGGTTTGGCTAACTCTTTTATCACTATTTGTTATAGGTATGTGTGTCACTATTACTTATCAATTGATTGCTGGTGTGAATGATATTGAACTAGGCCAGTATTTTATCAGTCTGTTCTTTTTTCAAGCACCAAGCTTGTTGATGATGGTGGTTTTAGCATTTTTCCTTCAAGTATTAAGTCCAAACAAGTTTGTTGGAATGCTTTTATTCCTTAGCTATTTTTTAGCCAGCTTAAGCTTTTACCAATTAGGACTAGAGCATAATTTACTCAACTTTGCTTCACATCCAATGATGCAGTATTCGGACTTAAATGGTTACGGGTGGTACTTAGAAACACAGGCTTGGTATCTCATTTATTGGGGCGCTATGTGTGTCATTTTAAGTACAATTAGCTATGCCCTTTGGCAGCGAGGCCCTCAAGTTGCATTAAAACATCGTTTCAAGCAAATGGGTTATCAAATGCAGACCGGTGGAAAAATTACAATTGCTTCAGCGGCTTTGGTGTTTGTACTTTCGGGTAGTTACATTTACTACAACACTACGGTTGTTAACGAGTATTACTCTAGTGATGAGATGATGGAAATCCGTACTGACTATGAGAAGCAGTTTGATCAGTATGTAAACGATCCAATTCCTGTTATTACTCGCGTTAATGCAAAAGTTGATATCACGCCAAGTGAAAGAACGATTGTTGCTACCGCTGAAATAACGGTTAAAAATAAGTTTGATAAGCCAATATCTCGTTTCTTAGTGAACGCACCTCGTTTCGCAGAGACTTGGGGTGTGCAGCTTCCAAATGGCTCAATGCAGGAAGTGGATTCGCGTTTAGGCGCAGCTTGGTTTGTATTTGATCAGCCTTTACAGCCTGGCGAGACTTTGGAAGGTGAAATTACCGTAACTCGAACGGTTAAAGGCTTTAAAGATAAAGGCTTTGATGTGCAGTTAGTTAAAAATGGTACCTTCATTAATAACTTTGAGTTATTCCCAATTTTTGGTGTAAATACACAAGGTTATTTATCCGATCGACATGAGCGCAGAAAACGAGATTTGCCGCCGCCGAAAAGGGCGAACAAGTTAGAGGATGAAGAGTTTTATAATCAAAGCTTCTTTGGTAAAGGAAACGACTTTATAGATTTTGAAACGACGATTTCTACTGAGCTAGACCAAGTGGCTATAGCGCCTGGTTACTTACAGAAAGAGTGGGTGGAAGGTGATAAGCGCTATTTCCATTATAAAATGGACTCGCCGATGATTAACTTCTATTCGATTTTATCAGCTCGATTAGATGTGAAAAAAGACGTTCACAAAGGTATTAACATTGAGGTTTACTACCATCCTAAACACTTTATGAATGTGGGTGTCATGATTGAGTCGACTAAAGATTCTATTGACTACTTCACTGAAGCATTTGGCCCATATCAGCATAAACAAATGCGCATCATTGAGTTTCCTGGATATCGAAGTTTTGCTCAAAGCTTTGCTAATACTGTGCCTTACTCGGAAAACATTGGTTTCACTACAGACCTACGTGATCAGGACAATATTGACCCTGTTTATTATGTAACGGCGCATGAACTGGCACACCAATGGTGGGCACATCAGGTTGGCAGTGCAGACGTACAGGGTAGTGCAATACTATCTGAGTCGTTGTCACAATACAGTGCGATTATGGTCATGGCGAAAAAGTACGGAGATAATAAATTACGTAGTTTCTTAAAGTATGAACTAGACCGTTACTTGCGTGGTCGAGCTGCAGAATCGCTTGAAGAGATGCCACTAATGCGAGCTGAAAACCAAGGGTATATTCATTACCAAAAAGGTTCTGTGGTTATGATGGCGATTAAAGATAGGCTAGGCGAAGAACGTTTAAATCAAGCGTTGAGAAACTTACTGCAGAAGTTTAAGTTTAAGAGCGATCCGTATCCAACGACTTTGGATCTGATTGCTAGTTTAAACGGGGTAAGTAATAGCGAAGAACAGTCGTTTATCAAAGACTTGTTTGAGGAAATTACACTTTATGACCTACAAGCAAAAACAGCCGATATTGTTGAACTAGATAACGGCAAGTTTGAAGTGACCTTCATCGTAGAAGGCAGACGTTATACTGCAGATGGAAAGGGTGCTGAAACACCTGCTGAGCTTAAAGAGTATGTTGATATTGTGCTATTTAGCGAAGATCCAGAAGATTTAAATGCGGACAACATTGTTTTGTATGAAAACAAACATCTAGTCATTGAGGGTGAAAATACCTTCACGCTTACAGTGGACTCAAAACCTAAATATGCTGGTGTTGATCCATTCGTTAAGTTGATTGACCGAGACAGTTCTGACAATGTTATAAAACTTTAATAGTCGAGTTTTAGCGGTTGAATTTTGAAAGTTTAACTTCTAAGGCTTAAATCAGACGAGCTCGACCGCCGCCGCAAGGCGACATTATTTAAGAGGACCTTCGGGTCCTTTTTTTGTTTCGCCGTCGCTGATAATCAAATGCCAGCGCCGTTCATACCGCATAGACTCACTCCGCTAAAGAACAGATGAACATTACTTTACACAAGAGACCTCCAAGGCATGGATGCCTTGGTTGAGCGTTTCAGGGAAGAACTTGAGCGGCCGATGCAGTAGACATAAAAAAAGGACCCGAAGGTCCTTTTTTTATAGCAGCGCTTGTCTCAACTCATTTGCTGCAAAAGCTTTTTTACAATCCAGCGTCAGCGCGCAATGCTTCAACTTTGTCAGTACGTTCCCATGGGAACTCTTCGCGACCAAAGTGACCGTATGCAGCTGTGCCTTTATAAATAGGGCGTTCTAGGTCTAACATTTGTGTTAGGCCGTATGGACGTAGATCGAAGTGACGACGTACTAATTCGATTAGTTTGTCTTCTTCAAGCTTGCCTGTGCCAAATGTTTCAACGCTGATAGACGTTGGTTCAGCAACACCAATCGCATAAGAAACTTGAAGTTCAGCTTTGTCAGCAAGACCAGCAGCTACTAGGTTTTTAGCTACGTAACGTGCAGCGTATGCGCCTGAACGGTCAACTTTTGAAGGATCTTTACCAGAGAACGCACCGCCACCGTGACGAGCCATGCCGCCATATGTATCAACGATGATCTTACGGCCTGTTAAACCACAGTCACCCATTGGTCCACCAATTACAAAGCGACCTGTTGGGTTGATAAAGTATTTAGTATTCGCTGATAACCATTCTGCAGGCAGAGTAGGCTTAACAATCGTTTCCATTACCGCTTCAACTAAGTCTTTTTGACTTATAGTGTCACAGTGTTGAGTAGAAAGTACTACTGCATCGATGCCAACTGGCTTGCCATTTTCGTAGGCAAAAGTAACCTGAGACTTAGCGTCTGGACGTAACCAAGGTAATGTACCATCTTTGCGCACTTGCGCTTGACGTTTAACTAAACGGTGCGAGTACTCAATTGGAGCTGGCATTAGTACTTCAGTTTCGTTACATGCATAACCAAACATTAGACCTTGGTCGCCGGCACCCTGTTCGCTAGGGTCTTTACGATCAACACCTTGGTTGATGTCTGGAGACTGTTTGCCAATTGTATTTAAAATTGCACAAGAGTCAGCATCAAAGCCCATATCTGAATGAGTGTAACCAATTTCACGTACAGTGCTACGAGTTAACTCTTCAATATCAACCCAAGCTGAAGTGGTGATTTCACCACCAACCATAACCATACCTGTCTTAACGTATGTCTCACACGCAACACGAGCCTTTGGGTCTTGCTCTAAAATAGCGTCTAATACTGCGTCAGAAATCTGATCTGCGATTTTATCTGGGTGACCTTCAGATACTGATTCCGATGTGAATAAATGTTGTGCCATTTAACCTATCTCTTTTATTACGTAAATTTTGCGGTAATTTTAGCTAAGTTTTTCGGTTTTGCATATTACTTTTTACGCCTAGACGTCTAAACACTTATATGGTCCTAAATTGTTAACAAAGTGTTACAAGTTAAAAGTTAGTTTTAGCCGCCATATTTGGTATAAAACGCGTAATAGAAAGTCGACATATTATAATAAATTCAGGGAGCTTCATTGAATGAAGATTTTTAACAGCAGTAACAAGTCAAAGTTTACAAAAACGGTTCTGGCATCTGCCGTCTTTTTTGCTCTAGCAGGGTGTTCAGCGACTCAGCAAAGTGTCGCGCCAGAAGTTGTTGCGACTAACGCTAAAATGGAATTCGTTCGTAATGTAGAAGGTATCAATGAGTATACCTTGTCAAATGGTATGAAAGTACTGATGTACCCAGACGAAGCGCAACCAAAAACTCTGGTTAACATCACTTATAAAGTAGGTTCAGTTCACGAAAAATATGGTGAGACTGGTATGGCCCACCTTTTGGAGCACATGTTATTTAAAGGCTCTACAAGCTACAAAGCAATCGACACCGAATTTAATAAACGCGGTATGCGCGTAAATGCGACAACGTGGTTAGATCGTACCAACTATTTTGAATTGTTTGAATATGATGAAGCTAACTTAGAGTGGGCTTTAGGCATGGAAGCGGACCGTATGGTGAACGCTACCTTTACCAAAGACCAGCTTGAGTCAGAAATGACCGTTGTACGTAACGAGATGGAACGCGGTGAAAATAGCCCGTTCCGCATGTTATCTTCGCGCTTAGCATCAACCGCATATTTATGGCATAACTATGCAAACTCAACGATTGGCGCACGTTCAGACGTTGAAAACTTTCCTTTCCAAGTTTTACGTGATTTTTATAAGCGTCATTACCGTCCTGATAACGCCGTGTTAACAGTAGCAGGTCGTTTTGATAAAGAAAAAACAATCGAAATGATTGAAAAGACCTTTGGTAAGTTAAAGCAACCAGAAACACCAATTGAAAAGCTGTATACCGTTGAACCGACTCAAGACGGCGAACGTGAAGTGAATCTTCGTCGTACAGGTGACGTACCAATGATTGCGGCTGTATATCATGTTCCATCAGCACTTCATGAAGATACGCCAGCGGTACAAGTGTTAGCGCAGATCTTATCTGATAATGCTCGTGGTCGAATGCAGAAGAAAATGGTTGAGCCTGGTTTAGCAACAGGTGCCTATGCCTACTCTTACCTACTAAAAGATCCATCAACATTTACCATATTAGCTCAAGGTTCAAAGGGTAAAGATACTGCTGAGATGGAAAAAGCATTATTGGCGATGGTTGAAGGTATTAAAAATAATACAATTTCAGAGTCGGAAGTAGCGGTTGCGAAAGCTGCTATTTTAAAAGAAACAGAAGAAGCGTTACGTAATGTAACGTCGGTAGGTATGGAATTATCAGAATACATTGCGATGGGTGACTATCGTTATATTTTCTATTTCCGTGACTTAGTAGAAAAAGTAACAGCGGCTGACGTTCAGCGAGTAGCAGAGCAATATTTTGTAGAAAGTAACCGTACGCTAGGACGCTTTATCCCAACTAAAGAGCCAGTGCGTGCGGAAATTTCTGAAGCCAAAGACATTTCAGAACTATTAGCAGACTATAAAGGCCGTAAAGCGGTTGCTAATGGCGAAGTTTATGACAACAACGTAGAGAATGTATTAGCTCGTTTGCAGGAGTTTACTTGGGCAACCGGCACACAAGTCAGTATTTACCCTAAGAAGTTGCGCGCTGGCGAAGTGAACATGGCAATGACTTTCCCTGTTGGCTCTGAAAAATCACTAAAAGGTTATGAGGCTGACTTTAAGATGTTAGGTGGTTTGATCATGAGCGGTACTGAAAAGTATAGCAAAGAGCAAATTGCTTCTAAGTTAGATGAATTAAAAGCGAGCATTAATATTTCTACGCGTACTTTAGGTGAAATCAATGTTTCAGTTAAAGCTGTAAAAGAAAACTTAGATAAAACGTTAGACTTTATTCAAGAGCTATTAGTTAACCCAACGTTTAAACAGTCTGAAGTTGAAATTGATCGTAAAGCAATGATCACAGGTCTTGAGATGAACCGTAGTGAGCCTCAAGCAGTCGCGGTTTCAGTTCTAAGTAAAACTTTTAATGGTCATGAAGCCGGTCACCCATCAGCGTTTCAAACGATTGATGAGCAAATTGCCGGTTTAAAAGCGGTATCATCTGAGCGTCTTAAAAAGCTGCATTCAACACACTTCAATGTAAGTAATGGCTACGTAGCCGTTGTTGGTGATGTAGAGCCTAAGATTGTTTCTACTCAATTAGAAATGCGCTTAAGCGAATTAGCTGGTAAGGCAAAGTACGCAAAACTTGAAGATGAAATCAACGCGGTAACGGGTCAAGAGAATTGGATTGAAACGCCAGACAAAGCAAATGCTCAGTTATATATTGCGCATGTAGTTGACCTAAACCCACAAGAAGATGATTACTATGCGACTTACATTGCAAACCAAATCTTTGGTGGCAGTGGTTTCGCTTCTCGTTTAATGCAGCGTATCCGTGTTAAAGAGGGTTACAGCTACGGTACGGGCTCTTGGTTACAAATGGAGTTTGATGAAGAGAAGGGTATGTTCATCATGTCTGCAATTGCGGCTCCTGAGAACATGAAAAAAGTAGTTGAAGCTTATAAAGAAGAAGTGCAAAAAGTATTAGACGAAGGTTTCTCTGATAAAGAGGTGACTGACGCTATTAACGGTGCACTTAAATCACTTCGAGTAACATGGTCAAGTGAAGCGTATATTGCTCGTATGCTAAACGAAAACAAGCAAATGGGCCGTGATATCAAATGGTTCTCTGATTACCAAGAAAAATTACCAACGGTAACGGTTGAACAGGTGAATGCGGCTTTTGCCAAGTACATTGCACAGCAAGAGTTAAATATCTTTGCTGCTGGTGACTGGGCTAAAGTTAACAAATAGTTTAAAGACTATATGTGACATTGCGTTTATATAACGAAGCGTGGCAGTTAACTCTGTCGCGCTTTTTTGTTTTATGGCCGATAAAAATACTTACTTGTTTGTTTTTCCGCCATAAAAGTGATTACACTGGTGTTATAAACGGATAAATAAAAGAAATTAGAATGATAGGAACGACCATGAAACGAACTAACATGAAACGAACGTACGTTTCTTTAGCGCTGCTTTTTCTCGGTACTCAACTTTCTGCTTACAGCCATGCGCTGGAAAGTAAAAAGCCAACCGTAGATTCATTGACAACTGAAGAGGCAGTAACGAGTAAAAAGTTTGAAGCTGAAGATATATTTGAGCTCGAATATGCCAGTGCGCCGCAAGTCTCTCCTGACGGCAAGTGGGTTATTTATACCAGACGTAGTCATGATGTTATGACCGACGGGACTCGTTCTAATCTTTGGATATCTAGAACAGACGGTTCATTGCATCGTCCACTCTTATCTGGGAAAAAAGCCTACTTTGGAGCATCATGGTCACCCAAAGGCGATAGAGTTGCTTATTTATCGAACGAAGAGGGGCGCACACAGCTTTATGTTCGTTGGATGGATACTGGGCAAACTGCGCTAGTAACTAATGTGCAATCGGGTATCAGTAATGTTTCGTGGTCACCTAATGGCCAGCAAATTGCGTTTACTATGTCAGTTGACGACACCACTAAACCTTTATCGGTCAAAATGCCAAAACGTCCTAAGGGCGCAAAATGGTCGGAACCAGTTACCTATGTAACAAAAGCTCGATATCAAGCTGATGGCGCGGGTATTTTAGATCCAAAATTCAGTCATATTTTTGTTATACCTGCCGACGGGGGCACACCTCGACAACTTACTAGTGGTAATTATAATCACGGTGGCAGCTTATCTTGGGCTCAAGATGGCAGTCGAATATATTTTTCAGCTTATCGCAATGCAGACTGGGAATACCAAACACGTGAATCAGATATTTACTCCGTTGTAGTTAATGGCGAACAGGCAGGTGAGCTCACTCAAGTTACTGATAGGCCAGGTGGTGAATACTCGCCAGTAGTATCTCCAGACGGGAAAAAATTAGCGTTTGTTTCAATTGATAATAAACCACTTGCATATCGAAATAGAATATTAGAAGTGATGGACTTATCGAGTAAAAAAGTAAGTGCGGTGACTGCTGACATAGATAACTCTGTAAGTGGCATAAAGTGGAGTGAAAACAACACAGGCTTGTATTATCAAATGACCGAACGCGGACTTATTACGGTTGGTTTTTCGACATTAGAAAGCCGTCATATGAAAATTGTTGAAGGTTTAGGCGGAACCACGATTGGTCGTCCTTATGCATTTGCAAATTTTGATGTTGATAACGATGTTATAGCTTACACAAAAGGCAGCGCTCAACGTCCGGCAGATATTTTTGTGCGAAGAAAGGGCAAAGACTTTCAGATCACACAATTGAATGAAGACTTACTTGGGCACAAAAACTTAGCTGAAGTAAAGGAAGTCGTATACAACTCGTCTATTGATGGCGAGGAAATTCAAGGTTGGTATTTGTTGCCTCCAAACTTTGATCCAGCTAAGAAGTACCCATTAATTCTTGAGATCCACGGTGGTCCTCATTTAGCATACGGTCCTCACTTCTCAGCTGAGATGCAACGTTTTGCTGCAGAAGGTTATGTTGTTTTTTATGATAATCACCGTGGTTCAACCGGTTATGGTGAACGCTTTGCGTTGTTATTACAAAATAAGTACTCGAGTAAATGGGACTTTGCAGACCATATGTCGGGCGTTGATGCGATGATTAACAAAGGTTTTGTTGATCCAGACAAACTATATATAACGGGTGGTTCAGCTGGTGGTATTGCCTCTGCTTATGCAATTGGTTTAACCGACAGATTTAAAGCTGCTGTAGTTGCAAAGCCAGTGATAAACTGGATATCAAAAGTATTGACCGCTGATAGTTATTTAGGTCAGATACCATTTCAATTTCCAGGTATGCCGTGGGATAACTTTGAACACTATTGGGAGCGTTCGCCACTGTCGTTGGTGGGCAACGTGACTACGCCAACTATGTTAATTACCGGTGAGAACGATCGTCGCACGCCAATGTCCGAAACCGAGCAATTTTATCAAGCGCTAAAGCTTCGTAAAGTTGATACGATAATGGTTCGCGTACCTGGCTCACCGCACGGTATTGCCGGTCGTCCATCAAGAATGGTGGCGAAAATTGAAAATATCTTAGCTTGGTTTAAAAAATACCCTTAAGCCTCGAAAGTGAAAGTTATTAACTAAGTAAAAAGTTAAGCCCGACAGGTGATATTTTTGTTTACCTGAGCGGGCTTTTTTGTGCCTGTTATATACACTTCGCGGGCTTTGGCAAGCCGGCGATACGAGTTGCTTGTTTTGCTGGGCCTTTTGGAAATAGCTTGTATAAATAGATGCTGTTGCCTTTGTCTGCTCCAAGCTGTTTTGCCATTGCTTTCACTAACATTCTGATAGCAGGTGATGTTTTGTATTCTTTATAAAAGTCACGAACAAAGTTGACAACTTCCCAATGATTTTCGGTCATTGTTATATTTTCTAGTTCAGCAATATGTTCAGCGAGTGGCATACTCCAGTCGTCAATATTCGCTAAATATTCGTGTTTATCTGTTGCGTACTGTGTACCGTTAAATTCAATCATTATTCTTAATTCTTAATTCTTAATTCTTAATTCTTAATTCTTATTACCAAGATATTATATTCTTAGCATGTTCAGTGAGCTGAATCCAAAGCTCATCTTCAATAGCCTCAATATCAACGCCCTTGTCAGCTTGTGCCGATAAGTTTATGTGTCTAGCGTTGATGTCTAAGGCTCGGGCATAAAGTAGCGGAGAAGGGCTATTAAGGTCGCTTTGCAACAAATACACAGCGTCTTGTAGAAATAGAACCCGATCATTGGGTTCAATCATAGGTTGTGCTTGTTGCCAGCCGTTTGGACTGAAAATCAAGTGGAGACTATAACTATGTGATGAAAAAGGCATATTAGACTCCTGGTTAAATTACAAAAATATGGTCAGCGTTGCTTTTTAGTTTTATAAAATCGCTATGTTCAATAGTCTCTATATTTGATAATCGCTCATTATCGGTTAAGCCAAACTGATTCAAACTGTCACTATGAGCATAAACCTTATCAATATCGTAAATATCCAATGCTTTAATCGTACTTATGTAGTCTTTTTGCGATATAGACTCAGCATCTTGATGAGCGAGTGTTTGAAATACACCTTGCTTATAGAAAACGACCGCAACATCTTGCTCATAAGAGCCAAGTATCAAGCTCAAATCGAGCGCCTCTTTACCCTGCAAGTCATTAAAGGTAGGTGTAGTGTGAATGACTAACACTGATTTAATATTCATAATCGTTCTACTTAAATTGGATAACTTTATCGGCAAGGGTACAGCGCTCAGCAAACTCAGCAAGACCAGCTATCTTAAAGCCTGGCATCACATTATCTTCATTTACGCCTCGTTTTACTGCAGCAGTTACGCACAACCAAAGTGGTACTCCATAGGTAATGTGAAGATCAGATAAGGCTTGCTGACCATTAAGCTCATCTGAACTAATGTCTAAGTTTGGAAGGGCATTCGTTATTCCATCTTGATACAAAAAAATCGCATCAATTGTGTGTCCCTGAGCGATGGCAGCTTCACAAAATTGGCAAGCTGATAAGACAGATTGTTCCGACCACGCTTTGCCTTGCAACATCAATAAGTAACGCATGAATTTCTCATTTTTGTATTCCGATAGGTATAGTTTAAAACATATTAACTAGATAACCCACGTAAGCATCAGAAAATTTATAAAAATGAAAAGAATAAATAACATCAAAGATGAAACTGTACTTAGTATTTAAGCTACCACTATGGATTTAAGTAACGTTTTGTATGGGCTAAAGTAAAGCTTTGTAAGAATTAAAGTAAAAAGTCGAGGCAAAAAAAAGCGCCGCACAAGGCAGCGCTCTTAGTAATATTGGCAATTAATCGTCGTTGCCGGCGAATGCCATTAAGATATTAATCAAGCTGATGAAAATATTGTATATAGATACAAATAACGTCACCGTTGCAAGAATGTAGTTAGTCTCGCCGCCTTTAACAATCGCTTGCGTTTGCATAAGGATTGCACCAGACGAGAACAAGATAAACATTGCACTAATAGCCAGTGACAGTGCAGGTAATTGTAGGAAGATGTTTGCTACAACCGCAACAATTAATACCCAGAAACCAGCTACCATCATTCCACCTAGGAATGACATGTCACGCTTAGTTGTTAATGCATAAGCAGAAACACCAAAGAACGTTAACGCTGTGCCACCAAGTGCCATCATTACGATTTCACCGCCACCTGCGCCAATTACCATATTTAAAATAGGCCCTAGTGTGTAACCAAGGAAACCTGTGAATGCAAACACTGCAACTAAACCCATTGATGAGTTAGCAGCTTTATGGACAAAGAATAGTAAGCCATAAAAACCAACCAACGTCACAATTAACCCCGGGTGAGGTAAGTTTAATGCCATTGCACCGCCAGCAACCATAGCGGCAAACGCTAAAGTCATAGCTAATAATGAATAAGTGTTTCTTAGTACCTTGTTCTGCGCTAATACAGAGGTTTGAGTACCTTGATACGCCATTCTGCTGTCCATTTTGAACTCCTGTTGTTTCATAAAATAAAACGTTGTTTAAAAACTTTCGATAGTTTTCATTAAATTGTATTACTGGTCAATATATATAGGTAAACAATTTAGTTTCAAGATATTTATACGACATTAATACGCATTTTGATTAAATTAAAAGCGATTAAATCAATCTTCTTATAAACGCCCAAATGTTTTGCGTTAGGGCTTTGTGCTAATTATTACCACAATTGAAGTTAACTACTATTATTCTTGGCTACTTCTCTACTTCGCTTTATGTTTATTTGATAAATTAAGTTTGCAAAGGTTCAATTTAATATTGAAGGTTTGCTCTAAATTTTAATATTTTTTGAAATTTCGAATTAAAAAAGCCCCACTTTGTTTTAAAAATAGCCATACAAACTAAAAAACTGGTTTTTTTTAACGTTTAGACTTTACAAGGCGAATCAAGGTCTCTAATATGCGCTTCATCAAGTGGAGAGGTGGCAGAGTTCGGTCGAATGCACCTGACTTGAAATCAGGCGAAGGGTTAAACCTTCCGGGGGTTCGAATCCCTCCCTCTCCGCCACTTATACAAACATTGAGTTTTATTATTTAAAACTTAATGAGATCGACTTAGGAAAGCTGGCAGAGTTCGGTCGAATGCACCTGACTTGAAATCAGGCGAAGGGTTAAACCTTCCGGGGGTTCGAATCCCTCGCTTTCCGCCAAACAACGAAGCCCAGTCATTTGACTGGGCTTTTTTGTATCTGCAATTTGGGAAGAACTTGAGCGGCCGATGCAGTAAAGTTATGTCCAGCTGTTCGATTTAAAAGCATCAACACACTCAACAGCACTCAGATACGCGCCTTCTACGCGCCCACCTTTTGCCCAGTCTCCGATTATTGCGTATTGTTGTTCGGCGTCAAATATTATTGTCGGCTTGTTTTTCTCATACTCTGCTATATAACTTTCTGCAGGACGAGCATATCGCCAGAAATGAGCGTAACCATCAACAAGACGAACGCCATCACCAAGATTATTATTGATTATTAGCTCATTAAGCCAATCTAGAGCAATGTTTTGTATGTTTTTGGAATCGACACCAATGTGTTGTTTGGTAAATGCGGCATCAAAGTGAATATTCCAAAGATCGTCTATTTTTTGTTGAGGTTTTGCACCTGATTTATCTTCAGAAGTTAATCGTTTTTCTATTTGTCGTTGTGGTTTGTGGTTTTGCCTTGCTAGCCAAGATACCTTTTCTCGACTAAACACCCCTTGCAATACATCACTCACCTCACCTTGGGTTGCTAGCGTGACGGCCCAACACGGCTCGTGAACATCGTGTGGAATTTGATTTTGGATTGAAGGAATATCGGCAAAAAGTTCAAAGGCTTGTTCGGCAGGAATTGTAGAAATCAGCCAGTCATAGATACCCACTAACTCCATGTTATCTCGCCACAACAGCCACTTACCGTCGTCATTAGTAATGTGGTTTATTTTTGTATTAAGTTCTAACTTTTTATCTTTTAAAAGATGCTTAGCAATTGAATTCATCTCAGGCGTGGCAACATATCTAAGCTCGGCGTCAGGGGAGGCGGCAAGTACCTTTGCCCTTAAAAGTGATGGTGAGAACGCCCATGGTTCAACAAGTCCATCAGTTTGCCACTGTTCTATTTCATTAATAAATTGGGGATCTCTGGCGGTAAAATATTGTGCGCCCATGTCACAATTTGCCCACGACAGCCGTTTGGTATTCATACGGCCTCCGCGACCACGAGATTTTTCAATCACAGTGACATTGTGTCCTAGCCTTGATAACTTATCTGCGACAACGGCCCCGGTTAGACCTGCGCCTATAATTGCTATTTTCATCTTGAATCCTTTTTACAGCTAATTGCGTCTAATATTGCGACGGTAAATTGGCGTTTTTATGTCATTACCATTTAATAGTGTTGCCTTGCCAATCAACATAGCTTAATTGATTATTATAAGGTTGTTTTTCAACCACATTTATAAAAAAGTCAGCCGATTTTTCGGCGGAGAACAACTGCTCGTTAGGCACATTTGCTTGAAAAGGCTTTGATAACGGGCTGTCCGTTGTACCAGGGTGATAGCTAATTAACTTTATACCTTTGTAGCTTCTGGCACATTCGATGGTAATGTTTTGCAATAACATATTTAATGCGGCTTTGCTGGCGCGATAGCTATGCCATCCGCCGAGTCCATTGTCAGATATGCTGCCAATGCGTGCTGATAATGCTGCTATTTTAAACCGTTGAGATTTATCGCAAAGGCTTAAAACTGCCTGAATAATTGATATTGGTGTGATTGTATTTGCTGCAATAACAGCGGAAAAAGTGTCAGGGTCAAATTGGCTTAGCGCTTTTTCAGGCCTGAATTTATCTGAGTGGAGTATGCCGTTAAAAATATAAACACCAGCAATATTTTTTTTGCTAATTTCTAATGGTTTCAGAGCTGCTTTAAGATTTATTGCAGAGTAGTCCTCAACCGTAATTGAATGAACTTGATTTGATGAAACGTCGATGGCATTGCGACTAAATGTGTAAACGTCGTTGTTTGGTTGTTCAATCAGCTTTTGGATTACAGCGTTCGCAATTGCGCTGGATGCGCCAAATATTAAATAACACGAGTGAGCCTTTGACATACTTATTTTTCTCCAGGTCGGCCGATTTGGCAAGACTCGCATCGAGCATTTCCAGTTAGAAACGCAGAGATGGAATAGCGATTTTTAGCAAACCAAAGGTATATAGGATCAGCAAAAAATCGCAACCATCGCCAAGTTAGAGGTTTGAATAACCAACCCTTGCCGACGATTTCCCACGCTTTATAAGTTACGTCTAAACCTAGTAGTAATCTTCCACTTTGATCAATAGCGTGGAGGATCTTATTGGCCTGCGCAACATCAACTTGAGGGTATAACTCCATTTGAGATGAGTTTTGAGTGTTTATAAATTCGATTTTTTTATTGTGATCAACTTTAGCTAATTTGCTCATTTCAGCAACGCACAAAGGACAACAGCCATCGTAAAACAGCAGAAATTTATTACTATTTGTCTGTTTTTTCACATTACACCTCTGATTAACCTAAACCTAAATGAAGCTACTTTACGTAAACGGCTAACAACATGAACCGCCGAAAATAACAGTTTAACAGTGCATTAATGTTGATTAACGACCTCGTCGAGAGCTTCATTTAACTCGTTGTACTTAAATGAAAAACCAGCATCGAGCAACGCTTGTGGTACGGCATTTTGACCGTAAATAACTAAGTCAGCCATTTCACCCATTAAAGTTCGAATTACAAACTCTGGTACGGGGAACAAACAGGGGCGGTTCAATGTTTTCGCCAAAGTTTTACTAAACGTTTTATTCGTAACAGGATTTGGTGCGGTGAAGTTAAATGGCCCAGTAAGTACGGGATGTTCGATTAAAAATTCGATTCCTGCCACCATGTCTTCAATGTGAATCCAAGGCATGTACTGCGCACCTGATGCAATGTGACCGCCAAGTCCCAATTTGAAAGGTAATAACATTTTATCAAGTGCGCCACCGCGATGACTTAATACGATGCCGGTTCGTAACAGAGCAACATTGGCATATTTAGCATTCATCGCAATGTCTTCCCAGTGTTGGCAAAGTTTGTGACTAAACTCTGGGAAATAACGAGTGAATTGCTCTGTTACAACCGCGTTACCTTGTCGGCCGTAAATACCAACGGCGCTGCCGCTAATAAAACGGATAGGATTATCCTCGCTGCGCTCTTTACTGATTTTGTTAACTATTTGGTCCGTTAATGTCCAACGACTGTTGCAAAGTTTCTGTTTTTGATTGTCACTCCAACGCTTAGCAACGATCGGTTCGCCTGCAAGATTTAAAATAACGTCAAAATCACAGAAGCTTACCTCCGCTAAATCCTCAATTATGGTGACGTAAGGCGGCAAAATGTTTTTTGCAGATTCCTTATTTCGAGTAAGCACAGTAAACTGATCGTCAGGGTGTTTTTCGTGATGTTGTTCGATAAATGAACGACCAATCAAACCTGTACCGCCCGAGATAAAATAATTCATAATAAAATGCCGTATTAAAAGGATTTAACTTGTTAATTAATCATAGTTCTTTTACGGTATTTAGCTGAAAAACGGTCATTAATTATTAAAAAGATTTAAAGGATTTTAGATGCCAAAGCTAGAAATTAATTTTGCGACAAAATTTCTGTTCGTAATGGCCTGTTTGGTCATTTTGTTAGCCGGAATTAAAGCTTCGAGTGCGATATTAGTCCCGTTTTTACTCTCTATTTTCATCGCAATTATCACTAACCCAATTGTAACCAGACTTGTTTCATGGCGAGTCCCAAGAGTTGTTGCTGTTTTAATCGTACTTTCTTTGCTACTCGTGGCTGGCTTAAGTCTAGCTGGCGTAGTTGGTCAATCATTTAACGATTTTTCGAAGTCATTACCTGAATATCAAGAAAAACTAGCTTCAGAATTACATTGGTTAGTAGGGCAGTTGGCCTTATTCGATATCAATGTCGATAAGTCGCAGTTAACCGAATACTTTAATCCTGGTGTTGCTATGCAAATGGTTGGCAATCTATTAAGCGGATTTGGTGGCGTTATGGCCAATCTGTTTTTGATTGTTTTAACGGTTGTATTTATGTTGTTTGAGGCACCGGATGTTAACAAAAAGATTCATATAGCCTTGCACGATCCAAAGATGAAATTACACCATATTGATCGCTTTTTAGACTCGGTAAACAGCTATTTGGCGATTAAAGCGTTAGTTAGTTTAGGTACTGCCTTACTGGTTGCACTATTGTTATGGGTACTTGATGTCGATTATGTATTGCTTTGGGCTGTACTTGCTTTCCTATTTAATTTTATTCCTAACATAGGTTCGATAATAGCAGCGGTTCCGGCCGTATTACTGGCTGTTGTGGTTCAAAGCCCGGCTGTTGCTGGCTTAGTTGCAATTGGTTATATCGGCATCAATACCGTAATGGGTAATATTGTAGAGCCGAAGTTTATGGGCCGCGGATTAGGCTTGTCTACGTTAGTTGTGTTTTTGTCGTTAATATTCTGGGGTTGGTTATTAGGTACCGTAGGTATGTTATTGTCGGTTCCATTGACTATGATTGTTAAGATTGCATTGGAAGCAAATGACGATAGTAAATGGCTTGGCTTGTTGCTTGGCAATGTAGATGACGACAAGCTGGAATCTCAAGTTGATGATCTTGTTAAGTAATATTAAGAAAGTAAGCAAAATTTAAAGTAAACAAGGAGTTTATGTGATCAGTTTATTGGCTAAATTGCTCAATGTATTAAATTCAGATACAAAACCCAGTCAGATTGCGCTGGCTATCGCTCTGGCTATGCTTGTAGGATTTAACGGCTTTATTAGTGTAGTTGGTTTGGTAGTTATTTTATTGTTATTTATCATTCGATGTAATTTAACGATATTTTTAGCATTTTCTGCAGTATTCGGTGTTGTATCCGTATTGTTGAGTTCTATTTCTCACCGCTTAGGCTCTGCAATCCTTAATAGTGGTGCCTTACAAGATACGTTAACAGCGCTTTACCAAACATATTGGTTCAGATTAGATGAGCTTAATAATACGGTTCAAATGGGAGAGTTTGCACTTTCTATTGTTTTGTTTATTCCGGTGTACCTACTTAGCCTATTTTTAGTAATTAAATATCGTAATTCACTGATGCAATTTGTTAATAAATTTAAGGTTGTGCAAACTTTAAAAGCATCGAAGTTCTATCGTATTTATGCGGCAACGCAAAGCTAAGGAGAGATAAAGTTTATGGAAAATAACACAACTAAAAAAGCTCCTGGACCTATTCGTACAGGTGGTATTGCCGCGTTATTTATAACAGCAGGTACGCTTGGGGCTTTGGGTTACTTTTTGGCAGAGCCATTTGCTAAGAGTATTATTACGAGCAGTATGGAAGAGGCCTTTGGCGCGGAAACAAATATTGAATCGGTTGATTTAAACTGGCAACCATTTGGTATTGCAATCAACCAGTTACAACAAGCTGATCCAGACAAACTATCACAAAATTTATTTGAATTTAACACGGCATCAGCCAGTGTGAATTTGTGGGAGTTATTGTTAGGCAATGTGCTAGTTGATGAGCTTACAGTCGACAAATTGGCGTTTAATACCAAACGAGCACAAATGGGTGAGGCAATTGCGTCTGATGGCCCTGACGATGAAAAAGCGGGGGATGAGCCGTCAGCGGAAGGCGGATTAGAAGTTCCTTCGGCAAAAGAGCTATTGGCAAAAGCGGACCTCATTACTGAGAAAAAAGCGCAGCAACTTAAAGCCGTTTGGGGCGAAGAAAATGAGGCGTTAAAAACGAAGTTGGCAGCACTGCCAAGCAAAGACTCATTAAAAAGTTACGAGCAGCGCTGGAAAGAAATAGAAAATACGAAAATAACGTCGTTAGAAGACTTTGAAGCGCTTAAGCAAAAGGTTAATCAACTTAAAGCAGACATTAAGAAAGATAAAAGCGCAGTTGACGAGTTAAAGTCACAATACAAATTAAGCAAGAATAATGTTGATCAAGCATATTCAGAATTAAAAGCAGCGCCCGATCAAGACTGGGACAAAATTAAATCGACATTACCGATTGATGATCCAAGTGCCGTTGCAATATCAAAGTTGATATTTGGTGATGAAGTCACTGCTTACCTTGTTAAAGCAGAAGAGTTGTATCAAATAATCAAACCCATTATTGATGCCAACAAAGAAGTAAAAGCCCAGGATAAACTCAAAGCAAACGAGAATGAAACGGGTGTATTTGTTGAGTTTAAGCTCGATGAACAGTGGCCGAGCTGGATGATAAAGCAATTAATGTTAAATGTTATCGCGCCGAATCAGCAGACTTATAAAGTAACTGGCGAAGAAATAACGAGTGAAAACTATGTTCGTAATATCGCAAGCCGTTATGCAGTGGATTTAGTATCGGAGCTACAAGGTGAGTCATTTACTTTAAATGGCCAATACTTTATCAATAATCAAGCTGAAATAACGACAGAGGGTGACTGGGTTGCGAATGGCATTGCTATTAAAAATAAGTCTTTATCAAATAGCGATGACTTGTCTATTGTTATGAGTAACGCCGAGTTAAAGGGCGGTGGTCAGTTTAAGTGGCAAGAACAACTCAGCAGCTCACACAGCATCAAGTTCAATGACGTCAGTCTTTCTGGTGATGCAAATACAAACCTAGCAAAATTAACGTTAGATACGTTAAGCAAGGTATCTACGTTTAATCTTAACGTTGGTGTGGATGGCAATATTACTTCACCTGATGTGTCCATCAAGTCTGATCTTGATAATCAAATTAATACGGCATTTAAACAGCAAGTGTCAGATCGTTGGGTTAGCGTTAAAGCAGAGACAAAAGAAAAACTAAACGAGCGGGTTCAAACCGAATTGAATTTGAATAATGATCAACTGCAAAAGTTTAATGAGATAAAAGCTCAATATGAAAATGCCGAGTCAAATTTGAAAAAGTTTGGTCAACAACAACTTGATAAATTCATTGATGAGAAAAAGTCGCAATACGAAGACAGCGTAAAAGATAAGTTAAAAGATAAGTTAAAAGGCAAGCTCAAAGACTTTGGTTTTTAAAGATTTACAAGGTTAATTAATAATAAAAAAAACGCCTATTTAGGCGTTTTTTTTATTAAAAGAACAGAGACTATTACGGTTCTCTTTTAGGATTGAGTCGTTTTACTTTGACTTAAATCTACGAGCACTCAGGGCTAAGCCAGCCATTAACAACATCCATGAAGATGGTTCTGGAACGTCATTTGACGGAGCTGGAAGTGGATTGCCTAACGAGCTATTTCGCATCGTCATTGCATAATTACGATTATTCCCATCAATTATAAGGCCATCAAATATCGAAATAAGTAAGAAAGCTCCGGCGTTATCTAAATCCGTCGTTGGCTCATGGTATATAGTGACTAAGTTATTGCTACCTGAATTGTTGGCGCCACTTACTACAAAAGAACCTTCTCCAGCACCACCATTGCCCCAAAACGCGGTATTTAAATTGTTTTCAACAAAAAGACTAAAATCAAGCATTTGTGGTGAAAAAGTATCTAATGAGATTGAAGCGAAGTTCAGCAGATTATTGCCTGGTGAGTTTATGTTAAAAAAATCAAAGCTTACTTGGTAATTAAAATTAGAAAAGTTAGTGGCATTAATTGTATTTATGCCGAAATCTAATTCGCCAAAAAGGCTGAAAAAACCAGTACCACTTACTTGGTACTCTTCACCATTTATCAGTGTGTCGCCAGTATAGCTTATATCGAATTCGTAGGTAATTGGTCCTGCAAATGCGGTGCTAGATAGCAAAAGTGTTGTTGCGATAGCACAGTTTTTAGCGCTATTTTTGATAAAGTTTTTCACTATTAACCCCTAAGTACAAATAACAGTGTTTTGTCTATTTTGGCCGATTAATAAACAAATAGCAATAAAGTTTTGTTTTCAATGCCAATATTATTGGCTAGACTTGTCTCATTAAGATTTGAGATCCGACCAGTGTAGTGTCATTAAGGATAGTTAATAATGAATATCGATAAAATATTTGAAGTCTTTCAAAACAAAAAAGAAAACTATCAATTAGTTATTCCCGATCATTGGTCTCAAGGACGAACGGTGTTCGGCGGTTTATCGGCTGCGTTAGCATATCAGGCAGCAGAAAACTTGATTGAAGATCAACGAGAACTTAGAGCGTTCCATTGTAACTTTATTGGTCCGGTTAATGTGGAAGAGCCGATTGAGGTGACTGCAGAAGTATTAAGGACCGGTAAAAATGTTACTCAAATTTTGGCAAAAGTAGTTCAAAATGGACAAGTCGGCGTCATGGCACAAGTTTGTTTTGGAATTAGTCGCGACTCAAAACTCAATCATGTAGATCATCCGCGTCATGACATGGAAGTACCTAAAAAAGCCAAATATATTCCACAAATTCCAAAAATTGTACCTAAGTTTATTCGTCACTTTGATTTAGCGTTGGATAAAGGTAGCTTTTCAGTTGGGACACGCAAAGATCCTGAAATGCACGGTTGGTGCAGATTAAGCCAAGCGCCTGAGAAAATGCGTATGGCCTATTTAATAGCGTTGATGGATGCTTGGCCACCAACCATGTTTCAAATGATGAAACTACCAGCGCCAGCAAGTACAATGAGTTGGGACATTGAGTTTTTACACCCAATTAGTGAAATATCTCCAACCGATTGGCTGGCTTGCGTTGTTAAAGCATCACATGTGAATCAGGGATATGGTCATGAAGAAGCAAATTTTTGGGATCAGAACGGCAGGTTAGTCGCGTTGTGCCGACAAGTAGTGGCTGTTTTTGGATAAAAGTTAAAATTCGCTGACGTTTATTCGAAAAATATTCGTATACTGTAGCTAAGTTATTGTTATAGGGGAATTACAGGTGGAATTATCCAACCTTCGACGCGAGTATTGTCAAGGCAAGCTCAGCGAGTCAGATGTAAACTCAAATCCATTTGCGCAATTTGAATCTTGGCTTCAACAAGTTATCGACGCTAAATTACCCGACCCAACGGCTATGGTTGTAGCAACGGTTGATGGGCAAGGCCAGCCGTCACAACGAATTGTGTTATTGAAACACTGTGATGACAATGGTTTTGTCTTTTTTACAAATTTAGGTAGCCGCAAAGCCCAAGAGCTATCGAAAAACCCCAAAATATCCTTGCACTTTCCATGGCATATATTGGAACGCCAGGTCATTGTATTTGGTGAAGTAGAGCCGTTATCAACAAGAGAAAATATGGCGTACTTTTTATCTCGTCCGAAAGAAAGCCAACTCGCAGCGTACGCTTCTCATCAGTCTCACCCAATTAAATCGCGTGATTTACTTATGCAAGGATTTGAGCGGATGAAAGATAAATTCTCAAAAGGTGAAATTCCTGCTCCAGACTTTTGGGGTGGTTATCGTGTAAAACCGTCAAAAATTGAGTTCTGGCAAGGCGGTGAACACCGCTTACATGATCGTATTTTATATACCAAAAATGGCAATCAATGGAACATAGAACGACTAGCTCCATAATGCTAAACAGTCAGTGGTTTGGTGACTAATTTGTTAATTGACTCGCATTGCCATTTAGATTTTAGTGATTTTACTGCAGACATTGATGCGGTAATTTCGCGAGCTTACAATAATAATGTGCGAGCGTTTTTAGTGCCGGGTGTGCAAAGTAACCAATGGCTAAAGCTAAAAACGTTCCAACAACAACATGATAGTGTTTTTGTAGCATTGGGTTGTCACCCATACTTTTTAGATAAATTTGCGGATAAGGATTTAGAGGTACTCGCTCAATTAGCAAGTCAAGATTGGGTTTGTGCCATTGGTGAATGCGGAATTGATGGCTATTTGGCGGAGCAGGGCAAGTCTCATGGCTTCTTGATACCACATCAACAACAAGTATTTGAAGCTCACATTGACATTGCTAATATCACAAACAAGCCGTTAATTGTCCATCATCGAAAGTCCCACCATTTAATATTGCAAAGCTTTAAACGGATCCCTCCAAAATGTGGTGGAATTATTCATGCTTTTAGTGGCAGTCTTAACGATGCAAAACGTTATATCGATTTAGGTTTTAAATTAGGGTGTGGAGGAACCATAACCTATCCTCGCGCTCAAAAAACGCGACAGGTTTTTACTCAAATAGAATTGTCTGACATAGTACTAGAAACGGACTCGCCAGATATGCCATTAAACGGGCAGCAAGGCTCAAGAAATGAGCCTAAAAACGTTAAAGATGTAGCAGTAGCATTGGCGTTACTAAGAAACGATTCTTTTGGTTCTATCGAAGCTACTACGAGTGATAATTTGATGCGGATATTGGGGATCACGCGATAAACACTCAGTAATATTCACTTAGAAAAATCACGCTCAAGTTGTACTTTAATCCTTTACCATGTAGGCGTTTGCAGAAAATGGTTTTAGGCCATTGGTAAGTAAGTATCCAATAAAACCCGACAACAGCATGATTAATAGCACTTGTTTGGTCATAGTATAAATATAACTGATGCCAGAGCGTTGCAGGTTTTTTGTAAGAACCGTCACTCGGATGAAACCTAATAGATCACCCGTTTTAGACTTTACATCTATGACATAAGGGGTAGGCAGAAATTTCTGTAGTTCGGTCGAGATATTAATAAACCGTTCTTTGGCTGGAATAGCATTCTCACTTTTACTAAGTAACTCACCGTATTTATTGTAAATTAGCATTTCGTAAATATTTTCCGAAACGAGCGCTGATTCAGTAAGCACCGCTAACGCATCGGTATCACCCTTAAGGATGTAATAAGCCGCGCTATGACCTGTTTGTTGCAAAAGGTTATCGGCAAGAACAATAGCATTTTCAGCCAACAGATCATTTCCTTTGGTTTTAATGTCGGCCCATAAACTGAGAGTGAATATAACCAAAGCGATGGCAATCAAAAGCTGTAGTAACTTTTTGCTGACTGACGATGTTTTAATGTAAGTGACTTTAGTGGCCATTAAGATCCGTTCGAAACGTTAAAATCAAAAATTTAATGTTAAATAGTGAGCATTTTATGACGAAAAAGCAATGTAGTTTGATATATTCTGTTCATAATTATTAATTACCAAGTGTTGTTATGGTCGCTAATCAAAATCTAACTTACAGTCACCTTTTCTCTGTGCATGACTGCACCTTATCAGACATATTTGTTGAGCTAAAAACAACAGATTATTGCTCGCTTTTTTTGATAAAGGACAATGCTGACTCATTGCAGTACCTAAAACTTGAGGGATTAAGCAGCGCAAAAAATCAAGACCTCGTCAATTCAACGGATAAAATTAAAATTGTTGCCTTTGCAAGTAATGAAAACTCGGTAGATAGTCACCTAAGTTCTAATGTAGCAACTGCATCTAATAACACTTCGACTTTCAGTTGGCAGGCGTTAGAACGTATTGTTAAGGCCATTGATACGCAATTTGATAATGTATTAGCTAGATTAATTAAACCCACTGAAGACTTACCTGGCGCGATTGAGTTTATTGTTGGCGAATCTGAAGATACGCAACTCTCGCTTGCAAAATGTAATGTTTTAAAAATGCGGTTAGCAGATGTGGCAGAAGAATTTGCTTTACAGATTGTTATGATGTCTGGCGAGAAAGATCCTACTGCGCCATGTCCATCTTTGGTGTCGCCAGGATTACTCGTTATGGATATGGATAGCACGGCAATATCAATTGAGTGTATTGATGAAATCGCCAAGCTTGCTGGCGTAGGAGAGCAGGTCGCAAGCGTAACTGCGTCAGCGATGCGTGGTGAGCTTGATTTTGCTGAAAGTTTGTATGCTCGAGTGGCAACGTTAACTGGCGCGTCAGACAGTATTATTGATCAGGTTGCGAATAATCTGCCACTCATGCCGGGCTTAACAGCTTTGGTAAGCGTATTACAAAAGCATGGCTGGAAAATAGCGATAGTGTCGGGGGGTTTTACTGCAATGACAGAAGCGTTAAAGCAACAGTTAAACTTAGATAGAACAATAGCAAATAACTTAGATGTAAAAAATGGCATATTAACCGGCAAAGTCAGTGGTAAAGTGATAGATGCGCAGGCCAAGGCAGAGGCTGTTGTGGAATTAGCAAAAGAGTTTGATATTCCCATGCAACAGACTATTGCCATGGGCGACGGCGCAAATGACTTATTAATGATGGCTGTTGCAAATCTTGGTGTAGCATTTCACGCTAAACCAAAGGTTCGCGAGCAAGCTGATGTTTCAGTTTCCCGTGGCGGATTAGATCAGCTTTTATATTTAATTAGTTAAAATTAACAAGTGTAAAACGCGGTTGGTTTGTTAAAATGCCGCGTCAAACAAACATACTAAATTTAATCAGGAATATTCATGTTACGCATATACAACACTATGTCCCGTCGCAAAGAGACTTTTAAACCGTTAGAGGCCGGCAAGGTTGGAATGTATGTATGCGGTATTACTGTTTATGACTTATTACACATGGGACATGGTCGTACGTACGTCGCGTTCGATGTGATGCAACGCTACTTTAGACACACGGGTTATGACGTTACCTTTGTTCGTAATATAACGGATGTTGACGATAAAATTATTAAGCGTGCGATTGAAAACAATGAAACCTGTGATGAGTTAACAAACCGCACTATTGCTATGATGCATGAAGATTTTGATGCGCTAAAAATGTTGCCAGCGGATATTGAACCGCGAGTGACAACTCATATGCCTGAAATCATTGACGTAATTCAACGCCTTATTGATAAAGGTCATGCATATGTGGCTGGTAATGGTGATGTGTTATTTGAAGTTTCCACATTTGAAAAGTACGGTGCGTTAGGTCGTCAAGACTTGACCCAACTGGTTTCTGGCGCAAGAGTTGACGTTGAAGAGAGCAAACGTGACCCGCTAGACTTTGTGTTGTGGAAGTTAGCTAAAGTTAACGAGCCCAGCTGGTCTTCGCCTTGGGGTGATGGTAGACCGGGCTGGCATATAGAGTGTTCGGCAATGAACTCAAAGCATTTAGGAACACATTTTGATATTCATGGCGGTGGGTCAGATTTACAATTCCCTCACCATGAAAATGAAATTGCTCAGTCATGCTGTGCGTTTGACACGCCATATGTAAATTATTGGATGCACACTGGTATGGTGCAAGTTGACAACGAAAAGATGTCTAAGTCATTGGGTAACTTTTTTACCGTCAGAGAAGTTTTAAAAACGTACGATGCAGAAACCGTTCGTTACTTCTTACTTTCAGGCCATTATCGTAGTCAATTGAATTACTCAGATGACAATTTGAAACAAGCAAAATCTAGTCTTGAACGTTTATATTCTGGGTTACGAGATGTTGTGCCAAACCTAGATGTTGATGTATCTAAATTTGAGCAGTCAGCTGACTTTTATGCAGCAATGGATGATGATTTTAATACTCCAGAAGCTTTAGCAGTACTCTTTGATTTAGTGAAAAAGCTAAATATTGAGAAAGCCAATAATGAAGCATCAGCGGCAGACACAGCCGGTGTTTTAGTTAAGTTTGGTGAGGTTCTTGGTTTACTGCAAAGTAATCCTGAGAGCTTTTTCCAAGGTGAACAAAATGACGATGAAGTTGCCAAAATTGAGCAGTTAATTATTCAACGTAACGATGCTAGAGCTAATAAAGATTGGGCCGCAGCTGATGCAGCCAGAGACGCTCTGAATGCGTTAGGTGTTGTGTTAGAAGATGGCGCGAATGGCACAACGTGGAAAAAAGGATAAATAAAAAAACCGGCTTAAGCCGGTTTTTTTTTGCTTTTTAATATTTAAATTTTAGTGGCTAAATGCTGGGGCGTAACCTGAGCTCCAAAACATTGCAAATGCAGTCATAATACAAACCAGTAAAATAAGGCCACATGTTACAACAGAGCTTGCATACATAAAGCCGCGTTCTTCTGGTATATGCATTAAAATCGGCACTCCAGCGTACAGAAGATACACTGAATAAGATAAAGCGATTAGTCCAACAATCATCACAAACCATACTTCAGGATATAACGCTCCAAAACCTGCCATAAACAAAGGTGTTGCCGTATAAGCCGCTAGTTCTAATGTTTGTGTGTAGGTTGGCTCTGAGCCAAACGTATGAGCCATCCAATGTGCCAAATAGCCTAACAAAAATACACCGGCAATTAAGGCGAAATACATGCCTGTACAAAGCAGTAGAGCCGTTTCGGACGTCATTTTGAGCGGTTCACCAACGCCAACACTCCAACCCATTTGTGTTACTGAAAAGTATCCACAAATAGCAGGTATTAACGCGATGATCATGATGTGAGACATTGAGTATTTGAAGCTTTCATGTCGATTGTCGATGGTATGCCATTCTTCAACCGGATGCGCGTACAGACCCCATAGGTGATTTAGTATCATAATTATGTTCCTTACTGTCTAGTGATCGCTACATTGCGCAAATGTTACACAATATGAGTATGTTATGGGCAAAAAATGATCAAGAGTCAAGAATAGAATTGCTCAAAAAGTAGTCTTTATATGCTTTATTGTTATATACAGTCTGTAAATACACCAAGAGTATTTATTCTAAAAAGACCTTCAATTACCTGAAGATATTGGCATTTTAGATTTATTTTTGGCCGCCATATATTTTTCAACGTCATTCAAAAAAATGATAATTTTTTGAGCGTTTTTTGATATCGAGATTATACTCAGGTCGTGGCCGCGCTAAATATTATTGATGTTGCCTGCTAAATTATTCTTCAACTAGGAATCCATTTCCAATTACTAGAGAGTAGCTATGATATTCGGATCGCAAAATAAAGAAGAAATAAAAGAACTAAAGCGACAAGTAGAGGACTTAAAATTACAAAATAGCAAATTAGAAGGTGACTTAACCACAGCTAAAAATGAGCATAGTCAGCTATTAAATAAGATAGCGTCAAAAGCTGAAAATAATGAAAGTCTGACATCTTACAGTAAACTCTGGGTCCAATCGTCAAACGTTGTTAACCAAATTAGAGAGAGTTTAGCTGAGTCTTCAAATCAACTTATTCACCACAGAGATAATTTTCAAGCATCCGATAAACTGTTTGATACCGTTATCAAAATGCTATCGTCAACAACAGGTTCAACACTAGAGATTGCCGAAAACACCAAACAGGCTTCCGCGTCTGCAGATGAGTTAAAAAACGTTATGTCCGGCATAAATGATTTCGTAAACATCATCAAAAGCATTTCAGACCAAACTAACTTGTTAGCATTAAACGCAGCAATTGAAGCAGCCCGTGCAGGTGAACAAGGTCGAGGTTTTGCCGTTGTAGCCGATGAAGTAAGAACACTGGCACAGCGCTCATCTGAAGCATCAAATGAGATTTCAGGATTGATAGAGCAAGTAAATCAACAGATGACAGGTGTTATTGCTGGTATCAATAGTGTTGGTGAAAAAAGCAGTGAGATTAACGACAGCACAATTCTTATTGAGAAAAAAGCCAACGAAATTGTTTCGATGTCGAAAAACATGTATTCAGTTATTTCATATTCAACGGCAAACTCATTTATTGATGCGGTTAAAATGGATCATGTGGTTTGGAAGTCAGAGGTGTACCAATATATGCTCGGACTATCGAGTAAGTCCATTGACGACTTTTCTGATCATACTCTCTGTCGATTAGGAAAATGGTACTACCACGGTGAGGGTGCCGAGAAGTATTCTAGTTATTCTGCATTTACTAAAGTTGAGAAGCCCCATTGCGAAGTACACTCGTTTGGTAAAGAGGCATTAACTGCGTTTTCAAATGGTAATCACAAAAAATCATTAGAGTGTTTATCTCAAATGGAAAAAGCCAGTGTCGCCGTGTTTTATCAATTAGAGGAACTTGCCGAACAAATTGAGGCGAGTGTCATGGCGATACCAGCAAAAACAAACTCGAAATAGGGGTGGGTTTAATAGGAATGAAAAGGTTAGAATAGGCTAACAGAGTCGTAAAAATGGTTAGCTATGAGTTTTGACAGTTTATTAGATCCTATAAAATCTTTTTTGCATTGCACAACACCACAGGCGTGGATTGACGAAGCAATAAAAAGTAAAAACCTAGAGATGTTGCTAATAGATCATCTAATTTGTGAACTTAAAGCCGCACAAACAGCAATGTGGTTAATTAGAAAGTATGCAGTAGATAAGGCTAGTGGTGATGAGTTGTTAGCTTGGTTAACACCTTATGAAGACTTCATTTATAAACGAGAAGGCAAGTTGTCCGACTTAGGTAACTTAAAGGGAATTAATAAAAAACTCACGCTGCGTGAAAACAGCCGCTACGGGCAAGAGTTAGTTGATAAAATGGTGATGTTAATTAAAGAAGAGTTACATCATTTTTATCAAGTTCTAGAGATTATGGAAGAAAAGGGTGTTGCATACCGAAGCATTACGCCAGCGCGTTATGCGAAAGGCATGATGAAGCATGTCAAAACTCACGAGCCTGAAACTCTCATTGATAAACTAATTTGTGGTGCTTACATCGAAGCTCGCTCATGTGAGCGGTTTGCCAAATTAGCACCTCATGTAGACAAGCGTTTAGGCGACTTTTATGTATCTTTACTTCGGTCAGAAGCTCGTCACTTTCAAGATTATTTATCTTTAGCTGAAGACATTGCTGGTGGTGATATTAGCGAACGAGTGGCATATTTTGGGGAAGTAGAAGCGACGTTAATCACTAGCACCGATGAAGACTTTAAGTTTCACAGTGGCGTGCCATCGTAATGTAAGATATTGATGTACCTATAAAAAGTAAAAATTGGAATTTTGCTTTTTTCGTTTGCAGCCTGATTTAAAAAGTACGACAATGGCTAAAAATAGCCCAACTAGTTAAATTGCAATGGAATTCAGGGAAAAAGTTAATCACTTTAGAGATGAAATGGAGTACCTTGGCGTCTCCGACTATTTGGCTGCCCCTTTTTTGTACCGAGGCTTGTGGAAACTAGGTGTTAAAGAGCCACCACCGATTTTTACAAGTTTTGTTAGAGGACTGCTAGTTCAAATTGCCTGTTTCGCATTCGTTATGGTTTGCACCTTGCTGGTGTTGCACATCGTTTTCAAAATAGATTCAAACATCACCATCAATCTGTTTGCGATTATTTGTTTATTTAGTGCATCATACAGCTTCTTTATGACAATCTCGTACCAACAATTAAGCAAAATATTGGAGCTCCCAGATTGGGAACTCTACTTGTCGAAAAAGTACAAAACCGACGATTCAAATATTTCTTAACTTATTAAAAAATATCATTAACCGCGATACCAAAGCCAATTTTTTGCTGCTTATGGTTATAGTCGATTAAGCTCTCACCATATCCACTGAAATACTGTGCAAAACCAACTAAACGAGACGAGCCTGGGAATGGAAACGAATAGTTTAGTTCAATTGAGCCATTGCCGGTATTCCAATTATTACGAAGATTAAAAGATAACTTGTGCTGATCATTAAAAGCGTAAGCTCCAAATAGTTCGTAGTAACCCAGGAATTTATGAATATCAGGATTGTCATCACCTGAAGGATCGAGCGGGCTAGTTTTTTCATTTTCTTTTAATCGATACCAAGGCTTGATGCCTACAGCAAAGTCGTCTTTTTCATAAACAACAGAGGCCAGTATACGGTTCCAGCTTCTTGAAAGTAGTTGTGTTTGACCATTTGACTGATGTTCAAAATGCAACGTAAAGGCCATGTTGCCGTCGTTTGGCTTCCAAGGAAGCGGCGCAACATAAAAAATTTCTGGCGTGTAGTTTGTTTCACGAAAGGGTTTAGAAATTTCATCAGAATAGACTTGCCACCAAGCCTGAATTGTCATGGCAAAATATAATCCGTCACCAGGAATAAATAATGTACTGCTTCTTAACGGTACTTTAAAACTAATTTGATACTTGGATTCATATTCCTCTAGTTGCCCTGAAATAAGCTCATTGCTTTCATAAGGCTTTCTATTAAATCGATCAGATATAGTAAAGGGCAATATATAACTTTGTTTATGAGGAGTAATAACAAAAGGGTTTAACTCGGTGGTCCGCTCGTTAATGATACGTTGTGCCAATCGCCCTTTTTTAATTCCTCGAGACAATATACGCGTTTCACAGTATCTAAAAATCAACTTGTCGTCTGCCGTTACAAACCCAGTTTCTTTAAGTGTCTGTGCACAGGCTTTAATTTTTTGTTCAAGCGCAATTTCTTCCGGAGTTTTTACTATATCATCTACTCCCGCAGTCACGGGCAATGCCGCAAGCGCTGATAGTAATAGCGTACTTATCTGGAGCTTTCTTAAATGTGAAGACATGGATATCCCTAAATAAAATGGCGAGGTGGCTACAACAAGACACTCATAATAAAAGAGTTTTACGTATTAATGCTAGTTTGGTTTGAAAAAGTTGCAGGGTAAGTGTGAATATTTTTTAAAATGTTCACATAATTTGTTTCTCCTATTATCAGTTACAAAACGGCCAATTTCTATAAGTTGTTGTAATAATTGTATTTTTAATTATTTTTCAATATTTTTTTTAAACTGGCACACAAGTAGCAACCTATAAATCTGTAAACAAATGAATTTGAATTTTTAAACAAGAATAAGCAGCAACATTAAAGTTTATTTAAGGAGCATGCATGTTATCTTGGATCATTACGTTTTTTGTGATTGCAATTATTGCCGGTATTTTTGGTTTTAGTGGTATCGCTGGCGCTGCAACAGGTATTGCAAAAATTCTATTTTTCATATTTTTAGTCGGACTTGTGGTTTCTATAATTTTGAATGCATTCCACGGACGTAAAACTAACCTTTAAAAGGTAAACAGGAGATATATTATGAAGTTATTAAAACTATTATTTATTGCAACACCATTAGTATTATCAGCATTTGTTCTGCAAGGGTGTGAAAAAGGACCAGGCGAAAAAGCCGGTGAGAAAGTTGATGAAGTAATGACTGATGCAGGTAACGCTATTGAAGATGCGTGTGAAGACGTAAAAGAGAAAGCCGATGCGAAGGATAAAGACTGTTAATTCAGTTATCCTTTAGCCGAAAAGAAAAGCCTGCATTAGCAGGCTTTTTTGTGTCGATGTGTGTTTGACTATAAGTCGAACTGATAGTTGACTTTAACGCCGATACTTCTTGGTTTTACGACGTAATGACCATAGGTACGCCCAAGCTCAGTTAAATCTTTATTTTCACTTGCAAAAACGGCATTACCGGACCAAGACGGATCTCGTCTGTTCGCTGTGTAAGCGTACTTATTAAATACGTTATCAACGTAGGCGGTTACCGACCAATTGTCATCAGACAGAGTAGCCGATAGGTTGCTTAACGCGTAACCCGGTAATATTTCCCCATCTGCTCGTAAACCAACCTTAGTATAAACATCACTCTGAGCCGTTAAGCCGTAATTTACACTTAGTAATTTGTCGTTAAGTACATCGGTTTGGTAGTTCACTCCAAATGTAAATTGTTGTTCAGGTGCGCCAGGCAAACGGTCACCATCTTTACCATCATAAAAGTCTTGTAGAGCAGAGCCAGCATCACCTGCAACTTTAAACAAGAATGGTGCATCTTCGGTTAACTCAGCTTTTGCATAAGAAAAGCTCGCAAATATCGCCCAGTCTTTCAAAAGCGTGGTTCGCGAAGACAATTCAAAACCTTGAGATTTTGCTTTACCGGCATTCAAAGTAATAGGCTCGGCACCATAAACGGTAGCCGCACTAATTTGAGCATCATTCCAATCAACGTTAAATATGGATGCGTTTATATGTAGCTTGTTGTTAAACCAAGTACTCTTCAGTCCGAGCTCTGTGTTTTGCGTTGTATCTGGTTGATATTCAACTTCATTTGGCAATGCGCATACCTGTGCAGTTACCGGATCGGTACAAGCAATGATACCGTTACCACCGCCAAGTCTGAAACCTTCACTAATGGTAAAATAACCAATAACATTGTCATCAAATTGATAACTAGCGTTAAATTTAAAAAGATTACCAGAGTCAGAGGCTGTTACGGTTTCAAATTGCAGATCATCTAAAGTTACAACCGTATCAACATCGAGTGGGGCTGCTGCTGCGGATACAGTATTTACATCGTATTTATATAGACGAGTGCCGACTGTTAATTCCAATTGTTCAGAAACCGCGTAAGTAAGCTCTCCAAATAGAGCAGACTCTTTGCTTTTGTTAAATCCAGTCGCTATATATTCAAGATCGTAATCTAGGTTTTCGTAATCATCGTTATACCATTCAAGTGTTGCGCCTGGCATATATTCACGGTCATCGAAGTCATACTGTGAGTCAGAATAAAAAACACCCACGATCCAAGTTAAATTTTGCTCATTATTTGATACTAATCTGAACTCTTGGCTAAAAGAGTCGCCTTCTCCAAAGTCGCGAGTATAGGCAGGAAAGTCTGCATAACCAGTCCAAATATCCTGCATAAGGAGATCTGTTTGATCACGTTGT
Organism: Psychrosphaera aestuarii; assembly: GCF_017948405.1. Classification (NCBI taxonomy): domain Bacteria; kingdom Pseudomonadati; phylum Pseudomonadota; class Gammaproteobacteria; order Alteromonadales; family Pseudoalteromonadaceae; genus Psychrosphaera; species Psychrosphaera aestuarii. The sequence continues at coordinate 2,180,040 of NZ_CP072844.1, read as the reverse complement.
CCGGTTTGTTCAAATTTTGTAAAGCCAGTCGCAGAAACTAATTCGGCATAACCTAGATTTAACGATAACTCAGCGCTAATTAGGTGATCGATTTGTTCACCCGGCTCCTCATATCGCATTACATTCTGATAAGGCTGAACAAACGCTGATAAAGGGTTTTCAGCTGATAGCGTATTAAACTGATCAATGGCGTTGCCACCAACTTCTTTGTTTTGATATATGTAATTTATCGATGCGTTAAAATTGTCCGTCGGTGCCCACGTTACGGCGACCCTTGCGGTTAAAGTATCTTCAGTGTTGGCATCTTTAACGGTTTTTAAATTTTCATTAACGGCATTTGAATCACTCCAGTCAGGATCAGCTGAAGATTGTCCCGGAGTTTTTAGTACAGTGGTGTAATCAATAAAACCTGGGCTGGATAGTTTATTAACATTAAACCTTACGGCTAATTCGTCTTGAATAAGTGGCAGATTAATAATTGCGCTCGCTTCAGTGCCAAAGTCTTCGCTTTCAGCCAAAGAAAAAGTATCTAATGACACGGCCATATTGCTCTCGTCTAACGCTGGTTCATTTAAAATATAACGAATCGCGCCGCCGAGCGAGCCGGTTCCATACAATGTTCCTTGTGGGCCAATTAATACTTCAACACGCTGTATATCAATTAAACGTAAGTCGGTATCAAACGCAATATCGCCTAAGTAGGTGGCGACTGTACCGCCATCGGCAGCACGGTCTGAACTGTTGGTATTAAGGCCACGAACAATAATTGATGCGCCTTCACGACCACCTTGATCAGCAATTGTTAATCCTGGCACCCAACGAGCCATATCTTCTTGAGAATAAATATTCTGTTGCTTCATGATGTCACCGTCGAGCGCAGAAATATTCATTGGCACTTCTTGTAAGGTTCCCGATCGTCGGCTAGCGGTAACCTCAATTTTTTCTATTTGATTAACGCCTTTGCTATCATTGGCTATTTTTGCATAACTAGTAAAGCTTGATGCAATAGCTATTGACAAAATTGACGATTTAAAAAGAAGGTTTGAGGTGTACTGCATTTGTTTTCCTTAATGAATAAATATATAGATTTTGTGCATGATTATATTTTATTGTTGTTTCGTCAATTAAAAGTTAAGTAATAGCTCTAATTTATTTTAATGTAGGTTATTAATTTTTCTAATGCCCTTGAAATACCAAATAAAAGCGTCAAATAGAAGAAACCTAGATGCCGCGTTTAAATTAGACGCTGTAACCACAACAGTTTGTGTTAACACATTGAATACAAGGAATAAAAATGACTACAAATAAATCGATCCATTTAATGAAACGTCCTACTGGCGGGCCGATTGATGACAGTTTGTTTGAAATCAGAGAAAATGAAGTTCGTGATATTAACGACGGTGAAGTGTTAGTTAAACAAAACATGATGTCTTTAGATCCAGCGATGTTTGGTTGGATGAGCCCAGATACAGAAAGTTATATACCACCGGTTGAACTGGGTGATGTTATGCGTAGCTCAGGTATTGGTGAAGTCGTTGCAAGTAAAAGTGATAAGTTCCAAGTTGGCGACCGTGTAATGGGTATGATGGGCTGGCAACATTACTATGTCGGAAGTGCAGAAGGGCTCAATAAAATTGAAGCGCCTGTTTCAGATGAAGCGGTGTTATCGGTATTTGCACTTCCTGGTTTAACGGCAACTCAAGGACTAATTAAAGTAGGGCAACCTAAGTCAGGCGAAACTTTAATAGTGACAGGTGCAGCAGGTTCAGTAGGTTCTATTGTTGGGCAATTAGCAAAAGCAGAGGGCTTAAACGTAATTGGTGTTGTCGGTAGCGATGAAAAAGCAGAATGGATAACTAAAGAATTAGGTTTTGATGGTGCCATTAATTATAAAACGGATGACTTAGCGGCTAAATTAGACGAGCTTGCACCAAAGGGCATCGATTTATTTTTCGAAAACACGGGAGGCCCAATCCAACATCATATCTTTGAACGAATGAACGCGCATGGTCGAGTGGTTGTATGTGGCTTAATTGCAGACTATCCAAAAGCAGAACCCGCGCCAGGTCCAAGCTGGTTAAATGTGATTAAAAAACGAATTCGAATAGAAGGCTTTACGATGCCGGATCATTTCGGTGAAATACCGCAACTTTTGCAAACATTAACGCCTTATGTAATGGGCGGTAAAGTTAAATATCGCGCACACACATTAGAAGGGTTAGAGTCAGCAATAACAGGCTTGAACTTGTTCTTTACCGGTGACAACAAAGGTAAGTTAGTGGTTAAGTTTTAATACTTTAGCTACTTACAATATGTAAATGAGGGATGAAGTTTAGGTTATTGACTTTGTCACCAGGTACAAAAAAGCCGCTAGTCATGAAATATTTCATCGAACTAGCGGCTTTTTTAATGCTGGTAATTAAGTTATTACCAAATACGTACGCGATCTTCTGGCGCTAAGTATAAAGCGTCGTCCGGTTTCACATCGAATGCTTTGTACCAAGCGTCGTGGTTACGAGGTGCTAATGCACGGAATTGACCAGGCGCGTGAGTACCAGCGCGAAGCTGTTGTAACATGCTTTGCTCAGTGCGCTTTTCTCGCCAAACTTGTGCCCATGCTAAGAAGAAGCGTTGGTCGCCTGTTACACCATCAATAACCGGTGCTTCCTTGCCATTTAAGCTTAGTTTGTATGCATGGTAAGCCATTGCTAGACCACCTACATCGCCAATGTTTTCGCCTAGGCTGTTACGTCCATTAACGAAGTTTTCAGGAATTGGCTCATACTTGCTGTATTGTTCGGCTAACATGTCTGCCTTAGCATCAAAAGCAGCTCGGTCTTCATCAGTCCACCAGTTACGTTGAATGCCATTTGCATCTGACTTTGAACCTTGGTCGTCAAAGCCGTGACCCATTTCGTGGCCAATAACGGCACCAATCGCTCCATAGTTCACTGCTGGATCTGCATTTGGATCAAAGAATGGTGGTTGTAAAATGGCCGCAGGGAATACAATTTCGTTAAACGATGAATTGTAATATGCATTTACCTGTTGCGGCGTCATACCCCAGCGGTTGCGGTCTGTTTTCTTCAGTTCTTGTTCAACACTGTCGTTTTGGAAGAATTGACGAATATTACGAATGCTACCAATAAGATCATCAGATTTAATTGTGAGGCCATTAAATGACTGCCACACATCTGGGTAACCAATTTTAGGTACAAACGCCGCTAGTTTAGCTTGCGCTTCAACTTTCGTTTCTTCACCCATCCAATCTAACTTTTCTACTCGTTCGCTTAATGCTTTACGAAGGTTTTCAACTAAGTCAGCCATTTGCGTTTTTGAGCTTTCTGGGAAGTATCGATCAACATAAATTTTACCAATAGCAAAACCTAAAGACTCGGTACCCGACATAGTGCCAAGTGCACGTTTCCAGCGAGGGCGAGGCTCTTGCTGTCCGCTTAACTTAGTGCCGAAGAATGCAAAATTGGCGGCATAAATTTCTTCAGACAATAGACCCGAATTATTCGAAATTGTGTGGTACGTTAGGTAGTCTTTCCAAACATCTAGTGATTCAGAGTTGATCACAGCGATCATGTCTTTTACTGGTTGTGGTTGAGATACGTTTAGATGTGGTACCTTGTAACCTGTTTGTGCAAAGTAAGTATCCCAATCAAATCCTGGGTATTCTTTTGCTAAGTCTTCGCGCTTAATTTGATTAAGCGTTAAATCGCGGTTACGACGTTTTTCACGTGGCCACTGTAATTCAGCGATTTTTGTTTCTAACGCTAAAATTTCCTTGGCTTTTTGCTCAGCATTTTCAACTTTTGCAAACGCTAACATTTCAGCGATGTGTGCAACGTAAGCCGCACGAATGTCTTGGAAACGCTCGCTGTCAGTTAAGTAGTAAGAACGATCTGGAAGACCTAAGCCACCCACACCTACTGACATTTGATATTCATCTGGGTCTAAACGGTTAAACCACATGCCACCACCGATAGGGCTAGTTGTACCGTCTAACCAAGCTTGACCAAATACTTTGGTTAAATCCGTTACTGAACCAATATTAGCGATTTTATCTAGCACTGGTTGAATCGGTGAAATACCTTTTTTATTTAGTGTTTCAGTGTCCATGTAAGCTGCATAAAAGTCAGCAACCATTTGCTCTTCTTTATTCAGGTTTTTACCTGAAGTTAAGCTATCGATAATAGCCTTAACTTGTTCTTCAGAGCGTTCCGCTAATGCGGTAAACGCACCATAGCGAGTTTTATCTGCTGGCATTTCATAATTGTCATACCAAGTACCTGATGCATACATAAAGAAGTCATCACCCGGTTTAATAGCTTCGTTACGAGCAGAAAGATCGACACCAAAACTACCAAGTTCAGCTTTTTTAGCGACCTCAACAGCAGTCTGAGCGTCGTTGTTTTTAGCAGTTGTATTTTGTTCACAAGCAGTCAGCGTAAAAAGCGCACTGACCACTGAGATAGCGAGAAGAGATTTTTTCATGTTATTCCTATTACTTTTTTATTATTTTTTGACACAGTTATCGATTAAGTTAACAAACTAGTGCTAAAGGGGGAAGTAAATAGAAACACGAACGCGATGAATATAAGAAAATGAGTGATGTGTATAAGAAGTTAAGTTTACTTTATGGTGGTCCCAAGGTGCCGATGAAAACCAAACCCTTGAACAACCGACGTGTTCAAGGCGGACAGCATATCCTCGCCGTAGGCTTCTCGATTCACGCTGTTAAGCGAGCCGAGCTTGCGCAATAGCAAGGAAGATGACGTCCTTTATAAAAAGTATCGGCTCAGGGATATGTGTTTCCTGTCAAACACCCCAGGTACCATAATAAAGTACAACTTTAAACATAGAACAGCGCAACAAAATTACCAGAATACTTGAGTCCAGAAATTAGCTTATCTATGACAAAGCGGAATATAACATCTCAAACATTCAGTACAATGAAAATAGGGATTTGGATGACTCGAATGGACGTTTTTTTTACAAACTGAACGAAAATCCCACGGTTGCCGTAGAGATGGATAGCAATATTCGCTCAATACTTCTGATTTTACTTGGTTTCTATTACACTCAATGCAAATGAATCAAAGTAGCGAGTCCCAATGACGCATCAAGAACTAGCGCAAATATTAAATGAACAAGACTTTACCGCCACAGCCAGTGAATTTCACGGCCTATTAGTCGGTTTAATTTCAGGTGGCATGTTTAAAGGCTCTAAAGATTACCAAGAACATCTAGCAGAGCTGTTTAATAATGGCATGACAATTAAAGGTAAAATTAAAGTTGCGGCACAAGATATTGTTTCATCTATATATGATCAACTTGAAGCCGGCGAAATGGCCTTCGAAATTTTGATGATGGATGACGATGAGCCGTTGAGTGATCAAGCCGAAGAATTAATTAACTGGGTACAGTATTTTTTAGTCGGTTTTGGTTTAAATAAACGAGACTTAAAATTGGCCAGTAACGATGTGCGCGAAGTAATAGAGGATTTAACCAACATCACACGCATGGACTCAGAAATGGAAGATACCAACGAAAATCAAGCCGACTTTTATGAAGTGGTTGAGTTTATTCGTGTATCCGCTATTTTATGCCATCAAGAATTTGGAACTGAAACAACAGTGCCAGATGACTCTAAAAAAACCTTACATTAATTCCGCAAATCACAAAGAGGTGTAAATGATAAACTCAATTCCTGTTAACGAATTTGTAAATCGTCGCATAGCGCTTGCCGACAAAATGAAGAACAATAGTGTGGCAATTATTCCTGCTTCACGAGAGTTAACAAGAAGTCGAGACACAGAGTTTGCATTTCGCCAAAATAGCGATTTTCACTATTTAACTGGTTTTCCTGAGCCTGATGCATATTTAATTGTTGAGAAAGCCGACGGTGCGCATGCCTCAACTCTAATTTGTAGAGTAAAAGATAAATCAGCGGAAATTTGGCATGGTCGCAGGATTGGTAAAGAACAGGCGGTTTCTCAATTTAAGGTCCATCGAGCGTTTGATACAACGGAACTCGATGAAGCTGTAAAAGACGCAATAAACGGTAAAACGACGTTGTACTTTGCACAGGGTGAATATGACTATGCCGATGAATTGGTTTTTAACACCATGCACGAACTGCGAATGGGCCCTAAAAAAGGTTGGTCAGCCCCCACGGAAATTCTGGACCTACGTCCCGTTGTGCACAATATGAGATTATTTAAATCGGATGCTGAAATTAATGTAATGCGCAAAGCTGGACAGATTTCAGCAGCAGCACATCAACGTGCAATGGAGTTTTCGGCTAAACAGGTTAAACAAAATCGACCGGTTTATGAATATCAGTTAGAAGCTGAAATTCATCATCACTATGCCATGAACGGTGCTCGTCATCCTGCTTACGGGACTATTGTAGGTGGTGGGGAGAATGCTTGTATTTTGCATTACACCGAAAACCAAGATGAAGTTAAAAGTGGCGATCTAGTGTTAATTGACTCTGGTTGTGAACTCGAAGGTTACGCAGCTGACATCACACGTACGTGGCCAGTAAATGGTAAATTTACGGACGAGCAAAAAGCGATTTACAATGTTGTTTTAAACGCGCAACAAGCGGTATTTGATGCAATTTCTCCAAGCGCATCACTCAAGTCTATTACTAATGCCTCAATAAGAGCCGTTACCGAAGGCTTGGTTGAATTAGGCATTTTATCTGGCAATGTTGATGAGTTAATTAAAAGTAATGCACATCGTGCTTTTTATATGCATGGTTGCTCACATTGGATTGGTTTAGACGTGCATGATGTTGGCGATTACAATTTAGCAGGTGCCGAGCGTAGTTTAGAGCCTGGCATGGTTTTTACCGTTGAACCAGGCATATATATAGATAGTGAAGCTGACTGTGACGCTAAATGGCATGGCATTGGTGTTCGTATAGAAGACGATATTTTGATTACAAAAGATGGTTTTGAAAACTTAACGCAAAGTGTGCCAAAAACCGTTGACGAAATAGAATCTATATTCGAAAAAATATTTAACGCAAAGGACTAGTACGTGGCTGAGGCATTGTTGTTTGACGTAGTAATTTCTGGTGGCGGACTGTCAGGACTGTTAACGGCCATTGGCTTAAAACAAGAAGCGCCGTCTTTGTCTGTGGCTATTGTTGAGCCTGTGACGCAAACAAGCCAAGACAAGGTTCAGTCTAACTTCGATCAACGTTGCCTCGCGTTATCACATGGCTCACTCCAGCTATTAAACCATTGGCAAGTCTGGTCTGAACTTAAAAGTAACGGCTGGCCAATTGAAACTATTATCACTTCCGATCGTGGTCATATTGGCAAAACCATAATGCAAGCCAAAGACTATGGTCTAAATGCGATGGGGCAGGTCGCCTCGATGCATAATCTAGGTTGTGCATTAAAAAGCGTCGCTAAGCATTTTGATATTCATTGGTTTTGTCCAGACCATATTACGGATTTGATAATGCCGACCCAACAAAATGATTATGTCTTGCTGTCATTAAGTTCAGGACAGATGTTAACCGGCAAGTTGCTGGTGGTCGCAGAGGGTGGAAATTCGCCAACCCGAGATAAGCTGAACATTACGAACGACACGAGTGAATATCAACAAGCTGCGATAATTGCTAATGTCCGTATTGATCAATCGCCTAAAATATTAAAAAAGTACGATAGTAATGCCGCTTTTGAACGTTTTACTACAAAGGGTCCAATTGCATTTTTGCCAATTGCAGAAAACGAATACAACGTTGTTTGGACGCAGTCTCCTGATGAAGCTCAAGTAAACATGGCGCTTAATGATGTCGCATTTTGTGAAGCGCTTCAGCTGGCTTTTGGTTATTCCGCCGGTCGCATTACCGCTTGTTCAAAACGCGCTTTTTATCCATTAAGTCTTACTAAAGTTGAGCGTCTTGTTAGTCCTAGAACTGTGTTATTGGGCAATACGGCACACACGGTTCATCCTATTGCCGGACAAGGCTTTAATTTGGGCGTTCGTGACATTGGCGTTTTAGTTTTTGAAATTAAACAAGCGCTAGAGCAGGGTAAAGATATAGGCGACTTTTCGATACTCAACGCGTATCAAAAAAATCGTTTAAATGACATTGAACGTATTACCGAATTTACCGATATGCTAGTAAGGATATTTGCCTTGCCGGGACGCTTACCGGCGCTTACCCGCACGATGGGATTAATGTCGTTACAAAAGTGTGACACATTACAACAGTGGTTGGCGTTACACTTTATGGGTAGCCACAAACAGTTCAATTTACCGTAGCTCATTAATGTAACTTCATAACAGACATAATAGACAGAGTTTTAAAATGATATCGACTGATATAGTAGTAATAGGTGGCGGTTGTGTTGGCTTAACGGCAGCGCTTGGTTTGGCACAACAGGGTTATAAAGTCACCGTTATCGACAAAGCGTCTGAGCATGTAACGTTAAGTGACGCTGAAGCTAGAGTGAGTGCCTTATCAATAGCAAGTCAGCAGATATTATCTAATTTGAATGCGTGGCAAAATATGGATGCGACGCGGTTAGCGCCATATCAATCTATGCGCGTTTGGGATAAAGAAAGTTTTGGCGATATCAACTTTGACGCACACGAGGTTAATCAAAGTCACTTAGGTCATATTGTCGAGAACAATAATATTCGTAATGGTTTAATTAAAGCAGCCAAAGAAGAGCCATTAATTACGTTAAAATTTGATACTGAAATTAACGCCATACACAATGATGTAGAACAAGTGGTACTCACACTGCAAGATGGTTTACTGATGGCAAAATTGGCGATAGCAGCCGATGGCGCGTTATCTTGGGTGAAAAAACAACTTAGAACACCAACCACATTTTCCGATTATGATCACCATGCCATCGTCGCGAATATTAAAACGACTGAGTCGCATCAACAGTGCGCCAGGCAGGTCTTTTTGCCACAAGGTCCTTTAGCATTACTACCTATGTTTGGAGCCGATCAACATGTTTGTAGCATTGTATGGTCAACGGCACCTGAACATGCAAAACAGCTTAAAACAATGAGCGATGCCGAATTTAATAAACATCTTACCGCGGCCACAGATAGCGTACTTGGTCCTTGTGAAGTGATTACCGAACGTGCCAGTTTCCCGCTAACGATGCGCTATACCCAACAATGGTTAAACAAGCGGGTTATTTTTATCGGTGATGCAGCACATACTATTCATCCTTTGGCTGGACTCGGCATGAATCTTGGTTTGTTGGATGCAGCAAGCTTAGCTCAATGCTTAACGGTAACGAATGAAAATGGCGATAAAACAAATATAAGTCTGACCTCTGGCTCAATAAGGTTAACGAAACAATTGAGAGAATTTGAGCGATGGCGCAAATCGGAAGCACAAACTTATATCGCTGCAATGGCATCGTTAAAAGAATTGTTTGAAGGTAAGAACCCGATAAAAAAACTAATTCGAGGTGTTGGCTTAAAGTTAACGGACAAAACGCCGTTCGTAAAAAATAAAATAATCCAACAAGCAATGGGATTGACCGGTGAATTACCTGTGTTAGCTGAAAATAAAGATAATATATAGCGCTAGAAAGATAAACGTCTGCAGCGTTTTTTTATAACTTTCAAACAGTTTGGTAAGTTAGTTACCGTTTATTTGTCATTAATATTACTAATCACCAACGCGTAGAGTTCTGTTTTTTTATGCGGTATACTCTGGCGCAAATTTTTACTGCAGTCCTTTACAGCACTCTTTTATTAAAAGGTAATGTTCATGAGCAACAGAACGGTTTTATTTGATAAACACATCGAAGCGGGCGCTAAGATGGTCGACTTTCACGGTTGGGAAATGCCAATTAATTACGGCTCTCAAATCGAAGAACACCATGCAGTTCGCCAAGATGCAGGTATGTTCGACGTCTCTCACATGACTATTGTGGACATTAAAGGCGCAGACGCAAAAGTATTCTTACAAAAACTAGTAACAAATGACGTTGCTAAACTTCAAGTGGCAGGTAAAGCTCTTTATACCGGCATGCTTAATGAAGAAGGTGGCGTTATTGACGACCTTATCATTTATCACTTTGACGAAACTTTTTATCGTATGGTTGTTAACTCGGCGACTCGTGAGAACGATTTAGCTTGGATAAACAAACAAAGTGAAGGGTTTGACGTAACTGTTACTGAACAACCTGATTACGCAATGATTGCCGTGCAAGGCCCAAATGCGATTGCAAAAGTAGCGACCGTTATTACCGCTGAGCAACAAGCTCTTGTTGAAGGCATGAAGCCATTTTTTGGTGTTCAAGCCGGTGACCTATTCATCGCAACAACGGGTTACACGGGTGAAGCGGGTTACGAAATTATTCTTCCTCCTGAGCAAGCTGCTGATTTCTGGCAAAAACTCATAGCCGCAGGCGTTAAACCAGCTGGGCTGGGCGCGCGTGATACGTTGCGATTAGAGGCAGGTATGAACTTATACGGCTCAGATATGGATGAGACTATCTCGCCATTAGCAGCGAATATGGCGTGGACTATTTCATGGGAACCAGCAGAACGTAACTTCATTGGTCGTGACGCCCTAATTAAGTTGAAAGAACAAGGTTCAGATAAGCTTGTAGGCTTAGTGATGGAACAAAAAGGCGTACTTCGTGGCGGCCTTAAAGTGATCACTGAAGCAGGCGATGGCGTAATAACGTCAGGGACTTTCTCACCAACGTTAGGCTACTCAGTCGCTATGGCTCGTGTTCCAAAAGGTGTTGAGTTAGGTAGTACAGTACAAGTTGAAATGCGTAAAAAGTTGGTTGACGTAAAAGTCGTTAAAGCTGGATTTGTGCGCAACGGCAAGTCAGTACTGTAATATCACAATAAATATTTGATTTGCTAGGTTGAACATTCTGCCAACTGCCATTATCTTTGCAAGTGGCTAACAAAATAGACAACCTAGTTATCTAAACAACTTATAAGATTAATAAAGAAAGATCCCTAAGGAACTTAAAATGAGCAATATTCCATCGGACTTAAAATACGCGTCGTCTCACGAGTGGGTACGCAACGAAGGTAACGGTATCGTTACTGTTGGTATCACAGAGCACGCACAAGAGCTTCTTGGCGACATGGTGTTTGTAGACTTACCAGATGTTGGCGATACGTTTGCAGCAGGCGACGATTGTGCAGTTGCAGAATCTGTTAAAGCTGCCTCTGACATATATGCACCAGTAAGCGGTGAAGTCATTGCCATTAACGAAGATTTAGAAGACGCACCTGAGAATGTAAACTCAGACGCATACGGTGACGGTTGGTTATTTAAGCTTAAGCTTGAAGACGAGTCAGAACTAGACGACTTATTAGACGCCGGTGGTTACGCCGACTCTATCGACGAAGACTAAGTCAACGTCAGAATATTTTAAAGCCTCGCTCGGATAATCCTGCGAGGTTTTGTCTATTTTAATTGTAGGAAATCTGTTAGCCATGTCAGAAAAATTTAGCCTATCGCAACTTGAGCAAAATGAAATTTTTATTCGCCGCCATATTGGTCCTAGCGAAGACGAACAGCTTGAGATGTGTAAAACTTTGGGCGTAAGCTCAGTTAAAGAGTTGATTGACCAAACGGTGCCTGGTTCTATTCGTTTACCAGAAGCCTTAAATATTGGCGATGCTCAAACAGAAGAGCAAACGTTGGCATACTTAAAGTCAGTAGCCAGTGAAAACCAAATTGCCAAGTCTTATATTGGTTTAGGTTATCACCCGGTTTCAGTTCCAAACGTAATTCAACGCAACGTACTGGAAAATCCAGGTTGGTATACGGCTTACACGCCTTATCAGCCAGAGATTGCACAAGGTCGTTTAGAGTCACTGCTTAACTTCCAACAATTAACAATAGACTTAACCGGTTTAGAACTAGCCAGTGCATCACTTTTAGATGAAGCAACTGCGGCTGCTGAAGCAATGGCGCTAGCTAAGCGTGTTGCTAAAGCAAAAAAAGCGAATACGTTTTTTATAGCAAATGACGTATTCCCACAAACTATAGACGTTGTTAAAACGCGCGCTGAACTGTTTGGTTTTGAAATTGTTGTTGATGCCGCTGAAAAAGTATCTGAATACGACATTTTTGGTGCCTTGTTCCATTACACTGGCCAAGAAGGTCAAGTTAATGATATCAAGCCGCTTATCGAAGCGACGCAAGAGAAAAAAGCCATTGCCATTGTTGCCGCCGACATCATGAGCTTGATCATGTTAGAAGGCCCAGCGCAATTTGGTGCAGACGTAGTACTTGGTTCAGCTCAGCGTTTTGGTGTACCAATGGGTTACGGTGGTCCACACGCTGCATTCTTCGCTACAACAGATAAGTTCAAACGTTCATTGCCAGGTCGTATCATCGGTGTTTCTAAAGACCGTCGTGGTAATAAAGCATTACGTATGGCTATGCAGACTCGTGAGCAGCATATCCGTCGTGAGAAAGCGAACTCAAACATTTGTACTGCACAGGTTTTACTGGCAAACATGGCATCATTTTATGCTGTTTACCATGGACCAAAAGGCTTAAAAGCCATCGCGCAACGCATTAACCGTTTAGCTGACATTTTTGCTTTAGGCTTAAAAGAAAAGGGCGTTAAACTTGTTAATGATTCTTGGTTCGATACGGTAACGTTTGAAGCTGCAAACAAAGAAGAAATTCTTGCACGCGCTGCTGACAAACTAGTTAACTTCCGTTCAGATTTAGACGGTAAGTTATCAGTGTCTATGCACGAAACGGTAACTCGTGCAGACATCATTGAATTATTTGATGTTGTTTTAGGTGAAGGTCATGGTCTTACTGTAGAAGCATTAGATGATGCAGCTCAAGGTTTTGATTCAGTACCAGCAGAATACACTCGTAAAACAGACATTCTGACTCATCCAGTATTTAATGCTTACCAGTCTGAAACTGAAATGTTGCGTTATATCCGCAAACTAGAAAGCAAAGACTTGTCATTGAACCACTCTATGATTTCTCTTGGTTCTTGTACCATGAAGCTAAACGCGACTGCGGAGATGATCCCTGTTACTTGGCCTGAGTTTGGCAATATGCACCCGTTTGCGCCAATGTCTCAAGCGCAAGGCTATCGTAAAATGATTGGCGAATTGTCTGACTGGTTAATTGAAATTACGGGTTACGACAACATTTCAATGCAGCCTAACTCTGGAGCACAAGGTGAATACGCTGGTCTTATTGCTATTCGTAAGTACCACGAAAGTCGTGGCGATCATCACAGAAACATCTGCTTGATCCCAAGCTCAGCGCACGGAACTAACCCTGCTTCTGCTCAAATGGCAAGCATGAAAGTTGTACTTGTTGAGTGTGACAAGCAAGGCAACATCGACATGGCTGACCTAAAAGCCAAAGCGGAAGAGCACAAAGACGCACTTTCTTGCATCATGGTAACGTACCCGTCTACACACGGTGTATATGAAGAAAGCATCCGTGAAGTATGTGACATTGTTCATGACAATGGCGGTCAGGTTTATATGGACGGTGCCAACATGAACGCACAGGTTGGCCTTACAGCACCTGGTTTCATCGGCTCTGACGTATCGCACCTTAACCTACACAAAACGTTCTGTATCCCACATGGTGGCGGTGGTCCAGGTATGGGTCCAATTGGTGTTAAAGCGCATTTAGCGCCTTTCTTGCCAAACCACCAAGTGACTAAAGTTGAATTTTTTGGCGACAATGAGATTGACGGATTGGGCATCAACGGTGGTCAAGATAATGGTGCGGTATCTGCTGCTCCATACGGCTCTGCTGGCATTTTACCAATATCTTGGGCATACATTGCCATGATGGGTAAACACGGTCTTCAACAAGCTACCGAAGTGGCAATCTTAAACGCTAACTATATTACTGAGCGTTTGAGCAAGCATTTCCCAATTTTATACCGTGGCCGTAACAACCGTGTTGCTCACGAATGTATTGTTGATATTCGCCCATTAAAAGAAAGCTCAGGCATTTCAGAAATGGACATTGCTAAGCGCCTAAATGACTATGGCTTCCATGCGCCAACTATGTCATTCCCAGTTGCTGGCACGTTAATGATTGAACCGACAGAATCAGAAGCTAAAGTTGAAATCGACCGTTTCATCGACGCGTTAATTTCTATTCGTGAAGAAATTGCGAAAGTAGAAAGCGGGCACTGGACGTTAGACAACAACCCACTTGTTTTTGCACCACACACATCGGAAGACGTGTTAGACCCAAACTGGGATCGCGCCTACGCACGTGACTACGCAGCATTCCCATGTGAAGCTGTGAAGCAAAACAAATTCTGGCCTACGGTTACTCGTATCGACGACGTATACGGCGACCGTAACCTGATCTGTTCATGTCCGGATATTGACTCTTATAGAGATGAATAAGATTTTTTGTCTACGCTTAATTAAGTTTGTGAACGTTTTAATAAAGTTTGTGACTTAGAATTAAATTTGTGACTAGATAAGAGTAGAAAGCGAGCCTCAATGGTTCGCTTTTTTTTATTTTCGCGTTTATAGAGGGAAACTTTATCGATTTGGGTTGTTTGTTTTGAACGAGGAGCGGACACTCGCTTTTAATTATGTTTCCTGTCTAAATGAAAAAACTGGTGTTAGTATGACGTTTTTATAACTATAGTTAGAGTTGCAAAGGATTATCGTGCATCCAGAAACAGAAATGTAGTTTAAGCAATCGAAAGCATGAAGCAGGAACCTAATTACGTTAAAGATTATATTTTCCCAATTGCGGGCGCATTTTTCACCTCTATCTTAGGCACTTTTATCACCCATTTTGCGTAAAGCGGTCACAATTATTATCATCTGTGGCATGTTGATATTCGCCTTGTTGCTAAATTAGTCTTTGGTAGTTTATTTGATAAAAATAGCTAATTTGACTTGATTTGTTATAAAAATAGGCGTTATGTGTACTCAAGTTTGGATTTCCTCTTTAAATTTAACACTAAATATAATAAGTTAGCTAATAAATATACAATTATTGGGAATTATACGAATGAACATAATAAAAAATATTGGTTTGGCACTTTTGTTCGTCGTGTCTACAAATGTGAGCGCTGGATTGATATCAGATTATGTTTTGGATGGTACGACAAATACTGTCTTCGATAATCGTAGTGGTTTAGAATGGCTTCGATGGGATCAAACGGATGGTATGACCATTCAGCAGGCGCTTTCAGCCTATAACTCCGGTGGTTGGCAGCTAGCATCTAATGCGCAGGCCGCTTATTTATTTAATACATTCGACTTATCTTACGGCACATTTACTTGGTCTGAAGAAGAGTCTTTTGACGGGGCTTTTAATAGTTCATCTAATGGACTTATAGAAGCAGCTGATGATCGCGAATTAATGCTTGTGAATTTGTTTGGCATTACATACGAAGAATACAATATGGGCATCGATCCTCCAGATGGTATGCAATACTCAGCGGCGTTTTTTGGTAGTGATTTAAACCGAGACGGCGGTTATAAGCGTATGTGGGTGATGGACGATTATGGTGTTAATCAAAGTAGTAAAGGGCGCGCTAAATTCGATATCGATAACTATACTAATCAATCTAGAACAAGAACGACAGGCGTCGCCCTTGTTCGTTCTGCTCCAGTAACGATATTTTCGAGTTTAGAAACTGTGCAGCCAACAACAAACTCTCCTGCAGGTTCAACTATCTCGGTTAATGAGCCTACAACGCTTGGCCTTTTAGCTTTAGCGATATTAGGCGTGGGTGTTAGACGAAATCGGCAACGCTAGTTAAAACCACTGTTGGTTTCTTACTCTAAGTAAATTCACTTTTATTTAACTTAAGCTCAAATGAAATAATGTTTATTTGAGCTTATTTTTTTGTGTTATTTTTGAACAGAATATGGAAATCTGTAAATACTAATTTATAACAAAACGTTAGGCTCTAGTATGCGAATGGTTTAATCCATTTATCAAATAATGATTAAATTTCAACGGATTTATTAATCGTTTTATCGATTTTGGTTTGTATTGAGCTAGAAATTAGCCCTAACGCATTTTTGGACAGAAATACGTGAGAGCAACGGACAACTCTGTACGTGTTGCAGCCACTCGGGAGTATCGAGCTCTAAATTTGGAAATTGCACAAACGGACGTTCACTAATTGCTGTTCAGGTGTTTCGGTTTCTATACCTGCTGTAGTTATAACCTCTAGAATAACTTAAGTTAAAGTGTTAAAAACAATCTACGTTTTAATTTTTATGTGTTGTCTGGGCATCTTTTACGTTTGATTTAAAAAGAGTTGCGGCTAATATACTGTTATGTTTTCTAGGAGTTAGTATGAGTTCTGCAGTATTGAGAAGCATACTTGCACCTGCCGTACTGATATTTTTTTATTCACTTTATGAAATGGGCATTCCGCGAAACTTAGACTCCCTTTTAGGTTTTTTGATGTTTTCAGTTTTATTTTTTGGTATGTACTTTTGTTTCTCAATGCTTGGGTGGGTTTTATTCGGCTTTCCAGCCCATTGGTTTATAACTCGATTTAGCAATGGCGGTTGTATTTTTTATATTGTTGCGGCGGCTATATTTACACTTATGTTGGCTTTCTTCTTAGGGGTTATCCAAGCAGCATTAATCTATGGCGTTTTTGCTTTATGTCAGGCGCTATTGTTTAAATATTATTTATCAAAACAAACAAAAACATAACAAGAGCCTCAATTCGCTCTCAAGTTCGCTCGGACAATTAACAATGGGTTATTGTCGCTGCGCTCAATAATTTTAACCCATTGTTAATTGCCGCTTAGGCAGGCGTTATATTTTCATCAAAGGACGGAGTCTAATATGGATAATTTACAGAAAAACATACTTTCCCTTTTAGCTGGTTGCCTGCTCTAATATTCTTTTATCCTCATTATCGCTGAAGAGGCCGCAATGCCAGTTCCGCAGTTTATTCAGGAAATTGGTGGTGCTGCAGCGTTTTACTTTTCATTACCTATTGTTTTATTCTTAATTGTATTTGTAGCGCTTAGCTTGCCACTTGTTTCAATGGCTTATGCAGCAATTCCGTCATTACTTATAGAAACATTACTTAGTAACAACGTACAAAAAATATAACAAGTGGTTAAAAATGGCCTCGTCACGGCTTGCCGAGCTCCTTCGTCGCAAAGTATAGCAAGCCCAAACTCGCTTCTTAATGAAGCGTTATGTTTTTTATCGAATGGATGTGTATATGAGTAATTCGACGATTAATAAAAGAATCTTTATGTTAAGTTTCGTACCTGTTCTAGGTTTACTAGTCACAGTTCTTTTAAATTTCATTGCTGGCCCCGGTTATACAACCTCAGTAAATCAAGGTGCAATTCACCTGTATTTTATGGGTTCTGTTATGTGGTCGGTATTTGCCTTTTTTACTGGGTTATATATGTATTCCAAATGTAGTTCTATGAATCACACTAAATTTATACTTGGAATTATATCGGTTAGTTTTGGTGTTGCTATGCCTTGGGTAATCGGTATGTCTTAGCAATCAAAACATAACAAGTCAATCAAGCAGGAAAATTTACAGTTGCCTGTTTTCACGATGTTCAACAATTTTAGCGCATTATTAATTGCCGCTCAGGCAAGCGTTATACTTCCCTAGACACTTGTTTAAACCAACAAATATTTAACCATTACCAGAGAATAGCGTTGCAACAACCAATTGATTTCACATGTCAATGCTGGCATACGTGTTCAATTTGATCAGTAAAAATATTTTATTACATATTCTTATAGAGTAGCGCTTTCTATAATTTTATTAATGGGTTAACTTATTCGGTCACAATAATATTAAGTGTCAGCGCATTTGCCCGACGTGCTGACTATTTTTAAATGGGCATGGAGAATAACAATGAAAAAACTATTATTAGCATCCGCTTTATTACTATCTATGGGCTCTGCTCACGCTGCAGATAAGGTTCGTTGGGATAGCGTTTCTGCGTCTTATGAGTCTTTAGATTTAGACGGGTCAAAGTTTACTGGCTTTGGCGTTTCTGGCACAAAGCTATTAAATGAAAATGTATTTTTAACAGGTAGTTACTCGTCAGTATCTGACGACGTGACGGTATATGGAAGCACGATTGATTTCGAACTTAATTCTCTTAGTGTTGGCGCAGGCTATCGTTATGCACTATCAAACACTACTGACTTTTTTGGTGTTGTTTCTTATGTAGACTTGTCGGCTGAGGTATCTGGCTTTGGTACATCTGGTGATGGAAGTGAGAGTGGCTTTGGCCTTGAAGGTGGTGTTCGCTCTTTATTAAACGAGCAATTTGAGTTGATGGGTTCAATCAGCTACGTAGACGTAGCGGATGATTCAGAAGTTGGTTTTGGTGTGAAAGGGATTTATCACTTTAATGAACAGTTTTCTGCTTCACTTGGTTATCAAAGCGGTGATGATACAGATGGGATCAGCGCAGCGGTAATTATGTTCTTTTAATATAACTGAATAACAAGTGACGTAATTCAATAAAATGAAGCGCCGGCATTATTAGCCGGCGTTTTTATTTTCTAAACGGTTAGTTTAAAAAACCACCATTATTTTGTATCATTTTCGTTCAATTTGTGGAAAGCTAAAACCACCAGAAATTGAATGTTTTAGAGCCCCTTGGCGCGATGAATACCATACCCAATGAGATATCGAATAAATTGAGGATCTTTTATCACTCAGTATTCAAAATAGGCCTCTTATTCTTGGTCATTTTTTCTGGTGTTTCAATAGCCAAATCGACTCCACTTAACACTAAGTTAGAGCTTGTTAACTCTGAGCTATTTATGCTTGAAGATCCAAAGCGCTTTATGAACGTTGATGATGCATTCGCTAAGTTTAAACGTGGTGATTTTGTTAAAAATGACGACAATAGAGTGAGCTTTGGTTTTACTAATAGTATTGTTTGGGCGGTATTACCTGTTACAAATTCGACTGACAAAGTAAAACCATTAGTTGTTAAAATTGATAACGCTTGGTTAGATGAAATTGATGTTTTCTTTTATGAGCAGAGTGTTTTAACCAAAAGTGTACAGCTCGGTGATACCTCATCTTTTATTGATCGAGAACGTCAAAAGCGTATGCCATCAGTGGTCTATACCTTCAAGCCAGGTGTGACTAATATACTATTTCGATTTAAGTCAGCCGATCCTATGACCATACCTGTTTATCTTGGTGATACGGATAGCGTCGATAAGTTTGAACAACAAAATGCTTATTTTTATGGTGCGTTATACGGCGCATTGATCATTTTACTAATCTACAATCTAGTACTTTATGCATATTCTAAAGAGTTAAGGTACAGCTTATATTCTTTTTATCTGTTTTCATTTACTGCTTTTAACTTTACTTACACTGGACATGGTTTTTGGCTGCTCTGGCCTACAGATGTTTTAAAACAACAGTGGTTAATGCCGTTGTTGATGTTTATTTATATTTGTTCCGGCGTTTTGTTTACAATTGAATATCTGCAGATTAAAAAATACTTGCCAAGGCTGTATTCATACCGCCACCTTATATATGGTTCATTGGCCACGGTAGGCTGCATTATCTTATTTGTTGGTAGCGTTTCTTTTGCTGTCATGGTGCAGCTCGTCATTCTTTCTACTATGGCCATTTGGATGTTGGTCATTGGCTATTATTCATATAAAAACGGAAACCCGTTAGCTAAATTTTTTGTGCCTGCAATATTAATAGGAACGTGCGGTGCTTTTATTTCAAGCATGACCACATGGGGCCTTCTCCCTTATACGCAGTGGGCGTTTAGAGGCATAGAAATAGGCATGCTTTTAGAAATGTCTTTGTTATCAGTATCATTTGGGTTTAATTTTAAGGTGGCGTACGATGCCCGACTCACAGCAGAACATTATGCCCGAATAGATCCGCTCACTAGTTTGTATAACCGACGCGCTTTAAATGAACTTGTATATCCAGTATGGAAACTAGGCGATCGCCAGCAGAGCCCAATGTCAATCTTGTTAATCGACTTAGACTGGTTTAAGCGGATTAATGATAAGTTTGGTCATGTAGTAGGTGATGATGTGCTAAAGCATGTTGCACGCGCTCTTAAAAAACGACTGCGGGTCTCTGATATTATCCTTCGGTGGGGAGGAGAAGAATTTCTTGTGTTTTTGCCAGATACTGACTTGGCGCAAGCAAAAAGTGTAGCAGAGCAAATGCGGCGTTATTTTGATGAAAATAATGTAAATGACTTTTCTAAGATTACGATAAGTGTGGGTGTCGCAAGTGGTACCGCCAATAAAACAAGCTTTGATGAGTTAGTGAAACTAGCGGATGAGTCATTGTATCAGGCTAAAAAAACGGGTCGAAATCAGGTGGTTTCAATAGATGAATTATCACCTGAGGTATCATGAAGATATCCTAAAAAAGTAAAATCAGCGCTTGATCTCAGACTTTGGAAATACGCTAAGTGCCTCTGTGAAAATGTACATTTGATAAGGGGTGAATCAATGTGTCTAATTTTACCAAAGCTCCCTCTTAGATAAGAAAAAGTCTATAAATGCTCTTACTTTAGGCTGTTCTATTTTTACATTATGATAATAGAGGTAAATCTCTGCATTTTGATACCAGTACTCAGTTAATACTGGCACAAGCCTTTTGTTCTTAACTGCCTGTTTTATATCGTTATTGTCGTAAAGGGCATTGATTAACCCTAATCCGTCTATTGCAAGAGCAGAATGACATGCCACCGTTTTAATGGGCGCGTTTAATATTTCAAATTCCATTTCTATTTGATCGCTGTTCGGCGTTTTGTTAACGGCAAGGGCATTGTTTGGTTGTGAATGAGTATGGCTTATCATTTGATGGTGTTTTAGATCATCAGGAGTTTGAGGCACACCAAACTTTTCTAAATAGTCAGGTGATGCAAATATACCTAACTTGGTTTTCCACAAAGATCGTCTTTTTAATCCGGGATGTTTAAGACCAAGATAATCGGCTACGCCCCAATATATGTCGTTGGGGTTGTGTTCAATATCAATCGCGTTTTCTTGTACATCAAACGATAACTCAATATCAGGGTACAGCTGGCTGAACTCCGCTAACCATGGAAAAACGGTTTCTTCGTAAGTTTGAATATCTTGGCTTAATACCTTTAATGAGCCGGTATATTCGCCTTTTTTTGTTTCTAGCCAGTCTTGCAGAGCGTCATGTTGCTCAAGTATGTTTTTTGCTTTAACCAAAAACGATTGACCGAACTCAGTTAAGTTGACCTTACGTGTAGTACGTTCAAATAATGCTGCGCCTAAGCGTTGCTCAAGCTGTGACACCTGCTTGCTAATCGCCATGGGAGTTTGACACTGTTCTTCAGCCGCTAGTGTGAAGCTGCGGTGCTTTGCAACAAGTACAAAGGCAATGAGGGTTTCGGTTTTAAACATCGTTTATAAACTTTTAGTATAGTTGTTTAAAACCATAATAGTATTTGTTTATTATTTATGGAAGGTAGTATGGAAATTCAATGTTAACCCTGATTTTACAATCAATATAAACAAAGAGAATACATACTATGGAATATTTATTGTGGGCTTATTTTGTTTTATATCCAGTATACATTTACTTTACTTGGGAAACAGATAAACGGTTAGTTCTGTCTAGTCCAGAGAAACGCATAACCGTTTATGGCAGTACCATTGTCATGCTGTGGTTGCCTGTTCTTGTACTTATGTTTGTTGTATTTGAGAGTGGCGCTGATATGGGCCTTGTTTTAGATGATATTGGACTTGTTTTTAAGTGGGATTGGATAAACTTATTGGGATCATTAGTTGTTTTTTTGTTGGCGGCGTATTTTTATAAATCACTACAACAGCTTAAAAAGAACGACCAAGAGCAAATGGCGTTAAAAGCACAAATGGCTTACATTAGGTGGTTTTTGCCCACTAATCCGAGCGAATATCGTTGGTTTATATTTGGCGTTTCGATTAGTGCAGGGATATGTGAGGAGATTTTATTTAGAGGGTATTTGATGCATGCCTTAGGTGATTATTTACCAACGTATGGAGCGGTCATTATTTCTAGTATTTTATTTGGTTTACCGCATATATATCAGGGCCCTGTACACGTTATACGTACCGCGTTGTTAGGGTTAATAATGGCATTAATATATTTGGCAACAGAGTCACTTTTGGTACCCATTCTTTTGCATATAGTGGTTGATATGTATGGCGGGGCGTTGGCCTACATGGTGTTTGGTGAAAACCTAAAACCTAAAACCTAAAACTGTGGTGTAACGTCAATGTTGTAACTAAAAATATTATCCCACTTTTTATCAAGTTGTTGCTTAGCTTCCTTGAGCGGCTTAGCAACAAAAGTAGCTTGATACTCACCGGAGACGGTGTCTTTAGTAAAGTTAACGTTTTTATTCACTAACTCCATGCGTTCCAATTTATCGAGCGCATCCTCAATTTCAAAATCCAATGTGCATTTGTGAGTCTGTTCAAACCAAGTTTCAATGGTTTTATCTAATTCAGCTGCGTTTAGGCCTGCAGGGTTCTTTAGTAAAAAAGTATAAGCGAGAAGGGCTTCTTTAACGTCTTCTTCTTCTGCTGAGTCAATAAGAGTATGAAAAACGCCGGCGTTATTATCGAGGTTCTTAAAATACAGGCTGTCAGATAGTGCTTTCATAAATTTGATTTTACGGTTCTTGAATTTGCTCCATTCTTTAAAAATGAAACCGCCTAACACGCCGAAACCCATACCGATAGTAAGCAAGTGTTGTTTAGTTAATTGAACAGGGGTGTCTTTTAGGCCAAGCCAAAAACCAAAAAGGGCAGCAAGTAACAATAATGTTGGGCCTAATTTAGTCGCCAAAACAACAGAACCACCAACTGCTGCAGATGCACCAATTAGGATTTTGTCGATGCGACGCATCCTAACTTCACTATTAGGAAATAGCATTTCTAAATCTGCTTTAGGTACGTTTTGAAACAGTTTGATTATTGTTGAGCCTGGCTCAAAACCAACAGGAGCTTTGTTTTTTTTACTAAAATGAGAGGCGTCTTTTAAGGTAATAAATACTGCAACCCGATCGTAGTTAGTGAACTCTATAAGTTGTTTTCGTAAGCCAAAAAACGATCTAAGAGTTTCTCTTTTTTGAGACTCCCCGCGTCGGTAAAAGACCACTTGCTCAAAGTCTTCAAATTCAACTTCCAAGCGAACTTTAAATAATGACTCTTCCGTTAATGCGTCTTGTAGGTCTTGTTCTGTAATTTTTTCATAATTGGCGGCATTTAGAACATTGGCAAAGTTACTGGCAAAGGATTGTTGGCATTGTCGCTTTTCTTCATCGCTTAACGCATTTAACAATCTGGTATCGGCGTTAGGATCAAAAGGCGCATAATTATTTTTAAGCGACTCTAAAACACTGTGATAATCAAAATGAATATAACTTGAAAGCAAATCACTAAATTGTTTAAAAGAGTCACTGTCATTTGAATTTGGCAATTCTTTACGACACATTTCAACAATATCTTGTTTTCTAAAGGGAATAAATCGATCAGCCGGCATTATTATTCTCGTTATTAGAGGTTGATGACATTGTAATTAAGTTAGCAGGTAACTCAATAACAAAATTGACTCAAAGTTGTGCCCTTAAAGTTGACCAATGTGACAGCTTGCCTCATGATAAACAAGCTACTTCTAAATCAAAGTGATATCGATGTTGTTTTGCGTGATTGCGTAATTTTCGGTTAAAAAAAACAAAGGAATTAAAAATGAAATTAGGAAAACACACACCATTTTCCAAACTTACAATCGCATTACTAGCTGGCTTTGCTTTAAATGCTAATGCAGCTGAAACGCAACAACAAGATAATAATTGGCCATATGCTCTTGGCTTTTATGTTGGTGGTCAATTAGGGCAAGCTAAAACAGATGTATCCTCACAAAATTTAGATTCCCTATACTCAAGCTCAGGCTTAAGCACAAACTCAAGTGCCATTGATAGAATTGACACCAGTTATAGTTTGTTTGTTGGTTATCGCTTTAATGAATATTTTAGTGTCGAGGGTGGATATCAAGACTTAGGTGACCGCGCTGCGAGCTTCTCTGGAACAGCGACTAATTTACAGTCTTACTACGTCTTATCTGAGCGTGTTTATCCAGAAACCGCTGACGGGATATCAATTAGTGTACTTGGCACTATACCTTTAGAGGATGGCTTCACGTTAACCGGAAAGCTTGGTTATTATGACTGGGAAATGGATGCAATTTCGTCGGAGCTATCGGGTGTAACTATTGTAAATCCAAACGCAGAAAAAAGATCGGACTCAGGTATATGGTTAGGCGGTGAAGTTGGTTACCACATCAATTACAACACTCAGGCTTATGTTAGTTACCAACATATTCCGCTACAAGATGATGACGTCAACGTTGTATCTGTAGGTTTTCGTTACTTCTTTGACGACAAGGGACCAACTTACAAGGCCGCAGCTCAAAAACCAGCTCCAATTGTTGAGTCAGCACCGGTTTCTGCACCTAAGCCAGCTCCAGTTCAACCAGTTATCGCTGAAAAACAAAAGCCAGTAGATACTGATGGCGATGGTGTTTTCGATGAAAATGATAAATGCGCAGATACACCGATTAACCATGTTGTTGATAAAGACGGTTGTTCGCAATATGAAATGAAGCCTGTTGATATGAAAGTGGTTATTTTATATGACAATAATAGCTCTGAAATCAACAAACGTTACTACGATGAATTGGCTAACTTAGCGGCCTTTATTAAAGAATACAATGTAGATTCTCTTAATGTAGTGGGTCACACTTCGGCGTCTGGACCAGCAGCTTATAATCAAAAACTATCGTTACAACGAGCTAAGGCAGTGGCGACATTCTTAACGGAACGTTTTGGTATTGATGCCTCAATTATTAATGCTATTGGTAAGGGCGAAACTGAATTAGTAAGCGATGACGCCAATAAAAATAGACGAATGGAAGTGTATATCAAGTCTGATGTGCGTTTACCGATTTTAAAAGACTAGTGGCTTAACTGTTAATAGAACAGACTGAGTTAGAGATTAAAAATGGCAGAGTACAACAATAAATAGTTTATGCTTTGCCATTTCCTTATTTGCCTTCATTTTATTGCGTTAACATCATTCCAGCAACACCACATGCAAAACCTAACACAACCCTAATGGTTGAATCCAATGGCTATCCAGTTTTTCTTTTTTTATTCAATTAAAAGGGAAGGGTATTGGCGATATTGTATTTTTTTAGTTTTCGATACAAAGTTCGAGGGCTAATTTTTAAAGATGCGGCTAAGTCGTCAAATGAAAGTGTATTTGTTGTCAGTAAGGTCTCTAGGTAACTGGCTTCTAATTCTTCTAACGTCATTATCTGTTGTACCGTGGGCGCTGGTTTATTAGTTGGCACTTGTCCACTTAATTGCGTGTGCTCATTTTGAGTAACATGCAAGGGTAAATCACTGGCTAAGATAGCGGCGTTGTCGGCCATAAGGGCTGCCTGGGAAACAATGTTCTTTAACTCTCGAATATTGCCGGGGAAGTCATAGTTTTTTAACGCTGTTAACGCTTCGTCACTTAAATGTTTATCATCGTATTTAGCATCAATTAAAAACTGAGAAGCGAGTAACTCAATGTCTTCCGAACGCTGCTTTAAAGTAGGTAATTGAATTGGGAACCCTGCAATACGATAATAGAGGTCCTCTCTAAACATGCCTTTTCTAACAAGTTCAAGCAGGTTTTTATGAGAGGCGGCAATGAACCTCAAATTGACGGTCTTGACCTTGGTGCCACCAACGCTACGATAGGTTTGTGTTTCAATAAGGCGTAAAAGCTTAACTTGCATGGCAAGTGGAACATCGGCTATTTCATCAAAAAAAACGGTGCCGCCATCGGCAAGTTCAACTAAGCCTTTTTTACTTTGCACTGCACCAGTAAATGCGCCTTTTTCATGGCCAAACAATTCAGATTCAAAAAGCGATTCAGGTAATCCTGAACATTCGATTACTTCAAAAGGTTGTTCGTTTCGAGTGCTGCTTTCATGTAATGCTTTGGCAACGAGTTCTTTGCCTGTTCCTGTTTGTCCTTGAAGTAGAACCGATATATTGGATTTTGCCGCTCGGTTGATATGTTTTAACATCGATAAGAAAAGGTCACTTTTACCCAACATTTTATTTTTTTTGGGGCTACTGGCAGCATACCGGATATTTTCCAATATCTCTAAAAACCCAATTGTTATGCCGTCTTCATCTTTCACGGGCCTCATAATAATATCGCAAAACTCTTTACCCGTTGGCATTTGATGAATATGTACAACACTGGTCGCTTTTTCAGTTTGAATGCACTCTTGAATTGGACAGCTCTCGCCATTTTGATCACAAGGCTTTGAGCTTGAATGGGACACTTCATAGCAGCGACTTGTACCTACATTGACTGGCTTTTTATAGGCGTCAACATAGCGCTGATTTACGGCTTTGATAACATACTCAGTTGAAATAAATATAGCCGGTTTTTCAATTGCGTTAATCATTGATTGTACGATTGAAATGTTCATTTTAAGCCTATGTTTTTAATAAAATAGCGTTATTACATAACGACAAAATAGCACGACATTGTCAGCTTTGTCATTTTGTTTGTCATTTATGTCAAATAGGTGCTTGTGTTATTGGTTGACAATCAACCAGTGGGGTAGCTGAAACCCCATATTTAATGGGCATTGCAAGCGGATTTTATAGTTGTGTTAATTGGCACAGTTAGTGCAAAACCACAGTGTAAGTACAAACATTATACTATTTGGAGAGTCGTATGAACGAAACACTGGTGGAGCTGTCACGGTTGCAGTTTGCAATGACAGCTATGTTTCATTTTATTTTTGTTCCACTCACGTTAGGCCTTAGTTTTTTACTGGCCATAATGGAGTCGGTTTATGTTATGACCGGTAAAGAAATATACAAACAAATGACGAAATTCTGGGGCAAATTATTTGGGATTAATTTTGCTATTGGTGTTGCTACCGGTTTAACGATGGAGTTCCAGTTTGGTATGAACTGGTCTTATTACTCTCATTATGTTGGTGATATATTTGGTGCTCCTTTAGCCGTTGAAGCGCTAATGGCGTTCTTTCTTGAATCCACGCTTGTTGGCCTATTCTTTTTTGGTTGGGACAAAATGTCCAAACGTAAACATTTAGCGATCACTTGGTTAGTCGCAATAGGTTCAAACTTATCAGCTCTCTGGATTTTAATAGCTAATGGCTGGATGCAATACCCTGTTGGTGCCGAGTTTAATGTTGAATCAATGCGTATGGAGATGCTGAGTTTTTCTGAAATGATTTTTAACCCCGTTGCGCAAGTAAAGTTTGTTCATACCGTGTCTGCTGGTTATGTAACGGGCGCTATGTTCGTGCTCGCTATTTCTAGTTACTACCTGTTAAACCACAAAGAGATTGCCTTTGCTCGTCGTTCTTTTGCCATCGCAGCGAGTTTTGGGTTGGCATCAGTATTATCTGTAATTGTACTGGGCGATGAAAGTGGTTATGAACTTGGTGACGTACAACAAGTTAAGTTAGCGGCCGTGGAAGCAGAATATGAAACTCACCCAGCGCCAGCGCCATTTACGTTATTTGGTATTCCTAATGATGAAACACAAGAAGTGGATTATGCCGTTCGTATTCCTTATTTGATGGGGATCATTGCGACTCGCTCTTTGGACGAAGAGGTAATGGGTTTAAAAGAACATGAAAAGCGCCACCGTGAGCGCATTATTTCAGGTGTAGAAGCGCACAAGGTGCTTGACGTTGTTCGAGATGGCACCGCTACTGATGCCCAGCAAGCTCAATTTGATGCTCATAAAGCGGATATGGGTTATGCACTATTACTCGAGCCATTTGTAGAAGACATCACCAAACCAACGCCTGAGGCCATAGAAAAAGCAGTGGATTACTCTATCCCAGCTGTGGCGCCATTGTTTTGGAGCTTTAGAATTATGGTGGCCAGCGGTTTTGCTATGTTACTCATTTTTGGCTTTTCATTTTATTACTCTACCAAGCATCAAATTACCAAACCGAGATGGTTACTTAAGATTGCTCTGTGGGGGCTCCCGTTGCCTTGGATTGCAAGTGAAGCAGGTTGGTTTGTGGCAGAGTATGGTCGTCAGCCTTGGTCTATTGCAGAAATTTTACCGGTACATACGGCAGTGTCCAACTTAACGGAAAGTGACGTGATATTTACCCTTGTTGCTTATACATCGTTTTATACCGTGATGTTTATTGTTGCCTTTTATTTGATGCAAAAGTTTGCCAGAAAAGGACCTACGCAATTAGCTAAAGAGCAAGAAGAAATAGCAGAGCGCGAACGTGTGTTGATGAGATTAGATAGCGAAGGAGAAAATTCATGATTGATTATGAATCACTCAGAATTATTTGGTGGGTACTAATTGGTGTGTTGCTCATTGGGTTTGCTGTGACCGATGGTTTTGATTTGGGTGTTGGTGCATTGTTAACGCTAGTAGGCCGAACTGACCAAGAGCGTCGAGTAATGATTAATACTATTGGGCCTCACTGGGATGGCAACCAGGTTTGGTTGGTTACTGCTGGTGGCGCATTGTTTGCAGCTTGGCCACTTATTTATGCTGCGGCTTTTTCCGGATTTTATGTCGCCTTAGCACTAACGTTAATTGCACTTTGGATGCGACCTTTAGGGTTTGATTATCGTAGTAAATTAACAAACCCTACTTGGCGTAAAAGCTGGGATTGGGCGTTGTTTGCTGGTGGATTAGTGCCGACGCTTATATTTGGTGTTGCATTTGGTAACTTATTATTAGGCGTTCCATTTGAATATGACAATATGCTCAAACCAACTTATTCAGGCAGCTTTTGGGGATTGTTAACACCTTTCGCTATTTTATGTGGGTTGGTGTCTGTTGCAATGATATTGAATCATGGTTCAGTTTGGTTGCAATTAAAAACGGATGGCAACTTGCTGAATAGATCGCGTTCTGTGTCGGTTATTCTATCAGTGGCGACGGCAGTGCTATTTTCGCTTGCTGGTGTCTACTTAGCATTGGGCGTTGACGGCTATGTGATTACGTCAGAAATTGATACGTTTGCAACCAGTAACCCAATGAAGAAAGAAGTTATTATTGAGTCAGGGGCTTGGTTACAAAACTATTCTAAATATCCTTGGATGATTATTGCTCCAATACTTGGTATTGCCGGAGCACTAGCATGCGCTGCACTATCAAAAGTTAATCGAAGTGGGTTTGCGTTTGTTGCAAGTGCGCTGTCTATAGCGGGCATTATTCTCACTGCTGGCTTTTCAATGTTTCCATTCTTAATGCCAAGCAGCACTGTACCAGCCGTTAGCTTAACAGTGTGGGATGCAACATCGAGTTATCTGACATTGAAGATTATGTTTGGTGTGGCTTGCGTATTAGTGCCAGTTATTTTGGCTTACACAACTTACAGTTTTTATGTGATGCGCGGCAGAATAAAAGAAGCCGACTTAAATCAATCACACACAATTTATTAAGGAGTGACTATGTGGTATTTCACTTGGATTTTAGGCGTACTGTTAGCTTGTTCGTTTGGCATTATTAACGCACTTTGGTTGGAATCAACTGAAGACTTAGACAGACCAGAAGAGAGTTAATCTTGGAATCAAAAGCACAGCAGTGGTTACGGGCTTTTATTAAACAATATCGCAACGCCTTGGTAACATTGTTAGCACTCAAAGTATTGATGATAATAAGTCAGGTGCTGTGCTTTTGGACCTTTTCACAGTTAATGTATCAGCTAATTGTTGAGCAACAAAAATTAAACGAACCCTTATTTTTTAAGTTTGTAGTCAGTATTGGTAGCTGGTCAATATTAAAGTTCCTCAGCGATTGGCTGCAGCTTCGCACCAAATTAAAAATTGAAACAGAGCTAGAGTCGCTCTGTCAGCAGCGACTGTTAGCGCATCAAAAGGTGCTCATTGGAAAAACAAGCAGTTATTACTGGCATCATATATGGCTGACTCATATTCCTTCAGTTGCAACTTACTTGAGCGAATACCAGATTCAAAAATGGTTATCAGGTTTGATTCCATTACTAGTTATTGGCTCTATATTCCCCGTTAATTACTTAATCGCTATTTTGTTAATGGTGACGTTACCGCTCATTCCTGTCTTTATGATTTTGGTTGGGCATGGCGCGGCTAAATTACACCGCCAACACTTCCTTGCACTTGAACGGTTAGGAGGCCTATTTATAGATCGGTTGAAGGGCATGACGCTCATTGCTGCATTTAAACGACATGATCACGAAACAGAGCGATTAAAGTTGGCCAGTGATGTAGTTAATCAGCGTACTATGCGAGTGGTCAGTATGGCATTTCTGTCGAACACAGTATTGGACTTTTTTGCCACGGTCTCTATGGCGTTGGTTGCCGTGTTTATTGGCTTTAACCTATTAGGGGAAATTAATATAGGGCCAGATATAGCGTTTAGCGATGGTCTTTATTTACTACTTATATCACCACTCTTGTTTTCTGAATTAAAAGCGTTGGGTCGTTTTTACCATCAAAAGGCAGAGGCCGAAGCCGCGTCTGAAGCGTTGTCACCACTTTATGACATCAAAAATACAGCGCCGGCGCCATCCTCAAGTACGGACCTTCATTGGCAAAACTTTAAAATAGACGAGCCGAGTTTAACGGCAGTATCATTGACCATCAATCTAGGCCAGCACATCAAGCTGTCAGGGGCGTCTGGCTCAGGTAAAACCGTGCTACTTGAAGCCCTAATGGGATTGCGAACATCGACGCACCGTTTGCCAACGGACGTAGCGTTTGTTGGTCAACATGCGGTAATAACCCCTTTTTCGGTGGCTGACAATTTAGCTCTAGATGGCGCGTTTAGTGATGATGAATTACTCGCGGTGATCCATCAGGTTGAGTTAACTCAATGGTTAGAAAACTTGCCTCACGGTTTAAATACTATTATGGGGGAGCATCCGCCAATGTCTGGTGGAGAGGCGCATAGATTGGCGTTAGCACGGGTTTTATTGCGTAACCCGAGAATGGTGTTGTTAGATGAACCAACCGCTCACCTTCCTGAATATCTTCATTTGCAATTATCTCAATTAATACACCAAGTTTTTGAGAATAAAACACTGATTTGGGCGTCGCACAAAGCGCTTCCTATGGCGTGGTTTGAAAGAGATTGGAACGTTGAAAATGGTGTGATAAATGATAAACCGTTGACTCAAGGAGTGGTTGATGAGCAATAAAATGAACGGTACATTTATCAAAAAAGTGCCTTTGTTAGCGTTGTTTTTAGCCGTTGTTCATGCACTGTCGGGATTAGCAATATTAATGGTTTCAGCCTGGTTTATTGCTGCATGTGCAGTGTCGGGCGTGGGTTTTAACTATATGTTGCCAGCGGTGGTGATCAGAGCTTTAGCATTAATTAGAATTTCTAGCGGTTATGCCGAAATGTGGGTAGGGCATAAGCACCTGTTGCAAAGCTTGTCCAATTTAAGGCTAACGCTATTTGCTAGAATGAAAAACAAACCTACCGCATCCACTGCAGAAGAAGCCGATAAGTTGACCTTTCATACAGAAGCCGTAGCGTCGGTTTGGGTGGGCTGGGTTGCACAAAATGCATCAGCCTGGATAAGTGCAACGGGCATTATGATATTTACGCTTTGGTTTGTGCCCTTATTAAGTGCATTGTGGCTGTTTTTTGCGTTAGTCAGCTTCGCTTTGTTTGTGGTGATTATTTGGGTAAGTGTAAAGCAAGCACGACGACTGGCCGTATTGCGGCTTCAACTAGAAAAGGATATTCAGTTTAAAGTTGATTCGGTGGATATTTGGCATTTATACAAAAGTAACACATTGCCAGTTGGCAGAGGTTTTTATTGTCAAATACGCGCTATAAAGCAACTGCAAAAGGGCGCTGAGTGGGTATTATTAATCATCAGTTTGAGTGGGGTCTTAGTAGCTATACCGTCACTGTATACCGCACAATACTATGAACCGATTGGCTTGGTTATCCCTATGGTGTTATTGGCTGCACCGGACTGGCTTGGTCGAATATTTGCCACAAATATACGCTTATTAGATTACGTTGATGGTTCTAAAGTATTAACGTCACAGGCGTTGCCCAAAAAAACTAAAGCGGCGCTAAACGATGATTCCATTGCGAGTTTAGCTAGGATAACGTCGTTGACCATGACTCACGTTTTACCTTTGAAGGCGAAGCATCAGCAGGTCAGTATCGAAATAACTTCACCGAGCTTGTTATTAATAACAGGCGATTCCGGTATAGGAAAATCTCGTTTACTGCAAGCAATGTCAGGTTTTATTGGGTTTGATGGTGATGTAATTTTTAATGATCAAGTAAAGGCAAATCATTTAACGGTAAACCAACACATTCTTTTTACGGAGCAATCCCCGTACTGTTTATCTGGGACATTGCGAGACAACCTTTTAATTGCCAACCCCAATACCAATGACGAAGCGTGCTTTGCTGTGTTAAAACGGCTTCAGTTGAGTAGCTTCTCAAACTTAGACCAATGGTTAGGCACGAACGGGCGAAATTTATCAGGCGGTGAATTGAAGCGGCTGGGGTTAGCTAGAGCAATATTATCAGATGCATCGGTTGTTCTATTAGATGAACCATTTGAGGGACTGGACGTTAATAACATTGAAAATGTGAGCCGGATAATTAATGAGTTGGCATCTGAGCGAATTGTTATTGTGGCGAGCCACCTACAACCAGAACACTTAAATATCAATAAAACACTTACGTTGAGTACGCCGATAGAAAGGCATTTAGGCTAGCTTGAATTCTACATACGGTAAAAGTAGATGAGTTTTTTAAAATAAATCTTATATTAAATCAGCACCTTATTGTAATTTAGTTTTTTCTAATATAGTGTTCGGTTTTATTATATATACAAAAGTTATATGCTTATTCTAAATTGTTATGGTCAATTGGACATAACCTAGGAGAAACAACATGAACGACAGAGTTTATTGGCTTTGCTAATGCAGCGGATGAGTTTGCGAGTATGAATACCGAGCTACTGGGTCTTTCCATCGACAGTGTTCACGCTCAATCAGAGAGTTTGTTCGATTAGTTAAAGCGCTTCAAACTAGTGATGAAAATGGCGTAGCTACGCCTGAAAATTGGGTAGAGGGACAACAAGTAATTGTACCGCCACCTCATACAGTTGAAGACGCAGCTAGCAGAAAGGGCAAAGGGTACGATTACGTAGACTGGTACTTCAGCAAAAAAGATTTGCACATTAGTAAAGCTTGAACATTGATAAAGCCCAAGGAAAATTGGTTCTTTGGGCACACAAGGAGAAAATTCATGAGTAATAATAAATACACAATTCAAGAGTTTTTAGACCATGACAGTGAGACATTTAGCTATGTTGTTTACTGTAACGTCACAAAAAAAGCCGCAGTCATTGACCCAGTTTTAGACTTTGATTATAAGTCTGGCCGTACTTCGGAAGTTAGCGTTAACAAAATCGCAGACTATATTGATGCTAACAAGTTGACCTTAGAGTGGGCACTAGAAACTCATGCTCATGCCGACCATATCAGTGGCGCACCATTCTTCAAACAACGATATAACGCTAAGATTGGAATTGGTAAATGCATTACCAAAGTTCAAGATACATTCAAGGCGCTGTTTAATCTAGAAAAAGAGTTTTTGCCAAATGGTGCTCAGTTTGATCAACTATTTAACGATGGTGATGTCATTTCGTTAGGTGAACTCAGTTTTTCAGTTATGCATACGCCTGGTCACACGCCAGCAGATTTAGTTTACGTTCTTGAAAATGACGCAATGTTTGTGGGTGATACTATTTTTATGCCTGACGTGGGCACTGCTCGCTGTGATTTTCCTGGCGGCAGTGCTTCTGAGCTTTTTGACTCCATTCAATTACTCTTATCTAAACCTGACGATACCTTGATTTATGTTTGTCATGATTACCCGACAGAGGGCAGAAGTCATCGTTGCAGTGTTTCTGTAAAAGAGCAGAAAGAACAGAACAAACATGTTCACAATGGTATTTCTAAAGCTGAATTCATTGATATGCGTGAAACCAGGGACAAAGGTTTGGCAATGCCACGACTGATCCTTCCCTCGATTCAGTTAAATATTCGTGCAGGTGAAGCGCCACCGGAAGAAGAAAATGGCACCCGCTATTTAAAAATACCATTAAACCAGCTTTAACTTTGAGCTTGAACCTAACATTTTATCGGGGGCAATATGAAACAGTTAATTGTAGCGACGATCATTTGGGCACTAAGCAGTACAGCCGCTAGTGCAGAATCTAAAGTGCAAATACCAGAAGTTGATGAGGCGAAAAAACGCATACAAATATTTTCCAAAACACTTAAATCAAAGCTTAAAGCGGCAATTTCGGAAGGCGGGTTAAGCAAAGGTATTTCTGTGTGTAAAACGGCAGCACCGCAAATAGCGGCTGACCTTTCAACCCAAGGTTGGCGTGTTTCTAGAACCAGTTTAAAAACCCGAAATCCGTTAAATACCCCCGATGCCTGGGAACGAGAAACCTTAGAATATCTAGAGCGTATCAAAGCTAAAGGCACTAACTTTAACGCACTCAACAAAATAAAAGTAACCGATATTAGTTTCAGGTACATGCAAGCAATACCAACAGGCGGTTTATGCCTTTCATGCCACGGTGAGAACGTTTCTGATGAAGTAAGTAAAGCATTAGCTGAGCACTATCCCAATGATCATGCCACTGGATTTAAATTGGGTGACATTCGAGGCGCATTCTCGCTAGAAAAAGAATATTTGGAGTCATTATGATATTACTCGGCTATTTAATGGCGGTATTGATGGGCGTTGTGCTTGGAGTTATCGGAGGTGGCGGCTCAATCCTGACCGTACCCATTTTAGTTTATCTCATGGGCGTATCGCCAGATATTGCAACGGGCTACTCATTACTATTAGTGGGAGCGACGGCAGCCTTTGGTGCTTATCGTTATTTCAAAGATGGACTAGTTGACGTTAAAGCCTCGTTGCTATTTGCGGCGCCATCCATTATTGCGGTTTACATTACTCGTGCTTTTATTATGCCGAATATTCCTGATACCTTATTGACCTCACCGTTTGAGTTGTCAAAAAATACAGCGATTATGCTACTTTTTGCAGCCTTAATGTTCGCTTCGGCGATCATGATGCTGTTGAAATCTTACCGAGCTAAACCGGCATTGGAAAGTGCTGGTGATAACGAATTACCTGAGCAAACCAAAAAGCCTAAAGTGACGCTAATAATGTTTGAAGGTGCAGTCGTTGGGCTTGTTACCGGTATTCTGGGCGCGGGAGGTGGATTTTTGATCATCCCTGCATTGGTTCTATTTTTAGGTATGCCAATTAAAAATGCCGTTGGCGCGTCACTGTTTATTATTGCGCTTAAGTCACTGCTTGGTTTTGTGGGTGATCTACAAGCCGGAATTCCATTAGAAGTCCCCTTACTACCACTTATGTTAGTGGCGACTATTGTGGGAATGGCAGTATCAACCAAATTAGCAAAAAAACTAGATGGCGTGACACTACAAAAATTCTTCGCTTTTTTTACCCTGATAATTGCAGTTTTTATTATCTCAAAAGAGCTTGTTTAAATGGCTCAAGGATTAGGAGAAATATCGATGTATAATACAAATTATAAAAATGTAACGGAAAACTTCTCAGTAAGCCCACAAATTACCGTTGACGATGTTGAAAAAATTAGTGCTTTGGGTTTTAAGTCTATCATGTGTAATCGCCCCGACGGTGAGAGTGCAGAGCAAGTTACCTTTGATGAAATACAACAACGCGCGACTGAATTAGGATTGACCTGTATTCATGTTCCAGTGCCAAGTGCAAAGGTGACTGAACAAGAGGTGACTGACTTTAAATCAAAGTTAGACGCTTTACCTAGCCCTACATTAGCTTATTGTCGTACCGGCACACGGTCTATTACCTTGTGGTCCATGGGCGCTCATCCAAAATATTCTTATGATGAAATTTTAAAACTTGGTCAAAATGCAGGCTATGACTTGGCGGGAGTTGTAAGACGGTTACAAAATAATGGTGAAACCAATGTTAATAGCTATGATGCCGTTTATTCAATTGTGATTGTAGGCGGTGGCGCTGGTGGAATAGCGGCTGCAGCGAGCATTAAAGCGAGAAGCCCAAATGCGGACATCGTTATCATTGACCCCAGTGATATTCATTATTACCAGCCTGGCTGGACATTGGTTGGCAGAGGTGTGTTTTCACCACAACAAACAGTTAGAACAATGGCGTCGATTATTCCCAAAGGCGTTAAATGGATACAGTCTGCAGTAGCGGCGTTCTTGCCAGATGAAAACTTAATAATTATAGATGGTTGCCGGGCAATAAAATACGAGCAATTGATTGTTTGCCCGGGTATTAAATTGGACTGGAATAAAATCAAAGGGTTAACTGAAACACTTGGGCAAAATGGTGTAACTTCAAATTATCGATATGATTTGGCTCCGTATACGTGGGAGTTGGTCCAAAACCTTAAATCAGGTAAAGCTGTATTCTCTCAACCACCTATGCCAATAAAATGTGCCGGAGCACCCCAAAAAGCCATGTATTTATCAAGCGACTACTGGTACAAAAATGACGCGTTGAGAAATATAGAAGTGGAATTTTACAATGCTGGACCAGTGCTGTTTGGCGTAAAAGAATACGTTCCAGCATTAATGGAATATGTTGAGAAATATAACGCGAAACTAAATTTTTCACAGGAACTGATTGAGGTTAAAGGTAAGTCGAAAACAGCAATCTTTAAAGTAACGCAAGGGGACTCAGTATTTTTAAAAGAAATTGAGTTTGATATGTTGCATGTTGTGCCTCCACAGTCGGCTCCAGACTTTATCAAGTCTAGTCCTTTGGCAGATACTAATGGCTGGATAGATATTGATCAATCTACGTTACAACATAAAAAGTACGCAAATGTTTTTGCTTTGGGCGACGCGACAAATGCACCTAATGCCAAAACTGCGGCAGCCGCGCGAATGCAAGCGCCTGTTGTTGCCACTAACCTTTTATATGAGCGTGGCGAAGCTGATAAAAAAGCGATATACAACGGTTACGGGAGTTGTCCATTAACCGTGGAAGTAGGAAAAGTCGTTTTGGCGGAATTTGGGTACGGCGGCAAAATCCTAAATAGTTTTCCAACTTGGTTAATTAATGACAAAAAACCATCTTCGCTGGCTTGGTATTTAAAAGAAAAAGTACTTCCTGCGGTGTATTGGCAAGGCATGTTAAAAGGTAGAGAGTGGATGATCACACCGGAACATGTTTCTGTGTCAAACAATCATAGTAGCACTGAATAAAACGTTTATTTTAATAGGGCGATAGTGACTAAACCTTGAGCCATAGTGGAGTATTGACTACAATGGCGCACTTTTTTTATGTCATGCCTGTAATTGATGTGACAAGTAGCGGAATTTTATACTATGAACGACAAGACGGATTTACCAGAGTTACCAAACCACCTTTCAATTAACCCTCGTAGTCCTCACTACAACGCTGAAATTATTGAGCACCATATTGGCATTACTTTAAATGGTAAAGAGCGTAATGATGTTGAAGAGTATTGCATCAGCGAAGGCTGGGTAAAAGTAGCATCTGCTAAGGCACTTGATCGTCGTGGCCAGCCATTACTTATTAAAAAAACAGGTACAGTAGAAGCGTTTTATAAATAATTGAGCATTGTGCAAATTTAGAAAGCTAAATTGTTGATAAAGCCAGAGGCAGTTTAAGTAAATGTTGGAAACGTTAATGCAGTGTAGTCGTGACTATAACGAACACGGTTACTTTGTTTTAAGAAATTATTTTACTGCCTCTGAGATTTCCACACTCAGGGAGGTCGTTTTAAAATTCCACGAACGTTGGAAACTTGATAACGAAACGTTTTATAAGGAAGAAGCGTTTAACTCTTCTCTTATTACCGGTAGCCAGTATTTAAACTCTCAAGAGAGAATCCGCTTATTTAATTTTATTTCCTGCCCCAAGTTGATGGCGGTGATCAATACAATTATTCATAACCAGCCAGCCTTTATGAATACTCAGTTGTTTTTTAATCCGGTTAGGCCTGAGCAAAAGGACTTTTGGCATCGAGATTGCCAATACGACCATGACTTGGAAGGTCAACAAAAGGCCATACAAGAAACACAGGTCGTACACTTTAGAGTTCCGCTGTTTGATGAGCTAGGCATGGAGTTAGTGCCAGGCAGTCATGCGCGCTGGGACAATGAGTTAGAGTTAAATGTTAGAGAAGAGCTCAATGGTCATCAAAGCCATGACGATTTACCGTTAGGTAAAAGGATCCCGTTGGCCGCCGGCGACTTGTTGGTGTTTTCAGCGGATATGATCCATCGCGGTATATATGGTTTGGACAGATTAGCGCTCGATATTCTTGTATTTGATGCGACTGCGGATTTTGTTGACTACGTAGATGATGATTGTTTACCTGAATCAAAGCTCCTTAATCAGATCAAAAACCCTACTCTTTTCGAGAACACACTAAGATTGAAGTGTAAATCAGGGTGTTAAAAATACTTTTCCCGTACTAGTATTGTCAAAATGTCCTAGCATTGAAGAAATTAAAATCTTGTATTACTGTTATCGATTACAGGAACGTAATTGATCCCGTAAGTATTATCTACCGTTTTATAATTTGTCCATGTAAATCAGCACATAAGGTAGCACCCCGAATTGTTATGATAAAAAAAATGAAAGACTTTATTCACAGCGGTGTTCGACCTGAACATAAAGATGAAACGAATCGTCGAATAATGGTAGTGAATTTGTTCGCTGCGGTCGGTGTCTCCCTCACTTTCTTATTGGGTTTGAGAGCTTGGTGGGGTAACGAGCTTGGATTGGCTCTAATACTATTTACCGCAAGTACTTTGTTTTTTATATCGCACCGCATTCAAATTAAATTTGAATCATCTATGGGACGATTTATTTCTGTCAGCATTCTAATCACTTGTTTAATGGTTTTAGTTTTGACTTTATTGGTAACGGGCGGGGCAGACAATACCGGGCCATTATGGATTTATTTGGTGGCGCCGGTCACCATGTTTTTTGCTGGATTTGTTAGGGGGGTATTAGCCCTTATTGCCTTTGTTATTGTTTGTACTTTGTTGTTTTTTGTATTTGATGAGTCGTTATTGTTAACTACTTATTCTTACACTTTTAAGACAAGGTTATTGTATTCGTTTTTGACGGTCAGTTTTTTGTCGGCA
Source organism: Psychrosphaera aestuarii (assembly GCF_017948405.1). Classification (NCBI taxonomy): domain Bacteria; kingdom Pseudomonadati; phylum Pseudomonadota; class Gammaproteobacteria; order Alteromonadales; family Pseudoalteromonadaceae; genus Psychrosphaera; species Psychrosphaera aestuarii. Next base: position 2,140,758 of record NZ_CP072844.1, on the reverse strand, counting down.
TTTTATGAATACAGTCGAGAGAGGAGTTACCGAACCACCTTACATCTATCTGAGCAGTTTGAGCGAATGGCCCACCACGACCATCTCACTCAATTGATGAACAGACGCGGCGCACAAGCAGTATTAGAGAGCGAATACGCCAGAACGCAGAGAACTCAGCGACATTTTAGTATTGCCATTGGTGATATTGATCACTTTAAACGTATTAATGACACCTTGGGTCATGAAAAAGGGGATGATGTTTTGGTGGCTATTTCCTCTTTGTTTAAAAAACGTATTCGGCAACAAGATGTGTTAGCTCGCTGGGGCGGAGAAGAGTTTATGTTTATTTTTCCCGAAACCACAGCAAAAGACGCTAGGCGAGTGCTTGAAAGTTTGCGCGAGACACTGAGTCAATCACCTTTAAAAATAAATGACGCTGAGCTCTGGGTGACTTGCAGTTTTGGGCTCTGTGAGGTTGATGAGTCTATAAGTATATCGAATGCAATTCGGGATGCCGACAAGGCATTGTACGAGGCCAAAGAGTCTGGTCGTAATAACGTTGTATTGAAAACGGCTGAATAACAGAGTATACCTTACGTTATTAATTTACTTTTATACCTAGGGATAAAATGATGTCTGCTAAACGGAAAGTTAGTTTTGCACGAACGGTGCTAAGGCACACATTACACGAACCCACCAAGTCAATCTTCTTAAATAAGATGCTGTGTTCAGCGTTGCTGACTTTTAGTTTAGGTGCATGCAGTAAAATTCCGGAGTTGGACCCGATAATTGGAGATACCGGCTAGCGACTATAATATTGCGTTAAATATTGGGCCTTACCAGCATATCAAAAAGTCCTATACAAGCGTCAACGGCAAACGAGTACCCATAGAGTTTTGGGCACTGCCTCAAAGCGTTGATAAAGCCACCACCATGATTGATGATGATTTAATGCATCAGATCGAATTTTTTGAAAATATGATTGGACCATATCCTTGGTATACAGAAAAACTCGGGTTTGTTGAAACGCCACACTTGGGCATGGAACACCAAACTATAAATGCTTATGGCAAAAAGTATGTTCGTGATGAGCATGGTTTTGACTTTTTGTTGCACCACGAACTTGCTCACGAATGGTTTGGAAATGTGATGACCCACGAAAAGCTCAATGACGCATGGCTTCATGAAGGGTTTGGGTTGTACATGCAACCAGCGTATTCCTTGTATAGATATGGTGAAGCGGCTTATCAACATAGAATGTACGAATCCTACCTTGGGTTAGTGAATTGCCACGCCATCGTACTTGATGGTGAAATTACCTCAAACCAAGCGTTCAACTCTGATATTTATGGCAAAGGGGGTTGGACATTACATACCTTACGATGGTTAATCGGTGATGAAAAGTTTTGGCAAGCGACCCGTGATTTAGTCTATGGCGAAGACTTCGAGTTAAATGATGAAATCACTCCGAGATACCGAAATACTCAGGAGTTTATTGATATCGTTAATAAGGTTACTGGTGATGATTACACTTGGTTATTTAATGTTTACCTTAAACAAGCTGAACTACCAAATTTAAAAACGGACATTGCAGCGGAAACGCTCACCTTAAACTGGCAAGTTCCTGGTAATGTGGATTTCCCGATGCCTATTCCTGTATCCATTAACGGCCAAATTAACGTTATTGATGTACCGGCTGGCGGTGCCAGTATGGCAATACCTAGGAATGCCAGAATTATTGTTGATCCTGAAATGAAAGTGCTAAGAAAACTACCCATAATTGGTAGCTGCGAAGAAAACTTGGCCAAACGTGCAAAACGAAAGTAAATAAGGTAAACAAGGAGCACCTACGTCACAGTGCTTGGTGCCCGTGAGTTATTGATTGTATTTAATTTAAAGGTTCAAATGCGCAACGCTTCGGTTTATAGTTTGTTCCCTTCAAAAAAAGGTCAGATTATTTACCATGGAAACTAACAACGCAGCCCCTGCTAAATCAAAGATCTCTTTAGGCGTTCTATTGCTTAGGTTGAGCCTATTATTTGGGACTGTGATATCGCTGTTTTTTGTGCCGTGGATATTAGTTTACGCCTGGCTGTTACCATTACCAAACACGGTTCAAGCACAAGTTGATGAAGCTATAAACCACGGTTTTGACGGCATGATTGTTTATGTTCAACAGGGCAATGAGCCAGCTCAGTTTTATACCGGTGGTTGGAAAGATAGAGCAAACCAAGTACCTGCTGAACCTGACTCTTTGTTTAAAATTGCGAGCATAAGCAAGCTGTATGTTGCGGTATCTATCGCTAAACTTGCGAATGAAAAGCGACTGTCTATTGATACTCCTGTTTCTGAATATTTCCCTGAGTTAATAGGGCGCATTGAAAATTTAGAAACCATCACTATTCAAATGATGGCGCAGCACCGAAGTGGCATTCCTAATTACACGAACAATCCTGCATTTTGGTTAGATCATCCACATACTGATGATGAAAGCTTGGCGTTTGCATTAGATTTACCAGCTAGCTTCGCTCCAAATGAAGGTTATGAGTACTCAAACACAAACTACTTATTATTAAGTCGCATAATCGAGCAAACCGTTGGTTATGACTATTATCAATTTATAGTTGAGAGAATTATTAAGCCTTTAGAACTTCAAAATACTTATGGCTCAATTAATGACGTGAATTTAGATGACGTAATGAGTGGTTATTATGTTGGTTATGAAGAAGATCAAAAGCCACAAGATTACGGTATGATGGCGACAGCGGAAGATGTTGGCATTTTTCTTCGAGCATTAAATGACGGTTCTGTGTTTGAAGCTGGCGAGAAAGAAATATACGACCAGCTTTACGTATACGAACACGGTGGTTTAGTCGTTGGTTATCAGAGTTATGCTGAATATCACAAAGACATTGACACTGTGGTTGTGCAGTTTATAAACACCACAGATTTTGACGGTTACGAATGGAATTTGTCTGAAATTATGATCAATCGAATCGTGAAAATTTTGAAAAACGATGCAGAGAACTAACCGTAATCCATAAGAGCAATGTAGGCTTTTTTGCAAAAGCAAAAGCAAAAGCAAAAGCAAAAGCAAAAGCAAAAGCAAAAGCAAAAGCAAAAGCAAAACCAAATTTAAAAAGGAAAATAATGTCGCTTCCTCCTTGTCCAAGCTGTCAGTCTGAATTTGTATATCAAGACCAACAAAACCTTGTGTGCCCTGAGTGTAGTTTCGAATGGAACCCAGACGAGCTAGCAGCCGAAGAAAAAATTGTGGTTAAGGATGCCAATGGCACGCTATTAAATGAAGGTGACAAAGTAACGGTTGCTAAAGATTTGAAAATAAAAGGCAGCTCTCAAGTAATAAAAGTAGGCACTAAAGCCACGATTCGCCGCATTGTAGAAGGTAAAGACCACCAACTTGATTGTAAAGTTGATGGCATTGGCGAAATGATGGTGACGGCTAAGTTTGTTAAGCGGGCTTAGCTACGTCGTTTGGTAATTTAATTGAAATTAATGCCGTAAGCACGATAAACAAAAATGAAATAATTAAGCAATACTCCAAACCATATTGCTGGTACACATAGCCAGACAAAATCGTGCCTATTAACCGGCCTAGCGCATTAGCCATATAGTAAAAACCTACATCGAGTGAAACGCCATCGGCATCGGCCATGCTCACGATCAGATAACTATGAAGTGACGAATTGATGGCAAACAGAACCCCGAAAAACATCAAACCAACAACTAATGATGCTTCAACCCACCAATTAAAGTGCAGTGAAAGTGCAATAGCCAGTGGTGTGATGGCTAAAAGGGAAGCCCACTTAACCGTTTGTTGCGACGGCGACAAAGGCTTACTGGTTTTTATTAGTTTAGGTGCAAATGATTGAACTATGCCGTAACCAATTACCCACACTGCTAAGAAGCCACCAACCTGCCAGTGATCCCAATTGAAAATTTGTGAAAGAAAGACTGGAAGGGCAACAACAAACCAAACATCTCGCGCGCCAAATAAAAATAAGCGTGCCGCGGAGAGAATATTGATGGACTGGCTTTTTGAAAAAATGTCGGTGAATTTAGGTTTTGTTTTAGCTTTGCCTAAATCCTTTTTAAGCACAATCATGCTAAACACCCAAACCAAGGCTAACACGGACGCCATAAATACCATTGAGCCTTTAAAGCCAAATATAGAAAGCAATACGCCGCCTAAGAAAAATCCAATTCCTTTTAACGCATTTTTAGAGCCCGTTAAAATGGCGACCCATTTAAATAGAGTATCTTCTTGGCCTTTAGCGACCAGCATTTTAATTGAGCTCTTCGCGCTCATTTTATTAAGATCTTTTGCGATACCAGAAAGGGCTTGAGCTGCCATAACGTAGGCAACCGTCAACCAACCACTAGGAACCGCGAGCATAAGCAATGCGACGACCTGCAAGGCTAAACCAATATTCATGGTTTTGTTTAAACCAAGCCTTGCACCAATCCAGCCACCAACTAAATTGGTTACTACGCCAAATACTTCATAAAATAAAAACAGCATGGCAATACTCAATGGCGCATAACCCAATTGATGGAAATACAGAACCACGAGCATTCGGAGTGCCCCGTCGGTCAATGTAAACGCCCAGTAGTTACCAGTGACCACAAGGTACTGTTTTATTTCTGAAGGTAGATTTGCTAGTCGTTGCATTTGCTGAAAGCTCTATTGTTACGTTTAAATTAGTTGCAAAGTAATAAGCCGCCAATTTATGACGGAATAGACAGTGCTACTTTTAGTGCAAGTTCAGCAGTTCGATTTGCGTAACCCCATTCGTTGTCGTACCAAGTATACATTTTTACTTGGGTACCATTTACAACCATAGTAGAGAGGGCATCAACAATGCTCGAACGAGGATCCGTTTTGTAATCAATGGACACTAAAGGCTTTTCTTCGTATCCCAAGACGCCTTTTAAATCGCCTTCAGATGCGGCTTTCATCCAACCATTAATTTCTTCGCTGGTGGTTTCACGCGCTACTTCAAATACACAGTCGGTTAAAGAGGCGTTTGCTAATGGAACGCGAACCGCATGGCCATTTAATTTGCCTTTTAATTCAGGAAAAATGTGCGTAATAGCGGTGGCGGAGCCTGTGGTTGTTGGTATTAAACTCATGCCACATGCTCTTGCTCTGCGTAAGTCTTTGTGTGGAGCATCTAAAATAGTTTGGGTGTTGGTAATGTCATGTATGGTGGTCATCGAACCATGTTTAATACCAATCTTGTCTTGTAGCACTTTAACCACTGGCGCTAAACAGTTGGTGGTACAAGATGCCGCTGTAACAATATCAAACTCTTCATTAGAGTAGAGGTGATCATTGACGCCCATAACAACGTTAAGTACGCCATCTTCTTTTACCGGCGCGGTCACCACTACCTTTTTAACACCTTGATCTAGATAGCTTTGCAACAACGCTTTGGTTTTCATTTTACCCGATGCTTCAATGACCAAGTCACAGTTAGACCAATCAGTTTCGGAAATTGTTTTGTTTTGAGTGACGTTAATAACGTGGTCATCAATTTTGATAACGCCGTCACTAGCAGTTACTTCGTTTGGCCAAATACCATGAACTGAATCATACTTTAACAAATGGGCGAGTGTTTCTGCGTCACCGGCAGGATCATTTATATGAATAACTTCAATTTGTTGCCAGCCAAAAGCGGCGCGAAGCGTTAGGCGGCCCATGCGGCCAAAGCCATTAATACCTACTTTTATTGCCATATTTATCTCCAATTTTTGTTCTTTATTCATTATGCATTGTTAATTTGTAGAATTGGGTTTGTTGCCGTTTTCAATAACAGCCAATTAAAATATTTAGTTCAAATTATATGTCTAACGTTAATCTTCCGCGTTAGCTACAACACGTTTCAATTCGTGTTGGTCTGTCACCCATTACATTTAACTGTGCAAGCTCTTCGTCAATAAAATGAGGCTCGCTAACGGCGGTTGTTTTAATTACGTTTTGCATCCAGTAAGGTAAATCGGGGTTAATTGAGTAATACACCCATTGTTGATGTTTACGGGTGGTTAATATTCCGGACTTTTTAAGTTGCGCTAGGTGGCGTGAAACCTTAGGTTGGCTCTCTTCTTCTAACGCCGCCATTAATTCGCAGACGCACAACTCTTTTTCGACGGCAATGAGCATCAGGGTTTTTAACCGAATATCGTCGGCTAAAGACTTGTAAAAGACAGTTGGTGTAATTGGTGCTGGTTTTTGTTTTTCTTGGATCAACAAGAACATTTTTAATCGAGAGTTTAGCTCTTGCAGCGTTTTTTCGTAGGGATTGTTTTCTTTTCTTGTGCGAGGCTCAGGAAAGTCCCAGGCTAAATTGTGATCGCCAGTTACTTCGGTATTACACTCCTTCGAGGCTTTTTCGCACAACGTAATGACATAATCAAAGTGTTCTCCGGTAAAGTCACTTACGTTTTTGGAGAACAATCCGTCAACGCTCAATCCAAAGTGTTCAATTGCTTGTTTAGCCTGAGCGTTAAGTCCAGCAGGGCGAGTGCCGGCGCTGAACACCTCATAATCACCCTTGCCGTGATGCTTAAGTAAAGCTTCAGCCATGATTGAGCGTGCTGAATTTTCTGTGCACAAGAATAGAACTTTCATTACAATCTCTATATAACAATTTTGTTATATACTATTTTTGTTATGTTGGTTTGGCAAGTTTACTTTTACTATTTTTTAGTTATCTTCAGCTCACTAAAGATGAGGTGCCTAAGCTCATTTCATTAACTTCAAGGTTGGTGACGAATCTTATATGGCCTAACAACCTTGGTTTATAGCAGTACTAAACATTTAGACCAGTTTTAATCTTGGCTTAATGTAATCAAGAAAAGCATTAATGCGCTTTGCGATAGTTGATGATGGGTAATACACGGCGTTAACGAGCTCTCTATCTAACTCGCTAGACTTCACATAAGGTTGAAGAAGTTTAACTAACCGTCCTTGGTTTATATCGTCTTTAATCATAAAAGACGATAAACAAGCGATCCCATTTCCAGATAAAGCCAATTGCCTAATTGTTTCTCCACTGCTTGCTGCAATAGAAGGTAAATAAGTAGGCAAGCCTTTAAGTGGCCACTTGTTTAGCTGTTTTATAGTAGAAAACCCGATAGTTTGATGATTATTAAGGTCGTTGGGTTTTGTGATCGGCTTATGTTGAGACAAGTATTGTGGGCTGGCGACAATGCACAATGGGCTTTTTCCTAAGGCTCTTGCCTTCAATGATGAATCTTCTAATTTTCCTATTCTAATCGCTATGTCTGTTCGTTTTTCAATGAGGTCGACAAATTCTTCACTAGAGGTTAATTCAAGTTCAATGTCTGGAAAGGCCTTTTTGAACCCGTTAATAAGAGGCACAACTTGATGAAGTAAAAATGGGCTTGCAGCATCAACTCTTAGTTTACCCTTCGGCAATTCACCAACTTGGATAATGGCGTTTTCAGCAAGCTGAATATGCTCTAAACCTTGTTTTACGGACTCAACAAATGCGTAACCTTCATCGGTTAGCCTAACTTGCCGTGTTGTTCTTGTAAAAATGGCAGCGCCAAGTTGCTCCTCCACTTTACTGACAGAACGAGAAACTCTTGCCACTTGCATATCTAGAGCGTTCGCTGCAGCAGAAAAGCCGCCAAACTCAGCGACGGCAAGCAGTACTTCTAAATCATCAGATCGGGTTCTTAAGTTCATTGGTGTCATTTTTTACAAAAGTAATTTGATAATTATGCCGTTTATTACAAATAAATAGCAAGCAATAATGTGCGCCTCAACACAAGGTGCTCTTGGTCTGAGCACTGACTAATTTAACTGGAGAATATAATGCCATTAGCTTTACTCGCTCTGGCGCTTAGCGCCTTTGCAATTGGAACCACAGAGTTTGTTATTGTTGGGTTACTGCCAACAATGGCTGCAGATCTTAATATTACGATACCTTCTGCGGGGTTGCTTGTTAGCCTATATGCTTTAGGCGTTGCAGTTGGAGCGCCAGTATTAACGGCACTAACAGGTAGATGGAACAGAAAAACCGTATTGTTGTCGGTCATGGCTCTATTCGTGCTCGGTAATTTAGTAGCCTGGCAAGCGCCAACGTTTGAGGCACTAATAGTTGCACGGATTTTAACAGGGTTAGCACACGGTGTATTTTTCTCAATTGGGTCAACTATAGCCACAGGATTAGTACCAAAAGAGAAGGGCGCTAGCGCAATTGCGATAATGTTTACAGGTTTAACGGTTGCGTTAGTCACAGGTGTTCCTCTAGGTACCTATATTGGTCAATACTGGGGATGGGAAGCGACGTTTTTAACGGTTTCAATTCTGGGTCTGATTGCGTTAATTGGTAGTGCTATATTAGTGCCGAATAATCTTCAACAGTCAAAGCCAGTAAGTATTATAAAGCAATTTAAAGTTCTAGCTCATCCAAGGCTTTTGTTGGTTTATGCAATCACGGCTGTTGGTTATGGAGGAACTTTTGTCGCCTTTACGTACCTTGCTCCTATTCTTAAGTCTGTGTCAGGGTTTGGTGACAATGCGATTGGTGTGATTTTATTGGTATACGGTGTATCCGTTGCCATAGGAAATATTTGGGGCGGTAAACTGGCGGACAAATTGGGACCGATTAAAGCACTAACCATTATTTTTGGCGGCCTGGCTTCGGTATTATTTATATTCAGTGTTACCGCTGTACACCCTGTTGCTGCTGTTGTGACTATATTAGTGTGGGGCGGCTTTGCTTTTGGTAATGTACCTGGTTTACAAATATACGTTGTAAATTTAGCTGAAAAATACACACCAGATTCAGTAGATGTTGCCTCAGGTTTAAATATAGCGGCATTTAATGTTGGCATCGCTTTGGGGGCATTTAGTGGTGGTCTTATTGTTCAAGAGTATACAATGATGGATACACCTTGGGTTGGCGGACTGATTGTTGTAGTGGCAATTGCGCTTACTCGTTTAAGTGGTTCGTTAGACAAAAAGCACGCGATGTAACGTGAACTAATAAGGTAACTCGAGCACTCTCGTAACATTATTTAATAAATGCGATAAAACAAAAAAGGAGCTTATAATTTAGCTCCTTTTTTCAATATCTAATATCTAATATCTAGTATCTAGTATCTAGTATCTAGTATCTAGTATCTAGTATCTAGTATCTAGTCCGCAACTCTGCGCTATGCGGCGTTGCTTTTCATTAAACATCTTCATAAAGGTTAACTTACCACAACCGTTTGCTCCTACTAATCCATAGCGGTTGCCATGACCTAATTGGGCTGAAATGATATTCAAATAATGGCGTGGCGCCAACCTGCATGCTGACATTTGCGGTAGTACTTACTCTAAAGCCGACCTTTAAAGCTAAATAACGCTCAGTTTAAAGGCGAATGAATGCTAATTATAAATATAATAAAGATAGTGTTTCTGTGTTTAACCGCATTGTTTTTGACTTTATCGTCCCTATTATTACGGTAAATCTTAAAGGAGAATGTGATGACACACCCGATTATTAATGACTTACAAAAAAGATATACGGCCAAGCGATATAATAGCGATAAGAAAGTATCAGCTGAAGATTTAGCTGTGCTCTACGAGGCAATGCGCCTTTCTCCATCGTCAATTAATTCACAGCCTTGGAAGTTTATCGTTATAGAAAGCGACGCCGCGAAACAACGCTTACATGACTCATATGAAAACATGTTTCAGTTTAACCAACCGCATGCAAAGGCTGCGTCTCATACAATTCTGTTTGCCTATAATCCAAAGTATACTCGCGATGATTACGCCGCAGTAGTTGATAAAGGTATTGAAGATGCAAGAACACCTAAAGAAGAGCGTGAGCAAGCGTTTGGTGCGTTTGCATTTGTAGACTTAAATACAGATGAGAATGGTAATAATGCAGAGTGGACAAAAGCTCAACTATACTTGGCCTTAGGCAATACAATGCATACGTTAGCCCGCTTAGGAATAGACTCTACGCCAATGGAAGGGGTGGATAAAGATAAATTAGGGGAGCTATTTGCAGATGAGTTAGATGGCTATGTTTGTGAAGTGGCATTAGCATTTGGTTATCATCATGAAGACGAAGACTATAACGCGGCCTTACCAAAATCTCGTCTTGATATGGATAAAGTTTTAACGGTAGTTTAACCGAAACGGTTGCGCGAACACCGCTATGAAACGTTAATTTAACAAGGTGTGTGGTTTACTTTATGTCTGGTTTTTAGATTGAGTCCAGCCACACACTTTATTTTTGCCTGTGTGCTTCGCCTCCCCACCTAGCTACAATATCGCCTTTTCGCGCAGTGCTTTTTAAACACTTTGCAATCGAAATTAATACTTCGTCACCATAGGCGTGCCCATAGTTATCGTTAATACTTTTGAAATCGTCGACATCAATAAGAACAATTGAAGCGTCTCTACTTTCTCGAAGAATGTTAGTCCAAATTGGAGAGGTGATTTGGTTAAACCCAAGGCGATTGTTTACTTGTGTTAAAGAGTCGGTGCGGGCATAGCGTTCAGCAATAACCTTATCAAGCTGAGCCATTCTAAATTGGCGAGCAAGGATCGCAGCGAGTAATATTGCTTCAAGTGCCACGCCCACTTCAATGACTTTAAAGGTAATGTCATTGTAAGGAACTAAAAGTCCGCCTACGGCAAGAGTGGAGATAGTACTGCAAATGGCTTATTAACTTTTAGCGCAGATAGGCCCATTGCAACAAAAAGAACGACAAAACCACTATTTAAAATAAAGGCTAGAATGACGGAAAATCCATAAATGCCTAATGTAAAACAAAAGGTGTCTCAGACTCGTAGTTTGGCAGAGACAATTTGTTGGTTTTAGTTGCGAGTGCACAATTTGATAGAAAACCAGCAAATATCAGTAAAGGGAGAGGTAAGAAAAAGCGAAGCATATGTAATCCTTTAATCTCATGCGTATGTTTTAGAAACGTTTTAACACATTTTAAAAATAGGTTTTTAGTGCATTTTATTACTAATTTGGCTATTTTAGAGCACTTAAATATTGTCGATATGACTTGAGTATAATCGCCATTCTAAAATTTAAACAGGGAAGTTGATGTTAAAAGTAAACCTTCTAGAGAAGCACTATCAAAGTGTTACCGCGGTAAATGGGTTGTCATTTGATGTTCACCCCGGAGAAATATTTGCACTTTTAGGACCTAACGGTGCAGGAAAGTCATCACTTGTTAAGATGTTAGTGGGCTTTACTCAACCGGATAGTGGTTCAATTTTGCTAACGGATAATTCAGAAAGCTATAGTTCAATCCCGTCCCATTTATTAGGTTACTTGCCGGAAGATAGAGGTTTATACCCAGAAAAAACCGTAAAACAAAATTTAGAGTTTTTTGCTACTTTGCATGGCGTTGAGAAGGGTGACTTTGAAGAACGTTGTGCTTATTGGTTAGATAAATTCAGTTTAACCAGCCGAATAGACGAGCAACTTAAGGCTCTGTCGAAAGGTAACCAGCAAAAGGTTCAGCTCATAAGTGCGGTTTTACATCAGCCAAAGTGGGTTATTCTTGACGAGCCGTTTTCCGGTTTGGATCCAATCAATCAAGAGTTGGTTGTGCAATTTTTAGCAGAGCTTAAACAGCAAGGGATGACGGTAATTTTAAGCGCTCACCAAATGGCCATGGTCGAGAAGCTTGCAGACAGAGTTTTATTACTAAATCAAGGAACAGCCGTTATTTACGGTGACTTAGAAGATATTTTGTTAGCCAAACAAGCAGCCGTTATACATGTTCGCTACACACCTGAACAGCCGTTAGGTTCGCTCGATAAAATAAAAAGTAAATATACAGTCGAGGCCATCAAAGCCAATCAACTACTTATTACCTTGCAAAACCACCAAACTTTAAATGAACTACTGCCGCTACTTAGCGAAATTGGCAATGTAGTGGAATTAAAAAATCAGTCACAGACTTTACATACCATTTACCTAAATGCCGTTGCTAATCATAACTCGGAATCGGATGACAATGTTTCCCTTGATGAAGGACAGTCGTAATGAATACTAAAAATTCACTCAATTTTAAACAAAGTTGGACTGTGGCTAAATGGGAGTTCTTACATTTTTTTAAGCTAAAGCAGGAAGTTATTGGCAAGCTTATTATGTTGGCAGCGGGTTTAGTTATTTATTTCGTTGCCAATAAAAGCCAACAACTAGATGACGTATACAAAATAGCGACAGCGCAATCCTTTGAAGTTAATCAAGACTTACCAAACGCAACGTCATTTGAGTTTATTGAGGTTGATAACCTACAAGAGGTTGTTACTGGGTTAACTCAAGAAAGTGTGTTTGATGCAGCCCTAGAGTTTCATGAATCAAACTCAACGTCGTTAGGGGAACAAATGGTAAACGCTTCACTCACCACGGCTGAAAAGTCTGGTTGGCAAAATCAGCTCATCACACTCATTAACGCAGAAATGCAAATGGCAAAGTTTGAGCAACTCAACCTAACTAGTGAGCAGCAGGTTGCGCTTAGCACACCTATTAATATAGATCATAAAGTACTTGATGATTTACTGAAGAATGAAGCGGATAAAACTCAAACCCTAACGGCCTACGGCGTTTTGTTTTTACTTGTTGTCGCTGTATTTGGTGTATTTGGACAACTGTTTGTAAGTATTACCGGCGAAAAACAAAACAGAGTAACCGAGCAATTAATGGCAACCATGACACCACAAACTTGGATTGATGGGAAACTTTTAGGGCAAATCCTTTTTGCCGTAAAAACCATGATAGGAACATTACTTTCAATTGTTATATCGTTTCTGTTTTTCTCTGTTGTAATAAAACATCAGTCCCTAGATTTAAATATTATCAATTGGTCTCTTTTACCTTGGCTGTTTGCTTTTGCCATTGCAGGGCTTTCAATATGTGCAGCCTTTATGGCCGCCATAGCGTCAGCAATAGACGATCCAAATCATAGTGGTAAAAGCGGTTTAATGATGCTGCCTCTTGTGCCTGTAGTGTTAACGTTCTTTTTAATAGACTCACCAAATAGCGTTATTACGGTGTTTTTAAGTTACCTGCCGGTTACTTCATTTGCTGTTATGCCGGTAAGAATGTCACTGGTAGAACTGCCAATTTGGGAACCAATTTTGTCTTTAATCTTGAGTTTCGCGTGCTTCTATTATTTTCGAATTTTAGCGGCGAGGGTATTCAAAATGGGCATGAATATGTACGGCAAAGAACCAACTTTAAAAGATATGTTAAAAGCGACCTACAAAGGTTAATTAGTTAAAAAAGGAAGTAACAATGGACATGACTAATCCAACAAAAAAAAGCACAAGCGGTAAGAACTTGTTTAAATCACTTTCATTGACGAAAGTAGTACCAGGGGTATTGGCCTTAATAGCGATATTTAACTCTTATTTTATTGTTATAGAAGGACACGTGGGCGTTGTTAAACGCTTTGGTGAAGCCATGCACCAAGAAAATCCGGGGCTCCACTTTAAAATTCCATTTATTGAAACGGTCGAAAGCATTGAAGTAAGAACACGCAAAAACGCCGAAAAAATGGCTTCGAGTACAAAAGAGCAAATGCCGGTCACAATTGAAGTATCAGTTAACTGGACCGTAAACAAAGAAGCTGCGCTTGACCTGTTTAAGCGTTACGGTGGTTTAACACAATTTGAACAACGTATTTTAGATCCTCGTTTTCGTTCAGCGACAAAAGATACCATTCCTCAATTTGAAGCAGAGCAGCTAATTCAAGACCGAGCTACAGCCATCCAAGGTATTGAGCGTCGCCTAACGGCTGAAATGGAAGGTTTTCCAGTTATTGTTGATAATATTCAAATAGAAAATATCGTGTTGCCAACTAAGTACATTAATTCGATAGAAATTAAGCAAACTGAAAAGAACTTAGCGGCCGCAGAAGAGCACAAGCTTGAGCGACAACGTCTAGAAGCGTTACGTGCAGTAAATACCGCAGACGCTAAAGCAAAAGGCATTTTAAAAGTCGCAGAAGCCGAAGCACAATCAATTTTACTGAAAGGTAAAGCCGAAGCTCAAGCGATTGAAGCAAAAGCAAAAGCCCTAAAAAACAACCCGCTAATTGTTAAGTTAACCGAAGCCCAAGCCTGGGACGGAAAACTACCTTCTACTATGATGGGCGAGGGCGCTATGCCAATTATGGATTTAAGAAACAAAGACGGACAATAATGTAATGCCTAGACTAACTTCTGTTGCACTTGCGTTTTTAACAATATTAATAGTTTCTTGTACGACAGAAGTTAGCCTCAATGAGAAAGTAGAACCAGCTAATAAAGATGAAAACTTATTGGTGACAGGCATAACTTTCAATACGCATTCAAATATTGAAAATAATGAAAAAGACAATAACAACGTCACACAAATTTTAATTTCGTTTAATAAAAAAATTGCGATTCCTGGCTCCGTTCCAGCAAATAGCCAGCTACGGTCTATTATTACGTCAAACATATCAAAAGAGCAGTGTAATTGGCATTTTGTCACACTAACTCAACTATCATGTAGACTCTTATTCCCACTGACTCCACAAACTGAGTTTTCAGTTGCAGTAAAACCTACTTTTTCAGCACTTGGACAATCGTTAAAAAAAGAGTTTGTAGCGAATTTTAAAACAGACTTGCCAAACTTTAAATTTGAACCAAACGGTAAATGGAATGATTTTCCCTCAAGTGTATCTTTGATTGAAAGTAAGCCGTATGGTTTTTTTGGTAAAATCTCTGATATCAAAAAAGCAGAACAAGAAGAACTTATAGATAAGCTTGTACAGTCTATACGCCTTAAAACACCAAGTGGAGAATTGGAACCCGTCACAGTTAAAAGTCATGATGATTCGTGGCAAAAAAAGCACAGTCTTTATTTTGAAGAGTCAGAAGAAGGAAAGGAAACAAGTGCGCAAACAGGGCGAGAGGAAGGCGAATATGAATTGGTATTACCAGCGGGCTCAAAATTGTCACCGTCGTCATTAACGATTGTTGAAGATGTCACACTTTTTACATTCTCTTATCGGAAAGACCTTACATTTTTAGGCTTTTATTGTGGTTCTGACTCTTATCCTTGGACCTATATACCGGTTGAAGTTAACGCAAGTGGTGTATTACCCTGCCGACCAGAAAGGGTAGTGTTAGCATTTAATGATGTACTCTACGAAAACGCATATGGACGAAACTCAAGAAAAATCGATGATTTAGCATGGCTAACAGGCGGTGAAACAACAAATAGGTTTGTTAGGAAATTCCAAGGGCGTGCAATGCACAGTATGAATCTAGAGGGTAATACACAGTATCAGTTGAATTTAGAAAAAGTCGTATCGCTGAACGGTCAAAAAATCAAAAGCCCTGAAACAATTAATTTCAAAACTGAACATGCAACACCTATTTGGGAGTTCGACGATACCGCCGGAACAGTCGTCGAAAATAGAAACAAAAACCAGTCAGGTCCTGTACTGCATAGAAAAAATGTAGAGCTTATAAAATATCAATCTAGAGTTATTACATCAGCCGAATCGTTACTTGCTTTCCTAAATGAAACGGTTAGTGACAAACACTTTGAGGGAACCTTCAAATCTATTGACGCGCCAGCAGGGGTTGAGAATTCATGGTTTAAGCAACCAGTTCCATTTTTGTCTGAACTAAACAACTCGAGTGGGCTTGTAGAAGTCACTCTTTCAGGAAAGAGTGCTGGCTGGGATAACGCGATTTTAAGTGAAAAGATACGAAAACATATTCTGCAGTCTGCTGACTTTAATGTTTCGATTTGGCGAGATCATAATGTGTTTGTAAAGGTTTCAGATTGGAGCGGCGAGGCCATTATGAATGTATCTGTATCGCTTGTGTGTAGTACGTCGGATTCTGTAAAACGTTTGGGAAAAACAGATAAAAATGGCTCCTTATGGTTAGAACAAGAAGAGTTAGGAAATAAACTATCGGAAAATTGCTGGTTGTGGGTAGAAAAAGAGCATCAAAAAGCCGCCTCACGACTACCAGAGCCAAGCAATAGCGCGATTTCAATAATAAAAGCACAGGCATGGAGTACACAGCCTGTTTATTTACCAGGTGACACTGTTTTTATAAACTTTATTTCTAGAGTTCGCACGGACAATGGACTAAAACCTCTTAATAGCTTTGATGATTATTCTGTTGTTCTAAAGGCTGATGGTCGAGATATTGAATATGTTTTACAAATGGAGAAGCCAACAAAAGAAGGTTTTTCATCGACTCGTTTTGACCTTAGCTCGGATCTTAACTCAGATGTCCAGTTAGGGAATTATTCTTTTTATATCGTGCACACTTCATCAGGGTTAGAGAAAAAGATTGGCGAATTTTATGTTGGTGAGTTTACCCCACCTGAATTTGAGTTTGACGTTGAAAACCTAGAGGTTGCTTATAAAGGTGACGCACCGTTAGTGAATATAAGTGCAAGAAGAATGAACGGTGGCAGACTTTCCAATGCTAAAGCAACGGTTAAATATCATTTTTCTCGAAGTTATGACGTACCCAGACATTGGCCTCGAGGCTATGAGTTTATTTCCTGGCAAGACTATGACAAAAATGACACAAGTTCATCTAAAAGTGGTGCAATAGATTTAGAGATGGACTCTTTAGGCCAAGGTAAAGCGACTATGCCAAGAGTGCGTAGCTCGTTGCCAATGGCGAAGATAAATTTTAATACGATAGTGATTTCTAAGTCAGGGGAGTCGCAACATAAAAGCAGTAGCGCGCGATATTTTTCAAGAGAGCACTATCTTGGAACTAAATTTAACCAAGATACACAAACGCTGAATGTAGTTGCTGTTGATAAGTTTGGAAAAAGCGTCAACGACCTAAACGTATTGGTAGAAGTTTACCCAAGAAGTAATGAAGAACCTGCTAAAAAAGACTTAATAACCTTCTGTCGACTATCAAAATTACCAAGCTCTTGTGATCTAAGCGCATTAGATATAGCCGACACCGACACGGTTAAAAGCTACATAATACTATTGAAAAGTGATAACGAATCTGTGACATGGTATCGCTCTATTAATATTCAACCTAAAGCTAAAATGGATGCGGAAAGCCAATTATTAAAATTTGAATTTGAATCGCTAAAGGCCGAATTAATCGCAGGCCAAAGAGCGGAGTTGATATTAAATTCGGATGTCGAGGGTTTAGCAACGTTTATTGTACAAACAGGCACAAAAAGTACGTTAGTCTATAAAAGGTTACATAAAGGGCAAAACAAAGTTTCCTTCGATGTCACTCAAGCGTGGTTGCCCTATGCTCGGGTCTATGCCTTTTTAGCTGTGGGGCACGCAACAATTAAAGATAAAGTCGCGAGTCTGTTAAGTGCAGAAATGGGCGAATCTGACGCAGATAAAAACATGGTGAAAAACAAGCTAAATCGGCAACGGCTGTTAAATACTTCTATTCAAATTGAAACTCGTAGCAACAATCCAGAGCATGAGTTAAATATAGCGCTGTTAGACAATACTGGCATACCGATTATTGATGAAGTTAAGGCCGGAGAACAAATTAAAATATCTCTTACTTCGACATTCGATGCTGATGCACAAGTTTGGTTAGTCAACGATGCTTTGCTTCCTATGCTCCAAAAGCAAAATTCGAGCTATGATTTTGCTCAAGACTTATGGCGTCGTTGGGGGTTTGATAGGTCAGTACAAATCACTTCATTAAGTGACAACTTGGTGTTCGATGAAGCAACTTTGAACCCGACAGAAAAAAGTAGCGTGCAGAGAAGAAGCCGGGTGCCACCACCTCCAGCCAAAGTCGCTGGTATGTCCGCTTCATTTAATATTCCTAGCATTGATATTCAAGATGAAAAAAATATCGATATGTCTCAGTCAGTATTTTTAAAATCTCAAAGGCTCATTGCGGGTGAAGTAACAACCATAAATGTACAACTGCCAAGTCTAATAGGTCGTTGGAAAATTATGGTACTAAGTGCACAAAATGATCATGTACGCCTTGATAATAAAGTCTTAAAAACCGTACAAGATATAGAATATAGTTTACAAGCGCCGAAAAGTATTTATGAAAATGACCAAGGTGTATTGTCTATAGAGCAGATCAATAAAACCAATTCAGCAGTGACTGACACAATTACTTTATGGCTAGGTAATGAACCATTTAAAACCTTCGTTGTATCTTTACGGCCTGATGAGCAGAGTAAACGTGTTATCGAAATGCCGAACTTAGCGCCGGGTCTCTATCAATTTGTATTGGTTAGCAAGAGGCAAAGCAGCTTTGCAACACGACAAACGGTTTTAGTAAAAAGTAGTGAAATCGACAGTACAAAGCGTTTCATATTAGACAGTACGCAAAACAAAATTGTTGTACCGTTAGAAGCTGACACTCAACACATGATATTGTCGGCGTCGCCAATCTCAGAAGTTGGCCCAGATTGGTTAGGGCTATCAAACTTCAATAAAAATTATACCCATCAATGTTGGGAGCAAAACATTTCTCGTGCGGTTTTATATAGCAACAACGCTTACGCTAGAGAAATGTGGCCAGAAGGTAAAGCTATTTTGAATAAGCAGATCAATAGCTTCGTCAACCCTTATGCCTCAGAAGGCTTGTTTTCCTATTTCCCTAATCAAAACCCAGATCTGTTTTTAGGCATGTACACTTATTTAGTTTTGGGGTGGTTAAAAAACACCGATATTGATTTTCCGTTTGATGAGTCTGTATTTTCTAAAGCGTCGGAACGACTTAATCAGACTGATTCTATTTACACCATGTTTAATACGAGAGGCAGTTCCCTAAACACGGTAAAGAGTATGTTGCTATTGGCACAAGCTGAAAATAGCCAAATAGGTCTTCAAGAAGCATTAATAGAAAGGCAGAACTTGGGCACATCGGAACCTTTTGCAACGGTTCTTCAAGCGTTGGCGCTCAAAAAGTTAGGTGCAGATAGGATTACTTATATAAATGAAATAAAAGCGCTTAGTCACAATAGTTACGTTGATACATATCAGAATATTTTTAATGAAAATAGTCAGAAGTGTTTTATGGCTATGGTTTACGACAAGACAGATCCTGAGCAGGCTGCATTGGAGTTAGAACTTCTATTGGAGCAACAAAAAAGTGGACACTTTGGCTCTACATTTGCGAATGCTGTGTGTAGTCAGTTATTCAAAGGTAAAACCGGAATTAGAGAGTATCAGCCGATAGATTATAAAGTGGATGTATCAAAACAGAGCGAAGTAGGTGGTAGTATATTAAGTTTTGATCTCAACGCGGTTCTGGAAAAAGAAGGTAACACTTCTCAGAACAATACTCAGAACAACACTCAGAACAACACTCAGAAAAACAATGTTGCTTTGGAGTTGCGCTATAAAAAGAAACTAACAGACATAACTCAACATCAGCAAGGGATGAGTTTATCTAAAGAATATTTTGTTTATAACACCGGTGAGTGGGTAAAACTCTCTGATCCTATGTTGGTCAAGGTTGGCGATATTGTAAAGGTCGAAATAAACCTTAGCTCTCCCGTTGAACGCTCGCAAGTTTCTGTGGTTGATAGCGTACCGGCAGGATTTGAGCCAATAAACCCAGACTATGGTAATCAGTTTTATCGTGATAGCCGAGATTCTGGCTGGTTTGCATCAAATCAATTAGAGTTTAGGAATGGTAAGGCTTTTGATTACTTGAAAACGCTAACGACTAAGCCTATGTCATTAGTATATTTTAATAGAGTACGCCATTCAGGGATCTTTAACATAGGCCCAGCAGCTGCGGAAACTATGTACCGTAATGATGTTAATGCAAACACTTCTAGTAAAACCATAAGAATAGAACCATGGAAAAAGTAGTATCTCGTTATTCTACAGTTTTAACCTTAATGGTTTTGTTACTACTTTCTTTTTCAAGCCAGGCTGTGTTTATGAATGCCCAAGCTCAGCAGCAGTTGAGTAAAGAGGAACTCGAACATCTATCCACCTTATCACCAACATTACTGTCACAAGTTCGTTTTGCTCCAGAAGCCATACTCACACACCCAAAAAGCAACGTAAAAGTACTGACTAAATACGAGCTTTTCGGTAATCGCAATGACATACCAAAAGCGGTGCAGGCTGCAATTATTGATAATGAAAAAGTGGTTTGGCAAGGCTCAGGTATTTATAGCGACGTTGTTTTTTCTAACAATGGAAACTCAATATTAGTTGCTGAAATATCATCAACTCAACGCACTTTTTATACGTACAAACGAGGTGATAAAAAGGTCTCTGAAAAACAGGTTTTGTTTCCCCAGCCTATCGAAATGACATTTCATTATCACGGAGAAACCCAATTTTTAATTAGTGACGATAGTCTTTCTTTGGTGTCATTCAGAGTAAAAGCGGACAATGGGATACAAGATATAAAAGTTTGTTCGATGCACGACACTCAATCAACGGTAATTGATGAGACGTTGTGTTGGTCTTATGACGGCGCTTTATCGAGCTCTTCAAATGATCATGCGGTTAACAATCTGTGGTTAGGCGATAACAATGAGCTTTATACGGTTTCCTATAAAAACCAATATTACGAGGTGGTTAGTGATGGAAAAACAAAGTATCGAACTAAGTATTATGGCGAGTTAACTAAAATTAAAAATGGCAACGTAACTTGGCAAACAAAGCTTTCGCCAGAAGTTAACTGGGAGTCAACTTGGCTTGAAGGTTATGATAATTTACTTCTATTAAAAACCAAGGAGTTTATCAGCGTTTACAGTCAGTTCAGTGGCCAGCGCCTTTGGTCGGCAGGCGTTAACGATTTCAAACGGCCATTAGCTCCGCTTTACAATGCGTTTATTGAAGGTGATATGTTAATTATGCCAAGTAAAAACGGGGTAGACCGCTCTGTAAAACACTTAGATGACTTAACGACCAAGGCGCTGTAGCTTATTAGTAAGGTAGTTACTTCTTTGTATAGAAAAGCGTTAAAAGTGGTTTTTGATAAAATAAGCAACTGAATGTATTTTATAAAACCCGCATAAGGTGGATGGCATTCCAACCAACAAAAATAGCAATAGCATAGCTAAGTAGCGTACCTAGCATCATGTATTCCGTCAGTTTCATATCGGTATTTTTTGTTAAGTCACCAAAGCGAAATATAGTTTTTGCGGCTACTAAAAACGCGATACCGGCAAACTGACCCATAAAAATAAATGAAATGGTTAAACATCGCTCAAGGTAGCCAATCCATGCACCTGCTGCTTCTAAGCCTTTATCACCGGCTTCTTCAGCCAAATGTTGAGTGTGTTTATTAAGTGCCAAACTAATGAGTACAGAGGCCGGTTTACAAACCAACAAATACGCCGTAGCGAAAATGACATTGCTGGTTGTAAGTAGGTCACCAAAAGTACGGCTTAGTTGCTCAAAAGTAACATCAGATATCACAAGCCCAACGCATAAAATGACCAGGATATGAATTAGCTGGTCGATTAAAAATGTCGTTAACGTTGCCGGTAGATGCGACTTGCAAAGATCAGTTAAAAAATGGGTCGTTGCGATAATAAGGCCAACTAACAATGCAGTAAATATAGACACATCACTGACTATCGCCGCCAATATGCTGAGTGCTAGGTGAATAACGGTGTGTTTATACAAGCCTTTTGAGGAAACATGATTGGTATTGCGACAATCAACCCACGCCTTTGGCTGCAAGTAAAAGTCACCGATAAAATGTGCGAGCAATAAAAAAGCGAACAAATCCATTTTTGATCCAGCCTAACTAATCCAATAATTCATTTATGTAATTCACATAGTCTCTCACTAAATGGGCGCCCATGCTACTTAACCTATTGCTAATATTCTGTCGACTTGTACCCATCAACTCTGCTAGGTGTTTGTGTTCAGGAAAGTCATTATCTATATAGGCTAGCAACAAATTAGCTTGTGACGTCGTTAAATTATTTAATGTTTGATTAAAAAACTGGTTAAGTAATTTAAACCCTTCAGGAGAAAGGCTAGGCGAGTTCTTTGTTATTTCAGAAGTATTTGTATTATTTACGAATTGTAGCAATAAGTCACCACGGTTAGCATTATCTAAGCCATGACCAGAAGCTATATAAGCTGGACCTGACGAGGCACTTGGTAATTCATTAAATGAATCATAAGGGCCAAACGCAAGCGATAAGGTACATGGGATATTAAGTTTAAATCGTAATGCGCTTGTTAGTGCACATTTAGGTTGTGAATAATGAAGCTGAAACTCATCACCGCGATATATATCCCCACGGGCATTACTTTTTTTATATTCAGCTAATATAAGTTTCTTTAGCGTTTCTATTGTTTGTGAATATTGACGACTGGACATTTTACTTGAATGAACGACGTCACCGGTTAACACTGCAATCATATTTAATCACCCCTTAGGCAACTATATAAGGTTGCAAACCTAAAGGCAACCAAATTAGATTGCTTTTTAATATGCAATTAAATAAGGTTGCCTAATGATCAAACTAAGACGATAACTTGACTTTTATTGAGCTTTTTTCTGCCATGCAAACTGTTCGAATGGCTTGTCAACTGGCGTGTTTGCAATATGGTTGGTGTAGTTACTAATTACTTTTTGTGAAACACCTAAAATGATCTCTAGCACTTGACGCTCGCCATAACCAGCTTCATAAAACGCATTAAGTGACTTTTCAGACACTCTTCCGCGTTCTCTGACAATTTCTAATGTCATGTCTAATAACGCTTGCAGTTTAGCCGATGGTAGTGGCTGCTCGTTTCGTAAAGCGTCAATTAGTTGTTGGTCTACTTTCATTGAGTGGGCAATACCGGTGTGAGCCGGAACACAATAAGTACAGCCGTGCTCAACATTAATACCCTGCCAAACAACGGTTAATTCTTCGGCGTCAAATGACGTGTTTACAAACAACTCATGCATTTGTTGGTACGCATCTAAGGTACTAGGTGCGCTGGCTAATACGCCGTGTAGGTTTGGTAGCATGCCGTACGCATCTATAGACTTTTGAAGTAACGGTTTACTTTCAGCAGGCGCAGACTCAAGAGTTTGTATTGTTAATTGTGTCATTTCATGTTCCTTAACTTAGTTGTACCGGTTGGTATGAAATGAATTGTACCGATCGGTATTTTCAAGTCAAGCATAGAATTAATGAGACTATTTGTTAATTTTTTTGATGTAAGACTCCATCAAGGACATTATCAACAACGCATGATAATTCTGCCAGTGTTGCGCCTGAACGAGCCATTGATGCTGTGCCTTTTAACACGGTATACAAGGTCAATGCGATATTATTGGCGTTCTTATCTAGACCTCGCTTGATTGATTGTGCATCTGTGGTTAGCAAGTCGATTAAGACATTTTGGGGTAACGCATCTAACTCTCGTAACTGCTGCGCCGCCGATTCTGGAATATCGCCACCAGCGAGTTCAGACTGGCAAAGCACTAGATAACAGCCCTTGGGGTGATTAGACTCACATTGCATAGCGACAATTGAATAGAGGTAATTTTTAAGACGCTGAATAAGGTCAATATTTGGCTCATATAAAAAACGTAAATGGGGCTTCATTTTTTGTTCTACATAATAAGAAGTCGACTTAACAAAAAGCGCTTCTTTATTGCCAAACGTACTGTACATACTTGGTTTGTTAATACCCATACTTTCAGTTAATGCAGACAAAGACGCTCCAACATAGCCTTTGCTCCAAAAAACATGCATTGCGGCTTCAAGTGCCTCTAACTCGCTAAAGGATTTTTTTCGTCCGCTTGTCATTTGTCGTTAACCTTAAAATTCGTAAACCTTTGTATTGTACCTATCAGTATGTAATCTTCAAGTTGGCATTTTTTATTAGAAAAAATTAAAGTTTCACTATTTGGACATATCTTATGCTTATTGGTTGATATAGATCGCTATTCCACACCTTTAAAATATGTATAATGCTGAAAATTAGATTGAAACAAATATTCAAGGATAACTTATGTCTAACTGTTTACACTTGGCAATTCCTGCTGGAGACTTGTCAGTAGCGAAGAAATTTTATTGTGACATTTTGGGCTGTAAAACGGGCAATTTTGAAGAAGGTCGTTGGGTTGATATCGATTTTTGGGGCAATGAGCTTACATTACACGAGAGTAAAGAGCGATTGCCTACCGTACGTCACGATGTAGATATGGGCGCGGTAGCAGTTCCGCATTTTGGTATTCACTTAAAAGAAGACGAATTTCAAGCTTTAAAGCAACGCATTGAAAGTGCTGGGCTTGAGTATTTAGACAAGCCTTATCGTCGTTTTGTTGGTGATGAGTATGAGCAAGAAACGTTTTTTATCGAAGATCCAAACGGTAACGTATTGGAAATGAAAACTATGGTGAACCCTGAAGTACTCTTCAAGGTTGATGCTTAAAATTACTAATTATATATACCTCTATGGCAGTTAGGTCATGACGTACGTATATTAAGAATTAAACCCCAATCATTGAGTTATCAATCGTTGGGGTTTTTTATTAAGTAATCGCCAAACATTCAAGTACAAGTTATAACACTAGACTTTGATTCGTGTACTTAAGACGATACACCAAGTTCTGAAGTTAGTTTACTTGAAGAAGAGCTTTCTTTGGCTGAATAGGGCCGCTCAGCTTCGTTATTAACAAGTCCTTCTGATTGTCCAACCACCAGTGCAGTAACCGCATCGCCAGTAATGTTTGTCGCAGTGCGCATCATATCTATAATTCTATCAATCGCGGCAATTAGAGCGATGCCTTCTAATGGTAAACCAACGGCGTTTAGCGTAACGGTTAACATGACTAACGCTGCACCAGGTACACCAGCGGTGCCAATACTGCTGATCACGGCGGTAAATGAAATCATGGCGTAGTCGGTATAATCTAATGAAATTCCATAGAGGTGAGCTATAAAAATAGCGGCGATAGCGGGGTAAATGCCACCACAGCCATCCATATTTGCGCTAGATCCAATGTTTGCCACAAACGAGGCATAACCTTTCTCGACTTTCAAATTGTCGGCAATAACTTTAGTCGTAACGGGTAAGGTCGCATAACTACTACATGTAGAATATGCCGTAACTTGGGCTTCAAATATGTTTTTGTAAAATTTAATGGGGTTCATTTTTCCAAACACAGAGACAAGCGATGAATATGTGAACGCCATATGGAGTAAACAAGCGGCATAAACGGCTAATATAAACTGAGCCAGCGGAAGCATGGTTTCTAAACCAAATTGACTAATAGTGGCGGCCATTATTGCAAATACCCCAATAGGCGTAGTGGCTAAAATTATTTTCATCAACGAACTCATGACGTCATTGCCAGCGGTAATAAAAGCTTTAAAAGGCGTTGCAGATGGACCTGTTTTTAATACCGCAATGCCAAGTAATACTGAAAAGACAACCACAGGTATAACTTTTCCATCCGCCATTGCATCAATGATGTTTGCTGGAATAAAACCAGTTAGCACTTCGGCAATACTAGGAATGACTTTCTCTTTTGTAACGGCAGGAGTTAAGTTTATTCCTGAACTCCAATCAATCGCACTACCAATGGTTAAGCCAATTAAACTGGCGATAAAGGCGGTTACTAAGAACACGGCAACCGTTTTTAACCCCAGCCGCTTTAATTTTTGTGGATCCGAGAAGTTAAAAATAGACGATACGATGGAAAAAAACAGTAATGGGATTACGACCATTTTAATGGCGTTGATGTATGCGGTGCCGATAGGTTTTATAGCTAAAGCCGCACTTTCAAATAATAGGCCAAACACAATTGCTGCAACAAAAGCGAAAAAAATTTGTTTCGATAAAGACCATGAAAAAAAACGAGTCACTGTGTTATGCCCCTAATTAAATTTAAGGGGCGATAGTAATATTTAAAAAGGTTATAGATAATTGTTTTTATATATCAATAATAGATATCAAATAACAAACTTAACTAATTTTGCATTATAAAAGCTAAAACGACATAGCAACGTTTGCTACTATAAAATCGACAAGTCATTGGTCATCAATAATTGTTTTATTAGTTTGTGATGTTCGTTCGAACTTACTTTTATTAACGCAGAGACAAAATCAAGTGCAACAGCAGGACGATTCGGTGGTTGATGTTGTGACCATATCTGCTGAATAGCCGAAATAATGACTTTATCGCCAAGTTCACTGCGTAACTTCGCAAACACTAATGTTGCCCTAGAATACTGATGATGTGGCTGCTGCTCGTCAATTAGAGCACTTGGTTTAACCGAATTAGTACGTTCGGTCAATTCAAATCGGCGACGTTCATAATCAATGAGGCCTTGCATAGTTGTTTTCCCGTAATGCTTTTCGATAACGACAAGCTCTACATATTTCGCCATCGCTTCAATCAAAAAAGAGCCGTCTTCAATTACACCATTGCCGAGTTGATGACCAAACCATTGGTGCGCCGTTTCGTGTACCGCGCGGCGGTAACGCTGATCAAAGGTTGCTTGTTCATTCGGTAGGGCTCTAAAGGCGTTCCGGTTTGAAACAAACATAATTTGTGGCAACGCATATCCAGTTATACCAACTTCAGGAAGGCTAACTAAAGTAAGTTGTTCAGCTGGGTATGGCGCTATATGAGTAGAAAACCACGATAACGTATCTTTTATTGCGGTTAGGTTTGTATTGTAAGCGTCTGTTAGCTTAGCTCCTTGTGGAGCAACAATGTTGATATTTACCGATTTTTTGGTGGTTTCGTTAATATTTTCATCGACAAATAATTCGCTATGTAACGATGATGCTGGAAACGACAACCAAGCTGGAATTGCTCTAATTGGTTTTGATGTTTGATAAACAAATACATTGCGCCCAGTGCTTTTTTGGTAGGACGATGAGACAAGCTTGCCTTGTGTCAACGCGGTTTGGTCAGCTTCAGTCGTGATAATCGTACGCATATTAGTCCACTGATAAGCACGATCTTCTTTGGCAAAGAATTGTGGCGTTAGTTCACTTGGTTTTGATAAGTGTAATTCAGGCAGTTCATGCTCTTTTCTCAACAAAGGATCTCGAAGCTGATAAGTAGTTTGAAAACCAATAAGCGGGAGTAAAGGCATCGCACGCAAATAGCTAATCGATGGGTCGATAAATTGATGTCCCCCCACTGGCCACAAACTCGGTTGTTCGTAGGTAAACGAAAAAATTGCCGTCATTTCATCACCTGGAGTAAGTGGCGTTGCTAAATGAATGACTGCTTGTTTAAGTGTTTCATCGAGCTCAATTTTTTCATAGTTTGATGCATCTATGCCAGGTAGTTCATGATTACCATATTGAGAAATAAGCACTTTATTAATGTTGGTATTTGATTTGTTTTTTAGACGGTAGCTAATTGCAAACGTTGCTCGATGATCTGCTGGATATAAGTCAACTTTCGATTCTATATTAACGATGACAGGTTGAGGATGAGTCGCCCAATTTTTATATGATTTTTCGTAAGACGCTTTCCAAAGCTCTCGCTTATGAGAATTAGTCAACGGCTTTTCTGTGATTAATGAAAAGTGCAAATTCAAACCGACCATTGTGGTCAGCACAATAGAAACAGCTAAGCTAATTTTGGTCGTAGATTGATAATCTCGTTTTGTTGGTAAGCGAAGTTTGGAACTAGCTATACCGGTTCCTCGATGACTTACGGTAATAGCAGTTAATACAACGCTTACGCTAACACACAGCCAAAATGTCATATACGGCCAATAAACCGAAGCACTTCGAGCATAACCCCAAAATAAGTCTGGGTCTTGAATAGGCGTACCAGCGATATTCCAAAGGGTATGCGTGAGTCCAAACGCGGTGGTAACAGGTGTAAACTTAATTATGATGACTAAAAAAATGGTAAAGGCGGCCATCATCTTGTTTCGAATAATATGCTGCAAAGACACGACCAATGTGCCTAAAACAACAAGAGGTAACAACTGATATGTCATCACCACAACATAATGACTGAGTAATATTTTACTGTTAGTAAATATTTCAGCACAAAGACTAGCGAAAGTGGCAAGACTTATTAAAAGTAGCGCCATTATTGTTATTACAACAACATGTGATAAGACTAGTTGCAGATTATTAAAGTGGGCACTAGCGTGAATTTCAGCAAAACGAACCGTGTGTTCGCGCCAACAAAGCTGCCAACTCCAAAAGCAAATAATAATTGCGCCAAATACCGGCATAATATCTGACGAGATTCGATTTAAGGCG
This sequence comes from Psychrosphaera aestuarii, assembly GCF_017948405.1. Taxonomy (NCBI): domain Bacteria; kingdom Pseudomonadati; phylum Pseudomonadota; class Gammaproteobacteria; order Alteromonadales; family Pseudoalteromonadaceae; genus Psychrosphaera; species Psychrosphaera aestuarii. Next base: position 2,112,558 of record NZ_CP072844.1, on the reverse strand, counting down.
TCGACGGAGGTTGGGAGAAGCCGCGACATTGCTTCAACATAGTCTATGCCTGAGGCAACTTCGCTAAAACATAAAAACGGCCATAGTACTAATAAACCAATAGAGGTAGGTGTTCGGAGCAAGCTCAACAACGAAGTGTGAACCAAAGTTGTAAACAAGGTGGTCTTTTTATTAATAGTAACAGTTTTACTATTTGTATTGAGTATTTTACTCGAACTTTGGTTTGTGCCGTACACGGTAATTTTGTCAGTATTATTACTGGGATTACGAGAGGACATATTTAACGGCCGTCTAAGCAGGTAATACAGCCCGATTAAACTTAAAATAGTGAAACAAGCGCGATTGATGAAATAGGTGAAACCAAAATGTTGATTCGGGCTATTGATGTTATCGAATACAGCGGTAAGTCCGTACGGGTCAAGCCACAGCATGGCTTCATAAAATGAAGGACTGTTAATTTTGCTGCCAGCTAATATAGGTGAACCTAGTGTGCTACTCATAACAATGTAGCCAATCCAAATTACGCCTAATATTGCGGTTAAAATAAGTGTCACATTAAGTACGTTGGTATTGCGCTGAATTAATACCAAACAAACAAAAAGTGAAAATGTAGAAAGCACTAAAATTGACGGCAGTTGCGAGATAAATAGTGTTTGTAAGGTAAGGACAACAACACCATCAAGGTGGTTTGTTTGCAAAATGAATGAACTAAGTATCATTAGATCAGTAATAAATATAGCGATAAAACAAACGCCTACAGCGCTAAGCCAACGATATAGCCACTTTCGACTATGTGTAACTGGCGCGGCAGCAATCAGGCTATCCATGCCACTGTTGATATCACGTAAAAATAGCGAATTGGTAATGACCAAAATCATAATTGGCAAAACGAGCAAGACAAAACCGTGCAATTTAATGATCAACTGACTGCTTGGCTGAACCACGTCGACGGATACGCCGTTTGCAAAAATGTAAGCAAACGCAATAAGCAACAGGCCACCAACGGCAACGATTGGCTGTCGAATTAGAAACTTTAGTTCGTTCGTGATCATCGTTCAGTGCTCGATTTTATTTGTTCTAAAAAGTATCTATCTTGAAGCGTGGGTGTTGACAGACTTGCGTCTTCGTTTGGCTGCTTGTCACTAAAAATACGAAACACAGGATCGCCGTAACAATATGTCTTATTGAGCAAAACGTTTGACGCTTGATCAGGAAAATCGGCGTGGTTATTGTTTCTTGGTGGTTTGGAAGAGCGCCATACTTTATTGCGTAACGGTTCAAGTAAGTTTGGAATGTTGCCACTAACAACTATTTTGCCATTGAACTGCATGGCCACAAATCGACACAGGTTCTCTACATCTTCAACAATATGTGTTGATAATAAGACGAGACGATCTTTACTTATATTGACTAATACGTCGTTTAAGCGCTGGCGTTCAACTGGATCTAATCCTGCGGTGGGCTCATCCATAACTATTAATTTGGGATCACCTAATAAGGCTTGGGCTATGCCAAAACGTTGCTTCATACCACCTGAGTAATTGGCCACGGATTTATTGGCGGCCTTGGTTAAATTAGTCAGCTCAAGGAGTTGAGGGATCTGCTGTTCACGCTGTGTTAAGGTTAAGCCCTTTAATACCGCCATATGCTCTAATAAGGCGATACAGGACATATGTGGATAAACACCAAATTCTTGTGGCAAGTAACCCAATGTTTTACGTAAACAATCGGGCCTTTCCAGCACATCAATGACATTAATCCCGTTTGTAAATAAAACGGAACCAGAGTCTGCAGCTTGTAGTCCGGCAATCGTGCGTAATAAAGATGATTTTCCGGCGCCGTTTGGCCCTAACAAACCGACCATGCCACTCGGAAAGTTTATCGTTATGTTTTGCAGTGCCTTGGTGCCATCGGAATAGGTTTTGGTAACATTGTTTAACGTAAGCATGTGAATCCTTTTGCAAATAACCGTTATGGAATTAGCTTACTCAATACAAATTTTAATACGAGTATTGAATGATGAAAGGACTCGTTTACGTGACAAAGGGATAAATTGAGATTAATTGGCTAGTTTTTACGTTAGTCATTTATATTGATACTTTTGTCATTGCGTATTTGCAACTGTCTGAAAAAGCTAAGAAGATGACGATTGTTAGGGCTAAAATTTATAACAGGGTTGTGATGAGTCGCTTTATTTGTTTATTACCGTTATGCGCGGCAGTTTTGATTGAAGCGCACATTCGCTTTTTGTCATTCAGAACCTCAAATTCTCTAGACTTCATGGGTATTGCAGTTCAGCTAATGATGGAGTCTTTACCTATACTCATCACACATTATTTTATTTTTAAACCGACGATTAAAAAGCAGACAAACAGTAACAAACGTAACCAGGTTAACGCGCTCGTTCATTCAGCGTCCAATGCTGAACTTGTTACATGGCACAAAAAGTTGAGACCGCCACTTAACCAATTGCTTAAACCTGCATTATGGTTCACGTGCTTGTTTTTATATCCCCCAATACTAATTAGTATGGACATAGGAGAGTTTTCTCACTTTGAGTTATTTGAGTCTATTTTATTTAGCTTCCAGGCATGGCTGTTCTTTATTATTGCCAGCGTTCTTAGCATGTTAAATCATTTTTTATCAGGTAAGCATAAAAGTAATACCGACTCTATTTTAGCCAACCTTTTTTCGCTAAATACGATTGTGATAATTGGTATTGTGGTTTGGAGTATTATGATGGCAGGGGTCTTTAATGGTTATAAAAACCCTATGGCAAGCCAACCTTTAAACTTAGTGATTGATGTTATGCTTATCTTTTCTGAGTTTCCTACTTTTATTGGCTACTTTTGGCAATTTTTAATTTTAGGTTTTCTTGTTGGATTTGTGTATTTTGTTAATCGCTATTTTTTTATCCGTCAGCTACTTTCAAAATACGGCGTGTTATCCTTTTTGGCATCTACACTCATTTTTATCGTTTTACTGACACCTTTGCTGTCGTGGCTTGCCTTACAATTACCGTTAAATGAATACAAATTTACTTTGATACCCTCGGGCGATCATAATCCGTTTGATATGGCGAATTATCGATTTACGTTTTTCTTATTTGCGATATCTACACCTATTGTTTTGGCCTTTGAACGACAGCAACAAGAGGTAGAAGTCAGCCGTATTAAATCCATGCAAACATGGACAGAATTGAAGTTACTGCAACAACAAATTAATCCACACTTCTTATTTAATACCCTAAATAATCTTTACGCGTTAACACTGACTAAGTCTGAACAAGCGCCTGAGATGGTGATGAAATTGTCTAATTTGCTTCGATATACCGTATACGACGGTCAATTAGCACTAGTTGAATTAGAGAAAGAAGTTAATTACTTAAAAGATTTTATCGCGTTACATGAAATTAGGTTGAGCAAGGCTCATACAGTAGAAACTTCTTGGCCAGACCAACAAAAACAGCATGTAATCGCGCCACTGTTATTAATTAATATCGTTGAAAACGCTTTTAAATATGGTGTTCAGTCTGGTGGTGGTGATCCCGCTGCAGCAATAAAAATCACGTTAACTCTAACGGGAAATAGCTTGTTGCTAGTTTGCGAAAATCCGATTCTTAAAGAGCCTAAGCATCATCAAAAGGGCGTAGGATTAGATAACCTCAAGCGTCGTTTGTCGTTATTGTATCCAAACCAACATTCGTTATCGACGTCCAGCGTTAGTGACGTTTGGCAAACTAGATTGCAAATAGAGTTGAAACCAGTTAGTGAAGCTAAGCCAAAGAGAACGATAGCTCAATCGGCAGGTTCAAAAGAGTAATTCAAAAGAGGAGGGTTCGAGCGGTGATTAACGCGATTATTGTTGATGATGAGCCTTTGGCACACCAAGTTTTGCTTCATCATATAAAGGAATACAGTGACATTAATGTTGTTGAACAATTTACGAGTCCGGTAAACGCATTGTCCTGGTTGGCGAAGAACAAAACAGACTTAATTTTTTTAGATATCAATATGCCGCTGTTAAATGGCATCGATTTATTAAAGGTGTTAACTAATCGACCGCAAGTCGTTATTGTTAGTGCTTATCAAGAGTATGCGATTGAAGGCTTTGAGCTCGATGTGACCGATTATTTATTGAAACCAACGTCAGCAGAACGGCTCTCAGTGGCTCTCGATAAAGTGAGACAAAGACACGCACTACAATTAAATATAACGAGTAATATAGAAGCTCGGGAGTCAGAGACGCACGACAATTTTATTGTCTTAAAAGTGAATCGTGAAAAGCGCAAGTTTGAGTTTGACCATATTGACTATATTGAAGCCTATGGCAATTATGTGAAAGTATGGGACGGTTCACAGATGGTATTGGTCAATAGTACCCTAAAAAGGGTATTGGCAGAGCTTCCTGAAGCCCTATTTACACAAGTCCACAAGTCCTATGTAGTAGCAAGGTCAAGAGTTTCGGCAATTGATCAAGAAGGGTTGAGTTTAAGTAATGGTATTAAAATAAAAATTGGTAAGTCGTTTAGACAAAAAGCGTTAAATATCCTCTAGTATTAACCTTAATAACTTATTAAACCCTGACTTTAACCCAATAATAGGTAGTGATTTATTGGTGCTCGAGTAACTTTGAGGTAAAGTTGTATCAAACCAATAAAAAGAACATTTTTAAGGGATATAAATGAATAGCAAAAAACTAATTTTAGGCAGTGCCTTGTTGTCATCGTTAATGATCGCAGGTTGCCAAACGCCTCAATCAGAACCTTCAGGTAAAAAAGTGGTTAAACCTATCGTTTCAGAAAATTACACCGCGGTTACCTACCCAGACACGCGAAAGGGTGATGTAGTTGATAATTACTTTGGTACAGACGTCGCCGATCCGTATCGTTGGTTAGAAGATGACATGAGTGCCGAAACGGCAGACTGGGTTAAAGCTCAGAACAAAACTACTTATAAATACCTAGACTCAATCCCTTATCGAGCTAAAATCGAAAAGCAATTAGGCGAATTGTTAGATTACGAAAAAGTAGGCATGCCATTTATCGAAGGCGATTACACCTATTTTTACAAAAACGACGGGCTACAAAACCAAAGTGTTTTATACCGCAAAAAAGGTGACGGCGAAGCCGAAGTATTTTTAGATCCTAACTCATTTAGTGCCGACGGCACTGTTTCTATGTCGGGTATCACTTTTTCTGAAGATGGCTCTTACGCCGTGTATTTGATATCGGAAGGCGGCAGTGACTGGCGTAAAGCGCGTATTATCAATACCAAAACGAAAAAGCAAATTGGTAATGATCTTGTTGATTTGAAATTTAGTGGCATCGCATGGGTTGGCAACTCTGGCTTTTACTATTCAAGCTACGACAAGCCAAAAGGCAGCGAGTTGTCAGCAAAAACTGATCAACACAAGTTGTACTTCCACGTTTTAGGCACGTCACAAGCGGAAGATAAATTAGTTTATGGTGGCACAGACGCTGAAAAACATCGCTATGTTGGTGCTGATGTAACAAGTGATGGTCGCTACTTATTAGTATCGGCTTCTGTTTCGACCTACGGCAATAAACTATTGTTAAAAGATTTAAGTCGTCCAAATTCAAAGTTAAAAACCATTGTTGATGACACTAAGTCTGATATTTCACTGTTGGCGAATAAAGGAAAAACCATTCTTTTATTAACCGATCGTGATGCCCCAAATAAAAGGGTTGTTAAATTAAACGCAAGTAAACCAACGCCAGAGAATTGGGTTGATGTTATTCCTGAAACAGAAAATGTATTGTCAGTTTCAAAAGGCGGCGGTTACATATTTGCTCGATACATGAAAGATGCGACGTCTTTAATCCAGCAATTTGACCTTAAAGGCAACAAAGTTAGAGATATAGCCTTACCGGAAGTGGGCAGTGCTGGTGGTTTCTACGGCAAAGATTCACAGGCAAAAGTATACTACTCGTTTAGCAACTACAAAACGCCTCGTACTATTTTCTCGCTAGACGTTAAGTCAGGTAAGTCTGAAGTTTACAACAAGTCTGCTGTGAAATTTAATAGCGATAATTACGAGTCAAAACAGGTATTTTATACGTCTAAAGACGGTACTAAAGTTCCTATGATCATTACCCACAAAAAAGGCTTAAAGTTAGACGGCTCAAACCCAACTATTTTATACGGTTATGGTGGCTTTAATGTAAGCTTACAGCCTGGCTTTAGTTCAACACGTGCAGCTTGGCTTCAGCTTGGCGGTGTGTATGCCGTTGCGAACCTTCGTGGTGGTGGTGAATACGGTAAGAAATGGCATGATGCGGGTACTCAAATGCAAAAACAAAATGTATTTGACGACTTTATTGGCGCTGCTGAATACCTAATTGAAAGTAAAATTACGTCGTCAGAAAAATTGGCAGCTATGGGTGGCTCAAATGGTGGCCTTCTTGTTGGTGCAGTAATGACGCAACGTCCAGAGTTATTTAAAGTGGCATTACCAGCGGTTGGTGTTTTAGACATGCTTAGATACCATACATTCACAGCTGGTGCTGGTTGGGCTTACGACTATGGTCGTTCAGATGACAATGCAGAAATGTTTAATTATCTGTTAGGTTACTCGCCTGTTCACAATGTGAAAAAAGGCGTTGAATACCCAGCAACTATGGTAACAACTGGCGATCATGATGATCGAGTTGTGCCTGCTCACTCGTTTAAGTTTGCCGCTGAACTTCAAGCAAAACAAGCGGGTAAAAACCCAGTATTAATTCGCATTGAAACCGATGCAGGCCATGGCGCAGGAACGCCAATTAGTAAAACTATTAAGCAATATGCTGATATTTATGGCTTTACACTATATAACATGGGTGTAGAAAACATCTAAGCAAACGTTATTGGTCAACGCCAATGTGTTAAATAAGAGCAAAATAGTCTGTCGTTTTAACGCCATGCTATTTTGCTTTTTTTATATTTTATTATTGTAATACCAGTAAGGTCACGATAACCCAATGCTTTACCATATTTTAGGTGCGGTTAGCTCTATCCTGTTTTTGTTAACCTGGTATGGCTTGTCAAAGCAACTTATCTTGATAAACGATCGTAAGTCTAAAAACCTTTTAGCGACCGAAAACCTATCAATTAACCAATTTGCCTCTAGTTTTTTCGCGTTTTACGCTAACTTTATGTTTGGCATCGCAATAGAACCATTTAACCATTATTTGGTTTGGACTCGCTTTGGTGCGCTAGTGCTGTTAATTGCAATATTGTTTCGTATATATCAAGAACGAAAAGGGCATGTTAATGCAATTGTTTATTATGGTTCGACATTTGCGTTTGGAATGGGCTTACTTTCAATAGGCTATCGACCCTTTCCAGCCGTCGCAAAAATAGCAACTGATGTATTGATGCTCGTTGTTACCCTAGTACTCGTTCAGGGGACGCTTCATCAATATTGGCTTCTGCACAAATCAAAATCACTGGGGGGGCTGTCCTTTCCACTAATAAAAAGTATCTTAATTAAAGATGTCAGTACGTTAGCCTTTGCCTTAACCCTTCCTTTGAGCAGTGCGTGGCCACTTTTAACTTTAAACGGTATGAGCATTATTTCTCGAGGCATTCTGTTAATAAAAATGTATAAAGTTAATCAATGACCTTCTAGGGGTTCTCCCTATATTGGGATTTATTTTTTGACATTAGACCGGTAGTCTTCTAGTTGTTAATAAGTAAAAGTAAATTTGTTTAATCTAACTTAATTAGGTTGAGTTCAACCTAGCTAAAATTAACTTTGTTTTTTTATACAACATAAGGATTTAACTGATGGACTCTGGCCAAAAATTAAATCTTCATCAGATTCCTATTTCTATAAATCAAAGCGACTTTTATTTAAAAACTCTTATTGAGTTGAACAGTGTTTTAGAAAACTTTGTAGGTGAGTCAGAAAGTGCGGCTTTTATGAATCATGTTGCACAACATCTTTCCGATTTGTTTTTAAATATGTATCAAACAGGGACTGAAAAAACTCAATTTACGCCACATCAACTTGCGGAAGTTTTGGTTGATTTAAAACGTCGAATTGGTGGTAGCTTTTCAATCATTGAAGTGACAAATAAACATATTGTGTTAGGTAATACTATGTGTCCTTTTGGTAATGCTGTACTTGGCCGTCCCTCAATGTGCCAAATGACAGCAACGGTGTTTGGCAAAATCGTTGCGGATAGTAACGGCTATGCAGGTATCAAAATTGATAAATCCATCGCAAATGGTGACGGCCATTGTCATGTAAAAATATTGCTTGAACCGGATTATAACGACACTGAAGTGTTAAGAGAGTATTTTCATGATGTTCAACAGTGATATAGATTTAGAGCAACATTTGGACACAGAAAGTATTATTACCAATATAACAGACGCTGCACTCATCGTTACTTTGTCTGGTAAAATAGAGCGCTGTAATGCCAGTGCCAAAAAGTTCCTTGAACAATATACTAAAAGTCAGACATTTAACGATTTAGTCGAAGAAGTTTCTACATTTAAAACCTTTGATGCCATTAGGTCTAAAGCAAAAGAGACAACCGGCTTGCAAGTATGTAGGCTAAAAAAAAGAAGTAACGGAGAGGAATGCCTGACATTCTTTTCATCGTTAAGGTCTCGACTTGATCATCAAGTTGTAGCGATACTATTGCAGTTTGATTACAAAGTATCTAAATTTAACCAATTGCAGACACATTACTCAAGCGAATTGGGCGAACAGGCAAAGCTCATTCGAAAATTTCAATCAGATGGTATACACGATCCACTAACCGGTTTAAAAAACCGACGCTACATGGATGAGTATTTACATAGTCAAATCGAATTGAATATTCGTCATAAAATCCCAGCGACGTTAGCCGTATTAGATATTGACCACTTTAAAAAAGTAAATGACACATACGGTCACAGTGTTGGCGATACTGTTATATGCGCTGTTGCAGAAGAGCTTGAGCGAAGAGCTAGGGACTCAGATGTGGTATGTAGATAGGGCGGAGAGGAATTTTGTATTTTTTTAAATCATGTAAGCGGTGAAGCAGCTCAACAGGTTCTAAATGAAATACGAAAAAATATTGAGCGTTTAACTATAGAAACGAATGAATGTAGCTTTCACATAACGGCCAGTATTGGTGCTTCAGAGTTACGTAGCAATGAAAATAAGCCAATTACCATGACAGAATTGTTTGAACGAGCGGATCATGCTTTGTACAAAGCAAAGAATGGTGGACGGAATAGAGTTGTATTAAAATTAGAGGCGTTTTAAGTCTTTCCATCCCAATATATAGATTGCTATAATCCGCCTGAACAGCGAGTCGCCCGACTCGTTATTTGATGACAATGCCTATATTTCTTGAATGTGCATTGTAAAATTAAATGTGCTGTTTCAAGGAGCGAGAATGATCCTTCCCATGGATAGGGCCAGTCTTTTGGATCATTATATATCTCGGAGTTTTACATGATAGATGTCATTTTTGACGTTATCGGCATGTCTGGTACTTTTTTAGTAGTAGGCGCGTTCTTTTTATTACAACTAAATAAAGTTGCACCTACCGGTTTAGTTTACAACATGATGAACTTGGCGGGGGCAGTCTTATTGTTAATTAGTTTGTGTTACAACTTTAACTTAGCAAGTTTTGTAATTGAAATATTCTGGATAGCAGCATCGCTAATTGGTTTATTTAAGTACTATAAAAATAAGGCTGATGTAGCAGACGCTTAAGACAAATCACGCGTAAAACACGTACTGCATAAAAATATTCAAGTTTTTAATAAAGGTGAGTTTAAGAACTCTCCTTTTTTTAATAGCCTAAGTAGGAGTGATCAGTTTATCGCTCATCATAGTAGTACACTGGTAAACTAAAAATTTAAGGCGTAACTATGCTTAATATGGATTTTTCAGAACGACTTGTTATTGAAACTGAAAAAGTAGATTGGATAAAAAGTCCTGCTGCAGGTGTGTGGCGAAAACCACTAGAACGAGAAGCAAAAGAGTCTGGGCATACCACAAGCATTGTGAAGTATGATGCTGGTGCCTCTTTTTCAACACACACTCATCCACTTGGCGAAGAGATATTTGTACTTGAGGGTGTTTTTTCAGACGAAAATGGCGATTACCCCGCGGGCACGTATATTCGAAACCCACCTAATAGTCATCACGCACCATTTAGCAAAGAAGGTTGTGTAATTCTTGTAAAGCTTAATCAATTTAATAAGCGCGATTTAGCCGACGTAAAACTAAATACAAATGTGACACCTTGGTTACAAGGATACGGCGGATTAAAGGTGATGCCTTTGCATGACTTTGAGCATGAGCATGTGGCATTAGTAAAATGGCCGGCCAATGAAGTATTTAACCCGCACCGTCATTTTGGCGGAGAAGAAATTCTTGTGTTATCAGGCTGTTTTTGCGACGAAAATGGTGAGTATCCAAAAGGCACTTGGATCAGAAACCCACACATGAGTCAACACACGCCATTTGTTCACCAAGAAACCGTTATACTAGTAAAAACCGGACATCTTCCACTGGCGCTTTAAGCCCACTCTTAACGTAGCGCTAAGCCCAGGCCAAAAAGGATTTAAGCAGGGCTGGTTGTCAGGTCATCACTTTTTAATATTGCGGTCATATAGCGGTAACAGTTTTCTTTCAAGTTATACCCAAATCTAATATCACCTTGAAAGGAAATAATAATATGAAGCAGACTAAATCTTTAATTATGGTAGCGCTGATCGCAGCGTTAACTGGTTGTGAATTCGATGGTAATGATGGTGAAAATGGCGCGAATGGAGCAAACGGGACTAATGGCATTGATGGCATTAATGGAGAGGCAGGAAAAGACGCTCCAACATCGTTGACTTCAACCTTAGTCGCAAGAGGGGTTTTAAACGCAAACTCACCAGAGGGAGCTGCAGAAATCGTTGCCTTTCAAAAATCCACTAAATGGATTTATGCCATTAACAGTTCGGTATCACCAGCCGTTGTTGAAATTTTAGATACAAATGGATTAGATCCTGAGACGTTAATCAAAGACGCTGAAGGCGTGGTAACAAATACTAATTTAACCTCAGCTATTACAATCGACCTAAGTGCTACCGCAAGTTTAACTGGCGATGCAAATAGCATTGCCGTAGATGATGTAAATGAATTGTTAGCCGTTGCCGTTGCTTCAGGTACGCCAGGCGTTAATGGCCATATCGCGTTTTTTGATATTTCTGGCGCAGCCCCCGCGTTTATTAAAAACGTAGAGGTTGGTGACTTGCCAGATAATGTTGCCTTCACGCACGATGGCGCAAAAGTTATTGTTGCCAATGAAGGTGAGCCTTCCAGTGACTATACCATTGATCCAGAAGGCTCTATTTCTATCATAAATATCCTTGATGGCGCCCCAGCAGACGTTGCAACCATGATTTCACTTGCAGGCTTTAACGATCAACAAGAAACGCTAGAAGCACAAGGCGCTAAGTTCTCGAATCCAACGGGTCAAACTATAAAAGGTGAAGTAAGAACTTACACTGTGGCACAAGATTTAGAGCCAGAATATGTTGCAGTATCTGAAGATAATTCAACAGCTTTTGTTTCGTTGCAAGAGAACAACGCGTTAGCCATCGTTGATTTATCAGATAATAGCGTTCAAGTTATTGGGTTAGGGTTTAAAGACTGGAGCCAATATAAACTGGATGTGTCTGATAAGGACGATGGAATTAACTTAAAGTCTTACGACAACCTATACGGCATGTACCAACCTGACACCATTGCTTCATTTAGTTGGCAAGGTGCAAACTTTATTGTAACTGCGAATGAAGGCGATGGCCGAGAGTATATTGCATTTGAACGTGACGCTACTGAAGATGAAGGTAAAAATGAGTGTGAAACCGACTTTCCTGGTGGCATTTACGAGTGGGAAGATGGTGAAGAGGTCTGTATTGCTTATACCGACGAGTCACGCGTTAAAGACTTAGAGGACTTTGCGCCTGTTACTGCAGAACTCGATGCTTATGTTTCGGAGCAGGGCGGAAAAAATGGCTTAGGACGACTGCTAGTTACCAACGCTTTAGGCAAAAACGCTGACGGAGAGTATGAAAAGCTATACGCCTATGGCGCTCGCTCATTTACTATTTGGGACCAAAATGGTTTGGTGGTATTTGATTCAGGTGACGACATTGCCCGAATTACTGCCTCTATTCATGGTTCGTCATTCAATAATGATGAAGATGAGAATACCGGTGATACGCGCTCAGATGCTAAAGGCGCTGAACCAGAAGCGTTAACCTTAGGTAAAATTGGTGAGCAAACTTATGCGTTTATTGGTTTGGAGAGAATGGGCGGCATATTAGCGTACGATATAAGTAATCCATATAATGTTAAGTTTGTTGATTACTTTTATAACAGAGGCTTGATGGAAGGCGCTGATATTACGGGTGATTTAGCGCCAGAAGGGATGAAGTTTGTTGCGGCTAGTGATAGCCCAACAGGTGAAGCCTTACTAATTGTTGGCAACGAAATATCTGGCTCAGTAGCCGTTTGGCAAATAGAGCAAAAGTAGTTTTTCAAATAGGATAAGCGCGGCAAAGACGTTGCGTTTATCCTATTACTACTGATGTTGCGCTATAAACTCTTCACAACTGCCTTGGTGTGCCGTATCCATGAGGTGGGCTATTTTCCAGTCACTGTTTTGTTGAATAACGTGAATTGAATTAACGCCACAGTGACTTATTTTCCCGTTAAAGTAAAAAACAAAATAGGTCCAAATGTTGGCCATATTACCAAAGGTCTCTATACGGTAATTAATAATTTGCTCGTCCATGTAGTCTTTCTTACGTTTCGCTATACTGCTTGCAAACTGGGGAATGTCGGTCATTTTTAAAAGTCCATTCTGTCTCGCTCTAACCAATGTCGCGTCTTTAGCAAAGGCGTTCGCTATCTTTTCTGCATTGTGTTCACGCATACCATCAAATAACTGTTGAACCGGCTGATACTGAGCCTGATGCAGTGACTTTTTCGGCCTTAACTCACTATTTTCAGCGACATTCGTTTTTATAGCACCGTCAGCCAGGTTGGACTCAGACAAGGCAAAAAGACTCAAAGCCAGTAACGCAGACATGACAATTCCTTAAATACACGTTTAGATTATTTAAAAAAATCGAAAGATAGGGGCGATTTTTCGCAATATTCATTTTTAAAAATAGAAGCTAAATTGTCGATACTTAATACAAGGAGCATTTAAATGAATAACGTACTAGTAATTAAATCTTCAATTAGCGGCGATGCTGGTAACTCTACTATGCTTACCAATGAGTTTGTAGAAAAACTTAAGAAGTCGAACAGCAAGCTTACGTTTGCAACAAGAGATTTGGTTAGTCCAATACTGCCACACCTATCGTCAGATGAGTTGGGCGCTTGGATGGCAGAGCCTCAAAGCCGAACCAAGGAGCAGCTTGAGTTAGCCTCATTATCCGATGATTTGATCAGTGAATTACAGTCACATGACACCATCGTTATTGGCATGCCTATGTATAACTTCGGTATTCCTTCAACGTTCAAAGCCTGGATAGATAGAGTGGCCCGCGCAGGCATTACGTTCAAATACACAGAGCAAGGTCCACAAGGCTTACTGACAGATAAAAAGGTCGTTGTTATAGCGGCTCGAGGCGGTATTTATCAGGGCACTCCGGCAGATACACAAAGCCAATACTTAAAAGATGTATTCGCTTTTATTGGGTTAACAAACATAGAGTTCGTATACGCAGAAGGTTTAAACATGCCAAATAAAGAACAAGGCTTGGCAACAGCTCGCAGCACAATGGATAACATTATATCGCGCTTATAATTGCAATTTAGTTTGGCTTTCAATAAGGTGGCATCGTTATTTTTATGGAAGTAAATTATGTATCAACATTTGTATAAACGATTTTTGAGTGCCAGACCAGACATTCAGCATTTTGCCTGTCATAGCCATCATTACTGGCCAGACGTAACTCGCGAGGCAATGTTAGAGTACTGGGACGATACTGCACAAATGGCCGATGACAAATGGAACTATATTTTTTCCAAAAAGATGCCACAAACTCAGGCATTAGTTGCTAATGCCTTAAATATTAAAAGTCCAGAACGAGTCGTATTTGCGCCCAATACGCATGAACTTCTAGTGCGTATCCATTCGTCGTTTGCCGCTCACAAAAAAGTTAAAATCTTAACGACAGATAGTGAGTTTTACTCTTTTGAGCGTCAATCTCAGCGCTGGTTACAAAGCGATTTGGTTGAGATAGTGCGTGTTCCAACCGCGCCTTTTGACACTTTTGAACAACGGTTTGCTAAAGCGGCCCACGAACAGTCGTTTGATTGGATATTTGTCAGTCAGGTATTTTTTAATTCCGGTTTTGCAATTAAGAATTTAAAAACTTTTGTTGATACCTTGCCAACACAGCCTCTTATTACGGTTGATGGTTATCATGGTTTTTTTGCCATACCAACAGATTTGAGCGAACTTGAACACAAGGTGTTTTATTTGTCTGGCAGTTATAAATACGCACAAGGTGGGGAAGGTGCTTGTTTTGCTGTTGTACCAGACGGTAACTTTGAGCCCATTTATACAGGATGGTTCGCCGAGTTTGGCGATTTACACCAACGTAAAGAGGGTCATGTAGGTTATGCACAAAATGGTCAGCAGTTTGCTGGAGCAACCATGGATATGTCACCAATGTATCGTCTCAATGCCAGTTTACAGCTGTTTAAAGATGAAGGGCTGTCAGTTGAACAGATTCATGAGTATGTGAAACAGTGTCAGTTGATGTTTTTACAAAAGCTACAAGCATTAAATCACCCACTATTAAACCTTGATAATTTGATGCAACATCAGTTTTTGCCTGATAAAAGATCAACTAAGCAGTTCGACAAAGCTGATGGTGAACTAGACTTAAATAAAGTCGAAGTGAACGAGTTAGGTTTGCACGGCCATTTTTTGACCTTTAAGCTGGAGCCAAAGGATGTTCAGTCATTGGCCGAGTTTTTATCGAACCAGGGGATCAAAACAGATTATCGTGGTGATAGATTAAGATTTGGTTTTGCAATTTATCATAACCCATTGAGCTATGATCTCTCTTGCCTAGAGTAAGAAGCACAAATCATATTGTCCCTGGAGCATTGGCTTAATATTGCAGCTAATGAATAACACGAATTAATTAGAGCGAATAAAGCACATAGTGTCATTAAATCAAAACATAGTAATAGCAATTACAGCAATTAGAATTAAATGAACGCTTAAATTTTGCAAAATGCCGTCGGTACGGTTAAAGTCCACGGCATTAAAACTAGAATAAAGTGTTATCAGGAGCAATGCATGCCGAAGGCAAGTGAAGTAAAAAAGAACGCAGCAATTGAACATAATGGCCGTGTTGTACTAATTAAAGATATTGAGCGTTCAGTTCCGCAAGGACGAGCAGGTGGCAGCTTATACCGTATGCGCATGTACGACGTTGTAACTGGCGCTAAAATAGATGAAACGTTTAAAGACTCAGATATGCTTAGCGCGGCAGACTTTTCTCGCCGAGCAGTTATGTTTTCTTATACAGATGGCGATGAGTACATCTTTATGGATAATGAAGACTATACGCCATATCACCTTAATAAAGACACAATTGAAGAACAGTTGCAGTTCATTAATGAGGAAACACAAGGTTTAATGGTACTTGTTATTGCAGATGTTGCCGCGACAGTCGAAGTGCCAATGACAGTTGAGTTAGAGATCACTGAAACTGCACCAGCGTTAAAAGGTGGTTCTGCAACGGCAAGAACAAAACCTGCAACCTTAACAACAGGTCTAGTTATTCAAGTGCCTGAACATATTTCCACCGGTGATCGCATTAAGATCAACACCGAAGAGCTTAAGTTTGTTGGTCGTGCGTAACTCACGCTAATGCATTAGCGACAGTAAAACATTACACACGATAATTAATCGCTCTTTTACTAAAGGGCGATTTTTTTAGCAGTATTGTTATCGGTTTTAAGACCGGTAATTTTGTTTATTACCCTTTCTAGTACTTCTATTTTGGTCTACGTTTATAAGTATTAATAATAAAATCTATAGCGCTAATACTGGAGAGAGAATGACAGGAAATGTTACTGAATTAATAAAGATTTACAGTGAAACTGTATTCGAATTGATGAGTCCACTCGGTGAGTTGCCAAACCCTTTCGCCATAATTACGGCCTACAATCCACAAAGTAAAAGCTTCAGTGAAAGCAATAATATCCTAGCAAATAAAGCACTTGAAGATGATTTAGCAGAGGTATTTCATGTGCCTATAAATGGGCGCTCATTAGACGCTCGTCATCAAGAGCCTAGTTTTGCGGTGCAAATATCAAAGGCGGCTGCGGTTGGATTAGCGGAAAAGTATAATCAAAATGCTATCTTTTGGGTTGAAGGTGACGACTTACACATAGTACCAGTATTAATGAACGGCGATGAAATATCGGTGGGCTCCTTTCGTAGCCGAATTCAAGCTAACTCTGCACTGTGAAGTAATTTTTAAAACTAACCTTTGCCGCTAGTCCTTGTCGCTAACCTTTGCCGCTAGTCCTTGTCACTAACCTTTGCTGCAGTCCTTGTCACTAACCTTTGCTGCTTGATGCGCCTTTCAAAATAAACTTAACCATTAAGACCGTCTCTTCTACGGTTTTATCTAAATCACTCTCTGGCGTGTTTAATGCGTTACCACCCATAGCAAACACGAGTTGTGTTACGGCTTTGGCGACCACCAAGGTCTCTTCTGTTTTATAACGAGGGGCAATTGAATTTGCACGTTCTAGATCTGTTTGTAGTTCATGGGCAAAAAAATCTAACTGTTTTTTAATGGCATCTTGGAAGTTACCAGACCCCACCGTACCCTCACGCAATAAAATAGGCAAAGTAGAACCAGGCTTGCGCATTTCATTAAAAAAACACTCTACAGACACTCGAACCACAGAACGTTCATTGATTATAAGCGATCTCGCGTCTCGAATTATGGCACGTAGATGTTGTCCGGCTAATTCAATGATAGCGATATTTAATTCGTCTACATCCTTGAAGTGACGATAAAAGCTATTTGGCGCAATGCCTGCTTCTCGCGTAACTTCACGTAAACTAAGAGAGGAAATACTACGGTGAGGCCCCACTAAATTAAGTGCCGCCGCGATTATTTCTTGACTATTTATTGAGGCTTTTCGACCAACTGTTTTCACATTTTACACATCGTAAATGGATAATAGGGGTATTTTTTCACACTCACCGTAAAGTTACTAGTATTGGCTTAAAACTAATTGTGAACAAATTTATATACACATTTGTATACACTTGTATATTAACCTGTATAATCGAACACCTAGTTAAGAAAATACTGTGTATTTAAGGCGTAATTTTGTGAAAAGAACAGTAACTAAAATGATTGAAAGCATATGTTTACCTCAGGCATTAGACTTTTGGTTTAAGCAACTAAACATTAATTATCAAACACATACTCCAACTGTGAAAGTTGTGAGCAAAACGATAATAAACGATGTAGTTAAGCTTGTGCTAAAGCCAAGTAAGGCATTTGGCGAGTTTGTAGCGGGTCAGCACGTTCGTCTAAAACTTGAAATAAACGGCATCGGAGAGGAACGTTGTTACTCTATTGCTAATTTGCCAAATCGTGCAGGTTTGGTTGAATTATTTATAAAAGTGCAGGGCCAAGTTAGTCAGTCAATAAAAGAAACGGTTAAAAAAGGGCTAGTTTTAGACATTTCTAAGCCGTTTGGTCAAAACCATCAACAAAGCTTTGATACCTTTATAGCCGGTGGCATTGGTATTACGGCGATGTGGCCGTTGTTCAAAGCATCAAACAATAAAGATGCAAAATTACTTTACCTCACGCGAATAAATAATGGCAGTCAATCCGCTGCATTGTTAAAAGAAATTAAAGCCTCGAAATTTTATAAAAATGGCCAAGTTGTAATTGAAAATGGCCGTTCATTTTTGTCGGATTCAGCCAATATTGGCGAGTTTTTAGAGGGGGCAAAAAAAGCAATCTCATGTGGTTCAGAAGGTTTTAATGAAGTCATCAATACTCAAGTTTATTTGGTTAAGCCTGACATATCACTTTCGTTTGAAAGCTTTAAGTCGACGAATGCAGCGCCAGTCAAGCATGAAATTAAAACGGATATTCAAGTTAAGCTCATTAACTCGGATAAAACCATTGTTGTTGATAATAAGACGTCTTTGTTAGACAGCTTATTAAACGCCGGAATAAAAGCAAAGCATGGTTGTAAACAAGGCATATGTCATGAATGTACATGCAGAGTGTCGGCAGCATCATTATTAAACGACGTTAACAAAACCATTCAGCTATGTACAACATTTCCAAGTACAGACTTGGAGTTAGAACTATGAATTTTGAATTATTAGAAAAAGAAATTAATGAAATTAAAGACGAGGCGATGGCAAAAGTCGGCTCTGAAGATGCACGTTATATTCGTCGTATCGAAAAAGTAGTCCGTTATAGCGGAGCAGCGGGGCGCGTATTGCTAATGTTGTCATGGTTTCCACCATGCTGGTTACTAGGAACCATTTTATTGTCCATTAGTAAGATAATGGAAAATATGGAACTAGGCCATAACGTGATTCATGGCCAATATAACTTTATGAATGATGAGCGTTTTAATGGCTCTACATATGAATGGGATATCGCTGGTACTTCAGACAACTGGCGTAAAACACATAATTATAGTCACCATACCTATACGAATGTGAAAGGGATGGATCACGATATTGGGTATTCAATCTTACGAATATTTAAAGAACAAAAGTGGAACCCAGCTTATTTGTTCCAGCCCATCTATGCGATAATTTTTGCGATATTATTTCAGTGGGGCGTCGCCCTTCAAAACCTGAGATTAGGGCGCTTGTTTATTAAAAAAGTACCGCTGAAAGAGTTTATAAAAGAAGACGAACAAGCTTACCGAAAAATGGGTGGTCAGCTATTTAAAGATTATATCTTTTTCCCAATTATTGCTGGTCCTATGTTCCTTCCTGTTATTTTGGGTAACTTGACGGCCAATGTGGTTCGAAGCTTATGGACTTACTTGATTATTTTTTGTGGTCATTTTACTAAAGATGTTCACATATTTGACCGCTCAGTACTTAAAAACGAATCAAAAGGGCACTGGTATTATCGTCAAATATTAGGCTCGTCAAATATAAAGGGTGGCAAGATTTTCCATATACTTAGTGGTAATTTGAGTCATCAAATAGAGCACCATTTATTTCCAACTATGCCATCCTATCGGTATGCAGAAGTTGCTCCTAAAGTTCAAGCGGTTTGCAAAAAGCATGGCATTCAATACAACAACGGTAATATATTTAAACAATTTGGTGAAGTTGTAGGGCGTATTGTTAGGTACAGCCTGCCGTAACATTAAAATACTTATACAAAGGGTTAACGATTAGTTAGCCCTTTTTTTATCTATAATTTTAATTTAGATTTTAATTTAGATTTAAAAATCACTTAATGGCTAACTTAGCCTTCTTTTCCTATAGTTAAGCAATGTACGAAAGAATTAGGATTGTTAATTTGTTTACCATAGTTAGGACGTTGTTCTTGGCGTTTTTATATGTTTTTGCGCTGCAAAGTAATTATGTTTACGCACAAGCCAGCAATCAGATTACCCTGGCTTATGGTCTTGAGAATTACAATCTACAGCCACTGTTTGATGAGTTTAGTGCACAAACTGGTATTAGCATTAATGTTGCGGCGTTTAAAAACAACGAGCTTAAAGCTGAGTTAATTGAACGTGCTACCAACAAACAGCTACCAGACGCGATAATCGTTCCGTCCGACTTTGCTGGTTTAGATTCAATCCGTGTCAGTCCAATTCCCAATACTTTATTCAGTAAAAGCACAAATCAAACGGCTATAAAATCGACAATCGTAGCTGGCAAAAGTTTAGGGATTCCCATCGTTTACGGCAATCACCTAGTACTTTATTTTAATAAGAAGCTTGTAAAAACACCGGCAAAAAGTTGGAGGGAAATACTTCAACAAGGGTCTGAGTTATCAAATGAATTCGACTTAATCGCCTGGAATTATCTCGAAATGTATTGGTTTATCCCGTTTCTTGGCACTTATGGTGACTTTCCATATATTAATGGAAAGTTAACGCTTGATTCCGATGGGATGGTAGCGGCACTTAAGTGGTATAAAAACCTAAATACCAATGGATTAGTAGACTTAGACTGCGACTACGAGTGTGCAAAAAACAAGTTTCTATCAGGCAAACTAGCTTACACAATTAATGGTTCGTGGGCTTTAGGGGAATACAAACAAATATTAAATGACGACTTAGGAATTGCGCTATTGCCAAGGTTAGGCGATCTGGCTATGAAACCTTATTTTTCATCTCACGTACTTGCTTTTCCAGACAAAAGCTTGCAAGGAAATAAAGCTGAATCATTAAAGAAACTAGCACTGTTTTTTCAGTCCGATAAAGCACAAGCGATGATTTGGGGAATGTTGAATAGTATCCCTACGAACAATAACACGCTGAGCTACATTCAAAGCCAGGGAAACCAAGATCTCAATATATTATTAGAGCAGCTGGAATTGTCTGAGCCTATGCCTAACGATCACAATATGGCGATTGTTTGGGAAGCGATGTTGAAGGGAACAAATCGTTTTCTGGCTGATGTTTTTGATGCAAAGTCAGCAGCAAAATATATGCAACATATTGCCAGCAAATCAATAGAGCACGCCAATGACAAAAACTAATCAAACAAAACGGAGTGTACTACAGGAAATTCGATTAAAACTCTCGCTGGCTATTTTAGTATTAACTACGGTATGTCTAGTTATATTTGGCATTGATTCTTATCAGCAGAGCATGTCATTAGCGCTAGAAGATGTTAAGCGTCACAGTAGTTCGGTCAGTTTAGATATACAGAACGAAATGGGGAAACAGCGGCATATATTAAGTGATTTGGAACATAAAAAGGTATTAGTTGAATTACCTTTTAACCTTCTCTACACCCAATATGCATTTGGTGAATTAAAGCGGTTAGTGGATAAAAACCCCTTTATTGATGCCGCGTTTATTAGTGATGGTTCTGAGTATTTAGTAGAGGGATACCCGCTGAGTACGCTCAAATACAATAGTGATAAGTTAAATCAAAATACGAGTGAAATTATCCAACAAAACAGCAAGGATAAAACGCTGTCATTGATCTACACTCCCGATAAAATCCAAGGGATTCAAGATGGTGTATCTGGCAGTTTGTTTTTATCTATTGTGCTAAGAAGGTCGAACTCCTCGCTTGTTAACCCATATCAAACTACTGGCGTATTGTATCTGTTGCTGAATCCAAAATTTTTGTTATCCAATGATTTAATGACTGTTTACAGCAGAACGTTGGTTTTAGTTGATGGTACACCTTGGTATTCACAAGGTATGGATAATATTGATTCATTGCTTTCTTTTACGCAACGCGCATTTAATCAGCAGCAGGATGGGGTGAATTTAGACATTAAGATCAGCCACGATCAAGGGTTTTATACTGATAAAGTCCTCAACTCATTATTGTTTTCGGTAGTGGTCATAATTCTAACCTTCATTGCTTTATTTATTTACTTAAAACGCTTTTCTAACCGTTTAAAAACGCCACTGAACAACCTAGAAAATATTGCGGAGTCTATAAAAAGTGGTAATTATGTGGTCTCGAATATGAAGTCAGAGTTTATTGAGTTTGATAGTGTTTTTAGTGCTATGGATCATATGTCAGCAACAGTTAATAACCAGTTTGAAGACTTACAGCAACAAAAAAACCGAGCGCAGGTATCAGAACAAGCGAAAGCTAATTTTCTTGCCAATATGAGTCATGAAATAAGAACACCGATGAATGGGATATTGGGCACGCTGCAAATATTACAAAGGCAAAAATTACATGGCGAGTCTGAAGATTTAGTAGAGAAAGGAATATTATCGTCAAAAATGCTGTTAACCATAGTAAACGACATTCTAGATTTTTCTAAAATTGAGGCGGGACGATTAGAGTTGGAAATGATACCAACTAACGTAGGTAAAATAGTAGAGTCGACGATAGCAGAATTACAACCTGAAGCTGAATCTAAAGGCATTTCAATAGAGCTAACCTTTGATAGTAGTTACGAAGAGGGCTGGTTTTGCGATCCCGTGCGCATTAAACAAATTATTTTAAATATTCTGTCTAACGGCATTAAATTTACCGAGCAAGGTGGTGTGTTCATTGATCTTAAAATTGAGGATGGGCAGTTACTTTTAAAGTGTCGAGATACTGGCATCGGCATGTCGCAATCGATCTTAGATGGATTGTTTTCACGTTTTGAGCAAGCGGATAAGAGTATTACTAGAAGGTATGGTGGTACAGGTTTAGGAATGGCCATTACCAATCAGCTAGTCGAATTGATGGGTGGAACGATTAGTGTAATTAGTAAACCATCTAAAGGAACGACCTTTAAGTTATTATTGCCGTTACAACAAGCGGAAGTTGAAAGCTTAATAATTGAGAGACAAGCCCAATTTGAGACACCTGTTTTAAAAGGAAAAACAATATTACTTGCAGAAGATAATAAGATTAATCAGACCGTATTTTTAGCTATGTTGAAGCCAACAGGCGCCAAGGTCATGGTGGCAAATAATGGTCAAGAAGCGGTAACCCTGTTCAATCAATCTTGTCCTGATATCGTATTTATGGATATACAAATGCCCGTTATGGATGGTTTAGAGTCGTGCAGTAAAATAAAACAAATAAATGACAATGTACCTATAGTTGCATTAACGGCGAACGTCATGCCAGACGATGTCGAAAAGTATATGGCAACTGGGTTTTCAGCCCATATAGGAAAGCCGGTAGAGTTAAATAAACTCTACCGAGAGCTAAATTTCTACTTGTTTAAATAACGTTAAAACCATCATCGTTGCTGTTGTTCAAGATTCTACTGTTCGATAATCAAATATGGCCCATTAAGAGCTGGTATTTTTGTTGTCATTAGGTTTGTTTTCTCCAACAAATAACCGGTTTACCATGATATATACAAAGATGAAGTAAACGCTTTGCATAATTAATGAAAAGTCTCTTAATTCAGCACCCGCTAAAATAAGTGTCATTGTGATGTAGTAAACCGCAATTATCCATATGGTGACATTTACATTGATCGCCTTCGCCTGAAACAAGCGCTTTTTATGCTCACTTTTCAATTGGGCTAGGTTTTTTCCTCTTACAATTAAAGCAATTGTAATCACGTTTACCGTATCCAAAAACAGCAAGCCGAGGTAGTTGGTATAGCCGGCATAACCTTGAAATGGAAACTGTTGAAAGTAACTATTTACAGTAATAAAAAGTAAGTGACCTAGCCCTAATAAAATAATAGAAGGCGTTGATATAAAATCTTGCCAACGACGATGTGTTAATGAAGCGCTTCGTTTGTTAGACGAAAAGTCTTTTAAGAGTTGAAAGAATTTTTTGTTAATAAATATTAAAAAGAAGAATGGCAATAATGACATAACAAAGAGAACGATGATCCCAGATTGATTGTCCCAGTTAAACAGCTCTTGTTGGTTCGAGATGGATAGATAGATTAGATAAAAGCTACTCAAAGAAATAACAAAACTTAAAGTTAGATAATAAGATAGGTATTTTTTTATTACCTCTGATGATGCAGTGTAAAGTTGTGGATAGGCCTCTTCGCTGAATGACAATAAGTATTGGCTAAATTGGCCTTTGACATTTATTGGAATTAAAACGGTTGTGATTACTACTTGTAAAATCACGGCCAGGTAAAACCCGAGTATTGCAGGATCTGAGTAAGTCATCGTTATTTCCCTTTTGGCTGTTGCGACATAATATTATTAAAAGCTATTCGAATTTCAGAGTCAGTCGCGCCAGCATCTTTAAATGTCGATATAACATCAAACAACTGCTCATTAATCCAAGCTTCTAAATCAAACTGACTGTTTAAAATGGCGTTGCTATGAACAAAAGTACCTCTATAACCTTTCGTTTCAATAACGTTATCTCGTTCTAAAATTCGGTAAGCCTTAGCCACAGTTTTAGCATTAATATCTAAATCGGTAGCGAGTTGGCGAATAGACGGCAACGCATCACCGGGAGCAACTAATGCTTGCTGTATGGCGATCTTTATTTGATTAACTAGCTGACTAAACAGAGGTTCAGCGCTATCAACATCAATGGTGATCATTTATTTACCTTGAGTTAGTTGTACCATTACTACAAGTGGTACAACAATGTTATAACCAGATCAAAAATTAAGCAACAAAAGGTGTAAAAAAAGCGCTACCCACAGGAAGCGCTTTGCTTTTTTGTGCAAAAGTTAAGTGTTTAAAGTTTCAATTGATGTCAATTTAAAACGGCGCAGGATAGTGCTGTAGCACCTTATCGACTTGGTCTAGCAGGTCACTCTCTAACGTAATGGCAAAAGCATCAATATTTTCTTGTAGTTGCGCTAGTGACGTTGCGCCAATAATAGTAGACGTAACGCCGTCTACTTGTTTACACCAAGCAAGGGCAAGTTGACTCGGTGTAATACCCGCACGTTTGGCAATAGTTGCGTATTCACTTATTGCCTGTTGGCTTTGTGCGCTGTCTCTAAACAAACCATTTCGTTGTGTCAATGTCCAGCGACTGCCTTCTGGGCGAGCGCCATTAAGATATTTGCCCGATAATGCGCCGCCGGCTAACGGTGACCATGGCAAGTAAGCGATCTCTTCGTGAATGCAGTTTTCTATCAAATATGGCCAGTCTTTAGTGTGTAATAAGCTAAACTCATTTTGAATAGATACCATTTTGGGAAGGGCGTATTTTTCACTTAATTTAAGGTATTGATTAATGCCCCACGTTGTATCATCAGAAAGACCACAAAAACGTATTTTACCGGCTTTTACACAGTCGTTTAAGGCTTGAAGAATTTCTAGCATTTGATTTACTTCGTGAGTTTTGTCTAACTCAGAAAAGCGAATCTTATTTGGGCGATGCTTGGCAAAGTGCGGCGAAGTTCGATTTGGCCAATGCAATTGATACAAGTCGATGTAATCGGTTTTTAATCGCTTTAAAGACGCATCTACTGACTTAATAATTGCTTCGCCATCAATATCGTTAGCATCACGAATCCATGGCAGTCCGTTCCCAGCAATCTTAGTGGCTAATACAACATCCCCTCGGCGTTGAGGGTTACTCTCAAACCAGTTGCCAATAATTCGCTCTGTGTCGCCGTAGGTATCTGCAGAGGGAGGGACGGGATAAAGCTCGGCAGTATCAATAAAGTTAATACCTTGTGATAAAGCCAACTCTATTTGCTGATCGGCATCTTGTTGTGTGTTTTGTACACCCCAAGTCATAGAGCCTAAACAAATTTCTGAAATATCTAGGTTACTACTTCCTAACTTATTGTATTTCATTTAATAATCCAAATTATAAAAAGGTAGCAATGGCATCAAGTGGCTTTTTAATCGTAGCATGATGAGGAATAGTCGCATCATCTGCAGGATAACCAACAACCAGTAACATAAACGGACGCTCGTTCTCCGGGCGGTTACATATTTTAGTTAAAAACTGCATTGGTTTTGGTGTATGAGTTAGCGTTGCTAATCCACTGTGATGTAATGCATTGATTAAAAAGCCGGTGGCCAGCCCAACAGACTCATGTACATAATAGTTGGTATTTTGATCGCCAGGATTAATTCCACCTTTCTTCTGTGAAAAAACAGCGATAAGCCAAGGTGCATGTTCTAAAAAAGGTTTGTTGGCGTCGGTACCCAATGGTTTTAAGGCTTCTAACCACTCATCACCTGCACGGCCTTCGTAAAAGCCTTGCTCGTGAAGCTCAGCTTGCTCTCGGACTTGTTTTTTAATGTCATGGCTACCTAATACAGCGAAATGCCAAGGTTGATGGTTTGCACCGTTTGGCGCTGTACCGGCAGCTTTTATACAATTTTCAATAATTTCTCTAGGAACAGGGCGATCACTGAACTTACGAATACTATGACGTCGTTTGATGTTTTGATAAAACTCGTTTGAACGTTCAACCATTCTTTGTTCAGGGTATTCAATAAAGTCAGTAAGAGGATAGTGCGCTTCGTTGCTCATTCGCGGCTCCAAGCCAATAAATAATAAGTCATTTAACTTTTATTTACTGACTTGTGCAAGTGCAAAAACGGCTATGGTGTAACAATCTTTAGCTGCAGTGAATGAATGGCATCAACATAACCATCGGTTGCAATTATAGATAATGTTACGTTCGAGCCTCCAGATCCTAAATCTGTTTGAACATGAATTCTATTATTTGCGATAAATTGCTCTATTTGGGTAATGGTTACACCAACACCCGTTTGCGTTTCAACAGTTACGCCATCAATTGTTGTCACTATGGTTGGGTTGGCGCCAGATACATTACCGACATTAATTTTCTTTATTGTAACAATATCGCCATCGGTGCTTGAGTCTGCATCGTTGGTCATAATATCAAAGAAGTCGGTGTAATCTTCTAGCACTTGTGCCGAGTCGATTGAGCTGCCAAAGTCTGGAGGACTATTTTGTAATACGGTGGTAACTAATATGGTTTCTTCTGCATAGGTTTGTCCATCAAACACTCGCAATTTTAGAGGTTGGTCTACCATTGTTATGCCTTTAGATGCGGCTTTAAGTCTTAATGAATAAACATCTAAACCAACAATTTCTAATGTATTGGGAATCGCATTACCATTACCTGCGAGTAATTCAACGGTAAAATCAGCAGGTAAATTATCTACATCTGTAATGTTCAAATCAATTCGAGTGCTGTAGTCATTGGTGAGTAATATCGTGTTACTGTCTAAGCCTATTTCCGGAGCATCATTAACCGGGGTGACAACAAATTGTATAACTTCACGAGTACTGAGCGCCGCAGAGCTATCGTCCGTAGCGGTAACTTCTATTGAATAGTTAGTGTCATTATTAACGTTATCTGGCGCCTCGATTCTTAAATAATTGTCAAATACAGTCACATTTAAGGTATCAAAATTTAATGTGCCACCGTCAGCAACTGTAATCATTACATTGTCGCCATTTTGATCGGACTTAATGAAATTAATAATGAGGGTTTCTTCCTCATCTACTTCTGGTGTAAATACATTAATCGTTAATTCAGGTGGTGACGGGGCTACAGGGACTATAACGGTTAGTGTTTCTGAAACTGTGATAAACCCATCCGAAGCCGTCGTGGTGAATGTCATGGTTTGTTGGAAAGCGGCGCTGGCATCTAATGAGAGCGTTAATATGCCCGTGTTTTGGTCATAACTTTCCGTTAATAAGGCATTATTAGTAAAGCGAGTAATAGTTAGTGCGGTACCATCCGGGTCAAAATAATTAACAAGTAAACTGGCAGATTGGCCTGGGGCAATTTCAATTTGTGACTCGCTAAAAGTAATCACTGGCGCTGAATTATCGGTTCTAATTATTAACGGTACTTCTAACTCAGTCACTTCGCCAAACTCATCTTCAGCTCTAATAATGAAATTATCTGTAAAGGCTTCAGTTAGCTCAAAAGCGGTAATTGAAAGAACGCCTTCACTGAAAGTCGCCTGCATCTTGCTCGTATCGTAAATAAGTTGCGGCGTTAGTGCCCCTTCATCAACATCATTAACAGACAGTGCAATTTCAAGTGTACCGGTTTCGACAACATCAATTGCCGACGTATCAAGCTCAATCGTTGGAGGCGTGTTTTTGTAGATAGTCAAGGGAACAGTTTCAATACGGTCGCTACCAAAAACATCGGTTACGACTATGTCAAACTCGGTAATAAGGTCATCGGGAGTCGCCAATAGTGCAGCGTTTATCGTAATGGAATCACCCTCTACGCTATACGTAAGTTCACTGTCGTCAGCCACGAGCGAAATGTTATAAGGATGACTTTCAAAGTCTTCGACTAGTATTGAAAAAGTGTAGGACTTCGACTCGAGCAACGGTGGTATCACCGGGACATCAAACAAGGGTGCTAGGTTTGGATTACCACCTAAAAAGCTTAAAAAGTTATCTTTAATATAAAGGTGGAAAGTTAGTTTAGTTTCAAAGCCCGCATCTTTAGCTGAGAGTGTGATTTGCTCATATTGCAGGCTTGAGACGTCATCGGCAAAGATTGAAAAGTACGGGTAATTATTGGTGATAGTAAAATCTGATTGCGTAGAGGAAAAGGATAAATCAACAAAGTCAGGCGTTTCGTCAGACAAGTTATAGGCAAATTGCGCGATTTTATCTGTTTCATTACCCGTTAATTTTTTAATTAAACTTAAAGTGACGTTTTCTTCAATGCGTAATACGGGCGCGTCGTTTTCTGAATTGTTATTGTTTGATTGCGTTAACTCAATATCGATTTGGTCCTTAAGATGACCATCACTCACTTCTAGCACTAATGTCTCGCTAGCATTTGTTAATGGCTCGTTTAATGAAACGGTTAACTCATATCCATACTCAGCCTTATTAACATGACTTGAAACACTGCTCGGTGCTGATAAAACGCGATACGCGATTCGATCAGAATCAGGGTCATAAATATCAAATTTAAGTGTTTTACTTTGGTATAAATCCAGTTCCATTGACGGTTCAATGAGAGCAATCACGGGTGGTTCGAGCGTTTCTAAATTGCGGTTTTTATTATAATAAATGATTTGCATCGCACGTTCAGTAACAACACCATTGTATTCACTGACTGCCAGTAATTCACCGTAAGTGTCTTGTTCCGCTTCGTCAGCTGAAATTAAATACTGACTGTCGTCTTGCGATAGCTGCCCGTTAAGGTTTGCCGCGTTTAAATAGAAGTTTTCGACTACGTCGTTACCAAGCGAATAGTTTCGGTTGATATTAATCGCGATCACTTCGTCTTCAAATAGGGTTATGTAGTCTGTTGGCCAAGTGACTTGATAAATAATAGTTTCATCACTGCCATTATCTGTACCGCCGTCACCATCTGAATCTGTTGAGTCGTTGACAGTAAATGTTATTGCAATAACTTCTACGATGTCGCCGGAGGTAAAACTTATATTAAATTGTTCAGTGCCTGCTGTTTGCCCTGCAGAAACCGTGATTGTTTGGTCTGCTGTATTAAAGCTAACTTGTCCAAGAGAGGGTTGAGCAACAAGGCTAGGTTGAACGGTTAAGGCAGTATCAGCAGTAATCGCGTAGCTAAGTTGAACTTCTTGACCCACAGACAATTGGAAATCAACAGGGGAGACAGCGACCGAAAAAGAAATAGTCGTATCTGTGTCAGTTGGCTCGTCGTTACTATCGCCTGAGCTACAGCCAACAAGAAAAAGGCCTGATAATACAATTAATAGACAGAATTTCGATTTTACTGAATACCACATTATTTTACTTCAACTCCCAATATTGTAGGAGCATTAATGCACCCTTATAGGTTATCGGTCATATCTCTTATTTTATTATAGTAATTTAATCGAAATACCGATAAAAGTTGCTGAATATCTTTGTCATCGATGTTATTCGCTTTTAATGCTAATTCGGTAAGTTCGATACTTGCTTCCATATTTTCAGAAACAACCTCGTTTGCACCATGTTGAAGTAGCTCTAAACAGTTATCGCTGTTGTGAGCTCTTGCAATGATTTTAAGATCGGCAAAGCGATGTCGAAGTGACTCAACAAGCTCGAGGGCAGCTGCGGTATCGTTTAATGTAACAATAGCGAGTTTTGCATGATGAATGCCAGCCGAATTTAATAAGTGAGATTGGTTAACATCGCCATAAAATACTGGGTAATTGTCTTGATACTTTTTAACAATTTCACTGGAACGATCAAAGGCAACATAGCTAACGCCTGCACTTTCTAAAATAGCGCCAATGCTGCGGCCAACGCGACCAAAGCCAGCTAAAACGACCGAACATTCTGGCATCTCATTATGTAAGCCTTCAAATGCAGCTTGTTTGTTATTATATCGATTTGCAATAACGGCTAACAAAGGTGTAACTAACATACTTACCAATACAACTAACATGGCAATATTGAACTGATAGCTCGTTAATATGTCGGCGGCAAATGCCAGCGAAAACAGCACTAAAGCAAACTCTCCACTTTGACCTAGGATAAAGGCGATAGACGCAGACTTTGTCCAATTGTGACCAAACCCTCGAGCAAGTCCCGCTAGAATCACTACTTTAATTAAAATCGTCGCTAACATTAACGAAAATACCAATAAAGGCGACTCTAGCAATAAAGGAATGTTTAAAGACATACCCATAGAAATAAAGAACGCGCCGAGCAGTAACCCTCTGAACGGTTGCACTTCGGCTTTTATTTGATGGCGATAGGCCGAATCAGAAATTAATAAACCCGCCAAAAACGCGCCCATGGCCATAGATAGCCCGGCTATTTCTGTTAAGTAGGCCGTTCCTAAAACGATTAAAACTGCAGTAGCGGTAAATACCTCGGCATTTGCAGACTTTGCAACTCGGTAAAGTAATGGGTTCAATAAATACTTACCTATCATGATGACGGCCACGATAATGCCTACCGACTGCATAACTGCAAAACCTAAACTTTGCGTTACAGCATTAGATTCAGATAGCAGCGGAATCAAGGCCAATAACGGCACAACGGCCAAGTCTTGCATTAGTAAAACAGCGACGGTTGAGCGACCAAATTCGGAGTTTAATGATTTTTGTTGGGTAAGTATTTGTAACACGAATGCAGTTGATGAAAGTGATAATGCGGAGCCAATGATGATTGCGGCTGACCAATTAAGTCCTAATAAAAATTTAGCAATAGAGATTAAAACTAGACTTGTTACTAACACTTGCAGGGAGCCCAAGCCAAACACTAGACGCTTTATTTTCCATAGAAAAGAAGGCTTCATTTCCATGCCAATGACAAACAGTAACAACACAACGCCAAATTCGGATATATGAGTGATATGGGCGACATCTGATATTAAACCAAGAGCAGAAGGACCGATAATAATACCAGCGATTAAAAAGCCAGGTACCGCACCTAAACGAATAGCTTGGCAGAGGGGCACCATTATAACGGCGGCAAGAAGAAGGTAGATGATTTCTAAAATTAAAGGGTTATGCACTTAATCGACTCCATATAAAGAACCGTTTAAGTGTAACCCTTAACTAATAAGCAAACAAAGGTTTAGGCTAGGATGCCTGATCTATATCAAGACTTATTGGTATTTTTGTTTGCTGGGCGACCTTGACCTGGCTTATTGGCCGGTCTATTTGACGGTTTAGAGCCCGGTTTGCTGTTTGATCTATTGTTTGGTTTAGCGCCTGAGTTTGAGCCAGACTTAGCGGCTGGTTTTCTACTTGGCTTATTTGCAGAATTTGCGGGCCTTGGACCATTTGAACGACGCTGAGGTTTTTTATCTTCAGCAGAACTGTCGTTTAATGACTTGTTCTTTTTAGGTTTTTTCTTTTTTGGTGGTCTAATATCACGCGCTTTAGGCAGTGGCATTTGCGGCACAAAATCTTCGTCCACTTGACGTTCGATGTGTTTTTGAATCAATTGCTCGATATCAGTCAAACTATTAAATTCATCGCCCGATACTAATGAAACTGCTTTACCTTCTGCACCGGCACGGCCTGTTCGGCCAATACGGTGAACGTAGTCTTCAGCCACTTGAGGCAAGTCATAGTTAACCACTTGTGGCAATTGCTCTATGTCTAATCCTCGCGCTGCGATGTCTGTCGCAACTAAAACGCGAATCGATTTATCTTTGAAGTTGGCAAGTGCTTTGGTTCGTGCTGCTTGGCTTTTATTGCCATGGATAGCAGCTGCGGTAATACCTTTTGAGTCAAGATTC
The DNA here is from genome assembly GCF_017948405.1 of Psychrosphaera aestuarii. Taxonomy (NCBI): domain Bacteria; kingdom Pseudomonadati; phylum Pseudomonadota; class Gammaproteobacteria; order Alteromonadales; family Pseudoalteromonadaceae; genus Psychrosphaera; species Psychrosphaera aestuarii. The sequence continues at coordinate 2,080,714 of NZ_CP072844.1, read as the reverse complement.
TTAGCTAAGCGGTTTGCGCCATGCTTTGTTCTAGAGAAAACTAACACTTGTTGCCAATCGTTTTTCTTTATTAGCTTTATTAATAAACGAGCTTTAAAGCTTTGATCAACATTGTATAAGGTTTGTTCAACAGTCGCGGTTGTCGAGTTTGCTGGCGATACTGAGATATGAACAGGATTGTTCATAAGACCTTGCGCTAATTCCTTAATATCGTCAGAAAACGTTGCTGAGAACATTAAGTTTTGACGTTTGACCGGTAAGATTTTAAGTATTTTTTTGATGTCATGAATAAAGCCCATATCTAACATACGGTCGGCTTCATCTAAAATTAAAACTTCTAGTTGGTCAAACTTAACTGCATTTTGACTATATAAGTCCATCAAACGACCTGGCGTGGCGATAAGGATGTCAACACCTTTGCGTAAGGCCATCATTTGTGGGTTTATTTTAACACCACCAAATACAACTGTTGAGCGAAGAGGTAGGTTTTTTCCATAAGTTTCAACGCTTTGTGCAACTTGTGCAGCGAGTTCACGTGTTGGTGTAAGTACTAAAGCTCGAACTTGATTTGCTTTTGCGCGTTGACCTTTGGATAATCGCTCTAATAAAGGGAGTGTAAAACCTGCAGTCTTGCCGGTACCCGTTTGTGCGGCGGCCATAACGTCTTGGCCTTCTAACACGGCTGGGATTGCCTGGGCTTGGATTGGAGAAGGGCTGGTGTAACCCTGATCGTTGATCGCACTCAACAGCGCGTCGGAAAGACCTAAGTCGGTAAATTGCATTAACACTCACTTTAAAAAAATTAGAATTTGCTCAAGGGCAAAAGGCGCTGAAGACTAACTGAAAACTGCTCTTTTAGCAATCAACACGGACAATTATAGGGCCATAAATCACTAATGAGTTGGTTTGTTTATATATTAAAATGCGCAGACGAGAGTTTATATACAGGAATTACCACAGATTGTGCTCGCAGATTACAACAGCATAACTCTGGGGTTGGTGCAAAATACACTCGCTGTCGACTGCCTGTCGCAATGGTATACACCGAAAGCGCGGAGTCTAGAAGTGACGCGTCGAAGAGGGAATATCAAATAAAAAAGTTGTCACGCCATCAAAAACTAGCTTTGATCAGTCGTCTGTAATTTGCAGAAGATAAAACCAAGGCTAAATTAACGTAACAGTGCCTCTGACTGTTTAGATGCCTCTACATATAAACCGTCAATATTAAACTCTTGCCCAGGAAACTTTTCAGCAATAAGTGCGATTACATTTTTCCAGTCAGCGATTTCTACATATTTTACAAGTTGTAACGCACAACCATATTGTCCTTCGTAATTAAGAAGACTATTGGCCATTTTTTCTTGTAGTTGCAGTTTGTTTATTACCTCCTCAATGGAGCAGTCTAAAATTGCGTCTAGTACGGATAGTAACCCGACAAGAAAACCAGTAGGAGATTCTTTTTGTCCAATTAATGCGGGTAAATTCTGTATAAAGAGCGCACGTCTTAACCCAAGCAATACAATTTCGTCTGGTTTATCAGTCGCTAGTTTAGAGACAGCAACAACTGAAATAAATTTACGCATCATATCTTCACCCAAATAAACAACTGCTTTATTAATGCTAGATATATTAAGGTTTCTAAAGGCTAAAGATACATTTGCTAGTTTTATAACTCGTGCGGTTAGGCTAATGTCACGACTTAAAATTTTAGAAACATGGTCAAAGTCGAGTAGTTCTTTAGTGAGGCAACTAACCAGCTCCATTGCGACCACTTTTGATGGGTCAATGTTTCTAAATTTCATAACCTGTGGTTTGGCAAAATAATACCCTTGTAAATAATCAACCCCACAAGCAAAAGCAAAATCAGCTTGTAACTTAGTTTCAATACGTTCGGCGACTAACTTTACGTTCGGAAAATTAGCCTTAATTTTTTCGACTGTTGGTGCGATTAAAGCATTGTCTTCTGGAATATCAAATTTAACATAGCTGAGATAAGGTTCTAGTTGGGACCATTTAGTATCAAAATCGTAGTCATCGAGTGCAAATACGTAACCTAACTCGTGAAGTTCAGCAATAGCTACGATCGTATCGTCATCGACACTACTGCGCTCAACAATTTCAACAATTAAATTCTCTCGTGGGATAAGGTTTGGCAGCTGTCGAAGAACACTTTTATCGCATAGGTTAACAAACGCTTTTCGTTGCTCGGTGACATTGTTGATACCGTGGAATAGGGCGGTTTCATAAAACATTCTTGCAGAGGCTTGTTCATCAGTTAACCCCGGAGGAAAGGCGTTTTCTTCTGAATCTCTATATAGCAACTCGTATCCAATGACATCAGAGTTAATGTCAAGAATAGGTTGTTTGGCCAAAAACTGAATGCTCAAAATGTTACCTTTAATTGTATTTTTATTATTCGTCTTATTCTGGCATTAATATTAGTGTTTGTGAAATATCCTTTTACATTTTGCCACTGCACTACAGTAGCATTGTTAAAAAAGCTATGATGAAGTGAAATTTGTACAACGAAACTTTAAGGAAAAAAGATGAATATTTATAAGGTTAGTAAGCTGTTGTACCATATCCTAGCGCTAACAACTTAATCCAAGTAATTGTTTTAATTGCTGGTGACGGTGCGGAAATGACATAGCTAAGCTATTGATTTTGTTAAATTAGTTGCTACGTAGCTACTATTGTACTTTGGTTATTTGGTAAGTTAGTCGATTTAAACATGGGCGACTACACTGTGTCATTCTTGCTCATTGGCTTAGTAAGTAGTAGCTTCTTTGTCGGCAGTTTCTTTTTGCCTGAAACCAATCCAAAAAAGGAACAATAAATGCGTGGTGAATTAGCTGAACATTTGAATGAATTTATTACTGGTGTAAACCAAGCAATCGCTCAAGCAAAAGAAGATGGTGTAGTTGCAACTCCAGAATTAGCGAGAGCAAATTTAGCAAAACTAGCCGCGTTCGTTACGCAAGTTCCAAAGTTGGCATACGCTGAAGATGGTTATGTATTTGCTGATCAAATGGAAATACCCGTTAAAGTTTATAGTCCAGCACCAGAAGAAGAGTTACCAGTTCTCATTTATTTTCATGGCGGTGGCCATATGTGCGGAAGCACTGAGCTTTACGATCCCATGTGCAGAAAAATAGCTATTGCTGCTCGCTGTATTGTTATTAGTGTCGAGTATCGTTTAGCGCCGGAGTTTCCTTATCCCGCTGGTATTAACGATTGTGAAGATGTGGTTAAAGGCTTTCATCAAGTTTTAAAGAATGTTCAATATGGAAATAAGGTGCTTATTGCCGGTGATAGCGCTGGTGGTGCAATATGCACGACTCTTGCCATTCGCGCGATGACGGATAAGTCGTTAAAAATAGACAAACAAATTCTTATCTATCCAAGTGTTGATTACACTTCTAGTATGCCTTCGGTAGAAGATAACGGCACAGGATTTTTATTAGAGAAAACACGAATTCAATGGTATTTCGATAACTATTTTGATGATTATGAAGACCGTGAGGCAATGTCGCCATTATTTGGACCATTTGATGCCACTATGCCTGACAGCCTAGTAGTAATTGCAGGTTGCGATCCACTGCGCGATGAAGGTCTTGAGTATGCCAAAAAGTTAAGGTTAGCAGGGGTCAATGTCGAGGTTCGAGAGTTTAAAAATATGATCCATGCATTTATGAATATAGAAGATTTAGTAAGTGAGGAGTGCAGAGAGTTATATAGTTTAATTGGATCCTTTGTTAATCGTTAATTACTGATAATAGTGAATTTAATATTAGTAATGCAAAGAGGCCTATTATTACCGAGCTAAATTGAACAATAGTCAAAAAGCCATTTAACTTTAGTTGTTAACTTTAGTTAAATGGCTTTTTCGTTTATTGCGCCTTCCACGCCCCATCGATGGAAAGGAGGAGCCAGTAATACTTCGGGCGGTATCAGTGCACAAGAAAAGAATAAGATCTGCAATTTGAGACGGCGTAGCCATAACCGGCAGCGGTTGTTTTTGCGTAATAAGTTTGTGTTTTGCTTCTTCAACATCAATGTTTTGCTGTTTGGCGATATCTTCAATCTGATTATTAATATTTAGTATGAGTAAATCTAAACGTTATGTTAACAAAGTCATAAATGTAAAATACTACTACCTTAGTACAGGTTGGTTAGTGTAATTAGGGCATTAAAGTAAAATTGACCGCTTGATATGATTATCGTCTAATCGTTGTGAATCAGCCGGTTACCACTTTTGATAGTGTCAAATAGAGTTTACTCTTTACTGGCTTCTTTTTATTCATTCAAGTTAATAAATAGAAGTGTTTTAGTCGGCTTTATGCCAGTATAAGTCAGATAAATAGATAACTAAAAATCAGTCGCATTAGTGATTAGCGAAGGGGAGAATTATGTCAGGTTTTGACAAAGTAGTGGGCAGTTACAGCGAAGCAATGGCAGGACTAGAAGATAATATGACGGTTATCGCTGGTGGCTTTGGCTTGTGTGGAATTCCAGAAGGCTTAATTGCTGAAATTAAAAACAAAGGTACCAAAGGCCTAACTGTAGTTTCCAATAACTGTGGTGTTGATGGGTTTGGTTTAGGCATTTTACTAGAAGACAAGCAGATAAAAAAAATGGTGTCTTCGTATGTAGGTGAAAATGCATTGTTTGAGAAGCAATTATTAGATGGTGAGCTTGAAGTTGAACTTACTCCACAAGGCACGCTAGCCGAGAAAATGCGTGCTGGCGGTGCCGGGATCCCAGCGTTTTATACTGCAACAGGTTATGGAACATTAGTTGGTGAAGGTAAAGAAGTTCGCGAATTTAACGGCAGAAACTACATATTAGAAGAAAGCATCACCGGTGACTTTGCCATTGTTAAAGCTTGGAAAGCAGACCGATATGGCAATTGTGTCTACCGCCATACGGCACAAAATTTTAATCCAATGGCGGCAACAGCTGGAAAAATTACTGTTGTTGAGGTTGAGGAAATTGTTGAGCCGGGTGAGATTGAGCCATCTCAAATTCAGACTCCAGGCATTTATGTTGACCGTGTTATTTTAGGGTCATTTGAAAAACGAATTGAAAAAGTAACCACACGAGATTAAGGAGTACACCATGGCTTTATCAAGAGAACAAATCGCTCAGCGTGTGGCACAAGAGTTTAATGACGGTGACTACGTAAATTTAGGTATAGGTATCCCAACATTGGCAGCAAACTACGTGCCTGATGACATTGAAGTAATGTTGCAATCTGAAAATGGGTTGTTAGGTATGGGGCCTTACCCAACCGCAGATCAAGTTGATGCGGACATGATTAATGCTGGTAAAGAGACAGTCACAACTGCAACAGGTGCTGCTATTTTTAGCTCGGCAGAAAGTTTTGCAATGATTCGTGGTGGGCATGTTGATGTAACTGTACTGGGGGCGTTTGAAGTAGATCAAGCTGGCAATATTGCAAGTTACATGATCCCAGGCAAGTTAGTAAAAGGCATGGGCGGTGCTATGGATTTGGTCGCAGGCGCCGAGAACATAATTGTTACCATGACACACGCAAATAAACACGGTGAATCAAAGTTATTATCGTCATGTACACTCCCTCTTACCGGTGTTAACTGTATTACTAAAATAGTGACTGACTTGGCCGTACTTGAGGTGGAAGATGGCGCGTTTGTATTACGTGAAACAGCGCCCGGCGTGTCGGTGGAAGAAATAAAGGAAAAAACGGCAGGTAAGCTTGTTGTACCTGATGACGTAAAAGAAATGCAATTCGCGTAAAGTTCTAACGCGTATTTTATCGTGCTTACGTTAAGTTAATTCGTAAAAGCCAGTGATAATTCACTGGTTTTTTTATTTCCTGCTCTTCTTGAGTTAAATTAACTACACTTATTAAACATTTGGTTAAACAGGAGCAATTATGCGTAGCTTATTATTAATTTTATTAATGCTGTCAGTGAGTGCTTTTGGCAAGGATGACCACACTATTAGTAAGTCGCAAGTATTAAATCTTATTTCAGAATACAAGCAAGCTCCTATATCTGAGACTGGTTTTTCCGCCGTTCGGAAAATATTAAACTTTGCAGAGACAAGCAAAGATGTTTTGGTTGAAGTCAGTCCAGAAAATACACCTTGGCTAACGCACCAGAATGTAAGTGATCCAATTAAAGGTTTGTTACTAGGCGCCTATGTGGTTGGGAACATAGAGCCACAATTAATTATGAGTAAAAAGAAATCCAACCATTGTAGTGGTGCAATCGAAGTAGCACGAGTAATAAAGTTGATCGTCCTACCGGATGCAGCCGCCGAAATAAAGCTTGTAGAGTTACTCAATAACAATAGTATGAAACAACATCAATGTTCAGACTTACCTTTAGGTAGAACATTAAATAATGCAGAATAAGGACAATGTTCATGGGATATATTGACGGTGTTATAGTTGCGGTAAAATCAGCTAAAAAACAAGAGTATATCGAGTTTGCTAAAGGAACAGCACAAGCATTTAAAAAACATGGCGCACTATCAGTAGTAGAATGTTGGGGCGATGATGTGCCGGAAGGGAAGGTGACTTCTTTTTCTCTTGCGGTTAAATGTGAAAAAGATGAAACAGTGGTATTTTCATGGATAATCTGGCCAGATAAAGTCGCCAGAGAAACTGCGTGGCCAGCAATAGAACAAGATAAAGATTTAGAAGGCCTATTTAGTGACATGCCTTTTGACGGCGCAAGACTTATCTACGGCGGATTTGAAGTTATTGTAAATGAATAAAGTGGTTTTTTACGTTAGTAAACAATAGGCAGTAAAGCATGGCAATTAAAACGGGTGACTTTAATCCATATGTCGACCGCCGAGATACCAACAGCTTAAAGTGGGAAAAGTATCGCAATAGAGATATTTTACCTTTATGGGTCGCTGACTCTGAGTATGAATGCGCACCAGCAATCATTTCAGCTTTAACATCAAGAGTACAGCATGGTGTATTTGGCTATCATAACCCGTACCAAAATGAAGCGGCGATTCCGGCCATACAACGTTGGTTATTCAAACAGTATAATTGGCAGGTGCAGTCCGATTGGATTGTTTGGACTCCCGGTGTCGTGCCCGCCTTTAATATGATGTGTCAGGCCTTTTGCAAACCAGGAGATGGCGTGTTGGTTCAAGTGCCAAATTATCCGCCGTTGCTCAACGCGCCATTATCAAACAGCCTCATTCAAGAAACGATATCAACGAGTTTCATTAATGGTCGTTGGCAACTAGATTTAGACGAGTTAGAACAAAAAGCCGCGAAGCCTAGTACAAAATTGTTCTTATTGTGTAATCCCATGAACCCTTGTGGTTCGGTATTCACTCGTGCTGAGCTAGACGTTATTCAACGTATCTGCCTAAAACACGATGTAAAGTTGTGCTCAGACGAAATTCACGCCGATCTAATTTTAGAACAAAGCCAAGTACATATTCCAGCCGGTAGTTTAACTGAAATAGGCGAACAGGCAGTGACATTGATGGCCGCAAGTAAGACCTTTAACGTGGCTGGTTTTGGCGTATCCTTTGCGGTAATTCAAGACAAACAAACCCGTGCAAAATTTAAAGCTGCAGGACAGGGAATTGCGCCGTCAGCGAATAATTTTGGTGTGTTGGCAACAACGGTGGCATTTAACGAATGTGATGATTGGTATTTACAGCAACTTGAATATTTACGAGAAAATCAAAAGTATTTAGCTTCGCAAATAAAGGATATTGCTGGTTTGACTTATCATCCTTCAGCGGCGACATTCTTAGCTTGGATAGATTGCAGTGGGCTTAATCGCAAAAACTTACAGCTTTATTTAGAATCACTAGGATTAGGGCCGTCGCCGGGAATAGACTTTGGTTGGCCTCAATTTGCGAGAATTAACTTTGCTTGCTCAAGAGAGATGTTGGTTGAAGCCGTTGAGCGATTAAAGAAAGTAACAATATTAAAATAACACCGAACCATGCGATGGAATTACCGAATTCTCGATAGATGGTATTACTTTCATATATATCGAGCTTATGGCTCAATACGGCCGCTTTAAATTGAGGTAAAAGACTAATTATTTCGCCGTTTTGATCTATGATAGCGGTAATTCCATTATTGGTTACTCGGACAACCGGCTTTGCAAATTCAAGCGCGCGCATTTGAGCAATTTGTAAATGTTGCCAAGGGCCGTGTGACGCTCCAAACCATGCATCATTGCTAACGGTAAGAATGATGTCACTGTTATCATACAAGTTATCTCGGACTTGTTCTGAAAATGCTATTTCAAAGCAAATCGCCGGACTGATCTTTAGGCCTTGTGCAATCAAATTGTCTTGTTGATAATAACCTCGAGAAAACGACGACATTGGCAAATCAAAAATTGGGCCTAACTTGCGAAGCACACTTTCGAAGGGAACAAACTCACCAATTGGCAACAAGTGGTGTTTGTTAAAGCGGTTATTGTGCAAGTAGCTATAATGGCCAAATTGATCATCTGCGCGTTTTTTACCAAGTACAATAATATTATTATACGCAAGGTTCGTTTCTGGTTGATAATCAACAATACCAGTAACTAATGCGGTATTTGTTTCAGCTGCCAGCTTGTCAACTTCACGTAAATAGTCATTTGCCAGTATTTCTAGTCTTGGAATGGCCGCTTCCGGCCAAATGATCAGGTCGTGTTGACTAAAAAAGTCTGTCGACATCGACAGATATTTTTCCATCGTTGGCAATTCGTTTTCCGGCTGCCATTTTATACTTTGTTCTATATTCCCTTGAACTAACGCTAAACGAACGGTTCGTTTTAACTCTCCGGTCCAATCTTTCTGAGTACTATAAATACTTAAACCCAGAATGAATATTATTAAGGTAATCGCTAAGCCATCTATTTTACGACCTAACGCTTGTCTAGCTTTAGAAATAAATTGATAAACTGATACCGCCATAACGGCAACAACAGCTTGTAGGCCAAATTCGCCAACAATAGGTGCCAGAGATCTAAACGGCCCCTCAAGTTGGCTGTAGCCAAGAGACAGCCATGGAAAACCGGTTAATAGTATAGCGCGAAGAAACTCGGCAATAAGCCAAAATGCGGGAAAACCCCAAAGTTGAAATCTTTTTAAGTTTTTAAATGTTAACCAAGATGCCAAAGCTGGAAAAAGAGCAAGGTAACCGACTAATAAAGCCATAAGAAAGACAGATGCAATTAAGGGTAAGCCGCCAAAATCGGCGATGGCAACATGTACCCAACTAATACCAGCACCGAACCAACCTAGGCCGTAATAAAATCCATATCTTGCAGCTTGTTTTGCTGTGTTAGCACTGGTAATTGCTGCAATTAAAAAAAATAAAGTGACAAAAGGTAGCCACCAATTTTGGAAGGGAGAGTACGCTAGGGTATTTGCAACACCTAGCGACATAAGTCCAACAGGAATATAACGTTTTAGCGTTATCGCTTCCATGCCTTAAAAATCCATTATGGTTTGGTTATTTTTTTCTTTGGAAGGGTCACCATAAGTTGCTGGATTCGGCGAGTATCTGAAGATTGAACTTTAAATTTAATATTATTAATTAAAACTTCTTCACCTTTTTCCGGCATATGACCAAATTCGTGTAAGACAATACCGCCAATGGTATCCGCTTCTTCTTCGTCAAAGTCAGACTTGAAAAACTCATTAAAGTCGTCCAGTTCTGTTAGTGCCTGTACCATATAAACGTGTTTAGACACTTTACGAATGTTATCGGTTTGATTGTCTTCTGAGTCAAACTCATCTTCAATTTCACCAACAATTAGCTCTAAAATATCTTCGATTGTAACAAGACCAGAAACGCCGCCATATTCGTCTACAACTATTGCCATATGATAACGATTTAGTCTGAACTCACGGAGAAGCGTATCAACCCGCTTGCTTTCTGGAACAATTACAATTGGGCGTAATAAAGACTGTAAATCAATCTCTTGCTCTCGGTCTGTTAGCAAACTTAATAAGTCTTTTGCTAATAATATCCCTTCAACATGGTCTTTGTCTTCGGTGACTACAGGAAAACGAGAGTGGCCAGATTCGATCATTAATGGAATAAATTTATCAGGTGTATCAGACAAATCGAGAGTAATCATTTGGGACCTAGGTATCATGATATCTCTGATCCGCAAATCAGCGATCTCCATTACACCGTCTATCATATTTTTAGTATTTAGATCGATTAGGTCATTTTGCGCAGCAACATCAATGATATTGGCTACGTCTTCTTTGCTTTTCGGTTCGTCAGTAAAGAGCTGGCCAAGTTTCTCTATCCAACCTTTATTCGATGAACCGTTGCTACTATGTGGGTTGTCGTCACTCATTCTAGTCAGAATGTTCCTATAGTTATTAAACACAACAATTGCCATTTTGTTAGATAACCATACAAAATGTCAATTAGATTATTATTAAGTTTATTCAGTTTCTAAATAAGGGTTTTCAATGCCCATTTCGTTTAATATTTCGATTTCTAAGCCTTCCATCTCATCAGCATCGGCATCAGAGATATGGTCGTAACCGAGCAAGTGCAAGGTTCCATGAAGCAACATATGAGCCCAATGTGCATCAAATGATTTTTTTTGCTCGACGGCTTCCTTGTTAACAACTTGAGCACATATCACTAAGTCGCCTAGTAAAGGCAACTCAATATGCGGCGGTGCCTCAAAGGGAAAAGACAAAACATTAGTTGGTTTATCTTTTCCTCGATAGTCACTGTTAAGTTGCTGACTTTCATCTTCATCAACAATACGAACCGTTAATTCAGACAAATCTTTGAATTGTGGTAAAAAAGCATTTAACCAAGCTAAACATTGTTGCTCTGATGGTACTGATTTATCAGTACTGACATTTTGATAATCCAGTTCAACGCTCACGATTAATATCCTTTAAAGCCGCTTCACGAAGTGCTTTTTCTTGCTCAGCTTTTTCTTTAGCTTGTTGTTCTCGTTCAGCCTTAGCTCTACGTTCTTGTTCTTCTTGCTTCTCGTAGGCCATAACGATTTTCGCCACAACGGGATGTCGAACGACATCATCGGCTTTGAAGAAGTTAAAGCTAATATCTTCTACATCAGCTAACACTTCAATCGAGTGACGCAGACCAGACTTTGCTCCGCGTGGTAAGTCAACTTGAGTTATATCACCGGTGATCACTGCTTTTGAGTTAAAGCCGATACGAGTAAGGAACATTTTCATCTGCTCAACGGTGGTATTTTGGCTTTCGTCTAAAATAATAAAAGCGTCGTTTAGCGTTCTACCGCGCATGTAAGCAAGCGGCGCTACTTCAATAACGTTACGTTCAATTAGTCGCTCAACCTTTTCAAAGCCTAACATTTCGAATAGGGCATCATAAAGAGGACGTAAATATGGGTCTATTTTTTGACTTAAATCGCCAGGTAAAAAGCCAAGTTTTTCACCCGCTTCCACGGCTGGACGAGTTAACAAAATACGCCTTACTTCTTGACGTTCAAGTGCATCAACCGCACAAGCTACGGCAAGATAGGTTTTACCTGTACCAGCTGGACCTATACCAAATGTAATGTCGTGATTAAGTACATTTTTAACGTATTCAACTTGATTGCTATTTCTAGGCTTGATGTTGCCTTTTCGAGTACGAATAACAACTTCATTGTCATAACCTTCAATCTCTTGATCCAAGATTTTTGACTGTTGCAACGCTAAGTGAATATGGTCGGGTAAAAGCTCTTTGGCTTTAACTTTATTTTTTTCTTTAGGATCGGGCTGGGTTTCTATGTACAAATCTTTCAGAACTTCATTAACCGCAACAACGTTAGCCGGGTTGCCAACGATTTTAAACTTATTGCCTTGGTAGGTTATTTCAACACCCATACGTCGCTCAATATGTTTAATATTGTCATCATAAGGGCCGATTAATGACGCCAGACGATCTTTGTTTGCTGGCTCTAAAAATAATTCCACACTGTTCAATTTTTTAGGCAATTTGTTTTATTCCCCTGAATTATATAAGCAAAAGGCCATGACGAATCATGGCACTTTAAGATATTAAACCAATACTACGAATATAAATCTAAGGAGCAAAAGTGGCAACACCTAGCTCATCAGTATTCGTTTGTCGTTTTGCAATAATGTCCGACGGTGCAACTTCTTGACGTAGACCCATTTCGTTTTCGCCACGAATAAACTCGCCACGTAATGAGTTAGTGTAGACGTCTACGATTTTAACATCAGCAAAACCACCGATTAAGGTGTGTGGACCTTCAAAGTTAACGACACGGTTGTTTTCAGTACGTCCGCGAAGCTCCATTGGATTCTTTATTGACGGACCTTCAACTAAAATTCGTTGTTCAGTATTCAACATTGAACGCGAAATTTGCATTGCTTGATGGGTAATTAAATTTTGTAGTTCGTATAAACGCTCTTTTTTCTCTGATTCTGGTACATCATCAGGTAAGTCAGCCGCTGGAGTACCAGGGCGTGCGCTGTATATGAAGCTAAAGCTATGATCGTAACCAATGTCTTCAATCAATTTCATTGTTTTTGCGTGATCTTCAGCTGTTTCGCCAGGGAAACCAATAATAAAGTCAGAGCTCATACTAATATTCGGGCGAACTTTACGTAGCTTACGAATTTGAGACTTGTATTCAATGGCTGTGTGGCCGCGCTTCATAAGCGTTAATATACGGTCAGCACCAGATTGAACAGGTAAGTGAAGGTGATCCACTAATTCAGGAACGTCTTCATAGGCTGCGATAATATCATCAGTAAATTCAACCGGATGTGACGTTGTGTAACGAATTCTGTCGATACCATCAATTGATGCAACTAAACGTAATAATTCACTGAAATGACAGATGTCGCCATCGTGTGTGGCACCACGAAATGCATTTACGTTTTGGCCAAGTAAATTGACTTCGCGAACGCCTTGCTCAGCAAGTTGTGCAACTTCAAAAATAACATCATCTACTGGACGAGATACTTCTTCACCACGAGTGTAAGGTACAACACAGAATGTACAATACTTGCTACATCCTTCCATAATCGAGACAAATGCGCTCGGACCATCCGTCGTCGGTTGTGGTAATCGGTCAAACTTTTCAATTTCCGGGAATGAAATATCAATGACTGATTCACCGTCACCTTTTTTGATTTGTTCAATCATTTCTGGAAGGCGATGCAATGTTTGTGGGCCAAATACCATATCAACATATGGAGCACGCTCACGTATGTGTTTACCTTCTTGTGAGGCAACACAGCCACCAACACCAATAATTAAGTCAGGCTTTTTAGCTTTAAGATTTTTCCAACGACCTAGTTGATGGAATACTTTTTCTTGTGCTTTTTCACGGATAGAACAGGTATTCAGTAGAATAACATCGGCATCTTCTGCTTGTTCAGTAAACTCATATCCATGACTGTCATCCAAAAGATCTGCCATTTTCTGCGAGTCGTACTCGTTCATTTGACAGCCCCAGGTTTTAATATGTAGTTTTTTTGTCATTCTTCTCTCGTAAATCGTATGGAAAAGTTGTTCATAAAAAGGTCGCGTATTTTACAGTGAAAACGATAGAACTGAAAGTGAATTCAATCCACTAAATGGCAACAGCATAAATTGATTAAAGAAAATTATCTTAAAGACCTTGGTGTTATTGATGTTTCTGGCATAATAAAACGAGCTAAAACAACTGAGAAACTGCATGGAATTTCCAGAGTCCAATCTAAATACACTAAATAAAACAGAATATGACGTTGTTGTTATAGGCGGCGGAATGGTTGGCGCTTCTCTGGCGTTAGGCTTTGGTAAACAAGGTAAATCAGTGTTATTGGTGGAGCATGTAAAACCAGAGGTCTCTTGGCTAGCTAAGCCACCATTGAGGGTTTCAGCAATAAACAGGTATAGTGAAAACTGGTTAGAGGGTATTGGCTGTTGGTCTAAAATTGAACCCAAAGCAATGTGCCAGTTTAAGAGACTAGCCACGTGGGAGCAGGGCGCACCAACGGTAGAATTTAGTGCCGCAGATATTAATGAAAGCCATTTAGGTTTTCTAGTACGTAACGAAGCAATTCAGTTAGCCGCATATGAAGCAATCAAACAAAGTCAATTTAATATTGAAGTCGTATTTGGTTGTCATCTTGGAAAGATAATGTCATTGCCTACTAATCAAACCGAAGTCCGATTGATTAATGGTGCGGGCGAACAAGATATTGTTTGTCATTTGCTAGTCGGCGCAGATGGCGCTAATAGTAAAGTTCGTCAGTTGTCCAATATTGGTACCTCTGGCTGGGATTATCAACAACAGTGTTTTAGTATTACTATTAATACTCGATTTGAAGAACAAGATATAACTTGGCAGCAATTCCAACCCAGTGGGCCTAAAGCCTTTTTGCCTTTAAACGACAATTACGCCTGTTTGATTTGGTATGACAGCAAAGAAAAAGTTGAAGAATTAAAAGCACTAGACTTTGTATCGTTAAAAAAACAAATAGTAGCGACTTTTCCAAAGTTACCCGGTGACTTTGATATTGAACAAACGGCATCTTTCCCATTAACTCGGCGTCAAGCTAATCGATATTATAACAATCGAATTGTATTAGTGGGTGATGCTGCCCACACAATTAATCCACTCGCCGGTCAAGGTGTTAATTTAGGGTTTAAAGACAATGCACAGTTATTGTCGTTGCTCAGCAGTTTAGATTTATCTGATGACTCCCTGTTAAATAATGGTAAGTCAGGAACATCTGAGTTAGATAAAGCGTTGATAAAATACAATATAAAACGAAAAGCAGACAGCCTTCTAATGTCTTCGGTTATGGATACGTTTTATCACTTATTTTCTAATGAAAAAACAATACATAAGTCTGCTAGAAGTATTTTGTTAAACACCGCAAATTTATTTCCGCAAGCCAAAGTAGCAGTAATGAAAAAGGCATTAGGGTTTTAGCTTAACCACTTACGTCTTAAAAGTTGGCGCTTATGTAGAGTACAAAAGAGTCACGTTTCATGGTACTAATGTCATTATCGTTTGCCATTGGGTAAAGTTGCATGCCGACTATGTCTTCAACCACTCGAATATCAGCAAGTCTCACTTGGCCCTCACCATGTTTGTAATAACCACCAATAGATAGCGGGAAACCAAATGCATTGGTATTAACGGCAAGGCTAAAACCAACCATGTCTACAACCTCCATTCGTTGAAAAGGTTGACTGATATCTATTTCGCCATTTGAATTATCGGTAAAAATACCAAACCTAAGCAAGTTTTCGTCAGATAATGGGTAGCTAAATCCAATAGAGTAATTAATAACTTTTTTTAAATCTCTATTTATCGGCGGTTGCGTGGAGGAGATACTAAACTCCTCGACATTGACCGCAGAATAATAGTCAACGTCAAAGCTAACCAGTAAATCACTGACTATAGATGAAAAACCGGTGGAAACGTTTGTACCGTATTCTTGCTTTTTTGTACCAGTAACTGTACCGACACTTGATGTCTTTACTGATGGAGGAAGAGGTACTAGTGACGATACCGTAATTTGATGGCTACCAGTAAAACTGCGATTTAGGGCGATGTCTTTAGCAAACTTTAACCCCCAATTAAAACCGTCACTTTTGTATAATAATCCCAATTGAGGTGTGGCTATAATATTTTCATCTTTTAAACGTCTTGTGGCTGTAAAACCACTTTTAAGCAAGCCTGACGGTACCGGAATCGCAATATCAATACCCGAGCCCTGTACAGTCTCAAATTGCTTATATTTGGCAATCACTGATGCACCAAAAGACCAATTGCTATTAATGTTTAGCGCGCCTCCTATGCCTAGGTCATAAGAAGCGTTATCAAGATCGATATTGCCAAACTCGGTTTGCCTACCAATTTCAGCACCAGTTTCAGATAAAAACGGTACCTCTACTTGTGAAAAGTTACGCTCAGTTGATAAATCTGATACCGCAAATACTAAACTCCAATGCCAAAGGTCGGTATTTTTACCGGTTCCCAAGAAGCTCGGAATAATTGAAAAAGAAGAACGAGAAAAGTTAGCTTTGTTTGAAAAAACATCGTTGAGTTCGCTAGATTCCCAGGAAAAAGTGCTCAACGAAGCGGAGTTGTTTAGTTTTGATCTTGATAATCCAGCAGGGTTGTAAAAAACAGCGGACATGTCGTCTGCGATACTAGTAAAAGCGCCACCAAGACCAATGGCCTTAGTACCAATGAGTATGTTTTTGTAATGGTATTCATCAGCATTGCTATTTGAAGTATAAGTAGCAAAAAGGCCAAACAAGACACTAGATATAATTGTATTACGCAAACTTATTATGCTCCCTGAATCTAATATTCAAATAAGTGTATGACACATTTAAAAATATCGTAAAGAAAAATACATAAAAAGCAAAGTAAATATAAAGTGGAAGAATGGTTACAAATTTAGGAAAGAAAAAAGCCTCGCATTGCGAGGCTTTAAATAGTGGCTGGAGTACCAGGATTTGAACCTGGGAATGGCGAGATCAAAACCCGCTGCCTTACCGCTTGGCGATACTCCAACAATAAGTGGCTGGGATACCAGGATTTGAACCTGGGAATGGCGAGATCAAAACCCGCTGCCTTACCGCTTGGCGATATCCCAACTAAACTTTGCATGTGAAAACATGTCTTAATATGGTGCGGAAGGAGAGACTTGAACTCTCACACCCGAAGATACTGGAACCTAAATCCAGCGCGTCTACCAATTCCGCCACTCCCGCAAATTTTTTGCCTTGAGGTTTGGTAGTGTAATCGAGTGGTGGCTACGCCCTGATTTGAACAGGGGACCCCATCATTATGAGTGATGTGCTCTAACCAGCTGAGCTACGTAGCCATTCCGTTGTTTCGATTACCGCCTCAAGCGATGTGGCGTATTATGCTGATGCGACCCTTTGTCGTCAACTGCTTTTTTAAAGAAAATGTCACTTAACGTATCGTTTGGCTTTAATTTGTTCAACTCGGTGGTTTTTTGTATAAAAAGAGACGTTTTCAACGAAATTTTAACGTAAAAATTAACTATTAAAATAAAATCTAGATCATTAAAAACGGAACTTGTTTAGCCAGCCGATAATTGTGTTACGTATAAAGCTCGGCATTTGTTCAAAAAAAAAGCCTTCAGAATAAGAAGGCTTTGTTTGTGAAAAATAATATTTAAACTAAAGATTAAACATTGAAGCGGAAATGTATAACGTCGCCGTCTTTAACGATGTAATCTTTACCTTCAAGGCGCCATTTTCCAGCTTCTTTTGCGCCAGATTCACCGCCATTTTCAACAAAATCATCGTAACCAACGATTTCGGCACGAATAAAGCCTTTTTCAAAGTCAGTGTGAATTTTGCCAGCGGCTTGTGGCGCAGTAGAACCAGACGTGTATGTCCAAGCTCTTACTTCTTTTACACCAGCAGTAAAGTATGTATTCAGTCTTAATAACTCATAACCAGAACGAATCACTCGGTTTAAACCAGGTTCATCCCAACCTAAATCTTCCATAAATTCGGCTAAATCTTCCGGCTCTAATTCAGATAACTCTGACTCGATGGCTGCACAAACCGCAACAACAACCGCATTTTCAGTTGAAGCAATCTCTCGAACCTTGTCTAAAAACGGATTATTCTCAAATCCATCTTCTGCAACGTTTGCGATATACATAGTTGGCTTCATAGTGAGTAGATTTAAGTAGCTGATTGCTGCTAATTCTTCTTTCGTAAGCTCAACAGAGCGGGCCATGCCACCCTCATCAACGATAGGCTTTAACTTTTCAAGTACTTTGATTTCAAACTTAGCATCTGCGTCGCCACCTTTGGCTTTTTTAGCATTACGGAACATCGCGTTGTCAATTGAATCCATATCTGCAAGTGCTAATTCAGTATTGATAACGTCAATGTCTTCTTGTGGGTTTACTTGACCAGCAACGTGAACAATGTTTGGGTCATCAAAACAACGAACAACATGACCAATTGCATCTGTTTCACGAATATTGGCCAAAAACTGGTTGCCTAAGCCTTCACCTTTGGATGCACCTTTTACTAGACCGGCAATATCTACAAATTCCATTGTTGTTGGAATGACTCGCTGAGGATTAACAATTTCTGCTAGTTTATCTAAACGAAGGTCTGGAACCGGAACAACACCAGTATTAGGTTCGATAGTACAGAATGGAAAGTTTGCAGCTTCGATACCTGCTTTTGTTAATGCATTAAATAAAGTTGATTTACCAACATTTGGTAAGCCTACGATGCCACATTTAAAACCCATGATGGTTCCTTACAATAAAAATCAATGTTGTGCTTATTTTAGCTAATTTATTCGGCACTGAATGAATGTAATCTACTCTGTGCTTTTTTTAAATCTTGTTTAAACCAAATGTCCATGCAACGCGTTGCTTCGTCTATTGCTGCATCTATTTTTTCTTGGTCTACTTGAGGGGCTTTGCCCAACACCCAGCCAGTCACTTTTTCACGACTACCTGGATGACCGATTCCAATACGGAGTCGATAAAATTCTTTGTTATTCGCCAATTTAGCGATTATGTCTTTTAAGCCGTTATGGCCGCCGTGTCCGCCACCTTGTTTGATCTTTACTTTTCCTGGAGGCATATCTAGTTCGTCATGCGCGACAAGAATTTGCTCTGGTTTAATTTTAAAGAAGTTTGCAAGTGCACTAACAGATTTTCCACTTAAATTCATAAAGGTGGTGGGAATTAGCACTCGAACTTCGTTACCGTCAATGAGTAATTTACCGGTATAACCAAAGTATTTGGGATCATTTTTAAGGGTAACATTTTGTGCTCGGCATAGTTCTTCGATAAACCAGGCACCGGCATTATGGCGGGTGTATTTGTATTCGGGGCCTGGATTAGCCAGGCCCACGATTAGTTGAATATCGGTACTCATTTTAGTGTACGTCTATTCAACACAGATTATTCTGAATCTGCTTCTTCTGAAGCTTCGTCAGTATCTTCTGCTTTAGTCTTTGGTGCGTGTACAGTAACAACGGCTAGATCGTGAGATTCACCTTTTGCTAATTCTACAGACGCAACACCAGCTGGCAATTTAAGATCGCTGATGTGAATAGTTTGACCGATTTCTAAATCAGCAACGTTTACTTCGATGAACTCAGGAAGGTCTTTCGGTAAACAAGTGATTTCTATCTCAGTCATAGTGTGAGCAACAACAGCACCAGACTTAGTTACAGACTCTTCACCAATGAAGTGAACTGGAACGTTAGTGTGTAATTTCTGCTTAGCATCAACACGTTGGAAGTCCAAGTGCATGATCAATGGCTTAAACGGGTGACGTTGAACGTCTTTAAGAATTACTTCTTCTTTCTTACCGTCGATAACAAGAGTAAGAATGTGCGAGTAAAAACCTTCGTGTGCTTGTGCTTGCCATACTTTGTTGTGAGATAAAGCAAGGTTAAGCGCGTCTTTATCTGTACCGTATAAGATTGCAGGAACTTGGTTAGCATGACGTAGGCGGCGGCTCGCACCAGTACCTTTGTCAGTACGAACTGTAGCTTCTAATGTATAAATAGCTTCAGACATGGAATTCTCCAAAAAATAAAAAGTTTATGTTTTCTCCCGCGACCAAGAGAAAACTCATATCCCCAAATATCAGGGGCGCGGTATTCTAATTGAAAGCGCTTATTTACTCAACATTTTTGTGCATAGCAAGATGTTTGCTCAGAAGTTTCTTTAATAGGTAATAATGGTTATGGCATCAAATTAAACGGAAATAAAATTCTTGTCGCATAAATAAATTAAAACTAATATGCAAAAATAGAAAACATAATAATAAGATCAAAGAAGACTTTGACGTTTGGAGAAGTTATACCATGCGAAGATTACTGCGTTTAATTGCGCTCTTACCTATGTTAACAATAGTTGTGCTTGCTATTTATAAAGTAACTATCAGCGCTCCTAAAACTATTCCGGACTATTATTGGCTCGCAGTAGCGATGATAAGTTTACCAGCAGCATTTATAAAACTAGATAATATCCGGGATGGTATTATCGGCCTTTTATATTCAGGAATAATTGCTAATTTTTTACTGTTTATATCTTCGTTACTCGTTAAAAACATCGACAATACCACCGCAGTTATATTCATCGGTTATTTATTATCGGTTTATTTAGTTGTTGTTATTGATATTGTATATGACAAGTTTTTGAACTCGAATAAAAGCACAGATGTGTTTTCATCGTTTGATAACCCAACAGAATATAGGATTGATAATGAAAAGTAGTTTACTTGTTTTATCGGCACTCGTGCTTGTTGCGTGTGAAGCAGTCAGCAATGGCGATACTGGAAATAAAAACGAACGAGTCACTTATATAAATGTTTTTAAAGATGCAAACAAAAAACAGTGTTTTTCTGAAGGAATCTCATTACAACAAATGGAAACAGAGCTGGCGTCTGCCAATATCAACGTTCGATGTTCGCAACGCAGTAACGATGGTTTAATGTATCCACAAGCGTGCGGTCAGGACGAAGGCACGATTAATGTTTTTCAAATAGCCTCAGATGATGCATTGCGTGCAGGAGAGTTAGGTTACAAAAACGTGGCAGAAATTACGTCAGCTAACATCATATTAGAATGCAAATAAAAGATAGTATTTTGTTTGATTAAAAAAGCGGCCATGGCCGCTTTTTTGTTGCAACCATTTAGCGTTGTTTAGTGATCAAACATCGCCGATATTGACTCTTCATTACTGAGTCGACGAATGGCTTCTGCAAGCATATTACCTAGTGTTAGTTGTCTAACATTTGGCAATGCGGCAATGTCCGCAGGCAGAGGTATTGAGTCGGTAACAATAACTTCATCAATTACCGTGTTTTTTAAATTTTCAATGGCGTTACCAGAGAAAACAGGGTGTGTTGCATAAGCAAATACACGTTTTGCACCTTGAGCTTTGAGAGCTTCAGCTGCTTTACATAGTGTGCCACCAGTATCAATCATGTCATCAACCATAATACAGTCGCGACCCTTTACATCACCAATGATATGCATGACTTGTGCAACATTAGCTTGCGGGCGGCGTTTGTCTATTATCGCTAAGTCTTTGTCGTTTAGTAGTTTTGCAATTGCGCGAGCTCTTACTACACCACCAATGTCTGGCGAGACAACAACAACATCATCGGCTAAATCGAAACCTTTTTTACGTAGGTCGTCTACTAAGATTGGACTACCGAACACGTTGTCAACGGGTACATCAAAGAAGCCTTGAATCTGTTCAGCGTGAAGGTCAACAGTTAAAACTCTGTCTACCCCTACACTTGAAAGAAAATCGGCTACAACTTTTGCGGTAATTGGAACACGAGCAGAGCGAACTCGTCGGTCTTGGCGCGCGTAACCAAAGTATGGAATAACAGCTGTAATTCGACCAGCAGATGCACGCCTAAGCGCATCGACCATTACAATTAATTCCATTAGATTGTCATTACAAGGAGCACAAGTGGATTGAATGATGAAAACATCCGATCCTCGAACGTTGTCATTTACTTGAACACTAATCTCACCGTCGCTGAAACGGCCTACAGTGGCGTTACCCAGGTCGATGTCAAGACGGTTACTGATGATTTCGGCAAGTTCTGGGGTAGCGTTTCCAGCGAAGAGCTTTATATCAGGCACAGAGATATCCTATAGCAAAAATGCTTTTAGTTTTATAATGAGGTTAGCCTAAATTAACCGAACCTCTAATAATTATTAGCCAAACAGCGTTTGGTGCGTCGGGGAAGTGTTGCATCCTTTTGCAACAAATCCAGTCAGGTCGACAGGCAGTCGATTATGTACCTCTTTTGCTTCGTTCTGAGTATCAAACTCAGCAAAAACACAAGCGCCAGTGCCAGTCATCCTGGCCGGCCCATATTCTAACAACCAGTCTAATGATTTGGCAACGTTTGGATAACGATTATAAACTAACTTTTCAAAATCATTTTTAAATTGCGATTCAATACCTTGGTATTTAATTTCATCTAGCGGTATTTTCGGCGAATTTCGCGGCAAAAGAGGTGAAGAAAATAATTCAGCAGTATTTACATTTTGTTTTGGCGTTAAAACCAAATACCATTTTTCTTTTATAGGATAGTTAGTTAACTTTTCTCCTACACCATCGGCAATGGCCGTTTGGCCGTTAACAAAAATCGGCACATCAGCGCCAATACTAAGGCCAATTGTTTCTAACATGGGAATGCTTAAATTAAAGTTCCACAACTTATTTAAAGCTAACAATGTGGTTGCTGCATTTGACGATCCACCTCCGACACCGCCGCCCATGGGTAATTTCTTATTTAGATCAATTTGAATATTAGGGAGGCCTGAACAACGAGCAAGTCCAGTATCATAAGCATGTTGTTTTAACTTATTTGCCGCTTTGAAGATTAAATTATCTTGCGACTCAAGTGCCTTTATGTTGCAGGATAAATTTACCGTGCCGGTGTTGTTTTGATTAGGAGAGGCAATAAAAGTCATTTCGTCGCCATAGTCTAAAAAGTGAAATAGACTTTGCAGTTCGTGATAACCATTTTCTAACTGCCCATTGATATTCAAAAAAAGATTTAACTTGGCAGGGGAAAGTAGCGTCAGTTTTGTCACTGTCATTTATATTTAGCCTTAAAATACTATAGTTAGGTTGTTTTAACCTTCGAGTTGCCAATTGGAAATGGCGATTTTAATTCGAGAATCAGAAGATTTTATTGTCATACCTTTAGGTAATCTTAGTTTTAAAACCGGTTCGCGTTCACTGTAATTTATGCGCCAAGTTTGCTTATTAAATCCAGACTCCTTAAAAGCAAAAGATTGCAATTCAGTTTTATTTATATATATCGGATCAATAACATCTTTTTTTACCGCTGAGCCTAATAACCACAGTGGTAGTTTTTTGAATGGAATTTGTTTGTTGGTCAAACGAGCAACTAATCTTTGGGGGTCATTGTCACTATATGATTTACCGTCTAATTTCAGAGTGGCGATACCGTTTTCATATTTTAATGAAAGTACATCAACGCCGATAAACGTCGATAAAGTAAACTGAAAATCATCTCTGTCTTGTCGCCAATAAAAATAGGCGCTTTCTTTTTCTTTGCCAGACACCAATAAAATCTTTCCACGCGCCGTCCACTGTGATAATTCCGTTGCAGATTTTACTTTTAGCGCACTTGACGAGTCAGGTAGTGTTGTACACGCACTGATCAAAACAAGTGTTAGTATCGTTAGAAAGGTAGATTTAAAGTATGTCATTTTAGTCTCAGCTAAAGTTATTTTATGTTTTTACTACGATATCTTGTAATTAAGCGAGTTACAGGCTTTCAAAAAGTCTGCGATTTTCGTAGAATTGCGTGTTTTTCACATCTTGGATCATTATAAGTATTTTATGTCCGTAATCGCGTTAGGAATAAATCACAAATCTGCTTCGGTAGCACTTCGGGAGCGACTCGCGTTTACGCCTGAGCGTTTGCCAGAAGCGTTAAAAACCATTCGAAGCAATGCAGGTTGTGATGAAGCAGTGATCCTATCGACATGCAATCGTACAGAAATTTATTGCTTTGGTGAACAAGCAAAAGCACAAGATGTTGTAAATTGGTTAGCACAATTTCATCAAGTAGGTGAAGACGAGCTGAATCAACATGTTTACATTCACCAAAATATAGAGGCTACACGTCACCTAATGAGAGTTGCGAGTGGTCTTGACTCAATGGTTCTAGGTGAGCCGCAAATACTTGGGCAAGTAAAACAAGCCTATCAGCAAGCCAAATCTATCGGTACCGTACAAACTTACTTCGAACGAATGTTTCAGCAGTCCTTTTCAGTAGCTAAGCAAGTTAGAACTGAAACAGATATAGCAACAAATGCGGTATCGGTTGCATATGCGGCTGTAACGCTAGCAAAACAAGTTTTCGGTGAGTTTACTGGAAAAAAAGTATTATTGGTTGGGGCAGGTGAAACGATAGAACTAGTGGCTAAACATATCTACGAGCAAGGTGCGAAAGATATCATAGTTGCAAATAGAACCCTCAGTCGAGCAGAAGGCATAGCGGAACAGTTTGGCGCTAAAGTTTGTACGTTGAGTCAAATTAGTGAAGAAATTTTAACAGCAGATGTTGTTATTAGTTCAACAGCAAGCACGCTGCCTATTATTGGCAAAGGCTTAATTGAAAAAGTGTTTAAACAGCGTAAACATAAGCCAATGTTTTTAGTTGATTTAGCAGTTCCTCGTGATATCGAGCCTGAAGTTGCTGAATTAGATGATGCCTATTTATATACAGTCGACGACTTGCAAGACATCGTTGCTAGTAACATGCAGGCACGAAGTGAAGCCGCTGTTGAAGCCGAAGCAATAATAGACGGTAAAGCAAGTATTTTCTCCGATTGGATAAGCTCCTTAGACTCAGTTGACCTTATAAAAGATTACCGCACGCAAAGTATTGCAACGAAAGACGAACTGTTAAGCAGAGCATTAAATCAAATTCAAGCCGGCAATGATCCAGAAACGGTACTCATTGAAATGGCGAATAAATTAACAAACCGACTGATTCATGCACCAACATCAGCGCTTAAAGAAGCTGCAGAGAATCAGAATAGTGAACAGTTGGCTATTATGAAAACCGTATTGGGGATCCAATGAAAGAATCAATAGAAAGAAAACTTGAAGGCCTAGTAGAGCGTTATGAAGAAGTTCAAGCATTACTTAGCGACCCAAGTGTAATTTCAGATCAAGAGCGTTTTAGAGCCTTGTCTAAAGAGTACTCTGATCTAGAAGACGTTACTAAAGCATTTACGCAATTTCAGTCAGCTGTTAGCGACTTAGAAGAAGCAAAATTAATGCTGGAAGAAGATGATGCTGAAATGCGAGAAATGGCGAATGAAGAAATCAAACTTGCCAAAAAAGAAATTGAGCGACTTGAAGATGAGCTTCAAGTACTTATGCTGCCAAAAGATCCTAATGACTCCAATAACTGCTTCGTAGAAATACGTGCCGGTGCCGGCGGTGATGAGGCTGCCATTTTTGCGGGCGACTTATTCCGTATGTATAGTCGCTATGCTGAATCAAAGCGCTGGAAAGTTGAAGTTATGAGCTCTAACGAAGGTGAACATGGCGGATATAAAGAGATCGTCGCTCATTTTACTGGCAACGATGTTTATGGAACGATGAAGTTTGAGTCAGGTGGACATCGAGTGCAGCGTGTGCCTGAAACCGAGTCGCAAGGGCGCGTTCACACTTCAGCTTGTACTGTAGTAGTAATGCCAGAAATACCAGAAGCCGAAGCGATTGAAATAAACACCGCAGATTTAAAAATTGATACCTACAGAGCATCAGGTGCAGGTGGTCAGCATGTTAACAAAACTGACTCTGCAGTTCGCATTACCCACTTACCAACAGGCATTGTAGTTGAATGCCAAGATGAGCGTTCACAGCATAAAAACAAAGCTAAAGCTATGTCGGTGTTGAGTGCACGAATCCAAGCCGCTGAAGATGAAAAACGCAATGCTGAAGAAACGAGTATGCGTCGTAATTTAGTTGCCAGTGGCGATCGTTCAGAACGTGTTCGTACCTACAATTTTCCACAAGGGCGTTTATCAGAGCATCGTATAAATTTAACTCTGTATAAGCTAAACGAAATCATTGAGGGCGATCTTGATTGTGTACTTCAGCCATTAATGACTGAATATCAAGCAGACCTACTAGCGTCGATGTCAGAAGAGTAGTGACAAAGCTAGTTACAATAGAGGCGGCTATTCAACTGGCCGCCGATTCTCTCCAAGTGATCTCAGACTCAGCAAAGCTAGATGCTGAGTTGTTGCTCCTACATATTTTAAATAAACCAAAGTCATATTTGTTTACTTGGCCAGATAGAACTCTAGATGACGTTCAATATTCAGCCTTCTTTGAATTAGTTGCTGAGAGAGCAAA
The DNA here is from genome assembly GCF_017948405.1 of Psychrosphaera aestuarii. NCBI lineage: Bacteria > Pseudomonadati > Pseudomonadota > Gammaproteobacteria > Alteromonadales > Pseudoalteromonadaceae > Psychrosphaera > Psychrosphaera aestuarii. The sequence continues at coordinate 2,054,794 of NZ_CP072844.1, read as the reverse complement.
AGGACGACCTGTTGCCCATATCATAGGTCACCGAGACTTTTGGACATTAGACTTAGAAGTTAATAACAGCACTCTAATTCCACGCCCGGATACTGAAACCTTAGTTGAAGTTGTTTTAGAATCAATTAACAACCTAAATATTACCGATCAGAGTAGAGGATTAGACTTAGGAACGGGCACAGGCGCAATTGCTTTGGCTTTGGCTAGCGAATTACCATCGATGAGCTGGCTTGGTGCCGACTTTAATCACGACGCAGTTAATTTAGCGCGTCGAAATGCGCAACGAAATAAAGTTGAAAATTGTCAGTTCATACAAAGTGATTGGTTTTCTAATGTAGGCTCTGAAAAATACGCTGTTATAGTGAGTAATCCACCTTATATTGATCCAACAGATCCACATTTATCTGAAGGTGATGTGCAGTTTGAGCCTAAAAGTGCGCTTGTTGCTGAGGCGTCTGGTACCGCAGACCTAGAGCATATTATTGCAAACGCTCCTAAATACTTAACCTCGCCAGGGCTTCTAGCTGTTGAGCATGGTTACGACCAAGGCGCTATAGTACGACAGGCTTTTAATAAAAACCTGTTTAAAAACATAAAGACATTTGTTGATTTGGGTCAAAATGATCGCATAACAATTGGCTATTTTTAAAGTTTGCGTTTAGTCTATTATCTATACAGGTGCTATGTACGCATCGTGGTTGACCATTAAGATTAAACGGAGTCTGTTATCATGGTTGATGATTTTTTGTTTGCAGGTGATGCACCAGAAGTTGAGTCAGTAAAAACAATTGGTTGTTGGAAAGTACTAATCGTTGATGATGAACCTGAAGTTCATGCGGTAACCAAGCTTGCGCTGAGTGATTTTGTTTTTCAAGATAAAAGCATTGAGTTTATTAGCGCCTATAGTGGTGCTGAAGCAAAAGAAATTATTAACCAGCACAATGACATCGCCATTGTTTTATTAGACGTGGTAATGGAAACGGATGACGCAGGTTTAAATGTCGCTAACTACATTCGTAACGAATTAAATAATCATAAAGTCCGTATAATCCTTCGAACCGGCCAACCAGGTCAGGCACCAGAAAAGCAAGTTATTGTTAATTACGACATAAACGATTACAAATCAAAAACAGAACTAACGGCTCAAAAATTATTTACCGTAGTGTTGTCTGGTTTACGGTCATATAGAGATATCCGAGCGTTAGAGAAAAGTCATGACGGTCTTCGAAAAATAATATCGGCATCCGCAGATATTTTCAATGTTCATTCGATGGATCAGTTTATTGAGGGTGTTATGCAGCAATTAACCTCAGTATTAGGCTGTGGCGAAGAGCAAGCTATATACGCCACTGATAGTTTTATGGTTAATTGCACAGCTAGAAAAAAAGAACATGATTTAAAAGTAATAGCAGCGCAAGGGCAGTTTGCGGATAAAGTGGGCTTGTTAGTTTCAGAGCTAGGCGTTGTTAAAGACAATAACCTTAACAACGCTTTTAAACAAGCGATCACATCAAGATCGATCGTATATCAAGACAACTACTTAATCGCTTATTGTCACAGTCGTTACTCCACTAACTCATTGTTGTTTGTATCTGGTTTACCCTCAGACATTTCCGAAAGTCAAAAAGATCTCGTTGAATTGTTTGCAAAGAATGTACAAATTGCATACGAGAGTATTCAACTTAAAGTTGAACTTGATTCGTCACAAACTGAATTGCTCGAGCGATTAGGTGGGGCCGTTGAGAAACGCTTAAATGATTCAAGTGGTCATATCCGAAGAGTCACGCAGTTATCAACCATGTTAGGCGAATGGTTTGGCTTAGGTGACTCTGAGCTGGAAATGTTAAAAAAAGCCGCTCCCTTGCACGATATCGGTAAGATTTCCTTATCGAATGAATTGCTAAAAAAAGAATATGACCTTGACGAAATTGAATGGGAAAAGGTTAAGCAGTGTCCAATAAGAGGCTTAGAAATATTAGATGGCTCTAAAAGTGAAATTATTCAATATGCTGCTATTGTTGCTTATCAACATAATGAAAATTGGGATGGTACGGGTTACCCGCAAGCTATCAAAGGCAAGAGCATCCATTTATTTGCAAGAATAGTTAAAGTGGCTAATGTATATGAGTCGTTAAGAAGTGCCTTAATATATAAAGAGGCTTGGTCACACGAGAAGGCCATCCAGTATCTTAAATTGGAATCGTCAAAGCAGTTTGACCCGGAGCTTATCAAACTGGTTTTAGAAAATGATCAAGAATTTGAACGTGTTTACAAAAGCTAGCAGATAAAATTAAATAAATTTGTTACTATCGCTTACTCAACAAAGTACGCGCTTTATAATTATAAAATTTATTTAAGGGTTTAAGATGTATATCGCTTTAAAACACGCTCATTTGACGTTTATTTTATTAAGCGTTGTTTTGTTTTATTTTCGCTTTTATAAAGTACAAATTGCAGGTCAGTCTTTACCAAAAGTTTTAAAAATCCTACCTCATATCATTGATACGTTACTTATCGCGACGGCCATTGGTTTATGCATTGTGATTCAACAGTACCCAATTATGCAAAACTGGCTCACCATAAAAGTCCTATTTGTCATTGCTTATATCGTATTTGCTGCGCTTGCAATCAAAGCAACAAATAAACAACGTGCAATAGCCATGTTAACTGGTGCATCGGTCAGTCTGATAATGGCCGCATTTATGGCAATTCATAAGTTGGCATAACCTTTCAATTTAAGTGTAGTAAGAGAGAATATGTCAGCAAATTGGTTTAGAAAAAGCGCATACGGTCAGTGTTTGTTGCTTGAGCTTATTGAACTTGAAGAAAACTGGCAAACTAGCTATTCAAAAACGGCGTTAGAACAAACGTTGGATGAAATGGTGACTCATTTGTCTAGATATCAGGTGTCTGAAGAGCCAACTCAGAAAGAGCTGTATGACGTGATAGACAGTATTTTTGATGAGTTAGCCTTTTCTGGTCCAGGTTTACAAGATTTGCCGGAGTCAGCCTTAGGCTCTGTGAGCTATTGTGTAGAATCTCGAACTGGTAATCACCTAAGCTTAGCGATAGTGATGGATTACCTCTTGAGAGAATTAGGCTTCAACTCGTTCATCGCAGAGCTGCAAGATGATATCGCCTTGGTTGTAAAACTGAGTAATTCCGAGCTTATTGTTATTGATTCCATGTCAGGCGCGACGGAGTACATTATTACTAGCGATGATATGAATGAAAGCATGCTAAACGGTTTAGCTGTATTTGCCAAACCTATTGATAGTGAAGAGTTAATTAAAGAAATTGTGAGTGAACAGAAGCTATGTTTATTGGCAGAGGGTTTCTATGAGGAAGCCTTGTTGTGTGTTGAAACACTGATGGCTATTTTACCTGAGGATCCTTATGAAAGAAGAGATAGAGGGATAGTGTTACAACAATTAGATTGCGATCAAGCCGCAACAGACGATATCAAATACTTTTTAAAAGCATGCCCAAATGATCCTATGGCAGCCTTTTTTAGGTCTCAATTAGAAGAACAAGTACTGCCAATTCATACGATACATTAGTAAGGTATGTCAGTTTCGGTAGTTTGAGCCTTGCATCCAAATTATAATAAGGAATAATCTCAATGCCAATAATAACAAATGAAGCCACTTTGTTGGGGTTGTTAGCATTAATTTTGGGTGCGGTATTTTATACAAGTAGGAGCTCGAACCCTAAGTTCCAATCATTCTATAAGTATGTCCCTGCTTTATTACTGTGTTATTTTATACCTTCTATTTTTAATTCTGCTGGTTTAGTTAGTACCGACGCAGCAAACAACATTTATTATGTTGCATCACGTTTTTTACTTCCTGCTTGTATAGTTTTACTAACCGTAAGTGTCGATTTACCGGGTATACTTAAACTCGGACCAAAGGCGATTATTCTGTTTCTTACTGGTACTGTTGGGATTGTTATTGGTGGTCCAATTGCACTGCTCATTCTGTCGTTCTTCTATCCTGAATTACTTGGCAACAATGGTCCTCAAGATGTTTGGCGAGGGATGACGACCGTTGCAGGAAGTTGGATTGGTGGCGGTGCTAACCAAGCCGCTATGAAAGAGATTTATGAAGTAGGTGACACTATATTCTCTTCCATGATTGCCGTCGATATTATTATGGCGAATATATGGATGGCGGTTTTACTGTTACTGGCGGGTAATGCAAAAGCGATCGATGAAAAAACGGGTGCTGATACCAGTGCATTGGAAAACCTCAAGGCTAGCGTTTTAGAGTTTCAAAAGAGGCACGCAAGAATTCCACATCTGGATGATTTAATGATTATCTGCGCAGTGGGCTTTGGAGTTACTGGCGTTGCTCATATTTTTTCCGATGTCGTCACACCATTTATGATGGAACATTACCCAGACAGTAAAGAATTAAGTTTTCACAGTAAATTTTTCTGGATGATTGTGAGTGCAAGTGCCATGGGTATCGCTCTGTCTTTTACGCGATTACGAAAAATAGAAGCGGTTGGGGCATCAAAGGTTGGTTCGGCATTTTTGTATTTTTTAATCGCAGCAATAGGCTTAAAGATGGATGTTTTGGCCATTTTTGAAAGTCCTCTATACTTTTTGCTAGGAGCGATTTGGATGGTTATTCACGCGACGTTAATGTTGAGCGTCGCTAAGCTGATTAAAGCGCCACTGTTTTACATGGCGGTGGGTAGTCAGGCTAATGTTGGCGGAGCCGCATCCGCACCAATTGTTGCCTCAGCCTTTCACTCGGCATTAGCACCTGTAGGAGTGTTACTTGCGGTGTTAGGTTATGCTATTGGCACTTATGCAGCCTGGTTTTGTGGACAAATATTACAGGTTATTGCCAGTTAACGGTCGATGCCTAATAATTTAGATAAAGTAGAGAATATATAATGACTTCAGCAATAAATACTCAAGTAATACAAATTGGTAAAAGTATAGAACTAGCGAACGATAAGCCGTTTGTATTATTTGGAGGCATGAATGTATTAGAGTCTAGAGATCTAGCGTTAAAGATTGCAGAGACTTATAAAGATGTTACAACCAAACTTGGTATTCCTTATGTTTTTAAAGCAAGCTTTGATAAAGCCAATCGTTCGTCGGTTAACTCGTATAGAGGGCCTGGCTTAGAAGAAGGGCTTAAAATTTTTGAAGAAATTAAGACGCAATTTGACCTTCCTATCATTACTGACGTCCATGAACCGCATCAAGCTAAACCGGTTGCCGAGGTTGTCGATATTATTCAGCTACCAGCGTTTCTTGCACGTCAAACTGACCTTGTTGTCGCGATGGGTAAAAGCAACGCCATTATAAATGTTAAAAAGCCACAATTTTTAGCACCACATGAAATGAAGCATATAATTAAAAAGTTTCATGAGTCAGGTAATGACAAAATTATTCTTTGTGAGCGTGGCAGTCAATTTGGATATAACAATCTAGTTGTTGATATGTTGGGTATGGACGACATGAAACGAATGGCTCCAGTTATGTTTGACGCGACTCACGCCTTACAAAGACCAGGAGGTAGAACTGACTCAGCTGACGGACGTAGAGCACAGGCTGCGGAATTAGCGAGAAGCGGAATGGCATTGGGACTGGCTGGGTTATTTATTGAAGCGCATCCTAATCCAAATGAAGCGCTTTGCGATGGACCATGTGCATTACCGCTAGCTAAACTGGAGGGTTTTTTGACTCAAATGAAGCAAGTTGACGACTTAATTAAATCTTTTCCTCCGTTAGACACATCTGCAAACGATCTTTAATTGTTGATGCTGGTAAAGAGCCTAACGTAGGCTCTTTCAATTAAATTTGCCTTATTGCTACTAGACTTAGATAATAACGACATTATGATTTCTTAAATGGAAAGTCTCACTATGTCATCTATCGTTATTTCGGGTACTGGTTTATTTACCCCTCCTCATAAGATATCAAACCAAGAGTTGGTGGATGTTTTAAATCAATATGCTGACCAATTTAATGAAGAAAATAAATTGGCTATCGAAGCTGGAACGGTTGAAGAAAAAAAGCGTTCGAGTGTAGAATTTATTGAAAAGGCATCTGGCATCAAGTCGCGTTATGCGATGGTTAAAGAAGGTATTACTGACCTAAGTGTCTTGCATCCAAAAATGCAGAAAAACTTGCCAGACGAGCCACCAGAGATGGTTTTAATGGCAGTAGAGGCTGCCAAACAAGCGTTAACCAATGCCAATAAAAATGCAGCTGACATTGACTTAGTTATCCTTGGTTCCTCTAGTATGCAACGTGCCTATCCTGCCTTATCGGTTGAAGTACAACAAATACTAGGGGCGTCAGGTTTCGCTTTTGATATGAATGTTGCTTGTTCAACGGCAACCTTTGCCATTATAAATGCCTATAATGCCCTGTTGGCGGGGACCGCAAAATGTGTATTGGTCGTTAATCCAGAGTTTACTACCCCGCAACTCGATTATACAAACCGCGATAGTCATTTTATTTTTGGTGATGTTGCTACAGCCGTTATTCTAGAAAAGCAAGAAACTGCAACATCTGCCCAGCAGTTTCGTATTGTATCAACCGATCAAATTACACAATTCTCAAATAATATTCGATGTAACCATAGTTATGTTGATCATTGTTATGATGAATTACCAGAAGATAACGCTTATTTTTATCAAGAAGGGCGAAAAGTCTTTAAGGAGTTACTACCTATTGTAACTTCAACAATATCTAGTCATTTAGATAAAAATAACTGGCAAGTAAGCGATGTTAAACGCATGTGGTTACATCAAGCAAACATCAACATGAATCTGTTTGCCGCTAAAAAATTACTTGGCAGAGAGCCTGAGTTTTTAGACGCACCATTAGTTTTAGATGAATATGCAAACACGGCATCAGCAGGTTCGATAGTGGCATTACACAAATATAAAGATGATTTTGTTACTGGTGATAAAGGCATTTTGTGTAGCTTTGGTGCTGGTTATTCAGTTGGCTGTATTAGCTTAGAGTGCGTTTAAAATAGACTAAAACTGTATAAATAAAATTCTGTTGAACGGGTGCCAAAAGGCAGAAAAATATCTACCTAATTTAATTTGACTTTTTACTCTAAAGTTTATTAAAGTGGCGCCGTCGACAAAGTTCGATATGTTGCATAAAGCAACGTCAGAAGAGGTGCGGTGTTTAGGTAATAAGTAGGAGAGGTCTCAACCTTAATGAATACTTATGAGGGAAATATCGCCGAGGACAACACTTATTGAGAAGAGGGTTGTTCGGCCGTTTAGATTGATTTCTAGCGGTTGTCACCGAAATGGTGGAGCGCTTCTGGCCAGTAAGTCACTAGTGTTTCACTTATCCTCTTATTGTGCCTGATCCCTCCCCAAAACTTATTTTTAGATTTGGGAATTGTATGTCATTAAACCTACCTTTAACTGTTGCCAAGTTTGGCGGAACTAGCCTTAAAGATCATGCAGCAATGTTACGCTGCGCAGATATTGTGCTTTATAATCCGTCTATCAGAGTGGTTGTTGTTTCTGCGTCAGCAGGTGTAACTAATATGCTCGTAGAGCTCGCATCACGTGAAACAAGCGTAAGTCAATCAAATCAGTTAATTGCTGATATTAGACAGGTTCAATATTCAATAATTGAACCGTTATCGGATAAGCTCGAAAGCAGATTGTATATCGATAACCAATTGGACTTACTTAAAGACTTAGCAAAAGAAATCCAAGTGCAATATAGCCTAAAGCTAGCAGATGAAATTCTTGCCTTTGGAGAAAGACTTTCAAGTTATATATTCACTAAAATACTGATTGAGCAAGCAAATACAAAGTCAACTAGTGTAAAAATATCGTGTATTGATGCTCGAGAAATTATTGCGACAGATAGTCGTTTCAGTCACGCTAGACCAGACTTACAAGCCATAAAGGCAAATACAGACGTGAAATTGTCGCCGCATTTGGCTGACAATCTGTATGTTACACAGGGCTTTGTAGGCCAAGATCAATTTGGTAATACAACCACACTCGGCCGCGGCGGTTCCGACTTTTCGGCGGCACTATTGGCCGAAGCGGTAAGTGCAGATACATTGCAAATATGGACAGATGTCGCGGGAATATACTCGTCAGACCCGAGAATTGTGACTAATGCAAAACCAATCAAAACTATTAGCTTTAATGAGGCCGCCGAACTTGCGACATTTGGAGCAAAAGTATTACACCCGGCAACATTACTCCCTGCTATACGTGCCCAAATCGATGTCTTTGTTGGTTCGAGTCAATCTCCAGAAGCCGGAGGAACTAAATTAACAAATCAAATATCGACCTCGGGTATACGGGCAATTGCATTACGTGAAAACCAAACATTGGTAACCTTAACAAGCCCTAATATGTTATTGGCGAGTGGTTTTTTAGCACGTGTTTTTGCAATTTTGGCAAAGTATGAATTGTCTGTAGATTTAATAACAACGTCAGAAATTTCCGTTGCTTTGACATTAGATAACGTAAACGGTAGTGACGAAAACGAAAATATTCTACCTCACGCCTGCATTATTGAATTAGAGGATTTTTGTGGTGTAGCTATCGAAAAACAACTATCGCTGATCGCTGTTATTGGAAATCATACTGCGCAACATGATAGTCAATCCACCACCGGCCATTTATTTAGCTCTTTGAGTAAACACAAAATAAGAATGATCTGCCATGGTGCGAGTAAGCATAATATTTGTTTTTTGGTTAAGCAAAGTGATGCCAAAGAGATTGTAGCAAGTATTCATGATCAGATATTTGGATGAAGGTTGTTTAAAATGAAGATGACTAAAGAGCTGCTTACACTAAATCAGGATATAGCCGGTCAAGAGATTGGTATTCCTGTATACCATATAGACAGTGGCAGTAATGAAAACCCGACGGTTTATATTCAGAGTGCTGTTCACGCCGCCGAAATGCAGGGTAGCGCTGTTATCTACCAACTAATAAAGATGCTACCTAAATTGAAATTGCAAGCCAATTTTATTTTAGTGCCAAACTGCAATCCTTTTGGACGCACGCAAAGAGCAGGAGAGTATCTACAAGGGCGTTTTGATGCAACAACGGGGAACAATTGGAACCGTTTTTATTATTATCATAAAAATATAGCGAAACAGTTTATTTCGTCACTTAAAATTAAAGAATTAGTGGCTGGCGAGTATTCGTCGCTAGACCTGCGAAGTAAATTTAGACAATACTTAAAAGAATCAATTGTACATTCGATTAATAGTGAGTGGGGAGTAAATACGGCTCAATACCTTAATTATAAGCTACAGTTATTGGCCGCCAATGCCGACTATGTTATCGACCTCCATACAGGGCCATCATCAACCAGACATATATATAGTCCAGACTTTTTAATTGATGATGCGTTACATTTTAATATCGAAAATATTATTTCTATTCCACCTAGTTTCGCAGGTGCATTGGATGAGGCCAGTTTTACGCCTTGGATAGACTTAGGCAATACGTTGAAAGAATATGGAATCGAGTTTAACTATAGAGTAAAGGCGTTCACAGTTGAGCTTGGCTCTCAAGAGAATATCTGTTTAACGCAAGCTTTTGATGATATGGCTGGTATTGTTAATTATATGAGATCACAACAGTTGGTTGCCGGTGGGCCAGGCATTGTCAAAAAAGCAATAACGGTTACGCCATTAACAAATTACAAAACGCTATTTTCAAAACATGCAGGCATGGTAGAGTATTTAGCTAAAGCGGGTGACCGTGTTTTGCAAGGGCAGACGATCGCTCGAGTATTAAATTCTTTGGAGTTTGATAGTGACTTAGGCTTAGTTAATATAACTGCGCCAAGCTCCGGTATTGTCATACTTCATTATCCATCAGCCGCAGTCCAAGTTGGGACACAACTTTACAAAATTGCGGTTGACGAAAATTAGAAGGTTAACTTTATGAAGGTTAGTTTTATAGGCTTGGGTGTAATGGGCTTTCCAATGGCAGGGCATTTAGTAAAAGCAGGACATGATGTAACTGTTTATAACCGCACTGAATCAAAAGCTGAGGCATGGGCCGAAAAGTTTAAAGGCGAATATAAGTCAACGCCCAAACTAGCAGTACAAGATTCGAGTATTGTGTTTATTTGTGTTGGCAACGATGCCGATCTCAAGGAGGTCATGTCTGGCGAAGAGGGAGTTTTAGCTGGCACAAAACCAGGTTGTGTTATTGTCGATCACACAACAACTTCCGCTGATATCGCAAGAGAATTGTCTTCTGTTTGTTTGGCAAAGGGTTTGTCATTTATAGATGCGCCGGTTTCAGGCGGTCAAGCGGGGGCAGAAAATGGCCAGCTAACGGTTATGGCTGGAGGTAATTCAGAGAGCTTTACAAAAGTAGAGCCAGTTATAAAAAGCTTTGCAAAATTTACCAAATTGATGGGTGAATCAGGCGCTGGACAATTAACAAAAATGGTTAACCAAATTTGCATTGCAGGTGTGGTGCAAGGCATTGCGGAAGGTTTACACTTTGCTCGCTCAGCAGGTTTAAATGGGGTTGATGTTGTCGAAGCAATATCAAAAGGAGCTGCTGGGAGCTGGCAAATGGATAATCGTCATGAAACTATGTGGAAAGGTGAGTATGACTTTGGTTTTGCTGTGGACTGGATGAGGAAAGATTTAGGCATTGCTCTTGATGAAGCTAGACGCAATGGCTCACAATTACCGCTCACAGCGCTAGTTGATCAGTTCTATTCTGAAGTGCAAGCGCTTGGCGGACAACGATGGGATACTTCTAGCCTATTGGCAAGACTAGAAGCGTTTAGATAAGCAATTAAAACAGCAGGCTAAACTTTGTATTTATCAATAAATGAATGCAAGATAATAGCCTGCTTTGAAATATCTTCACTACTTGCCGCATTTTCCTTAGCGCGTTGAAACGAGTTATCGGCAACATCACGAATCGCCACTACGTTTTGATTTACCTCTTCGGCTACCTTACTTTGCTGCTCGATTGCGGTGGCAATTTGAGTATTCATATCCATAATAGATTTTACATCTTCCGTGATTGAAATTAATTTTTCACCGGCTTCAGACGCCCGTAATGTTGATGTTGAACCTTGCTCTTGACATTGATCTATAACACTAACAATATCGTTAATTCTATTTTGCAATGACGTAACTATCGTTTCGATTTCTTTTGTTGAGTCTTGAGTACGCATTGCTAACGTTCTTACTTCGTCCGCTACCACGGCAAAACCACGACCATGTTCGCCAGCTCGAGCGGCTTCAATAGCAGCATTTAACGCAAGTAAGTTAGTTTGCTCAGCGATACCTCTAATAACATCAAGCACAGAACCTACGTTTTTACTTTCTTCGGCTAACGCATTTACATCATTCACTGCGGTGTCTAGCTTATCGGATAAAAAGTTGATGCTCTCAATCGTCATGTTTACTTGTTGTGAACCTTGTTCGGCATTTTCGTTACTGCTTAATGCTTTTCGAGCTGCATCCTCGGTGTTCGTGACGATTTCTTTAATTGTTGCTCCCATTTCCGTCACCGCAGCGGCGACCGACTCTGTTTCTCTTAATTGAATATCTAAAGAATTTTGATTGTCATTCGAATTAGAGACAAGGGATGTGGTTGCACTATCTAACGTTTTTACGGCCCTGTTGACCCGTAAAATTAATTCTCTAAAGTCTAAAATTAAAGAATTGAACTGGCGACCCATTTCAGAAACCTCGTCATTACCGTCAAAGTTAGAGTCTCCAGTCAAGTCATTGTTCTGCCTAACATTATCAATGGTAGTAGATATTTGATTAATAGGGTTAAGTACCTTTCTGCTCGTCACAAATGTGGATGACATAATTACTACTATAAGGATAATGAATAGAATAAAACCAAACAATTGAGTTTGTAACTGAGCATCAGCAATATTCTTCGTAATTGTACTTTCCATTGCATTCTGAGTGACTTTAAGCTTTTGTTTCGCATCAAGAAGTTGTTTTCTGACCCCACCATCTTGATTTAAACCAATCTTTGTTTGAGCGTCTACTAGGTTATTAAACTTAACTTGGTAGTCGCTTAGTAATGTCGATATTTTGCTTTTTAATGAATCGTCGAGGTTTTCATTCTTTAAATTTTTACTCAGTTTAGCTATTCCGTCGTTAAACTTGTCTAAATACTTTATATCGTTGCGAAGCATAAAGTCTTTTTCAGCACGGCGTAATTGAAGCATATCCACTAAAAGCACATTATTATCCTGGGCTTTTAGAATCGTCTCAATATTGTGAACCGACGCACGTAGTTCACCATAAAGGCCGTCCTTTGGGTTTAATCCAATAACTTGTTGCAAGGCAACGAGTGTTTCGAATTGTTTTTTGTATTCTTCGAGGGCAAGGGTAAAGCGGTTTATTTCTACTGTGCTAAATGACTCGTTTTGTAACAGACTGATAAATTGAACTTTATTCTGTGCAATTTTAACTTGCAGAGCCTCAAAATTATCCAGGTGTGCTAGGTCTTTTGACTGAAGAAACACTTTCTCCTCAATATCTGACTGCATGATATGTCGATTAATGTTATCTATATACTGAACTGCGGAGGCAAACTGTTCGTTTTTGTAGTTAGAGAATAGTAAAAGAATAAGTAACAGAACCATCCCGGACGCGACCAAAACAGCATTGATGAGGAGTTTCTGCTTAATACTCGTGCCCATACTAATTTTCATATTAAAATCCTAAATAAACAAAATGAACTGCTCTCTAGATAAAGTTAGACGAATATCAGTATTTGGCAAAAATTAATGGTTAAATGATAGTGTTCTCCGGGCATTATCTAAAATAATACCGGTTGCCATTGCAACATTGAGTGATTCAGACGCACCAAAAGATGGAATAGTTACTTTTTGGCTAATTAAAGCTTCTATTTCATTACTAATACCATGGGACTCATTGCCCATTACAATAATAGCGTTTGTGTTAAATTTGCATGAATGAACGCTTTCGCCATTTAAAAAAGCACCAAAGATAGGTTGGGTTACTTTCGATAGGAAATGAACCAAGTCAACTCTATGAGTTTTAACTCGAGTAAAAGCGCCCATTGTTGCACTTATTGTTTTGGGGTTGTATACATCGGCGGTGCGTTCACTTAGTAATATATCTGACACACCGTACCAATCAGCAAGACGGATAATAGTGCCTAAATTACCTGGATCATTAACATCATCTAGTGCCAATACTAAGCCATTTAATTGGCAAGGCATTGAAAAACGTGGTTGCTCCACAATGGCAAGCGCATCCTGGTTAGTAGTAATCGTACTAACCTGGCTTAATTGTTCAGCATCAATGTTAGTTACATTAACACCGGTTAGTAAATGACTATGTTTTGTACTAAATGTGTCAGTAGCAAAAAGGTCTACAATATTGAGTTCTGAATTCAATAATTCTACGACATTTTTTTCGCCTTGGACTAAAAACTCCTGACTTAGGCGACGTTGTTTTTTAGTAGATAATGCTTTGATGCGCTTTACTTGTTTTTTTGAAATCATGGTAATCTAGTCAGCATAAGAAAGAGTAGATTTTAACACCAATTCCCACCCGTTTCATTGCTCTTGTTTACAATTTAGTACGAAGTGTAAGCAACTCTGGAAAGAAGCTAATCTCTAGCGCTTTTTTTAAGAACGCCACACCTGACGAACCGCCCGTACCTTGCTTATTACCTATAATACGTTGCACAGTATACATGTGTTTAAAACGCCAGTTTTGGAATGAGTCCTCTATGTCCATGAGCTTTTCGGCTAACTCATAAAGCTCAAAATGTTGTTCGGCATTTTGATAAACATTGACCCAAGCGTTTAAGACGGATTCGTTTTCTTGATAAGGGTTGTTATAGTCGCGATTTAGAACGTGCGCATCTAACGTAAAGCCTCGTTTAGCCATTATTTTTATGACCACATCATAAAGGCTTGGAGAGTTCGATAGTTGAGTAAGTTCTTTGTGAACTACCTCATTTGCAGCATGTACCTTTATCAAATCTTTATTTTTATTTCCGAGCATAAACTCAATTTTACGGTATCCGTAAGACTGAAATCCCGAAGACTGGCCTAAATCATCTCGAAATTTTAAATAGTCAACGGGGGTGAGTGTAGAAAGTATATTCCATGACTGGGTAAGTTGAAGGAAAATCTGTTTTACTCTAGATATAACTTTAAATGCTGGGCCAAATTGTTCACTTTCGATAAAAGTTATTGCCGCGGATAATTCATGTCCAGCTAGTTTCAACCATAATTCACTTGCTTGATGAATTACAATAAAGAGCATTTCATCATGCTCGCTACTAATAGGATGTTGTGCAGTTAGTATTTGATTTAAGTTTAGATAGTCGCCATAAGACATGCTGTCTTTGAAGTCGGTATGGATTGACTCTTCTAACGGGCGAAAGTTATTCTGATGAGGGCAACTCATTATATTTATCTCTAATCAATGTCATTGCCAAAAGGTTACCACAAAGGAGGTTAAAAGCTGTAGTCTGAGCGAGTGTTTATTGTTTGCTAACCAAAGATTTCGGGATCCTAAACGAAAAACAACTGCCTTGATTTAGCTTGCTCGTGATTTCAAGTTTAGAGTTATGGTTGGCTAGTGCATGTTTTACAATTGATAAGCCTAAACCAGCGCCACCGGTTTTTCTTGTTCTGGCTTCATCCACTCGATAAAAGCGTTCAGTTAACCGAGGAATATGATTCGTTTCAATACCAACACCATCGTCAGTGACAGAAAATTTAGCTTTTCCAGACTGAGTCATCTCCCAGCAAATATGAATATTACCGTTAACAGGTGTATACCTAATAGCATTAAAAACTAAATTAGAAAAAGCGCTCCGTAATTCTGACTCGTTGCCTTTCATCATTAAAGAAGGGGTTATGTCGGCAGTAATCTTATGCTGATTAGCCGATAAGCTAATGGCTTCCTCTACTAATAATTCAAGTATTTTTGGAATGTTTATAATGCTAACTTCATCAAGAGGCGTTTGGCGTTCCATTTTAGACAACGATAACAATTGTGAAACAAGCTCATCCATTCGTGTGGTTTGTTCAACCATCATAGTATGCGCTTTATTCCACATCGCTGAGTCAATATCGTCTAACTCCTCGGTCATTTCAAGGTATCCGCGCATCACGGTTAACGGCGTTTTTAATTCATGTGAAACGTTTGCGATAAAGTCTTTTCGCATCTGTTCTAGCTGATGTAATTCTGTAATGTCTCGTACAATAAGTGTCCACTTGTCAGACTCAAAGGGCACAACTCTAATTTCATAAACATCAGTATCGTTTGTAGGAGAAGGAATTTCTAGAGGTTCTTGGTATGCTTGGTCGTCTAAGTAATCAATAAATTCAGGCATGCGAATTAAGTTATCAATACGTATGCCTTTGTCAGCGGGCCATTTTAGGTTCAACATTTTTTGGGCAATTTTATTACACCAAAAAATTCGTCGTTCTTTGTCGTAAATTACAACACCATCTGGTAACGCTTCCGCTCCTAAACGAAAGCGACGGACTAACGTCGTTAATTCGTTTCGCTTTTTTACGTTTCTACGTTGTTGTGTGTAGATTCCTTCAAATACATTTGACCAAATACCGAGTGCTTTAGGTGGATATATACCACGTTGTTCCCAAAGCCATTTACTCAGCTTTAACAATTGGTAGTAATGTGTAAACAGCATGATGACACAAAATAATATAGTCGCACTAAAGTAGTAGCCTAACGCCTGACCTATAATAGCGAAAGGCGCATACATCCAAAGTAGACGAATAATGATTTGCCAAATGGAAGGCTTTTTATACATACAGTTAAATTAGTCCGTGCGAGTTGAAAATCGATATCCTGAACCACGTACGGTTTGTATCAACTTGTCATGTGTTTCTAACGCTTTACGAAGGCGTCTGATATGCACATCTACGGTTCGATCTTCAACGTAAGTGTTTGTCCCCCAGACATTATCTAACAATTGGTCGCGACTGTATACACGCTCTTGGTGAGTCATGAAAAAGTGCAAAAGTTTAAATTCCATCGGGCCTAAGTGGAGCTCTTTACCATCTACAGTTACTCGGTGGCTAATTGGGTCAAGTCTCAATCCTACTATCTCGATTGGGTCATCGGTAGCGGTAGGTTGCGTTCTTCTTAATACGGCTTTAATTCGCGCAATAAGTTCTTTTGGCGAAAATGGTTTAGTAATATAGTCATCGGCACCAACTTCTAAACCTTGGATTTTATCATCCTCTTCACTTCGGGCGGTGAGCATAATAATAGGTATCGATTTGTGAGAGTCAGACTGTTTAAGTTTTTTCGCGACTTGGATCCCACTCATATTTGGTAACATCCAGTCCAGTAGGATTAGCGCCGGAGACTCATGTAACAGTGCCTGTTGGGCATCGGTGTAGCTTTCTTTTGCGATAACAGAATAGCCATTTTGTTCTAGAACAAAGGTTAGCATTTCTCTAATTGCGAACTCATCTTCAATGATTAATATTTTACTCGACATAAAGGTATCTACCAATTTGGGTTCTTGTCTATAGTTCGACTTTTATTATTAACGCTAAATGTGACGGAATTATTACAAAATAAATTTAGTTTTAACATTTTAGTGACCATGTCGCGATTGTCGATAAATCGATGGTGAAATACCCATAATGCTTTTAAACAGTCGCGAAAAATAATAAGGATCTTCAAACCCGAGTGTTTTTGCAACACTATTAATTGGAATATCAGTTGAGTCTAGAAGTTTGCAAGCTCGTTGTATCTTTAGCTCCAGAAAGTACTTTATAGGGCTATTGCCCATCATATGTTGAAACTTTTTCGCAAAGTAAAACTTCGACAAGCCAAAGTACTTGGCCATGTCATTCAAATTTAATAGGCGATCAATATTGTTATCAAAGTAAACATGAATTGAATGCGCAGACAAATTTCTATTTGTTGATAACGAAACTATTGGTCTTTGTAATGTCATTAAACTGAAAATTTTCTTTAACATATTTGACGCCACAAAAAATCGATTGAGTTGGTAACCCAAATGCCTCGATTCCATGAGTTGCTTAAATTCATTAATAACGATTTGTGGCTCCGTTAAAGTCATGTGTAGATTGTTGCCGTCTATGCCAATAATATCCATGAACTCATCAAACATATGACCGTCAACATGTGCCCAATAGATTGACCAAGGATCTTTTACACTTGCTTTATAACGATGTGAATAACCCTTTGGTAGAAAAATCACATCATTACTATTCATCTGATAGGTTTTCTTACCTACCGTGACACTGCCACTGCCATTTACACAGCAAAGAATTAAATTATCATCATGATCTGATCTCGTAATTTCATGACCAATTGCTTTTTCATAATAGCCAAAGGCAAGTGGTAAAAGGCCTCGAGATAACGAGCTAAGCTGTAGTTGTTTAATCATTGGCTTTGGCACTAGAAACCTTACACTCGATTTAGGTAAGGGCCAATTAGAAGTTACGCTCATATACAATATTTTAATCGCTTATTTGTACCAAGATAGTCCATCAAAAAAGCAATTTAATCAATTTCTTTCAATGATTTTGTTTGCTTTAATGGCTGTAATCTCAAAAGCGACCACAATAAAATTTATAAAATGGTCACATAATTATTTTAAGAGGCAATGTCATGAAACAGGTTCCTTTATACATAAACGGTGAGTGGGTTGAGTCAAAGTCTACTCGTTTAATTGATGTTACAAATCCAGCGACACAAGAAGTTATTGCCCAAGTGCCTGCTGCAACGCCATCAGAAATGGATGCGGCAATTGCAAGTGCCAAAGAGACATTTAAGACTTGGAAAGAAGTGGCTATTTCAGAGCGAGCGCGAGTCATGATGCGTTATGCCCATTTATTAAAAGAACACCAAGAAGAATTAGCAGGCATTATTTGTGAGGAATTAGGCAAAACACATGAAGATGCTATGGGTGATGTATGGCGAGGAATAGAAGTAGTAGAACATGCGGCTAATATTCCATCTATGATGATGGGCGAAACAGTAGAAAACGTAGCCCGTAACATAGATACATATAGTTATACCCAGCCGTTGGGTGTGTGTGTCGGTATTACGCCATTTAATTTCCCTGCAATGATTCCATTATGGATGTTTCCATTGGCGGTAGCTTGCGGTAACACATTTATACTTAAACCATCAGAGCAAGACCCTCTATGTCCAACACGTTTAGTTGAGTTATTTGAAGAAGCTGGCGCTCCAAAAGGCGTTTTACAGGTCGTGCATGGTGATAAAGAGCAAGTGGATCGTCTTCTGCACGAGCCTGAAGTAAAAGCAATTTCGTTTGTTGGTTCTGTAGGCGTAGGCCAGTACATATACAAAACAGGTACTGACAACATGAAGCGTGTTCAAGCCTTCTTAGGTGCGAAAAACCATATGGTTGTTATGCCAGACGCTAACAAAAATGCAGTGATAAATAATATTGTAGGTGCGTCTGTTGGTGCTGCAGGTCAACGTTGTATGGCCATTTCTGTTGCTGTATTTGTTGGAGAGGCGAAAGAGTGGATTCCTGAAATTCGTGAAAAACTTGCTTCGGTTCGACCAGGACATTATTCAGATCCAGAAGCCGCTTACGGCCCACAAATTACGCCTCAAGCAAAACAGCGCATCGAAGGCCTGATTGAACAAGGTAAAAAAGAAGGTGCCAACTGTGTTTTAGATGGTTCTAATTGCAAGGTTGAAGGTTACCCTAACGGAAACTGGGTTGGCCCAACTATGTTTACTGACGTTAGTGCAGATATGGAAATTTATAAACAAGAAATATTTGGCCCAGTATTTTTAACAATGAATGTAGATACGCTTGATGATGCCATTGAGCTTATAAATAACAATCCGTATGGTAATGGTACGTCTATCTTTACTTCCTCAGGTGGTGCCGCTCGCAAATATCAACACAATATTGAAGTCGGTCAAGTCGGTATCAATATTCCAATTCCAGTGCCACTGCCATTTTTCTCGTTTACAGGTTGGAAGGGTTCATTTGCTGGTGATCAGCATGCATACGGTAAACAAGCGGTTAAGTTTTATACTGAAACAAAGACAATTACAGCACGTTGGTTTGAAGACGATGTTGCGGCTGCTGCCGGACCAAATATGTCTATCACGCTGAAGTAATCGTGAACCAATAAAATTACCTAGAGTGACACAAACATAAAAATAAAACGCTTATTAACGATAAGACGTATAAATGTGTCACTCGGCTTAAATGTCAAATATCAAATACAAGGGTCAAACATGAATTTTGAATTAAATGATGATCAACGTGCATTTATCGATTTAGCTAAACAGTTTTCAGATGCAGAGCTCGCGCCACACGCAGCAAAGTGGGATGCAGAACATATTTTCCCTAAAGATGTTATGCAAAAAGCGGGTGAGTTAGGTTTTTGTGGGTTGTATTCACCAGAAGAAGCCGGTGGTATGGGCTTGTCTCGTCTAGACTCTTCGTTAATATTTGAAGAATTGTCCAAAGGCTGCACAGCAACGACGGCTATGTTAACAATTCATAATATGGCGACCTGGATGATAGCAACCTGGGGAACTGAAAAGATTAAAGATGCGTGGTGTCCAGGTCTTGTTATGGGTGAGCAGTTAGCCTCTTATTGTTTAACTGAACCTGGATCCGGATCGGATGCTGCCTCGTTACGCACATCT
Organism: Psychrosphaera aestuarii; assembly: GCF_017948405.1. Classification (NCBI taxonomy): domain Bacteria; kingdom Pseudomonadati; phylum Pseudomonadota; class Gammaproteobacteria; order Alteromonadales; family Pseudoalteromonadaceae; genus Psychrosphaera; species Psychrosphaera aestuarii. The sequence goes on along the minus strand of NZ_CP072844.1, from coordinate 2,035,115 downwards.
GCAAAAATAGACGGCGACGAGTATGTAATTAATGGCTCTAAAATGTTTATTTCAGGTGCAGGCGAAACAGATGTTTTAGTCGTAATGGTTCGCACTGGCGGTGAAGGGCCAAAAGGCATCTCTGCAGTAGTAGTTCCAGCAGATGCTGAAGGGGTGATTTATGGAAAAGCGGAAGAAAAGCTAGGCTGGAATGCTCAGCCTACCAAATTAATTACCTTTGATAACGTTCGTGTTCCAGTAGAAAACCTACTGGCAAGTGAAGGTGAAGGATTTTCTTTAGCAATGAAAGGGTTGGACGGTGGTCGAATTAATATAGCGACGTGTTCTGTTGGTACAGCACAGCAAGCATTAGAAACCGCAAAAGATTATATGCAAGAACGAGTTCAATTTGGTAAACCTCTGGCGGCGTTTCAAGCTTTACAATTTAAACTAGCGGATATGGCAACTGAGCTTGTAGCCGCAAGGCAAATGGTAAGGTTAGCCGCATTTAAACTTGATAACGGCGATCCAGAAGCTACCGCATATTGTGCAATGGCGAAGCGCTTTGCAACCGATATCGGCTTTCAGGTGTGTAATGAGGCACTACAAATTCATGGTGGTTATGGTTACATCAAGGAGTATCCGTTAGAACGTCATTTTAGAGACGTTAGAGTGCATCAAATCCTCGAAGGAACTAACGAAATCATGCGTTTAATCATTGCTCGTCGTTTACTCGATGAAGCCGCTGCAGATATCTTATAACGGAGAGTGAAATGTCTTCATTACTAAAATTGACTATTTCTGAGCATATAGCATTAATCACATTTAATAATCCTCCTGCTAATACTTGGACTTTTGAAAGCTTATCTGAGCTAAAGCTGATGGTTGAGGAGTTAAATAACAACAAGTCTGTATATGCTTTGGTATTAACAGGTCAGGGCGATAAGTTTTTTTCAGCTGGCGCTGATTTAAATGTGTTCGCCGATGGCGATAAAGGTGTTGCGTCGGATATGGCAAGAGTATTTGGTGCTGCTTTTGAATCTTTGCGGGATTTTAATGGTGTGTCAATTGCAGCGATTAACGGTTATGCAATGGGGGGCGGCCTTGAAGTCGCTCTTGCATGTGATATTCGTATTTGTGAAGAACAAGCACAGTTAGCTTTACCAGAAGCTAAGGTTGGCTTGTTGCCATGTGCAGGTGGAACTCAAAATTTAGCTTGGTTAGTTGGTGAGGGCTGGGCAAAACGCATGATACTGTGTGGTGAGCGAATTAATGCAGATAAAGCTGAAAAAATAGGTTTAGTTGAAGAAGTAGTACCAACGGGCAAGTCCTTAGAGGCTGCCATGGAACTTGCGAAACAAACTGCTGCGCAAAGTCCGAGTTCTATTACAGCGTGTAAATCATTAATTCAGGCTGGTCGTAATGGTTCTATTAATAGTGCATTACCACTAGAACGTGAGCTATTTGTCGCGCTCTTTGATACTAAAGATCAAAAAGAAGGTGTAAATGCGTTTTTAGAAAAACGTGCTCCTGTTTGGTTAAATGAATAAAGGAATCGCAATGACAAACCCTGTATTATTTAAGACATTAGAATCTGTAAACGATAAAAAAATTGCGGTGGCGACACTTAACTCTGAAAAGTCACTAAATGCATTAAGCTTAGAAATGGTTGAGTTGCTATATTCACAACTAGTATCTTGGCAAGACGATGACTCTATTGCCATCGTCATGCTGGAAGGAGCGGGTGAAAAAGCCTTTTGCGCCGGTGGTGATGTAGTACAGCTATATAATGCTGCAAAAGAAGCGGGTTCAGGTAACGTAGCTCAAGACGTAGAAACGTTTTTTGCAAAAGAATACAAGTTAGACCATCTGATTCACGTTTATAAAAAGCCTATTTTATTGTGGGGACATGGCATAGTGATGGGAGGTGGTTTAGGTCTGCTAGCTGGCGCTAGTCATCGTGTTGTCACAGAAAAGTCCAGAATTGCAATGCCGGAGATAACAATTGGCTTATATCCAGATGTCGGTGGTAGTCATTTTTTAAACAAGATGCCTGATGGCTGTGGTTTGTTTCTTGGACTTACAGGTGCATCTATAAACGCAGCGGATGCTAAATATGTTCAACTAGCCGATCACTTTGTTTCCGCTGATCAAAAACAAACGCTAGTAGAAGAGTTACTACTTATAAACTGGGGTAATACGGTTGCTTTAAATCGTCAAAAACTTACCGATTTATTGAAAACCTTTGAAGACAACAGTAAATCACAAAAACCAGTAGGTAATATCGCTAAGTTTGTGGACTTCATGACTGCCTTGAATAACTGCGATTCAGCAAATTCAGCCATAGTAGACATATTAGACTTTAAGACAGACGATAAATGGTTTAATAAGGCACAGGCGTCTCTTGCGCACGGCAGTCCATTGAGTGCAAAGTTAATATTTAAACAAATAAAGGAAGGGCAAAGTCTAACACTAGCATCCGCTTTTAGAATGGAGCTAGGTTTATCCGTTAAGTGCGCATCGGACGGAGATTTCCCAGAAGGCGTAAGAGCTCTATTGATAGATAAAGATAATTCACCCTCTTGGAAGTATGCCACTATTCATGATGTTCCTGATGACGTTGTAGATTCATTTTTTGTATCAATCTGGGATGCAAAGTCGCATCCACTTAATTCTTTATAATGTAAAGGAAGACCTAATGAAAAAGATTAGTTTTTTTGGACTAGGTAATATGGGTGGCCCTATGGCGGCCAATCTAGTCAAAGCAGGATACGAAGTTTGTGTTTACGACCTAGTTCCTTCAGCTGTTCACGAACTAGTGGGCTTAGGGGCGAAGGCAGCTGACACGCCTGAAGCTGTAGTGGCGGATGCAGATATTATTATTTCAATGTTGCCAGCAGGAAAGCATGTAGCAAGTCTTTATAAGAGTTTAATTGGCCCAGCAGACCAGCCGAATAGATATTTAAAGAAAGGTGCGCTAGTAATCGACTGCTCAACAATTGATGCTGCAACTATTAAAGCACTTTATATTGAATTAAATAATATTGATGTAGGTTGTATTGACGCACCTGTTTCTGGAGGAGTTGCTGGCGCAACGAATGGCACCCTTAGCTTTATGGTTGGTGGCCAATTAGAGCAGTTCAGCGCAGCTAAACCTATATTAGAAGTAATGGGTAAAAATATTTTCCATGCTGGTGAAGTTGGTGCAGGTCAAATAGCGAAAGTTTGTAATAACATGCTATTGAGCATTTTAATGGTTGGCACTTCAGAGGCTTTACAGCTTGGTATAGATAATGGACTAGATCCAAGTAAGTTATCCGAAATCATGTCAAACAGCTCAGGAAGTAACTGGACCTTGGACGTTTACAACCCGTGCCCTGGAGTTTCAGAGTCAGTTCCATCAAGTAATGATTACAAGCCTGGCTTTATGACTAACCTAATGCTTAAAGACTTAGGTTTAGCTATGGATACTGCCATCGCTTCTGGCTCGTCGACACCAATGGGAGCGTTAACAAGAAATTTATACGCTTTACATCAAAAATCGGGTAACGGTGAATTAGACTTTTCTAGTATTTTTAAGCAGTTTAGTCAAAAGTAGCCTTTTAACCGCTATACAGTAAGTTTGAATAGCTAATTTGTAAGCAATTGGATGGTGTTCAGTAGGGGATATCCTTATTAGGTGTTGTTTTTCGTTTCTAAAGACTCCGCTATTAAGATAAATGGCAATTAGCTTGGTATTTAGTTAGCTGTATAACTAACCTAGTTGCCTTTACTAGCCTACGTTAAATGGTTTGTAGCGAAAAAAAAGTAAAAATGGTTTGCTTAATAAACGTTTTGTACAATACTTAATCATTCGAGCGCTTTTTAGCGAAATATTTGCAATTAGTGCTTGCGCTATTTCTAAAACTCCCTAAAATGCGTCCTCGTTGTCAGGGAGACATCAAACGGCTTGAAACGTTAAGTAAAGGTGGTTTGATTTGACTCAAAACGGTTTAGAAAACTTCTTCAAAAAAACGAAAAAGATTTGATAAAAACGTTGACAACAAATTAGGGAAGTGTAGAATGCGCATCCCGGTTGAGACAAGGTCTCGACCAAGAGCAGAAAGGCTCTGAACGTTCTTTAACAATTTGTAATTAATTATTTGTGTGGGCACTCCGATGAGTAGTAACAAAACACACTAAGGTTCTTCTTCGGAAGGCAGCTTAGTACTTGTAACTATCAATTGAGTGTCTGAACGAAATTTATTTGAACAGAATTCAATGGGTAGCGATTAAACTTTTAAGTGAAGAGTTTGATCATGGCTCAGATTGAACGCTGGCGGCAGGCCTAACACATGCAAGTCGAACGGTAACATTTCTAGCTTGCTAGAAGATGACGAGTGGCGGACGGGTGAGTAATGCTTGGGAATTTGCCTTTAGGTGGGGGACAACAGTTGGAAACGACTGCTAATACCGCATGATAGCTACGGCTCAAAGGGGGCTTCGGCTCCCGCCTTTAGAGAAGCCCAAGTGGGATTAGGTAGTTGGTGAGGTAAAGGCTCACCAAGCCGACGATCCCTAGCTGGTCTGAGAGGATGATCAGCCACACTGGAACTGAGACACGGTCCAGACTCCTACGGGAGGCAGCAGTGGGGAATATTGCACAATGGGCGAAAGCCTGATGCAGCCATGCCGCGTGTGTGAAGAAGGCCTTCGGGTTGTAAAGCACTTTCAGCGAGGAGGAAAGCTTAGTCGTTAATACCGGCTAGGTGTGACGTTACTCGCAGAAGAAGCACCGGCTAACTCCGTGCCAGCAGCCGCGGTAATACGGAGGGTGCGAGCGTTAATCGGAATTACTGGGCGTAAAGCGTACGCAGGCGGCCATTTAAGTCAGATGTGAAAGCCCCGGGCTCAACCTGGGAACTGCATTTGAAACTGGATGGCTAGAGTGCGACAGAGGGTGGTAGAATTTCAGGTGTAGCGGTGAAATGCGTAGAGATCTGAAGGAATACCAATGGCGAAGGCAGCCACCTGGGTCGACACTGACGCTCATGTACGAAAGCGTGGGTAGCAAACAGGATTAGATACCCTGGTAGTCCACGCCGTAAACGATGTCTACTAGCAGTTTGACTCTTAAGAGTTGTCTTGCGCAGCTAACGCATTAAGTAGACCGCCTGGGGAGTACGGCCGCAAGGTTAAAACTCAAATGAATTGACGGGGGCCCGCACAAGCGGTGGAGCATGTGGTTTAATTCGATGCAACGCGAAGAACCTTACCATCTCTTGACATCCATAGAATTTAGCAGAGACGCTTTAGTGCCTTCGGGAACTATGAGACAGGTGCTGCATGGCTGTCGTCAGCTCGTGTTGTGAAATGTTGGGTTAAGTCCCGCAACGAGCGCAACCCTTATCCTTAGTTGCCAGCACGTAATGGTGGGAACTCTAAGGAGACTGCCGGTGACAAACCGGAGGAAGGTGGGGACGACGTCAAGTCATCATGGCCCTTACGAGATGGGCTACACACGTGCTACAATGGCAAGTACAAAGGGTTGCGAACTCGCGAGAGTAAGCGGATCCCATAAAGCTTGTCGTAGTCCGGATTGGAGTCTGCAACTCGACTCCATGAAGTCGGAATCGCTAGTAATCGTGGATCAGAATGCCACGGTGAATACGTTCCCGGGCCTTGTACACACCGCCCGTCACACCATGGGAGTGGGCTGCAAAAGAAGTAGGTAGCTTAACCTTCGGGAGGGCGCTTACCACTTTGTGGTTCATGACTGGGGTGAAGTCGTAACAAGGTAGCCGTAGGGGAACCTGCGGCTGGATCACCTCCTTATAAACGAAGTTACACCTTCAGAGTGTTCACACAAATAATTAATTACGAATAATGAGCGAGAAAGCTGCAAGCTGTTAGCTGCATTCGAGAGTTTGTAGCATAAACGATAGGCCTGTAGCTCAGCTGGTTAGAGCGCACCCCTGATAAGGGTGAGGTCGGCAGTTCAAGTCTGCCCAGGCCTACCAAATCTTCGATTTGGACCAACGTTTTAATGACGTGACTTCAGTATGGGGCTATAGCTCAGCTGGGAGAGCGCTTGATTTGCATTCAAGAGGTCCGCGGTTCGATCCCGCGTAGCTCCACCATACTGACACTCAGTTTCTCGATTCAAAACCCTAAACCATACACATTGTAGTGAGTGTGCATCGTTTAGAGTTTTTTATAAACTCATGCTCTTTAACAATTTGGAAAGCTGATAAAAAAATAAGGTAAACATTATTGTTTATTTATTTGTTATTCAACAACTAAAAAAATAATTTTGATTATCACTGTAAGAGAAAACTCAAGCGTTATTTATGTCAGGTTCTTGGTCTTATACAAACCAAGTAACCAATAAATATGACACATAAACTGCGACTGAATTTGCGAGAGCATTTAAGGTTGTATGGTTAAGTGAATAAGCGTATACGGTGGATGCCTTGGCAATTGGAGGCGATGAAGGACGTGTTAATCTGCGATAAGTCTGGTTAAGGTGATAAAAACCGTTATAAACCAGAATTTCCGAATGGGGAAACCCACCCTTTTTAGGGTATCGTATAGTGAATACATAGCTATGCGAAGCGAACCCGGAGAACTGAAACATCTAAGTACCCGGAGGAAAAGAAATCAACCGAGATTTCCTAAGTAGCGGCGAGCGAACGGGAAACAGCCGAATCAGCATGGTTTAGTGGAATGCTCTGGAAAGTGCAACGATAGTGGGTGATAGTCCCGTACACGACAAGCCATGTTGGACATATTAAGTAGGTCGGGGCACGAGAAACCTTGACTGAAGATAGGGGGACCATCCTCTAAGGCTAAATACTCCCAATTGACCGATAGTGAACCAGTACCGTGAGGGAAAGGCGAAAAGAACCCCTGTGAGGGGAGTGAAATAGAACCTGAAACCGTATACGTACAAGCAGTAGGAGCAGACTTGTTCTGTGACTGCGTACCTTTTGTATAATGGGTCAACGACTTATATTTTGTAGCAAGGTTAACCGAATAGGGGAGCCGTAGGGAAACCGAGTCTTAACTGGGCGAATAAGTTGCAAGGTATAGACCCGAAACCCGGTGATCTAGCCATGGGCAGGTTGAAGGTTGAGTAACATCAACTGGAGGACCGAACCCACTAACGTTGAAAAGTTAGGGGATGACCTGTGGCTAGGAGTGAAAGGCTAATCAAACCGGGAGATAGCTGGTTCTCCCCGAAATCTATTTAGGTAGAGCCTCGGACGAATACTTACGGGGGTAGAGCACTGTTTGGGCTAGGGGGCCATCCCGGCTTACCAACCCCATGCAAACTCCGAATACCGTAAAGTAATATCCGGGAGACACACGGCGGGTGCTAACGTTCGTCGTGGAGAGGGAAACAACCCAGACCGCCAGCTAAGGTCCCAAAGTTTATGCTAAGTGGGAAACGATGTGGGAAGGCTTAGACAGCTAGGAGGTTGGCTTAGAAGCAGCCACCCTTTAAAGAAAGCGTAATAGCTCACTAGTCGAGTCGGCCTGCGCGGAAGATGTAACGGGGCTAAGCATAACACCGAAGCTGCGGTAGCGTAATTTATTACGCTAGGTAGGGGAGCGTTCTGTAAGTGGCTGAAGGTGCATTGAGAAGTGTGCTGGACATATCAGAAGTGCGAATGTTGACATGAGTAACGATAATGGGGGTGAAAAACCCCCACGCCGAAAGACCAAGGGTTCCTATCCCATGCTAATCAGGGTAGGGTAAGTCGGCCCCTAAGGCGAGGCAGAAATGCGTAGTCGATGGGAAACAGATTAATATTTCTGTACTTTTAATCATTGCGATGGGGGGACGGAGAAGGCTAGGTGAGCACGGCGATGGTTGTCCGTGTGAAAGTATGTAGGTAGGCTGCTTAGGTAAATCCGGGCGGCTAATACTGAGATACGAGACGAGTCACTAAGGTGATGAAGTCATTGATGCCATACTTCCAGGAAAAGCCTCTAAGCTTCAGATGATTAAGAACCGTACCCCAAACCGACACAGGTGGTCAGGTAGAGAATACTAAGGCGCTTGAGAGAACTCGGGTGAAGGAACTAGGCAAAATGGTACCGTAACTTCGGGAGAAGGTACGCCCACATTAGGTGAAGATACTTGCTATCGGAGCTGAAGTGGGTCGCAGTGACCTGGTGGCTGCAACTGTTTATTAAAAACACAGCACTCTGCTAAATCGAAAGATGACGTATAGGGTGTGACACCTGCCCGGTGCCGGAAGGTTAATTGATTGGGTTATCCTCGGAGAAGCTCATGATCGAAGCCCCGGTAAACGGCGGCCGTAACTATAACGGTCCTAAGGTAGCGAAATTCCTTGTCGGGTAAGTTCCGACCTGCACGAATGGTGTAATGATGGCCACGCTGTCTCCACCCGAGACTCAGTGAAATTGAAATCGCAGTGAAGATGCTGTGTACCCGCGGCTAGACGGAAAGACCCCGTGAACCTTTACTACAGCTTGACACTGAACATTGAGCCTACATGTGTAGGATAGGTGGGAGGCTATGAAACTTGGACGCCAGTTCAGGTGGAGCCATCCTTGAAATACCACCCTTGTATGTTTGATGTTCTAACATTGGCCCCTTATCGGGGTTGTGGACAGTGTCTGGTGGGTAGTTTGACTGGGGCGGTCTCCTCCCAAAGAGTAACGGAGGAGCACGAAGGTTTGCTAAGTACGGTCGGACATCGTACGGTTAGTGTAATGGTAGAAGCAAGCTTAACTGCGAGACAGACACGTCGAGCAGGTACGAAAGTAGGTCATAGTGATCCGGTGGCTCTGTATGGAAGGGCCATCGCTCAACGGATAAAAGGTACTCCGGGGATAACAGGCTGATACCGCCCAAGAGTTCATATCGACGGCGGTGTTTGGCACCTCGATGTCGGCTCATCACATCCTGGGGCTGAAGTCGGTCCCAAGGGTATGGCTGTTCGCCATTTAAAGTGGTACGCGAGCTGGGTTTAGAACGTCGTGAGACAGTTCGGTCCCTATCTGCCGTGGGCGTTGGATGATTGAGAGGGGCTGCTCCTAGTACGAGAGGACCGGAGTGGACGAACCGCTGGTGTTCGGGTTGTCATGCCAATGGCATTGCCCGGTAGCTACGTTCGGAATCGATAACCGCTGAAAGCATCTAAGCGGGAAGCGAGCCTCGAGATGAGTCATCCCTGACAGTTTAACTGTCCTAAAGGGTCGTTGAAGACTACAACGTTGATAGGTAAGGTGTGGAAGTGCTGTGAGGCATTAAGCTAACTTATACTAATTGCCCGTGAGGCTTAACCATACAACGCTTAAGTGTTCTCCTACAGAGACTCAAAATTATTTTGGTTGAATATCCAGCTTTCTGATTGTTAAGACAAATTTTAGTACATTGGTGTATTAACTAGTCGCTCCAAGCCATCCATGGCTACGCGACATAAATACATCCCTGTATGTAACAGCTTTGCCTGGTGGCAATAGCGCTGTGGAACCACCTGACTCCATTTCGAACTCAGAAGTGAAACGCAGCTGCGGCGATGGTAGTGTAGCATTTGCTATGCGAGAGTAGCTCACCGCCAGGCTCCCATACTAACCCCTTGCACCATGTGCGAGGGGTTTTATTTTGCTCTTATTTAAGCCTTAGCCCGAGCAAAACAATTTATACTTGATGGCAATAGCGTTGTGGTACCACCTGACTCCATTTCGAACTCAGAAGTGAAACGCAACTGCGGCGATGGTAGTGTAGCATTTGCTATGCGAGAGTAGCTCACTGTCAAGTCCCCATAAAAAAGCCCGCACTTGTGCGGGCTTTTTGCTTTTAAGGGACGTTATTGGTAATACTTTTTCTCATGAATACGCTTCAATCATTATAGCGCCCTAAAACCTTCCAAGGTAACTATATAGACTGGACGTACAAGTACAACTCTTTCAAAATTGCCATATTCTTTTCATTTCCATCTTGTTTCACTGCACAAGATTCAAGAGCCATCTGGAATTCATCCATTGTTAGATTAGGCTTATCAACGCCATGCATAAGTTTATCTGTTCGATATTGTTGCCACCAATTTGCTTCTGTTTGAGATAGCATAGAAGTAAAGTATCGAGCTTTATATAAGCGCCATAGCTGATTCAATTTTGGGTCTTCAAAACTCACATCAAGCTTCCATTGATCTTCAATTGCGTGTTGATGAATTGTTTTTTTCTGGTGTTGGTCCGCTGTAGACGTAAAACCTTCATATAAACGATATTCGGGGTTACTCTCGACCTCGTATTCTTTTTCGAACGTAAATACATCATTAAGGGCGATTAAAAGCTCAGGGTTGGCTTTTAATGTAGCAAGATTTTTTAAACAGGCTTCCCTGTCTATGCCAAGTCTTTCAGCATTTTCGGGAAGAAGTGTTTTTGCCGGGGCTAAAACAGGACATTTATTTAATTGAACTGTTTTTAGTCCGATCCGCTCCTCACCATTCAGATCGACCGTTTTGGTATACATCTTTGTTGCGAGAGCTTCAGGGCCTAATCCTATTAATGGAGTAGGATCTTTAGTTAGGTCATAAACGATAATTGAATTTTTATTTTTAGGATGAAAACCAATAGGTGCTATCCAAGTTGTGCAACCTTGCCAAGCCGAAAACATGCCTGATGTATGAACAAGCGGAGTTAAACTATAAATATCTATAAGCTCACTGAGTTTATTTTTATCTCTGTGTTCAAATAGAAAGTTGTATAGTTTAGGTTGCTTATTCTTTATCAGCTTAGCAAGTTCAATAGTAGCAATAACATCTGAAAGGGCATCATGCGCAGCACCGTGCTCAATGTTATTTGCCTTTGTCAAAAGTTCTAGGCGAAAGCTTGGTTTACCTTCAGCGTCTACAGGCCAATTAATACCATCTGGCCTTAACGCATAACATGCCCGAACCATATCAAGAATATCCCAGCGCGAGTTATTATTTTGCCAACTGTAGGCATAGGGATCATAAAAGTTTCGATATAAGCCGTACCTGATCATTTCATCGTCAAAGCGGACATTGTTATATCCAATACAAGTTGTATTAGGTTTAGCTATTTCAGTATGAATAAGTTTAAAAAATTCGGGCTCAATTAAACCTTTTTGTAACGTTTTTTGTGGCGTTATACCTGTAATTAAAGCAGCCTCTGGATGAGGTAAATAGTCATTTGGAATCTGACAATACTCTACTAATGGTTCACCAATTATATTAAGGTCTAAATCTGTGCGGACACCAGCAAATTGGCTTGGTTTATCTTTTTTAGGACTAGTTCCCCATGATTCAAAGTCATACCAATATATAGAGGGTTGAGAATGAGACATAATCACCTGTTGAATACTTAACGCCAAAAAATACTATTGACGGCTATTAATAAGAAAATGATTGCTTGTGTACGGAGCAATATAACTTTAGTTTTATTGTTCACAGATAGTTTACTTCGGCTTCTATCGGCCAGTTCCACCACCAATAAGTACCAGAGCATATCAATAAAAAACACTGTACCTAATAAAATCAGAGCTAAATCTAGACCAACCGCATCCACTGGTACAAACTGAGAAAACAACGCGAGAAAGAAAAACGCTAATTTAGGGTTTAAAAAACCGATTAGAAAAGCCTCTCGACTAGCTTTTACATAAGTATTAAGACTAACCTCGTTTTCGACGGTTGCTTGAACATTATTGTCTAAAACCTTGGTGTTTAAAGTCGCTATTTCATCTGTAGTTAACGTACTTGCGGCCTTCAATATGTTCACCGCTAAATATAACAAGTAAGCTGCCCCAGCGTATACAATTGAAGTAGCTACTATCGGAAATTCGTTAAAAAGTTTAGCCAATCCAAAAACAGTAGCAAACGCATACAATAAAATAGCAAACGCATGCGCAACACTAGCGCAGCGACCAGCCGTTTTATTGCTTGTAAAAGTATGTCCTAAAATTATTGCTAGGCTCGGGCCGGGGGTCGCAGCACCTAACAAGCAAACAATCGCCAAAGAAAACCAATCTACAATATTCATTTTTACTCCGTTTCAGTTTTCATTTTCCCATAGTTCTTAAAGGTTATATAGATATGTTTAACTTAGTTTTAACAATTAATTGACTTTCAAATAACGATTTCTGGAAATGTCGATCACTAACAATGGCAAAAATCTTACTAACTGCTTTGCGAGACTAAATTTTCGTAAAAGTATCAGAAAAACAAGGCAATTTTCAGAAAAAGTTCTAGCATTATAGAAGCAACATAAAATAAGGGTTTAATATGGAATCAGTTAAAGTTAAAGATCACATGAATAGTCGTCCTATACACTTTAAAGGCACCGAAACGGTGGTTGAAGCAGTAGAAAAACTGCTGGAATCAAAAAGCTCTGGTGGTGCAGTTGTTAATGATGAAAAGCGAGTTATCGGTTTTTTATCGGAACAAGATTGTTTAAAAGCTATGTTATCTTCTACATATCACAGTGGCGAAGCATCAAAGTGTGTGTCAGAGGTAATGTCTACTGAAACAATGTTAGTTAAGCCTTATGACAGTATTCTAGCTGTCGCTGAGGATATGCTAGTCTCCAAACCAAGAGTGTACCCTGTTGTAGATGACGATGGCCATTTAGTAGGAAGCTTAACGCGGACTCTAGTACTAAGTGCATTAGATAAACATTTACATTCGATATATGAAAAAGGCTCACATTTCGTATAGCCCTACACAACGTTATAGGGCAGAGTAATGTTTAACGACTTAGCATAAGCCTTTGAGACTGCCACTCTTATTGCTTTTTGCGAGCCAATATCAATGTTAGAATCTCACTAACATTTGTAAATTTAGATATTTTAGGCTCGTAGTGCAATCAATCAATTACTCAATTATCGACGGTGTTTTACGTCAAGACTTCTTTAAATTGAAGTCTCGGCTTCGATCGTTAACTAAAATTAGCGATGAAAATAAACGTGCTAAACTATTGTCGTCAATTGAATTAGCCGCTGAAAAGTCCAAAGCCTTAAAAGCCAAAAAAATTGCGAATAAACCAGCAATTGAATATCCAGAGCTACTACCTGTAAGTCAAAAACAACAAGAAATTAAAGACGCAATTGAATCTAATCAAGTTGTTATTATTGCTGGTGAAACTGGTTCAGGTAAAACGACTCAGATACCTAAAATGTGCTTAGAACTAGGAAGAGGTATTGAAGCTAAAATCGGGCACACTCAACCAAGACGATTGGCCGCTCGCAGTGTAGCTAATCGCTTGTCTGAGGAATTACAAAGTGAACTTGGTCAAGCCGTTGGTTATAAAGTTAGATTCAATGACCAAGTTTCAGAACATAGCTATATTAAGTTAATGACGGATGGTGTTTTGCTTGCTGAACTTCAGCATGATAGATACCTTAATCAATATGATACCTTGATCATAGATGAAGCGCATGAACGAAGCTTAAACATCGATTTTATTTTAGGTTTACTGAAAGAGTTGTTACCTAAACGACCAGACCTAAAAGTTATTATTACTTCCGCAACAATAGATCCAGAAAGCTTTAGTAAACACTTTTTTGATGCGCCAATTATATCGGTAAGTGGGCGTACATATCCCGTTGAGGTCAGATACCGGCCTCTTGAAGACGTCTCAATAGACAATGTTGTAGCAGAGCAATACCAAGACAGTGACCAAATAAATGGTATTTTTGCCGCAATTGAGGAACTAGATCATGAAGAGCCTGGAGACATCTTACTATTCATGAATGGTGAGCGTGAAATTCGCGATACAGCAGATGCTCTCGTTAAGCGTAAATTCCGTAATACCGAAGTGCTTCCTTTATTTGCTAGGCTTTCTGCAGCAGAACAAAACCGTATATTTGCTCAACATTCCCAGCGACGTATAGTGTTAGCGACTAACGTTGCCGAAACGTCATTAACCGTACCTGGTATTAAATATGTAATTGATACAGGTACGGCTAGAATTTCTCGTTATAGCTACAAGACAAAAGTACAACGTTTGCCTATAGAGCCCATATCACAAGCCAGTGCAAACCAAAGAAAGGGCCGTTGTGGACGTACAGAGCCTGGAATTTGTATAAGACTCTATAGCGAGGAAGATTTTAATTCTCGTCCGGAATTTACAGCCCCAGAAATACTTCGTACAAATTTAGCGTCTGTCATTTTACAAATGTTATCTTTAGATTTGGGCGAAATTGAATCTTTCCCATTTATACAAAAGCCTGATAGCCGCTTTATCTCCGATGGTATGCGCTTGTTAGAAGAGCTAGGTGCAATATCACAGTCTAAAAATAAGTTAGCGAAACGCTCACGTAATAAAAGTCGTAATCAGTCCATTAGTCAATTAACAAAAATTGGACATCAATTAAGTCGAGTGCCTCTCGATCCACGTTTAGCGACAATGGTACTTTCGTCCCAATCTACCAACGTTCTGCATGAGGTGGTTATTATCGCCACAGCGTTAAGTATTCAAGATCCCAGAGAGAGACCATCAGAGTTCAAACAAAAATCAGATGAAAGTCATGCGAGATTTAAAGACAAAGATTCAGACTTTATTTCATTTTTAAATTTATGGGATTACTTAATAGCCCAGCAAAATAATGAATCGCGGTCACAGTTTAGAAAGCGCTGTAAAACTGAATTTATTAGTTATTTGCGAGTTCGTGAATGGCAAGATTTAGTGTTTCAAATTGAATCAACGCTTGCCGAACTCGGAATTAAGACAAACGTAAAAATGTCGAAATCTAACACACAAGAACTCGCCGAAGAGTTTATTGACAATCCAACAGTTGATAGAAATTATCAAGAAATTCATATAGCTATATTGTCAGGTTTGCTAAGTCATATTGGCCAAAAAATTGTTAGAGAAGATAAGAAGTCAGGCGACAAAAAGCCAAAAGCGTTAGGATACCAAGGCGCGAGAAATAGCAATTTTCATATATTTCCGGGTTCAAACCTTTTTAAAAATACACCTAAATGGGTAATGGCTGCGGAACTAGTAGAAACATCAAAGCTTTACGCTAGGTACGCAGCCAAAATTGATTCTGACTGGATATCACCGCTTGCACAACATTTAGTATCAAGAAGTTATGCGGAGCCTTATTGGGATAAAAAGCAAGGGGCCGTAATGGCCTATGAAACACAAACTTTATTTGGGTTAATAATAGTCGCTCGAAAGCGAGTTAACTTTTCTAAGATTGATGTAGAGCAAAGCCAGCATATCTTTATACAAAACGCATTAGTTTATGGTGAGTTAGGAAGTCAAACATCATTCCTGTCTAAAAACCAAGCGTTAATTGAAAGCATCAAAGAGATAGAAAATAAAACTCGTCGCCGTGATGTGTTAAAAGATGAACCTGAGTTAGTTGAGTTTTATAAAGATAGACTCCCTGTTGACATTAATAACAGGGCCGCACTTTTAAAATGGATTAAGGTAAATAATTCTGAGTTGTTGGTGGCTGAGTTTAAGGATTTTGCGTTAGTAGAATCTTCAGAATCAACGGTTAAAAACTTTCCTGATTTTTGGCGCCAGGATACGTTAACGTTGCCAATTGAATATGACTTTGAACCAGGGCAAGACTACGCGGACGGCGTTTCAATAAGAATACCATTGGCACTTTTAAACCAAGTTCATTATAAAGGCTTTGATTGGAATATAGAGCCATACCGATACGACTTAATTGTTGCACTTATTAAATCACTACCAAAGACATTACGACGAAATTTTGTCCCAGCCCCTAATTTTGCTAAAGCAGTACTACAACGGTTTGAAGAAAAAAGTGTATCAATAGATGAGCCGTTAGTTGAAGTATTATCACTGGCGTTATTTAGAATGACGGGTGTAAAAATAGAAAAAGAGCAATGGCAATGGGATTCAATCGATAGTTATCTAAAGGTGAATTTTAGAGTCGTAGGCGACAAAGGAAATATTGTTGCGCAAGGTTTTGATTTACTTGAATTACAGAATAAGCTGCAAGGCAAAGTTAAAGAAACATTAAAACAAGCGGTTGATGATGATATTGAACAAAAAGATGTTGATGACTGGACGTTTGGTGAGTTACCAACTAGTTATGTAAAAGAGCAGGCTAGCTTTAAGATTAAGGCTTTTCCGGCGCTGGTTGTTCGCGATAATAAAATAAATGTTGAGCTATTAGATAACCAACAAAAAGCAGAACATGAGCATCTAAAGGGCGTTGTAGCTTTGTTAATCAAAACTTTGCCATCGCCAATCAAACATTTGCAAAAAAAGCTACCTAACAAATCTAAGCTTGTCCTTTACTTTAATCCATTCGGTCAAATCGAAGCTTTAATTAAAGACTGCGTAAAAGCTGCATTAGAAAAAGAAGTAGCAGGGCGCTTACCGAGGAATGAAGCTGAATTTTTCCACTTGCAACAAGAACTGGGGGCTTCGTTAAACGAGAAGGTTTTTGAAGTAACGCAAAAAGTCGAGAAAATACTTTATGTCGGTCATCAGATTGCAAAAAGCTTAAAAGGAAAAGTGTCACTGGATATGATACAGGCGAACGCATATATAAAAGCACACTTAGAATCACTAATTTATAAAGATTTTGTTAGTGAGTCCGGTGTTGATAAATTAGAAGACTTACTACGTTATATTAAAGCATTAGAGATAAGACAGGCAAAGCTTAAGGTAGATGTTGTCAAAGACCGGCAAGCGCAGATAGAACTGGATAAAATCTATGAAGGCTACGACAATCTTGTCAAAAAATTACCGAAAGGGTTTCCAATTCCTAGCGACGTTGAGGATATTTACTGGATGATTGAAGAGTTTAAAGTTTCCCTATTTGCTCAATCACTAGGTACAAAGTTTCCTATATCGTCTAAGCGAATTAAACAAGCTATCAAGGACGTACAACAATCGCTCTAACTTTAATTTCATAACGATTTAACAAAATATATCGCAAAAAAAAGGAAGCGCATGCTTCCTTTTTTATTACTGATATTTATTACTGATATTTATCAGTAATAAATATCAGTTTATCTCAACACTGAGACTTTAAGTTAGAAATGCAAAGACAAGCCAACAAATGCGCCAGACATATCAATGTCAGCCATTAGGTCGTCTTCATCACCATCAAAGTCAGTAGGGTCTATATTTAACTGAAACGAGCGATAGCCAGCCTCTAAGTTAACGTCAAGTACTGGAATCATAGGCAAGGTGTAACGTAATACAATTTGAAAGTCTGTATGGTCTGTATCACCGTAACCTACATAATTAGCTTCACCCATTATCGCCAGTCCAGTAAATGGTAATTCAGCTCCAACACGTGCGAATAACATAGGCACTGGGCTATCAAGTTCAGCCGTCGCATTTCCAATGTTTACAAAACCATCGAATTTACGAACGTTTAAACCGAAGTCAACCGTTACGACTGGTAAAGGTAAACCCCAGTACAAAGTATAATCGGTGTGTGAAAGGTCAGTCACTACATCTAAACGACCATTTCCTGTCGTGTCGCCACCAAAACGGTAGTTATTATCAAATTGAGCAAAACCTGTAGTGTCGAGAGTGGTTTGTTTTATCTGGATATTAGGAATAACCGGGATTGGATGCTCAAATGCAGCCCAAATTACGTTATTTGTGGAGTCTTCTAAATTTAAATCGTCTTGTAGATCTAAACTGTTCGGATTTGCAGAGACAAGGCCTTCATAGGTTGTATTCCATGCATACGCTCCAGCCCAAACGTCCACTAAAGGAGCTGCACTTGCACTTGCAGACGCAAATGCTAATCCTAATGCGATAATTGTTTTTTTCATTTTCATTCCTAAATTATGACAGGTTGTCGTATCTCTATTTTCAATGCTTAGTCATAGCAAAGTCAATTGTTAGATTAATTAATATTAACTTATAACTAGATTTTTTCTTGATAATTGTTATTTTGGGAGCAGAATAATAGTGACCCGTAAGTTTGGCTGGTGTTTTTAATTTATTAAGGTGTTTTCGGATTTCAAATGCATAAAATAAATGTTTTACTGGTCGATGATGAATATTTCAACTTTGAAATGTTGAATATTACTTTAGGTGACTCTTTTAATATATCGTATGCTAAATCTGGTCAAGAGGCTCTATCTAAGATTGTCTCTGACAAGCCAGATGTGCTTCTGCTTGATGTTTGTATGCCAGGGTTAGATGGCTACGATACTTGCAAACTAGTTAAAAATACGCCTGAAACAAAGGCTATACCAATAATAATGTTGTCCGGATTAGAAAATAGTCAGGATAAAAGTGAAGCTTTTGCTAGTGGCTGTGACGATTATGTGACTAAACCATTTGAAATCGCTGAGTTAAAAGAAAAATTGATAAAATTTGCAAAACTTACATAAGGAATAGGGGGCTGCATGATTCGATATGACGATAACCGTAACTTTTTTCGAATGATGGTAAATACAAGTATAGAAGTGGAAATTTCAGACGCGGATGCGGGACGAAAAATTGATGCAGTCTGTAGGGATTTGAGCGCAACAGGTCTGGCTATAGAAACAGATGAGCATATAGAACCGGGCACGCAAATAATGTGCAGAGTTGACGGTACAAACAGTGACCTTCCTGCATTACAGGCATCTGCCACAGTAGTACGTTGTACACTTGAAGAGTCAGGTGTTTACACTGTAGGTGTTGAAATAAACGAACAGCTATAGAACGGAAAAATCCCCGAAAGAACGCCTTTCAGGGAATCTATATGTATTCGTTATTTTTCATCAAGCTTTATGTTGGTTGCATGAAGACCCTTGGGTCCTTCACTTAGCTCAAACTCAACCTCTTGGCCTGCTTTTAGCGTTTTATAACCGTCCATAGTTATTGTTGAAAAATGAGCAAATATGTCTTCTTCTTTGCCATCTTCACGAATAAATCCGAAACCTTTAGCGTTGTTGAACCATTTCACTTTTCCGACTGCCATACTTCTACTTCCTTATTTAGAATTAAACCAGTTATTAATCATTATATGAGAGAGTGACTCATACTTAATTAATGACTGTAGATAAATTAGTCAATTAATTCATTTTTTACAAGTACGAATTGTTAAATGTTATAAAAGTTTTTATATATACTAGATAAATCAACAAATTTTATGGAGCTTCAGAGGCATATGCCAAATTTAAGCAACAATGATCAGGGAACCGGCTTAGCAAAGGAAGCATCTAAGTCTAAACTTAAAAGACCACCTATGTATAAAGTGATCTTGAATAATGACGATTACACCCCCATGGACTTTGTAGTAGAAGTTTTACTTAAGTTTTTCGCTATGGATTTAGAGCGAGCGAACCACATTATGTTTCGAGTTCACAAAGAAGGGAAAGCTGTGGTTGGTACATATTCAGCAGAAATTGCCGAAACTAAGGTTGCTCAAGTCAATCAATACTCACGAGCGAGTCAGCATCCATTGTTGTGTACGATGGAGCAAGAGTAGCCGTTTACATAAATTAAGTAGGTTAATATGTTAAATAAAGCATTAGAAGTAACGTTAAACGATGCATTTCGGTACGCTAAAATAAATCGCCATGAATTTATGACGGTAGAACACCTGTTAATAGCATTACTTGATAATCAAGATGCTAAAGTCGCCTTAGAAGCATGTTCGGCTGACCTAGATAAAATTCGCGTTGAACTGACCGAGTTCATTGCCCAGACTACACCCTATTTACCAGAAGAAGCGGACAAAGAAGATTTAGACACCCAGCCTACACTTGGTTTCCAAAGAGTATTGCAAAGAGCGGTATTCCACGTTCAGTCATCAGGACAGCAAGAAGTCTCCGGGGCGAATGTTTTAGTCGCGATATTTAGTGAACAAGAATCACACGCTGTTTATGTTCTAAAAAGTTTTGATATTAGCCGTCTAGATATTGTTAATTTCATTTCTCATGGTGTTGATAAAGACGGTGACGACTCGGACTCTGACGAAGCAGATTCTGGTGAAGAAAACAGTGCAGATTCTGAGAGCAGTTTAGATAACTTGTGCACTAACTTGAATGAGTTGGCGAAGACTGGTGGCATTGATCCGCTTATTGGAAGAGACGAAGAGTTAGAGCGTTGTGCGCAAATTTTATGTCGTCGTAAAAAGAATAACCCATTACTAATTGGTGAAGCCGGTGTAGGTAAAACTGCAATAGCAGAAGGTCTCGCATATCAAATTGTTAATGGACAAGTTCCTGACGTGCTTGCTGACGCTACGGTATATTCATTAGATATGGGTGCGTTATTAGCGGGAACTAAGTACCGTGGTGATTTTGAAAAACGTCTCAAAGGTTTGTTGAAACAGTTGCAAGCAAAAGAGCATGCCATACTTTTTATTGATGAGATTCATACAATTATAGGAGCCGGCGCTGCGTCTGGTGGTGTTATGGATGCCTCTAATTTGCTTAAACCGTTATTATCAGCCGGCAAGTTACGCTGCATGGGTTCAACAACCTATGGAGAATATCGGAATATATTTGAAAAAGATAAGGCGTTAGTTCGCCGTTTCCAAAAAATTGATGTTGTAGAGCCAAGTGTTGAAGACACAACTAAGATCTTAATTGGTTTAAAAGACAAATACGAAAAGCATCATGGTGTAAAATATACCAACGCCGCGCTTCGTTCTGCAGCTGAACTGTCTGCGAGATACATCAATGAGCGTCATTTACCCGACAAAGCAATTGATGTTATTGATGAAGCTGGTGCTAATCAAAAAGTTTTACCTAAATCAAAGCGTAAAAAACAAATTAATGTTTCTGCCATAGAGCAAATTATTGCAAAAATAGCTCGGATCCCTGAAAAGTCTGTATCGCAATCAGATAAAGATGTATTAAAGAATGTTGATAGAGACCTCAAGTTGGCTGTTTTTGGCCAAGACAAGGCGGTAGACGCTCTTACCGCTGCAATTAGGTTATCGCGAGCAGGCTTAGGAAATGAGAATAAACCTGTAGGTAGCTTTTTGTTTGCTGGCCCAACGGGCGTTGGTAAAACAGAAGTGACTAAACAGTTAGGGAAAGTATTAGGCATAGAATTAGTTAGATTTGATATGTCGGAATACATGGAACCACATGCAGTAAGTCGTTTGATAGGTGCGCCTCCGGGTTATGTTGGCTTTGATCAAGGTGGCTTGCTCACGGATTCGGTGTTAAAACATCCGCACTGTGTTGTTCTACTAGATGAAATAGAAAAAGCTCACCCTGATGTGTTCAATATCCTATTACAAGTTATGGATCATGGTACTTTGACAGACAATAACGGCCGTAAGGCAGATTTTAGAAACGTTATTTTAGTTATGACTACAAATGCCGGCGTTCAAGAAACGACAAGAAAATCAATTGGTTTTGCTCAACAAGATAATAGCACCGATGCGATGGTTGAGATTAATAGGGTGTTTTCTCCAGAGTTTAGAAACCGTTTAGACGACATCGTTTGGTTTAATCATTTAGATAAAAAGGTGATCGAGCGAGTTGTTGATAAATTTATTGTGGAGCTTCAGTCACAATTAGATGCAAAGCAGGTGGAGTTGTTTGTATCTGACGAAGCAAGATTGTGGTTTGCTGAGAACGGCTATGATAAAGATATGGGTGCTCGTCCTATGTCTAGACTAATTCAAGATAAACTTAGAAAACCGTTAGCTAATGAAGTTTTGTTTGGTGAGTTAGCAGAAGGCGGCAAAGTAGAAATTGAAGTAAATGAAAAAGAGTTATCATTTAAATTCACCAGCAAATCGAAAGTCGCTGCGGAATCTAATTAGTTGCTTTTTATGAAACAAAAAAACCGAGTTTTACTCGGTTTTTTATTATCTAATCGTAATTAAACTTTGTTAATTAACGAGCACGGAATGTGATACGACCCTTCGACAAATCGTAAGGAGTCATCTCGACTGTGACTTTATCACCCGTTAAAATTCGAATGTAGTGCTTACGCATCTTTCCGGAAATGTGTGCTGTCACAACGTGACCATTTTCTAATTCAACACGGAACATAGTATTAGGCAAGGTATCTAAGATAGTGCCTTGCATTTCAATAACGTCTTCTTTCGCCATTAAGCGTATAACCTCTGGGATTTCGTTAAGCGTATAAAAATAAGCGCAGATTTTGCCCAAAAAGCTTAGTAAAGTAAAGGTAATATCACAATTAATTAAAAGCTTTTCACTTCAACCCAAATTGTGTCATGTAACACTTGAAAAGGTTTGAAGTTTGTTTTGTAGTTCATCTTAGCGCACGCTTGGATGTAATAGCCTAAATATAGCCATTGTTTATTCATAGTCGATGCAAATTCAAGTTGCTTTAACACCATAAATGTCCCTAAAGAGTATTTGTCATATTCGGGGTCAAAAAAAGTGTACACCGCAGATAACGCATCGGCCGTTTTATCACCAATTCCAACAGCAATTAAACTGTTATTGTCATATACCTCTATAAAATAGGGTAATAACCATTGGCACTTTGCAAAGCTATCTAATTGAGAAGGCTCTGCTGGGTACATTGTACCATCATCGTGGCGAGTATTTATGTATTTCTCAAATAGCTCATAATAATTGTCGGATATTGCTGTTGATATCTTCACATCAAATTGACGGCATTTGTTTAACACTCTTTTCTGACTTTTAGATGGGTTAAACTGGGCAACAGGGATTCTAATTGATTGACATTGTTTGCAGTCGTCACAATGAGGTTTGTATACCATATCTTCTGAACGTCTAAATCCGTTTGCCTGCAGGAGGCTATATAGATCGGCTGACATCGGCATGTCATCACAATAAAAAAGCAGCCTTTCTTCTTTTCCTTGCAAATAACTACAAGAGAAGGGCTGTGAGACGGCGAGTTTAATATTTGGCATTTAAAACAATTATCACTTATTCAAACAAGCAGGCGAAAGAACGGTTGCATTAAAAACAGAGAGTGGAATTGTGCTCTCCTTAGCCTTTTCTAGCCTATTAATAAACCACTCGCGAGATACCGTTTTAGCTCCCATACTCATTAGATATGGATTTGCAATTTGGCAATCTATTAAAGCGTTTTCAAATGGAGAAATAAGCTCGCCAAGCGACAAAAGTGCAACTTTTGATGCATTAGGCTGTAACGAAAACATTGACTCCCCACAAAAACAACTGCCTACCAATACGCCGTATAATCCACCAATTAAGATTTGTTGATTATTCGATGATTGCCAAATTTCGATTGAGTGCGCGTAACCCGCATAGTGTAAATCGGTATAGGCTTTAATCATTTCGGGGAATATCCATGTACCGTCATCAACTCTAGGTTGAGAGCACATTGTAATAACATCTTCAAAACATTGATTAACGGTAACTTTATAATCACACCGTTTTAAAAATTTCTTTAATGATTTATTAATTCGGATAGCGTTTGGGTCGATTACTGCACGAGGATCAGGAGACCACCAAAGAAGCGGCTCACCCTCACTGTACCAAGGGAAAATTCCATGCTGATAAGCATAAGAAACGCGTTCTACCGAGAGATCACCACCCACAGCGAGCAAACCGCTAGGCTCGTCTAACGCATTTTTCACACAAGGAAACCATTGTGTGTCATCTGTTAGGTAGGTGAGAGATTTAGACATAGACTCGTTAACGAAAAGTAAAGGGCAGGTAATCTGCCCTTTTTAGCTTTTACTGTGCGTCTAAGTAACGCTCAGCGTCTAAAGCAGCCATACAACCTGTACCAGCTGAAGTTATAGCTTGACGATAAATATGATCGCATACGTCACCAGCAGCGAAAACGCCTTCAACACTAGTTTGTGTTGCGTTGCCTTCTAAGCCACTATTGATTTTGATGTAACCATTGTTCATCTCTAGTTTACCTTCAAACATGCCAGTGTTAGGTTTATGACCGATAGCGATAAACACACCCATTACTGCAAGTTCTTCTTTTTCGCCAGACTTCGTATCTTCTAGACGGACACCTGTTACGCCCATGTCATCGCCCAATACTTCGTCTAGAGTACGATCCGTATGTAATACAATGTTACCGTTAGCTACTTTATCCATTAGACGGTTAACTAGAATTTTCTCCGCTCTAAATGTATCACGACGGTGCACTAAGTGTACTTCTGAAGCTATGTTAGATAAATATAGAGCTTCTTCTACAGCTGTATTACCACCACCAACAACAGCAACTTTTTGATTACGATAAAAGAACCCGTCGCATGTTGCACAAGCTGAAACACCGCGGCCCATAAATGCTTGTTCTGACTCTAAGCCTAAGTATTGTGCCGAGGCTCCTGTACATATAATTAATGCATCGCAGGTATAAGTTTCTGAATCACCTTTTAAAGTGTATGGTTTTTTAGAAAAATCCACTTCATTAATATGGTCAAACAGTATTTGAGTTTCAAACTTTTCTGCATGCTCTCTCATTCGTTCCATTAAAACAGGACCGGTTAAATCGTTTGCATCACCAGGCCAATTTTCTACTTCTGTGGTTGTCGTTAGTTGGCCACCTTGTTGTAAACCGGTAATTAATACTGGTTTTAAGTTTGCTCTTGCTGCATAAACCGCGGCTGTGTAGCCAGCTGGTCCTGAGCCTAGGATGATTAAGTTGTGATGCTGTACTGCGCTCATGAAGTAACTCCAAAAATAATTTATAGTATCGTAATGGGGCAAATTTTATATGACATCAA
This sequence comes from Psychrosphaera aestuarii, assembly GCF_017948405.1. Lineage (NCBI taxonomy): Bacteria > Pseudomonadati > Pseudomonadota > Gammaproteobacteria > Alteromonadales > Pseudoalteromonadaceae > Psychrosphaera > Psychrosphaera aestuarii. The sequence goes on along the minus strand of NZ_CP072844.1, from coordinate 2,010,535 downwards.
GCCTAAATGGGAATTTAAATACAAAAAATTATAAAAAGGCCCTAAACTGATGTAAATTTAATCATTCATGGTTTAGTGTTAGACAAACAACATGAATACGGAGAGAGGTATGGAACGACAAATAGTATTAGCTGTTGCTTTATTATTTGCAATAGTATTTGTCAGCCCTAATGCTTCTGGCCACATTCAATTTAATAATGAAAACGAAACGACTAATTCAGAAGTTCTTCGGAAAAAAGAAGTAAAAGAACTTGTTATAGGCGTTGAAGATGTTGCTTACTTTCCTCTTTTTGATTTTCTTAATGAACAGCCAACATTTACAACCGAGTTATTTGACGCATTTGCTGCCGAGTATGGCTATAAATTTATCTACTATCCAATGCCCGTTAAACGATTTGGTATGTGGTTATTTGAAAAAGATATTGATTTAAAGTTCCCTGATAACGCTCGTTGGAATGAAACTGAAATAGTGTCAAGGTTAGCGGAAAACAAGCTGGCCTACAGTAAGCCCGTCATTGATCTTGTAGCAGGGACAATAACGGTTGACTCAGAGTTAAGCGATCGAAGCAGTGTGAAGGTACTTGGGACGTTACTCGGTTTTTTTCCTACGCTTTGGTTAGATGACATCTCCGAGGGTAAAGTAACCTTGTATGAATCATCATCTACAATGATGTTGATTCAGCAATTAATAAGAGGGCAGTTAGACGCTATTAATTTAGAGCCCAACGTTGTCAATTATTATCTTAAAAAATTAAACCAACCGACAATATCAATTAACAAGAACTTTAAGTATGAAGTGTATGCCTATCAGTTATCTTCAATTAAGTACCCTCAAGTGATTAAAGAATTTGATGCATTTCTTGAAGCCAATAAGGAATTTGTTATCCAATTACGACAAAAGTATGAACTATTAGATCACACAGTTTATACAAAGTAAAAAGGTCAGCATTCGCTGACCTTTTTTGTGAAGTTCGTTTTCAAGGTGTATTGAAAACGATATAACCTACATGATTACTATCAATCAGTTTATAACGATAGCGCTTGAACAGCGTCCATATATTCTAGGTTTAGTTGCTCACCTAAAGCATCAACTACCGCTTTGTAAGTAACTTTACCTTTGTGTACGTTTAATCCAGCCAACAAATGCTTATCTTCTAACATAGCTTTAACAGGACCCTTGTTTGCTAATGCAAGTCCAAATGGTAATGTTGCGTTGTTTAAAGCCATTGTTGATGTACGAGCTACGCCACCAGGCATATTAGCAACACAATAATGAACCACATCATCAATAATATATGTTGGGTCTTGATGAGTCGTTGCTCTTGAAGTTTCAAAACATCCGCCTTGGTCAATTGCAACATCCACAAGAACTGAGCCCGGTTTCATATTTTTGATATGTTCTTTCGTAATTAACTTAGGAGCCGCCGCGCCAGGGATTAATACAGCGCCAACGACTAAGTCTGCTTTGGCTGTGTAATAATCTAATGCATCAACCGTAGAATATACTGTTTTTACCGTGCCACGGAAAATATCGTCTAACTGACGTAAGCGAGGTAAAGAGCGGTCTAGAATTGTTACGTCAGCTCCCATACCAACGGCCATCTTTGCAGCGTTTGTACCAACTACACCACCACCAACAACAACAACTTTAGCAGGTGCAACACCAGGTACGCCGCCTAATAAAGTGCCACTGCCACCTTGGGCTTTTTCTAAATGGTGTGCGCCAGCTTGAATTGACATACGGCCGGCTACTTCACTCATTGGGGCTAATAACGGTAAACCACCGAAGTTATCGGTAACAGTTTCATAGGCTATACAGGTAGCACCTGAGGCTACAAGTAATTCAGTCTGTAGAGGATCTGGGGCTAAATGTAAGTAGGTGTATAAAGTTTGACCTTCGCGTAACATTTTACATTCGTTTGGTTGAGGCTCTTTTACCTTAACGATCATATCTGCGGTAGCAAATATTTCTTCTGCGGAGTCAATAATAGAAGCACCAGCAGCAACGTAGTCTTCATTATAAAAGCCGATTGATGCACCGGCATTCGTTTCGATAATTACTTTATGACCATGAGCAACAAATTCTTTTGCGGCCGCTGGAGTTAAGCCTACGCGGTACTCGTGATTTTTAATCTCTTTAGGAACACCTACAATCATCTTATTTACCTTTTATATTAGTAGATAGCTTATCTATCAAAATTTCGCGACATTATATTGTGGGATTTGCAAAATTAATAACTGTATTATTTAAAAATACAGGATATTATCCTGTTTAAAAAGGGGTTGATATGACAAGCGCACTTGATCGAATAGATAAGAAGATTTTAGTAGAACTACAAAAGAACGGTAGGATTTCAAATATAGAGTTAAGCAAGATCATTGGACTGAGTCCAACGCCTTGTTTAGAACGAGTGAGACGCTTAGAGCGCTCAGGGGTTATAGAAGGTTACCAAGCGATATTAAATGCAGAAGCAGTCGGTGCAACACTGCTGGTTTTTGTTGAAATCACACTAGAAAAAACAGCTCAAGATGTATTTAGCGACTTTTCGAAAGCGGTAAAGTCCTTAGATGAGATCTTAGAATGCCATTTAGTCTCCGGTAGTTTTGACTATTTATTGAAGACCCGAGTAAAAAATATGTCTTCGTACAGAAAGTTGTTAGGAGACACTTTACTAAAATTGCCAAGCGTAAGTGCATCAAGAACTTATGTGGTAATGGAAGAGGTAAAGGCAAATAGACCCGTTCCAATATACATTTAGCCAAGAAAAATAACACGTTAATAGCGAAAAACGCGATGAAAAAAGGTTATTTCTTTGGTAGATTAGACGAGCTCTGTCCGATAACACTTTTCAATAATAACAAAGAGCCTGGAGATGTAAATTTTGACTGATCAACAACCGTCTTTTTTAAATGGATTTCAGCGCCTTTTAGAGGTTGGTCTCATTATAATGGGGGCGATCTCCATTTACATTTTAATTACTCTTTTCTCATACGATCCCGCAGACCCTAGCTGGACAAAAACGGGTAATTACGAATTTATCAAAAATGCTGGTGGAGCGTTTGGTGCATGGTTGTCAGATATTCTCTTATTTACCTTCGGGTGGTTAGCGTTTTTTATACCGGTCATACTATCAGTAATTGGCTGGTTGTTTTTCCGAAAGTTTCACGATCTTGTCGAAGTTGATTACTTAGCCTTAGGATTAAGACTCATTGGTTTTGTGTTATTCATCGTTGGTTTCTCAGCTATTTGCAGTATGAACTTTGATGATGTCTATTATTATTCATCAGGCGGTATAATTGGCGATGTTATTTCCTATTTACTGTCTCCGTTATTAGGTTTTACTGGCTCAACCTTATTGTTTTTGGTAGCCGTTATGATTGGTTTTACCTTAATGACAGGAATATCTTGGCTGCAAGTTGTTGATACGTTAGGAAAGTACACATGGCTTGGTGGAATACAATTGTATTTGGTCGGCCGTTCTATATTAGGCCTTGACGCAGAATCAACAAAAAAACACGTAGCGACTTCTAATCCAATTGATATATCAGAGCCTGAACTTCTGGAAAGTAATCAGTCTCCCGTTGATAACGACAAACAAAGAGACGACTCAATACTTGCTAACTTCTTTTCAAGCGTAGATGACAAGTCGGACAGTGCCAATGATGTAGATTTAAAAGATCACAACCAGACGCAATCAACAGAATCAATGCCGAAACAAAATACCGCAGTGGATAAAGAAACCACTAAAGAGTCGGTTCCAGAATCTACGTTATCCAGTAGTTCAAGCAATATTCCGAACATGCTCAAGAAAGTATTCGATAAGCCCAAAAGAACGGTAGAGGAATCGAAAACATCTAAACGAGATTTATCTTTAGATGACGACATGCCTTTTGAGTATGGTGACGAGCCTGTTCACTCAAATGAATATCAAGATGATGATATTGAAGGTATTGATACGCCAATGAGTTACAGTTCGATTGATGATGACTTATCAGATGACGATATACTTGGCGCGTTAGAAGGATTGCAAACATCTGCTGATGGGGCAGGGCGCGATACAAATGCAGACGCGAAGGCAACACATATTGTTGTTCCAGAGTTAAAGCAAGAAAAACCGCCGATTACGTTACCGTCATTAGAACTTTTAGATCGCCCAGATAAAGTAGAAAACCCAGTATCACCGGAAGAACTTGAGGCAGTATCTAGACTCGTAGAGTCGAAGCTTCTTGATTTTAATATTCAAGCTGAAGTTGTCGGTGTTTACCCGGGACCAGTTATCACTCGCTTTGAGCTGGACTTAGCGCCTGGCATAAAAGTTAGTAAAATTTCTGGTCTATCAAAAGACTTAGCACGCTCACTCTCAGCAATGAGTGTACGGGTGGTTGAAGTAATACCGGGCAAGTCATATATAGGTTTGGAGATCCCAAATAAACATCGTCAGATTGTTCGATTATCTGAAGTAATGAGCAGTGATGTGTTTGACAAAGCGGCTTCCCCGCTAACTATGGTGTTAGGCAAAGATATTGGTGGCAAAGCAGTTGTTGTAGATTTGGCTAAAATGCCGCACCTGTTAGTTGCGGGTACGACAGGTTCCGGTAAGTCGGTTGGCGTCAATACAATGATTTTAAGTTTGTTGTATAAATCAACGCCAGAAGAAGTTCGTTTAATCATGATAGATCCAAAGATGTTGGAACTTTCTGTCTACGAGGGAATCCCACATTTATTATCTGAAGTGGTCACCGACATGAAGGAAGCGGCGAATGCATTACGATGGTGTGTTGGCGAAATGGAAAGACGTTATAAATTGATGTCATCATTAGGGGTAAGGAACCTTAAGGGTTACAACGCAAAAATTGAACAAGCAAGAGCCGAAGGCAAGCCAATTAGAGATCCTTTGTGGCGTAGTACCGACAACATGCTAGAGATGCCACCAGAGTTGGATAGACTACCGGCTATTGTTGTAGTCATTGATGAGTTTGCTGACATGATGATGATTGTTGGCAAAAAGGTAGAAGAGCTAATAGCACGAATTGCCCAAAAAGCTCGTGCTGCTGGTATTCATCTTGTACTAGCGACACAGCGGCCTTCGGTTGATGTAATAACGGGCTTAATAAAAGCAAATATTCCAACAAGAATGGCGTTTCAAGTATCGTCGAAAATTGACTCAAGAACGATTCTAGACCAACAAGGCGCGGAAAACTTATTGGGTATGGGTGATATGCTTTATTTACCGCCAGGTTCTGGCGTTCCAACTCGTGTGCATGGTGCATTTGTGGATGATCACGAGGTTCATGCAGTGGTAAATGATTGGAAATCAAAAGCAAAACCTAATTATATTAAAGAGATACTTGAAGGCGAAATGACCGAAGAGAATATGCTTCCGGGAGAGGCTGCTGAAATGGCTGACGGAGAAGAAGCGGATCCAGTATTCGATGAAGCGGTAGCATTTGTCACAGAGACAAGAAAGGTATCTATTTCAAGTATTCAGCGAAAATTAAGAATTGGTTATAACCGCTCTGCGAGAATTGTAGAGCAAATGGAAGCGATGGGCATTGTTAGCCGAGCGGCCAATAATGGTACTCGAGAAGTGTTAGCACCACCGCCAGTGAGAGGTGAAGACCAACAGGATTTTATAAATGATTAAACATTATGCTTTATCGATAATGATTGCATTATCGAGCTACAATAGTTTTGCGATTAACATTGCAAATGATACAACACAGAGTACCGAAGCTAAGCAGCAGTCCGCCTCTGCGTCGTCAGATGCTTCAACAGAATTGCAACAGAGGCTAAATTTCTTTGATGGCTATAAATCGAACTTTGTTCAAGTTGTACGCGATATTGACGGCAATATCATCCATGAGGCGAATGGTAGATTGGTTTTTAAACAACCCGGTAAATTTATTTGGGAAGTAACAGCGCCTGAAGAAGAATTACTGATTTCTAACGGCACTTATGTTTGGTGGTTTAATCCTTTTGTAGAGCAGGTAAGTATTTTTGATGTCAAACAAGCCGTAACACAAACTCCATTTGCGCTTCTTGTCTCTAAAGATTTATCAATTTGGAATACGTTTAATATAGTAAAACAGGGCACTGATTACATTGTTACTCCTAAAGATGAATCACAAGCGCAAGTGGTAAAGTTAAAGTTAGTTTTAGACCAACAACAGTTACAAAAAATAATTATTACTAGTCGTAGTCAACAAGTGAGCGAATATACGCTTAGTGAGCAGAGTAAATTTGAGCCTAACAAAGATATGTTTGAGTTTGAGATACCTTCAGGTGTTGATATAGACGACCAGCGACAATCTCTTCCGACGATAGATGGCAATGTGTCATATTGATACGTGATGCAAAAATGCGAGGCAGGAGCATAAGGTGAGTGAGCAAAATTCACTAGGGTTTGAACTGGAACAAAGTGCTATTACTGGCAATAGTCACAGCCCTTTGGCGTCTCGTCTTCGTCCTAAACAACTCTCTGAGTATGTTGGTCAACAACATTTAGTATCGGAAGGCAAAGCGCTTTGGCGAATGATAGAAGCTGGACATTGCCATTCAATGATTCTTTGGGGACCGCCAGGAACCGGTAAAACGACGTTGGCAGAGATAATTGCAGCTAGCGCAAACGCCGATGTAGAAAAGTTATCAGCGATCAGTGCTGGCGTTAAAGATATTAGAACAACAATAGAGCGTGCTGAGCATAGACGTCAACAAAGTGGCAAAAAAACCGTACTTTTTGTTGATGAAGTGCATCGATTTAATAAAAGTCAGCAAGACGCGTTTTTACCATATATAGAAGATGGAACGGTTACCTTTATCGGGGCGACGACCGAAAACCCTTCATTTGAGCTGAACAATGCGATTCTTTCTCGAGCAAGAGTATACGTGTTAAAGCAGATCGAACCATCTGATTTAGAGCAGCTCATCGACCGAGCACTAAATGATAAAGTACTAGGGCTTGGTCAATTTAATCTTCACATCACACCGGAGAATAGAAAGTTACTCATTAACTTGTGTAGTGGTGATGGACGTCGACTATTAAATTTTTTGGAAATATCAGCAGATCTTGTTGAAGAAGATGGCGTTATTACAGCAGAAATAATTGAGCAAGCAACCGGCAATCAAATGGCGACTTTTGATAAAGGGGGCGACCACTTTTATGACTTAATAAGTGCGTTCCATAAATCAGTAAGAGGCTCAAGCCCAGATGGTGCCTTGTATTGGTATGCACGAATTTTAGCTGGTGGCGGAGATCCGCTTTACGTCGCCCGTCGACTTTTAGCGATCGCTTCCGAAGACATAGGCAATGCCGACCCAAGAGCCTTACAGATTGGACTCAATGCGTGGGATGTATATCATAGAGTAGGCCCAGCGGAAGGTGAACGAGCGATAGCGCAAGCTGCTATTTTTATGGCAACAGCCGCTAAAAGTAATGCCACTTATGTCGCCTTTAAAGCGGCAAAAGTATTGGCAAAAGAAACCGGCGATTTAGCCGTTCCAAATCATTTAGTAAACGCGCCAACGGATCTAATGAAAAATATGGGTAAAGGCTCTGATTATCGATATGCGCATGATGAACCTAATGCCTATGCAGCCGGAGAAACGTATCTTCCGAACGAGTTAATGGACGTCGAATTATACAAACCCACCTCACGAGGGTTAGAACAAAAGATTGCTGAAAAATTAGCTTACTTGAAGTCCCTTGATAATGTGTCATTAAATCGCAGGGAGCAAGATTAGTCTTATGCATAATGTTTTATTTGTAGCCTTAGGAGGCGCCATAGGCGCTTCATTGAGATATGGCATAAACGGTTTAGTAATGAGTTGGATGGGGAAGGGGTTCCCTTATGGCACTTTGACTGTAAATGTTATCGGATCATTTTTTCTTGGACTCTTATTTAGCCTAATAGAACATGGTATAGTTTCTGATATTGCTTGGCGCTCTTTTTTAAGTATTGGTTTGTTTGGAGCGTTTACAACATTCTCAACTTTTTCGTTAGACTCATTATTGCTGTTACAGCAAGGGTTCTGGCAAAAAGCACTATTAAATATAGTGCTTAATGTATTTATATGTATTGCTGCAGCCTACTTAGGCATGCAGTTAGTGTCATCAAAATAACCAAATTTAAATATTAGAAATTTATATAGGTAAAATTAAAAGATGTTAGATCCTAAGTTTCTCAGAAATGACATTCAAGAAACCGCAACTCGTTTAGCTACTCGTGGTTTTGAACTTGATGTTGCACGTTTAGAAGCACTAGAAAGCCGTCGTAAAGATCTTCAAACGGCAACACAAGAATTGCAAAATGAGCGAAATGCAAAATCTAAAAATATTGGTCAAGCAAAAGCTCGTGGTGAAGATATCCAACCACTATTAGATAGTGTTGCCGACTTAGGCGATAAACTTGATGCGGCGAAGTCAGAATTACAAAGTCTGTTAAATGAAATTGATGCGATTGCGTTAACGGTACCAAACTTACCGTCAGAGGATGTACCAAATGGTAAGTCTGAAGATGAGAATGTAGAGGTTCTTAAGTGGGGTGAGCCAAAGGCCTTTGACTTTGAACCAAAAGATCACGTTGATTTAGGCGAGTCGTTGGGTAACGGTTTAGACTTTGCAATGGGTACAAAATTAAGTGGTGCCCGATTTACAGTAATGCGTGGCAAAATTGCACGGTTGAATCGCGCATTGTCTCAATTCATGTTAGATCAGCATACTGAGCAACATGGTTACATAGAAGCTTATGTTCCTTATTTAGTGAATAATGAGAGTCTTCAAGGCACAGGTCAATTACCAAAGTTTGCCGATGATTTATTTCATACTCAGCCATTAACCGGCCAGTCTGATAATTTGGACGAGCAAGATGCACGTAAATTATCATTAATACCTACAGCAGAAGTACCGTTAACAAACTTCGCGAGAGATGTAATCTATGATGAGTCTGAATTACCAGTTAAATTAACAGCTCATACACCATGTTTCCGTTCTGAAGCCGGCTCGTATGGCCGTGATACTCGCGGTTTAATTCGTCAGCACCAGTTTGATAAGGTAGAGTTGGTTCAAATTGTAAAACCTGAAGATTCGGCGCAAGCATTAGAAGAGTTAACCGGACACGCTGAAACAATTCTACAGAAGTTAGAATTACCGTATCGTAAGGTTGTACTTTGTACGGGCGATATGGGCTTTGGCGCCACTAAGACTTACGATTTGGAAGTATGGTTACCGGCACAAAATACTTATCGTGAAATTTCATCTTGCAGCAGCATGGGCGACTTCCAAGCAAGACGTATGCAAGCACGTTATCGCGCTAAAGGTGCTAAAAAACCAGAGCTTGTTCATACATTGAACGGTTCAGGTTTAGCGGTTGGTCGTACTTTAGTAGCTATCTTAGAGAACTACCAAAATGAAGATGGTAGTATTACAGTTCCTGCGGCATTAGTGCCGTACATGGCTGGTATTACTAAGATTGGCTAGTCAATTAGGATTAAATCCGTATTTTTGATAAAGAGTATTAGGCGTGGATAATTTATCCGCGCTTTTTTATTGGAGGTAGGCTGTGTTTGATTTACAGACTGTTTGGTTATTGATGTTTGTAGGTGGTATTTTTGCTTTGTTTTGGCAGAGCCGTAAAGTGGCAGAGCGCGCTCGTTTAGCGGGTTCTCAGTATTGTAAAACGCATCATTTACAATTGTTATCGATTGCTATGGCCGATTGGAATATATCATTTTCCAAAGGCTTGAAAGTCGTGATGACTTTTGATCTTAATTACAGTGCGGATGGATTAACGTCAAAAAAGGGCGAGATTAAAATTGTTAATGGTAAGGTAGAACAGATTAGCCACTGGTCTTAGTATGCCAATCATAGTCATTAGCTCAATTTAGAATTAAAAACACAATTCATGCTTTTTTATATACTCAATAATTGAACTAGGAAGTAGGTCATTTAGTTCAGGGGATGCACTAAAATCATTTAGTTTTGTACTAAAGCTTTTTCTAATTTCTGTTGAAGATATATCGACATTGTCGGTTTCGACAAGATGTATACGTTTGCCTAGCTGTCCTTGAAGTTCTGGCGCTAATGAAGCCGTTTCAATTTGGTAGCCTGGTCGTGTCATTACGATAAGGTGTACTTTCTTTAAAATTTCTTGCCACTTAAACCAGCTAGTAAAATTCAATAATGAATCAAGCCCGACTAAAAAAGCTAACTCTTCGTGTACGTATTTATCAATAAAGTAGTCTATTGTAGTCAACGAATAAGAAGCTTCTGAACGATTTAATTCGTAATCACTCACTCCAGTAGAAAACGCAAAACTAAATTCTCGTACTGCTAATTTAGTCATCTCTAGTCGATGAAAAGCAGACAAAGCCGGTTTATCTTTGTGCGGTGGAATATGACAAGGGATATAAATTAGCTCTTTGATATCAAAAAATTTAGAAAGACTTGCAACAGGTTTCAAATGGCCAAAATGTATTGGATTGAATGTGCCGCCATATAAAACAACGAGAGGTTTGTTATTCATTTAAAGCTACTTAGGCTATGTTTATTTCAAAAGGCAAAGGAAAAGTTGCTAACTCTTGGTAACCGCTTACAAGTAAGCAAATATGGGCAAACAGCGTGTACGGACAGTCTACAGTGTGAAACTTCAATGCTTGGTCTAACTCTGATAATTGTTTCATAGCTTGCTTAAGAAGTTCTGGGTTTATTGACTGCGCAACTCGTGTATATAAAGCCTGCTTGTTTTTCCAAACACGATGACTGTCAAAAATAGCAGACGTACTTTCGTTAAATTTAAGCGCATTTTGCAGTAATAAAATTAAGCTAATATCTTTGTTTAATGACCATAAAATGATATTCGGCTCAAACTCCTCAAGTTTTAATCGGCCTAAAATTGATAGACATCGATCCGGCTTGTTTTCCCATAATGCATCGGTCAGTTGAAAAACGGTATACCTTGATTGATCCGCGACTTGCCCCTGTATCAGTTCTAGCGTTAAAGTCGGCGAGTTTGGGTGTGATAATTTAAGTTTATCGAGCTCTTGTGCACAGGCTAATAAGTTTCCTGAAGTAAAGCTAATAAGAAATGCTTGCGCATCAGGCGTTAAATTGAGGTTTCTATTTAGTAATTGCTGTTTAAGCCAGCGCTGCAAGTGGGGTCCATCAATTTCATAAATAGGTATAAACACGCCATTTTGAGATACTGCTTTAAACCACGCTGATTTAGTTTGTGCCGCTTCCAGTTTACCGCCAAAAATGACCAGAACTGTGTCACTAGTTAGTGTAGACGCAATTTGCTTTAACGTGTCTGAGCCGACTTTACCTATTTTATTTGATGACAACTCTAACTCGATCAATTTTGTTGATGAGAACAGCGACATTGCTTGGCAATGTTGTTGTAGATCTTCCCAGTCAAATTGTTCATCGTCCGAGAGCCGAATGAATTCATCAATACCTTGCTGTTTGGCTTTAGATTTAATTAAGTCACGTGCTTCGTTAACCTGAAAAGGCTCATCTCCAAAAATTAGATAGCAATTCGCTAAGCCTTTGTTTAATTCAGCTGGAAGTTGGTTGGCATAAATCTTCAAAAGTAGGCCTATTTGATCATTATTAGTTGAGCCATTAGTCGATCGCTCGCGATGACTCTTAGCTCTGACAATATCAGTGCACGCTCTCTTTCTTTAGCTAACGCGTTATTTGGATCATCTTGAAATTCTCGACTTAATTCAACACTAAAAGACTTTGGCTGTTGATTTGGAAGGGTAACTTGATAATTGGCTATGTATATTAGTTCGTATTCCGCAACTTGACCGTTGGGGAAAAGAGACAACGTACGACGCTGAAATGATTCTGGAAGAATCTTTAGCTCTGCTTTAGTTTTATCAAAGTTTTGCAAAATGGTGACTTGGTTTTGTGTCAGGCGTTTTATTACCTGCGTACGCAATGGACTAAAGCGTTTTTCCGAGCTTACATAAATCGACTTTAATGAGTCTGGTAAATAGTACTGACCTTTTAATTTAAAGCCACAAGATGCTACTAGAGTGATTAAAAGTACGGTAACAAAAAGCTTGAGTTTCATATTAGTCCAGTTAATAAAGAGGCTTGGTGTTGCTGTTTATGCAGCAGATTCCACCAAGCCATTGTTATGTTACTAAAAGTAAATATTTTGACTAGTTAGCCACAATATTAAGTAACTTACCTTTTACAAAAATAACCTTACGAATTGTTTTACCATCGGTAAACTTTTTCACGTTTTCTTCTTCAAGACCTAGCGCCTTTATAAATGCTTCATCAGCGTCGGCGGCAACAGTCAGTTTCGAGCGGACTTTACCGTTAACTTGAACAACAATTAACTTCTCGTCTTCTACCATTGCACTTTTATCCGCAACAGGCCATTTGGCTTGATCAATGTTTTCAACATTGCCTAACTGTGACCATAACTCGTGACAAACATGCGGAGTGATTGGCGCTAGCATAGTAACCACAGCCGTTACAGCTTCGTACATTACCGCTTTATCAACATCAGAAGTTAAAGGGGCTTTGTTTAGCTTATTAGTCAATTCCATAATAGCGGCAATGGCCGTATTAAATGTGTTTCTGCGATCTAGATCATCCGTTACTTTAGCGATTGTTTTATGAAGCTCACGACGTAACGATTTTTGTTCTGAGTTCAAGTTGCTAATGTCGTACTCTTTAACCAACCCAGCCTCGATAACATCTTGAGATAACTTCCAAACACGTTTGATAAAGCGGTGTGCGCCGTCAACACCCGAATCAGACCATTCAAGAGTTTGTTCTGGCGGTGCAGTAAACATCATAAATAAACGAACGGTATCGGCACCTAAGGTTTGAATTACTGATTCAGGATCAATACCGTTATTTTTTGATTTTGACATTTTTGACATGCCAGATGAAATAACCGGCTGACCATCTTCTTTGTGCCAGGCTTTCGAAACTCTGCCTTTGTCATCGCGTTCAACTTCAATATCTGTTGGTGAGAACCAAACTTTACCGCCATTAGTATCTTCACGGTAATAAGTTTCAGCTAGCACCATACCTTGACATAATAATCGTTTGAAAGGCTCATCAGATTCAATTAAACCAACATCTCGCATTAATTTGTGGAAAAAGCGAGCGTACAATAAATGTAAAATAGCGTGCTCAATACCACCGATATATTGGTCAACAGGCAACCAATAGTTTGCTTGCGTAGGGTCTAGCATTTTATCATCAGACTGTGGAGAGCAGTATCGAGCGTAATACCATGATGACTCCATAAAGGTATCAAAGGTATCTGTTTCTCGAAGAGCTGGCATGCCATTTACCGTGGTTTTTGCCCACTCAGGGTCTGCTTTAATTGGTGATGCAGCACCATCCATAACAACATCTTCTGGTAACACAACCGGAAGATCTTGCTCTGGAATCGGAACAGAGGTGCCGTCTTCCAACGTGGCCATTGGAATAGGTGCACCCCAATAACGTTGACGAGATACACCCCAGTCACGCAATCGATAATTAATTGTCTTTTTACCTGCTGATTTAGACTCTAATAAAGCAACAATTTTTTCAAATGCAGCTTCAAACTCTAATCCATCAAATTCACCAGAATTGACCAATAAACCACGCTCTGTATAAGCTGATTCATTTAGTGCAGCGGTTTGCTCTGCATCGACAGGCTTGATAACTTGTTTGATTGGAAGATTATACTTGGTTGCGAACTCCCAATCTCTTTGGTCATGGCCTGGCACAGACATTACTGCACCAGTACCGTAGTTCATTAATACAAAGTTCGCTGCCCATACTGGCACCACTTCACCCGTAAGAGGATGGATTGCGCGTATACCAGTATCTACACCAAGTTTTTCCATTGTTGCCATGTCTGCTTCTGCAACCGACTGGCTTTTACATGCCTCAATAAACGTGGCCAGCTCAGGGTTAGATGAAGCAGCAGCTAGTGCCATCGGATGTTGTGCTGCAACAGCAAGATAAGTGACACCGTACAATGTGTCCGGACGAGTAGTGTACACCTCTATTTTCTGTTCACTATCAACAACGTTAAAGGTCACTTCTGCACCTTCTGAGCGGCCAATCCAGTTTTTCTGCATTGCTTTAACTTGCTCAGGCCAGCCCTCAAGAGCATCTAAGTCATTAATTAACTCTTCAGCGTAGTCGGTGATTTTAATAAACCACTGCGGGATTTCTTTTTGCTCTACAAGTGCACCTGAACGCCATCCGCGACCATCAATCACTTGCTCATTTGCTAATACAGTTTGATCAACCGGATCCCAATTAACGGTTGCTGTTTTTTTGTAAACTAAGCCTTTTTCATAAAGCTTTGTAAAAAACCACTGTTCCCAACGATAATATTCTGGTGTGCAGGTCGCAACCTCACGATCCCAGTCATAACCAAAACCCAGGCTAGTAAGCTGGTTTTTCATATACTCAATGTTTTCGTAGGTCCATTTAGCTGGTGCTGTTTTATGGTTAATCGCGGCATTTTCGGCAGGAAGACCAAACGCATCCCAACCCATCGGCTGCATTACATTTTTACCTTGGAGTCGCTGAAAACGTGAGATTACATCGCCGATAGTGTAATTTCGAACGTGACCCATGTGCAATCGACCACTTGGGTAAGGCAACATAGAAAGGCAGTAAAACTTTTCTTTTTCACTATCTTCGGTCACTTTGAAGGTTTGGTTGTCTTGCCAATGTTGTTGAACTTTTTGTTCAATATCGCGATGGTTATATTCAGCTTGCATGGACTGCTCTCAGTATTAGATAAGTGCTACAAATCCAGAAATGGACAAGTAAAACGAGTATTTTGATGTGTTTTTAAACAGTTCAAAATACTATAAAAATATTTTAAAAATTAGACGCTAAGGATAACTAATTCGGACAACAGCAACAAGCGTCATTGATGAAATTATAGCGTGAATGATGAACTTTTTTTGATGTTAATTAAGCAATGCGTTTTTACCTAATTCAATATAGACTTAAGACATTAAGTTAATTTTAAAAAACATCTGGATATATGATCAAAAACCAACAATATCGCCTTTCTGTTGATGCACTGTCACCAACGTTTGACACTCAAAAAATATCAAAGATTGTGCAATCTGAAATTAATGCTGACGTTAATTTTATTGGGCAAGAACGTGCTAAACAGGCGTTGGAATTTGGTTTAGATATGTCGATGAAGGGCTACAATTTATTCGTGATGGGCGAGCCTGCTACAGGCAGACATACTCTAATAAATGACCATATAAAAACCGTTGCAAAAGAAAAACAAACACCTAGTGAGTGGTGCTACGTAAATAATTTTGAAGATAATCGTTCACCTAGTGTAATTCGCTTATCAGCAGGTGATGGGAAAAAACTGAAAACTGATATTGAAAGTTTAATTGATGATATTTTAGATACGTTCCCTGCAGCGTTTGATAACCCATCCTTTCAGCGAAAATGGCGTAACATTGACAAACACTTTAATCAAAAGTATCAAACGGCCATTGATTTGGTCGAGCAAAATGCACAAGCAAAAAATGTTCTTTTATTTGAAGAAAAAGGGACCGTTAGTTTTGCTCCTGTTGTGAATGAAAAGCCGTTAAGTGATACCGAGTTTAGTCAACTTGACGAGTCCGAAAAACAGCATTTTTATAAAATAATAGATGACTTAGAGAACGTACTTACTGAGACTTTACTTGAATTACCGCAATGGAAGCGGGAGATGTTTGAAGCACAGCGTTCGTTAACTAAACAAACCATTGAAAATGCATTACGCCCAATTTTAAAAGATCTAGAGCACAAATATTCGGCAGAACTTGGTGTTGTTAAGTTTGTTCGTGACATGCGGGATACTGTGATTGAAATTGTCGAGGAGTATCTATCGTCAGAAGCCGAGGCGGAGCAAGAGAAAGATCGTGATGAAGTGGATGTTAGAAAAGTACTCGAAGAACAGCTAATCCCTAACATCATTACAAAACAAGATCCAAATAATGGCGCGCCGATTATTTATGAAGCGAACCCAACTTTTCAAAATGTGTTTGGCAAAATTGAATATAGCTCGGTTCAAGGCTCTGTCTATACTAGCTATCAAATGGTGAGAGCGGGTGCTTTGCACAAAGCCAATGGTGGTTATTTGCTAATCGAGGCGGACAAACTGATTCACCAACCCGCCGTGTGGGAAGCACTAAAGTTAGCGTTAAAAAGTCATGAAATAAAGATGGAGTCGCCAGCTGGAGAGGCAAATATTGTTAATGCCTCTAGTTTAAATCCTCAACCTATCCCCTTGGATATAAAAGTAATATTAATGGGTAGTAGAGAACTTTATTATTTAATGCAAGAGTATGACAATGAGTTTAATGAGTTGTTTCGAGTACTTGCCGACTTTGAGCATTACATCGCTTTAAATGATAAGGCGCTATACAGTTTTATTCAAAAAGTTAAAGTTTTTGCAAAACAACATAATATGTCGCTAAATACTTCAGCCATTGAACAACTTTTACATTTTAGCTTTCGCCAAGCTGAACATCAGCACAAGTTATCTGCTCGCTTTGCAGATGTACTTGAGTTAATTGGGGAGGCTCAGTTTTTTGCCCGTAAACAGCTCACTTCAAAAACGTCTGATGCTCTGCAGCAAGAGTTAATATTGGACAAACAGCATATTGTTGAAGCCTTAGAAGCAAAAAAAGTTCGATCTGGACAAATTAGTGAGTCTTTCCTTGAAGACATACAAGAAGGTCAAATTCTTATCGATACTGATGGTTTTCAGGTTGGTAAATTAAACGGTTTAACGGTTTTAGAAATAGGCGATACAGTATTTGGAACACCGGCAAGAATATCAGCAACTGTATATGCCGGATCAACAGGCGTTGTTGATATTGAAAGGGAAGTAGAACTTGGGAAAGCAATTCACTCAAAAGGTGTAATGTTATTAAGTGGATATTTAGGTAATAAATACGCACAAGGCTTTGCCTTGTCTTTTTCAGCAAACATAGCGCTAGAGCAAAGTTATGGGCATATTGATGGCGATAGTGCCAGTTTAGGTGAAGTATGTACCTTACTCTCAGCTATTACACAAATACCATTAAATCAGGGTCTTGCTATCACAGGTTCGATTAATCAACATGGTCAAGTCCAGTCAATTGGTGGTGTGAATGAAAAAATTGAAGGTTTCTTCAACTTATGTGAAGCACGAGGCTTAACAGGAAAGCAGGGTGTTATAATTCCTAAAACAAATTGCATAAACTTAGTGTTAAATGAATCAGTTACATCCGCTGTAAACGCTGGGACGTTCTCTATTTATGCTGTAGAAAATGTTGATGATGCAATTACGATATTGACGGGTAAGCAGGCTGGTGTGATGTCGTCACGAGGACGTTATCCAAGAGACTCTGTAAATGGTATTGCAGCGCAACGGCTGCGACACATTGCTGATATAGTAAATCACGAATTTGGCGAGTAATTACTCGCCAGTTATTTTGGTGGCGGGCACTTATCATCTTCATTATCAGAGTCTTCTTTTGTAGCATCGTCTTCAGAGTCTGCCTGGTCATCACTGCTCGTCTCGCACTTATCTTGTGCTCGATTTAAACCAAGACTTGCCACCATGCCACTTACATCAATGTTTTCTATGCCTTCTTCATTAAAAATGAAGGTAACTTGAGCAAGTCTGTTATTAAAAAAGTAATCTTTGTCATCAATTGAAAGGATATAATCGCCTTTTACCGGCTTCATTAATATCTCTTTAATTAAACTAATCTTGTGTTCACCGAGTTGCCATTCAAATGTTTTTATTGGCTTGTTGTGAAACTCTTGCACCCAAACAAAGTTATTGTCTTGGAGTACAATAGCAATACTGTACTTTTCTGGTTGGCCTGGAACTTTGTAGGTATGAGGGCCAATGGTAAAGGTTTGCTTTTCTGCTGAACTTGCAAACCCCATTGGCATCTCTTTAGTATGAGTTTTTCCATAGGGATCGACAACCGTGAGATTACCGTCAAGCTTAAATTCTGCATAACTATTTGACGATAAAATGAGGGAAGTCGTAATAATAACTTTTGATAAAAAGGGCGCTATTTTTAACATTGTTCCTCACAAAGTAGACCTGCATTTTTGCAAGCCTACTTATAAAGTTAGCTTAACTTCTTGTTACGTCAACAAAAAGCTTAAGAGCCTGACCAGGTTGTAAATACTTCTTCATGTCTAACTGATTCCATTTGGCAATGTCATCAACATCGACTTTAAATTTTTGTGCAATACGAGCTAACGAGTCGCCGTTTCGAACTTTGTAAGTTACTTTACGAACAACACCATTGGTTGATGAAGTGGGTGTTTTTGTCCAAACTACTAATTTTTTACCGGGCTTTAACGGATCAGTAGGAGCCATTCCATTCCATTTTGCTAAGCTTCTTACGTTTACTTTATGAGCTTTACTTATATCCCATAAGGTATCGCCACTTTTCACAATATACTCTAACTTAGTGCTTGAGCCTCGTTGTTTATTTTGTGTTTTTGCAAGGCGATTACCAGCTGTTAATTCATATTGTTTAATGGATTTAGAAGACGTAGGTACCATTAATGCTTGCTTAACACGAATAATGTTACCTTTTATTTTGTTAACATCACGTAACACAGCAACTGAAACTTTATGTTTTGCTGCAATTCCACCCAATGTATCACCAGACTTTACAACATATCGTGTCCAAGCCATACGCTCATTATCTGTTAGCGCATTTAATTTTGCTTTAAACGAATCGGCCTTTTCAATGGGGACGATAAACTTATGAGGACCATTTGGATCCGTTGCCCATTGGTTATACCCTGGGTTCATTTTATGAAGATCGTTTAATTCCATACCCGCTAATTCAGCCGCTTTAGCAATATCAATTTGTTTTTTTGCATCAACAACGGCAATGGCCGGTTCATTGGCGATAGGATACCAACTAACATTAAACTCATCGGAACGTTTCAATAGATCAACTAAAGCCAAAAGCTTAGGCACGTAAGCAGACGTTTCACGAGGTAAGTCTAATGACCAAAAATCGGTCGGTAAGTGTTTTTTTCGATTTCGCTTTATTGCTCTTAACACACGGCCTTCGCCAGAATTATATGCTGCAATGGCATTTAACCAATCGCCGTCTAAGGTTTTGTGTAAAAATGATAAGTAATCTAAAGCGGCTCTTGTTGAAGCTGCAACATCTCGTCGCCCGTCATACCACCAAGTTTGCTTTAATTTGAATCTATTGCCTGTGCCAGGAATAAACTGCCATAAACCAGACGCTCGACCGTGTGAATAGGCAAATGGATCAAATGCACTTTCTACAATTGGCAGTAACGCTAATTCGATTGGCATTTCACGCTTTTCAATTTCTTCTACTATAAAGTGTAAAAAAGGCTCAGCTCTTTTAGCGACTCGAGTGATGTAACTAGGGTGTTTAGCGTACCAGTTTCGTTCGGTAACGACTTGTCGATTCTGCGGAATTTCGATAGAGAGCTGGTAGCTGATTCTTTGCCAAACATCATCAAACGTTGCGGGGGCCTCATCTAACTCTAACGATCCCACTTCTGGTTCCAACGCGGCCAAAGTCAATGCGTCTACAACTTCTCTCGGCGAGGCAATAGTGTCTGGGTCTATACTAGTTAAAATACCTTTTGCATTATTTACTTCTTGCTGAGTGCTTACGGTATAGTCTGGAGTACTATTACAACCAGCCACCGCGACTAGCGCTGATATCACGAGGATAATATTTTTTTTCTTTATAAACATATAATTAATAACACTTTGTAAGGGGCTGAGTAGCCATGAACGGAAAACTATCCTCAATAATAACCTAATCCTGCAATGGTAGCTAATCTACAAATCAATTTTGAAAGACATCTTTCCATTTTCGAAGGTAAGTAAACGTCTCTAACTCAGAAGGTAAAGTAGCTAAACCAAATTGCTTTTGCATACTAAGCTGAAGCGGCAGCGTGTGGCAGAGAAGAAAAGGATTAATTGTTAATTCAGTTGCCAAAGAGGTAGGGACCGTTGCTTTATCGTCACGCCTTTTTTCCGCTGTCTTCAAAAGAAAGTCCTGAATAGTCTTGTTATTCGGTAGCGCGGCAATTGCAAACTGTGCATTAGCGTATGTATATTCATGAGCACAATAGATTTGAGTATCCAGTGGCAACGAGACTAATTTTTTGAGTGAAGTTAACATTTGTTCTGCCGTTCCTTCAAAAAGACGACCACAACCACTTGAAAAAAGCGTGTCCCCGACAAAAAGAATAGGTGCGCTGTAATAAGCAATATGGTCTGAAGTGTGGCCAGGTACTTCGATAATACTAAATGGTTGCTGAGTCGCCTTTGGGTAGATTACGTCACCCTCTGAGCATGGATGAGTCACCATATCAAAACGACTGGTGGCAGGACCGAATACATTTGCATTGGGATATTGTTTTAATAATTGGTCTACACCACCTATATGATCAGCATGGTGATGCGTGATTAGTATATCGGTTAAATCTAAATTGCGACGTTGAAGAGCATCCATCACAACCTGAGCATCGCCCGGGTCTACAATTAATGCCTGTTGTTTATTATCTGACATTAACCAAAAATAGTTATCATTAAAAGCAGGAATACGGATAACATTAGACATATTGGTTTCCTTGTTTTTATCGGTATAACATATACTAACTAAATGCTATCCACAGTAGAAGAGGCACGTATTGAAACCAGCACTAGGCTATAACTCAGTTTCACCTATCAATGATTGGGCAAGTATTCCTCTAGGCGAAAAGGTGCGCGAAGCGGAACAAAGCATCATATCTGAACAGTTAAAATATTGTTTTGGTCAATATTTATTGAAAATTGGTCAGTTAAGTAATGTTTTAGAGAGTCACGAAAGTACCATACCTACCCAAGTTAGTTTAACGACGTTGAATAATAAAACCCCTCTTACTGGCGTAGTTGCGGAGTTTGATGAGTTACCATTTCTGGAGAATTCAATTGACGCTATTGTAATGAATCATGTTTTAGAGTTTGGCTCTGACCCGCATCAAATACTGCGCGAAGCTCATCGTGTTCTATTACCAAATGGTAATCTTATCCTAGCTGTTTTTAACCCTTGGTCGTCATTAGCGCTGCAAAAATTTGTTCCAAGCCAGAAGTTTCAACTCTTTAAAAAAGGTCGATTTTTTAGTGTCGCACGAGTTAAGGATTGGCTTCATTTATTGGGCTTTGAAGTTACAAAAGAAGACTACCTTTGTTATTCAGTTTTGGCACAAAATGACCAAGAGCTAGATAGCAGTTTTATCCCTAGTTTACTCAAACGCTTTTGTCCGTCCCTTGGCGGGGTTTGTATCTTAGTTGCGAAAAAACGAGAATGGCCGTTAACACCCGTGCGACCAAGAGTTCGCTATCGGACTATGTTCAACCCAGCGGTACGCAGTAGCTCACTTAATAGAACAACTAGGCGTGCTACAAAATAATAAGCTTAGCTTTCACGTAATTTATTTTCGGCTTGAATACTCAAGTCTTTCATATTTATTGCATATTGCTGTAATTTTTTATCTAGTTTAGTTTTAGGTTTCCACGGTTCCACAAGGACTTTGTCGCCGTCGGCGTCCACAGCAATAAATGTAATAATACAATGGTTTGTTTCAAGTGGATTACTTAGTTTTGGGTCCGTTGCTTTGACGCTGACGTATATATGCATGCTTGAATTACCTGTATGGACGACGGTAGCCTCAACAGTAACAAGGTTACCAACAAGAACAGGGCGAACAAATCTTATCGCGCCCACAGAAACCGTTATACAATATTTACCGCTCCAACCAGCCGCGCAGGCGTACGCAGCCTGATCAATCCATTTCATTACAATGCCACCATGTACTTTTCCACCAAAATTTACATCGGTAGGTTCAGCTAGGAAACGAAACTCAACACTTCGACTTGGTTTATGCATTTAAATACCTCTTAAGTTATACGTTAAGTGTGGTACCAATTTAGAATATTGCTACATTTTTATACAAAATAATCACTTATAACGAAAGATAACACTTATCTTTACAAATAATTGCGGGTTGCATCGTGTATAAAGTTGACGTTTACGTAAACTGATATTAAATTGTCTGCCATAAATTTGATAATCAAACCTATACTGAATAGCAAAGCTAGTTTGGTGTAAATTTTGGGAGAGAATATGAAAATCCTAGTACCTATTAAAAGGGTTATCGACTACAACGTGAAGGCACGTGTTAAGCCGGATAATTCAGACGTAGATTTAGCCAATGTCAAAATGGCGATGAATCCATTTTGTGAAATCGCAGTTGAAGAAGCCGTTCGTTTAAAAGAGCAGGGTAAAGCAGAAGAAGTTATTGTGGTTTCTATTGGCGATAAAGCTTGCCAAGAACAACTTCGTACGGCTTTAGCGTTAGGCGCAGATCGTGCTATTCAAGTTGAAGCTGATGTTAAGCTAGGCTCATTGCAAGTGGCAAAACTACTCACTAAGCTAGTTGAAAAAGAACAGCCGAATTTAGTGATTTTAGGCAAGCAGTCTATTGATTCTGATAATAATCAGACAGGTCAAATGTTAGCGGCACTAACAAATATGCCACAAGGTACATTTGCATCTAAGGTTGAACTTGAGTCTGACAAAGTGTCTGTTACTCGTGAAGTTGATGGTGGCTTACAAACTGTTGCTTTATCACTTCCTGCGATAGTTACAACAGACCTTCGTTTGAATGAACCTCGTTATGCTTCATTACCGAATATTATGAAAGCGAAACGCAAACCACTAGAAGTTATTTCAGCGGCCGACTTAGGTGTTGAACTAACAAGCAAAATGACAGTTTTAAAGGTAGAAGAGCCTTCTCAACGAGCTGGTGGTGTTATCGTTGAATCTGTTGCAGAGCTTGTAGAAAAGTTAAAAAATGAAGCAAAGGTGATCGCATGAGTATTTTATTAGTCGCAGAGCACGACAATAGCGAATTAAAAGTAGACACATTAAAAGCGGTTAATGCAGCTTCTAAAATTGGTAGTGACATCACTCTTTTAGTTGCCGGTTCAAACTGCCAAGCAGTGGCTGATGAAGCTTGTAAGATTGACGGTGTAGCTAAAGTACTACTTGCTGATAATGCCATTTATGAACATGCGCTAGCTGAAAACTTATCGGCTCTAGTTGTTGAACTAGCTGATAATTACACACATATTCTAGCGGCAGCGACTACAACAGGTAAAAACTTTATGCCTCGTGTTGCTGCTCTATTAGACGTAGAGCAAATATCAGACATTATTTCGGTTGAAGGCTCGGATACATTCACGCGCCCAATCTATGCTGGTAACGCCATAGCAACTGTACAATCAGAATATTCGAAAAAAGTTATTACTATTCGTACGGCGGCGTTTGATAAAGCGGGCTTGGGTGGCAGTGCTGAATTAGTCTCAATTGATTCATTGAGTGACTCTGGTTTGTCGTCATTTGTTTCACAAGAGCTTACTGAGTCTGAACGACCAGAATTAACAGCGGCAAGTGTTGTGATCTCTGGTGGTCGTGGTATGCAAAATGGTGATAACTTCAAATTATTAGACGGTATCGCCGATAAGCTTGGCGCCGCTGTTGGTGCGTCTCGCGCCGCTGTTGATGCTGGTTTTGTTCCAAATGACATGCAAGTAGGTCAAACGGGTAAAATAGTGGCTCCAGATCTATATATTGCGGTTGGCATTTCTGGAGCAATTCAACACTTAGCAGGCATGAAAGACTCTAAGGTGATTGTTGCAATCAACAAAGATGCTGAAGCGCCGATTTTCCAAGTTGCAGACTACGGTCTAGTAGCAGACTTATTCGAAGCACTTCCAGAACTGGAATCTTCAATCTAACTAAACAGATTGACTGTTTTGGAAACTATGAAAGCCTAACCATTACGGTTGGGCTTTTTTTTGTCTTTAAATTACTAATGGAGTCTGGTGGCGTATTACAAACAGTAAAGCCAAATTGAGAGTAAAAATCAATCAAGCTTTTATCAGTTATTGTGTAAATGGCTTTGCTAGGGAAGTGCTGAAGCGTTAAATGAATAATTTTTGATGCAATACCGTTGTTGCGGTGTATTGGCGCGACAAACAGACTTCTAAATAATAATTCAGGCGGTTGTAGCCCTGGTATTTTTCTAATAAAAGCCACACCAAGGATTTTATTTTCGCTATCATTTTTACTTTGCTCAACAGCGACGACAACAAAGTCTTTACTGTTAACACTAACATTTCGCTTGTATTGTTTATAAAAGGCGTTAACGACTCGTTGATTATTTCTCTTAAAGACTTCTATTTTAATAGAAGCTGTTACCATTTTTTCTTCGGTGCAAACAAGGCGTCTAAATCATCTTTTTCTTCAGCTTGCTTTTTCTTAACATCATCAAGGTTAGCTGACTTAAGATCTTGAGTAATTTGTTCGAGTAGTTGCTCAATCTCTGCTTTTCGCGAAATAATATATTCGTCTGCGTAGTTTTGCTTATCAAGAGTGATAATTGCTTTTTCAAAATACTGGCGAGCTGAACCCGTCATATTTTTACTCATTGCCATTTTGCCGCGCTTTAATTGAGTTTCGATATTTATACGAAGCTGCAATTTTTCAAACTTTTTATCCTCACGAACAAAGGCTTCACTAGAAATTCTACCTTTACCATGCTCTGAGCGAAGAATGAGTCTAAACTTTTTAATGCCTTGCACTATGCCTATCAATTGTTTTTCATTTTCTGGTAATGTCATTAGTTCAGCATCGCCAGCTATAAAGTCATTATTTTCTAGCTTGGTTTGCACTTGTTGAATACGGTTTTTGACGTCTTTGTTGCCAGGCGTTAATTCAAGCATGCTTTTTAATGCATACAATTCACGATTTAGAAGTATGCCAAAACCTTCTTGCGATAATGGAATACCAGCCGTATTTTGAATAGCTTCTTCTGTCTCGTCTAAAATTGCGCGAAACTTAATAATCTCTCGACGGCGTTCGTCTTCTAGTTTTTTCTTTTGTTGTTGCATTGTGTTAGTTACAACGACAATTACGACTAAACCAAGAATCAAGCCAACGATAATGGCGAAAAGCATAAAAAATCCTTAAAAGTAGGCTAGTCACAGACTTAAAAATAATTAACAGTTACAAGTAACTAGCTTAGACTAAATGTCTCTATCTTTGCATAGTAAACAAATTTTAAACATTAGTGTAGTGATAACACTTTTATAACATATAAAAAATTATGGAATAAATGTTGGATTATGTATATATTTTTAGAATAAGCAAACTGGGAAATATTTACATGAAGCTACAGCAACTCCGTTATATTGTAGAAGTCGAAAACCATAATTTGAATGTATCTGCAACCGCTGAGAGTTTATTTACGTCACAGCCTGGTATAAGTAAGCAAGTTCGAATGTTAGAAGATGAGCTAGGCGTGCAAGTGTTCGGTCGCAGCGGTAAACATCTTACTCACGTTACACCGTCGGGGCGTGACATTATAGAATTATCACGCGATATACTGAGCAAAGTTGACAGCATTAAACAGGTCGCGAAAGAGCATACGCTTCCTGATCAAGGTAAGCTAAATATTGCAACCACGCATACACAAGCTCGCTATGCATTGCCGAGTGTTATCCAAGGTTTCATGTCAAAATATTCAAAAGTTTCTTTGCATATGCATCAAGGAACGCCTTCACAAATTAGTGAAGCAGCAGCAAAAGGTGATGCAGATTTTGCAATAGCAACAGAAGCATTACATCTTTACAACGACTTAGTTATGCTTCCTTGCTATCACTGGAACAGGTCTATCGTTGTTCAAAAAGATCATCCGTTAGCTAAGCTCAAGACTAAGATTCAGCTCGATGACATAGCAAAGTATTCGTTGGTAACTTATGTATTTGGTTTTACTGGTAGATCGGAATTAGATAAAGCGTTTGCAGAGCAGGGGTTACAGCCTAAAATAGTGTTTACCGCCACTGATGCAGACGTTATTAAAACTTATGTAAGGTTAGGTGTTGGAGTGGGTGTTATTGCGACGATGGCCATGGATGATTCAGATACTGATCTCGTTACTATTGATGCGTCTCATATATTCGAGGCGTCAACTACAAAAATTGGGTTTAGAAAAGGCAGCTTCTTAAGAGGTTATATGTATGACTTTATTGAACGTTTTGCTCCGCACTTAACCAAAGACAGAGTAGAGAAAGCTTGTTTACTGAAGAATCAAGAAGAGGTTGATAAGATGTTTGAAACAATAACCTTGCCAAATAAATAATTCATAAAAAAACCGGAGAAGATTCTCCGGTTTTTTTTGCTAAAATCGCATCCTATAAGATACGTTCTGCAGTTATATGAACGTTAGGTGAGTGAGACAAACAGACCAGCAATTGCAGCACTCATAAGGTTCGCTAGGGTTGCTGCCATGACGGCCTTTAAACCAAGCTCAGCCAACTCATGTCTTCGAGTTGGAGCCATGCTACCAACACCACCAATTAGTATTGCAATTGATGACAAGTTTGCAAATCCACAGAGTCCAAAAGTAACTATGACTTGAGTCATTTCACTTAGCTCACCTTTATAATTTAGGAAATCTAAGTAAGCGACAAATTCATTAAGGATTAACTTTTGGCCTAAGAATGAACCAGCAAGCTGTGCCTCTGACCAAGGTACGCCAACTATAAATGCCACCGGGCTAAATAAATAACCAAGAATTAATTGTAAAGTTAGCTCAGGGTAGCCAATCCAGGCACCGATACCGCCTAAAATACCATTTACTAAACCAATCAAAGCAATGAAGGCAATAAGCATAGCTGCGATTGATATTGCGAATTTCACACCTTCACCCGCACCGTCTGCAGCTGCATCAATGACGTTTACGTGACCAGAACTTTCTAATTTTAATTCGGACAGTTCATTTTTTGGCTCTTCTGTTTCTGGTAAAATCATTTTAGCCATTAAAAGACCACCAGGGGCTGCCATAAAACTCGCCGCGATTAAGTATTTGAGCTCAATACCTATACTCGCTAGACCAGCGATAATAGCACCTGCTACCGTCGCCATACCACCAACCATAACTGCAAATAATTCAGAGCGTGTCATTGTTTTAAGAAAAGGCTTAACTACAAGCGGCGCTTCTGCTTGGCCAACAACAATGTTCGCCGCAGCACACATTGACTCAGGTTTACTTGTTCCAGTTATCTTTCTAAGTGCACCACCAAAAATGCTAACCAATTTACCCATAACACCAAGGTAATATAAAACAGCAATTAAAGATGAGAAAAATACGATAACAGGTAAAATATGAACCGCGAAAATAAAGCCAAGTTCTTTGCCACCTATCTTGTCACCAAACATAAAGACAATGCCATCGGTTGCATAATCAAACACGGTGGACAGTGTTTGAGATACATTAAGCAAGATATCTTTACCGGGTTCCCAGTATAAAACCATCGCCCCTAAGAAAAACTGCAATAAAAATGCGCTAATTACCGTTCGTTTATTTATTGCACGACGATTTGTGGATAAAGCAAACGCTAATATCAACAGAACAGTGATCCCTAATAAACTTCTTATCCAATCAATATCCACAAACACTTGCTCCTAACAATTTAGATATTATTTTTTTCACGGTGACGGATCATAGGGAGATTATGAAATGATTCAAGCGTTTTATTAAATTTTAACTAAAATTATCACTATCTATCTGCCAGATATGAAATTAATGTGACAAAAAGTCTGAATTTAAACTAAACAAAAATTTCTATTTCGCATACAATGCACATGCTTAAGTTTCTCTGTCAATCTTCTCATCCGATGAGTTGTGTAAGTAATTGATTGATATAAAAAGACTTCTAACTAAATCTTCAGGATAAATTTATGAAAAAGGCTGCATTAGCACTTAGCATCCAAGCTGCATTACTAGCTTCACTATCTTTAAATGTGAACGCTCAAGAAAATGCCCAAGAGCAAGACGATGCAAAACTTGAAAAAATTACTGTTACCGCATTAAAACGTACACAGTCTATTCAAGATGTTCCAGTTTCAATTGCAACGATGTCGGGAGAGCGTTTTGAAAACACGTTTTCTTCAGGCGACGATATTTTGTCTTTAGCGGCTCGCGTACCAGGTTTATACGCTGAGTCTTCGAACGGACGAGTAGCACCAAGATTCTACATGCGTGGTCTAGGTAACTCAGATTTCGATTTAGCAGCATCACAACCTGTTTCTATTATTATGGATGACGTAGTAATGGAAAACGTTGTATTAAAGAGTTTCCCGCTTTTTGATATAGACCAAGTTGAAGTCATTCGTGGTCCTCAAGGCTCACTATTCGGCCGAAACACGACAGCAGGTATCATTAAGTTTACAAGTCGTAAACCAACCTCAGACTTTGACGCTTATGTTAAAGCGGGTGCTGGTAGTTTTGGACTGGTTAACCTTGAAGGTGCTGTTGGTGGTGCTTTAGCAAATGACTTAAATGCTCGCTTATCTGTGTTGAATCAGTCTAAAGATGATTGGATTGATAATGGCTTTACAGGTGAAAACGACGCATTAGGCGGCCATGATGAAAAAGCTATGCGATTACAACTGGCTTACAATCCTACTGAAGATTTAGACATTCTCTTTAACTTCCACAAGCGCTCATTAGAAGGTACATCCTCTGTGATGCGTGCAAATATCCTTACTACTGGAAGTAATGAGCTAAATGAAAATTATGATCGTGATACGGTTTGGTATGACGATGGCGATAACAACCCTCAAGAGTATGACCAAGATGGTTTGAGCTTAAATATTAATTACGATTTAGGCGCTTTCACATTAACTTCGATCACTGCGTTAGAAAATGCAGATGGGCGCTCAAAAGGTGACATCGACGGTGGTTATATTTGTCAAGATGGCGTTATAAACGAATACTGTACGATTGAAAATCGTAACGGCCCTGGGTTTATTCCTTTTGGTGCAGTAACAGAAGATCGTCTTAATGACTTAAAACAGTTTACTCAAGAGCTTCGCATTTCTAGTAACGGAAATGACCAGTTAACATGGCAAACAGGTTTATTCTATTTTGACTCATCTTTTGGTGTTGAAAGTATAGATGGCTTCTTCGGCGCGACCGAGGTATTCCACGATAACTCTACGTGGGCTATTTTTGGTCAGTCAACCTACGCGGTTAATGATGACTTAACTATCATCGGTGGTCTTCGTTACACATACGACGAAAAATCAATCAGCGTGGGTAAGCAGAATGAAGACGGATTTGCCGTTGTTATCGGTGCTGCTTCTATTCAAGAGTACACGCCATTTTCAGTTGATGACGGGCAATGGTCATGGGAAGCAATGGCTAACTATACTATTGATAATAATATGAGTGTTTATGCTCGTTTATCTAATGGTTTCCGTGCTCAATCAATACAAGGCCGTGATGTCGCTTTTGAAGGCTACCCTTCAGTTGCTGACGCTGAAACGATTATGTCATATGAAGCTGGTTTTAAAACTGACTTATTTGACAATACACTTCGCTTAAACGGTGCGGTTTTCCATTATGTAATCGATGATATTCAATTAACTGCGGTTGGTGGTAATGGTAACAACATTGGACTTACCAATGCAGGTAAAGGTGTAGGCACAGGTTTTGAAATTGATTCAGAAATTCGAGTTAACGAAAACCTAACGTTAACCGCTGGTTTCTCATACAACGATACTGAACTTCAAGATGAAAATTTACTAATTGCAACTTGTGGTTCGGGTGCTTGTACTCCTACAGATCGTTTAAATGAAGATGGGTTTGCATACGTTGATGGCAATCCTTTCCCTAACGCACCAAAAACGATTTTCACAGCAACCGCTCGTTATGCGATGCCAATTGCTGATGAAGGAGAATTGTTTATTTACACAGATTATTCTCATCAAGGTGATACAAACTTATTCATCTATGAAACGAAAGAATACAAAACAGACGGTCAGTTTGAGTTAGGTTTACGTATCGGATACGTTCACTATGATTTAGATCTTGAAGTTGCTGTATTTGGTCGTAACATCACTGATGAAGATAACCTTAAAGCTGGTATCGACTTTAACAATAATACAGGTATTGTTAATGAGCCGATGAGCTGGGGTATCGAAGTTAAGAAGAACTTTTTCTAAACGTTATTCTTTATAAGAAAAAGCCCAAACATTGTTTGGGCTTTTTTGTTTTTAATATTGGCACTTTTTATAAGTCGTTCAACGTTTACAACTCTATTCAGTAAAATGACTTAAACCGTCATTATTTTCATCGTATTTGTAGCACCAATAGTTTCCATTTTATCGCCGTGAGTTAATAAGATTAAATCACCTTTTTTAAGGCGACCCTCTACAAGTAACTCCTTTAATGCTTCTCTTGCGTCGTCTTCAAATTTTGTTGAGTCAAACATACAAGGGTAAACACCGCGGAATAGAGCACAACGATTTAGCGTTTTTTCGTGGCGCGACATTGCATAAATTGGTAATCCCGAACTAATACGAGAGAGTAGGCGAGCCATGCCTCCCGACTCCGTTAGTGCAACAATCGCTTTGATGCCTTTCATATGATTTGCTGCATACATAGTTGCCATTGCAACCGTTTCAGATATGTTATCAAACTGAACATCCATACGATGTTTTGAGCTTAAGACGCTAGGGTGTTTTTCAGCACCAAGACACACATTCGCCATGGCTTTCACTGTTTCAACAGGAAAATCACCCGCCGCTGTTTCGGCTGATAACATGACGGCGTCAGTGCCATCTAATACCGCGTTTGATACATCCATTACCTCTGCACGAGTTGGCATTGGGCTAGAAATCATAGATTCCATCATTTGTGTTGCAGTGATCACCGCCTTATTAAGTTGTCTCGAACGGGCAATCAATTTTTTTTGTACACCAACAAGTTCAGCATCACCAATTTCTACACCTAAGTCGCCACGAGCAACCATGATTACATCTGAAGCAGATATAATGTCGTCAATCGCTTCGTCGGTGGCTACGGTCTCTGCACGTTCTACTTTGGCAACTATTTTAGGAGAAAAACCGGCTTCTTTTGCAAGTTTTCGCGCATATTCCAAGTCGGCGCCGTTACGAGGAAACGATACCGCAAGGTATTCAACGCCGATTTTTGCCGCTGTGACTATGTCAGCTTTGTCTTTTTCAGTTAACGCTGGAGCGGTTAGGCCACCACCTTTTCGGTTTATACCTTTATTGTTCGATAATGGACCCGCAACGGTTACTTCGGTAAATACTTTTGAGCCTTCAACTGATTCGACTAAAAGTTGTACTCTACCATCGTCTAATAGCAACAAGTCGCCTTTTGATACATCTTTAGGCAAATCTTTGTAGTCGATACAAACCTGATTTTCGTCGCCGCCGTCTTTGTCCATTTCGGCGTCTAAAACAAACTTATCACCTACGTTAAGATAGATCTTACCGTTTTTAAAACGCGAAACTCGAATTTTTGGTCCTTGTAAGTCGCCTAAAATCGCCACATACGTATTTAATTTTTTGGCTACTTCCCTTACTCGTAATGCTCTGTCTATATGGTCTTGAGCGCTACCGTGAGAAAAGTTAAGGCGAACTGTATTTACGCCGCTAGCAATAATTTGCTCTAAAACATTATCTCTGTCAGTAGCAGGACCCAAAGTTGAAACGATTTTCGTTCTTCTCAGTACGTTGGACATGTAAGGGAAACTCCATAGGTTGAAATACAATCAAACTGTAATTTAATTACATTTTGAAAGAATAAAATAAAATTACAAGGCTTTATACAGAACTTTGTGAATAAATATTACAGAATGAACTACTAAGAAGTATAGAACAGTAAACAAAAATTAACGGTTTAAATCACAAACATGCCAAGTGAAATCTGTATTAAGTAATTGTTAATGTATAAAAAAGCAGACATATGAATTATCAATGTCTGCTTTAATGGGTAATCACAATGAATAACGATCTAAGCTATTAATCGCGTTTGTCAAAACGGGAAGGGCGCAGTGAGTCTTTCACTTTTTTGAGGTTGTCTCTAAATTTAGGTCCGCGTCTTAAAGTAAATCCAGTTGCAAGAACATCAATAATTACCAGTTGTGCAATTCTTGATGCCATTGGCATGTAAAGATCTGTGTCCTCTGGAACGTCCGGACTTAAACAAATATTACATTCTTTTGCTAATGGAGAGTCTTTAGAAGTTACGCCTATAACCGTTGCATCGTTTTGACGAGCAATTTCGGCTATCTCTACTAATTGCTTAGTTCTACCTGTATGTGAAAAAAGCATTACAACGTCACCTTCGCTACTATTCATGCAATTCATACGCTGCATGACTATATCTTCAAAGCAGTTTACAGGAACGTTAAATCTAAAGAATTTATTTAGAGCATCTTGCGCCACAGATGCTGATGCGCCCAGCCCAAAAAAAGAAATTTTCTTAGCTTGAGTTAAGATATCAACAGCTCTATTTACTTGTGAAATATCAATACTTTTACGGGCGCTATTTAAAGAGGCCATCGTCGATTCAAAAATCTTCGCCGTATACTCTTCAGGACCATCACTTTCGTCAACATGACGGTTAACATACGGCGTACCGTTTGCAAGACCTTGTGCAAGGTGCAGTTTGAAATCTGGGAAACCTTTTGTATCTAACCGACGACAAAATCTGTTAACGGTAGGCTCACTAACATCTGCTATTTTAGCCAACGTAGCTATACTAGAGTGTATCGCCTGTTCAGGGTTGTCTATAATAACTTCTGCGACTTTACGCTCAGATTTACTGAATGTTGTAATTTGTAAGTTTATTTTTTCAAGAATATTCATTCTTATTCCTTAAATCCTAACAAGCCTTAATTTACGCTACTATTAGAAACTGATTAAAACCTGCCACTATTTGTAAATTACAGGTTAAAATTAGACTGATATTTATAACAATTCGACTTTATGTATTGCATTAGAAATTAATTACTAATGAAAAACAACAAAATTAGTTAAAAGTTTACTTTTATGTAAAAAAATTACATAAATCGGGTTTACATTGCCTACATATGTTCGATAGCATTAGAGCTATGTAGTTTAATTACAATAAACTGACCATCTTAGTGGAGTCATCAATGGCCAAAAAATTAAGCCATAAACCTTGCGATTTAGTTCTGTTCGGCACCAAGGGTGACCTTGCACGACGTAAATTAATTCCTGCGCTTTATCAACTGGAACGTTCGCAGCTACTTGCAGAGGATACTAAAATAGTAGGTGTTGCTCGTGACGAACATGACTTGGAAAGTTATAAAAATATTGTATCTGAGAGCCTAGAACGATTTTTAAAAGAACCGGTTGATAGTGATATTAAATCTCGATTTTTAGCTAGATTGGAGTATTGCCAAGTAGATATGACTCAAGCTGAAGATTATAAACGTATATCTAGCGTCGTTGATCAATCTACAAGAACAATGGTGAATTACTTTTCAACGCCACCTTCTGTATTTGGTGCAATTTGTGACGGTTTAAAATTTGCAGGTTTAGTAAATGAAGAAACTCGAGTTGTCGTAGAAAAACCAATCGGACATTGTTTAGCTTCCTCTAAAGTAATTAACGATAAAATAGCCGAACATTTTGCCGAAGAACAAATTTACCGAATCGATCATTATCTTGGCAAAGAGACCGTGTTAAATCTGCTCGTTCTTCGTTTTGCAAATGCGATATTTACTAACAACTGGGACCATGAATGTATCGATCACGTTCAAATCTCAGTTGCAGAGTCAGTAGGCGTAGAAGGGCGTTGGGGATATTATGATGACGCAGGTCAAATGCGTGACATGGTCCAAAACCATTTGTTACAAATCCTATCTTTATTAGCTATGGAACCGCCCGTTGATGTCAGTGCTGACAGTATTCGAAACGAAAAATTAAAAGTATTAAAAGCGCTTAGACCAATTACAGTCGACAACGCATCTGATAAAACCGTACGCGGTCAATACACCTCTGGATTTGTTAACGGCCAAGCTGTACCTGGTTACCTAGAGGAAGAAGGAGCAAATACGGAAAGCTCCACAGAAACCTTTGTTTCATTGCGAGTTGATATCGATAACTGGCGATGGGCGGGTGTACCGTTTTATTTAAGAACAGGAAAGCGACTGCCAATTAAGGGCACTGAAATCGTTATTCATTTTAAAGAGTTACCGCACAACATATTTAAAGAGACATATAAAACACTGCCCGCAAATAAATTGACCATTCGACTACAACCTGATGAGGGCGTTGAAATTCATTTAATGAATAAGGTTCCTGGGCTTGGCGAAAAAATGGAACTTCAACAAACAAAACTAGATTTAAGCTTTTCAGATACTTTTAAAAATGACCGTATCGCTGATGCTTATGAACGTTTGATGTTAGAAGCTATGTTGGGGAATCAGTCCCTATTTGTTCGTAGGGATGAGGTTGAAGCCGCGTGGACTTGGGTTGACGGTATTTTGGACGCTTGGGATAAATCCAATGAGTCTCCTAAATCATACTCAGCCGGATCTTGGGGGCCTGTAGCGTCAATTGCTATGTTGGCAAAAGACGATAGAGAGTGGGACGAATAAATGAACGCGACAATTAAAAAGTTTTCGACATCTTCTGAATTGAATAATCAATTTGTTAAAGAAATCGTTGAAAAATTATCGGCCGGTATTGAACAAGATGGCCGTGCGAGTTTATTAGTGTCAGGTGGCAATACGCCAAAGCCTTTATTTGAAGCGCTAAAAGACGCTGAGCTGGATTGGTCAAAAGTAGATATTGCTTTAGTTGATGACCGTTGGGTTCCTCTTACCGATCCTGCGTCTAATGAAACTATGGTTAGAGAGCACTTATTAAGAAGTAAGGCAGCTGACGCGAATTTTGTTGGTATGAAAACAACGCACACCGATGCGTTTGATGCAGTTGAAGATGTTACTGCTAACGTATCAAAAATTAAAACCCCCTTTGACATTGTGATTTTAGGTATGGGCGAAGATGGTCACACAGCTTCTATTTTTCCATGCTGTTTACAACTAGATGATGGTTTAACGACAGAAAAGCCAATATTAGCGACTCAGCCAACAACAGCACCACACCAGCGAATGACATTTAGCAAAACGGCGTTAATGAATGCTAAGCAACTATATTTACATCTTGTTGGCGAGAGCAAAGAAGCAGTATTAAATCGAGTTGGATCAGAGACTGATGTTCGCAAAGCACCCATCAGTGCATTTTTAAATCAATCTGACGTTCCGATGACAGTTATGTTAGCAACGACTAAATAGTCATTGTTAGGAGATAAAATGAATAAAATTATACAAGAAGTTACTGATCGAATTATTGAGCGTAGTAAAGCGACACGTAAAGCGTATCTTGAAAAAATAGAGCGAGCACGCGAAAAGGGGCCTCATCGAGGCGTTTTATCTTGTGGCAATTTAGCGCATGGATTTGCAGCTTGTAGTAGTCAACAAAAACAAGACTTAACAGCCTTAACTAAAGCCAATGTAGGTATGATATCTGCCTATAACGATATGTTGTCAGCACATCAACCTTACGAAGTGTACCCAGACAAAATTCGTGCAGCAGTTGAAAAAGTTGGGTCAGTCGCTCAATTTGCTGGCGGTGTTCCAGCTATGTGTGACGGTGTTACGCAAGGTCAGCCAGGCATGGATCTCAGCTTAATGAGCCGAGATGTGATAGCAATGAGTGCGGCGGTAGGTCTATCACACAATATGTTTGATAGTGCGGTAATGATGGGCATTTGTGACAAAATTGTCCCTGGTCTTGTGATGTCGGCGTTGTCCTTTGGCCATTTACCATTCGTATTTATTCCTGCAGGACCAATGGAATCCGGCATTCCAAATAAAGAAAAAGCACGTGTGCGTCAGCTTTATGCTCAGGGTAAAGTCGGCCGCGATGAACTATTAGAGTCCGAGTCTAAGTCTTATCACTCAGCTGGTACTTGTACCTTTTACGGCACTGCGAATTCAAATCAGTTAGTTGTTGAAGTAATGGGTCTGCACTTACCTGGTTCATCTTTTGTAAATCCAGGCACAGAATTACGCGAAGCGCTTACAGAAGCCGCAGCCATTCAAGCAACGCGTATTACCGACTTGGGCACAGATTATATGCCAATTGGTCATATCGTCGATGAAAAGTCAGTGGTAAACGGCATCGTTGCATTACTTGCAACCGGCGGTTCAACAAACCATACAATGCATTTAGTTGCCATGGCGAAGTCTGCCGGCATTATCGTGAATTGGGATGACTTTGATGCATTGT
Source organism: Psychrosphaera aestuarii (assembly GCF_017948405.1). NCBI lineage: Bacteria > Pseudomonadati > Pseudomonadota > Gammaproteobacteria > Alteromonadales > Pseudoalteromonadaceae > Psychrosphaera > Psychrosphaera aestuarii. The sequence continues at coordinate 1,974,273 of NZ_CP072844.1, read as the reverse complement.
CATCAGCGACGCCATTACTTACAAAAATATACCCAAATGGTCAGGCTGACATTAATCACTTCCAAGCGGCAGGTGGTATGGCATTGCTAATAAAAGAATTGTTGCGCGGTGGCCTAGTTCATAACGATGTTAATACTATATGCGGGAAAGGCTTAGATAAATATACCAAAGAGCCTGTCATACGTGACGGTAAGTTAGAGTGGGTCGAGGCTCCAGAAAAATCCCTTGATCCTGAAGTTTTGGCAACCATTGAAACGCCATTTAAAGCGGACGGCGGTTTAAGCGTATTAGACGGCAACTTAGGTCGCGCGGTAATTAAGACATCTTCTTTACGTGAGGGTCGAACACATGTAAAAGCGCCAGCGGTTGTTTTTGAAAGCCAACATGATTTAGATGGTGCTTTCCAAGCGGGTGATTTAGATAAAGACTGTGTGGTTGTAGTTCGTTATCAAGGTCCGAGAGCTGTTGGTATGCCAGAGCTTCACAAACTGACACCACCGTTAGGAGTATTGCAAGATAAAGGTTATAAAGTTGCTCTAGTTACTGATGGGCGAATGTCCGGAGCCTCTGGCAAGGTACCAGCCGCTATTCATTTATATCCGGAGGCGTTAGATGGCGGTTTAATTGCTAAAGTACAAAATGGTGATCTGATTGAAATTGATGCAGAGAACAATTTAGTAAAACTTCATGTTTCTGATGAAGAGTTAGCAAAACGAACGGTGACACCAAAAGACCTTAGCGCAGAACGTGAAGGTATGGGCCGTGAGATGTTTAATGGCTTGAGGCAGATGTTAACAACGTCTGAAGAAGGTGCTAGTTGTGTTTTTCACGAGGCGTAAGGAAAAAATGTCATTACAAGCTTTAGTCGCAGATGTAGGCGGCACTAATATTCGACTGGCAATTGCAAATCTTACTGATTTATCAATGGAGCATGTGCAAACTTATAGGTGTGCAGACTTCGCAAAAATAGATGATGCAATTGAACAATACTTATCTTTTATCGATGCTGACATTCATTACGCGTGTATCGATGTTGCCTGTCCAGTTACTGGCGATAAAGTCGATTTGACCAATAACCATTGGTGCTTTTCACAAAACAAGATTGCTCAGAAGTTTGGCTTTGATAAGTTGTATGTCATCAATGATTTCACAGCAATTGCAATGGCGATACCTTCGCTAAAAGACGAACAAAAGACCCAAGTTGGTGGCGGCGAAGCTCAAGAGCACAAGCCTATTGCGATATACGGTGCAGGTACTGGTTTAGGTGTGGCTCATTTAGTTCATAGTGGACAAAAGTGGATAGCTTTAGGTGGAGAGGGCGGACATGCTGATTTTGCGCCTACCGATGCTGAACAAGTCGCTATTTTGGAGCATTTGCAGCATAAGTACACGACCGTGTCTGCGGAACAGTTACTATCTGGCCTGGGCTTAGTTCAAATTTACCAAGCATTATGCACTATCAATAAACAACCTGAACAAAACTTTCAACCTGCAGATATTACTACTCATGGTATTAATAATACTGATGAAATGGCTGCAAGTGCGATGCGGGTGTTTTGCAGGATTTTAGGCAGTTTTGGCGGTAATTTAGCGTTAACAATGGCGACTTTTGGTGGTGTATATATTGCTGGCGGTATAGTTCCTCGTTTTATTGACTATCTAAAAACAAGTGAGTTTAGAGCTGGTTTTGAGGCTAAAGGCCGATTTAAACCATACGTTTCTGGTATTCCTGTTTATGTCGTAACCGAACCTCAACCAGGTTTACTAGGTTGCGCAGCTTACATAAAACAAGAATTATAACTACAGCTAACTACAGAGATTTATTTAAGGATTCAAAATGACAGATCGTAAATGGTTAATTGACTCAGCGGAAGTATTTGCTGCTGGACCTGTAGTGCCTGTTTTGGTCATCGACAACGTTGAAGATGCGGTGCCTATTGCAAACGCGTTAGTCGCTGGCGGTATACGTGTACTTGAAGTTACACTTCGAACCCCTGCAGCCATTGAGGTAATTAAAGAAATAGCGACACATTGCCCGCAAGCAATTATTGGCGCTGGAACGGTAACCAATGCTAAGCAACTTCAACAAGTTACCGAAGCGGGTGCTAAATTTGCTATAAGTCCCGGTTTAACACCAGAGTTGCTAGATGCCGGCAACAGTGGTTCTATTGCGTTAATCCCTGGCGTATCCTCTATTTCAGAGTTGATGGTAGGGCTAGATAAAGGCTATACCCATTTTAAGTTTTTTCCTGCAGAAGCATCGGGTGGCGTACAGTCGTTAAAATCGATTGGAGGTCCGTTCCCAAATGTTAAGTTTTGTCCAACTGGAGGAATAAATCCTTCTAATTATCAAGATTACTTAGCATTAGACAACGTATTGTGTTGTGGTGGTTCTTGGTTGTGCCCAGATGTAGTGGTTAAAGAGAAACGCTGGGAAGAAATAACTCGTTTGGCTCGCGCTGCTGTCGAAGGCCAAATTAAATAGTGAGTGACAACAAGACATTTTATTAAAAAGGTAAGCGTCATGCTTACCTTTTTAAGTTTTGGCCGCTAATTGATAAAATCTAATCATTAACGATTTAGCTTGTGATTTTACTGATAACTTGAGTTAGTGTGTGCGATTGTCGAGGTGCTAACGTTGTTGTGCCTGTGTTAGCCATCTCAATACATATCATGTTTTGGTAGCCTAAATCATCAAAGTCAGATAGTAGTCGAGCGCCATCTTGCCAAGGGTTCCATATCACGACAGAGTCGTGGCCATTACCATCGATGCTTTTAGAAGTTTTACCACGATTGGCTAAGGTAATAGGGGATTGTACGTTTGAATATATGGAGTCAGTCCATTGGTTGAGCACTAAGTCATTTTCCTGATGACTGATTTTGTTTTTTAACTGATCTAAATACACACAGCCATTTAGGCCGCTTATACTGCATTCGTTTATATCATCTACCGCCAAATAGGTATGGATAGCTTGGCTGAAGCTGACTGAAAAATTGGAGATGTTTTCGGTATGAAGCTGAATCGATAACGACGTTCCCAGATCTATTTTCATAAACAACGAAAGGTTGTGGATTTCGTATTTAGAATTTACAAAGTCTGGCTGAAGTGTCAATTGTACGCCAAATTCATCCTCTTCTACAGAAACAAGTGCCCAATTTACTAATCGAGCGTAACCATGTTGTGGAAGAGTTTTATCAACATTAGGTCCGAACCAAGGCCAGCAAATAGGTACGCCACCACGAATAGCTTTGCTTCCATCTTTTATAGCAGACTTGGATAGCCACAACCACTCGTCGCCTTGTTGGTCTTGAAAAGATAAAAGCTGGCCGCCAAATTCACTTATTGTTGCAGTGCAAAAAGGGTGATCAACCTGATAAATCTTTTGTCCGTTTGATAACTTGGTGGTTACGTACTTTGTTCTCATTATCTTCCATCGTTTAAGCACTAAAAAAGCGGTTAAATAACCGCTTTTTATTATAGCTAACTAAAAGGTATTTAGCTTACTTACAATTTGTTTATTTTGCGTTCATAAATAAAACTGCGTTATCTAACATGCGGTTAGAAAAGCCCCACTCATTATCATACCAGCTCATTACTTTTACGAGGCGACCTGTTACGCGGGTTTCCGTTGCGTCAAAGTTTGACGAGTATGGGATATGGTTAAAATCAACAGAAACTAAAGGCTCTTCGTTAACAGCAAGTACCTCAGCTAAAGATCCGCCTTTGGCGACGGCAGCCTTTATAACTTGATTGATTTCTTCTACTGTCGTGTCACGCTTGGCAATAAACGTTAAGTCTACCAGTGATACATTAATAGTAGGAACGCGTACGGCTAAGCCATCAACTTTACCAGCCAACTCTGGAACAACTAGACCAACGGCCGCCGCAGCGCCAGTTTTGGTCGGGATCATTGACATTGCAGCAGCACGAGCTCGACGCAAATCAGTGTGATAAACATCACTTAAACGCTGATCGTTTGTGTAAGCGTGAATAGTGTTCATTAAACCTGACTCAATGCCTACTGTATCATTTAGAACTTTAGCCATTGGCGCTAAACAGTTGGTTGTACATGACGCATTAGATATTACCGTCATATCGCTTGTTAATATGTCTTCGTTAACGCCGTAAACAATAGTTGCATCTACATTCTTACCTGGCGCAGAAATGATCACTTTTTTAGCACCCGCTTCTATATGAGCACTGGCTTCTTCTTTTGATGCAAAAATACCGGTACATTCAAAAACAACATCTATATCTAACTGTTTCCAAGGTAAATTAGCTGGATTACGTTCTGATGTTACTGCAATTTTGTCTCCGTTAACGGTAATACTATCTTCTGTATTTTGTACTTTAGCGTTAAATCGGCCATGTGCAGTGTCATACTTTAAAAGGTGCGCATTAATACTAGCATCACCTAAGTCATTAATAGCGACAATTTTAAGGTCATAGTCTTTTTCTGATTCATACAAAGCTCTAAGAATATTACGGCCGATGCGACCAAAACCATTAATTGCAACACGAATTGTCATATGTAACCCTGTAAAAGTGAACTGTAATTTCAAAAGTGTAATAAAATTACATCTAATTAAGTTAAAAGTAAAGTAATGAGCAGTAGTATTTCGAAGCGTCTGATACTAAAATATTGTTTTGCAAACGTATGTAGTGGTCAAACTTACGTAAACGACATTATAGTAAGCGCCCATAATTCTGATTGCTTATCTAATCAAAGCTTTTCCCAGCAAGGAATAACAATGAACCAATCGTTGATCGAACAACTGGCGGACGCCCGCGGTATCGAATCTGAGTATACGGATGCTTGGGGAAACCAAGCCATCATTGAGCACACTTCTAAAACAAAAATTCTCGCGGCTATGGGTTATCCAGTTGATGATGAAATTGCGCTATTAAACGTGATTGAAGAGGAAACGAAACAACAATGGTTAACCGTATTAGAGCCAGTTACCGTCTCACGAGTTGATCAGCCTGTTCCTGTATTTATAAAGCTACCAATTGACTTTGTGAATGATGAGTTAACGTTAAAAGTGTATCAGCAAGGTGCTTTAATTAAAGAAATTAAAGTCGTACCAATCGATAATCAACTAATTGCGAACGTTGAAATCAATGATATTGAAATACAGCAATATTTAATCGAAATAGACTTTCAATTAGATATGGGATATTTCGACCTTACACTGTTAGAGGATGGGAACGATGAACCGCTAGGGGAGGGTCGTTTAATCGTCGCTCCGCAACAATGTTATAAGCAACCGGATATTGTAAATGGTAAAAAGCTTTGGGGCCCGAGTGTTCAATTATATTGCGTAAAAAGCGAAAAAAACTGGGGCGTTGGTGACTTTTCTGACTTAGCATATTTAATTGAAAAAGTTGCTGATAGAGGTGCAGATTTTGTTGGTTTAAATCCTATTCATGCTTTATATCCAAACAACGGAAATGCCTGTAGCCCTTACAGCCCATCATCTCGTCGTTGGTTAAATGTAATATACATTGATGTGGAACAGGTCGTCGGATTTAGCAAGGATCAAAATACCCAAGAGTTAGTTAATAGCGACGCCTTTAAGCAACAACTTCTTCGTGCGAAACAAAGTGAACTGGTTGATTATGAGTCAGTGATGGATTTAAAAATTCGAGCACTCAAACCACTTTATAATTATTTTTTAGAAAATGAACTAAAACAACAAACCTCTTACGCTGAAGCATTTGCGTCTTTCAAAAAAGACGGTGGCGATAGTCTTTTGCAATTAGCTACCTTTGATGCAATTCAAGACCATTTCAAATCTGAAGGCCGCTATATTGGTGACAACTGGGGTTGGCCTGTCTGGCCAGCAGAATTTAAAGATTATAATTCGGTTGCGGTAAAGAACTTTGTGGCGGAACATGCTGAATTAGTTGATTTTTATGCCTATATTCAATTCATTGCTTTAACGCAACTGGAAAAAGCCAATGCCGTAAGTGCTGAAAAAGGCATGGCAATGGGAACGTATCGTGATTTAGCGGTGGGTGTAAGCGAGGGTAGTACTGAAATCTGGGCAAATAAAGATTTGTATTGTACTGACGCTTCTGTAGGCGCTCCGCCAGATGTACTTGGTCCGCTTGGACAAAATTGGGGTCTGCCGCCGATGGATCCCGTTAAGCTCTATCAGCAAGCATATCAGCCAATTATTGATCTGTTTCGCTCGAATATGCATGCCTGTGGCGCGTTGCGTATCGATCATGTCATGGCGTTACTTCGTCTTTGGTGGGTACCTAAAGGTGAATCATCTAAGGCGGGCACATACGTGTATTATCCGGTCGATGACTTGTTAGCTATTTTAGCGTTAGAAAGCCACTTAAATGAGTGTGCAATTATTGGTGAAGACTTAGGGACAGTGCCTGATGATATCGTTGGTAAATTGCAAGAAAATGGCATTCATTCTTATAAAGTATTTTTCTTTGAACAGGCTGAAGACGGTGGATTTTTCTCACCTTCACATTATCCAGAACAAGCTATGGCGACGTTAACGACGCATGATATGCCAACCTTAATCGGCTATTGGCATTGCAAAGACTTAGAGCTTGGCCAACAAATAGGACTGTATTCAGGCGATGAATTAATGAAATCGTTGTATGACGATCGAATTAAGGCTAAACAAGCAATACTAGACAGTTTGCATGGCCATAATAGTGTTTCTGACAATGTCGGTCGTGACGCCAACTATGTTGGCATGTCTCAAGAGCTAAACTACGGACTGCAGTTGCACATGGCAAAAGGAGCAACGGCGTTGCTTAGTTTGCAGTTAGAAGATTGGTTGCAAATGGATATGCCAGTTAATATTCCGGGCACTAGTGAGGAATATCCAAATTGGCGCCGTAAGTTAAGCGTTAATTTAGAGGATATTTTTAATAAACCTGAAATTAATCAACTAACACACGATTTAACAAAAGCACGATCGCAAGCTTAACTCGTTATAAAACAGCACCAAGAGGTGCTGTTTTTGATTAAAACCCGTTTCAATTTATATTAAAACACTAGCTTTATAATGGGTGGTAAAAGTGAATTCAGAAAATAAACCTAATAGTAGCTCGGCACTAGCGAATAGTCTTAATCGCGCAGTTCTTATCCATCCGTTTAACGAGTTAGGTTTATTCAAGAACGAACAACAGCCAGGTTATTTTATTAGAGCTTGGTTTCCTGGAGCGGTTAAAGTTGAATTACTTGAAGCCAAGCGTAATCGACAGTTAGCGACCTTCGACATTGCAGATGACTTGGGGTTATTCATCTGTGAGTTACCAAAACGACGTAAAGCGTTTCGATATCGCTTGAGAGTCACTAAAAGCCATGCCGGTGGCTTACAACAAACAATTGTTGATGATCCCTACCAATATAAACAAGAAGCTTATTACGCAGTACATCATGTAAGAGAGCGCGCATCGAATATTTACAATCAGTTAGGTGCACAGCTTATTACGCTAGATAGTAATATGCCAGCAACACGCTTCGCTGTTTATGCCCCTCATGCTCAAAGTTGCAGTGTTATAGGTGACTTTAATCATTGGGACGGTCGTGCATTACCAATGGAAAAAACCAATTGCGGTCATTTTGTATTAGTCGTACCGGGTGTAACGGCTGGTTCAAAGTATAAATTTGAACTTAAAGATCAGCATTTACAGCGACTTCCTCATAAAGCCGACCCTATTGGTTTTTACCACGACCAATATCCTTCATTTGCCAGCGTTGTCTACGATCATAATCAATACCAGTGGCAAGATACAGAGTGGCAGAACAGACCAGAACTTAATCATTACCAAGAGCCTATGTCTATTTATGAAGTTCATTTAGGGTCTTGGAAAAACAAAACAGACATTGAAAATAACAATCAGGTATTAAGCTATCATGAGTTAATTGACGAACTTATCCCTTATGTTGTGGAAATGGGTTTTACGCATATAGAAGTATTACCAATATCAGAGCATCCGTTTACTGGCTCTTGGGGTTATCAACCAACCGGCATGTTTGCTGCTACCTCCAGATTCGGTGATCCTGATGGTTTTAAAGCCTTCGTAGATGCTTGTCATCAAGCTAAAATTGGAGTTATCGTTGATTGGGTTCCTGCTCATTTCCCTGAAGACGCGCATGGATTAGCGAACTTTGATGGCACACATTTATACGATTATGAAGACCCTAAAAAAGGTTGGCATCCAGATTGGCAGTCTTGTATTTACGATTTTGGTAAAGATGAGGTTCGTCAGTTTTTAGTAGCAAGTGCCGTTTATTGGTGCGATAAATTTCACGTCGATGGCATTAGAGTTGATGCGGTAGCATCTATGTTGTACTTAGATTACTCTAGAAATGAGGGTGAATGGTTACCTAATGTCGATGGTGGAAATCATAACTACGAAGCGATTAGCCTTTTAAAATGGATGAATCATGAGGTTAAGTCATGTTTTCCAAAGTCCATAACAATTGCAGAAGAGTCAACGTCTTATCAAGGTGTTTCTCATTCAATTGAGGAAGGTGGCTTAGGTTTTGATTATAAATGGAATATGGGTTGGATGCATGACAGCCTAGTCTTTATGAATAAAGATCCTATGTATCGACGTTATCACCACCGAGACATCACATTTTCAACAGTGTATCAATATGACGAAAATTTCGTGCTACCTCTTTCTCATGACGAAGTCGTTCATGGCAAAGGATCGTTAATTAGAAAAATGCCTGGGGATGAGTGGCAACAGGCTGCAAATCAAAGGGTTTATGCAGGTTATATGTTTGCGCATCCAGGTAAAAAGCTCAACTTTATGGGTAATGAATTCGCGCAATTTGAAGAGTGGAACCACAACACCGAATTGTCTTGGAATGCGTTAGAAAATGATAAAAACCAAGGAATACAGACTCTATATCGAGACTTAAATAATTTATATAAAACTAATAAGGCTTTACATCAACTTGACTATGACACAAATGGATTTGAGTGGCTTGATCATCAAGATGAAGAAAAGAGCATTTTAGCGTTTATCCGACGAGACGCAGAAGGTAATGAAATTATTGTTATTTGTAATTTTACGCCTATTCCGAGAGACGATTATCGAGTCGGTGTGAATACCACAGGCACGTATCAAGTGCTGCTAAATACTGACAGTAAGTATTATTGGGGGAGCAATTACAATGTCGGTTATCAACTTGATACAAATTCAATTCCTTGGCAAGGAAAGCAAAATAGTATGGTGATTAACTTACCGCCACTTAGTGCGCTCTATCTAACTAAAACGAACATTTCATGATTACATCTGAATCGGACATACGATTAACAAGAGTTGGGCCAGGAAGTGCAACTAAACTTGGACTGACATTTAATAACAACACAATAAATGTTGCTATTTATGCCCCTGATGCGGCTCAAATATTTGTACATTTTTTTAAACCAGATACCGAAGAATTCATTACTAAAGTAGAACTGACAAGTCGAACGGGAAAAGTATTTCATAGTGAAATACTGGGAGTTGATGACAGTTGGCTCTATGCATTGCAAGCAATCCAAAAAGTACCTCGAAAAGGCCATGATGTTGATCAACGCCTATTGATCGATCCTTACGCTAAGTCGCTAAATAAATCCTTAGTATGGCAACAGAGTCAATACGTTAACAAAAACCCATTTATGCTGCCAAAAGCTAAGATTAAGTTATGTGAATTTGACTGGCAAGGCGTGACTAAACCAAATATCAGTCGCCATGAAACGATACTTTATGAATTGCATGTAAAAGGCTTCTCAATCAATAATAGGGAAGTCGCTGAATCCAATAGGGGTAAATACTTGGGGCTTATCGACCCTGCGAGTATTGACTATATTAAATCCCTTGGCATAACGAGTCTTCAATTGATGCCAATTTTCAGTTTTATGTCGGAGCCGAGGTTACAAAACCTCGGATTGACAAATTATTGGGGTTATAACCCGGTAAGTTTTTTTGCGCCAGATCAACGATACGCAAATGAGGACGCGGTTGTAGAAATCAAAACCATGATTCGTGAGTTACACCGCAACGGCATCGAAGTGATTCTTGATGTGGTTTACAACCATACAGCCGAGGGTGGCACAGAAGGCCCTGTATTGAGTTTTAAAGGTCTAGTTGAAGCTGAGTTTTACTTACGTGATGAAGGCGACTACAACTTTAACTACGTTAACTATTCTGGATGTGGAAATTCCATTAACGCGGATAGTGATTTTGGTATAAAAATTATAATGGACTCATTGCGCTATTGGTTAACGGAAATGCAAGTGGACGGTTTTCGGTTTGATTTAGCTGCAACGCTTGGGCGCAACGGCGACCGCTATAATCGAAAAGCAGCTTTATTTAGAGCTATGGCACAAGATCCTGTAATAAGTGCTGCTAAATTAATTGCTGAACCTTGGGATATTGGGCCAGAAGGCTATCAATTAGGTAACTTTCCGTCGCAATGGTTCGAATGTAATGATCGGTATAGAGATACCGCGAGGCGATTTTGGAAAGGGGATTTGGGTTTAGTCCCAGAGCTTGCAAGTCGGTTGTTAGGTTCTCGCGATATTTTTAAAAAAGGCCGACGAAGCCATACCTCCAGCGTTAACTATATTACTTATCATGATGGCTTTACATTGCATGATTTGGTGACCTATCAGCAGCGAAGAAATGAAGCGAACCTAGAACAAAACCGAGACGGCCATAATGGTAACTTTTCAGAAAACTATGGTGTCGAAGGGGAGACCGATGACATATCGATCAACTCACTGCGACAACAACAAAAACGAAACTTATTAGCCACTTTACTTTTTTCCCAAGGGGTTCCGCACCTTCTTGCCGGTGATGAAGTGTGTCGCACACAAAAAGGAAATAACAACGCTTATTGCCAAGATAATGAAATTAGTTGGTTAAGTTGGAATTTGGATATAAGTCAACAATCGCTTCTGAGTTTTACGCAATATGTGATCCAAATAAGAAAACGTTTTCCATTACTGCAACGTTGTTTTTTACATGATGACGACTTTGAACATAGCGATTATCACCACCATGTAAACTGGTTAAAACCTAATGGTGAAAGTAAGCAGATAGACGATTGGCAAAATAATGAAAATCAGTGTTTAGGTTTAGTCGTTGCCGATGACGATCTTGGCTATCAGTTGTTGTTAATTCTTAACGCGTCGGAACGTCATGTAGACTATAATTTGTGTGATTTTAAATCGGCGCAGAGAATATTGGATACCAGTCTAGTCAACGAATTAAAGGAAGTTACAGTGACTCAGACTCATTATAACCAATCACCTCGCTCATTGAGCTTGTGGCGATTACCTTTATGACGTTAATATTTAATTTCCAAGCCTTATATAAACTTAGGCATGACTTCTGTATAATTCGGCAAATTTTGAAAGTAACGCTCACTCTAAAGAGAAGTTTATATGACAGATAAATCATCGTTATGTGATATTGGGTTTATTGGATTAGGTGTCATGGGTAAGAATTTAGCCCTGAACTTAGCCGATAATGGTTATAAAATTGCCGCGTTCGACTTAGATACCGAAAAAGTAGAGTCCGCTATTAATCAGGATGAACTTGAACGTAGAAACGGCGACCAACGAATATTCCCTTGTACTTCTTATACTGAACTTCTCTCCAAACTTTCTTCCCCTCATTTAATTATAATTTCTGTCCCTGCTGGAAACCCTGTTGACGATGTGTGTCATAAATTAATTGATGCCGGTATTCAGGCCGATGATATTATTGTTGATACGGGAAATAGTTTATGGACTGATACTGTTGAGCGTGAAAAACGTTACGAAGGTAAGTTTTTATTCTTTACAACTGCGGTCTCCGGTGGCGAAGTAGGTGCTAGGTTTGGAGCATCACTAATGCCTAGCGGCGATCGATATGCTTGGACTCGTATAGAGCCAATGTTCAAGGCGATTGCAGCAAAAGTAGATCCTGCCACAGGAAAACCAATCGAGCGTCACGAGCCAGGTAATCCAGTATTAGAGGGTGAGCCTTGTGCCACCTATATCGGTGAAGCGGGATCGGGCCATTATGTAAAAATGGTTCATAACGGTATTGAATACGCTGATATGCAGCTGATTTGTGAAGCTTATAACATCATGCGCACTGGCTTATCGATGACGCCATTAGAAATCGCGAAAGTATTTCGTGACTGGAATGAAGGTGAATTAAACAGTTACCTGATTGAAATTAGCGCAGAAGTTCTAGAACAAGTTGATTCAGAAACAAATCAGCCATTAGTTGATATTATTTTAGATAAAGCCGGTCAAAAAGGTACGGGTTTGTGGACTGCAGTAAGTAGCTTACAAGTCGGGGCTCCTTCACCAACAATTACGTCCGCGGTTTATGCGAGAGCGTTATCGACGTTAAAAGACGATAGGGTAGCAGCATCGGTCATATTAAAAGGTCCAGAGATTAGTGAATTAGGGCTAAACAAAGACGAGGTGATAGCGCAACTGCATGATGCGTTATATTGTTCTAAAATTTGTGCTTATGCTCAAGGTTTTCAATTGATGAGCATGGCGGCTAAAGAACAAGGATGGAACTTAGATTTTGCCGGGATAGCAAAAATTTGGCGAGCGGGTTGCATAATTCGTGCTGTATTTTTACAGTCGATCACAGAAGCTTACGAGCGAGATGAAGAGTTAGCAAACTTGTTAATTGATCCATTTTTTGCCGACCAAATCGCCAAATATCAAGCAAATTGGCGTCGTACCGTTGCCAACTCATCTATGATGGGTATTCCAATTGGCGCGTTTTCATCAGCGCTAGCTTATTACGACTCTTATCGAAGTGCCGTGTTACCAGCTAATTTACTTCAGGGGCAAAGAGACTATTTTGGCGCTCATACATTTGCTCGCGTTGATCAACCTAGCGCTAAGATGTATCACGTTGAATGGAGTGTTGCTGGTAGACCTATCGTTAAGGTTAAATAATAACTTAACGTCCGATCAAAAGGTCACAGTTAATAAAAAGCCGCTTAATTATTTAAAGCGGCTTTTTGCGTTTATGAGCATAACATTACAACTTGTTTGCCCTTAACCTTTCTCTGCAATTGTTGTTTTAATGCATATTCAATCGCGCTAGCATCAAACTTTACATCGATGATTTCGGGCGTTTTTAACTTGCCTTTCGAAACACATTCAAACAATTTTTTGCCAATGAAAGCTAGCTTTAACTGAGCACACATATCTTCAGATAGCCAGGCTCCATTTAAAGAGATGGCGATTAAAGTAGGGGCTTTAGTAAACAAGGGTTCTTTTTCTATCGGGTCAAAAGGTGTCAAGCAGGCAATAGAACCTGTAAACTTAAGCGCCCCTAGATCTTGTGATGTTGTCTCTCCACCAATAGTATCAATGATAGCATCAACACCTCTTTGACAGGTGATTTCTAAAACACTACCTTGTATGTCTTTGTTAATATAATCAATGACATGATCAGCACCAAGCTGTCGCAGGAACGGTGCATTTTCAGCTCTAGCGGTGGTGATTACTCTATAGCCAATATTATGCGCTAACTGAATAGCGAATTGACCAACAGAGCCAGCGCCTCCCTTTATCAAGACAGTTTGCTCTTCATGCAAACCTAGCCTTTCCAAAGCCATATAAGCCGTGATGCCAGAACTAGGGACAGTTGCTGCGACTTGTGTTGGCACTGATTCGGGTACCTCGATTAGCGCATGACTCGGTACAATTACGTATTCAGAAAGAACACCTTGCACCTTTACATTATGGTGCCATGCGACACGGGTGCCGACAGCTGGAGCTGCACCATTACTATTTTCAACAACGGTGCCGACGGCATCTAAACCTATTACATGAGGATAACTCCAACGAGAGAATCCACACTCTGCCAATTTACCGTCAACAGGATTTAATCCCACCGCGTTAACTTTGATTAAGTGATGGCCGTCTTTCAACGAAGGGATTGGCAACAAAATCTCAACAACGTTAAAATCGTCACTAGCCTCGTTAATTGCAATCGCTTTCATCATCGTTATATTTTTATTTGGCGTAGTAGATTTAGATGCTTTCATAAAAATTACTGCTCTGTCGTTTTCTTATCAGTTTTACTTACCAACATATAAAACACCGGTGTAAACAATAAACCAAATACGGTTACCCCTATCATGCCGGAAAATACTGCTATACCCATGGTTTCGCGCATTTCTGCGCCAGCACCAGTTGCGAGTACTAATGGTACTACGCCAGCTGTAAACGCAATCGATGTCATTAAAATAGGGCGTAAACGTAAACGACATGCGTCAACAATGGCATTAAAAGTAGTGGCTCCGGCATCTGCTTTTTCTTTGGCAAACTCCACCATTAAAATTGCATTTTTACAGGCTAACGCCACCAAAACAATAAGTGCAATTTGGGTAAAGATGTTGTTATCACCCGATACAAACCAAACACCGACTAATGCTGATAATATAGTCATAGGCACGATTAATATAATTGCTAAAGGTAACCTTAAGCTTTCGTATTGTGAGGCTAGAACCATAAATACCAGTAAAACAACTAACGGAAACACATAAACCATTGTATTGCCGGCTAAGATTTGTTGGTAGGTAACTTCTGTCCACTCAAATGCCATACCGTCATCCAATGTTGTTGCAAGAACTCGTTCTATCGCTTGTTGAGCTTGAGCCGAAGAGTAACCTGGCGCAGGTGAGCCATTGAGTTCTGCGGAAGGGTAGCCGTTGTAATGCATAACACGGTCTGGTCCTGTAGTAGGCGTCACCTTAAGGATGCTTCCAAGCGGAATCATATGACCTTGAGCATTACGAACTTTATATTGTAATATTTGCTCTGGATCGGCACGAAACTCAGCTTCCGCCTGCGCGTTAACTTGGTATGTTCTACCAAACAAATTAAAGTCGTTAACGTAAACCGAACCTAAGTAAATTTGCAGCGCATCAAAAACATCATTAAGCGGTATGCCCTGAAGTAACGCCTGCTCTCGATCTATTTCAATATCCATTTGTGGAACCTGAATACGGAAGGTTGAGTAGATCCCGGTTAAAGCTGGCTCCTTATAAGCGGCTTGGATTACTGTTTGAAGATTATTAAATAAGGCTTCATAACCTAAGTTTGCTCTATCCTCTATTTGTAACTTAAAGCCACCCGTTGTACCTAAACCTAGAATTGGCGGGGGAGGGAATACAGCGACAAAAGCTTCATCAATGCCGTAAAACGCGCCGTTTAGGCGACCAGCAACAGCCATCGCTGATAAATCTGGGGTTGTTCGGTTTTCAAAGCTATCAAGAGTAACAAATACGATACCGCTGTTTGAGCTGTTAGAAAATCCATTTACCGATAAACCAGGGAATGAAACTGTATGTATTACACCCGGTGTTGCTAAGGCAATTTTTTCCATTTCTTTAACAACAGCTTCAGTTCTATCTAAACTAGCTGCATCAGGAAGCTGTGCAATAGCAACCAGATATTGCTTATCTTGAGCAGGAATAAAGCCACCTGGAATAGACGTAAACACTTTGCCTGTTAGTCCTAATAAGCCAATATAAAGGACTAATACGATTGTTGAGTAGCGAATTAGCTTTTTGACGAGTGCAACGTATCCGTCTGACGCCTTATCAAACATTTTATTAAAAGGAGCAAATAACCATTTACCAAAAGCTTTATCTAGAACACGAGTCAACCAGTCCGGTTTAGCACCGTGAGGCTTTAAAAGAATAGCCGATAATGCAGGCGATAAAGTAAGTGAATTAAACGCAGAAATTAACGTCGAAATCGTAATAGTTAAGGCAAACTGTTTATAAAATTGGCCGGTTAAACCAGTAATAAATGCAGTAGGGATAAATACCGCACATAATACCAACGCAATTGCAATAATTGGTCCCGTCACTTCTGTCATTGCTTTTTTAGTCGCTTCAAACGGGGAAAGCCCGTCACCAATATTACGCTCGACATTTTCAACCACGACGATGGCGTCGTCAACTACGATACCAATGGCTAAGACTAAGCCAAATAACGATAAGGTATTAATGGAGACACCAAGCCATTGCATAGCCGCAAAGGTTCCGACTAATGAAACTGGGACTGCAATAAGTGGGATGATAGATGCACGCCATGTTTGCAAGAATAGTATTACAACAATAACGACCAACAACACCGCTTCAAATAAGGTTGTAATTACGGCATCAATTGAGCCACGAACAAAAATAGTTGGGTCATAAACAATATCGTACTCAACCCCTTGTGGGAATCTTGTAGAAAGTTCTTTCATAACTTCACGAACACTGTCAGACAGTTCAATTGCGTTCGAGCCAGGACGTTGAAAAATAGGCAAGGCAACTGCTGGCTGACTGTCTAGCATTGCACGAAGTGTATAATTATTTTGACCAAGCTCAATACGAGCAATGTCGCTCAATCGAGTTACAGCACCGTTATCGCCAACTTTTATAACAATGTCGTTAAATTCATCAACGCTACCCATTCGGCCTTTAACGTTTAATAAAATTTGGAACTGTGTGTCTGACGACGTTGGTTGTGCGCCTAGTGTACCAGCCGCTACTTGTCTGTTCTGTGCGCGCACGGCATTCACCACATCAGACGCGGTGAGTTTGCGTTCAGCAAGTTGTTCTGGGTTTAACCAAATTCTTAAGGCGTACTGACCGCCACCAAAGACTCGAACGTCACCAACCGACTCTAGTCGGGTGAGCTGGTCTTTGACGTAAATATCCGCGTAGTTTGATAAATAACTTATGTCGTGGCTACGTTCTGGTGAGTATAAATGAACAACCATAGCTAAGTCAGGCGATGACTTCTCTGCGATTACACCGAGTCGTTGAACTTCTTCTGGTAAACGCGGCACGGCACTGTTCACTCGGCTTTGAACTTGTTGCTGAGCTTTATCTAAATCGGTCCCAAGCGCAAACGTAATTGTTAACGATAGACGCCCGTCACCGGTTGCTTGTGAAAACATGTATAACATGTTTTCTACACCATTAATTTGTTGCTCAAGAGGCGTAGCTACTGTTTCAGCAATGACCTTTGGATTTGCGCCAGGGTAACTTGCGTTTACAACAACCGTTGGAGGAACAACCTCTGGGTATTCACTAACCGGTAACTGCATTAATGAAATAGCACCAGCAATAAAAATTATCAGCGATAACATGACCGCAAATATGGGCCGGCTTATAAAAAAGTGTGAAAATTTCATATTACTTGGCACCCATTACACTAGTAGTGGACTTTAAATGTGTTAAGAAATCACTTACTAATAAGCTTTTTGGTAATTCAAGTTCAACCTGTTTAGGGTTAATTGGCATACCAGGTCCTACTTTCGCAGGGCCATTTGCCGCAATTTTTTCACCTGCTTTTAAGCCACTAGTAACAATTCTAAAATCACCTAAACGTTTACCTACTTGAATTGGGCGATATGTAAGAGTGTTTTCATCTTTAACAACAAGGATAAATTTATTTTTTAAGTCGGTACCAATTGCACGTTCAGGAACAATAATTTGTTGTGAAAAGTCTGTAGGAGCGATACTAACACGAGCAAAAGCACCTGGTAGTAATGCACCAGACTCATTATCAAAAACAGCACGCACTTTAATAGTACCTGTGCTTGAATTGATCATGTTATCTATAAAGTCTAAGTTACCAAAGATGGCTTTTTTAGAACCGGTCAACTCCATACGCACAGGCAGACCGATTAAATTTTCTAGCGAGGCAAACTTATTGTTCCATGTACGCTCGTCTATTTCAAAATAGGTCTCTATCGTATCGCTAGCGACAATATTAGTAAGAACGGTTTCTGTCGCGCGTACTGTGTTCCCTTTAGTATGGTATGCCAAAGATATCTTTCCAGATATAGGCGCTTTTATATCACTAAAGTCTAAATTCAAGCGGGCTATATTTAACGAAGACTCAATTGAATCAACGTCAGCACTACGTTGATCAAAAAGAGCACGACGTGCATCAACTTGTTCTACAGAAATTGCTTTAGATTCAGCCAGCGACATTCCTCGCTCATATTCGCTCTTCGCTTGACGAAGTGCCGCTTTGCTTCGTTTTAGTTGCGCTTCTAAGTTTTTAAGCTCTGCTTGATATGCTCGTTTATCAAGTGAAAATAAAATGTCACCTTCTTTAACATAGGAGCCCTCTGTAAAGCGAACGGATTCAATAATGCCAGTAACGCGCGGTCGTAATTGCACTTCTTCTGGCGCAACGGTGCGTGTAGTAAAAGTGTGCCAATCAGTAATTTCAATGGATGAAACTGTCGCAACATCGATCACGGGTGGCGGTGGGGCACCATTTCCTTGTTGTGTTTTTACCTCAGCACACCCAATTACGCTGGCAAGTGCTAAACTAAGCATTCCAAATTTCAAAGTTCTTGTCATAGTATTCTCCTAAGTTGCCAAGAATTATAGACTTGTATTCTTACGAGAATAATGCTCGAATTAGCACTTTATTAATGCTTACAATGCACCAATGGAAAATCTATGGATTTGGCGAGTAAACTGCTTCTATTGTTGGAGGTAACTGAGTTAGGCACTTTTGCCAAGGTGTCTGAGCATCGGCATGTCGATCGATCGGTTATCTCAAAACAAATAGCCAAACTAGAGCAAGAGCTAGGTGTTAGGGTATTAAATCGAACAACACGCTCTCTTTCTCTAACCGCCGCAGGCACAGAGATCGTAGAACAAGCAAAGTTACTTAGAGAGTTGTTAAACGAAACAAAAAGACGCGCGCAAAATTATCATTCAGAACCACAAGGTCGACTAAAAATTACAAGTTCGACACATTTTGGACGCCGATATGTACAGCAAGCAATTATAGAGTTTCAACGACGTTTTCCGCAGATAGATGTAGAACTCAGGCTTGAAGATCGGTTAGTTGACTTAGTGGGTGAGGGTTACGATATTGGCTTTCGTTTTGGAGAGCCAAAAGACTCAACTCTTATCGCGAGAAAATTAGCACGAAACCGGCTGGCTATTGTTGCTTCTGATGAGTTTTTCAAACGATTTAAAAAACCAGAAACACTAGACGACCTAAAAACCTTACCTTGCGCTATATACTCTTCATCGGGTATGGAAGTTGATCGACTAAACTTTATAAACGAAAAAGGACTCGAAGACTCGATAAAACTGAATGCAGCTTATAGAGTGAATGACGTGGAAATGTTAGTCAAAACGGCAGAGTCCGGCAACATGTTTGCAGTTGTGTCTGCGCAAATGTTAAACCAAGAGGTTATAACTGGAAAATTAATGCCAATTATGACTCATTTAAAATTAATAGACTTTGGTTCACTCTATGCAGTGTATCCACATCGTGATTCACCAGTAAAGACTCGGTTATTTATTGATACTATTAGAGAATTAATTGGCGATAAAGTCCCAAGCTGGGAGTCAAATATTCCAAATTTTGAGTCTATGTATGGAAATGAACCACAAGATGGTTTGTTAAATATTTAATTACCATAAGGCGAGTACATTATGAGTAAAGTTGAAAAGAGCGACGCGCAGTGGCGCGCGGAGCTAACGCCGGAACAATATGAGGTGACTCGGAATCATGGCACAGAGCGACCATACTCTGGTGCGCTGTTAAATGAAGCTCGAAAAGGGGTATATCACTGTGTTTGCTGTGAGCAGCCTCTCTTTTATTCGGATCAAAAGTTTGAGTCACACTGCGGTTGGCCTTCATTTGATGCCTGTTCGGATGATGCAATTAAGTATGTGAAAGACAGTAGTCATGGCATGATTAGAACGGAAATATTATGTTCGCAATGTGATGCGCATCTAGGACACATATTTGATGATGGACCAACTAATACCGGTAAGCGTTACTGTGTTAATTCAGTATCACTTACATTTCGTAGTATGGAAAATACAGATTAAACCTTTTTGAGTAGCAGTTTTACGCCTGTTACGTCTATTTAAGTCACTTGTTGTACAGGATAGTTCACGACCCTTTGTATAAAATGAAAGTGTTTTTGTAATATTACATTTAAACTTTCATAATATTAATTTACAATGCCGGCAGTTTTGATTGAAGGGCCTTCAATCGCGTTTTAATTTGATTAAGTTAAAGGGTAGATGTAATGACACTAACTCCAGAACAGCAATACCAACAAAGTTGGTTAGAAAGACAAGATTACGCCGATCGTATGCAACCAATTATTGGTAGCCTATATCGTAACCACGGTATCGAAATTTGCATATACGGTCGTCCGCTAGTGTCGGCATCTGCGATTGATATTATCAAAGCTCACAAAACAGTAACTAAATATGAAGGTCAAAAACTTCGTCTTCGTGAAAGCTTTGAATTCCTTGAAATTATTTCGAAAATGGATCTTAAGCCTGCAAAAATTGATCTAGGCAAATTAGCATTCAGAAATCTTTATAAGTTTGCCGGTGAAGGTGCAACTAAAGAAGATTACCTTAAAGAAGAGCTTGCGAGCATTTTAGGTGGTGAAGGCCAAGAACCACAAGACGTTGTATTATACGGTTTTGGTCGAATTGGTCGTTTACTCGCTCGTTTGCTAATTGAACGTAATGGTCCTAACGCTAACTTACGTTTACGAGCAATTGTTGTTCGTGGTGGTAAAGACGGTGACTTAGAAAAGCGCGCAAGTTTATTACGTCGTGACTCTGTACATGGTCCTTTTAATGGCAGCATTACGGTAGACAATGAAACAAACGTAATAAAAGCAAATGGTACTTACATTCAGGTTATCTATGCAAACTCTCCAGATAGCATTGATTACACAGACTATGGCATTAAAAATGCGCTAATCGTTGATAATACTGGCATCTGGAAAGATGAAGACGGCTTAGGTTTGCACCTTAAATCTAAAGGCACTTCTAAAGTCCTTCTAACTGCTCCGGCGGGTGGTCAAATCAAAAACATCGTCTACGGTGTAAACGAAAAAGACATTAAACCTGAAGACACGATTGTGTGTGCGGCAAGTTGTACAACCAATGCTATTACGCCAGTGTTAAAAGCAATGAACGACAAGTTTGGCATTAAAAATGGCCACGTTGAAACAGTTCATTCATACACAAATGATCAAAACCTAATTGATAACTTCCATAAAGCTGAGCGTCGTGGACGTTCTGCAGCATTAAATATGGTATTAACATCAACAGGTGCTGCTAAAGCGGTATCTAAAGCATTACCTGAATTACACGGTAAGTTAACTGGTAACGCGATTCGTGTACCAACACCAAACGTGTCTATGGCGATCATGAACCTTAATCTTGAAAAGAGCACGTCTCGTGAAGAGTTAAATGATTACTTGCTAGATGTAGCACTGCATTCTGATTTAAAAGATCAAGTAGACTTTACAAGTTCAACTGAAATTGTATCTACTGACTTAGTAGGTAGCCGTTACGCCGGTGTTGTTGATTCTCAAGCAACAATTGTTGATGGTGACCGAGCTGTTCTTTACGTTTGGTACGACAACGAGTTTGGTTATAGCTGTCAGGTTGTGCGTGTTATGCAGGAAATGGCAGGCATCGAATACCCTACATTACCTAAGTAAACCTTAAAGTAGAGCTCGGCTTCTCTTAAAAGTCGGTGTTATATTTAATCAACCGAGCATTAGCTCGGTTTTTTTTGCGAAATATTAGGTTCTGGCTCAAGGTTTAAATGAATATAAGCTATTATGTTTATTAAAATAATGGTTTAAGCAGGGTTGTGTTTTTTGCGAAGTATTAAAGGTACATTAACCTCAATCACAGTGCTCGCCTTTATAGCTTTGACAGTTACAATATTATTAATGTCAATGTTAGAGCACGAAAGGCTATACAAAAAATCGGTGATTAATGATTTAGATTCGTTGTCAGAAAACATGTCTAATGATTTGATCCCGATTATAGCGCTTGAGTTTAACGAAATTGAATTAACAACTATGTTGCTTAGGTTAGACGCCTATAAAAATATAAAAGTAGCCGCTATATATGACAGCGAATGGAATTCAAAGCAGGTGTATATAGGCCAGTCGTTATCGCAGCAAAACTCTGATATTAAATCCTACTTACCCAATGACATACAAAGCTTATCTCTTGGGGTATACAGCAATAAAGACAACTTAATTGCCCTGAAACAAGTCGGCGATCCGAGCTTTCCGCAAGGCTACCTATTAATTGTAAAAGATGCACGTAAACCACTCAATGACAGTAACTTATCTCTGATTGTTAATGTCACACCGATAGTTTTTGTTCTATTAATCATTGTTTTATATTTTGTTTTAAAAATCCAAGGTGACTTATTGTTGCCACTCAATAAACTTTCTAAGTTAGCTAACCTAGTTACAAAAACCCAAGACTACAGCGTACGGTTTGACTTCACTGGAAAGTCAGAAGTAAAAAGTCTTGGTGATAATTTTAACAATATGATGGCAACAATAGAGACTGAAACTGATAAAAATGAAAAGTACACGCGCCGACTAAAAGAACAACAAAAAACTATGCAACGTTTGGCTAATTTTGACTCATTAACGGGCCTGCCCAACCGTTCATTTTTTATGGAAACACTACGTTTAGAGCTCGCTAAAGCTGAGCGCGAAGGAATAAACGTTACCTTAATGTATTTAGATTTAGATGGATTTAAGGAAATCAACGACAACTATGGTCATGATGTCGGCGATGGTTTGTTAATTGAAATAGCAAAATTATTACCTAGCTTTTTAAGAAATAGTGATGTTATTGCAAGGTTGGGCGGCGATGAGTTTTTAATTTTAATGCACAAAGAACCAAACGACTACGAACTCGAAGAAATTGCCAATAGAATCATAAATGGGCTCAATAAACCAATATTGGTATCTGGTTGGGAATTAAATATTTCAGTAAGTATCGGGGTAGCTAAAGCTCAAGACTCACACTTTAATCTAAGCGACTTCATAACCAATGCAGACATTGCCATGTATCGCTCGAAAATGGCAGGGAAAAATACTCATACTGAATTTTTACCTGAAATGATGGAAGATAAAAAACGTAAATTACAAATTGCTAATTCCTTTATACCCGCAATTAAAAATAACGAATTTAACGTATATTACCAGCCAAAGGTTAATATCGACAAAGTAATAGTTGGATATGAGGCGTTAATTCGTTGGACAAGTAAAGAGTTAGGCTTTGTATCGCCGGCTGAATTCATTCCAATATCAGAAAAATCTGGAAAAATAAAACAATTAACTGAGTGGGTAATTCAACAAGTTTGTAAAGACACTCCAACCTTGATGTCACTTCATGAGTCAGGACTAAAGATCGCCATTAATTTATCAGCGCATGATATTAAAAGAGCTTCTTTACTGGACTTCATCAAGCATCATGTAAGTAGTAACCGCATCTTACCCGAAACAATCGAATTTGAAGTTACAGAGTCGGCCTACCTTGAAAACTTCGAAGAAGCTGACTCTTTTCTAACCAGTTTAAAAAACTTCGGCTGTAGCATTGCGCTAGATGATTTTGGAACGGGTTATTCATCACTTGGCTACCTGACAAAAATGCCAATAGACACATTGAAAATCGACAAACAATTTGTTGATGAGTTAGAGGTCTCGGTGCAAAGCACATTAATTACAACAACGATAATTAAATTAGCGAAACAACTAAATCTAACTATATGTGCTGAAGGTGTAGAGACGAATAACCAAATGGACTTTTTAATAAAGCACGACTGCCAGCAACTACAAGGTTACTTATTTGGAAAACCAGAGCCGTTGAGCGCTATTATGAGTAAAA
This sequence comes from Psychrosphaera aestuarii, assembly GCF_017948405.1. NCBI lineage: Bacteria > Pseudomonadati > Pseudomonadota > Gammaproteobacteria > Alteromonadales > Pseudoalteromonadaceae > Psychrosphaera > Psychrosphaera aestuarii. Next base: position 1,950,544 of record NZ_CP072844.1, on the reverse strand, counting down.
GTCAAAATGCTTAACGCGTACTTTTTCTCTTTGTCGAAAATAGTACTTTAAGGTTGTCCGGTAAAGCTTGATCAGCTGATATGTAGCCAATGCTATTAGGTGAGCTCGTTAGTTTTTGTATGATATCTATCTCGGATGCGAGAGTTTGTGGAGGCGTTTTACGGCCCGTAAATCTCATTTGTGCCCAATATGATTGAATTCTAGACTCAGTCAAACCCAGTACCTTAGTATTAAAAACTACCCGTGCAGAGTTATTAGGGGACAACGCGAGTGGTGTCACTTCATAAGTTAACGCTGCGCCCATGTAAAGGTTCTTTACCTCGCGTTGAGTTAGTGACTCAATTTTTGTATCGACATGGGTGACTAATATAATGTCATTTGCGTAGAGTAGGGTTGAGTTAAATAACGCAAAGATGCCAAAGACGGTTTTAGTTATGCGTAAGTGACTCATAATTAAAACACCCAAGTAATAGCAACTTGAAAAAGGGTCGACTTTCGATCAAACGACTCATCTATTATGTTGTAAAAGCTTCTATTATTTGGCTGTCCTTTTAGCCAGGTTACGTCTGTTTTTATCGCAATATTTGTTTGCCAATCCCAGCGTATCCCTAGGCTCGTACTATCTAAAGTGTCCCTGGGTAAGCTGTTATAAGTAAAGTTATAAAGATTATTTAACGCGTCCAGTTCTGGTGATACACCGAGCGGAATATCAAATGCACGGCCTGAGTAACTGGTATTTGAAGCGCCACGAGTAAGTGAAACGGTAAATGGATATTGGTTGTAGCCAATTGTAAAATATGATGATTCTATAGTAGGGATCGATATCTCTTTAGGCGATACTTTTGACCATTCGGAACGAATGAAATAGTCTAAATTGTCATAATTTATGCTTACTTGATAAAAGTTAACATCGCCTTTTAATGATAATGAGTCAGCACTCTCGGTAAAGCCTAACTGACGAAGCTGCTTTGAAAACTCAAGAATTCTGCGGTCACCTGAATTATTATGGGCCTGATGAATCGAGGCTCTGAAACTGAGATTGTTTGCACCTATATTCGCGATTAAACCTTTAAGGTCATCGACATCTATATCAATTAAGTCATGCCCGATGTAATAGGTGTCTTTTTTTGAACCCCAATAGCCTTCAAGGTTGAACGAAAATATACTCACGGGTACGTCGTATCTAAAAAAGACACCATCTACTTCGTCGAACATGTAGTCGTTATAAACTTGTTCTGGCAAGGTTATCCAAGGGTACGAAAACCCGACATTAGAAATATCACTGTAATTAAAAAAAGGAACTTTAAGTTTTCCAATCTTGACCAAAACGTTTTTGTTTGGTTGATAATTGAGTGTTAACCAGCTAATACCGCTGTTCCTTTTCGAATTGCTATAAGCGATTACTTGCGAAGATAATGACAGTTGTTCAGTAAATTTATAATCAAATTGTAAACCAAGTAGCGACTCTGATTTGAAGCTGAAAGAGTCATCATAGTCGTTATAGTTTGCTTTATCGGTATTTAGCTTTCCAATAACAAGCTGACCAAAACCAGAAAATGAAAATTTATCTTCAGGTTTATTATCACTATAAGTGTCATCAAGTGTTGCGAAAGACGAATACGAAACTAGGAGTGTTAGTACAGCTAGCCAACAAAAAACAAAAAAGCGCATAGATATAGATACTTAATTAGGGTTTGTATTAAAAGTATAAACCAATTGTGTGCGTATGCGAGTTCAACTATTAAGAATCAATGTTGGGCGGTTAATAAACACCCAACATGCCTATGTTTTGATTGAGTAGCTACAACAGTGAGCTAAGGCGACCTGAGTTAAGTAAGCCCAGAACCAGTCCAGCACCGCCACCAAACAATCCAAGGTAAAGTCCAAGGTAACAACCAATTGCATTTACATTAAACTCTAGGCTCCTGATTTTGATGATGGTGGGGGTTACGTTTAGATTTGTAAGCTGGTTAATCGTTAATGTGGAGCGATATAAACCAAGCCAAAAAAGAACGAATCCCAAGGATGGGATCAACCAACCATTGGTGAAGCCATAGCCAAAAGCCATAATAATTGCAGTGACAATCATCCATATTGAAGTTTGAAATCTGAGTTTTCGAAGTGCACGTTGCACGCCTAAATCATCAACTCGCTTTATGACCTGTTCCATGGACAGGTGGTTTGCGCCTAATGCCAATAATAAAGGCAGCAGTATGCTTGCAAAAGCCGACAGTACCTTGGTTCCTAACGAAGTCACTACGCTACTGTTTGTTGATACACTGGCTTTTAAAGATGCCAAACTAAACCCTGATGAAAGACCTAAAGACGTTGGGCTAATAACGGTTAAAATGACTGCAGCGATACCAGCAGGTGCAGTACTATAAACAACATTACCGTATTTATTTAAAATTTTTGGTTTGAGTTGCGTTCTTGCCCTTTCTAATTTTTTACGGACAAGGCTAGGGCTAATATCGAGCAATTGTGCAACAGACCTACTGTTTTTTTGTTCTCGATAATACAAAAGAACAATTTCACGAACATCAGGCTCCAGTAAGTCCAATAGGTTCCATATAAGTTGTGACTGTTGTTGTTTTATTAATGCTAAATCTTGTTGATCATTATCGTCACAAACTAAGTTAAGTAGATCATCGTAATTCGGGTGTTGGTTATTCTTTTCAATTTTGTTTGAACGAATATAATTTAACGCAGCATATCGGGTTATTTGTCTTATCCAAGGCAAAAAACTTTGTGGATTTTTAAGCTGGCCAATATCTTGCCAAGCTTTTATGTAGGTTTGTTGAGTGACATCTTCGCTTGCCTGAATATCTTTTGTAATAGCAAGGGCGATACTGCTAATTGCATTTTGAGAGTAATGGATTAATTTTTCAAATGCCGCCGTTTGACCTTGTTGCGCTTTTTCAACATAAGTGATCATTTCAAAAGAAGTAGCAATAATGTTGTGATTGGTATTTTCCATTACTAATTTCCTTTTTTGCTAATGATTGAATGATTCGACTTATTAAAATTAACATTACTATTTTTTACAGAAATGAAGTCAATTATTCGGTCTGTCAGCCAATCACTATCGTCATACATCACAAAATGTTTGGCGTTGGTATTCATGACTAACTCCGCATCAACTTTATCAAATAACTGAGCTTGGTATAACGCTTTTATATATTGATGTTCGGCTTGAGACGAGAAGCCGCCCGAGGCTCCAATAAGTAATAGTTTAGAGGTGATTTTATGTAAGTCAGGTCTAAGGTCAGTACTCATCACGTCAAAAATACTGTCCCCTAGTGTGGCTGAATCAGACGTTTTTGCCATATCTAAAATCTCTTTTTGTCCGGTAAGACTATTTGTTTGAACAGCCATACCTTGTTGAGTCATAAATTCAATTTGGCTAGGGGAAGCTTGTTTATACATTGTTTTTATTTGCTTCGCTTGAAATGCGATGTCATTTATCTCAGTGTTATTGTCGCGGGTGAAGATTGGGCCTATAAATGGCAGACCATCAACAGAGATTATGTGCGAAAATAAATTAGGTTTCTCAATTGCCAGTTTCATTGAAAGTAACCCCCCAAGGCTATGGCCAACAAGAGTGACATCTTGAAGCTTGTTATTTTCGATGTAGTCAATCAATTGCTCAGAGACAGTTGATAAAAAGCCACTTTTATACAGACATGGCGATTGTCCCGCATAGCCTGCAAGTGAAATTAAATGAACTTGATGTGTTTTAGATAGCGCTTTTGTTTGAGCCTTCCATACTCTTTGATCGTTGGAAAAGCCCGGAATTAATATGATGGGTTTACCTTGTCCTGTTACTTCACTGTTAATGCAAGATGCCGGAAGACCTTCTTTTGTTTGCATTGACTGTTGAGTTGTGTTGTTTTTATTATTATCTGCTGGTGTCTGGGTTAAGCTCGGCTCTGCATTTGCACAAAGTGATTTTATTAGCAATGCGGCCATTAATAGCGTCATTTTTTTCATGATGTTTTCCTAGTAAGTAGTCTGTTCACTTATAAAGGCACGACTAAACGGAAAAGTGTGACAATGTTTTGTAATTTTTTTTAAAAGGTCTTGGTCTTTTAAGCACCACAAACGCTCTAACTGTTTTTAAAGGAGTATCATGTTAAAGAACATTACTGTACAAGCTCTTGCGTTTTTTTTGTTATTTCAACTTATCAGCTGGATAAGAGAGTTACCTTTATTATCATCGGACGAAAAAGCACCAGGTTATACATTAACTTCGTTAAAGGGCACGGAATTTAACAGCAACATATTTAATGGAAAACCGACGATTGTATTTTTCTGGGCACCATGGTGTTCTGTATGTAAAGTCAGTATGCCAAATTTACAGAGTTTTTATGAAGAGAACGGCAAAGACATCAACGTAGTGAGCATAGCGTTGAGTTATACCAGCAAACAAGAAGTTGTGGATATTATCGAAAAACAATCTCTTACTTTTACTACGTTATTGGGAAATGATAAAACCGCCACGGACTATAAAATAAAGGGTTTTCCCACTTACTATATTCTTGATGCTAACGGCAAGGTACATGCAAAGTCGATGGGGTATTCTTCCGAGCTCGGAATAAAAGCCAGAACGCTTACTTTGTGAACATAGATCATTGATCCTAACTATAAATAGTGGCTAGAGCTACTTTTTATGTGTTAACCTTTGAAGGATTTTAAAGTTAACGGATCCAAATAATGAGAATAACCAGTAACTTCGATAGCGGTAACATCAAGGTTCTTGATATTACTGATGCAAATAACATTCAATTGTCGATTAACAATGATCACAATTCAGACTTTTATCAATGGTTTCACTTTAAGTTAGAAACAACGGCTGGTGAAGAACATACGCTACGAATTACCAATGCCAAAGATGCCGCGTATCCAGAAGGGTGGCAGAATTATCAAGCAATGGCCTCTTATGACCGTGAAACTTGGTTTCGAGTAAATACTGATTACAATAATGGCGAACTTGTTATCAATCACATTCCTGACTTTGATAATGTTTTTTATGCTTATTTTGTTCCTTATTCTTATGAACGTCATTTAGATTTAATTCACCAATCTCAATTAAATCCTGATACCCAATTAATTACACTCGGCGAGACAATTGACGGGCGCGATATGTCGTTGCTACAAATTGGGGTCCCTGAAGAAGGCAAAAAGTCAATCTGGATAACGGCGCGTCAGCACCCAGGCGAGTCAATGGCCGAATGGTATGTTGAAGGGTTACTTGACCGATTATTTGATGGAGACGATGCAACTTCACGTCTGCTATTAGATAAAGCGGTTTTTTATGTAGTACCAAACATGAACCCAGACGGCTCAGCGCGAGGCCACCTCAGAACAAATGCGGTTGGTACCAACTTGAACCGAGAATGGTTAGAGCCGAGCATGGAGAAAAGTCCTGAAGTCTTTTTAGTTACACAAAAAATGAAAGAAACAGGTGTCGATTTATTCTTAGATATTCATGGCGACGAAGCTATTCCATATAACTTTGTCGCAGGCTGTGAAGGAATTAAGAGCTACGATGATCGTCATAAAGATTTAGAAGAGCGCTTCAAAGCTGCTTACGCTGCAGCCACACCAGAATTTCAGGATGTGCATGGCTACGATAAAGATAAGCCAGGTGAGGCAAATCCTACAGTAGGTGCAGCATGGGTAGGGGAGCAGTTTAAATGCTTGTCTTATACGGTAGAAATGCCATTCAAAGACCATAATGATGCACCTGACGCAATTTATGGCTGGAATGATGTTCGTTCTGCTAAGTTTGGTGCAGATGCTTTGACTGCGATTTTTGCAGTGATTGATCAATTACGATAAATAAAATCAGGGCTTTAACGCCCTGTTTTGATATAAAGCAGTAATAACGTAAAACGATAAAAACATAAAAATAACAACTATAAAAATTCATATAACTTTAAAAAGGAATAACCAGTGAACGCATTTAACGATTTACTCTTGTTTCTTGATGGCATTTTAGGGAGCTCTCCATGGTTTCCTTATGTGCTGTTAGGCGTGGGTATATTTTTCACCATCTATCTTAAGTTTCCACAAATTCGTTACTTCAAGCATGCTTGGAAAGTAGTGACCGGAAAATACGACAAAAAAGGTGCGGAAGGTGATACTAACCACTTCCAAGCTTTGTCTACAGCACTATCTGGTACGGTAGGTACAGGTAACATTGGTGGTGTTGCACTAGCATTATCAATTGGTGGCCCAGCTGCTTTATTCTGGATGTGGATGACGGCGTTCTTCGGTATGACAACAAAGTTTGTTGAAGTAACCTTGTCTCACAAATACCGTGTTAAAACAGAAGATGGCACTATGGCTGGTGGTCCAATGTACTACATGGATCGTCGCTTGAACATGAAGTGGTTAGCCGTTTTATTTGCTATCGCGACGGTTGTAAGCTCATTTGGTACAGGTAGTTTGCCTCAAATCAATAACATCGCTCAGTCAATGAATGATTCATTTGGTTTTGACCACATGTTAACTGGTGGTGTGTTAGCTATTTTGTTGGCACTGGTTATTTTAGGTGGTATTAAACGTATTGCTTATATTACGTCTCGTGTTGTGCCAATCATGGCAACACTTTATGTAATTGGCGCTCTAAGCGTTATTTTATATAACCTTGAAAATGTAGGTCCTTCGTTTATTTCGGTATTCCAAGATGCCTTTACTGGATCTGCTGCTACCGGTGGTTTTGTTGGCGCCGCATTTGCGTATGCGTTTACTAAAGGTGTTAACCGTGGTTTGTTCTCAAACGAAGCGGGTCAAGGTTCTGCGCCGATTGCCCACGCGGCAGCTAAAGCTGACGAGCCAGTATCTGAAGGTATGGTTTCAATTTTAGAACCTTTCATTGATACAATTATTATTTGTACGTTAACCGGCATGGTTATTTTATCTTCAGGTGCATGGCACGAAAAGCATGAAAATGACTTCCAGCGCTCAGACATGCTTATTTTGGCAGGCGAATATAGCCAAAAGAATGACACTGATTTAACGTCGATATCGGCATACTTAAATGAACTTGGTTCAGATGTTAAACCGTATCAAGGCGAAATTATCGTTAAAGAGGGTAAAGCCGTTAGTGATGGTTTCACTATCTTGAATTCACGTTCATTTGCAGAAAATGTTGTGTTCTTGTTACCTGGAGAACATGTTTATAACGGTAAATTAAACGTGGTAGATGGTTTATTAAAGAATAAAGAAATTATCGTTAGAGGCGACTCGTTGATACATTCTGCATCTTTAACGACCGAAGCCTTTACTAGAGGATTTTTTGGCGAATCCGGTAAATATATAGTAACAATTGGTTTACTATTATTTGCTTTTTCTACAGCAATCGCATGGTCATATTACGGTGACCGAGCCATGACCTACTTATTAGGTGCTCGTTCTGTTATGCCATATCGAGTGATATATGTTGCAGGTTTCTTCTGGGCATCGTTTGCTGATACGTCTTTGATCTGGAATCTAGCAGCGGTAGCGATTGTAGTAATGACTTTACCTAACTTATTAGGTATTTTCTTATTACGTAAAGAAATGAAAGAAACAGTAGATGACTATTGGGTTAAGTTTAACGACGAGCATAAGAAAGACAGTTAATGCCGTGGGTTGTCAAACTTAACACGTAAAAAGCGAGAAAAAGCATCTTAGGCAACTAAGGTGCTTTTGTTTGTTTAATACACCAAAGTTTTATTAGTTACAGGATTAAAAAATGGCAATTATTAAATGTCCACAGTGTGGTAAGTCAATTTCAGACAAACAGAAGGTATGTCCGCATTGTGAATTGGATATGACCAATTTGACTGAGGAAAAAATCCATAGCCTCAGTAAAATTCGTTCGATAAAGTACAATCAGTCATTACAAACCCATCAGTTTATTGCAATGTTATTGTTCTTAGCTGGATGTTTTTCGTATTACAACATTGAAGATAATACCTCGCCGCAATTTGTCGCGGCACAAGCGAGTATTTTAATTGGCTTTATTTGGTATATTGTTAATAGATTTAGAATAATTTGGGCTAAACGAAGTCGCAAAAAGTAGTAGAGCAGAATATGAACCTTGATCAAATGTTAGCGGCGGTGACGCCAGAAGTTTATGAAAACCTGAAGTATGCGGTAGAAACAGGAAAATGGCAGAATGGCCAAAAACTCACGGATAAACAGCGCGAAGATTCACTGCAGTTAGTCTTGGCGTATCAAAGTAAAGTGGCTAAATCAAAAGAACATTTTACCGTTGGTGAGAACGGTGAAATGGTTATGAAATCAAAACGCGAACTTAAAAAAGAGTTTCTTTCTGAAATGGATATAGCAAGGTTTGATCAAGATGATATTTAAGCGTTTATTTGCAAAAAAGAAATGGCAAAGCACTAAAATTAGCGATCGTATTAGTGCTGTCAGTGAGTTGGACCGCCTAAATGGCGAACAAAAAAGTATTCTTCATGAGTTAGCATTTAACGACGCCGAAAAATCGGTTCGACGAGCCGCACTTGAAAAACTCAATGACTTTTCTTTATTTTGGCAAGCCGCCAAAAAAGATCCTAATGAAGACGTAAGCCGATTTGCCCTTAAACACATTCGAGAAGCGCTCGTTGCCCCGCAGTCGGAGATCATTGAACAAAAAGAAAAAGCCACCTTCATCAAAGAATGTAGTAATGCAAAGTTCATAGACGAAATAAAGTTTTTATTGCCGAGTGAAGACTTAGTGGAAGTTGCGTTACAGCGTTTAGATAAACAAGACTTATACATTGAGGCGCTGTTGCAAGGGCGTTTGTCTGCTGATACTGCAACAGCTGTTGTCGAGTCAGTTAACGATTTACAAACGTTAAAAAAGCTTCATAAGAAATTGTCCGGTCAATCGCAGATAAAAATAACCAATAAAATTAGTGAAGTAGAGCAACACACAATTGCACTGTCTCAAGCAGAAAAAAAAGCTCGATTAGTGCTTGCGCAACTGAATGCCTTAAAAGACAAACAAGACTTTGAAGACATATCTCGACAATACCAAAAGTTAAACCAGGATTGGCAAGCGCAGTTACCTTTAGTAAACGAACTAGATAAACATGTAAGTAATGAGCTTAACGCTAAATATGATGCCATTAATAGTAGCCTTAAAGATAAGCTTAGTTATTTAGAGGTAGCGCATTTAGAGCAAAAAGAGCAACTCGAACAGTTGGAGCAGCAAAAGCAATTAACAGCTGAAATTGAGTCTGAATTAACTCAATTTGAAAATGAACTGAATGACCTAGTTAGTGAAGGCGGAGAGATTAAGCTTGGAATGACTGAAACGTTAGCAGTGCTAGCGGATAAGATAGATAGTGCCAATCTAACCGACGACGAAAATAATAAATTAAGTCAACGTATTGATAAATTACAGCGTGGCTTTATCGATTTGCCTAAAATTAAGTTATTACAAAAAGAGGCAATAGATACAATCGAAAAGATTGAAAGTATTGATTTACCGTCGTCACTAGAAACGTTAAATACTATCAAGCCAACCTTCAAAGAGCTAAAAAAGAGCTGGTCCGAATTAGAGCAGTCAATTTCAATAAGTCATGACGTTACCGAACGATATAACATTGCATCAGCGGCACTCGATAAATCGATTAAAAAACTTGAAGCAGAGCAGAATAAACGTTTTTCTAGTTTTAAACGCAAGCAGTCGGAGTTAATGCAGCTTATTACGGATGGACGTTTTAGAGAGGCTTTTGGGTTATTTAATAAATTACAAAAGTGGCATGGTGAGCTAAACGTATATCAACAGACTCAAATTGAAAAACAATGGACTGACAGCAATGTTCAAATAGAACAGTTACGCGACTTAGAGCAGTCAATTGCTGAGCCTAAACGTCAAGAATTACTTGAGCAAATTGAAAAATTAGCGAAACAACCGTTAGTTGACGCTTCAGAACAAGCTCATCGAGTAAAAGTGTTGCGAAGTGATTGGTTATCTCTTGGGAGAATAGACCGAGAAGATCCATTAAATCTTCAATTTAACGAGTTTTCCGAACAAGCTTTTGCCGTTTGCCGTGCATTTTACTCTGAGTTAGAACAAGAACGTGAACAAGCGTATCAAGCCAAGTTACTTGTTTTAGAGCAATTGGAAACGTTAGCGAACAACCTTGCAAATGAAGAGGTGAGTAGCTGGAGAGAAGTTGAGCTATTAAATAGTAAATTGACAAAGCACTGGTTTGATATCGGCCTTGTTGATAAGTCAAAAGTATCAGAGATAAACGAGCGCTTTTCAGCTGCGAGTAAATCCATAAAAACAAAAATAATTGAACAACAAAAGTTTAACCAAACGGATAAACAGGCGTTGTTAGACAAGGCAAAACAAATTGCTGACTCTGACACGTCACTTCCAGATAAAGCAAACGAATTGAAAAAGTTGCAGTCGGACTGGAAAAAGATTGGTTTTTGTGGCCGTAAAATTGATGATAAATTGTGGGGTGAGTTTCGTTTAGTTAACAACGCCGTGTTTGACGCACTAGGGGAGCTTCGTAATGCAAATCGAACTCGTTCTACAGAGATTAAAAATGATTTGATAACACAGTTGAATGCCTTCACTGAACAGCTAAAATCATTAACCCAAAACAACGAAGCTAAAGCGCTTGGCCAACAAGTTAAAGAATTGGTTATATCCAAGTCTGAACTTGAAAAAAGTGATTATGAGCGCGTTTTAAAGGTTAAAAACTCATTACTAGAAAAGATTGAAGAGACAGAGCTGTCTTTAAGAAAGAACATGCGTTTAAATCAATACGTCATGCTTTTTAATGCATTGGAAGATTTAGCAAGCGGTAAAACGATAGATACAAGTATATTAAAGCCTTCATGGTCTAATGCGTTAAACGCGAATAGCAAGGTTGATCGTTTAGAAGCAACCCTGAAAATGGAAATCATTGCTGAATTAGAAAGCCCTGAATCTGAACTGCCTCAACGCCAAGCTATACAAATGTCTATGATGACAGAAAAGTTAGAGTCAGGAACATCTTATAATAAAGATGAATTACTTGAAGATTGGTTATCTGCCGGCGCAATATCGAGCGATGATGTAGCCCTAATATCAAGAGTACGTCACGTATTCTCTATCTAACCCAATCGCTATCAGCGACTAATTGCTTTAAATAACAAGCAGAACAAAGCCGACATTGATGTCGGCTTTTTATTTTGATCTTAAGTTAATAATGACTGGGGTTTGAATATCAGGCCAGTCTATTTTAAAGGGGGCTAATTACTACGCTCACCTTTTAAATTAGAGACAAATAACTCCCGCCTTTGCTTGTAACTAAGATCTTGGCTTAAAAGGTAATGTAACTTAGTTAAACATGCCTCTAACGTCATATCACCGGCAGAAAGCGCTCCTGCATCTTTTAAAACATGACCGGTTGCATAACCATCCATATTAACTTGTCCTCTAAAACATTGAGTTCTATTAACAATTAATATTTCTCGTTGATGTGCTTGCTTTAATTCATTTATTAAGGCGTCGTCTTGTGGCGCGTTGCCTACGCCATAACTTTGAACAATAAGCGCATTGACAGGTTGAGCTAATACATTTGCAATGACAGTGTGACTTATTCCGGGATAAAGAGTGACAACACCAATAGGTTGGCCACTGATATTAATCACCTTTAATTGATCTGTTTTATGATGTTCTAATACTTTGCCAGCGCCTAATTGAATTTGAATACCGGCGGTAGCAAGGGCATCAAAATTTGGGCTGTCAAAGGCATTAAAACCGGTTGAGTTTGCTTTAGTAGAGCGGTTACCGCGAAATAACTTATTGTTAAAAAATAAACTTACTTCCGGAATAGGAAAGTGTGCGGCAAGGTACAGAGCATTAAGTAAATTGGTTTGCCCGTCGGAGCGAATTTCCGAAAGTGGAATTTGGCTACCTGTAACAATAACGGGCTTACTCAAGTTATCTAACATAAAAGACAAGGCTGACGCGGTATACGCCATGGTGTCAGTACCATGCAAAACAACAAAACCATCGAACTCAGCATAGTGCTCTGCAATATCCTCAGCGATGACTTGCCAATCACTAGGAGACATATTACTCGAGTCTATAACTGGGCAGTATTCGTTGATCACAAACTCTGGCATTTCATCGCGAAATAATTCAGGTAATGAATTAACAACATCAGTAATATAGCCTTCTACAGGGATATATCCCTGAGAAGACTTTTTCATACCAATGGTGCCACCAGTATAGGCAATATAGATTCTCTTTTTCTGCATTATTTTGTTAACGCTTCACACTCTATGCAATAGATATACATATGTTTAGGATCATTAAATTTAAGCCATCCTGTGGCTTCATTCCACATTTGATTTACCAGTGACGAAAATGGATTAGGGCGATGCTCGGTGGCTTGTACCGCAGGGGCTGGAAGAACAACTTTTGCCATCCCTAAAAATTCTTGAATTATTTTATCAAAGCCGACCACAGGCTCTTGTATGGTAATTACAGAATAGTCCTCAAGACCGGCTAGCTCTGCTGCTCCCTTAATAGCATCGTCAAAATAACCCAGCTCATCAACTAAGCCTAATTCCTTGGCAGTTTGACCAGACCAAACGCGACCTTGTGCAATTTTGTCTACTTCTTTAACTGTCATATCACGCTCTTGCGAAACCAAGTTAAGAAATTGACGATAGCCATTTTCAATAGACAATTGAATGATGTTTTTCATTTCAGAAGGTAACTTACGGGCAGAAGAAAGTCCGGCTAACTCAGTGGTACCTACACCATCGGTGTAGATGCCCAATTTAGCAAGTGTTTCTTCATAGGTAAGAAACATACCAAATATACCAATAGAGCCTGTGATAGTGCTTGGTGACGCCCATATCTTATCGGTTGACGCTGCAATCCAATAACCACCCGATGCCGCTAGCGTGCTCATTGAGGTAACAATAGGTTTACCTGAAGCTTTTATCGCTTCAATTTCATTTCGTATTATTTCAGAAGCAAATGCGCTGCCACCAGGGCTGTCAACACGCAACACAATGGCTTTGACAGAGTCATCTAAACGCGCATCTTTTAATAACTTTGCCGTAGAGTGACCACCAATTTCGCCAGGTTTTGCATTGCCATCGTAAATAGTACCGCTCGCAACAACGATAGCTACTTTGTCCGCGTTAAGGACAGGGAATGTTTGATCGACAAAGTCTAAATATTTATTTAACGTAATAACATTTTCTTTACTCGCATTCAGCTCCTGCTTCATGTAAGCATCAAACTCTTGATGCGTCATCACCATATCAATCCATTTATTGGTGAGTGCTAAATCAGAAAAGTCTCCGTCAACAGATTTGAACTTGTCGTAAAAAATAGAAAGTTTCTCATCAAAGTGACTTTCATTTAAGTCTCGTTGAACAGCAACGTCAGTTTTATACATGTCCCAAAGTTCATTTAGCCACTGTGAGTTAGCTTCTTTAGCTGCCTCAGACATATCGTCACGAATATAAGGTTCGATGGCTGACTTAAATGTACCCACTCTAAAAATGTGAGAATTAACATTTAGCTTTTCTAACGCTGATTTGTAATAAGTATTGTAACGGCCAAATCCGTCCAAAATAATTGAGCCCATTGGATGAAGTATTACGGTATCTGCGTGTGAGGCTAAATAATATTGACTTTGAGTAAAGAAGTCACCGTAAGCAACAACAGGTTTTCCACTTGTTTTTTTAAACTGTTTAATGGCATTTGCCACTTCTTGTAGCTTGCTTAGACCTGCGCCTTGTAAACCGTGCAAGTCAAGTTTAAGCATAGTTATTTTTTTATCGTTTGCTGCAAAATCAATTGCGTTTAATATATCTGTTAACAATAGTTCTTTACGTGTGTTTGTCGCACCTAAAGCATCATTCATAAGCTCGGCGTAGGGATCGACGACTGCTTTTTCTTCTACAATATCGCCAACAAGTTTTAACTCTAATACTGAATTATCGGAAAATATGATGGGTTGATCTTTTTTTGAGGAAATGGCGCCAAAGATAATTACGGCTAAAATTATAAATATAATATTAAGAATAGCTTTGCGGGTAAAATTCAAAACGCCCCAGCATGCGCGTATCAAATCGAAAAACCAATTTTTATTGGTAGTAATTTCACTAGACATAAAGTGTCCCAAAGAGAGTTAAAATTCATCTGTCATTGTTGATTAATTATCAAACCTTTACCAGAAATCGAATGTAACAAAATTAAACTATTGATGTCAGACCAGTAGTCGGTTAAAGTTTTGCTTAGTTTAAACAGCTTACGTTGGTTTGCAACATGTCATATCCTCATTTATTTCAACCATTAGACTTAGGTTTCACGCAGTTAAAGAACAGAGTTTTAATGGGCTCAATGCATATTGGTCTTGAAGAAGAAAAAAACGGCTTCAATCGTTTAGCGCAATTTTATAAAGAACGAGCTGAAGGTGGTGTTGGTCTAATCGTTACAGGCGGTATTGCGCCTAACTTTGCGGGCAGAGTAGAGCCAAGAGGTGCTCAATTAAGTCATTTTTGGCATGTTGGTAAACACAAAAAAATAACCAACGCCGTTCATGAAGCCGACGGCAAAATATGTTTACAAATATTGCACACTGGTCGATATGCATACCATCCTTTTAGCGTCTCTGCTTCTGCTATTAAAGCGCCAATTTCGCCATTTAAGCCAAAAGCACTCAGTGCGCGTGGTATTCGTAAAACGATTAACGATTTTGCTAATTGTGCAAAGTTAGCCCGAAAAGCCGGATACGACGGCGTCGAAGTGATGGGTTCAGAAGGTTACTTGATTAACCAGTTTATTGCGCCTAAAACCAATAAAAGGACAGATCAATACGGTGGTAGCTTTGAGAACAGAACTCGTATTGCAATTGATATTGTTCGTGCGATAAGAGAACAAGTTGGTGACGACTTTATTATCATTTTCCGTTTATCTATGCTTGATTTGGTTGATAACGGCTCGACATTTGAAGAAGTTGTTGCGCTTGCAAAAATGTTAGAAAAAGCAGGTGTTACGCTATTAAACACTGGTATTGGTTGGCATGAGGCTCGTATACCTACCATCGTTACGTCTGTGCCTCGTAAAGCATTTACTTGGATTAGTGAAAAGATTAAAAAAGAAGTTTCGATTCCGGTAATCACCACAAACCGTATCAACACGCCTGAAATCGCGGAGTCTATTTTAGCAGACGGTCAGGCCGACATGGTGTCAATGGCGCGACCTTTGTTAGCGGATGAAAACTTTGTTAATAAAGCCAAAGCTGGCCAAGCAGATCGAATAAACACCTGCATAGCCTGCAACCAGGCTTGTTTAGATCATGTATTTAAACGTCAACAAGCAAGTTGTTTAGTTAATCCAAGAGCAGGTTACGAAACCGAGTTGGTTTTCAAAACCGTAGTAAATAAGAAAAAGTTAGCAGTTGTTGGCGCAGGACCAGCGGGTATGGCATTTTCATGTTATGCAGCTGAACGAGGTCATGAAGTCCATTTGTTTGATCAGGCTAATGAAATTGGTGGCCAGTTCAATATCGCCAAAACGATCCCGGGTAAAGAAGAGTTTTACGAGACGATTCGCTATTTTGAAAATAGAGTTAAAGATGCTGGTGTTCATTTACACTTAGGTGAACGTCAGTCTGCAGAATCTTTAGCCAGCCAAGGCTTTGACCAAGTAATTGTCGCGACAGGTATAATTCCTCGTGAATTAAACTTACCAGGTTTTGATGACGAACGCGTTATGAGTTACCTTGACGTACTTCGTGACAAAAAAGAAGTAGGCAATAAAGTAGCGGTCATTGGTGCCGGTGGCATTGGGTTTGATGTATCGGCTGCATTAACACAGCCTAAATCCCATTCACTAGACTTAGAAGCTTGGTTAGCTTATTGGGGCGTTGACACTGATTATAAAAACCGTGGCGCAATTAAACCAATGAAGGACGATCCACCTGCACGTGAAGTAACCTTAATGCAACGTAAAACAACGAAGGTTGGTGCTGGACTAGGTAAAACGTCTGGTTGGGTTCATCGAGCCGAGTTGAAGCGAGCGGGCGTAACCATGTTAAATGGAGTTGAATACCGGTCGTTTTCAGAAAAAGGATTGGAAATAGCCATCGATGGTCAAGTTCAATACTTAGATGTTGATAACGTTATTGTTTGTGCTGGACAATTATCAAATAATAAATTGGCGGACGAGTTAAAAGCGTTAGGTCAGTCGGTTGAAATTATTGGTGGTGCATTTGTTGCTGCCGAACTTGATGCCAAACGTGCTATTCGTCAAGGTGCTGAGCTAGCTGCAAAAATTTAATATGAATAATCAAGATGTCACTATTTGTTTAACAAACCCGAAAAGCCCCAGTAATGTTGGGGCGATTCTTAGAGCAGCAGGCTGTTATAATATTCCTGCTTTGCTTTATACGGGAAACCGTTACAACAAAGCAAAAAAACATGCGACGGATACTCAAAATGTTGGCAATGAAATTTCTGTCACTCATGTAGAGTCATTTTTAGAGTCGAAACCAGACGATGTAAAGTTGGTTTGTATTGACTTTGCAGAAGGTGCAGTGCCGCTGCCTGTTTTTGAGCATCCAGAAAAAGCGTTTTACGTCTTTGGGCCAGAAGATGGCTCATTGAAACAAGATATTGTTGATGCTGCTGATTTTGTTGTTTACATGCCAACTAACGGAAGCTTAAATTTGGCTGCGGCCGCAAACGTTGTGCTTTATGATAGAGCCGCAAAATCGTTCTCAGGCCATGATGATGACTTGATCAGAAAAAGTCGTGATGTGAATAACCGCTTAAAAGTGCCTGCTTAATTAAAGCAGGCGTTTTAATATACGGTCAATTTGAGTCATTCGTATTTTGTTCAATAGTTTTTGAGGCTTAGTTGGATAGTCTTTAATACTGTCTAACTGTTTATAACTTTCAACAATGTCAGTATGTTGATAAATCATTTCTATCTCTTTTTGAACCATAGGCATTAGCTTTTTACCTGGGTCGTCAATCAACAAACCATTTTCCAAATCTAATGTCCATGCTCTTGGATTTATGTTGCTACCGGTAATAAGATGATAACGGGAATCAACAATCATTCCTTTTAAGTGGTAACTATTTTGTTCATGTTTCCATAGCCGAACAACAAGTTGGCCATTGTCGATATACTTTTTCCAGCGTTTAGCAAATCGAACTAACAAAATTTCATACACATACGGAACAATGCCGATAGTAGTAAACTTTTCTACATCGTGGATAAAAAAGTCATTTGCTGTTTTATCACCGACGGTAATCTCTATTTTAACGCCTCGTTTCAGCGCTTTCGCTACGTCACGAGTTAACACTTTAGGTAAGTTAAAGTAGGGCGTAAACATAACTACCGACTGTTCACTCTTTTGAATTAACTTTCTAATTTTGTTATTAAGATTGTTATGCTTTTTACCAAACCCAACAAGTGGCTCAACGAGCAGTTCACTCGCGTTTGTTGTAGGTGACGATATTTTATATTCACTATTTGTAAGATAATGTCTTAACTGCAGAATAAGCTTTTTCAAGTCCGGCAGTATTGGGAATTCACCTTTATTTAAGCGAGGCGCTAAATCTGAATGAACAAAAACTTGATTTAAATACTTAACAAAACTATCAGCTAATACTGTGCTATTAAATAAGTAATATCGGTCTAAGCGATACTTATCCTTTTGGTGCAAATAAATATCATTGATACTTGCACCGGTAAAAAACAAACAGTCGTCAAAGACCATGCCTTTAAGATGCAAAACGCCAAACAGCTCTTTATTTTTTACTGCAACACCAAAGATCTTAACTTCACAACCAAATTCTTTTGCTTTATTTAGATAAAAAGCTCTATTGCCTTCCTGATCTTTTGCACCAATTAACCCTCTACGAGCGCGGTGTGCATCAACAAAAATTTTAATATCTAGTTCAGGAGAAACTTGTTTGGCTTGATAAAGAGCATCTAATATTTCTCTTCCAGCCTCATCGTCCTGTAAATATAACGCCGTAATATATATACGATTTTTAGCTGACTTAATATATTCAACTAAGCGCGTTTTATATTCTTTTGCTGAGTATAATATCTCCAATTCATTGGCATTCATTGCCACGGAGTTATTCAAATCAATCAGTTCTGAGTATGTCATATAGAAGTACCAAGCAAATAACTAAAGTCGTGATTTGACTCAACAGTTACTTTATTACCTGCCTTAAATTCATAAGCTTGTTTGTCACCAAGTAAGGTTAGTTTGCCATTCGCTAACAGCAAAGCGCTACCTTCTTGAATACCAACAACCGTAGTTTTAGGGTTGAGCACCATAAACTCTTGTAAACGCATTTCGCGGGTTTCGCCATTGTGGCCTGGAGCTTGATAATCGGTGTAGTGCGGATTTATTTGAAACGGTAAAATATTAAGCGCATCAAACGATTTAGGCTCAACAATTGGCATATCGTTAGTTGTTCTGATACTTGCACCGGCAATATTCGAGCCTGCACTCCAACCAATATAGGCAGTGCCATTATCTATTTGTTGTTGTAGTTCCAAGATCAAATCGAGCTGATATAAACGGTCAAGTAACGCAAAAGTATTGCCTCCACCAACTAGAACAATGTCGCTATTTCTAATTGCTGTTTTCTGGTCGTCATAATGGTGTATCGAGGTTATTTCAACGGGTAAACTCGTTAGCGCTTTCTTAACCATTTCAAAATAGTCATCGTAAGAAACAGAGACGCCGGCATAAGGAACAAACAGTATTTTAGGCGTTGAAGAGCATGTCAACTGAGATAAAAACGCTTTAATTAATGGGATTGCATGTTCTAGGTAACCGGTATTACCTTCTCGCGAGGCACTTAAGAGCAGGGCGTTTGTCATTGTAAAATTCCAATTCGCTGCAGCAGATTTTTTAACTTTACGGGGTCGATAGGTTTGGATAAAAAGCCTTTAGCCCCCATTTCCCAGGTAACTTGTACATTATCTACTGAGTTATAAGATGAACACATAACGACGGGAACGTCGATGTTTTCTACATTAATTCTGTCTAATACTTTTTTGCCATTAATATCGGGCAATTCAATATCTAAAATAACTAGGTCGAATGTTTGTTCTTTAAGTACGTCAATGGCTGCGCCACCAGTTGAAACACAAACAACAGAGCTAAAGCCTAAATCGGACAATAGCTCTTTAAACAAGACCAAAATATCATCGGCATCATCAATGACTAAGATACTTTTCGACATAGGTTTCTATTAATCGTTCGCCAGTGCGAAAGTATATGCGGTGTGAAAAGCGCTTTCTTGAAATTGACGAAGCTCTAAGTCTTTCATCGTATATTCAAGAGGATTACGTTTTAACGTTTCTTTTATATCTTTGTTGTTAACCATTGCAACTTTTACGTCATCAATTAACTGGATAGCAGCTTCCATTTTGAAGCTATTCGCACTGCCAGAAAATTTACCACGCATAGGACGTTGTTTGATTGCAATAGTGTCGACTTTGTAATCTTCTACCATCTTTTTAAAAATAGAATAAAACGCACGAATGCCGTCTGCATTTTCGGCATCACGCAGTTCAATACCTCTTGTACGAGTTTCTTTTACGTTAAACATGCCGCCTTCACTGTTCATTAATACAAAAACAGCTTCTTTATTATTAAGTTCTACGCCTAATAAGTTCATTTTTACCCTTTATAAATCTTAAATTCGCATCAAAAGATGCGAATATGGATTAGTAATTTGCGGTGCCTGGTGCACGTGGGAAAGCAATAACGTCACGAACGTTTTGCATACCAGTTACATATGCAACTAAACGTTCGAACCCAAGACCAAAGCCAGCGTGAGGCACTGTGCCGTAACGGCGTAAATCACGATACCAGCTGTAGTCTTCTTTGCTTAAGCCCATTTCTTCTAATCGAGCATCAAATATGTCTAAACGCTCTTCACGTTGAGAACCACCAATGATTTCACCAATGCCTGGTGCCAAAACATCCATTGCCGCTACCGTTTTACCGTCGTCATTTTGACGCATATAAAACGCTTTAATATCACGCGGATAGTTTTGCATGATAATTGGCGCACCTACATGCTCTTCAGCTAAATAACGCTCATGCTCTGAAGATAGGTCGATGCCCCATTTAACTGGGAACTCAAACTTCTTGCCAGAGTTAAGTAGAATATCGATTGCGTCTGTATAATCCATGCGAACAAAGCTAGAATCAACCACTTGCTGAAGTCGAGATATGGCTGTTTTTTCAACTCGCTGCTCGAAAAACTTCATGTCGTCTGGTAGTTCATTTAAAACCGCTTTAAACACGTATTTTAGTAGATCTTCTGATAATTGTGCGATGTCATTTAAATCGGCAAACGCGACTTCTGGTTCAATCATCCAAAATTCAGCCAAATGGCGGCTAGTATTTGAATTTTCAGCACGGAAGGTAGGACCAAATGTATATATTTTGCTTAATGCGCAAGCATAGGTTTCACCATTTAGCTGGCCAGATACAGTTAAGTATGCTTCTTTACCAAAAAAGTCTTGGCTATAGTCAACTTTCCCATCGTCAGTCATCGGCGTATTAACCATGTCTAGCGTCGAAACGCGGAACATTTCTCCTGCGCCTTCGCAGTCTGATGCCGTTATAATAGGAGTGCTAACCCAGTAATAACCTTGTTCGTGGAAAAAGCGATGAATAGCCTGTGATAAACAGTTACGAACACGTGCTACCGCACCAATAATGTTAGTACGAGGGCGAAGGTGAGCATGCTCTCTGAGATATTCAATTGAATGACGTTTAGCAGCCATTGGGTATGTATCTGGATTTTCTACCCAGCCAATTATCTCTACTGAGTCTGCTTGAATTTCAACAGCTTGGCCTTGACCTTCAGACTGAACCAACTTGCCCGTTACAGAAACAGAGCAACTAGTTGTTAATTTAGTGATATCATCGTAATTCGCTAAATCACTTGGCACTACAGCTTGAATCGGATCAAAACAAGAACCGTCGTGAACGGCTAAAAATGAAATGCCAGCTTTAGAGTCACGTTTCGTGCGTATCCAGCCTTTTACTGTTACGATTTCACCAGCGCTTAGTTCGCCAGCTAATAAAGATTTTACTGAGTTATGTGCCATGTTTATTCGGTCTTTTCTTTAAATCGGGTTAAAAATAAATAGGGTGTAATCTTACTTAGTTGTCATTCAGATACAAGTGATATTAGAGTATGGTTTACAGTTAATTAGTTAATTGTTTTATAATGGTTGTTATTTCGTCAATTTGGAGCAGTACGAAATGTGGAATGGGATCGAGAGGCGAAAAGGACCAGATCTTTTTAGTCAAATAATAAATGCGCTAAATGTTTTGTCTTGGTTAGTCTTTGTCATCGCATTAGCGTTGTTTCATTACGCACGACCAGAACTCAATAATATAATTTTAGAATTCCATAAAATCCCAATTCGAGAGTATTGGTTGGGAACGTTAAAAGACTATTTATATTTGAGTCTATATATTAGTGTGACATTTAGTGCCGTCTCTTTAATCGGTAATCAAATTCGCAACAAACGTAAAACCGATTATCAAAAGTATAACCTAATGTTTCTAATGGTCGTTCTATTGGCGTTTATTGGAGTGATTAGTGTCTAATAAAGTATTTATTATTAGGGGGTTACCAGGGGCCGGGAAGTCTAATTACGTGACATTGTTGACGGCTGATTTATCACCAAATGACTACGCAATTCATAGTACCGATCATTATTTTTACAGCGAAGGTTCATATATGTTTAACCCTCGCCAATTAGAGCAGTTTCACCAACAAAACCAAGCTGCGTTTGGTAAGTCGTTACAAAAAAAGGTACCACTGGTAATTTGTGATAATACCAACATTGAAGCATGGCAAATCGACAACTACGTAACATTAGCTAAAAAATATAACTACGAAATAGAAGTTGTATCGATTGGCTTTTTTAAAAGCCCGCAACATCAAACATTATATGCTAATCGGAATAATCATAATGTAGAGTTAGGTGTCATTCAATCAATGGCGAAGAAGTCACAGCGATTTCACTACCAACAGCATCTTTTGTAATAATTCGGTTAGCTCTATTTCAGATATGATATACGGCGGCATTACATAAATTAGTTTGCCAAACGGTCTTACCCAAATGCCTTTATCTACAAATTGTTTTTGTATGCTGGCGACATCAACCGCTTCCTTCATTTCAATCACTCCAATGGCTCCAAAAACACGAGCCTCAGTAACGCGTTCCAGTTGATTTGCGGAGTTAAGTTCCTGATTTAATATTCTATTTATGTTTTTTACTTGGTTTTCCCATGTTCCAGCTTTCAATAATTCCATACTGGCATTTGCCGCTGCACAAGCTAATGGATTACCCATAAAAGTAGGGCCATGCATTAGCACTCCAGCACGACTATTACTGAGTGTGATGGCAACTTCATCAGTACAAATTGCGGCGGCCAATGTCATATACCCACCTGTGATCGCTTTGCCGACACATAATATATCTGGCGTAATGTTAGCATGCTCACATGCAAACATTTTTCCCGTTCTTCCAAAGCCAGTCGCAATTTCATCTGCGATAAGTAATACGCCGTACTTCTCACATAGCTTTTTTGCGCCGCTTAAATAGTCAGGGTGGTAAAATCGCATTCCGCCTGCACCTTGAACGATGGGCTCTATAATTAGTGCAGCAACGGTGTCGCTACGACACTCTAAGACGTCAGCCAATTCAGCAAGTTCATTATGCTGAAATGAGTCTGTAGGCTTACTTGTAGGAGAGTCAATAAAGTAGTTTTGCGGCATCATGCCAGAATATAAGCTGTGCATTGAATTAAGAGGATCGCAGACCGCCATAGCGCCAAAAGTATCGCCATGATAGCCATGTTTTAAAGCAATAAATCGATTTCTACCGATATGACCTTTACCCAACTGATATTGAATAGCCATTTTTAATGCCACTTCAATAGATACCGAGCCACTATCCGCTAAAAAAACTTTATTTAGACCATCCGGTGTAAGCTCAACCAAATGCTTTGCTAAATTCACAGCAGGTTCATGCGTCAACCCACCGAACATAACGTGGCTCATTTTTTTTAGTTGACTCGATATCGCTTCATTTATGTGCTCATTATTATAACCATGAATTACAGACCACCATGAGGACATACCGTCAATAAGCTTTGTGCCATCCTCTAATTCAATATACACACCTTCTGCTGATTTTACTGGATAGCAGGGCAACGGGTTTGTCATCGATGTATATGGATGCCAAATGTGTTCTTTATCGAAATTAATATCTATAGTGGTATGAGTTGTTGTCTTTTTGTTCATAAAACGTTCATTAGTAAACTTTTGGTGAAAGGCTAAATTGACAAGGTGTTGGCGCAGGATAGACTATCGAGCATATTAAAAACAATAAAAAATATTACTTATTCTAGTAAAGGCGCATTATGACTACGCAAATTCGACACGATTGGACCCATCAAGAAGTAAAAGCACTTTTTGATATGCCATTTAATGACCTAATGTTTAAAGCTCAACTGGTCCATCGCGAGCACTTCGATCCCAATTACGTGCAAGTAAGTACCTTGTTATCGATAAAAACAGGTGCTTGTCCCGAAGATTGTAAGTACTGTCCGCAAAGCGCTAGATACTCTACAGGCCTTGAAAAAGAACGCTTGATGGAAGTCGAAAAAGTACTTCAACGCGCCAAGGAAGCAAAAGAAATTGGCTCTACGCGTTTCTGTATGGGCGCAGCATGGCGTAATCCTAAAGATAGAGACATGCCTTATGTTATAGAAATGATCAAGGGTGTAAAAGAGCTTGGTTTAGAAACCTGTATGACGTTGGGAATGTTAAGCAAAGAGCAGGCATTAGCATTAAAAGAAGCAGGCTTAGATTACTACAACCATAACTTAGATACGTCTCCAGAATACTACGGAGACATTATTACTACACGAACTTATGAGGACAGACTTAGTACGTTAGATAACGTGCGTTCAGCGGGCATGAATGTTTGTTCTGGCGGTATAGTAGGGTTAGGTGAAAGTGCGAAAGACAGACACGGCCTGTTAATTGCCTTAGCAAACTTACCGCATCATCCTGAAAGTGTGCCTATTAATATGTTAGTTAAAGTTAAAGGGACTCCGCTTGATAATGTAGACGACTTGGATTCGTTTGAATTTATAAGAACTATCGCGGTTGCGCGAATATTGATGCCGAAGTCATTTGTACGTCTATCGGCTGGACGCGAAGGCATGAATGAGCAGATGCAGGCTATGTGTTTTATGGCGGGTGCTAACTCAATCTTTTATGGATGTAAGCTACTAACTACTTCAAATCCAGATGAACACTTTGATAAAAAACTGTTTGCCAAGTTAGGTGTGAACTCTGAACAGACTAAAGACTACTCTGATGACACAAAAGAAGCAGCATTACTTGAGCAACTAAAAGAACAAAATGCACCAGAACAAGAGCTGTTTTTTGAAGCGCAATAACCCATGACTGCGTTTAGTAATTTTATAGCTGAAGAGTTAAAGATGCGCGATGAAAATAGTTTGTTGCGTTCTCGTCGTGCGTTTGAATACGTATCGTCGACAGAGTTAGTTTACAACGGAAATCATTACCGCAATTACTCAAGCAATGATTATCTAGGTTTAGCTTCATCGTTTTGCTTAACTGAATTTAATAAGTGGCAAGACACGAGACTTGGGATAACAGGCAAAAATTGCAGTAGTGGTTCAATGGCAAGTCCACTTGTAACTGGTTTTTCTTATCAACATAAAGCGTTAATTGACGACTTACTGAACTATGTTGACGCACCGGATGACTATAGTGCGGTTTTATTTAGCTCTGGATATGCAGCAAATAATGGTGTTATTAATGCGCTATTTAAAGATAAAGATAGCTCTAATCAATTGTTTCAAGACAAGTTAAATCATGCCTCGTTGATTGATGCAGGCACTAAGCTTCAAGCAGCCGGCCATTTAACGCAAAAACGTTTTAGTCATAATAATGTTGAACATTTAGCAAAATTACTAAATTCAAAAAGTGGTCCACTACAAAAGCGCCTATTAGCAACGGAAGGCGTATTTAGTATGGATGGTGATAGGGCGCCACTTATTGAAATCTCAAAAATTGCTCGTCAAACTAATACGCTGCTAATGGTCGATGATGCACATGGCTTTGGTATTAGTAGACATTCATTACATACAGCCGGTATCACTTTGTCTGATGTTGATATTTACGTTGTCACTTTTGGTAAAAGTTTGGGGGCTCAAGGGGCCGCTGTTATTGCTAAAGATAATATCTGCCAATATCTAGAGAACTTTTGTAAGGACTATATTTATTCTACGCATTTGTCCCCTCTGCAATGTGCCGCAGTACAGTTTAATCTCCATAAATTAAATGATGCAGACCGGCAACAAAAACTACAACAAAACATTCAGCTATTCAGAAGTCTAGCGATAAAAAATGGCTTGCCAGTGCTCGATTCTGACACTGCAATTCAACCCATCATGGTAGGTGATGAAAAGCATGCACTGAAAATGACTGAACAACTTAAGCAGGACGGTATTTGGCTAACTGCGATACGAACACCAACGGTCCCTAAAGGTCAATCTAGGTTACGCGTAACCATAACGTCCGACCATAAACCTAATTGTATTAATGACTTAGTTGAGTCTTTGGTAAAGGCGTTAAGTTCGACAACAACGAGCGCGGTTGAGGTGAGTCATAGTGATTAGTACACATATAGAACGCGAATTTTCTACAATACCAACACAAAAAGTTGCATATCACTTTGGTAATTCAGCATTAACCTACAGAAACAAAGCGCAACTACAACTTGAAACGGGCCAGCTACTAATTAATGCATTGCAAGAAAACTTGCGGGCAGATATCAAATCTAGATGTGCGAGAGATGCGATAAAATGGGGACTAGATCTTGGCTGCGGACCTGGATTATTTCAACCCCAATTAAATAGTTTACCAGGTGAGTTAATTAGCTTTGATTTGAGTAAACCTATGTTAAATACTAACCCCGCGTTAAATAATAAGGTTTGTGGCGATAGCCATTCTCTACCAATTCAAACAAACAGTATTGATTGGGTATTCTCAAATTTGATGGTGCAATGGTGTGATTTTGATACGGTAATTACTGAAGTTGATAGAGTATTGAAGCCTGGCGGTACCGCCGTCATTAGCACTTTATTGCCGGGCAGTCTTTATGAACTTGAAGCCGCATGGGCACATGTTGACAGTGATAGGCATATTCATCAATACCAGAAGTCGAATGATATTGAGCAATCGTTGTTACGTTTATCTGCTGCAGATATTCAATCTTGCCAATACGAATTAGTTTATTGGTACACCGATGCTATGTCTTTGGCAAAGGAATTAAAGTCTTTGGGTGCGAATATAGTAAGCAATCGTGGCCAAAAAGGGTTAATTGGTAAAAGAAAATGGCAGTTAATGGAACATCATTACAGAGACCTATTTGCGAATAAAGGTACAAACTTGGTGCCAGCCACATATCGCGTAAAGACGATTGTTATAAATAAGTGATTAACTTATTGCGAGAGGGTTAGATGAGTCAATTAGATAAAAAAGTTCAAAATTTAACAGAATATTCGGCAATTTTTATAACGGGTACCGATACAGAAATAGGTAAAACGTATTGCACCTCTTTACTACTTAGACACATGAATTCGCTTGGTATTGATGTAAATCCATTTAAACCAATATCTGCAGGCGTTGAGAGTCATTTGTTAGATGAAGATGGAACTGAGTTAAATGAAGATGCCTATAGATTATGGCAGGCGAGCAATAAGCGATATTCGTTAAATGATATTAACCCTATTGTGTTTAAACAGCCAATAGCACCGCACATTGCAGCCGAGATCGAACAACGACCATTGTCGTTTCAACAATTAGATGATGTGTTACCTAAAGCATTATCTTTGGCTGAATTAACCTTAATTGAAGGGGCAGGCGGGTGGCATTTACCGTTAAATAATCAACAGCTATTGTCTGATTGGGTAGCGGTCAAGCGACTCCCTGTAATTTTAGTCGTGGGAATTCGATTAGGGTGCCTAAATCACGCACTTTTAACGGCACAAGCTATTAAAGCATCGGGATGCCAGTTAGTTGGTTGGATTGCTAATTTTGTAGAAGGGAAAGGTGATGTTCACCTTAAAAATACAGAATACCTGACCCAAAAACTTAATGACGTTTATGGCGTAGAGTGCTTGTTCGAAGTAGATAAAAACCAAACGAAGCTAATCTGAATCTTTTGGCTTATGTTCTTCGCGTTCTTTGAGCTTAGCCTTTGCTTGATCAATTGGATCTTGATTAATATTTTTCATCGACATTTTAGCGGAGTATTTAAGTAGCATAATATTACTAACAATGACGCCAAGTACAACGATGATAATAAAGAAGGCTGTCCAGTTCATTAACTTTGCTCCACTATGTTAAATACGAATTGTTGTAATATGGTGTCAAAGTGTTCAGAGATAATATCTGTGCCTTCAACCTTATGATCATTTAAAATTTTGGAAAACTCATCTTTTGTCAGACTTTTGATTGTTGATTCGTACTGCGAAGCAATTTTAATGTGAGATAAATGCCAAGGCTCTGATGCAACGCCGCCTTGGTATGAGGCATAAGGTTTAAAAAAACCAAATTTCTTTGCGTTTTTATCAAGCCAATCAGATAACCCTGAAAAAGGTCCACCCGATTGATACTCATGTGATTCAAGTTGTAACTGGTACTCTGGTGCGATTGTTGACGCATCATAATAGTCAAAATCACTGCCCCAATGATGTCGACTAAGCCCTGGTAATGCCGAGAATGTAAGTATTGCAGCAAGTTTATCAAAGCCGAACTTACTTTCTATATCAATGACGTTTCCATTTAAAGCTTGGACAGGGCGATGACCGTTAAATTTACTATTCCATATCATAGACTGACGGTTAAAATCGCGATACCCAGATGCGACTTGTAAATTAAAACCGGCCTCTTTGGCACTAGCGATTAATGCTCGATAATCGGCCTCAATCGCTTTGTGAAGACGCTGTTTGTTGTCCAAATTGTTGTTTAAAACAAATAGGTGGCTATCATCTAAGCCAAGCGCCTGCATAATCACAACAAACAGCCAACCAAGGTGTTGTAATACATATCGGTAAGTAACTCTAAGTCGCTGATCTTCACGCATTCATTTACTTTATGGATGGTGGCGTTGCATGGCCCGAGTTCAATCACTTGCGCACCGGTGGGTGCAATAAAACGGCCATCTGATGTGCCTCCTGAAGTGGATAACACAGCAGGCTTTCCGACAACTTCAGTTATAGCGGTATTGACACTATCTAAAAGTGTTCCTTCGTCAGTTAAAAATGGTTGGCCATTGTGAATCCAATCTAACTGATATTCAAAGCTATGCTTTGACAGCAGTTGCTCTACTTGTTCAATTAATTGATGATCAGTGACTTCCGTTGAGTATCTAAAATTAAACTGTAATGTTAATTCGCCTGGGATAACATTCCCAGCACCGGTACCACCATTAATGTTAGAGATTTGCATCGATGTAGGAGGAAAGAATTCATTTCCTGAGTCCCAAGTGGCAGCGCTTAACTCGGCGATAAAGGCAGCAGAGGTGTGAATCGGGTTTTCAGCAAGATGCGGGTAGGCCACGTGACCTTGAGTGCCTTTAACGGTTAATGTGCCTGTTAATGAGCCACGACGGCCATTTTTCACAATATCGCCCACTTTATCGGTACTCGATGGCTCACCAACAATACAATAATTTATTTTTTCATTACGCGCTTCAAGCACATCAATAACGCGAGTTGTGCCATTAATGAAAGGGCCTTCTTCATCACTAGTAATTAAAAATGCAATGCTGCCTTTATGATTTGGGTGATCACTAACAAAGCGCCTAGTGGCAATGACCATAGCTGCCAAACTGCCTTTCATATCCGCTGCGCCTCGGCCATGCAGGTAGCCATTTATTTCTGTTGGTTCGAAAGGGGGCGTTTGCCAGTGTTTTACATCGCCAGTTGGCACCACATCTGTGTGTCCTGCAAAACAAAAAACGGGCGACTCTGAGCCTTTACGTGCCCACATGTTTTCTGTATCAACAAAAAACATCGACTCAATATCAAATCCTAATGGCGCTAAATAACTAGCCATGAGTGCCTGACAACCTTCATCATGCGGGGTAACTGACGGTCGTGAAATTAATTCCTTTGCCAATGTTATAGTTTCATGCTCATGGCTCATTAGTCTACTTCCCAAACACTTTTTGGTATTGCTGTTCTTTAAAACCGATATGATATGAGCCGTCTTTATCAATTAGAATAGGGCGTTTGATCATCGCTGGTTGCAATAACATTTGTTCAACAGCTACTTGCTTTGACAAGTTGTTTTTTAAAGCATCATCCAACTGACGATAGGTAGTACCTCGTTTGTTTAAGACGATTTCCCAATCTAAATGCTCCACCACTTCTTTTAACCAAGCTTCGTCTATGCCATCAACCCGATAGTCATGAAAAACATAGTCAATATCGTTAGTGTCTAACCATTTCTTGGCTTTTTTAATCGTGTCGCAGTTTTTTATACCGTATAACGTAATTGAATTCATATTTTTGACTACTTAATATGTTTTGGAAGTGCAACCAAACTAAAAATGGTGTCTTGATTCACTTCGACCGTTTTATGAGGAACTTGAATGCGTCCAAAAGGCGCGCTATCAAGGATTAGAAATTGCAATGTAATTGGTTTTAGGTGTTGCTGTATTTTGTATAAATCCAAATTTAAAATCGGCTGACCTGACGCTACACTGTCGCCTTTTTTAACGATACAACCAATGCCTAATCCCATTTGTGCAGCATAGCTTGATGGTAACTGTATTAAAAATTTCAATTTATTTTTGGCTTGAATGATCACTCTCGCATGACTAGGTTGAATATCGACTACAGTTCCATTTATCGGAGACACAACATGATGGCTAGTTAAATAGATAGCGACGCCTTCACCCAACGCTAATAGCGTTGGATCGGAAATTATCTCTACTTTGCCAGAAGCCGGTGCAAGTATTTTTATGCCTTTTACCTTTCCAGGACTGGCGTTGCGCGTAATTGAGTTGAACCTACTATGTGACATAAGTATTCCGTGTAATGACGATATTAGTCGGTTAATACTTTATAACCATTTTTACGTAGAGCGGTGACGGCATCGCCCATATGTAACGCCTTTACTAGAATATAGTCAGTTTCAAAGGTAGAGACTGCAAAAATACTAATATTGGCGCTAGCTAATACACCGGAAATGTTGGATAAAATTCCTGTTAATGAAAATCCCAGTGGACCTAACACTTCTAACGCTTGCCAGCCAGGCTCAGTTTCTTCGCTCTCTAATTCAATATCTGAAAGACATACAATAGAAACTTCATCTGTTGTTTTGCCAATAAAAAACAATTCTGATTGCAATACTTCCGATGGTATAGCCTGCTCTGGCGGTAGGCTATGAATGGAGAGTTCCGAGTCGAGTAGTTGAAGCGTTTGTTTTGGCATGGTAAGTCAAATCTCTTTATACAAATTAGCTAACAAGTTTTCAATTATGATACTACTACGAAATTTTCTAAAGATCAGTTACTTAAATATATGTTACTCACAATATCTGTGGATAAGTTTGTTGGTTACTCGGTGTAACTCTCTTTAACCCTTGAATTATAAGCACTTCATCAAATGGTTTAAAAAAGAATCAGTGCTTAATAATTAGTAAAGTGATCCTAAATTTGCGACGCCTGGATCGCAGTTAAAGCAATTGTGTAGACGATATCATCAACTAAAGCGCCTCTTGAAAGATCATTAACAGGCTTTCTCATTCCTTGCAGCATCGGCCCTATACTGACTACGTCGGCACTTCGCTGGACAGCTTTGTATGTCGTATTACCGGTATTTAAATCTGGAAATATAAATACCGTCGCTTGACCTGCTACGGGGCTGTTAGGTGCTTTTTTCCTAGCGACATTTTTCATAACAGCAGCGTCGTATTGTAACGGTCCGTCAATGATCAAGTCTGGGCGCTTTTGCTTGGCAATTTGGGTAGCTTGTCGAACTTTATCAACATCGGCACCCGTACCCGAGGTTCCGGTGGAATAACTAATCATTGCCACTTTAGGCTCAATACCAAACGCTTGTGCTGAATCAGCCGATTGGATTGCAATATCCGCTAATTGCTCGGCGTTAGGATCTGGATTAATTGCGCAATCACCGTAAACCAAAACTTGATCAGGCAAAAGCATAAAAAACACGGAAGAAACCAAACTAGCGCCTTCGGCTGTTTTAATTAATTGCAGTGGCGGACGAATAGTATTAGCTGTAGTGTTTACAGCGCCAGAAACAAGGCCATCTACTTCATCTTGCGCCAACATAATGGTGCCAAGAACGACATTATCTTCAAGTTGCTCTTCAGCTACAACTTCAGTTAGCCCTTTATGCTTTCTAAGCTCAACCATAGGTGCGACATATCGATGACGAATTTTGTCAGGGTTTTTAATGATGACATTATCGTTTAGTTCAACGCCTTGTTGTTCTGCCACCAGCATGATTTCTTCTGGATCGCCTAGCAATACACATTTTGCTATTCCGCGTTTACCACATATAGCTGCAGCTTTAATAGTTCGCGGTTCATTGCCTTCCGGTAGCACAATAGTCTTGTTTGCTTTTCTTGCTTTATCAGTGAGGTTATAACGAAAAGCAGCAGGGGATAGTTTTCTTACCTTTGCGACGTTTTTCGTTAAACTTGTTATCCATTCATCGCTAATGTGACTTGCGGTGTGGTCTTTAACTCGTTCTATGCGTTGCTCGTCATCAACAGGAACCTCCATGTTGAATCGTTGTAGCAATAGTGCCGTATCCCACGTATCACTCTTAGTTGATAACACAGGTAAACCTTTCTCGAAGGCCTGTTTACATAATTCTAAAATAGACGGTTCTGGTTGAAATCCACCAGTGAGCAGGATGGCGCCTAGTTTTGTACCATTCATTGCGGCTAAGGAAGCGGCAACAAGAACATCAGAGCGGTCGCCAGGCGTAACCAGCAGTACACCAGGTCGAACTCGGCCAAGAATATTACCGACTGTTCTTGCACACACAGTGATTGATCTAAGTCGGCGGAACTCTAGGTCGCCTTCATTAATTACCTTAGCTTCTAAATACTCCGCTAGATCTTTTACTCTTGGTGCTATTAAATTTGAGTTCCAAGGAACGCAGCCAAGTAGACTAAATTCTTTGTTGAAAATAGATAGTTTTCGATAACTAGCGGACTCATCAACAAGCTTACTTTCACCAAGTACTTCAGAAAAGTCATTCGCCAAATTTCCTTTCAGATCGCGTGGAGCGTTGATCTTGTTAAATATGGCGCCAATAACATGTTCGTTTTTAAACCCACCATAATTATTGGCTGCAATTTCCAGTTGATCTTCAAGCGCGTTAATAGATGTATTACCCGGCGCGATAACAAACACAACGTCAGCACCGAGTGCAGTAGCTATTTGTCGATTAATTTTATTAACATAGGCTTGATCTTTGGTCGGTACCAAACCTTCTATAATTACGGCTTCATCTTCTTTTATATGAGACTCAAAACGTTCGACAATTTCTTCTAGTAAAATATCGACGTTATCATCGCCAATGAGCGTTTCAGCGTAGTGCAATGAAAAAGGCTCTGGGGGATCAATGTGGCTTAAGTTTCGTAATATTTGTGTCGTTTTTTCAGGACCTTTATCGCCACTTATTGGCTGTGATATTGGCTTGAAAAAATTCATCTTTACCGCTTTGTTCTCAAGAGCTCTAAATAAACCTAAAGTTACTGAAGTAAGTCCAACACCGGATCCGACCGGCACTAACATAATTCTATGAGCCATTATTTTGCCTCCTTTGTTAAGCGCGCGGCGTCCTGTGCTATTACCCATTCTTCATTCGTTGGAATAACAATAATAGGGGTTCTGGATGTCGAGTCGTGGATAGCACCGGCCTGTCCAAATCGAGCTTGCTGGTTTTTACTTTCATCGATAGTTAAACCGAGTAGAGATAGATGCTTAACGATTCTATTTCGAATGTAACTTGAGTTTTCGCCTATACCACCCGTAAAAACGACGGCATCTAAATGAGTGAGAGCACAAGTGTAGCTTGCAATATACTTGGCAACACGATAACTAAACACCTCAAGAGTTAACTGCGCCGCTTGTCGTTTGTCATTGTCAGCATCGTTTAACGCGTCTTCAAGAGTTCGACAGTCGTTGGACAACTGGCTTAAACCTAACATGCCACTTTGCTTATTTAATAAATCATCAATTTGAGAAGCGTCGTAATTGTACTGCTTCATAAGGTGAATAATAACACCGGGATCGATATCACCACTTCGGGTACCCATCATTAAACCTTCTAATGGTGTCATTCCCAGCGATGTGTCCATGCTTTTACCGTCGTTAACTGCGCAGACTGAACAACCATTGCCTAGGTGTACGGTAATAACAGACGTATCTTTTGTTGATTTATCTAACCATTCTGCCGCTTTTTGACTAACAAAATAATGGCTAGTGCCATGAAAGCCATAACGGCGAATACCTTTGTCTTTATAGAGGTTTTTGTCTATACCGTACATGAATGCCTTGGCTGGCATAGTTTGGTGAAATGCAGTGTCAAATACAGCTACTTGCGGTACACCTGGAAACGCCACTTGAGCAGCTTTAATACCAATTAAATTGGCGGGATTATGTAATGGTGCAAGGGCAGATACGGCTTCTATAGCGAAAATAACGTCATCATCGATAATAGCAGACTCGGTAAATGCTTCGCCACCATGCACAACACGGTGTCCAATCGCACTAATACCATCGTCTAGTCCTAATTGTTTTAAAGTGCCAACGAGGACCTTAATAGCATCAACATGTTGATTATGTTCGCCAAGCGCTAAACTATTTTTTTCACCGTTACGTTTAATCGTTATAATGGCATCAGTATGGCCAAGTTTTTCGGCTAAGCCCGAAAGCAGTTGGTTTCCAGATTGACTGTCGATTAAGGCAAACTTAAACGAAGAACTACCACAATTGAGAACAAGAACATGGGTATTAGTGCTCATATTATCCTTACGCTACATAGCAAGTTGGTTTGGTTTTCTAAAGCATATGACCTTTTGGTACTGCCGATAGATGCCTTAGAAAGTTTTCAAAATTCGTTGTTTAGGTTATCTTTATCAGTATAACGTTTAATTAGATTTGGGGGCATGACTATTTTAAAAAATACCTTTTACTTAGGTTACAAATTCAGTCAAACATGGCCCAAAAAAGAGCCTTATTTACTGATGTTTGAACAAACCAAGGCGATTCGCTTAACAGATCTATCTATGACTGCGGCCCCGGCGATTGCGTTAGTGACCGTGTGGCTACAAATATACTATTTGGGGATTGAATCATTGCAAACGGCTTTGGCGATGTCATTATTGATCTTATCAATTCCTGCCCATGGTTATTATCAATTAGGACAACAAGCAAATAGGCGTTTGCCCATTAGTTTACAAAATTGGTATAGAGAGATTGAACATAAAATAATTGCGCAACAACAAGTTCAGGCAAGTTTTGAAGAATCGAAACCGGTAAATAGCTATGTAATAAGCAGGAAGCCGAATAGTCGTTTAACCTTTATGGACTTAGCTTTATTATTGAACCAGCTGTTTAAGCAATAACCCAACGTGACTCAAGTTATTGCTTAACTATTTAAACAATTATGAAATGTTTATTTATATGTCAAAAGTGGACCAAATAGGCGCATGATCAGATGGTTTTTCAATTCCACGAAGTTCATAATCTATACCAGCGTCAATTACCTTATCATTCAGTAGCGGCGTCGCTAATATTACATCAATGCGTAAACCTCTATTGTCATCAAAACCACGAGAGCGATAGTCGAACCAAGAGTATTGTTCACCTTTAGTAGGGTGTAAGCTTCTAAATGTGTCGTGTAATCCCCAGTTTAATAGTCGAGACAACCATTCACGCTCTTCCGGTTGAAACGAGCATTTACCGGTTTTAAGCCAACGTTTTCTATTCGGCTCGCCAATACCAATGTCTAAGTCTGTCGGAGATATATTAATATCACCCATGACAATAACCGCCTCGTCAGCGTTTCTATATTCGTTTAAATAAGTCATTAAATCGTTATAAAAAGCACGCTTGTAGGGAAATTTTACTTCGTGATCTATGCTTTCGCCTTGTGGGAAGTAACCGTTTAAAACGGTAACAGGCGTACCGTTATAGTCAAAAGTAACCATAACCATGCGCTTTTGATGGTCTTCGTTATCCGTTGGAAATCCTTTTTGGACATTAGATATGTGCTCTGCGATATCATTTCTGACTAGCATGGCGACACCGTAGTGTGCTTTTTGACCGTGATAAAATACTTTGTAACCCATCGCAGTTACGGCTTCCTCTGGAAATGCCTCATCATGTACTTTTGTTTCTTGAAGACCAATAACATCTGGATTGTGCTTGGTTATAAGCGCTTCTAGTTGGTGTAGGCGTGCTCGTAGTCCATTAATATTAAAAGAAATAATTTTCATAAAATTCGCTTATTGAAGGTTCGTTATCATACTTATTTTGAGATCATGCCTCAGCACTTGAAATTAGGCAACGTTTTGCAACGGTGAATATTTATGTGAAATATTAAATATGACTAGCGAAACAGCGTAAGGATTCGTAATATTCCGAGATAGCTTATATTCGAGGAAACGTATTATTTTTCACATATTTCTACACTTTTTAGTGCCGGCTTTGGTGGCATTTATTTTCTTTCGTAAAAGTTGGCAAAAAGCATTCATAATAATGATGTTGACTATGGTCATTGACATCGATCATTTGCTCGCAACACCAATTTACGATCCGATGCGTTGTAGTATGGGGTTTCATCCTCTGCATACTTGGCCATTTGTTTGTATTTATAGTGCATTATTGCTATGGCCAAAAACACGTATCATAGGTGCTGGTCTTATCATACATATGGTGTTAGATAGTATTGATTGCAAAATAAATTTGGGCGTATGGATGATGTAGCAACTACAATCCTATCTAAGTATTTTTACATTGCCATTTCTTTTTTTACTCAGTAGTATTTTTAAATATCTTTTGTAAGTGTATTAAAAAAAAGAAATTATTAGCAGTGTTACGACTAAAGAGGCCTGCGTATGCCAAGCGATACAAAATTATGTGTACTGTTAAGAGTGGAACCAGGGTCGTTAGGGCCAAAAGGCCTTGATCATGTAGAAGACTATTGTGTTGTAGCCAACCGATATTTTCAAAAAATTCATAATCATCTGATAACTTGGAATGTTGTGCCAAGATACGACAAAACACTGCCTGAAATTGACTTTTTTATAAATGGCAAACATCTCAGTTCAGAACAAGCAAATAAAATGCTTGTGCTAATTAATAAAGATGAAGACTCTTTAGAGACAGAAGCCATGGAGCATGTTTCAAACTTAATTGATAAATATTTAGGACATCAATATTAACAATCAACAATTATCCCCAAATATTACTGTTTACCAGTCCAACCGTTTAGAAGCTCTTGTTACCTTGTTGTCCGAGCAAATAAAATTAAACCCAGATAGTCATGTTTTTAGCGCAGATACTATTTTGGTGCAGAGCCCAGGGATGTCGGAGTGGCTTAAAATTCAAATAGCGCAAAAACTTGGCATTGCCGCAAATTTAAAGTTCCCGCTGCCGAGTAGTTTTATATGGTCATTGTATCAATCGCTGATCCCAGATGTGCCAAAAACAAGCGCATTTAACAAAGATCGATTACGTTGGAAAATCTACCAGATATTACCAAATTATTCAGACACCCCAGAATTTTTAGCAATCACAGAATATCTTGAGCAAAACAATACCCAGCTGTCATCGTTCGCTAACTTAAGAAGATTCCAGTTAAGTGAAAAAATTGCTGACGCCTACGACAATTATTTAGTCTATCGACCAGAGTGGTTAAGCTATTGGCAACAAGGCAATGACGACTTACCAGGCACCGATGATATTGGTTTACAAAAATGGCAGGCCATTCTATGGCGTGGTGTCTGCGATGACATTGAACAGTCAAGCCAAAATGCGCATCACCGAGCATCATTGCACTTAGACCTATTAGACAAGATTAACAACGGCGATCCAGCCAAAATAAAAGACGCATTACCAAGTCGTTTGTTTGTGTTTGGTATCTCAAGTCTGCCTTCCCATCAGGTTGAGGTACTTCATGCGCTTAGCCAACATATTGAAGTGAGTATATTGTGGTTTAACCCTTGTAATATATATTGGGGTGACATTATAAGTGAGAAAACGTTAGCGAGACTTAGCCAAGCGCAAAGCCAAGTGGTTACCACGAACAATCAACATAAACTGGATTATTTCGTCACTGGGAATCCGCTATTAGCAAGTTGGGGTAAAGTAGGGCGAGATTATTTAGATAGCCTAGCCCAGCAAGACATAGATTTCGTGGATATTTTTGTTGCTGATCAACCAAATACTATATTAACCAAGGTCCAAAATGATATTTTAAATTTAGAGTATCGAAACAGTAACGCACCATTAAGCATAGAGGCGTTGAATGCAGACACTGGTAAAGAACAGCTACCATTAGGTGACGATAGTATTCAAATACATAACTGTCATAGTCGATATCGTGAATTGGAAGTACTAAAAGATAAGCTCTTATATTGGCTAGATAACGAAGAATTAATGCCAAAAGACATCATAGTTATGGTGCCTGATATTAATGACTACGCGCCTTTTATCGACGCTGTTTTTGCTAAAAACCTGAAGTCGCCAGAACAAACTATTCCTTATAGTATTTCAGATAGAAGCTCGCTTACCGAAAATCCGCTATTAAATACGTTTATCTCATTACTAGGCTTACCGACATCGCGCTTTACCGTTAGTGAAGTCCTGGACTGGTTGGAAGTGCCACTTGTGATGGACGCATTTAATGTTGAGGCAAGCGAACTTGAACTAATAAAGACTTGGGTAGTTGAATGTGAAATAAAGTGGGCTGTTGATGGTCAGCATAAAAGTCAATGGTCTATGCCAGCAGAAGACATCAATACCTGGTTATATGGCTTAAAAAGAATGGTATTAGGTTTTGCCCTCGACCAAGAATCGGTTTGGCACGGAACTGCGAGTTATACCAGCATAGAAGGGCTCAATGTAAACATTCTTGGTAAGCTCATATCGTTTATGAGTTATCTGGCGCAACTAAAAGTACGATTTAGTGACGATGCAAGTGTTATCCAATGGCACCAACGCATTGACGAACTAATAACAGACTTGTTTGCCACGGATGACGCCAATGAGAAAGACTTTATTTCAACTAAAAAACTACGCGAAGCAAACCAGCAACTGATTGAATATGAACATAACAATGACATTAGTGGCCCAATTAATAACTTAATCGTTCAACACTTCTTTAAACAAGGTTTAAATGAATCAGGCGTATCCCAGCGATTTTTAGCGGGGCGAGTTAACTTTTGTACATTAATGCCTATGCGTTCGGTTCCGTTCAACATTGTTTGCGTTTTAGGCTTGAATGATGGTGAATTTCCTCGTCACGTTGAGCCACTGAGTTTTGACTTAGTTGGCTTGAATAAACCACGAAAAGGGGATAGGGCGAGAAAGTTAGACGAGCGTTATCTATTTTTAGAAGCCTTATGTTCTGCGCGGCAAAAATTGCATTTAAGTTACCTTGGTCAGTCGAATAAAAATAACCAAGAACTAATGCCATCTGTATTACTGAGTGAGCTGATTGACTATTTAGATGAAAGCTACATTGTCGACAATCCATCCGATGGCAATAAGTCTAAAAAGGTGAAGGATCACGTTATGATCCGCCATGCATTGCAGCCTTTTAACCCCTTGTATTTTGTCGACAATAGTGGTTCGTGTCGGCCATTAAGTTATAATAATCAATGGCTTGAGTCTTCATTGTTGTTGAGTAAAAAGACTCGTGATGTTCAGGTTGATAATGTTAAAAGCACTTGGGATAGCACAAATGATCCTTTTTTAACATTAACGAAAAGTTCTGACTTAACACCCGTCGACAATGTGATAAATGTAAATTTGGATGAGTTAATTACGTTTGCGAAAAACCCGATAAAGCATTTTTACCGACAACAGCTTGGCCTATCGCTTAATTTAAATGATCACAGTTTTAGTGATGTTGAATCTTTTGAGCATGATGGACTTCAGCGGTACAAGCATGTGGCGAATTTAGTAGATTTAAATGCGGATATTGAATCGCAAACGGAACACGCCTGGTTAACT
Source organism: Psychrosphaera aestuarii (assembly GCF_017948405.1). Lineage (NCBI taxonomy): Bacteria > Pseudomonadati > Pseudomonadota > Gammaproteobacteria > Alteromonadales > Pseudoalteromonadaceae > Psychrosphaera > Psychrosphaera aestuarii. Next base: position 1,911,162 of record NZ_CP072844.1, on the reverse strand, counting down.
TCAGGCGCTTTTCCACCACGAAAATGGGGCGAAGATTTACTCAATGATTATCAAAACACCGTAAGCTTAATGGACGAGAATGTAAAACAGTTACGAAGTGAGTATTTAGCGAACGCTAAATCAAGTTCGTCTCGCAATATTAAATTATCGATGGAATTAGACGTTGATTCGTTGTCGGTACTATTAAACGCGGATTTTAAAATTGATCACGGCTTAACCTTAGTAAAAAGGCTATCAAAAGACGTGCGAGCAGACGATCGAATTGAAGCTTGGTTAATTCATTTATGCCGAAGTTTATCAGACAAGCCAGGCCCGACCTTTTTGGTGTCGCACAATACTGGAGATTTCATTTCATTTAATAATATCGAACCAGAGCAAGCTTCTACGTTATTAAAAGAATGGTTGCGGGCCTATTTAACGAGTAGCGAATTTGCTAAGCCTATACCCTGGTATGGCCGTTTTGCCTACAACACTGCGCTAGCTATGCTTAAGGGCGTTCCTCAGTACAAAATCATAGAATCTACTAGACAGCAAATTAACAATGATATTGATGATCCAAGAGCACTCATAGATGAGCATGTTGTTCGTCATTTTGGTCCTAAACATCACTTGCAAGATGCTTTTTTCACTATTACCGAAAGGTTACTTTGTCCACTTGTTGAGCATCAAGTTGAAGGTAAAATGAAAAAGTTAGCGAGCTTTATGGAAGAGTATGTAAATCAAGGAGGGTTATCACGATGAATGAACTCAATCCATTAACCCTGCCATTAACGAGCAACGCGTTAATTGAAGCAAGCGCGGGTACAGGTAAAACCTACACCATCACGACGTTATATCTAAGAGCTATTTTAGGATTGCGCGACAGTCAACTTGAACAATTACAGCCGTTATCTATTGATCAAATTTTAGTGGTGACTTTCACTGAGGCGGCAACACAAGAGCTAAGAGATCGCATAAGAAGTAAACTAAAAGACGCCCAAATCGCGTTGCTTAAGTTTATGTCAGATGATGCGACAAAAGATATAGATTTGTCATTAAAGTCGATAATAGAGCAGTACAGTGCGTTATATATGCGATTAAATGTCGATTCCAGTCGAGAAATTGCCGTATTATCTGCATATCATAAAATTCAGGACGCTATTACGTTAATTGATGAGGCATCCATTTTTACTATTCATGGTTTCTGCCAGCGTTGTTTAAACCAGTTTGCTTTTGAAACCAAGATGGCGTTTGAGCAAACGTTTGAAATGGACAATCGTCCTTATGTTAAACAAGCGCTGTACGACTTTTGGCGACAATATGCGGTGCCATTATCAGGCATAGAATATCAACTTTTTCGATCGCGCTGGCCAAACCCAAGCAAACTATTGTCTGATATTGCTGAGTTACTAAATAAACAAGTCATTATTGAGCCATCGCTGGCACCTATCGACTATCAAAATACCTTATCTAAATTCATAGACTTAACCGCGGCTTTGCATAATGAACTGCAAACGTCTGATTTTTTTGCTGTGCTTAAAGATGCAGGAGTGAATGGTAGAAAACAACTGATAACAAAATTACCCGTACTTGAAGATTTTGCGCAAAGACCAGTAGGTAGTGTTGCGCTGAGTCTTGATATATTAACCATCTGGTGTAGTGAAAATGTCGCGGATGCCAGCAATTATAAAAAGGGACATTCGCCTATAGGCCATTCGGTTACTGGATTATTTGACCAACTTGCAGTGGTGGGTAATAAATTATTAGATAGCCAATTTGATGGTTATTGGTTAACGCAGGCAAAACAATTTATTGAAGTTAGTGCGTTAGGCATCAAGGCCGAACAACAGCTACTTACGCCAGACGACTTACTGTTGCAACTGCAACAAGCTTTGTCTGATGAGATAAATTCTGACGCGCTCATTAAAAGCATTAAGCTAAGATACCCGTTGGCCTTCATTGATGAATTTCAAGATACTGATCCTGTACAATATGATATTTTTAATTGCCTTTATCAACCCGCTGATGATCAGGACTTTGATAGTAATATGATAATGATTGGCGATCCTAAGCAAGCCATCTATCGTTTTCGCGGTGCCGATATTTTTACTTATATTAAAGCCAAAAACAATTTATCAGAGCAGCGACATTTCACTTTATCGACTAACTGGCGGTCACATCGTGACTTAATTCAAGCGATTAATCATTTTTTTGAAACGAGTCCAAATAAGTTTGAAGAAGACTCGATACCCTTTATCTCGGTAGGCTCAGGCAAAGATGATAGCGTACAACTCATTGAAGATAATGGTTTATCACCAAAATTAGAGATAATGCACTTTTCTGCTCTGGATGCAGAGAAAGAAACCGATACCGATGCAATTGGTTATTCTCTTAGCGAAATTCAGGGTCCAATAGCACAACAATGTGCACTTGATATTGCTACTTTGCTTAAAAAGTCTGAACTTAACACTTGTTATTTTGAGTCCCCTAATGGCAATAAAGTCGCGGTTCAGGCAAATGACATCGCAGTTTTAGTGCGTAACCGGCGTCAAGCAAAGTTAATTAAAAACACGCTAAATGAACTAGGTGTACGTTCGGTGTATATAAGTCGCGACAGTGTCTTTGATAATCCGTTAGCAAAAGACTTGCTCCGTTTATTAGAAGCTATTCATACACCAATTAACGAAAGAAAGGTCAAAGCCGCCGTAGCCACAGATTTCTTTTGTTACTCGCTAGAGCAATTGTATTCATTACAACACGATAGTAAAAGTTGGCACCAGCACTTAGTCTGTTTTCATCAAGCACACGAGTTCTGGTCTCAAGGTAAAATATCAACGGCGTTAAATTATATATTGGACTTCGCGGACACTTACGCAAGTTGGCAAAGAGACAACTATGACTTTGAAAGACAGGTGACAGACTATCGACATTTGTTAGAGCTTGTTCAGCAAGAGGCCATCGTACAGAACGGACCCGAAAAGTTGATGGCTTGGTTACGCCAAACCGTGATTGAAAATGCTAAAGAGGCCAATGAAGAAGTTTCAATGCGCTTAGAGTCTGATAATAATTTGGTGCAAATTATTACCATGCATGGTTCAAAAGGGCTTGAATATCCAATTGTATATATTCCTTTTGCGACAGAGTTTAAAGCACAATTAACGGCACTTCATCACTCTAATCGTCTTGGCGGGTTAAGTTTAAGAGTTGATAAGCGTAAAATAGAGATGCAACTTGCAGAACAAGAACGGTTATCAGAGGATATTCGATTATTGTACGTGGCAATGACCCGCGCAAAACAACGTTTAGTACTGGGTTGTTTTAATCTCAAGGCCAAGTCAAATAGTAAAACGAGCTGCGTCGAAAAGTCGGCGTTCGGACGACTAATCTTAGGTAGAGATGCAAATAAACTCTCAGAGCTTAATTGGCAGGAAGCGTTAAAAAATCACTTTATAGCCTTAGATACCAAGGTCGCAAAATTACGGTTTATTGAACCTAGTCAGATAAAAACGGTTTTTGAAGAAGCCGGTAAACTTTCATTAGCAGCGCAGTCTGCGCTGGAAGTTGAACTTAATTGCAATCAATTCCACGGTGAAATAGATCAGAACTGGAGAATACTGAGTTACTCGGCTTTAGTGGGCAGCGGGGAGCATTTTATTGCCGGCGCTACCGACGAGCAGTCGTCGCAATCTGAGAATGAGCAAAATTCGATGTTTGATATCAATAATCAGACACGCTTTACTTTCCCAAAAGGTGCTAATCCGGGTTCGTGTTTGCATCACATATTTGAGCATTTAGATTTTACGGTACCTGTTAATAAGCAAACCAAGGTTATTGAAGACGCACTGCAGCTTTTTGGCTTAGATGACGAGCTAGTTAATGGCACATCACAATGGCTTCAATCCGTACTTGAGACTAATATTGATGATTGGTCGCTATCGCACCTTAATAAACAAGCCCGATTAGACGAGATGGAGTTTTATTTTGATGTTCAATCACTTAGTAGTGATATGATTGGTAACGCGTTGCGGATGTGTGGCTTCGATAGCAACAATATCAATACCAATGTACTGAGGCAGAGTAACCTTAAAGGTCTGATAAAAGGCTTTATTGATTTAACAGCGGTAGTGGATAACCAATATTATGTTATCGATTACAAATCAAATTTTTTAGGCGATAACTTTGATGCTTATGAACAAGGCAATTTGAAATTAGCGATGACCGATCACAATTACCATTTGCAGTTAATAATTTATAGCTATGCATTACACAAATGGCTTTCGTTAAAAATAGTAGATTACGACTACGATAAACACGTAGCTGGTGGTATCTATTTATTTGTTCGAGGAATGTCAGATATATCAATAAATACAGGTGTTTATAGGTATAAAGTGCCTTTTGAAGTAATCCAGTTTTTAGGTAACGCGTTACAAAACGGAGCTAACAAACATGGATGAGACAAAGCTGAACACGCAAGCGACCTCTAGTTTAAACGAAGCAAACTCACTATTTATCGATAAAGAGCGCGCAGCACTTCCAGTCATGCATTTATTGAAAAAGCTCAGATTAGATGGCGTAATTTCTGACGCTGATTACCATGTTGGTTGTTATTTTGGTAAAGAATTGAACCTATCTAAAATAGACGTGTTCAATTTAGTAGTTCTAGTCGCTACTAGATTGAGCGTTGAAATAAACAGGCAAAATACTTGTTTTGCGCTTAACCAATTAATGTCTTTAGATTGGATTATGAATGCAAATCTACCTTTGCCACCTCAAGAGTCGTGGTTAGCGCACTTAACCGAATCCGGTGTTTGTGGTGAGCATTGTCCATTGGTAGAAGCTAACGGCTTTGTGTATTTTAATCGTTATTATCAAAAAGAGTTGCTGGTGGCCGCCTTTATTATTGCCGGTCAGTCTTATAAACCTGCCCATCATTGGTTGCCAAATTCTGTATTAGCGGGCAACTCTAGCTTAGTTGATAACTTGTTTACGGGTAACAATGACGAGTCGTCACAAAGCATTGATTGGCAACACCGCGCCGTATATAACAGTCTTTGTCACCGCTTTTCTGTTATTACTGGTGGACCAGGAACCGGTAAGACTACGACGGTAATCAAGTTATTAACCGCGTTAATCGAGATGTATTTACCACAACCTGAACTTATAAAACGCCAAATAGGTTCATTTACGATTAAATTAGCAGCGCCAACTGGTAAAGCAGCACTTAGATTGACGGAGTCGATAACTAAAGGAATCGAAAAATTAAATATTAGTGATGAGGTCAAAAACCTGATCCCTATACAAGCCTCAACAATTCATCGATTATTAAAGCCATTAGGACAAAACGAGTTTTACTACAACGCAAATAATAAACTGCCGATTGATGTTTTAGTTTTAGATGAAGCGTCTATGGTTGATTTAAGTCTTATGGCTAAGTTGATGGCTGCGTTACCTGATCATTGTCAAATGGTTATGATTGGTGATAAACAACAGTTAGCCTCAGTAGAAGCGGGTAACTTATTAGCTGAGGTGTGCTCACCACTGACCACTATGTCTGACGAACAGCAAAATCAGCTCTTTTATGTCACTGAACTAAAACGGTCGTATCGCTTTGATGCATTAGGTGGAATAGGTCTTTTAGCCAAAGCTGTAAATGAAGGGCGAATAAGCGCCGTTGATCATTTGTTGGTGGAAAACTCAATAAATACAGATAAGCAAAGTGTGCAAGCATTTCTAGAAAACTCTACCGTTCTTAGTTGGTTAAACCAGCAAATTCATTCTGTAGGAATTGTTGTTAATTTAATGGTTAATCATCATTTAACTATGTTTGAGCAGATAGTCTGTTTAACATCGGAAAATGAGGAGTCGCAAGTCAAATCGCTATTTGAACATTTGTTTAAGTTACAAATATTATGTTGTGTAAAACAAAGTCAATTTGGTGTGGAAGCGATTAATAAGTTGGTAAAACAGCGACTATCGCAATTGGGACATGTTGATTGGCATCATGAGCATTATGTTGGTAAACCGATATTAGTAACCGAGAATGCATACCACCTGGGATTATTTAATGGTGATATAGGCTTGCAGTTACCTGATCCTGCTTCCGGAATATTGATGACCTACTTCGTTGACGGCAGTGGCAAGTTAGTTAAGTTGTTTAACCAACGCTTACCAGCTCATGAAATGGTTTATGCGATGACAGTCCATAAGAGTCAAGGCTCTGAATTTGATCACACCGTTTTATTAATGCCAGGCGAAGAAACTGGCAATAAGTTATTGAGTCGAGAGCTAGTTTATACAGCAATCACTAGAGCCAAAAAAAGGTTCACCATTTTTGGTGATAAGCGACAAATACTTAATTCGGTAGGGCAGCATACGCAACGGCAGTCGGGGTTGAGTAAATTATTGTTTGATTAAAAAAAGGCCAGCGGGAGCTGGCCTTGTCCAACAGGATTGGAACTTAATAATGAAGAAATAGCACAAACACGGTCTCAAGATGCTTGCGCTATTCATTAAATAAGACCTGAGTTATTTGAATAAGTTTCACCAAAATAGAAAAAAAACACTCGTTTTTACTATCTACTTGTTTTCTTTACAAATACCACAACGTATAAGGCTAGGGCGAAACTACCTATAAAGGCCTCGAAGGTCGCCACTGCTCTAGCAAATCCAATTGGATGAATATCTCCATAACCAAGGGTTGTAAAGGTAACCACACTAAAATAAATAGCTGAACCGAAATGATTTAAATTTTCAGCAAAGCTATAGTTTGAGTTATAGCCTATTGGGCCATAATTCGACTCCACCCCTAGCGTAAAGTACATGCTTGCGCATAACAGAATAAACCACAGTGAGAACGCAATGACATTGCGTGGCTTTTCACCATAACCACAAAACAAATCAACCATTTTTGAACCTATACGTTCTGCGGAGTATTTGGGCTTTTGTTTTCTGTTCATTGTTAATTCTTTGTATGCAAACTCTCCAACTAAATTCATTAAACCATTATCTTGTGCCGCTTTTCTAAAGGAACGGTAAATCTCCTCAGATTGCTCATAAAAGTCGATCGCCTTTCCATTTTCACCTTGTTTATCTGCTAACTTTGCAATTCCTTCCTGGTACACGTGAGACCCAAGACTGATATTATCTAATCGAGCACCTTTGAGCTTTACACCAAGTAAATTACAGTTATGAAGTTTGGCACAGTGCAAATCTGCGTCGTGCAGTTGCGCTTTCATCAATGAAGAACTTTCTAAGTTAGCGTTAAAAAGGTGAGCGTTACGTAAATTAGCACGATAAAAATCTGAATTTCTAAAGTCGTAGCCCGTTTCGGACCCATAATTAACTAACCTTACGTTTTCTAGATTTGCTTTCTTTAATCGCAGTCCTTGTGTTACGCCACCAGCCGCAATAAATTCCTCTAACTTCATTGCAAGCTTCATGTTCGTCTTATCTATATGCGCGTCATGCCAAAAGCAGAAACCATTTCCTATATCCAATTCATTACAGCAGGCCCCATCTGTCGATATAAAGGTACAAGTCGTTACTTTCTGCATAGTCTCTCAACGCGTCTTATTAGTGCTATGTTATTAACCATAGACAAGTTTTTAATATAGGGGCAATGTTTTAAAAACGTTCTAAAAAATAGAAAGGATGGGTCAATTAAACGCGATATACATTTTTTGATATCTAACTATCATGATGAGTATATTGAATTAATGAGTAACGCATTATGAAAAAACAAATAACAAGAGTATTAAACGGTATGCCGACGCAAGATGGCGCGGGCGTAAATTTAACTCGCGCAATTGGTCAGCCTGCATTACGGAATTTAGACCCGTTTTTAATGTTAGACGAAATAAGGTCGGACAATCCCGATGATTATATTGCTGGTTTTCCAGCTCACCCGCATAAAGGTTTCGAGACGTTATCCTATATGATCCAAGGTAGTATGGAGCACAATGACTCCACTGGCGGACATGGGCTTATAACATCCGGCGGCGTGCAATACATGACAGCAGGTAAAGGCATTATTCATTCAGAAACGCCTAAGCAGGACTCAGGCATGTTGTTTGGCTTTCAGCTTTGGCTAAACTTGCCAGCAAAAGATAAGCTACAACAGCCTAAATATATTGATATACCAAAAAAAGACATACCGGTTTTGAAAGGAACAGAAGATACAGGCGCAGACGCGACGATAAAAGTGATTGCCGGAAAATTTAACGGTGTGGGTACCGAAGGTCCAGTTGTTCGCTCTGATATCGAAGCAGAAATTTACGACGTTACGCTTAATAAAGGTTCATTAAGCACTAATATACATACTGACAAACGAGGCTTTATCTATGTTTACCATGGCAAGCTTGAAATTAACGGTCAGGTTGTTGCGGCTAAACAAATAGCAACTTTAGGCGAGGGTGAAGCCATTGACTTAGTTGCATTAGAAGAGTCTGGTTTTTTATTGTTAGCCGGATTACCTATTAACGAGCCTATTATTCAGTACGGCCCATTTGTCATGAATTCAATGAGTGAGATAGATACAGCGCTGCGTGATTATCAGTCGGGTAACTTTGTATAACATTTTGTTACTTAGAGTATATGGTTAAACAGTTGAATATTTGATGAAAGCTAGCCATAGTAGCTAGCTTTATCTTTTAACATGTTTAAAAAGAAGACTTATTTGTGTTGATAACTTCTCCGTCAATTTTATGTGGGCCGTTTTTACGACTCGTTGATAAAGAACAGGCTAATATTTGGTTTGTAACGAATCAGCAACAGGATTACCAAATAAAAGTCAGCACAACCGGTGGTGAGTTAGCTATTCAGCAAGCCCTTGATACAGTGCAAATCGGGGAGCATTGTTTTGTGAACATGGTTAACGTTCGACCAATGGGGGCAGAGTGGTCGTACGCGGTAGAGCACAACTACTTAATAATTGATAACTCTCAGACGATAATTTCACCGTCGGGTAATGACGTATTCTCATTTAAGGTAAACGAACAAATATCTTCGGTTATTCAGGGTTCTTGCCGCAAACCTGATCATCCTTCAGTAGATGCGTTTAATGGCATAGCAGAGCAGGTAAAAAGCAATTTCACTACCCGCGCTGATTATCTTTTAATGACAGGCGATCAAATCTACGCTGATGACGTATCCGCTCCCATGCTGGTGGCCGCTCAAACACTATCGAAAAAATTAGGGCTTTACTCCGCTGAACATGAATTAGGTAATGTATCAAAACAACAGTTAGATTGGCGTTATTCACTTAATACCCGTAGTCAGCTCTTCCCAAAAAAAGAAAAACAGAGTCGTTGGGCAAACTTTTGGCATGGCGACGACATTATATCCTCACGTTTTCATGACAATCATTTAATTGGGCTTGACGAGTTTTTTGCTGTTTACTTATTAACTTGGTCTTCTACTGTATGGAACATGGTAAAAGAAGAAGTGACGTTAGCCGAAAAGAAAGTTCACGGTGAATTGAGGTCCGCTTATCGAAAGGATTGGATTGCCTTACAGGGTTTTATTGAGACACTGCCTGATTTTGAATTCACCTTAGGAAATGTCCCAACCTTAATGATATTTGATGATCATGATGTTACTGATGATTGGAACTTAAGTGTTGACTGGGAAGAGCATGTTTATGGGCATTTGATTACCCGTCAAATGATTCGAGATGCGTTGCTGTCTTATACTGTTTTCCAAGGTTGGGGAAATAACCCTGATAATCATCAACCTTTGATAAGTCAGATCAAACAGTTGTCAATGACAGAAGATTTTGCAGACAATAATTTTACCGAAACACTTTACGACTTTAATGATTGGCATTATCAAATAAATAGTACCCCTAAAATCGTAGTGCTTGATACCCGAACACATAGGTGGCGTTCAGAAACGTCCGCTAAAAACCCCAGTGGCTTGATGGACTTTAAACATTTGGAAGAGCTCGAGCGACAACTTTTTGAACCGCAAGTTGCCATGTTGATTGTTTCTCCCGCGCCTGTTTTTGGCGTTAAAGCTATAGAGGTAGTTCAAAAGATATGTGCACTATTAGGAAAAGAGTTGCTGGTGGATGTAGAAAACTGGATGGCGCATCAAGGGTCAGCTAAAAAATTAATGAATATGCTTCGCCATGACAGCGCACCGGATGAAGTAATCATAATGTCTGGCGACGTTCACTACTCTTTTTGTTTTTCAGCTCAGCGACGTTTTAGCTCCGACACTGATCGTATATGGCAATTAACCTGCAGTGGTTTTAAGAATCAATTTCCACCGGGTTTACTAAAGTTTTTTGACTATATAGATAGGTTTTTATATTCGCCACATAGTTTGTTAAATGTATTCACTAAAAGGCGTAAGTTAGAAATTGAACATCATCCGTTAAAAGCTGAAGCAACGAGATTTAAACAACGCAATTTACATACGCAGTCGGCTGCGGGCTTAGTGGAACTTGACAGCGAAGGGAAACTTAAAGGCTATAGTTTGATCACATCGGACAACCATCAGTTATTCTTTGATTTGGAAGAAAGTTAATTTTCAAGAAGTTGACTTTAAAAAGTGAATTTGAACATAGTTGGTTAGGTCAAATAAGTAATCAGTATTTGCCGCCAAAAATTAGTTCGGTAGGGCTAAAGCGCTGCGTCTTAATGACGCCGCGCATTTTGTTCAGAAAGCCTGGCATACAGATCAGAATACCTGGCAAACAAAACCTTTTAGATAGAAACCTTCTGGGTAAGCGCTAGAGATAATATGGTCATGCGCTTGGCTTAATTTTTCTTTAAAGAATACATCCCGATTGGCATCTAGTGCCGCATCCGCAACGACTTTTTGAAATAGATTTGTTTCCATTAAGCCAGAGCATGAGAAGGTCAATAGATGACCACCTGGATTCAAAAGCTCCATAGCAATACGGTTAATGTCTTTATAGCCACGACATGCACCGTTTAATTGTGCTTTTGATTCAGCAAATTTTGGTGGATCCATAACGATAACGTCAAACTTTTTACCATCTTCTTTATATTTACGAAGTAACTTAAAGACATCATGCTTAACGTATTCAACTTTCTGATTATCAAAGCCATTTAATTCGACGTTGCGCTCAGCAATAGCAAGTGCGTCTGCAGATAGATCGACCTGAGTTACGCTTGTTGCACCACCACGCAGAGCGTATAGCCCAAAGGTACCTGTGTAACTAAAGCAATTAAGTACAGATTTGTCTTTTACATAAGTTTCTAAAGTTGCTCGGTTATCGCGTTGGTCTAGATAAAAGCCAGTCTTATGACCTTGCTCGACATCAACGTAGGCCTTGATGCCATTTTCTGAAATAACTATTTCGTCCGCTAATTCGCCATGCACTAAACCACGCGCTTTTTTAATGCCTTCTTTACCTCGTACGTCAGCGTCTGAGCGCTCATAAATAGTAAAACCTGGAAATACTTCTTTTAACGCTGAAATGATATCCTCACGTTGGAACTCTGCGCCAGCACTGACTAGCTGTATAACAATCGTTGTATCAAATACGTCGACTGTAACGCCCGGTAATCCATCATTTTCAGCTGCTAATAAGCGATAGCCTGTTAACTGTCCCTTAGCAATAATATCTTGGCGAATTGCTTGCGCGCGTTGTATACGACGAACGAAAAACCCGTGGTCGATAGCTTCACCTTGTTCGAAGCTCCATATTCTTGCTCTTATTTGAGAATGAGGAGAGTAAGAGCCTGTTGCTAACCAGTTGCCATCTTCATCTTTAATTTCTATCGTTTCACCTAATGCTGGGTTATCAATAATTTTTTTGATGGCTTTGGAGAAGATCCAAGGATGCTTTCGGGTGATAGCTTTGACTCGTTCATTTCTAATAATAATTGCAGGCATAGAAGGCTCAGTTTTGTTGTTGCGATAAATAGGTCGCGGATTTTAGTCTAAATGGCAATTATAGCAACAAAAGCACTAGTATTAATTTGTTAACAGTGATTGTTAAAGCACCATTTTTGTAGGAAAAGTGCGTTATTTTGATGACGAATTAAGCCAGGCTTTAATTATTTTGGTCGTTATCTCTGGACGTTGACTAACGTATACCTGAACTAAATTTTTTAGTTTCAACTGTCTTTGCTCAGCCTCACTAATTTTTCGTCGCATTAACCTAATCTTATTCCTCGCTCGCGCCATTCTCTCTTGCTTTGTTAATTCACTAATAGGTCACCCACCTGAACTCTATGTACAAACCAATTATTGTTTAAGGCCCATGCAATTTTAAAAATAAAAACGCGGTCCTATACACTATATTTATATCAAAGTGACAAATAGGGCAATGAATGAAGAAGATATTTAATTATTACGAACGATGGGTGGCAAAAATGGAGCACTTAGATGGTATTCCACCACTATTAATTCGACTGTATTTGTCGCCGATTTTTATTCAAGCTGGCTGGAATAAATTGATTAACTTTGATAGCACGGTTGCTTGGTTTGCTAATCCAGACTGGGGCCTGGGATTACCGTTTCCAGAGTTACTTGCCGGAATGGCCGCTGGAACAGAATTTATAGGAGGTTGGTTAATACTTGTAGGCCTAGCGACACGAATTATTGCAATTCCTTTAGCTTTCACAATGGCCGTCGCCGCATTGACAGTGCATTGGGATAATGGATGGTTAGCAATAGCCGACGCATCTAGCTGGATGGCCGATGGTACCATCATTCTAAATGAAAGTGTTTTAGCCGCGACAGCTAAAAAAGAAGCTGCGATCACTATTTTGCAAGAGCACGGAAACTATGAATGGCTCACTAGTTCAGGTTCTTTTACTATTTTAAATAACGGAATTGAATTCGCTGTAACTTATTTTGTGATGGTCTTGGTATTGTTATTTGCTGGCGCTGGCAGATACACAAGTATTGATTACTATATTCATAAGTCGATGGCTCAACAAATAAGCTAGACCAATGTTATATAAGGGATGGGAACGAGTTTATAAAAGCGTTAAACTGTTTGCATTGTATTACGCAGGAAAACATTATGCAGGCGCTAGATTTATTATTAACTCGATCATCCTTTTCAAAACTAATAGCTCCAGCGCCAAGTGGGGAGCAATTAGATAAAATTCTCCAAGCTGGGCTTCGCGCACCTGATCATGCTCACCTTTCTCCATATGAAATTATAGTTTGTGAGGGTGAAGGGTTGACTAAGCTAACAAGCATTTTGGTGGAATCAGCAATCCAGTCAAATTATCCAGAAGCAAAAATTGAAAAAGCAAAAACTATGGTATATCGCGCACCTATGGTTATTGTCACAATTATGCGATTTAAAGAACATGAAAAAGTGCCACGTGTAGAGCAAGTTGCAACGGTAGGCTGTGCGACGCAAAATATGCAAATGGCGGCTCAGGCTATGGGGTTTAATGGTATTTGGCGCACCGGCTCATTTGCAACGGATAGCAATGTTAGAAAGTCATTTGGTCTTGATGAGCAGGATGAAATCATTGGTTTCTTATATTTAGGCACGCCAGAATCTGAGCCACCAATAAAACGCGATCGAGACCCTCAGAAGCTGGTGACTTACTGGCGTTAATTACAACTCGTTAAAGCTTTTAATTCCCTTGTCTTAAACGTCATTTTTTAATTTGGATATTTATGAAAATTACCACAACGTTACACAATTTAGGTGTATCCAATCGATTAGTCTACGGATGCATGGGACTGGGCGGCGGCTGGAATAACCAAGCCATCTCTGATCAAGACATAAAACAAGCCCATGAGGTAATTGACGTAGCGCTAGAGGCCGGGATCCAATTATTTGATCATGCCGATATTTATACTTTTAACAAAGCTGAACAGGTTTTCGGTAAAGTCATTAAGCAACGCCCAGAGTTGTTAGAACAAATTGTGTTGCAGTCAAAGTGCGGCATTCGTTTTGAAGATGACGCTGGCCCGAAAAGATATGACTTCTCAAAAGAATGGATAGAGTCGAGCGTAAAAGGCATTTTAAAGCGTTTGAATATAGAACAGTTACCAATATTACTTTTACATCGTCCGGACCCATTAATGGATTCGATGGAATTGTCTGATACCTTAAACACATTGCAACAACAGGGCTTAGTTGGACATTTTGGTGTTTCTAATATGTCGTCACATCAAATGAAGTCACTGCAACGTAACTTGAACACACCGTTAGTAATAAATCAGTTAGAGCTAAGCTTAAGTAAACTAGACTGGCTGGAACAAAGTGTAACTAGCAATGTCGGTAGTAAAGTGGAACATTCTTTTCCCATTGGTACACTTGAATATTGTCAAGACAACGAAGTGCAGTTGCAGTCTTGGGGGAGTTTAAGTCAAGGCATGTTTACAGGAAGTTCAGTGGCAAATGGCAATGAAGATATTAAGAATACTGCTAACCTTGTAAAACTAATTGCGAAGGAACAGGGTGTATCGCCTGAAGCAATTATATTAGCGTGGGTTATGAAACATCCTGCTAATGTAATGCCAATTATAGGTACAACTAATTGCCAACGAATAAAAGCCTGTCAACAAGCGTTACAAGTGGAGCTTAGCCGTGAGCAGTGGTACCAACTTTATGTTAGTTCGCGCGGTCAGGAGTTACCATAATAGGGACTAAGGTTGCACTTGCTAATTATTTATTGCACGGTGTACTTAATGATTGATTGATAAGTAAAACTAGGTGTAGATATATAATAAATTTTATTAGTCACTTAGTGAATGTTTCTATTAGAATGCGCGCCATTCTTAGCTGCTATTAAAGTGGCTCACTTTTGTTTAAGAGGATTTTGCCTATGTTGTTTAACGACAACCTAATTACAGATTGCCCAATTCGTCAAAAGATTCGAGACTTCTATCGCATTGATGAAGAAGAAGCAATGAAGTTTATCCTTCCTGAGGCAGAGATTAGTCTTGCGGCTCGTAGCCGTGCATGGGAAAGAGCTCGTAAAATGGTTGTTCGTATTCGTAAAGAAAATACGGAAAACAGTGGCATTGACGCACTTTTGAATGAATATTCATTATCTTCAGAGGAAGGCGTAGTTCTTATGTGTCTGGCAGAAGCCTTGCTTCGCGTTCCAGATAAAGCAACACAAGATAAATTGATTCAAGACAAAATAGGCCAAGGTGCTTGGAGTCGTCATATTGGTGGTAGCGAGTCCATGTTCGTTAACGCATCAAGTTGGGGACTATTACTGACCGGCAGTATGGTGAAGTATTCAAGTGATAGCACCAAAGCTCAATATGGTATTTTAAAACGCACTGTAGGTAAATTTGGTGAGCCGGTTATCCGTAAAGCAATGAAAATTGCAATGAAGATAATGGGTCAGCAGTTTGTAATGGGCGAAGACATCGAAGATGCAACTGAACGCGCCATGAAAAAAGAGACTAAAGGATACGTCTACTCCTATGACATGTTAGGAGAGGGTGCGCGCAACATGGAAGATGCCAATAAGTATTATCAAGCTTATGTTGATGCTATAAAAGTTATAGGTAAAAAAGCCAAAGGCCGTGGGCCGAGAACAAGCCCGGGAATTTCGGTAAAACTATCCGCTATCCATCCTAGATATGAGTTTGGTAACCGTCATCGTGTTTTAGAGGAGATTGTTCCTAAGCTAAAAGCATTAGCATTAATGGCTAAAGATTGGGACATCGGACTTACTGTAGATGCAGAAGAGTCGGAACGCCTAGATATATCTTTAGATATCATTGAAGCGGTTTTTCTTGATGATGACTTAGGTGATTGGAATGGATTTGGATTAGCGGTACAAGCTTACCAAAAACGAGCTATTTTTGTTATTGATTGGTTACGTAGCCTGACATTAAAAACTCACCGAAAGCTAATGGTGCGTTTGGTCAAAGGGGCGTATTGGGATTCTGAAATCAAAAACGCGCAACGAGATGGCGAACCACATTTTCCAGTATTTACTCGTAAATCCTCTACAGACGTTTCATACCACGCCTGTGCTAATAAATTGTTAGAGTATCGCGATACTATTTATCCGCAGTTTGCGACACATAATGGCTATACAGCTTCGACAATATTAGAGCTCGCTGGTGATGATAAAGAGGGTTTTGAATTTCAATGTTTGCATGGCATGGGCGATAGCTTGTATGACCAAATAGTGAGTGAGCAGAAAATTCAATGTCGTATTTACGCGCCTGTAGGCGTTCATGAAGACCTTTTAGCTTATTTGGTTCGTCGTTTATTAGAGAATGGTGCCAACTCGTCGTTTGTGAATGCGATTGTAGATGTTGAAAAACCAGTTGAAGACTTGTTGTTTGATCCTATGGAAAGAACACAACGACTTGAGTCTGTTTACAACGATCAAATTAATTTGCCACATCAAATTTTTGGTAAAGAGCGAGCCAACTCAAAAGGTCTAGATTTAACCGACATTAATGAACTATTACCTCTTAAAAAGTCATTGGAGTCTTGGTTTGAAACGAATCAAGCGTCGGTTAAAGCGTTTAAAAAAGACTTGCCAGATAATGCACATGCAGTTCGAAATCCTGCAAATCATTCAGAAGTGGTAGGCTATCACAAGTTTACTAGTACAGATGAAATGACAAAAATGCTTGAGCGAGCGGATAACGCCTTTACTGAATGGTCGACAACATCTATTTCAGTTCGAGCAGAATTATTGCGTAAAACCGCTGATATTCTTGAAGATAATACCGAAGAATTAATTGGTTTATGTATAAAAGAAGCTGGGAAAATAGCTAAAGACGGTGTGGACGAAATTCGTGAAGCGGTAGACTTTTGTCGTTACTATGCAGCTCGAGCCGAAGAACTTGCAAATGATGACAGGCTAGAGCCTCGAGGCGTAATTTTATGTATTAGCCCTTGGAACTTCCCGTTAGCGATATTTTTAGGCCAAGTGGTTGCCGCTGTTGTTACCGGTAATACGGTTCTAGCAAAGCCGGCGGAGCAAACGAGCTTAATTGCGATTCGAGCGGTAGAGTTGATGAAACAAGTTGGTTTGCCAGAAAATGTTGTCCAACTTGTTATTGCCAGAGGGCCTGACGTAGGCAATACCTTATTACCAGATGAGAGAGTAAAGGCAGTAATGTTTACCGGCTCTACTCAAACCGGTACCTTAATATCGCAGATATTAGCAGAGCGAGGTGGTGAGCAGGTTCCACTTATTGCAGAAACGGGTGGTCAAAATTGCATGATTGTTGACTCAACGGCGTTACCGGAGCAAGTTGTTGATGACGTGATTGCATCTGGTTTCCAAAGTGCCGGTCAACGTTGCTCGGCGTTAAGGGTGCTATATATCCAAGAGGATATTGCTGATAACGTGATCCGTATGATTAAAGGTGCGTTAGATGAATTATCCATAGGTGATCCGGCATTGTTATCTACAGATGTAGGTCCTGTAATCGATGAGAAAGCGTTAGCAGCTCTTAATTCACACGCCGAATTCATGCAGTCTAAAGGCAAGTTGCTATTTGAAGGCACGCTTTCAAGTGACTGTGAAAACGGAACTTATTTCGCTCCAAGGCTTTATGAAATAGAGAATATTAACCAGCTTGAAAAAGAAGTTTTCGGACCATGTGTTCATGTAATTCGTTTTAAGGCCGATCAAATAATTGAAGTTGTTGACCAAGTTAACTCAACAGGTTTTGGTTTAACTATGGGCATTCACTCTCGTATTGAAGAACGTGCAGTTCAACTCGCTAAGTTGTCTAGAGCGGGTAATGTTTACGTTAATAGAAACATGATTGGTGCTGTGGTAGGTGTACAACCATTTGGCGGCCGAGGCTTATCAGGAACGGGTCCTAAAGCGGGTGGTCCAAACTATTTGCCTCGTTTGATGATTGAAAAAGCAACGCCAGATGAATTTGATTATCCTGAAGAAGATCCAGCATTAGAAACAGATGACCTGTCGATTGACGCCGCTAAAGAGATGATGGAAACCGCTAAGTTTACCCGCGAGTCTTGGCGGTTAACTGATTTGGTAAGTCGCTTATCTTATGTACGACAGTTATTAGCAAGTATTGCGACTGTTGATATAGTTGATGATTTAGCCGATAACTTAGAAAAAACGTTAAAAGCGTCTCGTAATCAGTTGATTAATATTGAACGTAAAATGAAAAAGCCGGTTCAATTGCCTGGACCAACAGGTGAATCAAATACTCTATTTTATGAGCCACGTGGCACATTAGTATGTTTTGCAGATAAAAATGTATCGTTTCACTATTGGACATTATCTGTTGTAACGGCATTGGCAACAGGTAACGTTGTAATAGCTGTTGTTTCTGATTTGTTTTATGAGGAAGCTCAGGCGTTCCGTGAGAAGCTACTAGCGACGGGCGTAGAAAAAGGCGTACTACAAGTGGCAAGACTTCGTCATTTAGAACCATTATTAGGTCATGAAGACTTAGCAGGGGTTGTAATCGAGTCTCGATCTAAACGAACAGCCTATGTTTCTGAGCAATTGGCACGCAGAAATGGTGCAATACTTCCAGTTATAGAAGCTGAGTACGATGATAATCTTATTTCACGTATGTTAACGGAAAAGACAGTAAGTATTGATACGACTGCATCTGGTGGCAATACATCGTTAATGACGTTAACAGAAGACGACTAACTCTCGGCAATATTTAACGAGTGTAAATTGGGAAAAAGCCAGCTTTCTTATTAAGCTGGCTTTTTTATTTTAATTAATTGGGCAGAAAAGTGTCTGGATTTTTCAGCGTTCTTCTCAGCCAGTAAAAGAACATGATAGACGCTGCGGTTAAACCCAAAACAATCCCCCACCAAAAACCGGCAGGTCCCATCGCTGGAACTATTACGTCGGTTCGCCCGAGTAAATAGCCTAAACCAAAACCAAGTGGCCAATATGCAATAAATGTGATGTATAGAAGCGGTTTAGTGATTTTCAAACCTTTAAATATACCCGCACACATGACCTGTACAGCATCAGGAAGCTGATAAATAGCAGTAATAATTAAGATACTAGAGGCAAGGGCAACAACTTCTGGTTGCTCTGTATACATAGCAATAATAACGTCCCTGAAAAAAAACGTAATTGCCATTACAAACGTGCCAAAGGCTGCTGCTAATACAAAACAAGTCTTAATTGCTTGCTTTAACATTGCGATATCGCCAAATCCCTTTAAATAGCCGATGCGAATTGTAGCGGCCATAGATAGACTTAGCGGCATCATAAATACAACACTACTATAACTAAATGCCACCTGGTGGCCTGCTACGGCAATAGACCCAAGTGGTGCGATAGCAAGTGCTGAAAACGCGAATAATGTGGTTTCAAAAAGCAACGATATAAAGATTGGCAATCCGATCTTAGACAAGCTCTTGATTTTAATAGTATCGGGCTTTTCAAAGCGACTGAATACTTTCATTGGCTTTAGGCGTTTACCCTTATGCAAATAAATCAATAGTACAAAAAAGCTTATCCATTGGATAATTGCGGTTGCTAATCCACAACCGGCACCACCTAATTGCGGCATACCGAATTCGCCAAATACAAAAATGTAGTTCAACGGAATGTTTAATATTAAACCAATAACACCGGTTATCAGCGCAGGGGTGGTTAAACCAACGCCTTCAAAAAAACTTCTAAATACAAAAAACAAACAGGTTGGCAATATGCCCCAAATTGCAAATTGTAAATAACCTAACGACTTGTCATGTAACTCTTGTTCTAGACCTAAGTTATCGAGTGGCACATTAACAAACTGATAAAACAAAATTACAAACGCACAAACAATAAGTGCTAGATAAATACCTTGGTACAAAGTAGAAACAATCGGACGGGTATCACTGTTTGCGCCACCGCTACCTAACAATTGCGCGACCACAGGTGTGACGGCAATAAGCAAACCTTGAATTGAAAATACAACTGGTCCCCATAAACTAGTGGCAACGGAAACCGATGCCATATCCACATGGCTTAATTGGGATGCTATTACTGTATCGGTAAACAGCATGAGTGCCGTAATTACCTGAGTGATAAGTAAAGGGATCGCGAGCTTTAATAAATGTCTAGTTTCATTGAGATCGAAAAATTTTGCTTTTACTTCTTTCATTAATGCGCTTTGTTGTCATTTTCGGTGCCGTATTATCTATATATTTAAGTGTTATGGCTATAAATAATCAAATGCTATCTGCTGAATGACTTGTTTATTACTAAAAAGAGTAAGATATTAGTATATAGACTCTATTTTAGTGGTGGTAATGGTTTAAAAATCATGAACAGTGTGGCTTAATGTAACCATCGGTGTAGCGCAAATAACGTCTTCTGACACAATGTATTCTGTCCTTAAGTTAAGGCGCACTACCACTTAGTTTAATTTTCAAACAAGGTTACCAAAAAAGTGACATTATCTTCTATTAACTCAGTGCTTTTTGTCTGTTTAGGCAACATTTGTCGCTCGCCTTCGGCTCATGCGGTATTTCGGCACAAATCTGAAGCCGCTGGCCTCGATCTAAAAATCGATAGTGCAGGTACAGCAGCATACCATCAAGGCGCAAAGCCCGATGGACGTTCACAAAAAGTTGGTGAGAGTAGAGGATATAACTTTTCTGGAATATCTGCCCGAAAGGTAGTACAGAGTGACTTTGAAAACTTCGACATTATTCTAGCAATGGACGATTCGAATTTTTCAGATTTAATTTCTGCATGCCCTGAACATCATCATCATAAAATAAGATTGATGACAGAATTCTCACAAGCTTATGCTGACCAAAGTGAAGTTCCTGATCCTTATTATGGTGGTGCGGCTGGATTTGAGTTTGTTTTGGACCTCATCGAAGACGCTAGTGATGGTCTTCTAAATCAAATAAAAAAGTGACTATATTTAAACTAAGGGTATTACGTGACAAATTGGACTCCTGAAAGTTGGAGAGCGTTGCCAATACAGCAACAGCCAACATATAAAGATAAAGAATTATTAAAAAGTGTAGAGGCTCAAATACACTCATTCCCACCATTGGTTTTCGCTGAAGAAACGCGCGAACTGCATCGCCAATTAGGTGAAGTCGCAAATGGTAGAGGTTTCTTGCTTCAAGGTGGCGACTGTGCTGAATCTTTTAATGATTTCAGTGCGACTAATATTCGCGATACGTTTAAGGTAATGCTGCAAATGGCAGTGGTACTAACGTTTGGTGGCAAAGTGCCAGTAACTAAAATTGCTCGAGTTGCAGGTCAATACGCGAAGCCACGATCTTCTGATTTTGAAGAAATTAATGGCGTACAGCTTCCTAGTTATCGAGGTGATATTGTTAATAGCTTCGAATTCAATGAGTTAGCGAGAGAGCCTGATCCACAACGCTTAATTACAGCGTACCATCATTCGGCATCAACTCTTAATTTACTACGTGCATTTGCGCAAGGTGGCTTAGCTGATTTGCATCAGGTAAACCGTTGGAATATGAGTTTTGTAGAGTCGAATCCAAATAGGGAACGTTATCAACACCTTGCTGATCAGTTAAAGGAAACGTTAGACTTTATGGAAGTCATTGGACTAACGTCAGAAACAACGCCGATGATTAAAGAGACGCAATTGTTTACATCGCACGAAGCGCTTTTGTTAAACTATGAGCAAGCCTTAACCCGCAAAGATCATCTAACAGATAAATGGTACGATTGCTCTGCTCATATGGTTTGGATTGGTGAGCGTACCCGTCAATTAGACCATGCTCACATTGAATTTTTTAAAGGCATCCACAACCCAATTGGCGTTAAAGTTGGTCCTGGTATGACGCCGGATGAGCTTATTAAACTGATAGATGCGTTAAATCCGAACAACATACCTGGGCGATTAACGTTAATCACTCGTATGGGTGCTGATGTTATCGGTAAAAAGCTACCTGCCTTGGTTCAAAGAGTAAAGCAAGAAGGACGGCATGTCGTTTGGAGTTCTGATCCAATGCATGGGAATACGATTAAAGCGAGCAACGGTTACAAAACTCGTAATTTTGATGCCGTGTTGAGAGAAATCCAAGACTTCTTTAGTGTTCATAAAGCAGAAGGAACGTGGGCCGGCGGTGTTCACTTTGAAATGACAGGTCAACACGTTACCGAATGTACCGGTGGCGCTTATGGACTGAGTGAAGCTGATTTGAGTCAACGTTATGAAACACAATGCGATCCTCGCTTAAATGCTGATCAGGTATTGGAGCTGGCATTCTTGATTACTGATGCACTCAAAGACGCTCGATAACAAATTACCTCAAGTTCGCTATCCCATAATCGATTGGTTTAGGGGTAGCGCAATTTTATTAATGGTGATTTATCATCTTTGTTACGATTTAGATGTGTTTGGTTACATTGATACTCAATTTGGCGTTGGGTATTGGGTTCCATTTCGGTATTTGATAGTCATAAGTTTTTTACTACTGGTTGGTATTAGTCTTCAATTTGTTCATGCAAATGGAATTAATTGGTCAAGTATTAAACGTCGAACAATGCAGCTAATGGCTGCATCAATTGCGGTGTCTATATCTTCTTTTATTATTGCCCCTGAAAAAACCACTTTATTTGGTATTCTTCATCTAATTTTATTCTCTAGTTGGCTTGCTTTGCTATTCATTAATAAACCTTGGATAAGTCTTGCAATAGGTACAATTATATTTTTTGCCGGCCATTTAATATCGAGCCCAGTGTTTGAAGTAGCTTGGTTACATTGGATAGGAATGGTACTGCATCAACGACCTGCCTTAGATTACGCTCCGGTATTTCCTTGGTTTGGCGTTGTCTTATGGGGTTGTGCAATCGGTTACGCCATTCAATATAGTGACAAGGTTAAAATGTCCCTGCTTAATATAGAGATAAGAAATAACTTGTTTAATCGTTGGTTAAACTGGGCTGGCAAACATAGTCTTATTATTTACTTGTTACATCAGCCCTTGCTTTATGGCGTGTTTTTATTTCTTTCCCGTACCTAGTGATTATGACGAACTAGTTTCATTGTAGAAGTAATTTTTGCTGATATTTCCTCTACTGAGAAATGTGTTGTATTAATAAAAGGGATTTTATTTGCTTTGTACATACGTTCAACTTCGCGTAGCTCCATACGGCACTGACGCAGTGACGCATATTTACTATTAGCGTAGCGTTCGTGTCGAATTGCGGCTAGCCTGTTTGGTTCAATGGTTAAGCCAAAGATCTTTCGTTTATTCGCTTTTAAAACGTCTGATAATTTAAAATCTTCCATGTCGTCTTCAGTAAATGGATAGTTAGCGGCTTTGATACCATATTGAAGTGCCAAGTATATACTTGTAGGGGTTTTACCACTTCTTGAAACGCCGACTAAAATAACATCCGCATCATCATAATTATCGGTAGTTTGACCGTCATCATTGGCAAGTGCAAAGTTCATTGCCTCAATTCTGGCGTCATATTTATGTTCTTTTATTGAGTGTGTTCTGTGTTTAACTGGATTAGCTTTGATATTAAGCTTTTCACTGATGACATTTGAGAAGGGTTCAAGCACATCAAAACAAATCGAATTTGAATCACAAACTTCACTAGCGAGGGATTTGTCAACAAAGGTGTGAAATACAAAAGGGCGATGGCCTGTAGTTTTAAAACGTCTATTTATTTGCTCTTTTAGCTGTTTAGCTTTTTCATCACTCTCTATAAAAGGCACGGTAATGTGTTCAATAGTAAAGTCGTATTGCGATAATGTCGCGTGACCTATGGTTTCTGCTGTAATTGCAGTTCCATCAGATACATAAAATGCGCTGCGCGTCATAAATATCCTTTGTAGTAATAAATTTTCAAACGCATTTAAATTTTACCAATAGCGGTAGGTTGTGTAGAATGCGCTCGCGTTTGTAAGTGTTTTTGTAATAATACAAATCATATAACAAAACCTATATCAAACTCTATTTTATCTCAAAACTTATTAATATTAGTGGAGAATGTCATCGTGCAGGAATATGTACTCTGGTATCAAGAATTAGGAATGAACGACGTCAACCAAGTTGGCGGTAAAAATGCGTCATTAGGCGAAATGATTAGTAATCTCGCCAATGCTGGAGTGAAAGTACCCGGTGGTTTCGCCACAACGTCTTTCGCCTTTAATGAATTTTTAGAACAAAGTGGCTTAGAAGCACGAATCCATGAATCTTTGGATAAACTAGATGTTGATGATATCGCTGAATTGACTAAAACTGGAGAGCAAATCCGTAACTGGATTATTGAAACTCCGTTTACGCCAGCATTAGAAGCCGCACTAGCAGAGTCGTATCAAAAGTTAGCGGGTGAATTAGGTGAGCAAGCATCATTTGCAGTTCGTTCTTCTGCAACAGCAGAAGATATGCCAGATGCGTCTTTTGCGGGTCAACAAGAAACGTTTCTTAATGTAAAAGGTCTAGACGCCGTAAAGGTCGCAGTTAAACACGTATTTGCATCATTATTTAATGACCGTGCCATTTCTTATCGTGTACACCAAGGTTATGACCACAAGGGTGTTGCTTTATCTGCTGGTATTCAACGCATGGTGCGTTCAGACAAGTCATCTTCAGGTGTTATGTTCTCGATTGATACTGAATCTGGCTTTGAAGACGTGGTGTTTGTAACGTCAGCCTTTGGTTTAGGTGAGATGGTTGTTCAGGGTGCAGTAAACCCAGATGAATTTTATGTTCATAAGCCAACCTTAGCAGCAGGCCGACCAGCTGTTGTGCGCAAAACTATGGGCAGTAAAGCAATTCAAATGATTTATGCCGATACACAAGAGCATGGTAAACAAGTTACTATTGAAGATGTTGATCCTGCTCGTGCGAATGAGTTCTCTCTTACTGATGAAGAAGTCATGGAATTAGCGAAACAAGCCGTAACGATTGAGAAACATTATGGTCGCCCTATGGATATTGAGTGGGCTAAAGATGGTTTAGATAACCAACTTTATATTGTTCAAGCAAGACCTGAAACTGTCCGCAGTAATGAAGAAGCTAATGTTATAGAAACTTTCCAATTAGAGCGCCGTGGTACAGTCAAATGTACGGGTCGCGCTATTGGCCATAAAGTGGGTTCAGGCACAGCAAAAGTATTAAAGTCAATTGCAGAAATGGACCAGATCCAGCCTGGTGATGTTTTGGTGACAGACATGACAGACCCTGACTGGGAACCGATCATGAAGCGAGCATCAGCGATTGTTACAAACCGAGGTGGTCGCACATGTCATGCCGCTATCATAGCTCGTGAATTAGGTATCCCAGCGGTGGTTGGTTGTGGTGATGCAACATCGTTAATTGAAACTGGTGATGAAGTCACTGTGTCTTGTGCAGAAGGTGATACTGGTTTTATTTATGGTGAAGTACTCCCATTTGAAGTCGTTACATCAAAAGTAGATGAAATGCCAGACTTACCGGTTAAGGTAATGATGAACGTTGGTAATCCAGATCGTGCTTTTGACTTTGCCCGTTTGCCGCATGCAGGTATTGGCTTAGCCCGTCTAGAGTTTATTATTAACCGTATGATTGGCGTGCATCCAAAAGCGTTATTGAATTATGAAGCGCAATCAACCGATATCAAAGATGAAATTGATGAGCTGATCGCAGGTTACGAGTCACCAGTTGAGTTTTATATCAACAAGCTAAAAGAGGGTATAGCTACCTTAGCTGCCGCGTTTTATCCGCAAAAAGTCATTGTTCGTATGTCTGATTTTAAATCAAACGAGTATGCTAATTTAGTCGGTGGTGAGCAATACGAACCAGATGAAGAAAACCCAATGATAGGGTACCGTGGCGCATCTCGTTATATTTCTGATTCGTTCCGTGACTGTTTTGCACTTGAATGTGAAGCGTTAAAACGTGTTAGAAATGACATGGGCTTAACAAACGTAGAAGTTATGATCCCGTTTGTAAGAACTGTATGTGAGGCTAAACAAGTATCGGAACTACTTGTAGAACACGGTTTAAAACGTGGGGAAAACGGACTGCGCGTAATCATGATGTGCGAATTACCATCAAACGCATTATTAGCCGATCAGTTTTTGGAGTATTTTGACGGGTTTTCGATAGGTTCAAATGACTTAACGCAACTTACTTTAGGGCTTGATAGAGACTCTGGTTTAATTGCACATTTATTTGATGAGCGAAACGAAGCGGTAAAAGCACTATTGTCAATGGCAATAAAAGCAGCGAAGAAAGCTGGTAAATACGTTGGTATTTGTGGTCAAGGACCTTCGGATCATGAAGACTTTGCAAATTGGTTAGTAGAAGAGGGTATTGATTCAGTTTCTTTAAACCCAGATACGGTATTAGAAACTTGGTTATATCTTGCAGAGCAAGAGCAGAAACGCTCTTAGTATTAACCTTCCGGTAATATACACTCATTTAAAGCCAGCTTAATTGCTGGCTTTTTACTTTCCGTGACATTTTTTAAATTTTTGGTTTGATCCACATGGGCACTTGTCATTACGCTCTATTTTGATAATAGGAACATCAAACAACTCACCTGAATCATATTTCCATTCACCGTTTTCTTTTATGAATAACGACTTTTCATAAATCTGCTGTAAGTAACCATCGGCAATAAAGTCCGCTTTAAATTCCACCGTGTCATTTTCAGCGTTAATAATTTCTAAGTTTGTAAAGTCACAATTTTGACAAGCAGTATGTAATTCTTTAACACTAAGTTCGGCTTTCAATTTTTGCGAGCTTGTTTCGAATAGATACTCACATTCACCAGTGGCAAAAGCTACATAACGAGAACGCATTAAGTCTAAAGGTGTTTCTGCGACTAAAGACCCATTTATAAGATCGTTACAAACACAATGTGCAGACTTTAAATTGCAGGGACAAGAAAAAGACATTTATTTTCTCTTATAAAATTTAATGAGCGTGAAGTATGCCATCAATGTTATCGACATTTAAAGAGTGAATTGCTATGGCCGCATCGCTTCCTTTTTCGAAAATTACTCTTTGCTGCGCTTCACTCATCGCATTATCCCAAAATATGACTGCTGAGCATGTATGGTGCTTAACCGCTTCGTTTGCAGTGTAGAATACATCTTGGCAGTGCTTCTTTTGAAAAACAATAACTTTATTAACATCTATACTATTTTCAATTAGGTAGTCTTTTGTTGGACAGCCTTCCGGAGCGATTAATAAAATCCAACCGGGTAAAGTGCTATAAGCTTTTAAAAGACTAATTAGATCTAAGTCCCCTTTTTTAATACTATTCAAAGGGTTAAGTTGGTATTCTGTCTTTGCTGAAATTATATTGTTTAACATATTTAGTAACTACTGGATAAATGAACAGTGTTTGTGATTTAGTCTGTTTTTTGTACCACTGCAAGTGTTTTTTACAAATATATTACTGGAATGAAATTGAGAAATATTTATCAATACGGCCTTATAGCAATCGTTTTAGTATTTGTGATGTCACTTGTTTATAGCAGTGTTTCTACGTTTTATGCGTTAGATGGATTAAGAATAAGTGATAGTGAATTAACAACACATATCGATAAGTCATGGGCTACCAGTGAAATAGACACTGATCAAACGTTTTATATTAAAAACTTAAATTATCAACGCTTCAGTAAAACAATAAATTGGGGCTTTGATGATAGAGTATTTTACTACCGTTATGTAATTTCTAATTTGTCGTCGCTAGACCAACGTTATACTGTGTACTTTGACAATCCGACAATCGATAGTATTTATGTCTACAAGCAGGATAGAGACACCGTTAGATATGTTTCACGGTTTGGTGATGGCTACGAAGAACAATCGAGACTCAACAATAGAAACACAAGTAGTGAGCTTTTAGTTCCAGCAAATAGTCAGAAAACAATATATTTTAAAACACAAACTACGGGCTCAGCATTTCTGCCACTACTAGTTTTCAAGACAGAAGATTTTTCACGATACAAAACTGCAATTTACATGGTTTGGGGAGCTTTTATTGGCTCTGCTATTGTCATGACGCTCTACAACATTATTTTGTATGCCGGAACACGAGAAAATATTTATTTATATTACATCGGATACGTTTGTGTGTTTCTGTTGCAGCTCGGTACTCTACATGGGTTTAATGTGTATCTAGTCCATGATTCAATATATTACTTATTATCAAATAATATTAATGTCTTAAACTGCATTCTTTGTTTTTTCACACTGTCTTTAGCTTTACATTTTTTAAAACTAAACAAGTCTGGTTATTCAGTTGTAAGATTCACACATGCTTTTAAATATTTGTTACTTTTAGCGTCGGTTATTTTTCTATTTTTAAAAGAGTCGACTGCGGCAATACCTTTTTTCTTTCTACAAGCTTTTACCTATGCTCTCGTAATTGCGTTATTGGCAATGTCCTTTCGTGAGCATATACATTGGACGAAATTTTATATCATTTCGTGGTTCCCATTGTTTCTAGGAGCTGCAATTGGCTCTCTTATGTTTGCTGGGCAACTAGACTACTCTTTTTGGAATAGGCATGCGCTCTTGTTGGGTGTCCTTACCGAAATGTCATTAATTTCTATGGCACTTGTACAAAGGTTAAGGGCTACCGAACAGGTCAGGTTATATGAGACCACCCATGACCAATTACTTGGAATTGCAAACAGAAGTCTTTTCCAAAAGCGTGTAGATGAATTGAGACTGGATAAAACAGTTTTTGATTTTTCAGTTTTAACCTTTTCAGTACATAGATATTCTTCTATTAAAACCTATCTACAAGGTAGCCTACTAAAATCAGCGACGTTAATATTTTTAAAAAATATAGAAGAACTTTTGAGCTTAGATCTGATGATAATTGAAATAGATCCATCATCTGAAGCAAAGTCTGCGGCAAACATAAAGGAAGGGGTGTTTGCGTTTTTAGTTATAAGCAACGATGTTGTATTATTGGATGCAGTGTTAAAAAAACTCGCGGATCAGCAGCCAGTAACGGTTAAGTTAGATGAACTTGATATTGAAGTTAATTTTAACTTTAATATTGTCGTTACCTCATATCAAAATAGCTCATACAAAACGATTGACCTTATTGATGACACGCTAAAAGCGATAGACATAGCTCACGCTAAAAACTTATCTATATGTATACTCGATAAATCACTTAGAAAAGACATCGCAAAAGTCAAAAGCCAAACTCTTTATGTACAAGACACAGCATCTGTTTCAAAAATCGAATATTTATTCCAACCACAAATTGATATCAAAAAGAAAAAGTGTATAGGCGCAGAAATTATGCCGTTTATTTGTAATAAACAAACCGGTCAGTCAGAGCCCGTTCGGACTTCAGATTTTACAAATAGCCTAAGCTTATCAACCACAATAATTGAAAATTTATTAGAACAAGCCTGTGTGCACTTAAAATCTGTACGGCGACACACAAATGGATCAGTGTACACCTTAACGATTAAGCTGTGTTTAAACGAACTAGATTTAGATAGATTTGTTAAAGTAATAAAGCGGAAAATAAGTACTCATGAAGTCGATGCGAACCAATTTGTTTTGGAGTTGACTTGCAATGATACAGACGTTAACGACGCTTTTCTTTTGCCCAACATCAAACAATTAGAGACGCATGGCTTTTTATTAAGTACAAATTTCAGCACGGTTTCGACGATGATAAGTTATAAATTATTTCCAATGATGTATATTCGTTTCGGGCCTGGCTCTATAATGGAGACGAAAGAAGGTGAAATTAATCATAATAGAATTCTAGCAGTCACCGCGTTTATTAAAACACTAGCAAATAAAGTATTACTTGAGTTATCAATAGAAGACTTTTACTCGATAGACTTTATTGATAATGAAAACTTAGTGGTACAGAGTTGTGCGCTAGCTCAGCCGATGCAGCAGGAACAGTACCTGCTATTTCTAGATAAATATAACAGGAAAGAAAGTGAATAAGAAAAGTCGTATAAAGCAATGGCTAATGGTGATATTGGTGCTGTTTCCTATTTTATTGATTTTGGTCAATTTGAGTTTGGTAATAAATGAGGTGACAGACTCTAAAATAAGCCGCGATAATTTTTTCTTAGATATTCAATTTAAACGCTATTTATCAGACAACGATAAGCCAATCGATATTGTTACACATGAACTGCAACAGGCACCGAATGAGACGCTAAATGCGAGTAGCGGAGGTTTTGGATTAGACTATAGATGGCATTCATTATCTTTAAAAAATGTAGCTAAAGAAAATCTTGAATTAGTTCTTTTATTTGATAATCCAACGTTGGATGTCTTAGAGATTTATACTGAAAGTAAATACGAACAACCGTTATTTAGACTCAATAAATACTCCGAAAAAAGTTCGGCCTCGTTGGCTGCAATGCCCAGAATTGATTTAAATCTAAATAGCGATGTTGTTAAAAGACTTATAATAAAAACACAGACAGATGGTAGCCCTAATTTACCAATACTAATTTTTCATAAAAAAGATTTCGCTCAGTATACAGAAGCAGTGTACCTTCTCTGGGGAGGTTTTATTGGTATAGTGTTATTGATGAGTATATATAATCTGATTTTGTACGTCGGAAATCGGGAAACTTTATACTTGATTTATATCGCATACATTACACTTTTTCTGGTTGTTCTTTCTGTACTACACGGGTTCGGAGTTTTCATATTTACACCACCAATATATAAATTTATTAGCCAATATTTGATGTTTTTTTATTTTTGGCTTGGCATAAGTTTACTCGCGTTTACTATGTATTTTTTAAAGTTTAATAGTGCAACAGATTCAAATATAACTAAAGTCACTCGCTTTTGTATCATATTTTTAGGTTTATTATCTTTTATTTCCTTTTTTATACCAGAATACCAAACCGCCAATTTTTTCTTTCCAATACAAACCCTTATTTATATTTTGTGTTTAGTGATGGTGATTAGCACATTTAAACATAATTCAAATTGGGCGAAGTATTATGTCCTATCTTGGTTTCCCTTGTTAGCTGGCGCTGCAATTGGGACTATGTTTATGGTAGGCGCGATTGAGTACACTTTTTGGGCTAGGCATGCAACTATGCTTAGCGTTATGTTTGAGATGGCGTTTATTTCAATGGCGTTAGCAGAGCGGGTCAGAATCAGTGAGTCTCAAAGGCTATACGAAGCGACTCATGATGCTTTATTTGACTTGCCGAACTTCAGTGCACTAAAAACTCAGACAACAAAACTAAATAAACAAGAAGAGCTAGCAAATTATTCACTTATACTAGTTAAGGTTTGTAACTTTCCCTTTCTAAACAATACATTGTCCCGTAATGAGCTTGTTGAGCTAATGATCGCTTTTTCTTCCAACATCGAACTGAATTTATCGCAAAACCTTATGGTTTTGGAAACTGAAGAGAGTCATCTTAGCAATAAGGTATATGCCGTCGCAGAGGGGGTTTTTGCGTTTTTAATTTCCAGTAACGATCTTATTTTGATGTCGGGAGTGTTAAAACAATTACCGAATAAAATCATTAATAGATATCCTCAGCAAAATAGCGAGGTATTAATTGATTATAAAATAGGCGTTTCCGCCACTAGTAAAAATCACGCTACAATTGACGTTTTATATCAGCAAGCAAACCTTGCGTTGGAGGAAAGCGAATATACGCAGGATATATGCTCATTTTTTACTGAAAATATGGCAAATCAACAAATTGAAGTATTACGAAGTATTGCAAAAACTCGAGATGCGTTGGGCAACGGTAGCAATTTCATTTCTGTTACACCACTAACAATATCTAGTCCTAGTGACTTTGCTTTTTATGAAATACAGCTAGAAAATAGTGCTTTTGACGCTAATTATCAATCATTCAACTCTCTGTATGACTTTTGCAAAGAGGCGGGCTTGTTGACTGTTTTATATACAAGGTTACTGTCCCAGTTCTCTGACATTATAGGGACTTATAATATTGGAAAGCTATCTAAAATGGCATTTATGATACCTATAAGTATTGATGTTTTACGAGATGGTAATTTTCTAAAAGAGGTAATTAAAGTAAAGCGAGAATTGAACCTTTACCCGAATCAAATTGTTTTGTGTTGTATAGATTTTCCACCTCTGCGTGTTTCTCAAAATATATTTAGTGTATTAGAAGAGTTAAAGTATTTAGAGTTAGGACTAGCAGTAAATCTTAAGGAGCTTCCCTCATCTTGGCAACAAAAGGCCATAAGAGGGTATTTTCAGTACTTATTCATAGATAAAATTGAAGAAACAGAAAATGTTTTATCAGTTAGTAACCAAGATGTAGTAAACGCTTTAACAACAAAACTAGAATTAAAAATTCTATCTAGATAAAAATATTAATAGGCATTAAAGAGGTAAATCGAGCATTAAAAAACCCTCTTTAAGCCTTTCAATGAGCATCGGATCAGTGCCTTTACTTACGGCTAAGTAAAACTCTTCGGACAGTTGTTTAAATACGTATATAGTTTTGAAGTCGGTGGTATTACACCCTGTTGTTTGGCAATAATATTCGGTAATTAACCTATTAGAAGGAATTGCGGTTATGCGTTCCTTTTCTAACATTTTCATAGTAGAAAAAGTATTTACTATTTCTACTAGCTGTTCACCAAAGAGAAAGCCTTCACTCGCTAAAAAATCAGCTACAGCATCTTGCCTTTTAACTCCTATTTGAATGTGCCGTAGTTCATTTATAGACTTAACGGGCTCAAGAGCTTTTCTCTTCAGTGTGATGAGCTCGGTTGACACGGCAGCCACTTTGCCTATCCAAATAAACTTGTCTTCTCGTTCAGGAGTTCTAACTATTGAAAATATAATAGTATTAGGTCTGTTTAATGCGACCTTGTAAGCTCTAGCCCACGGCATAACTTCAATACTGTGATCGGGTAATACTATTCTAAGCAATTTATTTATTTCGTTACCAACGCTTCCACCAACTAAGCGATTGTCCTTACCGATCTGAAAGGGAGGTAAATGCTCAGTAACTATCCTTATTTGACTAACTTGAGCGCGGATATTAAAGGTAAATAATAAAAGGATGATGGATATAAAAAGCGCTTGTCGTTTTGTTGTAAACAAAATGTAGATAACCCATTAAAAAAACTATCTTTAATTAATAGACGTTTATCTATAATCTCGCCAGTTACTAAGACATATTATCGTTAAAAACACATGGAAAAAAACCAACACAGAGCAATTCAATACGCGTTAATCGCCGTTTTGCTATGGTCAACTGTTGCTACAGCATTTAAGTTAGCCTTATCCTCAATGTCACCAATGCAATTACTGACTATTGCCTCCGTGTCGTCATTTACCATTTTGTTTTTAGTTATACTGTTAACCAAACGACAGCAAGAGCTATTAATTATTCTAAAAACCAAGTGGAAACGCTTTGCGTTGTTTTCTTTACTAAACCCTGTTGCTTATTATCTAGTTCTATTTAGTGCTTATGATCGTCTACCAGCCTCTCAAGCACAACCTTTAAACTATACATGGGCTATCGCACTAACTTTAATGAGCGCTATATTTTTAGGCCAAAAGATCAGAGTAAAAGATTGGTTAGCGTGTGGTTTAGGTTACCTGGGTGTTTTAGTTATAGCGACAAAAGGGCAACTGCTTGACTTAACGTTCACGGACGGAATAGGGGTGGCGTTGGCATTAATTTCTACGTTTCTTTGGGCTAGTTATTGGATACTGAACACAAAAATAAAAACCGACCCAATAATATCGGTATGTCTATGTTTTTTGTTTGGCTCCATTTGGTTAGTGCCTCTGACTCAATACCTCTATGGTTTTAATGATATTACTAGCGTATCAATCCTAGCAGCAGTATACGTAGGTGTTTTTGAGATGGGGGTTACCTTTGTTTTTTGGTTAATGGCAATGAGATATGCAGAAAATACTTCAATGATCAGCAACTTAATATTTATCTCACCTTTTATTTCGTTATTGTTACTTCACTTTATAGTCGGTGAAGAGATATTTATATCAACAGTTTTGGGGTTACTTTTTATTGTCATTGGATTATTGATTCAAAACGTGAAAAAGAAACAGCATTAATGTTTAAGCACTTCGTGACGTAGTAATTTAAGGGGTATCTTGTCAGATAATTTTACAGATTAATTTCTAGCTAAGGATTATTCTATTAAATTCAGCTTGTTATGTAATGAAACGCTAATTGCGTGATTTTACAGTACATCATGAAATCAAATTTAGGAGTGGCGTTTAATGAATAAGAGAATTGCTTTAATATTTGTCAGTGCTTTTGCTATTTTGATGCTAGGGCTTATCGTGATGGGACGTCGTATAACTAGCTAAACCGACGTAAAAATAAATAATTAGATAGAGGGTTACTTAGGTAGCCTTTTTTTATGTTTAAAATAAATATTTTAGCGACTAGATATAAAGCATCAAAATATGAAGAATCGTGAACTCATTGATTGTTTTATACTGAAAGAGAAGTAAATTATTGAAAAGATTGGTACAACCGAGTGGATTCGAACCACCGACCCCCACCATGTCAAGGTGGTGCTCTAACCAACTGAGCTACGGTTGTATAAAGAAGTGTCTTGAAGACCGGTGTATGCTAAACAACGATGTTAATAAGTGCAAGCCGTTTTATTCTAAATTTAAATCAACTGCTTAATTTCCCAACAAATTAGTGAATTTAAAAGCGTTTACGACGTATACCTGTCAAACGAATTAGGAACATGGGCAAATCTTTTATATAGTAGGGCCTCATCGATAAAGGGTATTAATAATGTTTACTGGTATTGTTCAAACAAAAGCGACAGTAATAGGAATTACTGGTCATGATACGTTTAAAACGATCTGTCTATCTGTCGGCAATGAGTTTTTAGAGCGCTTAAATATAGGAGCGAGTATTGCCATTAATGGCGTTTGTTTAACGGTGACGAAATATGAAAATCAATTGTCAGATGTAGTTGGGCAAGTTTATTTTGATGTTATAGATGAAACACTAGAAAAAACTAACCTGCGCACCTTAAAGCAAGGCGATAAGGTTAATTTTGAAAGAAGTGTTACATTTGGAACCGAGATTGGTGGACACATAGTTTCTGGGCATATTCATACTACGGCACTGTTAACAAATATTGAAACATCGCAAGATAACGTTAAGTTGACACTAAACCTCGATGAACGTTGGATGAAGTACATTTTACATAAAGGCTTTGTCGGTGTGAATGGTTGTAGTTTAACCGTCGGTGATGTTAACCGGAATAGTTTCGCGTTGCATTTAATTCCAGAGACACTATCCATAACAAACTTAGGTAACTATAAAATAGGCAGTGAAATCAACATCGAAGTTGATCAACAAACTTATACAACGGTACAAACAGTAGAGCGTTATCTTAAATCACAAAACCGATATAGTAACTAAAAGTCAAATTACGTAATGTTAATTACTTTTTTTAGTATATTTGCTCATCGTCAGCATCGACTTTAAGTTCTACTTTCTGGCGGATCTCATCTAGATGAGTATTTAAGTGAATTGCGTTACAGCATGCAGCGCAATCTTCATAATAATCTTGATCGCCATTACTCATATCGAATTCAAAGCTAACATGATGCCCACAATGTGGGCATACTATGGTTTTTGTAAATGTGTCCATAAGCCTTCCTAAATTAGGCTTTACTTCCCCCATTTATACTGCGGCCGCCATCTACAGCCAAAATCTGTCCTGTAACGTATGAAGCTTTGCTCATATATAATATGGCTTCAGCGATATCCTCGGGAGAACCCAGCCTAGCTAAACCTATTTCGCTTAAGACTTGCTGCTTGTCTTGCTCTGATAAGTCATTTTCGTGCCAGAGTATCGCACCAGGTGCAATACCATTTACTCTAATATTAGGTGCTAATTCTCTAGAAAGCGATTTTGTCAGCATGACTAATCCGGCTTTTGCCATGCAATAAACCGGGTAATCTTTAAGCGGTCTATCAGCATGTATATCTACCATGTTGACAACGTTACCTTTATTTTTATTTAACTCGTCTTGTAGGTGTTTGATTAAAAAGAAGGGCGCTTTTAAATTCGTACCCATTAAGTCGTCCCAAACTGATTCAGTCACGTCATTAACCTTTGTTGGGTAAAAAGACGAAGCGTTGTTAACTAGCATATCTAGTCGACCAAAAGCATCAATAGACTGTTGTGCTAATGACTCCAATTCTTCAAAGTTAGTAATATCAGCTGTAACACGCTTTGCTGAACCTGGTCTTATTGTATTTAGTTCCTGAACAAATAAATCAGCAGCATCAGTTGAGTTATTACAATGAACGACAATGTTATATCCATTTTTGTGAAGTAAAGTAGCGGTTTGTTTTCCAATTCTTTTTGCTGCCCCTGTAACTAAAACGGCAAGATTTTTACTCTTCATTTGTATTCTCTGTGTCATTAACTTTCAATTTATGGAAACTGTACGGAGGAAACTCTGTACTGGCTTAAATTTATCTACATAAAAGCAGGTATCTGGCTTGAGATCTTATGTTAGATAAAATAACATTCGCGCTAGACTTATGTCACTCTCCCGGCTCTAGTTTAAACGGATTGTAACCGTTTAACATGCCAACACTTAATAAATTATACTGTATACGCGACGCATTGTAGGCGCCGCCACTGTACTAAGGAAATAAAATGCCTGTTATTACTCTTCCTGACGGTAGTCAACGCTCGTTTGATAATGCTGTTTCTGTTCTTGATGTTGCTGGTGACATTGGCCCTGGTTTAGCAAAAGCGACCATAGCTGGTGTTGTTGATGGCAACCGCGTTGATGCAAAAGACTTAATTACCGAAGATGCTAAATTGCAAATCATCACTGCCAAAGATGACGATGGACTAGAAATTATCCGTCACTCTTGTGCTCACTTATTAGGGCATGCGATTAAGCAATTGTTCCCAGATGTAAAAATGGCAATTGGTCCTACTATTGAAAATGGCTTTTACTACGATGTTGATTTAGAGCAATCATTGTCGCAAGACGATATCGCAGCAATTGAAAAACGCATGCTTGAGCTAGCGAAAACAAACTACGATGTTGTAAAGAAAAAAGTAACATGGCAAGAAGCGCGTGATACTTTTGAAGCACGAGGAGAGAGTTACAAAATCGAAATTCTTGATGAAAATATTGATAAAGCAGATTCACCAGCTTTATACCATCACGAAGAATACATCGACATGTGTCGTGGTCCTCACGTTCCAAACATGAAATTTTGCCAACACTTTAAGTTAATGAAAGTCGCTGGTGCTTATTGGCGCGGAAATTCTGATAACAAAATGTTACAGCGTATTTACGGCACAGCATGGGCTGACAAAAAGCAACTTAAGGGTTATTTGAAGCGTCTAGAAGAAGCTGAGAAGCGCGATCACCGTAAAATTGGTAAAGCGTTAGACTTATTCCATTGGCAAGAAGAAGCCCCAGGCATGGTATTTTGGCATAACGATGGTTACGCTATTTATACTGAACTAGAGCGTTTTATTCGTCGCAAGTTAACTGAGTATAACTACGACGAAGTTAAAGGCCCTTTAATGATGGATAGAAGCTTGTGGGAAAAATCAGGCCACTGGGACAAGTACGCAGACAACATGTTTACTACAAGTTCTGAAAACCGTGAATATGCTATCAAGCCAATGAACTGCCCAGGGCACGTTCAAATCTTTAACCAAGGCCTAAAGTCATACAGAGACTTGCCATTGCGTATGGCTGAGTTTGGTTGTTGTCACCGTAATGAGCCATCTGGTGCATTACACGGTTTAATGCGTGTTCGTGGCTTTACTCAAGACGACGCTCATATCTTCTGTACTGAAGAACAAATTCAACAAGAAGTAATCGGCTGTATTCAAATGGTTTTTGATACTTATAAAACGTTTGGTTTTGAAAATGTATCAATTAAACTTTCTACGCGTCCAGAACAGCGCGTAGGTAGCGATGAAATTTGGGATAAAGCAGAAAAAGCACTAGCTGATGCGTTAGATGCAAACGAATTAGAGTATGACTTGCAACCTGGTGAAGGTGCATTCTATGGTCCTAAAATTGAATTCACATTACATGACTGTTTAGGTCGTGCTTGGCAATGTGGTACGGTTCAAGTTGATTTCTCTATGCCGGGTCGTTTAGGTGCAACTTATGTTGCTGAAGACAATGAACGTCGCACACCGGTCATGATTCATCGTGCCATCCTTGGTTCATTAGAACGATTCATAGGAATTTTGATAGAAGAGTATGCTGGTTTACTTCCGACATGGTTGGCCCCAAAACAGGTAGTAATTATGAATATTACCGATTCACAGGCTGAATATGTTAAAAATGTTGAAGAAAAGCTGAAACAAAGTGGAATTAGAGTCATTTCGGACTTGAGAAATGAGAAGATAGGCTTTAAAATCCGTGAGCACACTCTTAAGCGTATTCCGTTTATGTTGGTTGTTGGCGAAAAAGAGAAAGAATCAGCACAAGTTGCAGTTCGAACTCGTAAAGGTGACGATATGGGCTCAATGCCAATCGATGACTTTATCGCACAATTTAATGAAGTAGTGAGCAAATACGAATAACATTCGTAACTAATATCGAGCATCGCAATGAGTATAAAATTATAGAAAACGACTCGCGGTGCTTTATTTATAATTTTTTTGGAGGATTTTGCCATTAGAGCGCAAAACAAACGTGGCCAGAAGGCTGCTCAAAACAGGTTAAATGAAGAAATTACCGTTCAAGAAGTTCGATTAGTCGGCGTTGAAGGTGAACCTTTAGGTGTTGTTTCTATTAAAGAAGCATTAGCAGCGTCAATTGAAGCAGGAATGGATCTTGTAGAGATCAGTCCAAATGCTGAACCACCTGTTTGTAAAGTTATGGACTACGGCAAATTCCTATACGAAAAGAGTAAAGCTCAAAAAGAGCAAAAGAAGAAGCAAAAACAGATTCAGGTTAAGGAAATTAAATTCCGTCCTGGAACTGATGAAGGCGATTACCAGGTAAAACTACGCAACCTGCGTCGCTTCATTGAAGCTGGAGACAAGGCGAAAGTCACTATCCGCTTCCGTGGTCGAGAGATGGCTCATCAAGATATCGGACTAGATTTACTAAGACGTGTTAAAGCGGATTTAGAAGAAATTTCTACGTGCGAATCTTTCCCTTCACGTGCTGAAGGTAGACAGATGATCATGGTACTCGCACCAACTAAGAGCAACTAAGCTCTTAAAATAGTCGGTAGGTAAGGCCTTAACAAGTAATTGGTGAGTTTCGACAAACCAGTTCGCCTTAATACCATTTTAATTAACACTCTAACAATGCGGAGTCTAGGCAATGCCTAAAATTAAAACTCATAGCGGCGCGGCAAAGCGCTTTAAAAAGACTGCCTCTGGTGGTTACAAACGTAAACAGTCTCACTTACGTCACATTTTGACTAAGAAGAGCTCTAAGCGTAAACGTCACTTACGTAGCAAGTTAATGGTTTCTTCAGTAGATAAGCCGTTGATCGATCGTATGTTAGCTGGCGCTTAAGAGAGGAGACTGAATAATGGCAAGAGTAAAACGTGGTGTACAAGCTCGCAAGAGTCACAAAAAAGTACTAAAGGCAGCTAAAGGTTATTACGGAGCACGTTCACGTGTTTACCGCGTAGCATTCCAAGCTGTAACAAAAGCAGGTCAATATGCATACCGTGACCGTCGTCAAAAGAAACGTGTTTTCCGTCAATTATGGATTGCTCGTATCAATGCAGCGGCTCGTCAAAACGGTTTGTCATACAGCAAATTCATGAACGGCTTGAAAAAGGCGTCTATTGAAGTAGATCGTAAGATCCTTGCTGACATCGCTGTTCACGACCAAGCAACATTCGCTGTTTTAGTTACTAAAGCAAACGAAGCGTTAGCTGCTTAATCAAGCAAAAATTTGATTTTGATGAAAGGAAGCTTAGGCTTCCTTTTTTAATGCTCGCGATTTATGGAACACTATTTTACTGAGCTGACTTGAAGCTAATCTTTACAAAACGCTCTGATAGGTCTGAAGAATACATCGAGTAGGCATCTTCGGTTTTAGTTAAAACCATGCTTGCAGGTATGAAACATGGTTTATTAAACTCTACCAATAGCGAGCCATATTTATTATCTTCTTCTAGCATCACTTCGTTTATCGCTAAGTGGGCGTTATACATGCCATGGACAATGGCACATTTGAGACCAAACTGCTTTGCTAACCAGTTACTGATGTGAATAGGGTTATAGTCTCGAGAAATTGAAGCGTAATTTCTAACCATTTTTTGTGTAATTTTGTAGCTTGCTAATTCTGTCGTTATTTTATTGTCTTGCGATATAGGAGCGGAGCTTCCTTTGTAGTAACGATTCTTATCTAACATCTTATTAATGTTAACGATAGTAAGTTCTTTATTCTGCCAAACCGAAGTTCTAATTTCATAAAGGATACCTTTTTCATTTTCTGTAGCTGTCATTAATTCAACAGAGACAACCGACGGCAGTCGCCAGTTTTGTTTCTTTAAAGGGATTATTTCTGATGAAATATGAATTAATCCAAGTAAATTTGAAGGAATACTGCTCTGACAAATACATTGAAGCATCAGTGGGAACGTCGCGTTAAATACAAAATTAGGACGGTGGTCGACAGAACCAAATAAACTCTCAAAACCATTTAGAACTTTATAATGTGGGAAGAAGTTATCTACACTAATAGCAAAAGGTTGAAATAGTGCTAATTCACGCGGGGTTCGTGTAATTGCGCTATAAACTAACTTAGTGAATGAAAAAGGTGGCTGTTGAATAACCATGATAAAGTTTATTTCCTTATTCTTGTTGATACTGTTTAGTATACGAGTAAACGCCGAAACTAATACTATCAAGATATCATCCGGAGTTGCTCCTCCCTACATAATGGAAGAAGGCAGTTCGACAGGTTTTATATCAAAAATAGTTCATAAGTCATTAGACCATAGTAATAATAAACCTCAATTTATTTTTACTAACTGGACGAAGGCGCAACAAGCCGTTGATCTTGAACATCACTTGTCTTATTGGTGGCAGAAAAATAACGAGCGAGAGAAAAAGTGGCTTTTTTCTCAACCTATCTATAAAGCTGAGTTTGTTTTTTTAGCACGTAAAACTGTGCGCTTCTATTGGACACGCTATGACCAATTGCGACCTTATAAAATAGGCTTATCAAGGATCCAGAGTTATGGTCCGCAGTTTGATTCTTATGTACAGTATTTAAACACAGAACAACTAGTATCTGATTACACGGGCATTAAAGCACTTTTGAATAGTGAGCTTGATGTAATTTTAATTGAAAAAGCGTTAGCTAAATATTTACTTGGATACTTTTCGCAAAAGGATAATGAGCAGTTAGAACTGCTTGATGAACAAGTAATTTATACCGAGCCGTATTACTTAGTTTGTGCAAAATCGTTTGTTCAATGTAATTATTTGATAGAAGTTTTTAATGTTGGCCTTAACGAGGTAAAATCGTCAGGTAGTTATCAAGCAATTGTAGAAGAGTTCTTCGAGGGAATAAATGAAAATTGAAGTTTTACCAGTGACGCCGTTTCAACAAAATTGCAGTATCATAATTTGTACTGAAACGAACAAAGCTGCCATAGTTGATCCAGGCGGAGAAGTTGATCGCATTATCTCAAAGTTAGATTCACTAGGCGTGATTGCAGAGAAAATTTTAATTACCCATGCCCATATTGATCATGCCGGTGGAACCAAAGATTTAAGTGAAAGGTTAACTTTGCCAATTGAAGGCCCACAACAAGAAGATATTTTTTGGATAGATAGGTTATCTGATCAGTCAAGAATGTTTCAGTTTCCCGAGGCAAAACCTTTCGAACCAACGCGGTGGTTGTCTCATAACGACAAAGTCACTGTAGGTAATTTAGAGTTTCAAGTTTTACATTGTCCTGGACACACTCCAGGTCATGTTGTTTTTATTAACCATAAGTATAAATGGTGCTGGGTAGGGGACGTTTTATTTAAAGGGAGTATAGGCAGAACAGATTTCCCTAGAGGGGACCATGCTACATTAATAAATGCAATTAAAGAAAACCTGTTGCCATTAGATGATGATTATCAGTTCCTATCAGGACACGGCCCAACATCAACTATTGGAAA
The DNA here is from genome assembly GCF_017948405.1 of Psychrosphaera aestuarii. Lineage (NCBI taxonomy): Bacteria > Pseudomonadati > Pseudomonadota > Gammaproteobacteria > Alteromonadales > Pseudoalteromonadaceae > Psychrosphaera > Psychrosphaera aestuarii. The sequence continues at coordinate 1,869,193 of NZ_CP072844.1, read as the reverse complement.
TGAAAGGGTAAACAACCCGTACATCAATTAAGATGCTAGCGAGAACGCGTTAGTCGCGGTTCTCGCAGTCTTTTTTAACACAGTTACCATATAGATAAAGGCTGTGATTGGTAAGTTCAATACCATTGCGCTTTGCTACATCGTCTTGACGCTTTTCAATAACATCATCTGTAAATTCAAGAACTTTACCGCAGTCTAAACAAACCAAATGGTCATGATGTTTTTTATTAGCTAGCTCAAATACCGATTTGCCACCTTCAAAATGGTGCCTTGTTACAATACCGGCATCATCAAATTGGTTTAAGACTCTATAAATAGTCGCTAAACCGATTTCTTCTTCGTGTTCTAACATCAGTTTATATAAATCTTCGGCACTGATATGTTCGTCTTTAAGAGATTTTAATAGTTCTAAAACCTTTAAACGGGGCGAAGTCACCTTTAATCCGGCGTTTTTTAATTGAAGATCATTTTCACTCATAAAGCTTTTCTTTTAATTAATTCTAATTTCATTATACGCATAACAGATTACATTAGAACCGTAAAAACAGCTCTAATGTAAAATAGTTTTGAATTATACGATACGGCCCCATAGGTCATATTCATCAGAATGCTCTATTAAAACATCAACTAAGTCGCCTGGTTTTACATCTTTTTCTTCATTCAAGTAAACCATACCGTCAATTTCTGGCGCATCAGCGTAACAACGACCAATAGCACCTTCTTCATCAATTTCATCAATCAATACCTTCATTGTAGTGCCAATACGAGCTTTTAACTTAGCGGTACTAATAGCTTGTTGTTTTTCCATAAAACGAATATATCGCTCTTCTTTAACTTCTTCAGAAACATCACCACCAAGATCGTTAGCTTTAGCGCCTTCGACTGGGCTATATTTAAAGCAGCCAACTCTGTCTAGTTGAGCTACATCCAACCAGTCGAGCAACATTTGAAAGTCTTCTTCAGTTTCACCAGGGAAACCAACGATAAATGTTGAACGAATAACAATTTCAGGGCAAATATCTCGCCATTTTTGAATTCGCTCCAATACTTTTTCTGCTTGCCCTGGGCGTTTCATCGCTTTCAAAATTTTAGGACTGGCATGTTGAAAAGGAATGTCTAAATAAGGTAATAATTTACCCTCAGCCATTAACGGTATTGTTTTATCAACAGAAGGATAAGGATAAACGTAATGTAAGCGAACCCACATACCCATTTCGCCCAGCTTTTCACATAGTGTTTTCATGTCCGTTTTAATCGGCATACCGTTCCAAAAGTCCATTTTGTGTTTAACATCAACACCGTAAGCACTAGTATCTTGTGATATTACTAATAACTCTTTTACGCCAGCGGCTTTTAAGCGCTCCGCTTCTGATAAAACTTCTCCAATTGGGCGGCTAACTAGGTCGCCCCGCATTGATGGGATAATGCAGAACGTACATCTGTGGTTACAACCCTCAGATATTTTTAGGTATGCAAAATGTTTTGGAGTCAGCTTAACGCCATGGTCAGGAATTAAGTTTTCAAAAGGGTTGTGCTCTGGTTTAGGCAAATGCTCATGAACTTGGTTAAGGACTTCTTCATAGGCATGAGGGCCTGTAACTGCCAATACATTTGGGTGAATTTCTCTAATTTCATCATCTTTAACACCTAAACAACCAGTTACGATAACACGGCCATTTTCTTTTAACGCTTCGCCTATGGTATCTAAAGATTCTTGAACAGCACTATCAATAAAGCCACAAGTATTAACAATAACCAAATCTGAGTCATGGTAAGTATTAACCACCTCATAACCTTCTGTACGAAGTTGAGTTAAAATTCGCTCCGAGTCGACTAAGTTTTTTGGACAGCCTAAACTTATAAAACCGATTTTACTCCCTACATCAAAAGATTGACCTTCCGTTAACGTAGTCGCACCTTGTGCTTTATTTTGCTCTGCAATTACCTTAACTGGAGTTTCAAGCGTTGTTGTTTTGTTTGGAGTGAATTTTTCGACTGTCATACTTTGCCTTCTTTAATTGAACGTTCGAGCAGGGCATTTAAAATAGCCCTGCCGAATTTGCGCAAGATTATACAGGATAGAAGGGAACCTGAGTAGTAATACCTGTATTAACTGTTTAGCTCAACTAACTTGAAACTTGCACCATTACTGCCATCAACTAAAACTTGGCATTTACCCCAAGATTTTGGGATTACCCATTGATTATTCTCTTCGACAGTAAAAGTATTACGTTTGTTATCGCAACGAACATCTAACTTATCTAGGGTGCCATTTATATTCTGAATTACAAAAGAATTACGAGACAATCTGTGTCGCCAAGTACCAGACTCAGACAGATTTGCGTTACGAACAATTAGTTTGTCGCTGGCTATATATTGCTCTATGTTTTCAGCGAATGGTGCTAATGCTTGCTTTGTGTTTTTTGCTTGGTCAGACGTTAAATAATCAAGGCTATTAAAAGTGTATAGAGCGTCGTTATAGCGCTGTTGTTCTGACTCTAAGATGAACATTCGATGCAAATTACGTACGGTTGTAACTTCGGGTAACCTGCCATTGTAATTTGCATATTTAGGCTTGTGAGTTGCTTTATATAGATGTTTTAATTCACTGTTTTTGTCGCCCCGCAGTAAATAGTATTCTGCGTTTAAATAGTGAAACCATGTAAGCTCAGTTAAGTTAGCCGTCTCAGCCCATTTAGCTTCTGACAATACAATCTCTAATTTATTTAGCTCTTTGTTTTTCAATAGAGCTAATGCACTGTCGTAAAATTCTCTGAATCGTTTTGACACGCTATTATTATTCAATGAAAAATCAAATTGAAGCTGCGAATCGCACTGTTGAATTGCCTCTCCATTTTTTTGTGCAGGTGAGTATTTCCACTTTTTAATTGCTTTTAATGCTGCACGTTCAAAGGCAACGTCGCCCACAGAATCGATGACTATTGGCTCTATTACACTTCCATCAGTATCGATCACAAAACTTACCTGAACCCATCCTTCTTTTCCCTTTTTAGCGGCGCTTGAAGGGTAAGCTGGCTCTTTGCGCTTAATTGGGGTTGCATTAACGATGGATTCTACCAAACGGGCCGTTTTGATATCAGTATCTGCTATGTTTGATTCTGTTCTTGCTTGTAACTGAATGCTTGTTGCCACGGCGAGCCAAATGGAGCTTAATTTTAATATGTTGCGTGCGTTTAGTTTCATATTATTCCCTCAATATTAGTCCCAAGATTATTATTTATTCAGGTGTACTTTGCAAACGTAAAAGCTTTATGTAAACGATGTACTAATTGCTATAAATTACGTAGGATTCTCAAATAAAAAAATAAGTGTATTAATAGGGTCACATGTCAACCTCCATAAGTAAGTATCCTGCTAAGTCATTGTTAGTTTGTATCGCAGGAACATCGTTAACCACTCAAGAAACGCTTCGATTAAAACACCCGTTGGTAAGGGGCGTTATTTTATTTGCGAGAAACTTTGAAAGTAGCCGTCAATTAAAGGCCCTTGTTCAGGCAATAAAGAATGCTTCGCAGACACCTCTTTTAGTTGCTGTAGATAACGAAGGTGGACGAGTACAACGGTTTAAAACAGATGGCTTTACTCATTTACCTGCAATGGCAGACCTGTATCGTTATTTTGCCAATGCTAATGACGACAATAGTAAAAGATTAGATAAACACGCGCTTTCTAAACAAGTTAGAGAATATCCAAGTAAACAGTGCTTAACGTCAGTAAGTGACATCGGCTATCTAATGGCGTATGAATGTTTGTCACATGGAATTGATTTGAGTTTTGCTCCAGTAATGGATGTTGACCAAGGGTCTGACGTTATTGGCGACCGAGCGTTTCATGAGTCGCCCGATATTGCCGCTCAGCTCATTGAGGCTTTTTGCGACGGGATGCACCAAGCTGGCATGGCGACCGTTGGAAAGCATTTTCCTGGACATGGTTCAACTAAAGAAGATTCGCATTTTCATGTTCCTGTTGACGTTAGGAACTGGGCTGACATTAAAAACAACGACTTGAAAGTATTTGAAAAATTAATTACTAAAAATATCGTTGATGGAATAATGCCGGCTCATATTATTTTTAAGCAAATAGCAGATGAACCGGTTGGTTATAGCAAGCACTGGTTACAAGAACTGTTAAAAAAACAACTCAACTTTAAAGGAGTCATTTTTAGTGACGACTTAGCTATGGTGGGTGCTGGAGCATCTGCAGCTAAGCCATTAAGTTACTTAGAGCGCTTTGAAAAAGCCATAAGCGCTGGTTGCGATATTGCATTATTATGTAACAAACCGGTTGAGGTTGATGTTTTGTTAAGTCAAATAAAACCAAGCGATATTGGCATAGCACCGACTGACATTAATCTTACGTTTGAAAATCCAAAAGTTAATGAAGTGAATCACCAAGAAAAAATAAGTTCCGCAAAAGATATCATCAAAAAAATTAAGATTTGGAAATCTGCATAGGGAAGGCTACTTGGATGCTATTCTTTCAAGAACAAGAACAAGAACAAGAACAAGAATAAAAAGAACGGAGCGGTAATGGGTATTAGTAAGCAAAGTTTAATTTGGTTGGCGCCGCTTATAGCGCTTTTCGCGGGCATTATGACGGTTGAACTTGGCCAACCTGCGGATATCGCAATAACACTTGGTATTACTGTTTGGGTAGGCATTTGGTGGGTAACTGAGGCCGTACCAATTCCATTTGCGTCTTTGATTCCATTTATATTCCTACCTACGTTTGGGATAATCGACTTTAAAGAGGCTTCATCTGCCTTCGGTAGTCATGTCATTATTTTATTACTTGGCGCGTTTTTATTAGCAAAAGGGTTAGAGTCTTCAGGGGTTCATAAACGCATCGCTTTTAGCATAATAAATGCTATTGGCGGAACCAGTGCATTCAGAATAGTATTTGCATTCATGGTAGCAAGTAGCATTTTGTCGATGTGGATATCTAATACCGCAACAGTACTTGCTTTAATTCCAGTAGCGACAGCCATCGCGCTATCAGCAAAAAATAGAGACTTTGCCGTTGCGTTGCTGTTAGGGCTGGCTTTCTCTGCAAGTATTGGCGGCGTTGGAACACTAATAGGTACACCGCCAAACGTTATATTTGCATCAGTATACGAGACCTTTGCTGGTCAAGAGTTCGGCTTTGTTGAATGGATGAAATACGGTATTCCTGTCGTTGTAGTGACTATTCCTGTTGTTGCTTTGTATTTAAGTCGCGGAATCTCACTCCAACACAAACTAGAGCTACCGGAAGTTGGAATATGGCGAAAAAGCGAAAAACGCGCATTACTTATCTTTTTCATTATTGCGATGATGTGGATATTTAGGAAGCATCCGTTTGGTGGTTGGGCGGAGTTGACAGGTATAGATCAAGTTGGCGACGCAACTATAGCGCTGTTTGGAGCAATGTTAATGGCCATAGTAATAGGTGACGATGACAAACCTATTTTAGACTGGCAGCAAGCAAAAACGATTCCGTGGGATATGCTTATCCTATTTAGTAGCGGTATTTGTTTAGCAAAGGGTTTTGCTGCATCAGGTCTAAGTGAATTAATTGGACAGCAACTATCATCTGCTTTTGCTTTGCCGATGTTTTTATTATTGTTGTCTTTGTGTTTAAGTTTGTCGTTTTTAACGGAAGTGACTTCAAATACAGCCACCGCTACTTTATTTATGCCAATATTAGCAAGCGTCGCCATAGAGAAGGGCATCCCTATCGAGCTTATTATGATCCCCGCGGTAATTTCCTGTAGTTTCGCATTTTGTTTGCCAGTCGCAACGGCACCAAACAGTATTGTATTTGCGTCAGGACAACTAACGATATCTGATATGGCTAAAAAAGGTATAGGGCTCAATATAATAGGGGCTGTGATAGTTTCGACAGTTGTTTACATTATTCAATAATGTTTTGTGGTTACATTTAACGGCAGAAGTTAGGCATTAAGCAATTTGGGTCTTTAATAAAAAAAAACAGCGAGGGAAGTCAATTCACTCGCTGTTTTCTATTTAGAATTAATTAATAGTAAAAATATTAGGCTAATTCATCCAAACACATTTCTTCACGAATCTGAGCACACCACTGTTTAACGCGCTGCTCGGTTAATTCTGGTTGGCGATCTTCATCAATTCCTAAGCCAACAAAATGATCTGCATCTGCCATGCCTTTACTCGCGACAAAGTCATAGCCCTCGGTTGGCCACTGACCTAATAGAACTGCGCCTTTTGTTTCAACGATGTCTCGTACCATACCCATAGCGTCGAGGAAGTATTCAGCATAGTCTTCTTGATCACCACAACCAAATATAGCAACAAGCTTTCCATCAAAGTCAATTTGCTCTAGTTCAGGAAAAAAGTCATCCCAATCACACTGAGCTTCACCATAGTACCAAGTTGGGATACCAAAAAGTAATAGGTCGTACTCAGCAATTTCTTCCTTAGTGCTCTTTGCAACATCATGAACATCAATTAGATTTTTGCCCAATTCTTTCTGGATCATCTTTGCTATATGTTCTGTATTACCAGTGTCGCTTCCAAAATAGATGCCTACGCTTGCCATCGGATTAACCTTCTAATAAATTTTTTAATGATTCTTCTATTAACTCTGCAAGTAGCTCACTGCGGCTTATGCCACGTTGCTCTGCAATTACGGTTGCATCGTCGTAAATTTCACGATGTAATTTAATTTCTACTCTTTTTAAACCAGCTTGCTTGTCTCGGGTAAGCTGATTTTTTTTATTAATTCTTATCTGTTGTTCACGACTATAAGGAGAAGATTTAGGTCTGCCTCTTTGTTTGTCAGTTGCAAAAAGGTCAATAGTCGTTCTATCAATTGTTGCTTTTGCCATTTAAGATAAACCGTTATTTTCCCAAAAAAATTGAATTATTCCTTTTGCAACAAAACCCGCACAACCTAGGAACAAAACTAACCAAACAAATACGCGACCAAATTTTGGTACTTCGCCTTTTTTCAAAACATCTTGTATCGCCAAGCCAATAAACACAAAAATGCCCAAAAAAAACAAATTTAGTCCAATTGTTTCTGCAATTGCATACTGCTCTGGTGTCATTACTTCATACCTTAAATGACCAAAAACCTAGGTCTGTGTTTTAGATTTACCGCTATTTCAGCTCTATTGACTGAAACGGCGGCGGATTTTAACAAATTTACAATCTTATTTCAGCTATTGAGATAAAAAATCTCTAGATATTTTTACAAATGCGACTGTACGTTCCGCATGTAACCAGTGACCAGCACCATTAATAGTTTTAGCCTGCACATTTGGAAAGCGTGACACTATGTGCGGGCGATAATCTGGCGTAACATAATTTGACTCACTACCAATTATAAAAAGGGTGGGCTTGGTAAACTCAGCGACAATATTTGCTTTTATGAGTTCATCGTAGTCCTTTGACAACTGCTCTAAGTCAAAACGCCATTTCCAGCCCGAACCAGACTCTTTATTTCGAACTAAACTTTTTAATAAAAAGCTACGTACTGCCGGTTCTTCAATCCGTTCAGCCAATATAGCATCAGCTTCCTGGCGACTACTTAAGCTATCAAGTGGAACGGCTTTTAGGCTTGATATAATTGCATCATGTCTTCTTGTATATTGAACGGGCGCAATATCCGCAACGATCAGCTTTGATACTAAATTAGGTTTCGTGAGTGCCACTTCCATCGCTATTTTCCCACCTAGTGAGTGACCTAAAATAGCGACAGGGCCAATATTCAAATCAGTTATAAAATTTGCAACCTCGGACGCCATATTGCCTATTGAAAGCGGTGAGACGCTATCTGAGTCGCCATGACCGGGGGCGTCGATTAGGAAAACTTTGAATTGGTTAGACAGTTCTCGAGCGACGCTTTTTAAATTATCAGATGTACCAAATAAACCATGAATAATGACTAAAGGTTCACCGTCGCCTATGGTTTGAAAATGTATTGTCATTGACACTGCCTTGAAAAATTATTCGTTAAAACATCTATACTTGTTCTTTATTTTCCCTTACACCACGTATTAATGCAATTAGGGTTTAAGAGCGGCTTTGATTCTGGTTATAATGATGGCATTCTTTAACGCCTACCGTTAACGATCATTTGAATCAAATAATAATTAGTAATGATTGGATTTTATGAAAACTATTCAAATAGACGATGATTTATATCAATTTATCGCCGCAAACACGCAAAAAATTGGCGAAAATGCCTCAGATATATTAAGACGACTGCTGTGGGAACATGCAGAAATAAAAACAGTTGAAGTGAGTTTAAAAAGTAACTCAGAGGAAACCGCAGTTTTAAAACATGAAAACTCAGCGGTTACTGAGTCTACAAATACCGAAGTAAAAAATAACGAACTAGGTTCAACAATTATAGAGCCTCAAGAAATCGTTACACCAAGTGCAAATGATACCGTAATATGCAAAGACACAACTGTATTTAATTTATTGAATAAAGAAGAAGTTGCTACCCAAAAAGGGGCTGTTGGTCGTTTTCTTTTTATATTGAGTAAACTTCATCGAGCGCACACCAATACATTCACAGATGTTCTTAGTATTAAGGGCCGTGAACGAAATTACTTTGGTCTGTCAGCATCCGAACTAGAAGCCAGTGGTAGCAGTATTAAACCCAAGCAAATACCAAATAGCGAATACTGGGTAACAACAAATAACAACACGCCCCGTAAAAAGTTCATCATTTTCGAAGTAGCTCGCCAGTTAGGCTATGCTGAGTCTGATGCAGAAAAGCTCAGAGAATTAATTTAAGGAAATATTGATGGCAATGCACCCAAGAGCCGGACAGCCTGCAACCGCAGAAGACTTAATCAATGTACCCAGGTTGATGACTAGTTACTACCTAAATGAACCAGACATCGAAAAATATCCGGAACAACGTGTCGCATTTGGTACTTCGGGTCACAGAGGCACAGCGTTAGATACAACGTTTAATGAAAGCCATGTTTTAGCGATTGCTCAGGCTATTTGTGAATACCGTATTGCGCAACATTACGAAGGCCCTGTTTATCTTGGTTTTGATACCCACGCGTTATCTGAAGCTGCGTTCGCATCGGTCATCGAAGTTCTGGTGGCAAATGAAGTGCAGGTAATAGTGCAAGAGGGTTTAGGTTATACACCAACACCCGTGATCTCTAACTTGATCATTGAGCACAATAAGGCGCATCCGGCATTTTTGGCTGATGGCATCATCATAACGCCATCGCATAATCCACCGCAGGATGGCGGTATTAAGTATAATCCCCCTCATGGTGGACCAGCAGATAGCAAAGTTACAAAGTGGATTGAAGATAGAGCAAACCAATTGCTTATTGAAGATTTGCTTGATGTAAAACTATTCCCATACGCTCAAGCTTGGCAAACTGGTTACGTTAAAGAGCAAAACTTTGTTGAAGATTATGTAAATGGTTTAGAGCGCGTAATTAATTTTGCAGCCATAAGGAAAGCAGGCGTAAGCATAGGCGTTGATCCTCTTGGCGGGTCGGGTATTGCATATTGGCCACAAATAAAAGAGCAGTACGGTATCGATCTTAAAATGGTTAACCAGACGGTAGACCCGACTTTTTCGTTTATGTCATTAGATAAAGACGGTAAAATCCGTATGGATTGCTCGTCTGAAAAAGCGATGGCCAGCTTAATTAGTTTAAAAGATAAATTCGATATCGCTGTCGCAAATGACCCCGATTATGATCGTCACGGTATAGTGACCAAAACGCACGGGTTAATGAACCCAAATCATTACTTATCAGTTTGTATTGACTATTTGTCAAAACAACGTCCTGAATGGGATAAGAATCTTAAAATTGGTAAGACCTTGGTTTCGACATCAATGATTGATCGTGTTGCCAAAGCAAACAACAAAGAAGTTGTTGAGGTACCAGTTGGTTTTAAATGGTTTGTAGATGGTTTAACTAATCACCAGTTAATGTTTGGTGGTGAAGAAAGTGCCGGCGCAAGTTTTTTGACAAAATACGGTGACGCTTGGTCAACAGACAAAGACGGTATTATTTTAGCTTTGTTAGCGGCTGAAATTACCGCTGTGACAGGCTTAAATCCATCTGAATATTATGACATGTTAGTAAAAGAGCATGGTCAGCCTTACTACAAGCGAATTGATGCACCAGCGAACGCAGCACAAAAATCTGTATTGAGTTCACTTGCACCACAAGACATTACTTCTGATACGTTAGCGGGTGAAAAAATTGTTTCTATTCTCACAAAAGCGTCAGGTAATAATGAATCTATTGGTGGCTTGAAAGTAGTTACTCAAAATGGCTGGTTTGCAGCTCGTCCTTCAGGAACAGAAGAAATATATAAAATATATATGGAGAGCTTTTTAGGTATTGAGCATTTAGAGAAGATTGAGAAAGAAGCACAATCAATAGTCTCAGCCGCGTTTAATAACAAAGGCCTATAACTTTAATATAACGCCAAATTTTGCCCTGCAAACGTATGTAGGGCAAAAAGTCCGGCCATCAGCTTGGTCAAAAACCTCCTAGCCTATATATTCCTTCCCAAGATTTTGACTATTCTTGAACTCACGCAATTCGGAATTAACTTCTGAACATTTAATAAAAAGGCTGAGTCTGGAGACAACAGGGCATTTCAAATGGCGACTAACAATAAATCGAATTTTCCTCTTACTGCATCTATTACAGCGCAGACTTTTAAAGAGTCAATTATTAAGCATTTAAATGCTACTCATGGCACAGATATCAACAAAGCGACTAATCGTAGTTGGTGGGATGCAGTAACGTCTGCACTAAATGAGCACGTGCATAGTAGTTTAAGCCAAACCCAAAGAACATATTTTGAAAATGACACGCGTGCCGTTCATTACTTTTCTTTAGAGTTCTTAATGGGCCGCTTAACAGGCAACAATCTTCATAATCTAGGTTTATATGATGTAGCGAAACAAGCGTTAAATGAGTTGAACGTTGACATAACAGAGCTTGTTGACGAAGAAGAAGACATGGCCTTAGGTAATGGTGGACTTGGCCGACTTGCAGCTTGTTTTATTGATTCCTTGGCAACGATGCATTTACCAGCGGTAGGCTATGGTATTCATTACGAACATGGATTGTTTCGTCAAGAATTTCAAGATGGTCATCAAATAGAACGCCCAGATAGTTGGCGCGAATATGGTAATCCATTTGAAATATGTCGCCCTGAAAGTATACAAGAAGTGCCTGTTTATGGGTATGTTGAAACAAAATTTGACGACAACGGCGGAATTTCAAAAGTTTGGCACCCAGGTCGAGTAATTAAAGGTGTTCCTTGGGATGTTCCTATTGTAGGTTATAAAGGTACCAACGTTAATATCTTACGACTGTGGGAGTCTAGAGCATCAGACTTTTTTAATTGGGACGTATTTAACGCTGGCGGCTATCATGACGCGCACAAAGAAAACGTAGAAGCAGAAACAGTATCTAAAGTTTTATACCCAAATGATGATACTGATGCCGGGAAAGAGTTACGCCTTATGCAGCAATACTTTTTCAGCGCTTGTTCGTTAAAAGATATTATTAAGCGATATCAACGAGTACATAACGATGACTGGAGTCATTTTAGTACGCAAGTCGCAGTACAATTAAATGATACCCACCCAGCTATCGCTATTCCTGAACTACTTCGTATCCTAGTGGATGAATATGGACAAGACTGGGACTACGCATGGACAATTTGCCGAGAAACGTTTAGCTATACAAATCATACGTTATTACCGGAAGCGCTAGAGAAATGGTCGGTGCGTTTATTCGAAAAATTACTGCCGAGACATTTAGAGATTATCTACGAAATTAACCAACGCTTTTTAGCTACTGAAGTTGAAGCTAAATGGCCTGGTAATGATTTAGTAAAATCTAAGCTTTCTATCATTGAAGAAGGCAACGAACGTATGGTTAGAATGGGCAACTTAAGCGTTATTGGCTCTAACAAGGTAAATGGGGTAGCAGAAGTACATTCGGCCTTGGTAAAAACCGATCTTTTTCCTGAATTTGATGCGTTATGGCCAGAAAAATTAACGAACGTAACAAATGGTGTTACTCCAAGGCGTTGGTTAAAAGCGTGTAATCCTAGTTTGTCAGACTTAATTGATAGAACCGTAGGGGACCAATGGCCTACGAACCTTGAGTTACTGAGAGAACTAGATAAATCAGCGGACGACTTAGCATTTCAAAAAGAATTCATGGCAATAAAACATGATAATAAAGTTGAACTAGCAAAAGTGATTAAAGAGCTAACGAATGTTGAAGTAGATCCGAGTGCTATTTTCGATATTCAAATAAAAAGATTACATGAATATAAGCGCCAACATCTGAACTTACTCCATATTATGGCTTTATATCGACGGTTGCTACAAAACCCTGATTACGACATGCATCCTCGAGTATTTATATTTGGTGCTAAAGCCGCGCCAGGCTACGCATTAGCGAAAGATATTATCTATGCCATCAATAAAGTTGCCGATAAGGTTAATAATGATCCAAGAATTAATAACAAGCTAAAAGTAGTATTTTTACCGAATTATCGAGTTTCATTAGCAGAAAAAATGATACCAGCGGCGGATGTATCTGAACAAATATCAACAGCGGGTAAGGAAGCGTCGGGTACCGGTAATATGAAGTTAGCTCTAAATGGAGCAATTACGATTGGTACACTTGATGGTGCTAACATAGAAATTGCTGAAGAGGTTGGTATTGATAATGTGGTTATATTTGGTCTAACTGTTGATGAAGTAAAAGCAGTAAATAAAGCGGGGTATAGCCCTTGGGATTACTACTATGGGAATCCAGAAATTAAAGCCGTGCTAGACTGGTTTGAAACAGACTACTTTACACCGGGTAAACCTGGTGAGCTTGCTTCGATAAAACATAGCCTTTTAGAAGGCGGAGACCCTTACTTATGTTTAGCTGACTTTGATGGTTATTCTAAAGCACATCAACAGATAAATACTAAGTACACAGATAAACGTGGCTGGGCAAAAAGTGCAATATTAAATACGGCGTACATGGGTAAATTTAACTCTGACCGTTCAATCCAGGACTATGTTGATAGGATTTGGAAACTTAAGCCTTACCCAGTTAAAAACGCGTAGAACTATACGTTCTGATTAAAAGATGCCTAGCTTATGCTGGGCATTTTTATATACATAATAGTTAGTGTTGAATGTATCTAATCAAGTGGATTGTTATGTATTTACTTTTAGCTTTGCTAATATGGCATGCGCTAACTAATAGAAATTTAGGACTTTTCCCATATGCATGATCTTATTAAAACAGACTTTTTAACACTAACCCGTCAACATGAGTGGCATTTAGACGCGTTTATAAGTTCAAACGAGATATATAACATCAGCGTTTGGGATACCGGTGTTATTAAGTTTGAGCCGAAAACCTTGAAAAAAGAACAAGCTGAACAGGCGTTTGTCTTTTCATCTGCGATTCATGGTAATGAAACGGCACCTATTGAGATTTGCAGCGAAATAATTAATTCTCTTATAGCAGGTGATTTAATTATTAAACATCCTGTCCTGTTTATGTTTGGTAATCCCGCTTCTATTAATATCGGTGAGCGATTTGTTGAAGAAAATATGAACCGACTTTTTAGTGGCTACCATTCGTTACACGAAGGTCAGGTTACCAAAGTATTTCTCAATAAAGAGCGTGAGCGAGCGTCTAAGTTGGAAAATTACATGACCAATTTTTATGCTGAATATACAAACGCTGAGCGGACTCACTATGACTTACACACAGCAATTAGGGATTCTGCCCATGAGAAGTTTGCCGTATATCCTTATGTGCATGGTAAACCTTGGAAAAAACAACAGTTTGAAATATTAAAAGCGATGGGCGTAACAACGTTTTTATTAATGGAGAAGCCGGCCACAACGTTTAGCTATTACTCGTCTAATACACACGGAGCAAATTCGTTTACTGTTGAGCTAGGAAAAGTTAGACCCTTTGGTGAAAACGATCAAAGCAAGTTTGTAGCCGCTAAATCCACATTAATAAATTTGTTGCAAGGTCATACTTATGCTGGTGATAATTTTAATTCAGCAAATTACCAAATTATGACAGTGTATCGTGAAATTAATAAACATGATCAATCGTTTCAGCTTAGTTTTGCCGATAATGTTGCTAACTTTACTCAATTTAAAGCCGGAGAAGAACTCGCAACTGAGAACGGCGTCGCTATCGTGACGGAAAAAGACGGAGAAGCTATAGTCTTTCCTAATGCTAATGTCGCAATCGGGCAAAGAGCATTGTTAACAGTTCTACCTACTGATATATCCGCTAACTTAGTTTGACAAGAAAGTCGCGTAACAACTCGTAATGGTGGCACTTATCATTACGAGTTCGTTTGTTAAATATTCACTCCAGCTTAATAAATAGCCAAAAGTGGCAATTTATCTGAACACTTTATATCTCTAAACTATTTACTCTAAACCCCTCAAAAATTGAACGAAATCCCGCTCGCAGGTAAAGTCCTGCACAATCTATAATATTGTATAAAAATAATGATCAAATTGCGCTCTGTTAGGGGTCTAGGCCATAACAAACGATTTGAAGAAAGGGGATAGGATTCAATGGCTAAGCTATTAAACGTTGAAAATCCAACTAATACGATTCGTAAAGATACGTTAGAGCTGGATTTTGTTGGTGAGCACGCATTGTCGATACCGACGTTCAAAATGTTAGATGACAATGGCGAGCTTTATAAAGGCGCTCAAAAGTCTTCTATGGATAAAGAAACCGCAATTCGTATATATGAAACGATGCGTTTTATTCGTGTATTTGATGAACGTATGTTGGCAGCCCAACGTCAAGGCCGGGTGAGTTTTTATATGCAATGTCTTGGTGAAGAAGCTGCTGTAACTGGCAGTGCTGCTGCATTAGAAGACAAAGACATGATCTTTGCCCAGTATCGTGAACAAGCCGCTCTTGCCTATCGAGGTTTTAAGCTCGAACAGTTTATGCACCAAATGTTTTCAAACGAAAAAGACTTTGGAAAAGGCCGTCAAATGCCTATTCACTATGGCTCAAAAGAATTAAATTATTCTACGATCTCGTCGCCATTAGGTACGCAAATCCCACAAGCTGCAGGTTATGCTTACGGTCAAAAGCTTAAAGGCGATGGTGCATGTACTATTTGCTACTTTGGTGAAGGTGCAGCATCAGAAGGTGATTTCCACGCAGGCTTAAACATGGCGGCAGTACATAATTCGCCTACACTATTTTTTGCCCGCAACAATGGTTACGCGATTTCAACACCGGCAAGTGAGCAGTTTAAAGGCGATGGTATAGCTGTCCGTGCGACTGGATATGGTATGAAGGCCATTCGAGTTGACGGTTTCGATGCTCTAGCTGTTTATGAAGCGGTTAAAATGGCACGCGAATATTCAGTAAAGAATAACGCACCAGTTTTAATTGAATCAATCGCCTACCGTTTAGCAGCTCATTCTTCTTCAGACGATCCTACGGGATATCGTGAAAAGGAAGAAGAAGAAACCTTCCGTGATAATTGCCCAGTCGAGCGATTCCGTAAATATATGGTGAAGCAAGGTTGGTTAGATGAAGCTGAAGATGAGAAAGTAAAAGAGCAAATAAAAGTGCAGGTACTTGATGCACTAAAAGTCGCAGAAAAGGTCGCTAAGCCAGCTTTAGAAGAAATAGTTACAGATGTGTATGAAGAAGTACCAGCCCATCTGCAAAAGCAATACGAGCAACTAAAAGCACATATCTTAAAATACCCAGAGTCGTATCCTGCTACGGCAAGTCGTATAGGGGAGTCTAAATAATGGCTAAAATGAACATGTTACAGGCGATAAATTCAGCGTTAGCAATCGCCATGGAAGAGAACGAAAACGCTTGTATCTTCGGTGAAGATGTTGGTGCTTTTGGCGGTGTATTTAGAGCCACAAGTGGATTACAAGAGAAGTTCGGTAAAGACCGCGTTTTTAATACTCCTCTTGTAGAGCAAGGTATATTAGGTTTTGCGAACGGTCTAGCAGCGCAAGGTACATTGGCCATCCCTGAGATCCAATTCGCTGACTATATATTTCCAGCGTTTGATCAAATCGTTAATGAAACCGCTAAATTCCGTTTCCGTTCGGGTAATGAATTTAACGTAGGCAACATGGTGATTAGAACACCATACGGTGGTGGTATTCACGGTGGTTTATATCATTCACAATCGCCAGAAGCGTATTTTGCTCATACACCAGGCCTGAAACTGGTATTCCCAAGAAACGCATATCAAGCTAAAGGTTTGTTAGCAGCAAGTTTAGAGAGTAATGACCCTGTTATTTTCTTTGAACCAAAGCGTTTATATCGTGCATCGGTTGGTGAAGTTCCGGAAGGAAAATACACCATTCCGTTAGGTAAGGCTGAAATCGTTCAGCAAGGTGAAGACGTGACGTTGTTAGCCTGGGGTGCGCAAGTAGAGATGCTAGAAAAAGCGGCTGAGATGGCAGAGAAAGATGGCATTTCCTGTGAAGTTATTGATCTTAGGACCGTAGCACCATGGGACGTCGAAACCGTAACTGCATCGGTTATAAAAACAGGTCGTTTAGTTGTGTCTCAAGAGGCGCCTTTAACGGGTGGCTTTGCGTCTGAAATAGCAGCGACAGTTCAAGAAGAATGCTTTTTGCATTTAGAGTCTCCAATAGAACGTGTTTGTGGTTTAGATACGCCATACCCATTAGCACATGAAAAAGAATATATGGCCGATCACCTAAAAGTTTACGAAGCGATTAAACGCTCTGTTAATTATTAAGTCTGGAGAATTAAGAATGAGTACTGATTTTATCTTACCAGATATTGGTGAAGGCATTGTCGAGTGTGAAGTTGTTGAGTGGTTAGTATCCGAAGGCGATACAGTTACAGAAGACCAACCAATTTGTGAAGTGATGACAGATAAAGCTATGGTAGAAATTCCGTCTAAAAGTGACGGTGTTATTACCAAGCTTTATTATAAAAAAGGCGAGATTGCTAAAGTTCACGGGCCTTTATTTGCGTTGCAAGAAACTGGCACTGCTAATAATGAGCAAGCCTCTGAGTCAAAACCGAGCGTTGAGACAATAACGTCTGCGCCGAGCCACAATGACTCAAACGAATTAAATGCCACAGGTACAACCCTAGAGGACTTCCTACTTCCCGATATTGGAGAAGGCATAGTAGAGTGTGAAGTTGTTGAATGGTTGGTTAAAGAGGGTGATGTTGTAAAGGAAGATCAGCCGATTTGCGAAGTAATGACTGATAAGGCTATGGTTGAAATACCGGCTAAAAGTGATGGCGTTGTTGCAAAGTTATATTATAAAAAAGGTGAAATTGCGATAGTGCACAAACCTTTGTTTGCTATTGAAGTTGAAGGTGCGATAGCAAATTCAGCCGCCGAAGATAAAGCTTCTAAAACAACTGAGAACGTTGTTTCCATTGATAGTCAAGTCCCTAAGCCGGCTTCAGAGGAAGTAAACAATGAGTACTCTACTAGGAAAAAAGCCGTCGCGTCACCGGCGGTGCGTCGTTTGGCGCGGGAGTTAAACTTAGACATTACGGTAGTACAGGGTTCTGGTGCTAAAGGACGTGTTTACAAACAAGATCTACTCTCTTTTAAAGATAACGGCGTACAGTCATCTACCAAGCTTGCAAACGATTCGAAACAAGAGGACGCGACGTCATCCTTACCGTCTGAAAGCAATCGGGTAGAACCTATACGAGGCGTAAAGGCCGCTATGGCGAAAGCTATGCAGGTATCAGTTTCAACGATTCCGCATTTTACATACTCTGATGAAGTTGACTTAACCGCGCTATATGAATTACGTAAACAATTAAAACCTGAATACGAAGCTCAAGGTATTAAGCTGACAATGATGCCATTTTTTATGAAGGCGATGTCAATGGCAATGAAGCAATTCCCAATTATGAATTCTCAGCCAAATGACGACTGTACAGAGTTAACGTATTTCAATGATCACAATATCGGTATGGCGGTAGATTCTAAAGTCGGACTTTTAGTTCCTAATATCAAGGGATGTCAATTATTAAGCATTAAAGATATTGCAGTTAAAATGACTGAACTTACAGAGCAAGCCCGTGCTGGACGATTAGCACCTGAGCAACTTAAAGGTGGCACAATCTCAATATCTAATATTGGTGCACTGGGTGGAACTACAGCAACACCTATAATCAATAAACCTGAAGTTGCTATTGTTGCGCTGGGTAAAATGCAAACATTGCCACGCTTTGATTCAAATGGAAATGTTGAAGCAAGACGTATAATGAATGTAAGTTGGTCTGGTGATCACCGCATAATAGATGGTGGGACAATTGCACGTTTTAACAATTTATGGACTAAGTATTTAGAAAATCCTACGTCTATGATTATGGATATGGTGTAGATAAATATTGCGAAATAAAAAAGGCTCTTAATTTATTAAGAGCCTTTTTTTTACAATTTTTGCGTAAGTTACAACTTAGGGCTAATTGTTACAATTAGAAAGTCGTAATTACTTTAACATCGGCCGTGACTTTTGATGCATCGATGTAACCAATAACGCTAGGGTTAGTAGAAACCAATTTTAGAACCTCATCAGCATTGGCAACAGACTGCGGTGGGGTACCTTTCCCTGTGAAGACCAACTTTGACCAATAGGCTTTTAATTGGCTCTCTGAACGTTTAAGTACCTTCTCGTTAAATTCAGCTGTTGCAGCTTGACTATTGTCTAAATTAACAGGAATAATTTGGTTTCCATCAGGGAACGATTTCATTTTGCCTGTAAATATCCTGGCTACATCTTTTTCATCTAGGCTAGCGCCGTTAGAAGGGTGAACAATCACTGCAATTTCCGATACTGCATTAAACGAAAATAGTGCTAAAATAATTAAAAGTTTTTTCATTGTTTATTCCTCTAGAAAACCAAATCTATACCAAAAGTAAGCGATTTACTGTCACCGGCCACGGCATACTCATAGGAGTTGTCGTTCACGATGTCATATTGCACTTTAAACGCTGCTGATGGATGAAAGTTGTATCTTAAGCCGACAGAAGTTGTATCGTGATCTTCGCCGTCAGTAATTGGTGAACCATCTAAGTACTCGCCTGTTTGATCGAGTTTAGAATAGGACAAATAAGGTGTAACACTTCCAAAGTTATGTCCAACACTCACCATTAACGAATCAAGCTCACCGTCATCGTCTAATTTTAATTTGTTTAATTCTGTGAGAAGAAAGGTATCTCCCCATGTCGCATTAACTGCAATACCTAAAAATGTACCATCACGTTCTGTACTGCCTCCCCACGTTTGTTGTACACCACTACGATAGCGTTCGTTAGTATACGTCATTGCTGTAAATCGAAACTCTAACCAATCATTACTTGTGTTGACGACGGCGCCAAATATGTCTTTCCAAATCTCAGTTGTCGGCTCAATAAAAAAGAACTGACTTAATAGTCTATTATTTACACTCTCTTCTTCACCGGTATAAAAGTTTGCTGAGACAGACCAATCATTAACTTGCGTCGTGTATAAAGCATTAATGCCATTGTAGTTGAAGACTTGCCATGTGTAAGTATCAGCAGGTGGTCGTAACCATACATAAGCAAAACCAACATCATAAAAGTCTGAGTAGTAAAATAATGGAAGGCGCTTTTTACCAGCTTGAATTGTCCAATTGTCGTTTACCTCATAAGACAAATAAGCCCATTCAAAGGTGGTATTAAAATTATCTGCACCTCTAGAGACGATTTGCGCTGTAGCAGATAGACCGTCTGAAAGTGTGGCTTTGACCTGAAGACCAAACAAGCTTTCTTGTTTAAATGATAGATCTT
This sequence comes from Psychrosphaera aestuarii, assembly GCF_017948405.1. Classification (NCBI taxonomy): domain Bacteria; kingdom Pseudomonadati; phylum Pseudomonadota; class Gammaproteobacteria; order Alteromonadales; family Pseudoalteromonadaceae; genus Psychrosphaera; species Psychrosphaera aestuarii. The sequence goes on along the minus strand of NZ_CP072844.1, from coordinate 1,849,328 downwards.
CGGTGTACGCTGATACGATAGGGTAGTCAGCTAAAAAAGTTGGGGGAACATCATAATGTGGAACACCGTCTCCACTCAATACTTTACCAGCGGTAATGCTAGCAAAGCCAGTGAAGTCGATATCAGCTTGTGCACTTCCTTGCGCCAACAAAGCACATGCCACCGTGGCTGCATAAACCTTTGTTCGCATATTTTGAGACCTAAAAGTTAATTAGTGTCTTAAAGGTATATAACTGAAAGTGAAATTTTACAAATCAGGATGGCAAATTTATTGAATTTAGGTGTTATAAACGCAAAAAGGCACAACCTTAGTTGTGCCTTTTCTTCGAAAAGTGGTGGAGGGAGGTGGATTCGAACCACCGAAGGTAGAACCGTCAGATTTACAGTCTGATCCCTTTGGCCACTCGGGAACCCCTCCAGAACGAGACGCATAATAACAAAGAAAAAAAATCTGTAAACAAATAATTAAAGAAAATTTAACGACTGCCGAAATAATAACTAATTGAAGTAAATAAGAAGTTTATATGTCGAATAATTGGCCAAACAGCAGTTCAGATCACTCTGGTTTAAATACGAATAATAATGTAATTAGAGAGTCAGCCTATTATTCACAATTCCGTCGTGCTGTAGATTCATCAGATAGCCAAAGTTTTGCATTACTGCTTTCAATGATTACACAAGATGCCACTGAATTTGACCAATTTCATCAAGTAGACACGCCTACAAACCTTAACGCAAACGCCATCGCCGACATTTTTCCGACAGTCAAGCCCGATATATATGGTGCGGGTAACTCGGTCCGTGCATCTAATCAAAATAGGCTGGTTCATAATGGTCAATATCAAGATGTTCGGTTAGAGAACACTCTGAAGCCGGAACCCCTTTGTTACAAAACGGCAGTTTTTGACGACGAATTAGTTAATAGTTTAGATTTTAACGTAAGACAAAAGTTAATAAATACGAGTCTAATCTCAAAAGATATTCACACACAACGTAATTCAGATGTAGATAAAGATGCAAAAGTTGTGAATATACATAGCATTAAACGTCCAAATTCAATGGATATCGACCTTTGGTTTAATACCCTAACAGCTTCAAGAAGTTTAGACTTAGTGGGATAGAACTGGTTATAATCGACGACTATTCTTTATCTGTAGAGCGCTAGTTGATATATGATTCGTAGAATTCCTGTCCAGAACACCATTAGTCCAAAGGTTCACCTGTTTTGCAAAAAGCTAAAGGACAAATCGTCATTTAAATTCTCTGGTGATATAGAAACAAGCTACTCTGCTCGTTTGTCGCAATCGACAGACAACAGTATTTATCAAGCAATTCCTCAAGCCATTGTCTTTCCTAAAAATGAAAAAGATCTATTCGAATTAACAAAGCTTGCGAATGAAGCCGAGTTTAAAACGCTAAAATTTACACCAAAAGGTGGTGGCACTGGTACGAACGGCCAATCTTTAACTGAGTTTATAATTGTCGATATGTCACGACATATGCGAAATATAATTGAAATCAATGTTGAAGAACGCTGGGTCAAGGTAGAGTCCGGTGTAATAAAGGATCAGCTGAATGATTTTCTTAAGCCCTACGGGTTTTTCTTTGCTCCCGATCTTTCAACATCAAATAGAGCAACAATTGGTGGAATGATAAACACTGATGCGTCAGGTCAAGGCTCTCTGGTTTATGGCAAAACAAGTGACCATGTACTTGGTTTAGAAGCCATTACTATTGGCGGGGATAAGTTGTCTACCTCGCCTTTGACCGTTGATGAAGCGCTATCTCGAAGTGCCGACAACAAGACAACGGCAGGTATATATAAACAAGTATACGAAACAGCAACTAATTATAGAGACCAAATTCGAGAAGTATTTCCTCGTTTAAATCGTTTTTTGACAGGTTATGACTTAGAGCATGTATTATGTGATGATAAAAAGCACTTTGACTTAAGTAGAGTATTAGCAGGATCCGAGGGTACGTTAGCGTTTATTACTGAAGCTAAGCTTAATATTACGCCCATAGCAGCTTATAAAACGATGATTAATATCACGTATGACAGTTTTGATTCAGCACTGCGTAACTCACCCTTTTTAGTTGATGCAAAAGCGACATCTGTAGAAACTATCGACAGTAAAGTCCTTAACTTAGCTAAACAAGACGTAATTTGGCAGGAAGTCCAAGATCTTATTGTTGAGGTTCAAGGCCACGTCATAGCAGGGTTAAATATTGTAGAATTTAACGATGAAGACGAGAGTAATCAAGATGATAAAGTCTCAAGTCTATGCAAAAGATTAGATCAACTAATCTCAACAAAAAGTTCAGGCGTAATAAGTTATTCAGTAACTTCAGACCGTTCAGCAATGGCAAGAATATACGCAATGCGTAAAAAGTCGGTTGGCTTACTTGGTAATGTTAAAGGCGATAAAAAACCTATCGCATTTGCAGAAGACACCGCAGTACCTCCAGAAAACCTTGCTGATTTTATCGCTGAATTTAGACAGCTATTAGACTCTCATAACCTTGAATATGGCATGTTTGGTCATGTAGACGCCGGTGTTCTTCATGTTAGACCAGCGTTAAATATGATGGATCCTAACCAAGAAAAGTTATTACGATTGATATCCGACCAAGTTGTTAAGCTCACCGCAAAATATAAAGGTTTAATGTGGGGAGAGCACGGTAAAGGATATCGAAGCGAATATGGTCCAGAATTTTTTGGAGAAGAACTATTTTTAGAGCTTAGAAAAATCAAAGCAGCCTTTGACCCTCACAATAGACTAAACCCAGGTAAAATATGCACACCGATAGGCAGTGAAGAAAAATTGGTGAGTGTTGATGCGGTTAAAAGAGGGCGATTTGATAAGCAAATACCTATCGAAGTTAGAGAAGAATATCAACAGACCGTTAATTGTAATGGTAATGGCTTATGTTTTAATTATGATGAATCCAGCGTAATGTGCCCATCTTATAAAGTAACCAAAGATCGTCGATATTCGCCTAAAGGGCGTGCAACATTGATGCGTGAATGGTTAAGGCTTCAAGGCGAAGGTGTGTCTTATGTAAACATGGTAATGGCAAAAACGGTATTTCTTGACTTGTTTAGATTGCCATACAAAGCCGCTTATACATTAGCGAAAAAGTTCGGTCGATATGACTTTAGCCATGAAGTAAAAGAAAGCATGGATGCGTGTCTAGCGTGTAAAGCTTGTACATCAGCATGTCCAATAAAAGTTGACGTACCAACATTTAGAAGTAAATTTTTAGAGGCTTATTACCTGAGGTACATGCGACCGTTAAGTGATCATTTAGTTGCTAATGTCGAGTCTATAATGCCAACGCTTTCTAGGATGTCCTCGGTCACAAATTGGCTGACTCACAATCCAATTAGCAACTTTGTTGTAAACAATATTGTTGGTTATGTTGATGCACCAAAGCTTAGCCAACACCCAAGCCAAGTGGTTGAAAGAAAGTACTTTTACAACGAAACGCGTTACCAGGAGCTGACCGAAGTTGATAAGCAAAAGACTGTTTTTCTTGTACAAGATGCGTTCACATCAAGCTATGAGTCATCTTTGATAAAAGACACTGTTATTGCGCTTGAGGGATTAGGTTTTTCTCCGCTTATATTACCATTTCAAGTTAACGGTAAAGCTCAGCATGTTAAAGGGTTTTTGACAAAATTTACTGAAACGGCAAAAAGCGCCTGCGATTATTATAATGACATCGCAACCCTTAAACGCCCGATGATCGGCCTAGATGCATCTATGACTTTAGTTTATCGCGATGAATATCCAAATTTACTAGGTCATAATAAGGTTAAATTTAAAGTAGACTTATTAGGCGAATGGTTATCAAAACAGGCATTGAGTAAAGCTGTTGCAGATAAAGTTAAAATGGCATTGAATGATTCAGTAACGAAATACACTGTGTTGTCTCATTGTACAGAAAAGTCTTTAATCGCAGATGCTCCTTCGCATTGGCCAATTATTTTTGAAAGGTTAGGGCTTGCCGCTAAACCAGTGAATACGGGATGTTGTGGTATGGCCGGAACGTTTGGGCATGAAAAAGCAAACCAAACAGTATCAAAGGAACTCTTTGACATTAGCTGGGCGCCAGTTCTTAAAAATAGTGAACATGATACGGTATTAGCCACTGGCTTTTCTTGCCGCTGTCAAAGTAAACGATTAGCCCAACAAACACTCAAACATCCTATTCAGATTATTGCAGGCCTTTTTAAATAGGCTTCTTTAAGCAAATTAGGCATTATTATTTTGGAGTTTTGACATGGATTTCACTGAATACTCAATCGAATTTTTAACTATTGCGCTTGCACATTTATTTGCAGTTGCAAGCCCAGGTCCTGACTTTGCAATTGTTATGAAACATTCGATTCAATATGGCAAGCGGACAGCATTGATAACCTCTGTAGGTGTTGGTAGTGCTATTTTTGTTCACGTTGCATACGCTTTAGCGGGCATTGGTCTAATTATTAATGCAACGCCTTGGTTATATGACTTATTAATTATTATTGCTGCAAGTTTTTTGATTTATCTTGGTATTGGAGCAGTGCAGTCACAGGCCCTAGTATCAACTGCAGCTATTAAAGAGTCGAGTAACCCTCAACTGTCTGATAAAAAGGCATTTTTACTAGGGTTCATGACCAATGGTTTAAACCCTAAGGCTACTTTGTTTTTCTTATCTTTATTTACTGTTGTTGTGTCTATTGATACACCGATGATCATTAAAGGTGCTTATGGTGTCTATTTGGCTTTTGCAACAGCGGCTTGGTTTTGTGGACTGTCACTTGTTTTAAGTCGTCCGTACGTACGAGATTTGTTTAGTCGGAATGCGTATATTTTTGATCGAGTTATGGGACTGATTTTAATATTGTTAGCAGTAAATATACTTTACAGTGAGTTTGGTACTCGATTTGGTATATAACAAAGGCCGGTATTTTGTACTAACCTTTGTTATATGGCTTAATGTTTACTTAAGTAGAAATATTCCGATGGTAAGTTGCTACTTTGTGTGGCTCACTTCAATCAAGTCGAAGTCGCGTAAGCTTTTGTGTGCTTTTTGAATACGATTTTCTAGGGCTGCTAAAGCATCTACTTTTTGACAGACCACATCGGCTTTTGCTTCTAATTGAGTAGCTCTAGCTTCAATTTCTGCTTCAATATTTTTTTCGAGGTTTTCTAGTTCACTAAAGTCGGTATCACCACTGGCAATTGAAGTGCCTATTAATTGTAAAACACCGCCTATCAACGACGGAAGTGCTTGTTCAACCACTTCTTCAATAGCTCTATCTAACTCTTCATCAGCAAAGTCCATATTAAATTGACCTTCATCAAAAGTATAATAGCCGTCCTGCTGTGCAAATTTGTTCTCAAGTCGCTGTTTTACATTTGCTAATTTCGCATCAAGTTTCGTTGAATCGCCAAACTGACCAAGACCAGCATTGATACCGTCAAAAGCGATACCAACTGCTTCCAATGCTATTTCAGTAATAGTAGGAATTAATGAACGAGTCTCAGTAGAGAATTCTTTTATTAACGATGAATCGCTTACGCTTAGCTCTAGCTTTTCGCCCTTATAGAATATAGTTTCGTTGTTATAAATGTCGTAAAGGGTTTGATTGTTTTTAATGACTAAGATGTGGTAAGGGGTGATTGATACTTTATTCTGAAAAGTAACATCACATTGTTTATTTACTAAGCCATCATTGTGGGCTTGAGCGTAATTGCTTGATAATAGAAGAGGTGAAATTAAGCAACTTACTAATAATGAATTTTTTAACATTTTATATTTCCGTGATATTTGAATGTAGGTTTACATAATAGATATCAATCTCTGTGCCACTTGTGAGATTCCTTTATTATAAGGGTTTCAGGTCAATTTATTGCATTACTACACTTTAGACAATACTTAAAGTTTGGTGATATCCGCCAAATATTAGGGTATTTACTCATTGTGTTCCATTAGAGATTTATTTGCTTTAAAAGTATTCGATTGATGGCATTTTGCTTGGTGTAACCGCAGACCATAGTGGTATACTCAAATTAATTAATAGTTTTATAAGGGTTTATAAATGGCGGACACAGAAAATCGCCCATCGAATTTTATTCGCAACATTATTAATGCGGATTTAGCAGACGGAAAGTATGAGACTACGCACACTCGATTTCCTCCAGAGCCAAATGGTTTTCTTCATATTGGTCATGCCAAGTCGATTGTACTAAATTTTGGTATTGCACAAGATTATAAAGGGCTTTGTAATCTAAGGTTTGATGATACTAATCCAGAGAAAGAAGATATTGATTACGTTAATGCGATTAAAGAAGACGTAAACTGGCTTGGTTTTCAATGGGATGGTGATATTTGTTATTCGTCTAACTATTTTGATCAACTTTTTGGTTATGCCGAAGAACTAATTAATAAAGGCTTAGCTTACGTAGAGTTTTCAAGCCAAGAAAAAATTCGAGAAATGAGAGGCACGTTAAAGTCTCCGGGTGAAAATAGCCCTTATCGTGATACTAGTCCTGAAGAGAATTTAAAGCTGTTTCATGACATGCGAGACGGTAAGTTTAAAGAGGGTGAGTGTTGTTTACGCGCTAAGATTGATATGAGTTCAAGCTTCATTTGTATGCGTGATCCTGTTATTTACCGAATTCGGTTTGCTCATCACCACCAAACTGGTGACAAGTGGTGCATTTATCCAATGTATGACTTTACACACTGTATATCGGACGCGATAGAGAATATTACACATTCGTTATGTACATTAGAGTTTCAAGATAACCGACGTTTATATGACTGGGTATTAGACAATATAAGTATCGACTCTCGCCCGCATCAATATGAATTTTCAAGGCTGAATCTTGAATATACGCTTATGAGTAAGCGTAAATTGAACACTCTTGTGACCGACAATCATGTAGAAGGCTGGAACGACCCGCGTATGCCGACCATAGCTGGCTTAAAACGTCGAGGGTATACACCAGGCTCTATTCGTGAGTTTTGTAAACGTATTGGTGTGACGAAGGTCGATAACATGGTTGAGATGGGCATGTTAGAAGCTTGTATACGTGAAGACTTAAATGAATCTGCACCTCGCGCTATGGCCGTCGTTGATCCTATTAAGTTAGTTATTGAAAACTTGCCAGAAGATCATATCGAGTGGATCGATGCGCCTAATCATCCAAATAAAGAAGAGATGGGTACGCGTAAAATCCCATTTACAAAAGAAATCTTCATTGAGCGTGAGGACTTCCGTGAAAGTGCAAATAAAAAATACAAACGCTTGGTGATAGATAAAGAAGTTCGCTTACGTAATGCTTATTATGTAAAAGCTGTCCGCTTTGATGCTGACGACGCTGGGAACGTGACCACCGTATATTGCGAATATGACCCGACTACACTAGGTAAGTTACCTGAAGATGGGCGCAAGGCTAAAGGTGTTATTCACTGGGTATCTGCATCAGAAGGGGTTGAAGCGGAAATTCGTGATTACGACCGTTTATTTACCGTTCCTAATCCTGCGGCTGAAGAAGATTTCACTACAGTGTTAAATCCAGAGTCGTTAGTCATTCGACAAGGTTATATCGAACCAAGTTTAGTTAACGCGGCACCTCAACAAGGTTATCAGTTTGAACGCTTGGGTTATTACTGCTTTGACGGTAAAACCAACGAGCAGGGCCAACTTATATTCAATAAAACAGTTGGTTTAAGAGACTCTTGGGGTAATTCAGAGCAGTAATATTACTGTTATGAAAAAGGAGGCTTTCGCCTCCTTTTTTATTTATACATGAGTTACGTCAATGATAAGTGACTCATCTATATTTGATGAAGATACCGTTGCCTCAGAAAATTCATACGCTTTACGTTCTTCACTTCTATCAATGGGTAAGTTTTTAAAGTCAAACAAATCACCATCAGCTAACTGACTCACACTCACGCTTTTTATCGAGCTAAATATGTTTTCAATTCGCCCCGGAGTTTGTTTATCCCACTCAGTTAACATCGCCTTAATTGACTGTCTTTGTAAGTTCTCTTGGGAACCACACAAATTGCAAGGAATGATCGGGTAGTTTTTATGCTCAGCCAGTTTGATCAAGTCTTTTTCACGACAAAAAGCTAGCGGACGAATTACAACGTTACGTTTATCATCAGAACGTAATTTAGGTGGCATTGCTTTTAATTTAGCGCCGTGAAACATGTTTAAAAACATAGTTTCAACAATGTCGTCCATATGATGACCTAGCGCGATTTTTGTTGCTCCAATGGACTCTGCAAAAGAATATAAAGTGCCTCGTCTTAAACGAGAACAAAGTCCGCAGGTCGTTTTTCCTTCCGGTACTTTTTCTTTTACAATGGAATACGTGTCTTTATCGACAATATAGTAAGGTATGTCTAAAGACTCGAAGTAAGCTGGCAGAATATGCTCTGGAAAACCAGGCTGTTTTTGGTCTAGATTAACTGCGATAATTTTAAAGTCGATAGGCGCTGACTTTTGCAAACTAATCAGGATATCTAACATTGCAAACGAGTCTTTACCGCCACTTATTGCAGCCATAACAACGTCTGACTCCTCAATCATATTATACTCAGCTATTGCTTTGCCAACTCGACTTCGAAGTCTTTTTTCAAGTTTATTTTGTTCGTGAATAGCTTTTCTTGGATCTAAATCTGTCATGGATAATGAACTGCAAAATAATAAATGGTCGCGTATTTTACCTATGCTTAAACATTTAATAAATAGTAAAGAGAGTGCAAAAGCGATAAATCATAGCCTTTGCACTAATATTGATAGGCAAGCTAAAGTTTTACTGGGCAAACAAAGTCTGAGGGCTTAATGGCAAGCAAATCGCAGTTGATATTATCTATTACATGCTCAGCCGTGTTACCAATAAGTGCGGCCGTTATACCGAGTCTGCCAACCGTTCCCATTACAACAAGCTCAGCATCTAAGTCGTTAGCCACTCTTGGGATGACATCTTCGGCCATTCCTTCAACGACATGGCAGCGTGTATTAGGCACTTCATGCTTATTTGCTAGTGCCTCCATAGACGTTAAATGATGTTGTTTCATGGTTGAATTATATTCGTTTGGATCAAATTCTGGAATTTCGACAGCGATATTGACAGGGGTTGGAGGATAAGCATTTATTAAATGAGTATCGGACTCCAGTAGTTCAGCAATGTGCTTTCCGTGACCGATGATCCGATCGTTTAACTCTTGATGCTTGTCATCTTCCGTACCAGCACTTACCGCAGCCAATACTTTACCGTGTTCAGGCCATTCGTGCTCTTTAACTAATAACAATGCACAAGGGCATTTACGTAACAAATGCCAATCTGTTGGCGTGAAAATAACCGATTTTAGCGTGTCATGGCTATGCGTCCCTTTAATCACTAGGTCATAATTCCCTTCAATTACCGTCCGGATGATGCTTTCGTATGGTCGGTTATGCCAAACGACTTTTGTTTTTATATCATGAGGGATAGTGGGGCTATGAGTGATGAGGTCCAGTAACCAACTTTCTCGGTCAGCAATTACTGCATCTCGCATATGTTGACGTTCATCAGAGGACAACATAGTCGTCATTTCATAGGAAAAATCATAAATAGTAAGAAATAGAGTAATACGAATTGGCTGTTTTTCTGCTAGTTCTAATGCTCGAGAAAGCGCTTTTTGTGTATCTTCGGTAGGATCGATAACGACTAAAACATTTTTGAAATCACTCATAAGTTATCCTTACTATTTCTTATTAAAACTTAGTTTAGTAAAGATAACGAAAAATGTGCGCGATAAAATTGCCCTAAATCAATAAACCAGTCAATTAGTTAACTAAATTTTCAACTTTAGGCAAATCTAAGACTGTAATAAACTTTCCATCAATAGATATAACACCCAGTTTCTGTAGCTTACTAAAAATACGACTAACGGTTTCAACAGTTAGCCCTAAGTAATTTCCAATTTCGGCTCGAGTCATAGGTAATCGAAAGGTGGTTGACGATAAACTGCGTTCACTAAAACGATTTGAAAGAGACGCTATAAAACTGCATATGCGCTGTTCGGCAGACTTTTTATTCAACAACATAAACATCGCTTGATCGTTAGATATCTCACTACTCATTAGACGCGTAATTTGTTGTCTTAAGTTTGGCATATGACCTGATAGGTCTTCGACGGTCGTGAACGGAATTTCACACACCATAGAGGTTTCCAATGCCTGAGCAAAAGTAATATGTTTATTAGTTGATAAAGCATCAAACCCAATGATATCGCCAGGAAGGTGAAATGCTGTAATTTGCTCAGTACCATCATTATCAACTAAGTACGACTTAAAGCTACCGGAGCGGACTGCATATAGTGTTTTAAGAGGTTGTCCAGCGTCAAATAGAGTTTGGCTCTTTTGATAAGGTTTTTTACGTTGTATCAAGTCGTCTAACTTACGTAACTCATTGTCATCTAGTGTAAATGGAATACATAGTTGATTGAGATTGCAGTTAGTGCAACTAATGCTAAACGCGCCACAATTATGTTTTTGTTTTGTGCCTGTCATTATTAGTCAATTCCCGTTAACTTTTGATACGTGACGTAAAGTTGATACAACGCCATTATAATGATCAAAGTCCCAAAAAAAAGGCGTATATTAGCGTTTCTTAAATAAATACTTATTTTGCTATTAAATACGGTCATACCGACAACCCCTGGCAAAGTACCTAGACCAAAACAAAACATAATAAGCCCGGCGTTAATTGGACTTTCAGAAACAACTGCTAAGCTCAAAGCAGTATATATTAATCCGCAGGGTAAGAAACCCCATAAAATGCCGTAAGCGAAACATTTAGATAAACTGTCTATCGGTAATATTTTTTTCTTTAATGGCTCAATAACACGATTTGCATGTTTACCAAGCCATTCTATGTTCAAAATAGCATTAGATATTTGGGCAACATGCAGGCCTATACCTATCATTAGCAAACTAGCAAATACGCTTAGAAATAATATGTTGCCATTCGTTAAAGTAAAAATTGATTGTGTAAAGTAGTTAGCAATAATTCCTATCAATGCATACCCAGTAATTCGCGACAGGCTAATAATACTGGCATAACGGACAAAACTTTTATTAGCCGGGACCGAGAAGCCTAACGCCATAGATAACGAACCACACATAGCAACACAGTGACCTACACCAAGTAATCCCATGAGAAATGCGGTAAGCAGTAAACTCACAAGCTTCCCTTTGGTTCTTTATCATGTGAATTTTCTTGGTCATTTGCATTTGAATTAGTATCGTCTTTTGACTCTGTCGATTGATTATTTCCCGAAGGCATATCATCCATTAGTATCGACAAACCTTGCTTCTCCATGTCTTCAAACTGTTCTGATTTAGTTGCCCAAAAAAACGCAACAACACCGATCACCATAAACAAAATGGCAACCGGAATAAGATAATAAATTATATTCATTTCAATAACCTCAACGAGTTACTAACTACAATAATCGAACTAGCTGACATACCAATTACTGCAATATATGGAGGTACAAGACCAAGCATTGCCACCGGCAATATACTTACGTTGTATAACAGGGCCCAATATAAATTTTGTTTAATGATTCGCCTTGTCTTAGCTGCATTATTTAACAGTATGTTGACTGCTTTTAACGAGTTGTTTACCACAATCACATCAGCCGCCTGCTTAGTAATATCTGCGCCGCTTCCCATTGCCAAACTTACGTCCGAACCGGCAAGAACAGGAGCATCATTTATTCCATCACCGACCATCAAGGTTGCATGACCATTTGATTGAAGCGTATTAATAATTTCAGCTTTACGCTTTGGTGAACAAGCAGTTTGCACTTCATCAAGTGGCAAGTTTTGAACTAAATGTGCCGCTTTAGTACTAGAATCACCCGTTAGCATTAACAATGTCTTACCGTCATTTTTTAACGCGGTTAATGATGACAATGCATCTGTTTTCAATTTATCCTGTGCTTGATAGCTAACAACAACACAATCATCTATAACAACTTGAATATTGAAGTCACTCACTTTTGTATTGCAAAATTCAGCGCTACCTATCTTTAATAGATGTCCGTTAACATCTCCGGAAATACCTTTGCCCATTTCAACCCGAACATTTGACACTTGGTTGGCGCTAGTATCAAAGCCAACTATACCCAATGACTCTTTATTAAACGCCTTAGCAATGGGGTGTTCAGATTGTTTTTCTAAACTATATATGTAACTAGCAATATCAGACTTAGTTAAGCCCGCAGGTAGAGGATCACTCGACCAGCGTTCATCTATAATGGAAAACTTGCCTTCGGAAAGTGTTCCTGTTTTATCAAATATGATTGTATCTATTTGATTGAGTCGATCAAAAGCAACGGCATCTTTTATTAATATACCTGTTTTCGACAATGTTGAAAGCACGCAAGTATATGCGGTAGGTGTCGCTAGACTTAACGCACAAGGGCAGGTGGCGACTAGTACCGATAATGAAATCCAAAGTGCATCAGCTGGACTATTTACGCTCCAATACCAGTAGGTAAATACTGATATAACGAGTTGTGCAAAAACAAACCAGTGCGCTACACGATCTGCAATTTGACTGTATTTGGGTTTAAAGTCAGAAAATGTTTCTTGTAGTTTATTTATTTCAGATAGAGCAGTTTGAGAACCAGTGGCCGTGACCCGAACTTTTATAAATCCGTCTGAATTTACACTTCCTGCAAGCACAGTATCGTCTGTTGACTTAAATACTGGCGCAAACTCACCGGTTAAAATTGATTCATTTACCTGCGTTTGACCTTCGATAATATTACCGTCGACTGCAATTTTCTCTCCGGCTTTTACAACGATAACATCATCAACTATTACGTCTTTGAGTAACACAGTTTGTTCTTCAGAGTTAACGATTTTTACAACGGTTTCAGGTAAAGATGCTGATAGGTTTGCATTGGATAAAATTGCTTTACTTTTAGCCCTGAATTCTAAATATTTACCTATTAGTAATAAAAAGGTAAACATTGATATACTTTCAAAAAACACTTCACCTTTATCACCGTCAAGACCGTTAATTATTAACTGATAAAGGCTAGCGATAAATGCACCATATATAGCAACAGAAACCGGTACATCCATATTCAGAGTTCTTGCTTGTAATGCTTTTATCGCTCCGGTTAAAAATGGAACTGCTGAATACAGAACAACAGGCATAGAAAGTAAAAAACTAATCCATTTAAAGTAACCGATTTGGTGACTTTCCATACTTTCAAATGCGCCAAAATACATAGCAACAGCAAGCATCATAACTTGCATTGTAAATAAGCCGGCAACGCCTAAGCGTTTTATATATTGTTTTTCTTTCTGTTTAATTGAGTGTTCTACATCAGATACCTTAAAGGGAGTGGCTGGATATCCGATGGTATTAAATTTTTGTAGAATAGTTGAAAGCTTTGTTAATTTGTTGTCCCAACTAATAATGGCACGCTGGCTAATTGTATTAACACTAATCTTCAATAAACCATCAATTTGGTATAAAGACTGTTCTATTAACCAAGCACAAGCAGCACAATGAATATTGTCTACCGATAGCGTAATTTCGTGATTTAGACCGTTACGCTTTGCTATAAGTTCAAGATAATCATCATCAGCATAAATTTCATATTGATTATTACTTATATCCTCCGCTGGCTTTGACGCGAGCTCAGAGCGAAACTCATAATAGCTATTTAAACCATTTCCAACAATGTGCTCAGCAACGGCTTTACAACCTCGACAGCAGACCGGCTGTGGAGCTGAATTAACATTTACAAATAGAGGCTCGTCAGTAACGAGGACATCAGAACCGCAATGAAAACAACTATCCAATGGTATTATTCCGCTTCTAATTTAACCCAATCATTGGCAGGAAAAGCAATTTTTTGCTGAACCTTCCAAGCGCCATCCATCGGCTCTACAAAAATGGTCCATTTACCCGTTAGGTGGGTATCTAATGTTTTACCAAATGTGCCGGTTGCGTTTGGAGTAACTACAAGTTCAAGATCGCGCTTGCCTTGAGTCGAATGAATCAAGTTAACTTTTAATGCGGAAAACGATTCTGACGATTTAAGCTCAATTCGGTCATTACTTAATCGAACGTTTAATTCAATTCCAGAATCTTTGAAAGCCTTGTACAACACTAGTTCTTGGTTTATTGCTTTGCCTTTTTTATAGTAATCATCAACCACCATTTCGGGTTGGTTTTGACTAGTAATAATAACTGTAGCTATACCCGCTATTACTGAGGAAACAGGAAGTGCAATTATTAACCATACCCATCCGTTTTTATACCAAGCTGTATTGTTCGATTTCATAAACTACTCATTATTCATTAGACATAAAAAAAGCCTCCGAAGAGGCCTTTTATTTTACCCTAAATTATTTGTCAGGGTGTGAAATATTATAAATATATGCAGAAATTACATGTACTTTATCTTCGCCAAGTACATCTTTCCATGCTGGCATAACACCATTACGACCGTAACGAAGCGTTTCTTCAACCGCTTTCTTAGAGCCACCATATAACCAAATGTTGTCAGTTAAGTTAGGAGCACCAAAAGGTAAGTTATGAGCCAAAGAACCTTTACCATCAGGACCATGACATGCTGCACACATCCCAAACTTCGCTTCACCCGCATCAGCTAACTTATCGTTAACTTTACGGCCTGCTAATTTAAGTACATACGCTGTCATCTCTTCGATACCTTGGTCGCCTAAAGCAGCTTCCCATGCCGGCATTGCTGCTTTACGTCCATACAATAAAGTTTCCTTTATAGTTTCTGGCGAGTCACCATATAACCAGTCGTTATCACGTAGGTTAGGGAATCCAGTTGAGCCTCGAGCATCAGAACCGTGACACAATGCACAGTTTTGCAAGTAAAGTCGTTGACCAACTTTAAAACCTTCATCGTCGTAAGCCAAATCTAAGATAGGCTTATCAGCTAGCGCTTTAAATACAGGACCATAAACTTCGTCTGCAGTCCTAACTTCCTGATCTAGAGCAACCAGTAAACCTTCAGCTTTCGCTTTTTCAGATAAAGCTTTAGATTCTGCTAGTGTTGTTATGCCTTGGTTAGAACTTTTCCAACCAAGTAAGCCTTCATAATTACCTAGACCAGGGAATAGGGCAAGGTAACCTACAGACCATACTAAGATGAAGTAGAATAGGTAAGTCCACCACTTAGGAAGTGGGTTATTTAACTCTTCTATGCCATCGAACTCGTGGCCCATTGACTCACCTTCTTCTACATGAGTGTAGTTTTTAAGGTTCGCCGTGATGATCACAAAACAGGCTACAATGGAGAATACCGTTAGGATAATTATCCACCAGCTCCAAAAATCAGTCATTATCATTTGATGATTCCTTTTTACGCGGACTATCGTTTACATCATCTTCTAAAATTGACTGGGCAATATCATCAAAATCTTTTTTTCGATTTTTGTTGTACGCCCAATAAACGATAACCAAAAATAAAAATAATAAAATTAGCGTGTAAACGCCTCTATAAGTACCGTAATCCATAACGCCTACTTAAGGTGAGTACCTAATTGTTGCAAGTATGCGATAAGCGCTTGCATTTCGGTCTTACCTTGAACTGCAGCTTGGGCTCCAGCTATATCTTCCGCAGAGTAAAGAGGAATATAATTTCCATCTTCATCTTTATGCGTTTTGCCAGCAGTAAGTTTGTTAAATACTTCAAACTTTTTAGCTGTGTACTCACCAGTCAGTACATTTTCATCTAACCAAGGGAAAGAAGGCATGTTTGACTGAGGAACAACGTCCCTTGGGTTCATTAAGTGAGCGTAGTGCCAGTCGTCACTGTAACGTTGACCGACACGAGCTAAATCAGGACCAGTACGTTTAGAGCCCCAAAGGAAAGGGTGATCCCAAACTGATTCGCCAGCTACTGAATAATGCCCATAACGCTCAACTTCAGCACGAAACGGACGGATCATTTGGCTATGACAGTTATTACATCCTTCACGAATGTATATGTCGCGACCTTCCATTTCTAATGCAGTTAATGCACGTAAATTTTTGATTGGCTGTGTTGTGTCTTTTTGGAACATCAGCGGAGTAATTTCCACTAATGCACCAAAACTAATAGCGATAATTGTAAAGATAACGAGAAGAGGTACGCTTTTCTCAATTTTCTCATGATGGTTAGTTGCCATTATATAACTTCTCCTTACGCCGCTACTGGGTATTCTTCTTGCTGTGCTTTAGCACCGCGAACCGTTTTATAAACGTTGTAGGCCATGACTAACATACCAGCAACAATGAATACGCCACCAATGAATCGAACAATATAGAAAGGTTTTGAAGCTTCTAAGCTCTGTACGAAACTGTAGGTTAAAGTACCATCAGCGTTTACAGCACGCCACATTAGACCTTGCATAACACCAGAAATCCACATAGCTACAATGTACAGAACTACACCGATTGTATGTAACCAGAAGTGGTGATTAACTAGTTTAAGGTCAAACATTTGAGTTTTACCGTAAAGGCGTGGAATCAAGTGATATAGAGCACCAATTGAAATCATCGCAACCCAACCAAGTGCGCCTGAGTGAACATGACCAATAGTCCAGTCGGTGTAATGCGAAAGCGCGTTAACTGATTTAATTGCCATCATTGGACCTTCAAACGTAGACATACCGTAGAAAGATAACGAAACAATTAAGAAACGTAACACAGGGTCAGTTTTAAGCTTATGCCATGCACCAGATAGCGTCATGATACCGTTGATCATGCCACCCCATGATGGAATAAACAGAATAACAGACATAACCATGCCAACAGACTGTGTCCAGTCTGGCAGTGCTGTGTAGTGTAAGTGATGAGGACCAGCCCAAATGTATAACGAAACTAAAGCCCAGAAGTGAACAACAGATAGGCGGTAAGAATAAACTGGGCGCTCGGCTTGTTTAGGAACAAAGTAATACATCATACCTAAGAAGCCTGCTGTTAATAGAAAGCCTACCGCATTATGTCCGTACCACCACTGTATCATGGCATCGACAGCGCCAGAATACATAGAATATGATTTCATTTCGTTTACTGCCATTGCTTGGCTGTTAACAATATGAAGAACCGCTACAGTGACAATAAAGCCCGCATAGAACCAGTTTGCTACATATATGTGACTTGTTTTGCGAATAGCTAATGTACCTAAAAATACATATGCATATGCAACCCAAACAACCGTAATAGCAATATCGATTGGCCATTCTAGTTCTGCGTACTCTTTAGATGTTGTGTAGCCTAAAGGTAGTGAGATGACAGCAGATATAATAATTGCTTGCCAGCCCCAGAAGGTAAATGCGGCGATTTTGTCGCTGATAAGTCGAACTTTACAAGTACGTTGAACAACATAATAAGATGTTGCGAATAGGGCACTAGTACCAAACGCAAAAATTACTGCGTTGGTGTGTAAAGGACGTAAACGTGAGAATGTTAACCAAGGTGTATCAAAGTTTAGTGCAGGCCATATTAATTGCGCAGCAATCAATACACCTACGCTCATACCAATGATACCCCACAATACAGTTGTTAAAGCGAACTGCCTAACAACCTTGTAGTTGTACTCTGGGTGAGCAATATTTGTTGTTGTCATAGTATGGTTCCACTTACCCGTGAAAATTGTGTTATTAAAGTTATAAATATTAGACTCTTTTTGAAATTTTGGCGGTAAATTATCCAAAATTACATAAAGGGACTATTACGCACGTGCATGATAAAGGCTTTGTGAGTAAAATCATAGCGAGCAACGCGATTATATTGTCCCAGATCAACATTATGAGAACCTAAGTGATTAAAAAACCAACATTGCTACAAATATTGTTATTCACCAGTGTCTTAGTTTTTTTCGTTAAGGGTTGTAAGCCATTTGATAACCCAGCAATTGAAGATGCCTGTCATTCACAAGGTACTCAATGTTTACAGCTTATATTTACTGATAGTAGGGCTGTTTTCGATCACTCTTTTTTGAAAGCTGAACAAATCACTAAAATGGAAATAGTTGCTACTAAACCAATCGAAAAGATTTGGCTAGAAGCAACAAACATGCAAATGGGGAGTATTCCAATCCATTTCGAGGAACATAAGGCATTAAACTATCAAGCAACTCTACTTGTAGGATTATGTTCGGAGCCTGTGATGGAGTGGGTAATGTACATTCGCTACCAGAATGGAAGCTTAGACCAACAAACCGTTCGCAGTTATTGGTCTAGTGAATATCTTTAAATACAAAAATCGGCTTTAACAATCTTTAACAACAGGCTCGTTATGGGTGCCACGAATTGGGTAATTGTTTTCAGGATTTCTCACCCATTTTAGACCCTCATACAAGGTATTAACTTCTGGTCTACAAAAAGGGTTATTGCTTATATCAACAGCGATAATTGTTTTGTCTCGGTTTATAATGAACAACGCCGGCTCCGAAAAAACGTGATCAGTCTCATGTTCATTTCTCGGTACCGACTGATACACGCCCAGTTTATCCATACCAGCAAGGCTTAAACCATAACCTAAGGTGAATCCGACATTTAAATCCGCTTTATGTTGCTCTAATTGTTTGTGACGATCAGCCGAAACGGCAATAAGCTCAATACCTAAATCAAGAAACAAATATTTATAATCTTCCAGCGTGTTTAGAAATTTAGTACACAAAGGGCAATGAGCGCCGCGATAAACTATAACCATCTGCCAATCAGCGTCTTTGTTTATGGTTGAACCTAGTGTAAAGGTTTCTGAGGGAGATAGTTTGACTTCTATATCGGGGAAGTTAGAACCAGGAAGTAATTTGTTGGTAAACATAGTCATCCTTTTTGATTTATCGATACTTATTGCTACGTTGGTTTAAATGAACTTAAACCCTTATTACGCAACAATAAGTATAGACGATCAAAAGGAGTTGCAGACCGGCCATTAATCGATTTTGAAGGTACCGACCATTTTATCGAGTTGCGCAGCTAAAGCCTTCAATTCGTCACTTGAATGTGCCATTTCTGACGCATTAAGTGCTGACTTTTCACTATTTTGACTCACCGTTTTAACATGTTCATTTATTTCGTTAACAACCGTAAGTTGCTCTTCAGTAGCCGTTGCTACTTGCAGATTTAGGCCTGATAAAGTGTCAATTTGTAGTGCTATTTCTTTTAAAGCCTCATTTGCTTCGTGAGCAGATTCGGCACCTTGCGTAGCCAGTTGCCTGTTTTCTCTAACACCTTGTACAGCAATTTCTGATTCAGCTTGTAATTGTGAAATCATTGATGCAATTTCGTCCGTAGACTCACTGGTTCGTTTCGCTAAATTTCGAACCTCATCAGCAACAACAGCAAACCCACGACCTTGTTCTCCAGCTCTAGCTGCTTCAATCGCTGCATTTAGCGCTAAAAGATTAGTTTGTTCAGAAACACCCCTGATAACGTCTAAAACACTACTAATATTTCCACTCTTTTCGGCTAATGATTCAATTGTGCCTGAAACACCTTTCATACCTTTTGCCATAACATCGATGAACTGGGCTGACTCACCAACAACAGTTTGAGCAACCTGTGCTTTTTCCATTGCAGCATTTGTAGCGTCAGAAGCGACGTTGGCACTTTTCGCGATGTCGCCAATAGTAATGCCCATTTGATTAATTGCAGTTGCGGCATGAATAGACTGGTCTCGCTCGAGTTCAGCGCTTGTTTTGGTTTCTAATGCACCGTGAGAAACCGTTTCTGAGGCTTCTTTTAATTCTAGAGAAGTATTGGATACATTCACGATCACATTGCGAATTTTGTCTAGAAATTGATTAAAGCCTTGAGCTAAATCAGAAATTTCATCATTACCGTAACGTTTAATACGATACGACAAGTCTCCAGAACCATCACCTAGATTTTTAAATACACGTGCTAACGCTAAAATTGGTAGCATTAACATCTTTGAGAAATAACGGGCAATAAAACCTAAAGCAAGAACCACAATGAAAAACCACATTACCATGTGATCGCGGCTTTCATTTAATCCGGCATAAAGCTCAGCAGTTGGTACTTCGGCAACAACATACCAATCTAAAGAGGGGATATAGCTAGTTGCTACAACTGAGTTACCATCGTTTGCAAAGGCAAAATCTTTTTCTTGTAATAGGGTAGATGTTTTTATATTGCTGTATTCTTCGCGTAATGTTTGATTACTTGCTTTGGCCTTATCCCTATGGATTTGCATTAAACCATTTTTATCAACTAAATAAACAAAACCAGTTTCTTCTATTTTGAATGCATTTAAGTAAGAAACCATATCGTTAAATGATTTAGATACACCAGAAATACCCTTATCACCAATCATTTGAAAGTTAACAAACATATCTACGTCACCATTCGGATAAGCGTAAATACTGGCAGATTCAGCCTGGTTACTATTAGTGAAAGCAAAGAACCAACCATCAACTGAGTCATTTTGTAGTACTCTTAAAAAGCCGTCTTGATTCCAGTACTGTGCTGTGTCTCTATTGGCAAAGGACGCATTACTAAGACCATTGGCAGCTTGAATATTCTTTAAGTATCTAACTAAAGTCTCTTCGCCATCTTTGCTTAAACCGCCATTAACCCAATTTAAAATAAATGGATTTGTAGCGATACCACGCGTAATTGTTTTCATTTTAGCGGTTTCGCCATCAATCGCATTACGAACTCGTTGAACTAGATTTGGTAGTTCTGATGTTTCCATTCGTTCCAACATAATGGACTGCGCTTTTGAATGACCAACATAGCTAACTATACTAGTAGAAATAATAATCGCGCCAATGAGGGTAAGCGTGATCTTCGTTTGGATCGGTAAAGAGAATATGAACTTCTTCAGCATAATAATTCCAAAAAATATGCGGAGACAACTGTCCCTGTTTAATAACTGTATGTAGTCTACCCAAATGTATCGACACTTATAAGCATCTCTTTAGATAAATTAAAAATAAAGGCATTTATCGGCGGATAACAGCATTTGGTAGTTTTATTAATATCAAATTGTTGCAAATCTGGTCAAATTTAATAATGTCCAACTTAACAAATAATTATAAAAAGGCAGAGTAATGTTTTTTAAAAGTTTTAAATTGACGTGTATTTTTACGTTAATAGCAAGTCCACTCATTAACGCTGAGCCCTTAGCGCCGATGTGGCCCAACACAGAATATAAAAAAGACATACCTACAGTAAAACAAGTACTCGGTTATTCTATTGGTCAACGTATTTCTTCGCATAGCGATATGTTACGTTATTTTGATGCTTTAGCTAACGCTACGCCTAACCGTATAAAAGTGCACCAATATGGCACTACGTGGGAAGGCCGTAAGTTAATTTACGCCGCAATCGGTAAGCCCGAGCACCTAGCCGACTTAGAACAATTTGCAAGTGATATGCAAAAGCTGTCCGATGGTCAAGCAAATAATTCATTAATAAAACAGACTCCAGGCTCCGTATGGCTAGGTTACTCCGTTCATGGTAATGAAATTAGTGGCACAGACTCAGCTATGATGACGGCATATCATTTATTGGCCGCAAAAAATGATGCAACAGTTAATAGTATCTTAGACAACACGCTTGTTTTTATCGATCCTCTGCAAAACCCCGACGGCAGAACCAGATTTACGAGCCGTTATTATGCGACGGTCGGTTTAGAGCATAGCTCTGATAGGTTGAGTGCTGAGCATAATGAACCTTGGCCAAGTGGTCGTTCTAATCATTATTTATTTGATATGAATAGAGATTGGTTAGCCATTACCCAACCGGAAACCAAAGGTCGAATAGCGATGATGAATAAATATCGTCCTTTAGTTGTAATCGATTTGCATGAAATGGGCGGTGATCAAAGTTATTACTTCGCGCCAGCGGCAAAACCAATTAATCCGCACATGACCAAAACACAAGTTAACAACATGGGTGAAATTGGTAAGAATATAGGACGCCATTTCGATCAAGAGGGGTTTGATTATTTCACTCGAGAGATTTTTGATGCGTTTTATCCCGGCTACGGCGACAGTTGGCCTACATTTTATGGGGCATCAGCGTCTACTTACGAAGTATCTTCCTCCCGTGGAGAGCTATTTAAAAAACGCGATGGTGAGATAATGACGTATCGCAACACAGTAAGAAGACATTTTGTTGCTTCCATTGCTACATTAGAAGGTGCTTCATTAAATCGCGAGAAACTACTTACAGATTATGTTGATTATCAAAAGTCTGCTATTGAACAAGGCAAAAAAGATAAAAAAGCGCGCTTTTATATTTTTTCCGAACAGAAAAACAGAAGCGGTTCTCATAAACTAGCTACGCTAATGGCAGAACATGATGTGCAGGTACAAGTCGCGTTAGATAACTTTGACGTTTGCGGTAAGTCTTTTCCGGCTGGAAGCTACTTTATTGATTCTGCACAACCGAAGGGGCGTTTTGTAAAAACAACGTTTGAGCAACAAGTAAATATGTCACCGGAATTTGTCGCCGAACAAGAACGGCTGCGTGCTAGAAAGTTGGATAACGAAATATATGATGTTACCGGTTGGTCTTTACCACTTATGTTTGGCGTTAATGTCGAGAAGTGTGGCAAAACTCCAAACGTTAAAACAACCTTGTTGGCAGAAGATGCACCGCTTGTCGCGAATATTACCAATCCAGATGGCAAAGTTGGCTTTATAGTTCCATGGGGCGACATGGCTGCAGGACGCTTTTTAACAGCAGCATTAAGAAAAGGGTTATCTATAAAATCGGCGGATCAAGCTTTTATATTGGAAAATGGTAAGACGTTTCCCGCTGGTTCTTTGATAATAGAACGTCGAAAGAATAATCAGGACTTGAACGACATAGTTGCAAAAATTGCTTCGGCGACAGGTGCAATTGTACATGGTGTTGATACAAGTTGGGTAACGAGTGGCCCTAGCTTTGGTAGTGGTAAAACACCGAAAATGGTTGCGCCAAACATTGCAATTGCCTGGGATTCGCCAGTTAGTTCATTAAGCACAGGTCACACACGGTTCGTTATTGAGCGCGAATTTAATTATCCTGTAACAGCAATCAGAACCAGTATGTTGTCTTGGGCAAATTTAGATAACTATCAAGTTTTAATTTTACCAAATGGTTATTACCATTCAGTGTTAGGGAAGGCTGGTGCTAATAATATTAAGCAATGGGTCAAACGCGGTGGTGTATTAATAACGTTATCTGGAGCAACAAGGTTTGCAGCTGATCCTGAAATTGGTTTGCTTGATGTGCAAAGGGAGCTGGCCGTAAAAGAATCTGAAAGCTTATATCCTGACGCAGATGATAAGCCAGATGCGATGGTAAATGGTGTGTTATTAACCAGTAAAAAAGAATTGATTGAATCGGCTGAGAATAATAAAGAATCACCTGACTTTGTAGCGGGTGTATTAGCCAATGTTGAGGTTGATCAAGAACACTGGTTAACGGCCGGTGTTAAATCAAATGTTGTTGGGTTAGCGTATGGCAATGATATTTTTACTCCGATCAAACTTGCATCAGGTAAAAATATAGCATGGTTCGCTGATGCAGATAACGTGCTTGCTAGCGGCTACTTATGGGCTGAAAATAAAAAGCAATTAGCGTATAAACCATTCCTTATACATCAACCAATGGGTAATGGTATGGTTATCGGATACACACAGGAGCCTACGTCGAGAGCCTACCTTGAAGGTTTAAATGTGTTGTTTTTAAATAGTATATTTAGATCGGCGGCTCACGCTAGACCGTTACGATAATAATAAAGTTTGTTGTAATAGTATGTATAATGCCGTTTCTTTTACTTAACCGGAATTTTCAATGAATAAAATATACATTAATGTGGCGCCAATAGAGTTAAATAAGCTTCTTAAATTTGAAAGCTTAGTAGCAAGTGGCGGTGAAGCTAAGATGGTGATTGAAAACGGTTTGGTAAAAGTAAACGGTAATGTGGAAACTCAAAAGCGTAAAAAGCTTAACATTGGCGATAACGTAGAATTTAACTCTGAGCACTATATTATTGCGTTAGCCGAATAATATTTTGATTGCGTGCAGTAAACGAAGTTTGTAAATTACAAACATAAAATGGAAATTTTGTAAAATAACCACTCAAGGATAGAAAGATGGGTAAAATATTAACGATACGTAACAAACTATTTAGCCTACGCGGTCAAATGGACATCAATGATGAGCATGAACAAAGCCTTTTTACTGCAAAAGGTGAATTCTCATTTTTTTTCTCACCGACGTGGCGTGTTTTCCGTGAAAACAATGAATTAGCAACAATAAAAAAGCGTCGCTTTTCAATTCGTTCTACTTATGATGTTACTTCTATTTTTGGCAGCTATTCTGTGAAACGTAAACTGTTGTCATGGACACGTCAATATTATGTGGTTGATGGAATGTATAATGGTGCAACAGCTAAAGGTAACTTTTTTGACCTCGCGTTTACCATTCAATTTGGTAAAACAGAGATAGCGACTGCAAACGAAAAACTTATTTCACTTCGCGATACACACGTCATCATAGTAAATCGTGATGAAGAGCCTGATGTATTGTTTACAAGTATACTTATGGTAATAATGCAGTTAGACAAGAGTGATGATAAAACATCCGGCGCATTGTCAGATTAATTCAATTATTCTAAACGAGAGTGAGTTTGTGTTTAAAGATAGCAATCCAAATACATTTAATGAAGCCTTGAGCAAATTAAGTCATGCTCAAAAGCAACGTTTAGCCTTTATAGATTTTTCTTTGTTTTTCAAAGGGCACTTATGTCGCAATGATTTGATACAACAATTTGAAGTCGGTCTATCTGCCGCGACGCGAGATTTTACGCTATATAAAGAATTTGGATCAAACAACCTGTACTATGACAACCAAGTTAAACGGTATTTTCAAGCTGATACGTTTAAACCGTTGTTTGAACATGATGCAAGGCGCACATTAATAAAATTAGCAAATCAAATATCAGATGGTTTTGACGCTATAAGCAATACGCCATTTCCCGTCGAGCAGCCGTCTTATTTGAACTTTCCAAATATCAATGTAATAGCTCGCCTTGTTCAAGCTATGTTAAACGGAAATGTGGTTAACATTATTTATACTTCTTTATCAAGTGGCTCAAACGCTAGAGATGTAGTTCCTCATTCGATAATAGACAATGGTTTACGCTGGCACGTACGAGCTTTTGATCGTAAGTCTCAAAGTTTTAGAGACTTTGTATTAACCAGAATCAGCAAGGTTTCTATTCGCTCGAATCAAACCATGCAGTCAGAACGGAAGGCTTCAGACATTCAATGGCAACAAATTTTAGACTTAGAGATTGTCCCGCACCCAAATAACGTTCAGCATACAACAGCTATTGAAATGGATTACGGCATGACAGATGGGCGACTAAACTTAAAGGTGAGGGCTGCCATGGCGGGCTATCTTCTTCGACGCTGGAATGTTGACTGTACCAATAACGCATCGCTGTCATCACCGGAGTACCAATTACATTTACATAACCGATCATCATTAAACGGTGTTGCGCAATTAGCGATAGCACCTGGGTATAGTAACTGAAGTACTGAAGTAGCGCCTAGCTGATATTTTCATGTATGTGAATGAAACAGAAGTTGTTGCCGATTAAATCCATTTGGTGAACGTAGCACACCATGTAGCACACCATTATGAGTTATTTATCCTATTTAACATAATATACATTATGCGCATATGCGTATTAAGGTAGCTAGATGAGTTTATAGTGCGTCACGCTCTAATCTAATACAAAACGTTAAACTCTTAAAAAACTGTCTACGTTAACTGTATATCTATTTCGGCCTTTGAGTTTTGATTGATATAAAGCCGAGTCCGCTTCTGTAATAAATTGCACTTCGGATACTAAGGTTTTTTCTTTAAACGCTTTTACAGCGATGCCAATGCTAATCGTTAAGCGATCGTCTATTTCACTGAACGAATGAGGTATTTGAGCATTGTATACAGCCTTGATTAGTTTTTTAGCCATTAGCGTTGCGCCTTGCTCGTCGGTCATAGGTAATATACAGGCAAATTCTTCACCACCGTACCTTGCTATAAAGTCTGTTTCTCTGGAAACTTCATTGGACAAAATCTGTGCAATTTGTTTTAGGCATTCGTCGCCTTTGGCATGTCCATAGTTATCGTTATATGGCTTAAAGAAATCAACATCTATTATTAGTAAAGATAACGTACAGTTATGCCGTTGTGCAGCATAAATTTCACTAGTAAGACGATCGTCAAATGCACGGCGATTACTTATTCCTGTCAATCCGTCTTGTGATGATAGCTCTTCAAGCGTTTGTTTTTGGAGCTCAACGGTGTTCGCAAATATATTGAATGTTTCAGCAATGTCAGAAATCTCGTCCGTGCCGTTATCAACGACATCTTCTGTACTGCCGTTTAAGCGTTTGTTCACGCTAACATTAAGTCTGATTAATCGAGCAACGACTTGCTTTTGTAAATAGTAAACAATAAAAATAAATATTATTAATGAGACTACAAAGGCAACAGTTACCAATGTCAATTGTGCAGAGATTGCTTCTGTTGCCGTTCTAGTATCTGTCATTACTCGAGTGTTAAGGTTAAACGATTGGTACTCGGCTTGATTGGCGTAATCTATGATTAAGTTTCTCATAAAATTGCCGCGACCAATACTTCGTCCTTCGATTCGTAATTGCTTGATTCTGGTTTGAACTAATCCGTCTGGCGCTAGCAAAACCTGGTTCAGTTTCATTATCAAGTTTCGATTTGATCCTTGATCTGTATTTTCTGAATTATTCAGAATGTTATCGATTTCGGCAAAATTATCTTTAAGTTCAGCTTCGAGTTGCCTTACTAGGTGAAGCCTGTCTACATAGGCTAGTTGACCACTGACCGCAAAAATATTAGCGATGTTAAAAGCAATGTTAGTTCTTGTATCATCTTGAAATTTAATAGATGGCATCTGATTAAATATTGAATATAACTGAGCCAGTTTTTCATCAAAGCTAGCCTTGTTCTCTAGTCGCTGCACGATTAAGTCATCTAGCTCTTCTAATTCAATAGTTAATGCCTTTAACTGAGTAGCAAGGTAGCTCTGGGCGTTATTATTAAGGCTTAAAGCTTTTAGCTTTAACAATTGCTCTTGAATTTGTGCAGTGGTAGCTCGTTTTGATGATTCCGAATTAACTTTAATTAATCGCTCGGTAAGAGAGATTAAGCTATTTACTTGGCTATAAGTCTGGCTTGTTTGTATTACCGAAGGAATTGATTCTTCAGTTATGTTTTTTAGTACATAACGAAACTCCGTTAAATGGACGAAGGTTAATAACGTTAGTCCAAGAAAAAGCGCAAAGAATATAGATAGCCCAGTCAGTAACGTCGCTTTTATTGATTTTCTTTTTCCGTTTGGGTGATAATTTAAGTCTGAGTTTACTATCTCAATAGAGTCAAAATCATTTTTACTTGCAATAGGATTAGTCACGAACCACCTCGTGTATACGCCCTTCTATTTCGGGTAGAACCCCCTCTTGCTTTCTCATGTGCAATATCAGAATTTGCGATAGCATAGGACTCACACGTGACCCGTTGGTAATTTTATTGGCGCTAATAAACGCTTCATATCCGTCGCCACCGTTTGCAAGATAGTTTGTTGTACCTATTGAGTACGTTTTATTCACATCTAAAAGCTTTCCAGCAACAGTAACTTTCTTAATTCTGCTGCCAATAGGTTTAGTTCTATCAAACACAAAGGACATACCAGAAACTTGAGGGAATCGGCCTTTCACGTCAACAATTTTGGAAACGCCATTTTCCAAAACATCCTGGATTTGCTGACCAGTAGCCTCGATAATAACGAGTTGACTACGAAATGGCAGTTCAGTCACTATGTCTCTCATCGTCCAAGTAGTATTCGCTTTATACTGACGATCGCCCCGGATGACCCCGCTATTAATTATTGCAATATCAGTATTTAAGTACAATCTAATCGCATCTGTGGTCATATTGCCAAACACGGTCTCGCCTGTTCGTATTGACAGTTTACGAGTGTCGACTGCTTTGTCAAAAGTCGCTACATCTATATTAAGTAAACGGTTTAAGCGGTTTATATACGAATCTGACTGGTTTGAAATATCATCATCTATTGGAAAGTTATTTAAAAATAAGGTACTAAATTCGGTTGTTACCTTTGCATTTGAATTGATCGTTAAGTTCACTAAAAGCAATTCACCCGGTGATTTTAGGTAGAAATGATTAGGGTGATTTATCAGCTCATAGTTGTTGGTTTGGGCATAAGCTTTGTCAGTCATAAAGGCGATGTCGATAACTTCTTCGTTCATTAACATTTCGACTGTTGGTGTAGGAACGGAATACAAAAGTACAACAGCGTCCGCACCATTTGCCTTTAATTTTTTTGCTTCAGATTCAATTGCCTCTTTAACTGGCAATATAGTAAGCCTTTTTAACAGATATTCTTCGATAACCGAGTTATTAACGATGGATAACACCCCTATTGAAACGTTTCCCTTTTTAATAATGGATGAGCGCTGAATTCCGTCTAGGTTTTCTTTAGTTGCTGGATCAAGTAGGTTTGTGCCAATAATTGGAAATGCAGCTTCGTATGCCCGTTGTGAAAGCTCATCTTCTGAGTAACTAAATTCTCGCTTCGTCACACCCATAGCATCAGGTTCCAAACTATTAAGAATGTCAATAATATGGGATCCTTTATCAAATGAAGACATTGGGCTGGGACCAATTGAGCCACCACCAAATAGAAAAAATGAAGGGCCTTGCTTAGAACGAACTAAATTCAAAAAAGAGGATAACCTGCGATAATCGCCGTGGAGTTTATTTTCTATAAGCGGCATATCACCGGTAAAAACGATATTCGCTTTTTTAATATTAAGTGGTTGTGCTAAAAGTTGCGGATTAAAGAGGATAGAAAAACCAACAGCCGCAATAATATGTAATAATTTTCTCATATCCTCTCAATTTATGATTAATTAAGTTCTTTGTCTACCCAAAACTTTGTTCCTTTAACCATAGCCTGTAGAGCTAAGCCATTTTCGGTAAATGTGTAGACGGTAACGTCACCATAATATGCCTCGCCTTCGACCGAACCACCTTTACCACTTGCCTTTGCAGACGCATCAGCGTTGCCACCAAAAGTCCAGCCGTTAGTAACAAAATCGTTAATAGCGTCAGCAGAATGGAAAACCATTACTATTCGATAGTCTTTAACACCAAAGCCAAGGCCAACGCCACCTTCAGCCATGTTCATATATGTGGTTTTGCCCGTAACTTTATCATTTACTAATCCGTAGCCAGTACCGGCTGCAAAAAATAATAGGTTGATATTGGCATTACTAAACACCGCATAACCCGGTGCTGTGCCGAGTTGTGCACGAGTATCAGGTTTTGTACGATATAACTCAGAAAGTACTTCACGTTCCATGTCTAAAAGTATTTGTCTTTTATCGTCAACGGAGCCTTCACCCATAGAGGCGCAACCACCAATTGCTAAGCTCACTAATAAAAATGTCAAAAATAATATGTTTTTCATCATTTATCCTTTTAGATATTTATGCTCTTTAACAACTATATACCTAAAAAACAAAAAAGCTTGGTATAAACCAAGCTTAAATTTAAATGCTGTTATATATACGCTTCATTGTTTCGATGGGTTCTATAGATTTAGTAATAGCGCGTCCTATAACTAAATAGTCGGCTCCTGCAGCAACAGCACTCTTAGGTGTCATTATACGCTTTTGGTCGTCAGTGGACGCTTCTTCTGTGCGAATACCAGGCGTTACAAGTTTAAAGTTGCTGCCAAACTTCTGTTTTAGCATTTTTGCCTCTTGCGCTGAGCACACTACGCCATCTAGCCCAGCGTTAAAGGCTAATTCTGCCAGAAATTCAACTTGCTGTTCAGGGGTTTTATCGATGCCTAAATCTGTTAAGTCTTCTTGACCCATGCTTGTTAAAACTGTAACAGCGATTAACAGTGGTGCTTTTTCACCATAAGGCTCCAATATTTCTTTTGCTGCCTTCATCATTTTAGTGCCACCGGAAGCATGGACGTTAACCATCCAAACGCCCAGGTCCGCAGCTGCTTTAACTGCTTTTGCGACTGTGTTAGGAATATCATGAAATTTCAAATCTAAAAATACCTGAAAACCACGGTTGTGAAGTTCAGTTACAAACCCTGGCCCGAAATGCGTGAACATTTCTTTTCCTACTTTTAATCTGCATAAGTTTGGATCTAGGCGTGAAACCAGATCTAATGCGTCTGATTGTTTATCAAAGTCTAATGCTACTACTATTTTGTTATCCAACACTGTCTCCAATTTTTATATCCCATCTAAACCTGTTAGCGGTTTAATTGATTGCCAATTATTACAAGCAGGACACCGCCAGCTGAAGTTATTTGTTGAAAAGCCGCATGACTTACATTCATAGTTTGGCTTTAATTCAATATATCGCTTAATCAACTGCTGAAGTTGCTTATAATGCTCATCTGACATAAACAATTCTTTTTCAAGTTCAATTAGCTTGCCAAACCCTCTAACGCTCGGAATATATTGAAGTTGTTCAATTACATATTGGCGAGCGGCTTCAACGCCCTTTTCTTTTGCTATAAAATCGGCCATTTGATTATGCGCATTAACACTATTTATCTTTTTTTCTTTTATTAACCAGTATAACCACGCTGCTTGCTCAAATTCATTTACAAAACATTCAGGTGCAATGTCAAATAAAGCCGGAGCGAAGCTAGGCTCTTTATCTAGTACTTGAACTATTAATTCTCTCGACTGCTGCTTGTTATTCAATAACAAATATAGTTTAGCCATTGAAACTAAACTTCGGATACAGTTGGAATTGACTTTAATTGCTCGCTTATACAACTGTTTTTTTGATTTTATATTGTCTGATTGATCTGCCAATTCACAGTAAAAATGACTGACCATTTGTCGACTATTATCCGATAACATACTTGGTTTTGTATTTAAGTATGCTTCAATGCCCTGCTTCCACTCTCGTGTTTGCTCGTAAATATGAAGGATCATAAGCAAGGCTTCATTGGCATGTTCGGAAGATAACAAAGGGAGTAAAGTTTCTAGTGAATGCTCAAGCATGCCAGCAGAAGTGAAATCTTGCGCTAGTTCAAGTTTAATTATCTCAAGCTCATAACTAGGAATCTGTATCTGATCGGTTTGGACGAGGCCTTGATGAATAGAGATAGCCTTATCTATTTCACCTTTTTTTCTGAATAGCTTTGCTAGCGTTAGGTAATTTTCAATATTTGCAGGTGTGTCGTCTAAATATTGAATGAGGCGATCGAAAGCCTGTTCTTCTTTATTATTCAATAGCAAAGAAACGCTGGAGTTTAATGCTTTGTTTAATGACTTTTGTTGCTGAAGCATTTCTTTCTTAGCATTGTGTTTTCCCATTACCCAACCATAGGCTACTGCAATAGGTAAAAGTAAGAACAGTAATTCAAGCATTTGCTTTTTTTACCACCTTACGAATAACGAAACTAAGAAGTGTCAACAAAATACCAAAAAGCACCGAAGATGCTAATACTATTGATAATGGCAAAGTTAGTTTGACAAATAGCAGGTTGATATCAACCAAGTGACTATTTTCACTTCCCAACGCCAAAGCAATTAATATAGCAACGATAAAAAATAGAAACGAAATCAATCTCAAAAGCCTACCCCTTACATTAGGGGTATAAGGCTATTGTATGTTATTCAAGTAGTCAATTAACGATTACTTAAAATCCACTCTTTCTCGTAATTCTTTACCCGGTTTAAAGTGAGGTACGTATTTGGCATCTAATTGCACTGACTCACCTGATTTTGGGTTACGCCCTACTCTTGGAGCACGGTAATGTAATGAGAAACTACCAAAGCCACGTATTTCTATACGATCACCACTAGACAAACACTCTGCCATATTGTCAATAATGCTCTTTACAGCCGTTTCTACGTCTTTTAGAGGAAGTTGAGGGTGTTGTTCTGCTAATTTTTCTATTAATTCTGACTTAGTCATCTATTTCACCTAAAATTGAGATAAAAATAAGGGAGCAGTTAAGCTCCCTTATAGTTATAGCTCATTTAAATTCAAAAGCTTAGTCTTTTTGTGCATTTTTAAATGCAGCAGCCATCGCGTTTTCGAATTCAGGAGTTTGATTTTGAAGATTATCAAGTACTTGCTTCTCTTCAGCTTCGTGTATCGCTTTGATTGATAAGCTGATTACACGGTTCTTACGGTCAACGCCAACAAACTTAGCTTCAACTTCAGAACCAGCTGTTAATACAGAAGATGCATCTTCAACGCGCTCTGCTGAAATTTCAGAAACACGGATATAACCTTCTACGTCAGTACCTAGCTCAACAGTTGCTCCTTTAGCGTCAACGTCTTTGATAAGACCTTTAACTAAAGAACCTTTCTTGTTCGCTTCTAAGTATTCAGAGAACGGATCAGAATCCATTTGCTTAACACCTAGAGAGATACGCTCACGCTCAGGGTCTACTTGTAGAACAACAGCTTCGATTTCGTCGCCTTTCTTGAATTCACGAACTGCATCTTCACCAGAAGCATTCCAAGAAATGTCAGATAAGTGAACAAGACCGTCGATGCCACCGTCAAGACCGATGAAGATACCAAAGTCAGTGATTGATTTGATGTTACCTGAAACGCGGTCACCTTTGTTGTGTGACTTAGCGAATACTTCCCATGGGTTGTCTTTACATTGCTTAAGACCAAGAGAAATACGACGACGTTCTTCATCAATTTCAAGAACTAGTACTTCAACTTCGTCACCTAAGCTAACAACTTTAGATGGGTGGATGTTTTTGTTTGTCCAATCCATTTCTGAAACGTGAACAAGACCTTCAATGCCGTCTTCGATTTCAACGAAACAACCGTAGTCTGTAAGGTTAGTAACACGACCTTTAAGACGTGAAGACTCTGGGTAACGAGCAGCAATGTCGCCCCAAGGATCTGAACCAAGTTGCTTAAGACCAAGAGATACACGATTTTTCTCTTTGTCAAACTTAAGAACTTTAACATCGATTTCGTCGCCAACTGCAACGATTTCACTTGGGTGCTTAACGCGTTTCCAAGCCATGTCTGTGATGTGAAGTAGACCGTCAAGACCACCTAAGTCTACGAATGCACCGTAGTCTGTAAGGTTTTTAACGATACCTTTAACTTCTGAACCTTCTTCAAGGTTAGCAAGTAATTGTTCGCGTTCTGCTGAGTTTTCAGTCTCGATTACCGCACGACGAGAAACAACAACGTTATTGCGTTTCTGGTCTAACTTAATTACTTTAAATTCTAACTCTTTGCCTTCTAAGTGAGAAGTATCACGAATAGGACGTACGTCTACAAGAGAGCCAGGTAGGAATGCACGGATGCCTTCAACTTCAACAGTGAAACCACCTTTAACTTTACCAGAGATAAGACCTGTAACGATCTCTTCTTCTTCGCAAGCTTTTTCAAGACGAACCCAAGCTTCGTAACGCTTAGCTTTTTCACGAGAAAGAATAGTCTCACCGAAACCGTCTTCGATTGAGTCTAAAGCTACGTCTACTTGGTCACCAACGCTAACTTCTAATTCACCAGCGTGGTTTTTAAATTGTGATGCAGGGATCGCTGATTCTGACTTAAGGCCAGCGTCAACTAATACAAGGTCACGTTCGATAGATACGATAGTACCTTTAACGATTGAACCAGGGCGTGTTTCGATAGTTTGAAGGCTTTCTTCAAATAATTGTGCAAAATTTTCTGTCATGAGTTTTCTTCATTAGTTCCAGTGCGGCGTTCCTGCGACAAAGGGGTTGATTTTTAACTTGTTACATCCATGCTAACAAGGCTGTCTAAATTAAATTTCGAACTTTTTTTCAATTACTTGAATAAGTTGTTCGTATACTTCTTGTGGCGATAAAGAAGTCGAGTCAATGCATATTGCATCTTCTGCAGGCACCATAGGCGCTACACTTCTGTTCATGTCTCGTTCATCACGAGCCTTGATATCGCTCAAAAGGTCGCCGATTTTAACATCGTGGCCTTTTTCTTTCAACTCTTTAAATCTTCTGTCTGCACGCTCTTCTGCGCTCGCGGTCAAAAACACTTTTACTTCAGCTTCTGGAAATACAACGGTACCCATATCACGTCCATCCGCAATCAAGCCTGGCAATTGTTTAAAAGCTCGTTGGCGTCTTAATAAAGCCTCTCTTACTCTTGGTAAAGCAGCAATTTGAGATGCAACGCCGCCTACTTCTTCGTTTCTGATGGACAGAGTAACCTCTTCGCCCTCGAGAATTATTTTCGAGGTGTTTTCTGCCGAGAGGAATTGAACATCTAGGTGTGCTGCTAAAGGAATTAAACTTTCTTCGTCAGAAGGATCGACTTGGTGGTGTATTGAAGCTAAGGCTAATACTCTATAAATGGCGCCACTATCTAAGATTTCCCACCCTAGTGTAGAGGCCAATAGACGACATACAGTGCCTTTCCCTGCGCCGCTTGGTCCATCTATAGTGATGACCGGTACTGATTCTTGCATAAATACTCCACTCGCTGAAATTGCGGGCGGTATTATACTTGAATCTGAGTAAATTTAAATTAATTTAATTTTACCGGTCAGCCACTTTTATTACTTTATGATTAATTGTGTAAACCGTTCAAAATAATCCGGAAAAGTTTTACTCGTAACCTTAGGGTTATTAATAGTTACGCTATTTGCAGCAAACCCTAACAACGAAAAACACATAGCGATACGATGATCATCATAAGTGTCGATATCGGCATGTTGTATCGTTAACGGCGGAGTTATGGTTATAAAGTCGTGGCCTTCAACAACATCAGCCCCTACCTTTTTTAATTCGGTCGCCATTGCAAATAAACGATCTGTTTCTTTTACACGCCAATTATAGATATTCGAAATCGTGGTTGTACCCTTAGAAAATAAAGCTGTAGTGGCAATCGTCATCGCAGCGTCGGGGATATGATTCATGTCTTGGTTAACGGCGACTAAGTTTTTATTCGATGAAACTCGGATGTGATCATCAAAATAGGTAATTTCTGCGCCCATATCGGTTAGTACGTCAGCAAATCGAATATCACCCTGGACACTATTTTTCCCAACACCATACACATTAACTGGACCACCTGATATCGCACCGGCGGCCAAAAAGTAAGACGCTGAAGAGGCATCACCTTCTACCATGTATTTTTTTGGTGACACGTAGCATTGGTTGTCATCAATAACAAATTCCGAGAAATTATTATTTTTAACATGAACACCAAATGTACCTAAAATCGCTATTGTCAGATCGATATAAGGTTTAGAAACTAATTCCCCAATGATCTTAATAGTAACATTTACCTTAAGTAGTGGTGCTGCCATAAGTAGCGCAGTTAAAAATTGGCTTGAAACACTTCCGTCTATCTCTAAATCGACGGAACCGTCTAAGCACTTAACATATGGCGAAATAGCTAACGGTGGAAAACCGTGGTCGTTCATATATTTAACGTCTATGCCAAGTGGCTGCATAGCGTCAATTAAATGCTCAATTGGACGCTCAAACATACGTGGCTCACCCGCCAAGGTGGAAGATATATTGCTAACAGCTAATATTGCGGCTAATGGTCTCATAGCCGTTCCTGCATTACCTAAAAACAGCGGTGCGTCTGGTTGTCTAAATACACCACCATTACCAATAACAGTGCACTCTGTCTTATCGTCACTCAGTTTTGTTTTTACACCGAGATGTTCAAGTGCCACTAACATGTGCTTTATGTCATCGCTGTCTAATAAATTGGTAATGCGCGTTTCACCCTCACACAAGGCCGCCATTAACAATGCTCTATTTGATAAGCTTTTAGAGCCTGGTACGGTAACATCGCCTCGAAATTCTTTTATATGAGGCATAACTAATTGTTCAATAACTGCAGACATAATTTCCCTGAGACTAGGTATTTTCTGATTCGAATTTGTTCATGAAGTTTACCAAAGCTTGAACCCCTTCAATTGGCATAGCGTTGTATATGCTAGCGCGGATTCCACCGACACTTCTGTGGCCTTTTAATGCGAGAAGCCCAGCTTGCTCCGCTTGCTCTAAAAATTTACTTTCTAAATCAGTATTTTTTAGGAAAAAGGTAACATTCATTCTAGATCTGTTTTGCGCTGCTACTTTACTATAAAACAACTGCGAGTCATCAATTGCTTTGTATAACAGCGCTGCTTTTTCGATGTTTACTTTTTCTATTTCAGAAACACCGCCTTTGGCTATTAACCACTTGAATACCAAGTTTGCTAAATAAATGGCAAACGTAGGCGGTGTGTTAAACATACTTTCTTTTTCAGCGGTTAACGCATAATTAAAAATGGACGGAACATTATTTTGGCTTCGTTTTAGTAACGCGTTTTTAATGATTACAATGGTAAGTCCCGACGGACCAATGTTTTTTTGTGCACCAGCATAAATCAGGTCAAAATCATTAACATCAATAACACGAGATAAAATAGTCGATGACATATCGGCAACAACACATAAGTTACGCGATACTTTTTTTGGTGATTCGAATACTTCGATACCATCTACTGTCTCATTTGGACAATAATGAACAAAGTCTACTTCGTCATCTAATTGCCATTGTTCGACAGGGAGAACCGAATAAAGATTATTGTTATTTATGACCGGCTTTGTTTCTTTTATTTGCCCAAACTTCTCGGCTTCTTTAACTGCATCTGCAGACCAGGAACCAGTTGTGACATAATGGGCGCCATCACTGCTACCTTGCTTCAATAAGTTTAATGGTACTGCTGAAAATTGGCCTCGACCGCCACCATGCATAAATAAAACACTATAGTCTTCAGGGATATTGAGTAAACGTGTTAGGCCTTCGACCGCTTCGTTATAAACGTTAATAAACTCTTTGCTACGATGACTCATTTCCATTACTGAGCAACCCGTGTTACTCCAGTCGAGTAACTCAGCTTGCGCAATTTTCAAAACATCATCTGGAAGCTTTGCCGGACCCGCGCAAAAGTTATATTTAATCATAGTGTTCTCAAAAGAAATGAACGGAAAAGTTGAATAAAGACTCTAACTCTATGAAACCAATTTCTCAACTCAATTTTGTGGTGGTTTACATATAATTTCATAATCGAAATGGAACAGTCTCACCTTGTTGTTTTAACGCACTCAATTTTAATAAATATCTAAATGAAAAACAAAAAAGGCCCCTTTAAGGAGCCTTTTTATATAAATATTTAAGTAACTGTTTACACTTCGTCGTCTTCAGCTGCATCTTTTGAGTCGGCAGGAACATTTGAGGTGCCTTCGCCTTCTGATGAGTCAACCTTTGATTCCGTTGAATCTTGCTCTAGGTCTGCACCTTCAGCAATGATTGGATTTCCATCTTCGTCCAATTCAACTTCTTCTTCGATTTCTTCAATACGAGCTAGACCAACAACAAGTTCGCCTTCAATTGTTCGAATTAAACGAACGCCTTGTGTGTTTCGGCCAACAACAGAGACTTCTTCGACTCTTGTTCTAACTAAAGTGCCCTTATTACTGATGATCATTATTTCATGATTATCAGCAACTTGAGTTGCACCTACCACCAAGCCATTACGTTCACTAACTTTAATAGAAACAACGCCTTGAGTTGCTCGACTCTTAGCCGGGTACTCATGCTGTGGTGTACGTTTACCGAAGCCGTTTTCAGTAATGGTTAAGATGTTATCCTCATGGTTAGGGATAATAAGTGACACTACTTTCGCATCGTCTGTTAACTTAATGCCACGCACACCCGTTGCTGTACGTCCCATTCCACGAACTTGATTTTCATGGAAACGAACAACTTTACCGTTTTGAGAGAACAACATAATTTCGTCTTCACCATTAGTGATGTCAACGCCAATCAATTTATCGCCTTCATTCAAGTTTACGGCAATAATACCGTTTGAGCGAGGTCGAGAGTATTCTGTTAAGGCTGTTTTCTTAACGGTACCGTTGGCTGTCGCCATGAAGACAAACTTACCTTCTTCAAATTCACGTACAGGCAAAATAGCCGTAATTTTCTCATCTGTGTCTAACGGTAAAATATTTACAATTGGACGGCCACGAGATTGACGACTTGCTAGTGGTAATTGATAAACTTTTAACCAATACAAGCGACCAAAGTCAGAGAAACAAAGAATAGTATCGTGTGTATTTGCAATTAATAACTTCTCGATGAAATCTTCATCTTTCATTTTAGTTGCAGACTTACCTCTACCGCCACGGCGTTGAGCTTGATAGTCTGTTAACGGCTGATACTTGGTATAACCCTCATGAGAAAGTGTTACAACAACATCTTCTTCGTTAATTAGGTCTTCTAAATTAATATCATGTGACGCAT
Source organism: Psychrosphaera aestuarii (assembly GCF_017948405.1). Taxonomy (NCBI): domain Bacteria; kingdom Pseudomonadati; phylum Pseudomonadota; class Gammaproteobacteria; order Alteromonadales; family Pseudoalteromonadaceae; genus Psychrosphaera; species Psychrosphaera aestuarii. Next base: position 1,810,864 of record NZ_CP072844.1, on the reverse strand, counting down.
CACGAATTTCTGTACAGCGTTCATCACCGTAAGTCGCACGTATTAACTCGATTTCTTCACGAATAACTTCCATTAAACGTGCTGGACTACCTAAAATCTCAAGTAATTCTGCTATTAGCTCTAAAAGCTCAGCATATTCACCAAGGATCTTTTCGTGTTCGAGACCGGTTAACTTATGAAGTCTAAGTTCTAAAATTGCTTGAGCTTGCTGTTCAGTCATAAAGTACTGACCGTCACGAATACCAAACTCATCTTCTAGCCACTCTGGACGCGCTGCATCATCACCTGCACGTTCTAACATGGCTGCAACAGAACCTAAGTTCCATCCACGAGAAGTTAAGCGAATTTTTGCTTCAGCTGGCGTTGGAGACGTCTTAATTAGCTCAATAATTTCGTCGATGTTTGCTAATGCAATGGCTAGAGCTTCAAGTATGTGTGCACGATCACGAGCTTTACGTAAGTCAAATACTGTTCTGCGAGTAACAACTTCACGTCTGTGCGACAAGAAGGCTTCAAGCATTTCTTTTAGGTTGAATATCTTTGGCTGACCATGGTCAAGCGCAACCATGTTAATACCAAACACGGTTTGCATTTGAGTCAATGCAAATAAGTGATTTAGAATTACTTCAGTCGGCTCACCACGTTTAAGTTCAATAACGATACGCATACCGTCTTTATCAGACTCGTCACGAAGTGCAGAAATGCCCTCTAGCTTTTTATCTTTTACTAATTCAGCAATTTTTTCAATTAAGCGGGCTTTGTTAACTTGATAAGGTATTTCGTTAACAATGATTGTATCTTTACCCGTTTTTTCATCCGTTTCGATTTCTGTTTTAGCGCGAATATAAACTTTACCACGACCGGTACGGTATGCTTCTTCAATGCCTTTACGGCCATTAATAATAGCACCCGTTGGGAAATCAGGGCCTGGAATATGAGTCATCAACTCTTCTAGGTCCATGTCAGGGTTATGTGATAAGGCTAAAGTAGCATCAACAACTTCACGTAATGAGTGTGGAGGAATGTTTGTTGCCATACCAACAGCGATACCAGACGAACCATTGATCAGTAAGTTAGGAACCTTGGTTGGTAACACCGCTGGAATAAATTCGGTACCATCATAGTTTGGAACAAAATCAACTGTCTCTTTTTCTAAGTCAGCTAATAGCTCGTGAGCTAGTTTTTCCATACGTACTTCGGTATAACGCATGGCAGCCGCTGAATCACCGTCAATTGAACCAAAGTTACCCTGGCCATCAACTAATGTATAACGTAAAGAGAAAGGCTGAGCCATACGTACAATTGTATCGTATACGGCGCTGTCACCATGTGGATGGTATTTACCAATTACATCACCTACTACACGAGCAGATTTTTTGTAAGGCTTGTTCCAGTCATTGCGCAATTCATTCATTGCGAATAATACACGTCGATGTACTGGTTTTAATCCATCACGAACATCTGGTAATGCACGACCTACAATTACGCTCATCGCATAATCTAGGTAACTGGTTTTTAATTCTTCTTCAATATTAATCGGGCTAATATTGTTGGCAAGATCTGTCATAAACGCACTGTTCCCTGCAACTACTTTAATGAAGTTTTATTGTTATAAAGTCAGCTCGCGATTGTAACACAATGACGATAACTGGCTAGTTTAAATTAGTAATTTGTCCGACATCTAATTAAACATCAATCTATAACTTTTTTATACAAAAACAAAATTTTTCTACTTCAAAGATCCTTGATCCATCTTTATAATAAATTTTAGTTGTGTCATCTTACCCTGGTGGCGATAAATTAATGGATCAAAATGAAGCCTGAACAGAATCCTCAAAATGTAACTAATGTTGATGATAGTGAAATCAATAAGTTTAACTCTATAGCAGCGGCTTGGTGGGATAAAGAAGGAGACTTTAAACCTCTACATTTATTGAACCCTACTCGTGTTGCATATATCCAAGAAAAAACAAATGGTGTCGACCAACAAGTTGTTTTAGATATTGGTTGCGGTGGTGGTATTTTTGCTGAGCAATTGGCTAAGTTAGGTGCTGATGTCACTGGTATCGATCTCGCTGATGACTCGCTAAATGTTGCCCGACTTCATGCTATGGAATCTAAAATAGCGAATGTAGAGTATATAAAAGCTAGCGCAGAACAATTCGCAAATGAATACCCAGACAAGTATGACATAGTTACCTGTCTGGAAATGCTCGAACATGTACCTGATCCCGAGTCTGTTGTCCGTGCGGCGATTACATTATGTAAGCCTGGAGGAAAGGTATTTTTCTCAACGCTTGATAAAACATTAAAGAGTTATTTATTAGCGATTATTGCCGCAGAAAAGTTATTAAAAATCGTTCCTGACGGAACGCATGACTTTGATAAGTTTATAAAACCAGCCCAACTCATTGGATGGGCTGAACGGCATGGTGTAAAGGTAAAAGAAGCAGTAGGTGTACATTTTAATCCGTTTACCGAGCAGTTTAAGATTAAACCTGGAGTAGATGTAAACTATTTAATCTACTGTGAAAAACTGTAACTAAAGTGGGCTCGTTTTGAGCCCTTTTTTATGAATTTTTTCGAATAAAAAAAAAGATCTTTTTTTAGTTTTTAACTAGATTTTTTCTGTCGGTATTTGACAGTAATTGTCATAGCGTTAGGGAACACTTACCCTGTAAAAAAGTGGCTATATTTACCACAACATTTAGGGTTGCATTGAGACTCAACACACTCTATCTTGTGGCACTGTAATAATTAAAACACTATATGATGTGTTTTTATCCAATGGGTAAAATAATTGGTTAATGTTAATACGATTAGCATAATCCGTGCGCATACAATAAAAATAAAGGACAAGCAGGCCAGATGAATACCAGCCTTTCTGTTAGCAAACGAGACGGTTCTAAAGAACCTCTCGACTTAGATAAAATCCATAGAGTCATTACTTGGGCCGCTAAAGGTCTAGATAATGTATCTGTATCTGAAGTTGAAATTCGCTCTCATATACAATTTTATGACGGCATTAAAACAGAAGACATCCATGAAACTATTATCAAAGCAGCCGCAGATCTGATTTCAGAAACCAGCCCTGACTATCAATATATGTCAGCGCGTTTAGCTGTGTTTCATCTACGTAAAAAAGCGTATGGTCAGTTTGAGCCACCTCGTTTGTACGATCATGTTAAAAAGATGGTTGCAGATAAGCGTTATGACGAGCATTTGCTCGCAGACTTTACCGAAGCAGAATTCGATGCGATGGACGAGTTTATGGTCCATAACCGCGATCTTGATTTTAGCTATGCAGCGGTAAAACAACTAGAAGGGAAATACTTAGTTCAAAACCGAGTTACCGGTGAAATTTATGAAAGTGCACAGTTCCTATATGTCCTTGTAGCAGCTTGCCTTTTTGCTAAGTATCCAGCAGACACTCGATTAGATTACATTCGTCGTTTTTATGATGCTGCTTCACAGTTTAAAATTTCTTTACCAACACCGATTATGTCTGGTGTGCGCACACCAACTCGTCAATTTAGCTCGTGTGTTCTAATTGAAGCTGGCGATAATTTGGACTCAATTAACGCAACGTCGTCCGCTATAGTAAAGTATGTAAGCCAACGCGCTGGTATTGGTATCAATGCTGGTCGTATTAGAGCCCTAGGTAGCTCTATTAGAAACGGCGAGGCTTTCCATACAGGCTGTATCCCTTTTTACAAACATTTTCAAACAGCCGTTAAAAGTTGTTCGCAAGGTGGTGTACGTGGTGGTGCCGCTACCCTATTCTATCCACTTTGGCACTTAGAAGTAGAGTCTCTTTTAGTACTTAAAAACAACCGCGGTGTTGAAGAAAACCGAGTTCGCCACTTAGATTACGGCGTACAGTTTAACCGCACTATGTATTCTCGTTTGATTAAAGATGATTACATTACGTTGTTCAGTCCATCTGATGTTCCTGGCTTATACGATGCTTACTTCGAAGACCAGGACAAGTTCGAAGAGTTATATGTAAAATACGAAAACGATGAAAGTATTCGTAAGAAACGTATAAAAGCTATTGAGTTATTTAGCTTGTTCCTAAACGAACGTGCTAGCACAGGCCGTATTTATTTACAGAACGTCGATCACTGTAATACACACAGTCCTTTTAATCCTAAATTAGCGCCAGTTAGACAAAGTAACCTTTGTTTAGAAATCGCATTGCCAACTAAACCGCTTCAGCACATTAATGATGAAGAAGGTGAGATTGCCTTGTGTACACTGTCTGCATTTAACTTAGGAGCCATTGACTCTTTAGATGAATTAGAAGAGTTGGCAGAACTTGCTGTTCGTGCTTTAGATAACTTACTTGATTATCAAGATTACCCAGTAATTGCTGCTAAAAATGCAACTATGGGTCGTCGTACTCTAGGTATAGGCGTTATTAATATGGCCTACTACCTAGCCAAGAATGGTGCTAAGTATTCGGATGGTTCTGGCAACAACCTTACGCACAGAACCTTTGAAGCCATTCAGTATTACCTATTAAAAGCATCGAATGTTTTAGCAAAAGAGCAAGGGGCTTGTCCTAAGTTTAATGAGACCACCTATTCTCAAGGTATCTTACCAATAGATACTTATAAAAAAGCAGTAGATGAGTTTTGTGATGAGCCTTTACATTTAGATTGGGAAGGCTTGCGCGCAGACATGGTTAAGTATGGTTTACGTAATTCTACACTTTCTGCATTGATGCCTTCTGAAACTTCATCACAGATTTCAAATGCTACTAATGGTATTGAGCCACCGCGTGGTTTGATTTCTATAAAAGCAAGTAAAGACGGTATTCTTAAGCAAGTAGTACCAGAAATTGCTACATTACGTGACCAATATGAATTGTTGTGGAGCCTAGAAAATAACACTGGTTATTTGCAGCTTGTCGGTATTATGCAGAAGTTTATTGACCAAACGATATCTGCAAACACAAATTATGATCCAAGCAATTACCCTGATCATAGAGTGCCTATGCAGCAGTTATTGAAAGACTTGTTGATGGCTTATAAATATGGCGTAAAAACACTTTACTACCATAACACTCGTGACCAAGCTGGTACGGTAACTGATGGTGGCAAAACAAAATCGGTAGAGCCTCCAACAACAGTTGTAATTGAAGACGATGAAGACTGTGAAGGCGGTGCGTGTAAAATTTAATTACACGCCATTCATAACCTAATTAAATAGAGTAAAGATAATGCGTTATACCACTTTTAATCAAAAAGATGTTAATCCACTAGAGCAGCCGATGTTTTTTGGCGAAACGGTCAACGTTGCTCGTTACGACCAGCAACGTCATTCCATTTTCGAGAAGCTAATTGAAAAACAACTTTCTTTTTTCTGGCGTCCAGAAGAGATTGACGTAAGTCGTGACAGAGCCGATTTCCAGTCTATGACAGAAAGTGAAAAACATATCTTTATTTCTAATTTAAAGTATCAAACGCTGTTAGATTCTGTTCAAGGTCGAAGCCCTAACGTAGCTCTTTTACCAATAACGTCTTTACCAGAATTAGAAACTTGGATTGAAACATGGTCTTTTAGTGAAACTATTCACTCACGTTCATATACACACATCCTTCGAAATTTGTTTAACGACCCTAGCCCGATCTTTGATGATATAGTTAGAAATGAAGAGATACTCAAGCGTGCTACTGATATATCTCAATATTACGATGATTTAATATTTCACACACAGTTATTTCAAACACTAGGTGAAGGCAAGCATACTATTGAAGGCGTTGAGTATAATGTTACAACTCGCGAATTAAAGAAAAAGCTTTATCTTGCTGTAAATTCTATTAATGCGCTTGAAGCTATCCGTTTTTACGTAAGCTTTGCTTGTACTTTTGCATTCGCAGAACGTGAAATCATGGAAGGCAACTCAAAAATTATTCGCTTGATCGCGCGTGACGAAAACCTTCATTTAACCTCTACGCAACACATCATTAACTTGTGGGCTGATGGGCAAGACGATCCAGAAATGCAAGAAATCAGTGTTGAGTGTTTTGCTGAAGCACAGCAAATCTTCCTTAAAGCAGTTGAGCAAGAAAAAGAATGGGCGACTTACCTATTTAAAGATGGCTCAATGATAGGTTTAAATGAAGAGATTCTTTGTCAGTATGTTGAATACATCGCAAATCATCGTATGGCCGCTATTGGTATGCCGACTATGTTTGATGTAAAAAGCAACCCATTGCCATGGATGAATAAATACTTAGAATCAGATAACGTACAAGTTGCTCCACAAGAAGCTGAAATTAGCTCTTACTTGGTGGGTCAAATCGACTCTGAAGTAAACGCGGCAGCGTTTGACGGTTTTGAATTGTAATTGAGTCATCAATTACAATTCTTTATATGGCAAAAGTTCATGTAACTCGAAGTGACAAAGCTGATACTGATTTTGAGTATACAAGCTCAGATAAAACGTTGCTCGATTCATTACAGTCTAATGGCGTAGACATGCTGTATCATTGCCGAGAAGGTTTTTGTGGCGCTTGTAGATGTAAGTTGAAAAGTGGTTCAGTTGAATATTTAAATGAACCACTGGCCTTTGTTCGCAAAGGTGAGATCTTGACTTGCTGTAGTCAACCTAATGAAGATATAGAAATAGAGCTTTTGTAAGCTCTATTTTTTTATGTAAGGTACTACTTTATTGGGTCTTTCATTAAAGCGTACTTTCTTAGAAGGGTCGGTCATTTCTATTTTGGTGATCGTACAACCTAAATCATTGCAAACGCCTACGCCTGGGGTTTGAATTTGCAGCTTGGTACCTGCTTTCCCAAGAAACGTAAGACCGACAACGTCAGGCGCTAAAAAAGACATCATACCAGTTTGCTTTTTTAATGCTTCATCAAATGTGTTTGTCATATTATGAATTTGTTGACCAGACACTTCTTCACCAAAAAGCAACACACTTTCTAAGCGCATATCTAAACCACAATTATCATCATTCTTTTTATTAATAACAACCTGTGCCTTATCTAAATCAAACTGCTTATCAAAAGGAAGAATGACCTCTCCATCTTCATAGAAGTAAACATCTAATGACTTTAGTTTGGTTTTTAGTTTTACCGAATTGATTTCACACGGTTGGCCACTTGTCATCTCTTTGAGATAAAAAGCTAGTTTCACATTCTGAAACTCAGGTTTATCTAGTTTTTCTATTCGGTCAAAAAAACCATCATAACTTAGAGATAAAAACTTATTATTAGCTGCTGCTACCGGAACAACTAGAACCAATAGCAATAGTGTGCTGATTAAGGTTTTGTTCATGAATTAATCTATATACTTATTGTTAACACGGATCATTGTTTGTATTTCTTCAACATAAGCTTCGCGCCTAATAGAATACTTTAATAAACCCGTTGCTAAGATTGACGGGTCTAACTCTTCTTGTTGATTTCGTTGTTGCTCTCGTACAGTACGTAAAGAAACATAAGCATGGCCCGTGTTAAGGTTATTAAAATAACTACGTATTGATGCTATCGGATGCTTAAACAGGCGCACTTCATAAGTTTTCCCTTCTGGGCGACCTGTTGGTATAACACCACAACCTTTCTTAAAGCACCATTGGCCAAAAAGATTATTTGCCTCTAACGCAAATCTTGACGTTCCCCATGCACTCTCATTTGCAGCCTGCATTAATACTAACGCTACGGGTAACGTATCGGCTCTACGCAATAAACGTTTTTTCATTTCAGCAAATGGTAGATCACTAGAAACGTCATAACGTTTTAATATTTTTGCTAGTCTAGCTTTTTCGTTTTTGGATACCGGCATCTTATCCAAGTTCAAAATAAAATCACGTTGCTGCTCTATTTCGTAATTAACTTGCTCTACGAGAGGCTGTAAGTACGAGAAAAATGCCTTTTTCTTTTCTCGAACATCACTAATTGCTGAAAAGTCCGGTAAATGTTCATTTTCGTAAACGATATTGGTCTCTGCCACGATTTCATCTTGTTGGTCTTCATCAACCTTATCAGGATGATTAAAGAATGGATAAGCCGCTAATGTAGAAACTATAAATATTGTTAGTAAACGACTGACCAGATTAGACTTTGAAGGATTGTGCATAAACACCTAAAATATTATCAAATTATTTATTAATATTTTAGCATAGCAATTAAGCGCGTTATACCTTAACTTTATCCCAGTAAACGTGGCTACCGCTTAGGTTAGATATCGCGCTTGTTAGCGACGAAAACAAAGTTATTTTATCGTCACTATTTGTTATACATTGGTATACAAAGTTATGACAATTATTCTCTGCTAAATCATATTCATTATATGTAAACACGCGCTTAACTGCCCTATCGGCTAATCCCTCAAACTGAATTGATTGACCAGTTTTATCATTGGCAACGTAAATGTGATTTCCCGAACGCTCTTTTAAAAAGCGCTCAGCTGACACGGCCTTTACCAGTCCTGAATTGCTAAATTCTATTATAGTGTCTCGGTCGATCCATACACCGGTGTGATCTAATGCATTAAATACTTCACAGCACACTACACTTCCCGGAGCAGGTTCTTTACTGTAGTTTCCGCTACAATAGCTTGATGGCATTTTAACAGTACGCGGGTGATTTAAATCATGGTCACCTTGTGAACGTTGATCATCAAGTCGGCGATAATACTTTTTAGCATTTTCGTTAGCTAATGCTGTACCAATGACTGTCGCCAACGCTATTAGAGGTAAAGGCATAAAATACTCTTTGGTTAATTTACAAACACACTTACGTATACAATGTCACATGTGTTTAATTATAGATGTATTTTTGTGCAACAAAATGTAACTAATGACAATCGAACTGAAAATAAAATACTGCTATGCTTGTCTCATATTTATAAGAAGAAGTTAAGTTATGGAAAAAAGTCACTTTTTTGCGAACATGTCACGATTAAAACTCATTTTTAGATGGCCATTAATGAGAACCGTGACACCGGAGAATGTTCAAGAGCATAGTCATCAAGTTGCGACTGTTGCACATATGTTAGCAATAATAAAAAACAAGAAGTTTGGCGGCAATCTCGATCCTTATCAAGTGGCCGTTGTCGCTTTGTACCATGACGCTAGCGAGGTTTTAACGGGCGATCTTCCAAGTCCTATTAAATACCACAACGAGGAAATAGCTCGCGCATACAAGAAAATAGAAAACATTGCTGAGCAGTCACTCATATCCATGCTACCTGAAGAATTTCAAGAAGAGTTTCTACCATTAATTGATCATCACAAAATACCAGAAGACGTCGCATTTATAGTAAAGTCTGCTGATGTAGTATGTGGCTATATCAAAGCAATTGAAGAAATAGCCGCTGGAAATCACGAATTTGAAAAAGCAAAAAAAAATATAGAGAAGTCATTAGAGAAATATCAAACTGAAGAATTACGTTATTTTATCGACGTTTTTTTACCTAGTTTTTCACTCAGCTTTGATGAAATATCTCAACCCTTGTAATGAGTAAACAAATGAAAGCTTGGACCGAACGACGCTCACATAACAACAACGTAAGACCAAACGATCACCGCGAGCCTTATCAAAGAGACAAAGCTCGAATTTTACATTCTGCTGCTTTTCGCAGGTTACAAGCCAAAACTCAAATTGTGGGCGTCGGGCAAGATGATTTTTACCGAACTCGCCTCACCCACTCACTAGAAGTTGCACAAATTGGCACTGGCCTACTGGCGCAATTAAAACAAAGTAAACAAGTCATAGCTAACGCTACTTTACAAAACATCTTACCCCCCGACGCATTAGTAGAATCAATTTGTCTTGCTCATGATATTGGTCATCCACCCTTTGGGCACGGCGGTGAAATTGCTCTAAATTATATGATGTTTGACGCTGGAGGCTTTGAAGCTAACGGGCAAACACTAAGAATAGTTTCTAAGCTAGAACCGTATACTGAACATCATGGCATGGACCTGACTCGTAGAACCGTTTTAGGCCTTATAAAATATCCTCAATTTATAAGCAGTAACGTAAACTTTAACCATAATAATGATAAGTCCATTCCATTTTTGAATACCAGTCTATGGAAGCCAACTAAAGGCCTATTTAGCGCCGATCAAGATGTAGCAGACTGGGTATTTTCGCTTTTAAATGACAAAGATAAAAACTTGTTTTGCACAACCAGTAACATTTCAAAAACCAAAGAAACCCCTTATCAACAAAAGAAAACTATTTATAAATCTTTTGACTCGTCCTTAATGGAAACGGCCGATGATATTGCTTATGCCGTGCATGATTTAGAAGATGCTATCGTGCTTGAAAATGTTCAACAACATCAATGGGAAACGGACGTTTTATATGAACTGAAAACGATTGATAATCCATGGGCAAAAAAGCATGCTGAACAATTAACAAACATGCTGTTTAGCGGTACACCGTCTATGAGGAAAAATGCTATTGGCGCTTTAGTTAATCATTTAATTACCAGCATCGAAATAAAACAAGTATCAGAAGACTTTATCGATCCTTTACTTAAATACAACGTCGCGTTAAATGAAATGGCAGAGCCAATTTTACAACTATTAAAACGATTTGTTTTTAACAATGTTATTCAGACACCTGCAATTCAGCAAGCTGAGTTTAAAGGCCAACAAATGTTGGTTAAGCTGTTTTTAGCGTTTCTTTCTGATCCGCAACGTCTCTTACCTTCTGCCACCTTAGTTCGTTTTGAACAGTTAAATTCGCAAACAGAGCAACGTCGAGAGATCTGCGATTATCTAGCAAACATGTCAGACAGCCAAGCGATAAGGTTGTACAACACTATGTTTGCATCCTCTTAATGTAGATGGTTATTGGCTATTTGATCTGTATATACTGACGAGGCAACCAATTTCTGTAATTCGAGTTGTAATCATACAAAACAGCTTTCATTAATTGGTGTTGTGGTTTATATTTGAACATATAAGCCTAAATTGCTATTTATGGAGAGTCATTATGAACGACGAGTACAAACAAGAGCCGAACTGGTTGCCTTATTATCTGTTAAAATAAGATACTTGTTACAGTAAGTTATCTAGACAAATAAGCTGTACGACCAATAGAAAAAGTCATGTTACATGGCTTTTTTTTTTATTTACAATTATAGTTACTCCATATCCCAAATATTAAAACTCACCTATTACAAGCGACTATATGAGTACTAAATCAAATTCAGAAGTGACCAAACTTCTTGATGTAAACGCTTCGCTCGATAAAAACCTCACTGAGTCCTTTAAACTTGTTGAGCGATTCGGGACTTTGCTTAAAGGGAACCAAAAAGAGCTTGATCATAAATTAGCTGGTTTAAGAAAAGCTATAAAACAAACCTCAACGGGCGATGACTTAAGTTTACACATAACTTCTGTTAATCAGAGCTTAAAAGGGTTTGAGTCGGAGTTTTCCACGTGTCTACGTAATATCAAACAAGACATGTTAGATATTGGCGAATCATTACAATCGATAAAAGGTATGGACGCCGACCTGCGCCGCAACCTAAGAATGGTTTTAAATAAAATTAAAGCAACCGACTCCAGCATCCTTACAGAGATACAGCCAAATATAACAAAGCTTGTTAAAATATTAATTTCTATTAACGCCCCAGGTTCAAATTCCAAAATTAGTAAACCAGAAACCACCGGCTTGAGTAATAACATGATAGAGAGGTTAATATCTGGTTTAGTTCAGCTGTCTCAAAAGGATGTTATTAAGCCCAGCCTTGATTCATTCAGCGATAGAATACGTATTTCTAATAGTGATGAACAAAAGTTAGATATTTGCCTTGGTTTTTTCGAAGATGTCGTTGGACGATTCAGTGAAGAGTTTACTCAGACGCAATCATTAATTGTTAATATTAATAAAGCATTAGCAGATGTACACACTACTTTAATTGAGTCGCTTAAGAGTTCAAAGGGTTATGATAAGCAATTACGGGCACTTAACTCACAAATAGACAAACAGATAAAAGAGCTCTCGGAAAGCACGAGCACAGCGACGTCGTTAAACGAGCTACAGGTTGTAATAGACAAAAAACTTTCTGTAATAAATACGTCTATTAAAAAGCGAGATGACATAGAACAACAGCGTTCTGATAAATTACAGAAGTCTTTAAATGCAATGGAAGCAAAGTTAGGCGGATTAGAGCAGCGGACTGACTACTACAGGAACAAGTGGTTGGAAGAAAAGGTAAGAAACGGTATAGATACTTTAACTGGCTTACCAAACAGAGGCGCATACGACAACCGTATACAAGAGGAATACCAACGTTGGTTAAGACAACCTCAGCCTTTGACTATTGCTGTTATTGATATTGATCATTTTAAAAAAATAAACGACAACTACGGGCACAGTGTCGGTGATAAAACACTTAAAATTGTGGCTAACACATTGCAAAAAAACTTACGGAAAACTGATTTCTTAGCCCGTTATGGCGGCGAAGAGTTTGTTGTCATAATGATTAACAGCGATCCGAACAAAGTGGCAGGACCACTAGAAAAATTACGAATGGCGGTTGAAAAAATACCATTTAAAGTTAAAGATACGCCATTAAATATTACAATATCTATTGGATTTACCGCATTTTTAGCGGCTGACAATGTACATACCGCTTTTGACCGAGCGGACAAAGCCTTATACGAAGCCAAACATTCTGGACGTAATAAGGTTTGTTATAAAAAATAAAGGAGTAGTTATGCGGATAGTATTAAGCCCGCTCGATGGAATGAATTTATTGTCTCAAATCGAGGTAAAACAATTAGAGAAGTCGTCAAACAGTGATTTATATAGACTTTTTAGAAGTTGTGCCCTTGCAGTATTGAATGTAGGCAGCGAAACAGATGATAGCGCTGAAATCTATAATAAATATAAAGACTTTGATATTCATTTAATTTCAAAAGAACGTGGAATAAAGATTGAATTAATCAATCCACCTGAATCAGCATTTGTTGACGGCAAAATAATTGTCGGTATTCAAGAACACTTACAAGCTGTAATACGAGATATTTTATTTAACGCCAACAAATATCAGCACCAACCTGCCCTGAATATTCCAGAGCATAAGCAAATAACAAATAATGTTTTTGACATGCTTAGAAATGCGGGTGTAGTGCAACCTATTGACGCGCCGAACCTTGTCGTTTGTTGGGGTGGGCACTCAATCGGCCCAGAGGAATATGACTATACAAAAGAAGTTGGTTATCAACTTGGACTCCGTGGATTAAATATATGTACGGGTTGTGGCCCAGGCGCTATGAAGGGGCCAATGAAAGGTGCCGCGTTAGCCCATTCCAAACAGCGTATTAAAAACGGTCGCTACTTAGGATTGACTGAGCCTAGTATCATCGCTGCGGAAGCACCAAACCCAATTGTAAATGAATTAGTGATTTTACCTGATATCGAAAAGCGCTTAGAAGCCTTTGTTCGCGTAGCTCACTCAATCGTTATATTTCCTGGTGGTGCAGGAACAGCCGAAGAATTGTTATACATTGTTGGATTAATGTTAAATCCTGAAAATGAACAACAGATATTACCTATTATTTTAACTGGACCTAAATCATCAATTGCATATTTTGAAGAAATTGCTGACTTTGTTGAAAGTGTGTTAGGTAAAAAGGCTAGAGATTTACTTACAATCATTCCGAATGATGCAATTGAAGTAGCGTCTTTGATTAAATCTAAGATGGAACCGCTTAGAATTCACAGAAAGACTATTGGTGATGCCTACCAATTCAATTGGACATTAAAAATTCCTGAGCCTTTCCAGCAGAGCTTTGATCCTACGCACGAGAATATGGCGCGTTTAAATTTACACTTAGACCAACCAGTAGAGTCATTGGCGGCAAATTTACGCCGAGCTTTTTCTGGTATCGTTGCCGGAAATATTAAAGAAGAAGGTCTGCTGTCTGTAAAAGAGCATGGTCCGTTTGAACTTTCGGGTGATAATGTTCTTATGGAAAAGATGGACAAACTTCTAGAAGCGTTTGTTAAACAAGGTCGAATGAAGTTACCTGGTTCACACTATGAACCTTGTTATAAAATTAAAACTTAAAACAACAAATTTTTACAAAGTTAGTTTTGACAATCAAATGGCCTTTATCGTTATAATGATAAAGGCTTTTTAATATTTTTGGATTCAAAATGAGTAATAAAGTAGTTAAATACTCTTTAATAGGGTTTGGTCTATATGCTGTGTTGGCTGCGGGCGTTTTAACTTTATATGAAGACGACCCAGAACAGATGAGATGGGACGATAGGCAAGCCTATAACAAAAAGTACATTAATCAGTTATCAATAGATGTTCCTCTAACTAAAGAAAAAATTATCAAAACGTTAGGCTCGCCTGATATAACTGAAGCAAAAATACTCGATAGTGAAACTTATCAAGTTATGTTCTATCGGACGAACCACCAAAAGTCAGATGGCATTACGACAAAGGACGAATGTACACCGTTACTTTTCAAAGATGGCAAGCTCATTGCTTGGGGTATATCAGCCTTTGAACAATTTGACTCTATTAAACTTTGAATATAGATAATCCATTACTAAATCACTCCACACCAGATGTGCGCTCGTTGATCGAAAGAGCGAGCGCCTGTGCGACTATATTCAAGACGCAAGACTCCGCACGGTTACAACAAGCTATATACGATCTATTCGAGTCGTTAACGTTATCTTTGGAAACTTCAACTGATACAACATTATTACTGCTCAACTTACGAGACAAACATCGTAGCTTTTTAACAAACACAATTTTAAAAACTGTTCTTATTACTTCACTATTGAGCTTGCATAGTCGCTACGGTAAAACTACGGCAAGGCGGTTAGTTACTGCCAGTTTATTAATTTTATATACAATAACGCCCTATCTATTAAGTGTGCGAAAGAATCCTAGTCTCTTTTACCGCTATGTAAATACTTTTAAGCATGCAGCGAGTCATTGTTTTAAACAAATCAAAAACATTTATATCAAAGAGCCTGACATTCTTCGTCTTATTTCGCAAATTGCTAACATCAACGAGTTTAGTAGTAAAAATCAATTATGTCAGTCCATTGTGATAGTCGGTTTAAATAGCTCGATAACAACCAATTCTGGTGTGTTTGGCTCGACAGCATTAACGGCTGATAATGCCCTAATGAGAAGCCTCACTTTAAAGAATTATATTTGCCCTAAACCCTTTACCTCAATGTACACAAATAATTTTATTGGAGTGCTACCTTTGTTAGCTTCAGGAAAACTATGTGTGCTTGCCAACGGCACTGCTGTTATTGTCGGTCAACAATGGGTGAATGATGACTTTATCAATAATGTTGCTAAAAGAGATATTCATTGTGTTCCTTATATAAAATCAAAAGGTATCTATCAAATAGCAAAAGGGCTGTCGATAACTCAAAACATGATCCGATTTGTTCTGCCGCAACAGGCGATTGACTTTACGAGCATATCGTCAAATTGGCTACAATGTACATTAGACCTGCCTATCGATAATAAGCCGCTAATATACGAAAGCAAAACTCGTTATATGCCTCCATCACATTTAGAAAGTGCGTCTAAGGCGTTATTGTCTGAAACTAACCAATTAATTGCAGATTACTTATCACAAGACTCTATGCGTTCTAGTTTGGTTATGCAGTATGCTCAACATAGTACTCGTGTAATGCAACCAATTTCTAGTGTAAAGCACGCTATTGCCTTATTAGGTATGATAAGAATATTTCCTGTTGTTTGCATATCTGAAATGCAGGTTGCAGAATCACAAAATTTAGCTTTTGGGGAATATGAAATTATTAACAAGGAAGAGATGTTCGCAAAAGTCGCCAATATTATCACTAAGACTTTTAGCTTCGACATTCCTGAATACGTAGAGCTATTAGCTAGAGTTTTATTTCAAGGTTTGATGCTCATTCCAAAGAGTCGTTATGCCGCTAGCGTTTCCACGTTATTGGGCGCCAACGACGAAATGACCATTTCTCTAAATACAGCGTTTGGGCAAGCAGACGCTCAATCTTGGTTCAAAACATCAAAGCAGTTGGCAACCAAATGGAAACTCCCAAAGTTATATCTATCAAGTACTACAAGTTTTTTTGAGGTTAAATCAGGGCGTTTAGCACTTAGTAGCTTGCCAAATAAGACCAAAAAAATAGTCGCTTCATTGATACTTTCTGAGTGGGTATTAACTCAATGGTTGAGAGGCGAACATAAAATTAGAAACATAAACGAAATTAACAGTACAATTAAGGACGTTGGCATTTTACCAACGGAGTTACAGAGTCTATATCAAAAGCTAATAGAGAATATTAGCCCATCAAGTAGTCTTATTTAAATTTGCCGCAACAAACAAAAGTATCCAAGCTACTATTAAGATAACACCACCAATTGGCGTAATCATTCCAAGTATTTTTATACCGCTTATCGCAAGTATGTATAGCGATCCGGAAAATATAATAATTCCGCTGACAAAACACATTAGCGCTTTATCTAGGTACTTATTTGTCGGTACAAATGATAGACCTAATATAACGGGCGTATGAAACATTTGATATTGTAATGCTGTTTGCCAAACAGATAGTTCATACGGAGACAATATAGCCTTTAGAGCATGCGCTCCAAACGCTCCTAGTACAACAACTAAGAGGCCTAAGCAAACAGCAAAATTAAACATAAATCTGTTTTCAATTTTCATTGTTTAGACCGCTATTAATAAAACTTACTATGTGTGAAGTTACAAGCATATTGTTTGACTCTTCATTATAACCAGATGATTTTCTAGGTTTAAAGCTGTGATCACCATCTGGTATCCACGCTAATTTTGTGTCTATTGGCAGAGTAACCTCGCTTAATAGCGCTCTTCCACCAAAAGTATCGCGCTCACCTTGAATAATAAACATGGGGGTTAACATACGCTCAAAATGTGCGGTTCTCCCTTCGAGTTTTTCAGGTTTACCGGGCGGTATGAAAGGATAACCGAGTACGATCACACCGTTAATAGAAATTTCCGGACTAGTAGCAACCATACTTGCAATTCGTCCTCCCATACTTTTTCCAACTAAGTAAACAGGGTAATTATTTGTGTTGGAGGCTGTTACAAGTTTAACCTCGTTGACAAAATGAGCTGTCAATACTTCAGCTTTATTCGGCGGTCGACGTTTAGATTGCTCATAACTGATTTGCATATAAGGGAAATTAAAAGCGAAAACTTGAAAACCGTTTTTAGCTAGGGACATAGCTTGCGTGACTATAAACTCGTGCTGATTACCGGCACCTGCACCGTGAGCTAATATTACAATCGCTTTTATTTTTTCAGGAGTATATATCGTTCTCTCTAACGACGTTTTATCAATGCTTATCAAACTCTAAACCTTGTGATTCTTTTTTTACTTTATTCAATAACCAATTTCTAAATATTTTTATTTTAGGGCTATCTATTTGTGAGTCTCGACAAACCAAATAATAGGCTCGTTCGCTAATCAATGCCTGTGTAAATGGCACTACCAAGCGACCAGAGTCGATATCTGGTTGTGCTAACACGCTATGTGCTAACGCGATACCTTGGCCATGAATAGCAGCTTGTAACACCATAGAAGAATGCGAAAATATAGGCCCTTGGTTAACGTTAATATCTTGAACTCCTACGGACTTAAGGTAATCTTTCCAGTTAGTTCTAGTAGTATCGTGTAGCAAGGTAAAATTACGTAAATCTTCTAGTGTTTTAAGACCGTTGTTTAGTGACAGTAGCAGAGGTGAGCAAACAGGTATTAGATATTCTGTGTGTAGTTTGTCAGCATGGGTTCCACTCCAGTGTCCTTTGCCATAATAAATCGCGACATCAACATCATCCGTTAACGAGTTATCGTCATGATCTTGGGCTTTTATCCTTACATCAATGTCAGAATTATGCGCCGCAAAATCACTAAGGCGAGGTACTAACCATTGAATAGCGAAACTAGGCGTCAATGCAATACTCACTGAACCTTTCGCGCCGCGGCTTAATAGACGTTCAGTAGCATCATGTAAATTAACAAAAATATCTTTGATGTCGAGATAGTAACTTTGCCCTTCTTCTGTGAGTAAAAGGGAACGGTTTCTTCGCATAAACAACTTTATACTTAGATGATCTTCTAATAATTTAATTTGATGGCTAATCGCTGCTTGAGTAACAAACAGCTCTTCCGCTGCTTTAGTAAAACTCAAGTTACGTGCAGCTGCTTCAAAAGCTTTAAGTGAATTAAGTGGAGGTAATCTACGAGCCATTATTTTTTTTTGTCATTAGAAATATTGAAGTGAGTGTACCACTAGAATATTTATATAACATCTAAAACATAGCTGACCAGTATCAACAACGCATTAATATTAATAATAATGATTGTTAAAAAGTAATATTATATAAGCAATTATAATTTCTATAATGGTTAGAAAGCGCCTACCTTTGCAGTATTAGGTATTATTAAATTAGGACAATTATGGCACAAATACTTACTGACAATTCTCAAAGTATTGGCAATACGCCTTTAGTAAAACTAAATCGCGTCACTTCAGGTAACGTTTATGCAAAAATAGAAGCGAGAAACCCTTCTTTTAGTGTCAAATGTCGTATTGGTGCGAATATGATATGGGATGCTGAGAAAAATGGCCGATTAACTCCAGGGAAAGAGCTAATAGAGCCTACTTCTGGTAACACTGGTATTGCTTTAGCGTTTGTGGCGGCATCACGAGGATATAAACTTACGTTAACTATGCCTGAGACTATGAGTTTAGAAAGACGTAAATTATTGAAGGCTTTGGGAGCGAAGTTAGTTCTCACCGAAGGACCAAAAGGCATGGGTGGCGCAATCGCAAAGGCAAATGAAATTGTTGCTAGCGACCCAGAAAAGTATGTGTTGCTTCAACAATTTGAAAACCCTGCAAATCCACAAATACACTTTGAAACAACCGGTCCTGAAGTTTTTAACGACACTGGAGGAAATATCGACTTCTTTGTAGCTGGCGTTGGCACGGGAGGAACCATTACTGGTGTTTCCAGATATTTAAAGAAAGAAAAAGGATTAGATGTAAAATCAGTCGCGGTTGAGCCAAGTGACTCCCCAGTTATTACGCAAAAACTAGCTGGTTTGGAATTGAAACCAGGTCCTCATAAAATTCAAGGCATTGGTGCTGGCTTTATCCCAAAAAATTTGGATTTGTCTTTACTAGATAGCGTTGAGCAAGTTAGCAACGACGACTCAATGACAATGGCACATAGATTGATGAAAGAAGAAGGTATTTTGGCTGGTATCTCCTCGGGTGCAGCTGTTGTTGCGGCAAAACGTATTGCTGAACGTCCAGAAAATAAAGATAAAAACATTGTAGTGATATTAGCGAGTTCGGCAGAGCGTTATTTGTCATCTCCACTTTTTTCGGGTGAATTTGATGAGGAAGAACTTGTTCAATAATCTCAAAGACTTTCCATAGGCTATTTTTATGTTTACACTTGTAGCTGTCCCATCATAAAGGATATCTACAAGTGATAAAAAAATGCCTTTTAGCTTTTGTTTTAATATTTACTGTCGGTTGTGAAAAAAAGAGCGATAACATCCCTGCTTTTGCCAATCCAAATGCGCCTGAATACCGAGCGTTGACGTTTTTTGATGCACTTTATAACAACAACAACTTAGAACTAGCACTAAAGTATTCTACTGAACAGCACGCTAGAATCATAAAGTCCTATGGCAGTACAAAAGGCTATGCTCGTTATGTTCTAAATCTACAGTTTGATCCCGGCGTTGATTTAAAAATTGATAGAACGTTAAGCCAGGTGGAAACTGACGCGCAACAAACAACAACGGTAAATATTCTGTTTTCTGGTTTTTATCATGGCAACAAGATAAACGATTTAAGACAAGTCAATTTTGAAAAAGTAGATGGTAAATGGTTAATTGCTAAAATAGCGGGCGACCCATACGCCCGCCAATAGGATTTAGTTAAAATCCCTCTGCAGTCCCTTCCCTTCTTGGGTCTGCGGCGCCTTGCCAGCCTTCTTTACTTTTTAATACACCATGAATACCGGAAGTTAGATTTAATAATTTTACTTTGTGGCCCTTCTTCTCTAATTCGATTTTAATGTTATGCATGCTTGGTCTGTTTTCTAAAGATGTGTATCCGTTTCGGTTAGAAACTCGCGGCATTTCGACGACGGTCTTCATGTCTAGGCCATATTCCAGTAAACCGAGTAAAGCATATCCAACGTAGTTAATTATTCGACTACCACCAGGCGAACCTAATACCGCAAATACTTCTCCATCCTTGAAAACAATTACTGGTGTCATCGAGCTTCTAGGTCGTTTTCCAGCTTCAACTCGATTAGCTATTTGTTTACCATTAGACTCTGGTTTGAGTGAAAAATCGGTTAATTGATTATTAAGTAAAAAACCATTGGTCATTACTGTTGACCCAAACCCCATTTCAATACTGGTTGTCATAGAAATTGCGTTTCCAAATTGATCGACAATTGATATATGACTTGTATTAGGCTGTTCAATAGATACATTTGAAGCAAACGACGATGCGTTAAACTGTCCCGCTTTAGCAATGCCCAAATCGGTATCGTCTTTAATAAGCTTTACACGTTCTAAAAGATACTTTTCATCTAACATCTCAGTAACGGGTACAGAAACAAAATCACTATCGGCGATATAACGATCTCTGTCGGCAAAAGCAAGCTTGGCCGCTTGCGTGTACTTATGAATCGTTTCTGCGCTGTCTATTGCTTGTCCCTTAAAATCAACGGCTTCTAACATTTTTAAAATCTGCAGCACTGTGATCCCGCCTGAACTTGGTGGTCCCATACTACAAATGTCAAATGTATCCTGTGCGTCATAAGTAACACAAACTGGGTCTCGTTCTTTAGATTTATAGCTATTTAGGTCTTTCAGACTTAATAAACCAGGTGCTATAGATGATGTTTGCACCGCATTAACAATATCTTTTGCAGTTTGGCCATTGTAAAACTCTGAAACACCATTTTTGGCTATACGCCTTAGCGTGTTTGCGTATTCCTTATTTTTTAATAATTGCCCTTCCTTTATTGCGACACCATTTGGATAAAAATACTCTTTAGCAGGCGATAACTTCTTTAAGCCAGGATTCATTTCCATTTTAACTAGAGACGCGAGTCTCGGGCTTACGATAAAACCACGCTCGGCAAGTTCGATGGTAGGTTCAAAAAGTTTAGCCCAAGCTAAGTTTCCGCGTTTAATATGAAGGTCAGACAACATTCGTAGTACGCCAGGAGTACCCACTGAACGACCACCAACAACCGCGTCTATCCACTTTACCGGTTTACCATCTTTATCCAAAAACAACGACGGTGAAGCCGCGAGTGGTGCAGTTTCACGCCCATCATATGATTTTAGTTGTTTAGATTCGGCATTATAGTCGAGTATAAATGCGCCACCGCCTATTCCTGAGGACTGAGGCTCGACCAACGTTAACATAAGTTGTGCAGCTATGACTGCGTCCGTTGCCGTACCACCTTGCTTTAACATTGCTAAAGCCGCATTAACTGCATGGGGATTTGCAGCGGAAACCATTGCGTTTTTGGTTGTTGCGCTTTTTGTATAATTTAATCCAGTAAATGCTTCAGGAACAGCACGCGACGGCTCATCGGCTAAAACATAACTTGCAAACAATATAGGAATAAGACTAAATATGCGCATAACTCTCTCATATGTATAACGAATAGAATGATATTACCAAAACCTAAGTTATTTCACACAGGGTTTTCCATCAATAAGCAATATTTTAAGAGGTGTCATTTTTGTTAGGTTTTCCAACACAGTGGTTCTTTATTAAAGGACCAATATTTATTTCAGTCATATTAATTTTATTTGGACTTTTAGCGCCCGATATCCAATCACAACTTGCTTTGATACCTGCCGAAGTTAAAGATGGTCAGTTGTGGAGAATTATAAGCGGACAATTGGTGCATACTAATACCGCCCATCTTTATATGAACTTAGCTGGGTTACTTTTGGTCTGGGCGCTGCATGGCGACCACTACCGTCCTTATGCCCTTCCTGCTCTTAGTATTATTGGTGTTGTATGTGTTGGTCTACTTGTCACGTTTTTTAGCCAAACCGGCAGTTATTCTGGATTTTCTGGTGTGTTGCACTTTCTTTTGGCATTTGGCGCATTAATTGATATCAGCAAGCGAGATAAAACGGGTTGGTTATTAATAATAGGCCTAATATTAAAAGTGGCTTACGAAAATACATTTGGGGCGGCTTCTAGTACCGCCGAGCTTATTGGCGCTGCTGTCGCAGTTGATGCTCATGCTTTTGGGGTAGTGACGGGTATATTGATTTTTCTGGCTATAAAAAAGCCCTTTATGAATTATCACAAAGGGCTTTATAACCATATTAAATAAGACTATTTGCTAAAGATTTTGTTCAAATAGTTTATAGATTCTTCTGTATTCATCTAACCAACTAGACGGTTGCACAAAGCCATGCGGCTCAACCGGGTAGATAGCGGTTTCAAAGTCTTGTTTTTCCAACTCTATAAAACGTTGCACAAGCCTAACAACATCAACAAAAAAGACATTATCGTCTACCATAGGGGCGTTAATTAACAGTGGCTTCTGTAAACCTTCAGCAAAGTATATTGGTGAACTACGACGGTACGCAATCATATCGTCTACAGGTCTGTTTAGAATGTTAGAAGTATAGCCATCATTATAATGAGCCCAGTCAGATACAGGTCTTAACGCAGCACCTGCTTGGAATAACTCAGGCTCTTTAAATAGCGCCATAAACGTCATGAAACCACCATATGAGCCGCCATACGTTCCAATGCGCTGTCTATCGACATTCGCATTCGTAACCAACCAATCAACACCATCGACCAAATCTTGGATTTCTGGTGTACCCATTTGACGGTATATTGCTGTACGCCAGTCTCGGCCGTAACCTTTAGACGCACGATAATCCATGTCCATGACGACATAACCTTGTTGGGCTAACATACTATGGAACATAAACTCTCTAAAGTATCCCGACCACCCTTTATGACTATTCTGTAGATATCCTGCTCCGTGATTAAAAATAACGGCTTTACGAGGAGAGCCAGAACTAACGTTTTTAGGCATATATACGCGTGCATATATTGGTTTATCAGTATGACTAGAAGGTACAGCAATGATTTCAGGTTTAATCCATGGCATTGAAATAAACTCCTGGCTGACTGTATCAGTTAATTGCTGTGTTTTATTAGATGACAAATCAATTAAAAACAATTCTGTTGGTCTGAGCAAACTGGAATGTTCAACGAGTAATTTGGTCTCGTCCGGACTTAGCTTGAAGGTATTTTCACCAATAAGTGTCGTTAACGCTTTAGGCTCAGTCGTTTTCGCTGTTGATAACTGGTAAACGTGATACTCACCAGGATGGTTAATATTCGCTCTAAAATAAAAGTGGCTGTCATCACTAGTTAACACTAACGACGAAACTTCAAAATCGCCTGACGTGTGTTGAATTACTTTTTTAGTAGCGATATCTTTTGTGTAAACATGAGAATATCCTGACTGCTCCGATAAATAATATAACTTATTCGACTTGTTAAACCAGCCGAATTGATTAAACGTGTAGTTTATCCAAGCTTCATCATGGAGCTGGTGTTGCGGTATTAACTTATTATTTTTAAAATCGACAGTGACCAACCAACGATCTTTATTGTCCCAAGCTTCCAACATTATTGCGACGTTTTTTCCGTTGTTATGCCAAACAACGGCTCCTTGATCCCAAGTCCAGTCTTGCAACAAATTTATTGTTCTAGGAGCTTTTTTAGATTCGTATTTTTTTCCTTCTGCTTTAAAGTTTTCAGTTTTTATTTTAGCTAAGACATCTTTATCGTAGTCTGGAAGGTTATTAATTTTTAACTCAAATTTCTCATTTTTACTTAAGTCAACAAACCAAAACTCTTGTTGTACAGGCTTTGCATCTGCAACACGGCGACGTACTTTTTCGATCTCTATACGTCCATCATCGGCAATGTAATTAGGCATAACATCGCCCTCTCCACGCCAGCTTGTTCTTTTTTGAACAACAACGATCGCTTTGTCGCCTGTTGGTGCCACTTTTGCTAACGAAACTACATTCCCCTCACCGAAGTAAAAAGTACTATTGTTTACGAACTTATTTGTCTTTTTAATAGCCACTTTATTTTCAAAACGTTCTTTAGAGTCAGCGTGCTGTTTTGAGACATATTGAATAAGCTTATGTTGTTCTTCAGCAATGATATCTTGAGGACCTTTGGGTGCTTCTGGTTTGTCGGTCAAAGCTATTTTAAAAAGCTCTTTCTTAGATTTTGTTGCTAAATCATAAGAAATGAAACGATTAGACTCCCAATAACCGAGCCTACCATCTGTTAGAAACTGAGGAGACGACTCGTAATCACTCGTTGAGGTTATCTGTTGTACTTGACTTGAAGCGGTATTCCACAAATATATATCACCCTCAAAAACATAAGAAGCGAGGGTCTTATCAATGTTATAAACAGTCTGGTTTAACTTTGTTTTGTGGTATTCAGTAATCGCGACATTTTTAACACTATTAATATTGCTTGTGTCCAATCTAAACTGTTTGTTAATTACCGAGCTGTCTTGTTTTTGTTGATAAACTACATGACGTGAATCTGGTAGCCAGGCAGCTGCTTGTGGCGTATGACCAATCCAACTTGGATCAGACATAATTTTTTCTAACGTAATCTTGGTATCAGAGGCTGCTAACACCGATGTTGTCGTTGTAATTACAACGCTTGCAAGTCCTAACAGTAGCAACCGTTTAACACTGATTTTATTGTTATACATTCGTTAAAATCCTATTTTTTTACTTAGAGTTAGTAATAGACCAAGTGCTAAGTTTTCCAAACATTTTTGTTAATGCGGATGACGCGGCGAAACCAAGCTTTTCTGCAATATTATGTTTTACTTTATATTCTATTTTAAATACGTTGTAGTCTTCCATTGCGTCTAGGACCACATCATCACTTGTCATCACTTTATCTATCAAATTAAGCGCAAGGGCTTGAGTACCATACCAATGTTCGCCAGTTGCTACGGCATTAATATCGACAGAAGGACGATTATTAGCGACAAACTCTTTAAACAATACATGTGTTTCTTCAAGTTCCTCTTTAAACTTTTCGCGCGCTTTATCAGTATTTTCACCTATAACCGTTAACGTTCGTTTAAACTCACCAGCAGTATGTTGTTCAATTTCGACATCATGTTTTTTAAGTAATTTATTTATATTAGGTAATTGGGCAATAACACCGATTGATCCAATGATAGAGAATGGTGCCGCTACGATTTCATTTGCAACACAAGCCATCATGTATCCACCTGATGCTGCAACTTTATCAACCGCAACAGTAGTGTGAATATTTTTTGCTTTTAATCGTGATATTTGGGAGGCAGCTAATCCATAGCCGTGTACTACACCACCAGGGCTTTCTAACCTAATCAAAACTCTATCGCCGTCTTGTGCAATTGAGATAATTGCTGTTACTTCTTCACGAAGTGACTCTGTTGCACTTGCGTCGATATCACCGTCAAAGTCTACAATGAATAACCTAGACTTCTGTTTGTCATCTTGCGGATTTTTCTTTTCGAGTTTTTTCTTTTTCTTTTGTTCTGCCTTTTGTTGCTTTTCAAAAGATTTTGCTTCTTCTTTACTTAGTAGTGCTTTTTTTAAATCTTTTATGTCATCTTCAAAATCTTCAGAAATATACTCTAAATTTAATTCCCCTTTACGACTTTGCTTTTGCTTAATCGCAGCACCAGCGATAACGCCAATAACTAAGGCTATCGCTACAACAATAGTAGCTGTTTTGGCTATAAATAAACCGTATTCGTATAAAAATTCCAAGTCTTACTCCTGATAGATTTTTAATCTTAATGATGATTTTAATATTGTGTATTATTTCTTAATAAAAACAAAAAACCAGCCTAAGCTGGTTTTTTATTTGTAACGTTACGTTATCTATTACGGAGCGGGTGTTTGACACGCAGTTTCCGCGTCAACGCCCTCTATTATACCAGCACCAATGGCTGTCGGTGTAATATTAACAAGTTTACCGTTCGACCCAAAGAAAGTACCAGCCATAATAATGGTTTCAGCATTTACTGCAGAATAAAGCTGAGGATACGGCATAGGTAACGATGTTGCTGGGCTAAGTACAGTGCCATGAGAACCATATTTAAACTCAACAATGCTTTGGAAGCCTGTTTCAGACATACCACAGTCTGTTACTTTGGAAAGCCCCATTACTGCTTCAAAGCCACTTGTACCTGCCAGAGGGTTTGTTGTAACAGAGTTTGGTACAACTTGGTCTGATGGGTTAAGGCCTAAACCTGCGACTTCGCTACCTTCATCGCCAACCATTTCGTAAACTAATACAGGCGTACCGTTTGCTTTAAGCAGACTTGCATAGTTTGTCGGGTCTGATGAATCTATAACAGTTTGAGCCGCAAAAGAGAACTGAGCAAAACCTGCTTGCATTCCGGCTAATAACTCCACGTTATTTTCCGCTTCAGCTTGCGCTTTTAGTGCTTGGTACGCACAAACTAACGCTACGTTTTGATCAACAACGTTAAAGTTAGCATCTAGCGCTGGACCACATTGTTGTGGGTTAGCTTGAACAATTGCTGCAAATGCTTCTGGTTGCAGATTTGCGGCTAACGCTGCAGTTAACTCATTACCTAAGCCATAGATAATTGACGCTTGCACCAATGGCCCAAATGCACCAGATTCAACTAAGAAATTACCAACACCACCACCTGGGTTAGATAATACCGAGCTGTTAATCTTATAAAGTGCGTCTAGTTCAGGAACACCAGTCGGTGTGTTCGCAACGGCGGTAAAACCAGCACCAGTAATTGCGCCTAAAGAATGCCCTAAATAATGAACGTTCGATGTATCTATAACTTTCATATCTGGTGCCATTGGGTTAGTAAAATCTACTAAGGCATTAATTGAAAGACGTAATTTTAAAGCATCAGCAATAGATTGACGCATATTATCACGCGCTGATAACAAGCTTTGTAAGTTCAAGTATGCTGTCGGATTATTCCCAGGTATACCTGAAGAAGCATTTACTACAATAGGGTCTGCACCTTCAACTTCCACTACAAAACCACGTTGACCGTGCAGCGGGTGATCAATCGCAACAGTTACAAAACCCATTGCAGATAAGATACCTGTTGCTG
The DNA here is from genome assembly GCF_017948405.1 of Psychrosphaera aestuarii. NCBI lineage: Bacteria > Pseudomonadati > Pseudomonadota > Gammaproteobacteria > Alteromonadales > Pseudoalteromonadaceae > Psychrosphaera > Psychrosphaera aestuarii. Next base: position 1,783,617 of record NZ_CP072844.1, on the reverse strand, counting down.
CCAACATATCTTCTTTTTTAGAAGTTACACCATGCTGAAGAATAACTACAGGCCAGCCATTCTCCGGTTTAACTAGTGGCTCTGTAAGCCCAAACGCTGGTCGAACCAAGTTTGCATTATCAATATTTGGAACCGTGATTTGAACTGGTACATTTTGAACACTTTGTACAGCAGGAATCGGATTGTATTTTGTCAAATGGCGAGCAGTGTCGACACCAAAATCCGCAAGACCAAGTTGCACACACATTTCATGGTTATCACCAGCGCCAGCGGCTAATGCTGCTTTTTGCTCAGCTGACAATGCATTTAACGTTGCGCCACTATCACACATCGCTTTCCAACGACTTGATAACGCATCAGTGCCATCCTCTAGGTAGTATGGTAACGAAACCATAGCGCCAAACAAGTTAGCCGAGTTATACAAAGCGTATGCTTGTGATGTTGGGTCGTTTGGAATCGCGCCAGCTGCAGCTAGTGCCATAGCAACGGTTAATTCTACATCAACAGTATTGCCTTCGGCGTCAATTGGAACCGCTGTAGTAACACGTCTCATTGGCATTACAACAGAAGTTGCGTCAGCTTGCGCCATTGCACCAAATGTTTGTCCATTCAGTTTTTTAACTACTTGTAGCGGATCTGCTGAAGGCAAACCGGCTGACTGAACAGTGAAGGCTTGTGTATAAACAATAGACGCACCATCCGCGCCCAAATCTGCTTCCAAAACGTCTTCAAAGTTATTTATCATCGTTTGAAGTAAACGGATACCCGCTTGAGTAGCATTTAGTTCAGATGTTGGTATCGAAGGAAGTACTAGTGGAGCGGTATTAATATCAGTTTTTACACTGTTATACGTGCTCGATGGTAATAAGGCGTTGCCGTTGCTATCAACGACTTTATCGCTAAGCGCAACAACATAGCTCGCACCACCTTCAAATGGCTTAAGTGGAATTATCGCTATAGAGCCACCGACCAATCTAGCAAAGTAATCTACGCCAAATGTTAGTTTCTCTTCGCCTTTACATAATAAGCCTGACTTTGCCGGATCCATACATTCTGCATCCGTCAAACTTGGGAATTTTTCTACTTTATAAACATCAACCGCGCCAGGAACCATAAGCGAGTTAGCGTCGATAGTTACGTCGCTAGCACTGGTATAATCCAAAGCAATTGTGAAAGAGTTTTGTGTACCCCAACCATCAAGAGCACCGATTGCAGATTGTGGGTTGCTAAAATCAACTGCTTCGCCAGCCGACTTAGAAGCAACTTCAGAAGGCATTTCTAATGTACCGTCTGTAGTTCCGCTATATAAAAGGTCGTTTGGTACAGATATTTCACCCGCTGATGGGTTAAATACCACTCTAATTCTTGGTGTGGTTGCCTTGGCTACCGCCGCCGCTTCCAACTCAGTGCGCTGTTGCGCGTTTTCTGTTTGAACATCAGCAAGTGTTGTATCATCACAGGCGGTAAGGCCTAGTGCACTTGTAATTGCTAAACTAAGTACTAATTTTTTCATTTCTCTCCCCAGAGTCCTAGTTATTATTTTTATTGACGTTTCTACGTCTTATTTTAATTTGGGACATTATTAACAGCTTAGACCAGTCAAAGTTACATTAGAAAAAAACAATAAGCTAGTATTAGCGTCAAAATCAATGTAAAAATTTTCATCTATTAATGAATTTAACCGTGATGACCTGTAACATACTGCTACTTAAATTCTTTTATAACGATATTTTATGAAACTTGATCAACTTCCTGAAGATAAAACGCTATTAAATGACAAGGTTATATTAGTAACGGGTGCCGGAGACGGTATCGGGAGACAAGCTGCAATAACTTTCGCTGAATATGGTGCAGAAGTCATATTACTCGGCAAAACAGTAAAAAAGCTCGAAGCTGTTTACGATGAAATAGTCCATAACGGTGGTAAACAACCGGCTATTGTACCTTTAGATATGAAAGGCGCTACGGTGAAAAACTACCAAGACATGGCGGCAACCATACTCGATCAGTTCGGTCGCTTAGATGGGTTACTTAACAATGCGTCGATATTAAATTCTTTAAATCCAATAGAACATATTAACGAAGATTCTTTTGATAAAGTCATGAAAGTTAATTTCAAGGCTACGTTCTTTTTAACTCAAGCTCTTATCCCAGCGCTTAAAAAAGCCCCTCACCCTTCGGTAATATTCACGAGCAGTACTGTCGGTAAAAAAGGACGCGCGTTTTGGGGTGAATATGCGTTTTCAAAATTTGCCACAGAAGGCCTCATGCAAACCATGAGTGATGAATATGCTCACATAGGTATGCGAGTTAATGCAATTAATCCGGGTGCGACTAAAACAAAAATGCGAGCTAAAGCTTACCCGGGTGAAGATGTAACAGCCCTTAAAACACCGGCAGATATAATCCCGACTTATGTACATCTTATGTCTGACTTAACACTAGATATTCAAGGTCAATCTATTGATCTACAAAGCTAGACTTGATCTCCTTTAATTTGCTTTGGGATCTCAATAATAAACTGAGATCCCATGTTTTCTGTACTTTTTACAGTAATTTTCCCCTTCAACGCTTCGTTAACTATATTGTAAACAATACTTAACCCTAGTCCACTGCCACCCTGACCTCGTTTTGTTGTATAAAAAGGGTCAAACACACGTTCTAGATATTCTGTTTTAATCCCCTTTCCATCATCGATAACCTTTATTACTAATATATCATCTAGTTCTATGCACCTTACTTCGACACAGCCTACATCTCCTTTTTCATATCCATGTATTAACGCGTTAATTAGAAGGTTTGAGATAACTTGGGAAAAAGCACCTGGCCGAGTTGCAATATATATTTCATTCGGACAATCTAGTTTGAGGTTGATCTGTGTTGGCCGGTATTTGGGTCTTACAGTATCAAATATTTTATCTAAATACTCACGCAGTTTGAGGGTTCTTATATCGAAGTTATTCTGGTCAACCGCAACTTCTTTGAAATTTTTTATTAAACTGGAAGCAACATTTAGTTGATCTGTCATCAATAACAGAAGTTTGTTTGACTCGGTAATATAAGTATCAAAGCTAGTGGCCGTAAGCGTGCCAGTATTTTTAAATTTTTCGAGTTGCTTAAGTTGCGACAATGCCTGACTTACGCCCGTTACCGCAACTCCTAACGGAGTATTTATCTCATGAGCAACCCCTGCGACAAGCTCACCGAGCGAGGCCATTTTCTCCGATTTTACTAGCTCGTTTTTGGTGTCGTGTAATTCTTCTAACGCCTGTAATAATGAGCTATTCGCCTCTTGATACTCTTTTGTTCTATCAGAAACTGTGATTTCAAGACTTTCATTTAGTTTTGTTAACTGTGCTGTCCGTTCATTTACTATGTCCTCAAGACCTTGATTCATGTGCCACAAATTTTTTGCCATTATCTCAATATTGTAAGATAGCGTTTTTATTTCAGATGGGTCTTTATGATGATAATCAATTTCTATATTTTTTTTACCGGTGGCTATTTCACTTACTTTATTATTTAAATACGTTATTGGCTTAGTAATTTGTCGGCTGAATGTAAATCCAATAAACAAGGTTACTAACATAACTAAAATAAAGGCTGAGAATAAATAGAGATAAAAGGTATCAATCGCATTAAATACTTCTGCGCTTGCAATATTTACTGAAACTACTAGCGCTCGGCCGGGAATTTGTTTTTCGATAGTGATCAATGGTTGTCTAGTGTTTAGAATATTATTAAGAAATCCGTCATATTTAACTTTGTTTATTAAAATACTTGGTTTTAAATCTTCAACAACCGACAAGTCTGATAGCGCTATCCATTTGCCACTTTGGCTAACGGTGTAGACCTGCGTAAAACCATCATCACCAAATCCTGCATTGTCATAAAATGTTTCTACAGACGATGTAATATCTATGACAATATCGACCTCCGCGATTAACTGTGCGTTTACAAAAATTGGCTCTTTAACATGTAAGTAAGTTTTTCCAACAAAAGATTTACTTATACGATGAAAGCCATAATTCGCTTTATTACTCTTCGCTATTAAATCTTCGCCTTTCACTAAATTATTTAACTGTCCTAACGACGATATAACTTTGCCGTCCTTTGCCAAAACATCTATTTTTACTAACATACCTGACGTTTCCATCAAGTCGTTAAGTAGCTTACGAATTGAAACAAAGTTCTCTGGTGAGTCTTCATTTATAAAGTTGGCAACACTAACAGCAAGTTGGGAGTTATTGGCAACACTCAAAGCGAGTTCTCCTAAGTTATCAAGGGACTGTTCAACCTTTATCTCTTGGCTTCTTACCAGCGCTTCTATTCGCTCATTTAGATTTTCATTTATGTATGACTTACTGAAGTTTACGGTAAGGGAAATCAGAACAATAAGGGCAAACATAGATGTACCAATGACAAAAATTAGAGTTCTAGAAAATATTGACAAATTCACCTTCCTCGCCTATTAAATTAATAGTAGTCATAGTGTTATGGGCACCGACACTATTATAAAAGTAGCACATCATCCGATGTTTAATGTTAAGGACAAAGAAAGTATGTCAAATGACGGTGCAAACACCTCTTTTGTTTTCGCTCCAGAAGCGCCTGTAGATGAACATGAAGTGAAGGACGTACTTAAACCATGGAATATTCTCATCGTCGATGATGAACCAAGTATTCATCAAATTACTGAAATTGCATTAGGTCATTTTGAATTTGCGAGCCGTCCTTTGCATTTTTTACATGCATATTCTGGCGAACAAGCGTGCCAAATTGTGGCTAATCATAACGACATTGCCTTGGTTTTATTAGACGTAGTAATGGAAACCGATGATGCTGGATTAAAAACAGTAAACTATATTAGAAACGAATTAAATAATAATAATGTACGGGTTATTCTAAGAACAGGGCAACCTGGACAAGCACCAGAAATGGAAGTTATCGAAAAATACGATATTAACGGTTACAACGAAAAAACTGAGTTAACAGCCAATAAACTACACTCAATATTATATACCGCCCTTCGATCTTATCGCGATATTGTTGCTCTCGACAAACATAGAAAAGGCCTTGAAAAAGTTATCGATGCAACTGCAAGTATTTTAGAAAAAAGCTCACTACAGGGTTTTGCGCAGGGTGCTCTTGAGCAGCTTGCTGCTATTTTGTATGTCGATAATGATCTCGTATTAATGGAATATGATGCGGTAATGGCGACACGAGACTCATCGACGGTAAAAGTTCTAGCATCAGTAAAGTCGGGAAATCAAAACCCAAACATAGAGGATGAGAATGATCTCATTACTGAATTAACCTCAATCACAGAGTATCATCAGGGCAGCGAGTTTATTACTGAAAGTAACCGAATAGTATTCACCAATTCTTATGGCGAAAAACGGCTCGTCCTAGCCATTAGGGGCAACACAAACATTTCCCCTACAGATTATTTTTTAATAGAGCTATTTTGTAAAAATGTTGCAATAGCGCTGGAAAATATCGAACTTTACGATGAAGTATCTACGACTCAAAAAGACATTATTTATTCCGTATGCGAGTTAGCTGAGTCTCGCTCTAAAGAGACTGGCAATCATGTCCGCCGCGTTGCTATGTACTCAAAGTTAATGGCACAGAAATACGGCTTAAGTGAAGCGCAATGTGACGAATTGTTTTTTGCCTCTCCACTACATGACGTAGGTAAAGTTGCAATTCCTGACAGTATATTAAATAAGCCTGGACCGCTTACTGACGCCGAATGGGAAATAATGAAAACCCACGCTGAAGTTGGCTTTAATACATTAAACCATTTAAAAAAGCCGATATTCCAAGCAGGTGCAATACTTGCTGGGCAGCACCACGAAAATTGGGATGGTTCGGGTTACCCTGCTGGTCTAAAAGGGACAGACATCCATATTTATGGACGAATTACTGCGATTGCTGATGTGTTTGACGCATTAATGAGTAAACGGTGTTACAAACCGGCTTGGGATCAGTCGACCGTAAACTCATTTATTGTGGAGCAGTCTGGTCGTAAATTTGATCCTGAATTAGTCACGCTGTTCATTGACAATTATGAAGAGTTTGTAGCGATTTACGAAAAATATAAAGACCCTGAATAGAAAAGCCCCTGTTTTATTACAGGGGCCTAAAACTTATTTTTGTTTCGCTTGACGCATTTTATGCTTTTTAACGGCTCGTTTAATTCGAGCATGAGCGACGCGTCTTGTCTGCGCGGTATCTTTTTGTATATTCGGGTTGAATTCGCGAAGTTCTCTGTCTAGACCAACTTTTTTACGTAACTGGTTTAATTCGTCCAAACCAAGTTCTTTCCATCCACCTTGGATTAATCGTCTGTCTAGTTTTATCTCAGAGTACCTTACGCGCACTAACCTTGAAACCGTTAGCTCTTGAGACGCCCATAAACGACGTACTTCTCTATTACGACCTTCTTTTAGGCTAACACTGAACCATTTGTTCTTACTTTCGTCATCTGAATTACGTTCGGCTTTAACACGATCGAACTTTGCCATTCCATCTTCTAATTCAACACCTTTAGTCAAATTATGAAGTTTTTCATTCGTAACTTCACCAAATACGCGCACCGAATACTCACGCTCTACTTCATAACTCGGGTGCATTAATCGATTAGCTAATTCGCCGTCATTGGTAAACAATAAAAGCCCTGACGTATTTACGTCTAAACGACCAATGCCAATCCAACGACTATTTTTTAACTGTGGTAAACGATCGTAAACAGTCGGGCGACCCTCTGGATCTTTACGTGTACACATCTCACCTTCTGGCTTGTTGTACATAATTACACGACAAATTTCATCTTCTTGCGATCTAATATCAACAATATGGCCATCAACTCTGATTGTTTCTGTACCTTCAACACGATCGCCAAGTTTGGCAACGTTGCCGTTTACGCTGACTCTATTACTTGAAATATACGTTTCCATTTCACGTCTCGAGCCAACGCCGCAGCGTGCTAATACTTTTTGTAGTTTTTCACTCATTTATATAATTTCTCTACTATTTAATTTGTACATAACGATGTCTAGTCACCGTCATGTGTTAATTCTTTTTCTAATCTACCGGCAATTAGTTCAATGGATTCTGGTTCCATTAAGGTCGGAAGCTCAGACAATGACCTTAATCCAAAGTAATCTAAAAAGTTTTTATCCGTTCCATATAAGGATGGCCGACCTGGGACTTCCTTATGCCCTACTACTTTTACCCACTCTCGGTCAATTAATGTTTTGATAATGCTAGAGCTCACAGATACACCTCTAACATCCTCTATTTCACCGCGAGTAATTGGCTGCTGGTATGCAATTAGCGCTAGGGTTTCCAATAACGCTCTGCTGTATTTTGCAGGCTTTTCATGCCACAACCGACTAACCCAAGGCGCATACTCTTGTTTAGTTTGAAAGCAGAAACCTGTTGCTAATTCTACTAACTCGATTGACTTGTTTTTATAATCTTTTTTCAATAATTCTAAAGCTGCTTCAATATCCAATTTTTTGATGTTGTCATCAGGAAAAATCAAACTTTGAATTTGTGCAATTGAAATTGGTTTTCGTTGACTAAATACAACAGCTTCTATAATAGATTTTAATTGGTTTTTAGAAAATAGACCTACTTTTATTTCACTCAAGGTCTGCTCCTTTGTATTTTACATGCAAAACACCAAAAGCCGAAGCTTGAACGACGTCTAACATGGACTCTTTTACTAATTCTAAAATGGCTAAAAATGTTACGACTACACCCGCTTTTCCTTCACTAACATCAAACAGTTGTTCAAATGGAAAAAATTGGCGGTTATGCCTTAATTTTTCTAATATCTGTGACATTCGTTCTCTTGTGGAAAGACGCTCTTTAGATATTTCATGATGCTGAAAAGCATTCGCACGCTTTAAGATGTCTTGAAACGCCATGACCAACTCTTGAATATCGATACTAGGTGATTCTATCTGTATTTCCATGTCACTTGGAGGTAATGCGGAAACGATACAGTGATCCCTTTCTAAACGAGGAAGGTTATCTAAATCTAAGGCTGCAGATTTTATAACTTCGTATTGTTGCAGTCTACGAATCAGCTCTGCCCGCGGGTCATGTTCTTCTTCTTGAAGTTCATCGTGTTTTGGTAACAACAATCTTGATTTAATCTCTGCCAGCAAAGCCGCCATTACTAAGTATTCAGCAGCCAACTCAAGTTTTAAGTCGCGCATCAACTCAACATACTTCATATATTGTTGAGTTATTTCAAAAATAGGCAGATCGACAATATCAAACTTTTGTTTTTTAATTAGATACAACAAAAAATCTAGTGGTCCTTCAAAAGCGTCCAAGAACACCTCCATTGCATCTGGAGGTATAAACAAGTCTTGTGGACGGTCTATAACAATTTCTCCTCTCACTAACGCTAAGGGAAGATCTTGTTGAATCATTTGCGTTGTATCTAACTCGGTTGTCATCTTATTCAAATAAACTAACGTCACCTTCACCGTGACGAATAACTTGAGGTTCACCCTCAGAAAAGTCAATTATAGAAGTTGGCTTTTCAATGAGGTAACCGCCGTGAATAATTAGGTCGACTTGTTTTTCTATTCTAAAACGAATTTCTTCTGGATCAGACTCTGCAAAATCTTCACCTGGCAATAGTAACGAAGTGGACATTAGAGGTTCACCGAGTTCTTCTAACAAAGCTAGCGCTATTTTGTTATCTGGAATACGTATCCCGATTGTTTTACGTTTCTCATTTAATACACGTTTTGGAACTTCTTTAGTGCCTTTAAAAATAAACGTGTACGGACCAGGAGAGTGTGCACGTATCGCCCTAAAGGCTTGATTATCCACCCTAGCAAAATTTGAAATCTCTGCAAAATCTTTACACACCAAGGTAAAATTATGATTCTTATCTATTTTTCTTATCTGAACAATTCTATCCATTGCCTTTTTATCGCCCAGCGCACATGCAATGGCATACCCAGAATCAGTTGGATATACAATCACTCCGCCTTGACGAATAATTTGGACAGCTTGACTAATTAGCCGTCCTTGAGGGTTATCTGGATGTATATGAAAAAATTGGCTCATGTTGTTCTCTTGTTATCTAAATTTTACTATTTAGGCTAAGCGCCAGCTTGGATGCTGCCAAACCGGTATACAGTTTTCACTTAAGTAAATACCTCGCCCTAACTCTGTCCACCTTGTTGGAGCATGAAAATCAGATCCAAGTGAACTGTATAGACTATGCTCTTTTGCAATGTCAGAAATAAATCTTCGTTGGTCTGGACTCATTTGAGTTAATCCTACCTCCAACGCATCACCGCCAACACTTGCAAACTCTGCTACTAGTTTTCGTAGCCATTTATTAGACATGTCATAACGAACTGGATGAGCTATGACTGATATACCTCCTGCAGCACGAATTAATTCAACCGCATCGGATACACTCATCCACTCAGGCGTTACGTATGCACCCTTGCCTTTGCCGAGGTATTTCTTAAAAGCCTGATCAAATGAATTCACTGCGCCTAATTCCATTAACGCTTTGGCAAAATGAGTGCGGCTTATCACTCCATTGTTGGCATGTCTTTTTGCCAGTTCTAACGTTCCCGAAATACCTTTTTTTTCTAATTTTTGTGCGATTCGCTCAGCTCGGCCTTCACGCTGTTGTTGTTGCTTTTGTAACGAAACATTAAGTGTCTTATTTTGGGTATCAATACATAGACCTACTACATGGATTTCAAAACCATGCCACCTCGTTGATATTTCAACGCCCGAAGCAAGCCTAACTTTTAAATTTCTTAATTTAATTTCTTCTTGTGCAATTGCTAGTGCCGCAAGACTGTCATGGTCCGTAATCGCTAATACATCAACCTGTTTATTATCCGCTCTAAATACTAACTCGGTTGGACTTAACACCCCATCGGAGCAAGTAGTGTGTGTATGGAGATCATACTTTAACGCGATCTCATTTTTATGCATGCTATTCATCCCGGTATTATGACATACTGCCTTAACTACCGCTATTGATTAAAATTATCATTGACACCAGCTACAAAACGCGTTTTTATATACGCTCTTAAACAAATTAGAAAGATATTCAGATGACAAACTTACATTCAACTCGTAGCTGGCATTGGTGGAGCATTCCTATTTAACGCGGGTGGATGATCTGTATCTAACTTTTAAGATACTAATTTCAAAAAACAAACCCGCTTATTGCGGGTTTTTTTATACCTGCATTTCGGAAATATTAATAGAAAGAGTAAAAGATGTTATTTAGTCAAATTAAAACCAAGCCAGGTGAAGCAACTAGTCTAGTTATGCCATGCAAATATGTAGCATCACCGACCATTGCGTTTGAACAATTAGCAAACAACAGCGAGCATAGTTTGTTATTGGAATCAGCCGAAATCGATAGTAAAGATAATTTAAAGAGTTTAATGCTCATTGACGCAGCAGTTGTTTTTGAATGTTTTGGACACAAAGTAATCGCAACGGCTAAATCTGAAAATGGTAACGCGGTGATAGACTATCTTTACTCTATCTTCAATTCCGATATATATAGCATTGACAGTAAAGAAGTTCAGGCTACACGCAACGAACATACGTTAGAGCTTACTTTTGAAAGTATATGTTTAGATACTGATGAAAGAGCTAGACTAAAGCAGTTAAATGCCTTTGAAGTGTTACGCGCTGTTATAAAAAACATTTCTCATAATGAAGAAGATGTATTTTCAGTATTCTTAGGCGGTGTTTTTGCTTATGACATGATCGCTAATTTCGAAACACTTCCTAGCGTTCCTGATGGTTTTAATACATGTCCCGATTATTCGTTTTATCTTGCTGAAACTATGCTGGTCATTGACCACCAAAAAAAATCGACGGATTTGATCGGCAATGTATTTAGTGGCGATAGTGTATATCAAACTTGTTTCGCCATTGGCCGTAGATTAGAAGATCTTAAAAATAGCGTAAATTCTATTGAACACACAGAACCAACCCCTACTACCTATTCTGATGTGAATTTTGATTCTGCAGTGCCTAATATTTCCGACAAAAACTTCAAAGAAACTGTCACTAATTTAAAAAATAACATTATTCAAGGTGACGTTTTTCAAGTGGTACCTTCACGCGGTTTTACGCTCGATTGCTCCGACGCTATGTCCGCTTACAAACAGCTAAAAGCCGATAACCCAAGTCCTTACATGTTTTATTTAAAACATCCTAGTTTTGAACTATTTGGTGCATCACCGGAGTCCGCATTAAAGTTTGAAGCGGAGTCAAAAAATGTAGAGGTATATCCGATCGCTGGTACGCGTATTCGTGGCTTTGATAACAAAGGTAAAATAGATAAAGATTTGGATTCACGAATCGAGCTAGACCTCAGAAATGATAAAAAAGAAGTGTCTGAACATATCATGCTTGTCGACTTAGCACGTAATGACGTTGCTAGAATAAGTAAAACCGGTTCACGATATGTAAAAGACTTCTTAAAAGTAGACCGATATTCCTATGTAATGCATTTAGTTTCCCGTGTCATTGGTGAGTTAGAAGATGATTTAGATGCATTGCATGCATATCAAGCATGTATGAATATGGGAACTTTGGTAGGCGCGCCAAAAATTAAAGCAGCCGAATTAATCCGTAAAGTAGAACAAACAAGACGAGGTAGCTATGGCGGTGCTGTCGGTTATTTAAACGGTCGTGGTGATATGGATACTTGTATCGTAATTCGAAGTGCATTTGTAAAAGACGGTAAAGCTTTTGTTCAGGCTGGTGCTGGTGTCGTGTTTGATTCTGATCCTGAGTCTGAAGTTAATGAGACTAGTAATAAAGCTAGAGCAGTTATCAAAGCAGTGCTAAATGCAAATCGAAGTGTTAACGAAGGAGAAAAGTAAATGGCTGACATCGTCTTTATCGATAACCAAGATTCATTTACCTACAATTTAGTTGATGAATTAGAGAAACTAAATCATAAAGTTACCGTATATAGAAATACGGTGTCGAAACACACGATAGAGTCAAAGGTGTTTGAATTACAAAAAACTGGTAAATCGGTCATTCTGTTTTTCTCTCCTGGCCCCGGCACTCCTTCAGACTCACCTTGCATGAGTGACTTACTGAAGTCATTAAGTGGCGTAGTTCCAATATTTGGTGTTTGCTTAGGACATCAGGCAATTGCGGAGTATTTCGGTGGTAAAGTTGGTTTAGCAGGCGAAACTGTACACGGAAAATCGTCAGTGATTCAGTGTGAGGAGCACCCTATTTTTGATGGATTACCAAGAAATCTCACCGTAGCTCGTTATCATAGTTTAGTAGCAACGACTGTTCCGGAAAATTTAATGGTGATCGGGCATTACAATAATATGCCAATGGCGTTTATTGATGAAAATAATCGGATCCTTAGTTTTCAGTTCCACCCGGAATCAATTTTGACAACGCTCGGAGCGAAACTACTAGAGCAAAGTATTAACTATTTATTAAAGGAAAGTGGTCAATAATATGAACACAGTACAATTGGATCTTATTCATTTAGCGATGACAAATCGCTCTCTAACAAAAGAACAAACATACAAATTGTTTACCGATGTAGTAAATGGCGAAATGGATGACATTCCGTTGGCTGCTTTACTGAGCGCTTTAAAAGTTCGAGGTGAAACAGCCGAGGAGATTGCGGGGGCGGCAATGGCATTAGCCGATAATGCGGTGCCTTTTCCATCTTTAGACTTCGACACGATAGACAATTGCGGTACAGGTGGTGATGGTACCAATACCATTAACATAAGTACGTTGTGTGCGATTGTTGCCGCTAGTATGGGCCTAAAAATGGCAAAACATGGCAATCGAAAGGTTTCGTCTAGCACAGGTTCTGCTGATGTACTTTCAGAGCTTGGTGTACCCCTTGATATGACGCCTGAAGTGGCAAAAAAATGTTTAGTTGAATCAAACTTAACATTTTTAATGGCGCCTCATTATCATCGTGGTATTAAGCATGCGATGCCCGTTCGTCAAACTTTACGAACTCGCACTATTTTTAATGCGCTTGGTCCTTTAGTTAACCCAGCGAAGGCGACAACTTGTATTATTGGGGTATACGATCCAGATCTATGTCGCCCTATGGCAGAATCGTTGAAGTTACTTGGTAAAAAACGCGCATGGGTGGTTCACGGTGCTGGTATGGATGAAATTGCAGTCCATGATAAAACGAAAGTCGTTCAGTTAATCGATGGTGAGATATCAGAGTTTACGGTTAAGCCAGAGGACTTCGGTCAAATAAGATATACGGTGAAAGATTTGGTGGGTGGTGAACCAGCTCATAACGCAAGTATTATTCGTCAAGTGCTTGCAGGTAAAGGTTCTCCAGCACATAACGCTGCGGTAATAATTAATACGGCACCGTTACTATTACTTACTGGTAGAGCTGACTCACTTTTAGACGCTGCAAATCAAGTTAAGAACGCGTTAGCTTCAGGTCAGGCACTTACGACGCTCACAAATTTTGTCGACATTGCAAATAAAGGTTAATGGATAGCAAAATGAATGTATTAGAAAAGATAGTTCTTGATAAACGCGAAGAAGTATCAAACCGAAAAGCATTGTTACCGTTGGAAACTTTTATCTCAGGCTTATCAAATTCAACACGAAGCTTCTTCGACGCTATAAAAAATGACAAACAAAAGAATGGGCGTGGCTTTATTTTAGAGGTAAAGAAAGCCAGTCCGTCAAAAGGTTTAATTCGTGAGCGATTTGATTTAGAAGAAATCTGTACGGCATATAAAGACTACGCAAGTTGTGTTTCTGTTCTTACTGACGAAAAGTACTTTCAAGGTGACTTTGAAAGGCTACCCAAAGTTCGAGAGTTGCTTGCTCAGCCGATATTATGTAAAGATTTTTTTGTTGATATTTATCAAGTTTATTTAGCCCGTTTTTACGGTGCCGATGCGGTGTTGCTTATGCTATCTGTACTCAATGATAACGAATACAAAGAGCTTTCAAGCGTCGCGAATGATTTAGGGCTTGATGTATTAACCGAAGTTAGTAACGAGGAAGAGATGCTAAGAGCAATTGAACTCGAAGCTAACATCATAGGTATAAATAATCGAAACTTAAGAGACTTATCAACCGATTTGAAACAAACGGTGTTACTCGAGGAGGTGTTTAGGTTGAACGCACCTTCCTCACAAAAACAAAACACCCTACTTATTTCAGAGTCAGGCATCTATAACCATCAACAAATAAATCAATTGTCACATTTAGTGGATGGCTTTTTGGTAGGTAGCTCGTTGATGGCTGAAAAAGACATAAAGCGTGCGTGTCAAAAACTAACCTTCGGTGAACATAAAGTATGTGGATTGACTAATTCACAACAACTTAATGATATTGCAAACGCGGGAGCTAGTTACGCAGGTTTTATATTCGCACAAGGCAGTAAAAGACAGATAAGTCTTGAACAAGCAAAGGAAATTGTAACATCGGCCAATTCCTCAACGAACAATCCATTAAACCGTTTAAGTATTGTTGCTGTTGTACAAAACCAACCGATCGATTTTTTATTGCAATTAGTCGCTCATTTACCACTAAGTGCAATTCAATTGCACGGTACTGAAGACGATAGCTACATAACCCTTATTAAAGATGCTCTGGCAAAGTCAGGCCATGGTACAGAAATTTGGAAAGCTATTTCTATCGGTGCTGGTGAGGCTTTACCAGAAAAATGGCCAAATGTGGATAGAATTGTCTTAGATGCAAAAAGTGATAGTGGTGAATTAGGCGGGACAGGAATTACTTTTGACTGGTCAGTGCTAGCTGCCTTAAAAGAAGATTTTACATCTCCTAAAATATTTTTAGCGGGTGGATTAAATCAAGAGAACTTTAGTTCTGCACTATCACTTCCTGTTATCGGCTTAGATTTTAATTCAGGGTTAGAAGATTCACCTGGACAAAAATCAACATCAAAAATAAATACTGTATTTTCTAAAATAACGAGTCGTACAACGTCTCTAAAGGAACAACATGAATTCGATTAAAAAGACCCTGCCGGCTTATTTCGGTGAATTTGGTGGTATGTTCGTACCTGAGTTATTTGTACCTGCGCTTGAGCAATTAGAACAAGCCTACATTGAAGCGATGGACGATGATGCATTCCATAGTGAGTTTAATGCGCTACTAAAGGACTATGCTGGTCGCCCTACACCACTTACGTTATGCAGGAACTTGACGGCGGGTACAAAAACAAAAATATACCTTAAACGTGAAGACTTATTGCATGGTGGCGCGCACAAAACTAACCAAGTATTAGGCCAGGCGCTTTTAACCAAGCGAATGGGCAAAAAACGTGTCATCGCCGAAACCGGAGCCGGTCAACATGGTGTAGCAACAGCTTTAGCTTGTGCGTTATTGGGATTAGAAGCCAGAATTTACATGGGCGCAAAAGACATCGAACGTCAACAACCCAATGTGTTCAGAATGAAGTTAATGGGAGCACAAGTTATTCCTGTTAATTCAGGTTCAGGTACGCTTAAGGATGCAGTTAATGAAGCAATGCGTGATTGGGCCTCTACATATGAAGAAAGTCACTATTTACTTGGCACAGCTGCAGGCCCTCACCCATTCCCGACGATAGTGCGCGATTTTCAAAAAATGATTGGTGAAGAATCCAAGCAGCAAATATTAAAAGCTGAAGGCAAACTTCCAGACATCGTAATGGCATGTGTTGGAGGCGGCTCTAACGCTATTGGAATGTTTAATGATTTCATTCCAGAAGACGGTGTTCAACTTATCGGTGTAGAGCCTGGAGGTAAAGGTTTAGACAGTGGTTTACACGGAGCGGCATTGGCAGTAATTGACAAGGGTATCGACTCCACCGGTATACTTCACGGTGCATATACCCACATAATGCAGGACAAAGATGGGCAAATTGAGGAGTCCTACTCAATTTCTGCGGGATTAGACTACCCTGCCGTTGGCCCTCAGCATGCGCATTTAAAAGCAACTGGACGAGCAGACTATGTTGCAATTAACGATGATGAAGCGTTAGACGCATTTCAAGTTCTCGCTAAGAAAGAAGGTATTATCCCAGCAGTCGAGTCCTCTCATGCACTTGCCTATGCACTAAAATTAGCAAACGAAAATCCTAGTAAAGAACAAGTTATTTTGGTCAATCTGTCAGGGCGCGGCGATAAAGATCTTGCCCACGTTCATGCGGTATTAGCCGAACAAAACAAGGACGCTTAAAATGAGCCGATATAGTAAACTTTTTAATGAATTAAAAGCCGCAAAACAAGGAGCTTTTATTCCTTTTGTAACCGTTGGTGATCCATCGCTTGAGCGAAGCCATGAAATCATTCGTCAATTAATTCTATCTGGCGCAGATGCACTAGAGTTAGGTCTGCCATTTTCAGATCCAATTGCCGACGGGCCAACGATTCAAAAAGCCAACATTCGAGCGTTAGAACATAAAATTACAACTCAAGACTGCTTAGATATTATTAGAAAAGTTCGAGACGAGTTTCCAGACACACCAATCGGCTTGTTGCTTTATAGTAATTTAGTTATGGCGAAAGGCCTATCTAGCTTTTATCAAAGTTGCGCTGAGGCCGGGGTTGACTCTGTTTTAGTGGCCGATGTACCTGTTAGGGAAAGTAAACCTTTTAGGTTAGCAGCAAAGAATGCCGGAATTGAAGCTGTATTTATTGTACCGCCGCACGTAACCGATGAAACATTACGCGCAATTGCATCATACTCTCGTGGTTATACTTATTTGTTAAGTCGTGCAGGTGTTACCGGTGCGGAAACAAAAGCAAATATGCCTCCGGAGGTCATGATAAATAAGCTAATCGAATACAAAGCTGCACCGCCTGTGCTAGGTTTCGGTATTTCATCGCCTGAGCAGGTAAATGAAGCTATTTTGTCTGGTGCAACTGGTGCCATTTCAGGCTCAGCAATTGTTAAGATAATAGAACAAAATCTTAACAATCAAACTGAGCTATTAGCTGCGCTAGCAGCCTTTGTAAGCAGCATGAAGAACGCAACAATTAAAGCTTAATAGACTAAACTAGCTAATACCTATGTATTTATGAACCTGCACTGATAAACGCCAGTTTTTATCTTTGCAGGTTTCTATTGCTAGCTTAGTTGCTGATACCTTTTGACTAATCGGTTGTAGATATATTAGTGCGTTATCGGCTATTGGTGCTTTTGCAATTAAATGTTCCAACTCCTCGACATGCTTCTCTCGGGCTATCGGGTGCTTAATCTCGTTAGCCCTTGCCATACAATTCGCTAACACTTCGTAACCACCGGCCATGTTAATTTTTGGAGATACAGTAACCCAAGTTAAATCAGGAACTTTCAGTTCAAAAGTGCCACTTGTTTCAATCTGTGTCGAATAACCATTTTTATGTAATAAATCACATAGTGGCACTAGGTCGTACATTGCTGGCTCACCGCCTGTGATCACTACATGTTTGGCGCGATAACCTTGCGACTGTATAAAACTGAGTAGTTGTTCTGCATTAGCATCTGCCCATTGTTCAGTTTCACTATTCTTTTCAATAACATTCTTTAATGTTATTTCCTTATCGCCGTCCACATTCCAAGTGTGTTTTGTATCACACCACGAACAACCCACTGGACAACCTTGAAGTCGAATAAAAATCGCAGCTGTGCCAGTATATTGGCCTTCACCTTGGATCGTTTCAAAAAACTCATTTATTTTATATGTTGTCATACCCAACCTAATAAAACACCATAGGTTATTCTATAGTTTAAGAATAGTTACCTTTTGATCTGGCGCCGAATACATTAAAATCTGTTAATCGCAAAGTATAACAAAACTTGAACATAAAATGTTTGGTTCTAAATAGGATTTTTTATGACTGAAAAAGTCGTGGTCATTTACTCTGGTGGTATGGACTCATACACTGTTTTAAATAAAGCAATAAAAGACGGTTATGACGTGTATGCCCTCACCTTTAATTACGGGCAACGTCACGTTAAAGAAGTGGAATATGCGAAACGGGCGTGCGATTTATTAAAAATTAACCACAAAATTGTCGATATTAGTGCTATCAATTCTATTATAGCGGGTTCTTCGCTTACCGATGATATCGACGTTCCCGACGGTCACTATGAAGCCGATAGTATGAAGCAGACCGTAGTGCCAAATAGAAACATGATATTGTTATCGTTGGCAATTGGCTACGCCGTTAGCCTTGGCGCGACAAAGGTATACTACGGTGCACACTCTGGAGACCATGCCATTTATCCTGACTGTCGTCCTGAGTTTGTAAGCAAAATGCAGGATGTATCGGCCATCGCAAACTACGAACCCGTTGATATAGCAGTGCCTTATATCAATAATGACAAAATAGAAATATTAGCTGACGGGATTTCAATGGGCTTAGATTATAGCTTAACTTGGACTTGTTATAATGGTAGAGAGAGAGCATGTGGGACTTGTGGCGCTTGTCAGGAACGTTTAGAAGCATTCGCTAAAAATGGAATAACTGATCCGTTAGTCTATGAAGTCTAATGTATCACCACTTAATATAGATGCATCAAGGTTAGCGTACCTTGATGCATCTATATTTGAAATAATCACAAAGCGAACATTATCTGAATTTGAATTAATAAAAATACTGCAATTAAAACCTTATGAGATTTTTTCAGAAAATGCTTTAAGCCACACCTTGTCGCTTTTTCACACCCATTTTATTGTATTTAACTCTCTGTATCGCCTAAAACTCGAAGGAGAAAAACAAGGTAACTTTACAGTACATATTAGCGCCTTAGCTATAAAACTTGTCTTGTTTAAAACTGATAAAGAAGTCTCAGGATCTAATAATAATGAAATCAACATGCCTGCAATCGGTGACGATAAGCTGCAAGCGTTTTATTTAGATTGGGATAATTTTGATGCAAAGCAAAGCGAAGTTGATGCTCTATTCGATTCGTTTTGGGTACGCTATAACAGCCATTATCAGAATACTTTGACTGCAGCTTTATCCGTGTTCCAGTTTAATAGCATACCAAGTAAGAGGGAGCTAAAGGCGGCCTTTAAAAAAAGGAGTCTAATCTTACACCCCGACAGAGGTGGTTCGAGCGAACAGTTTAAAGCGCTTTTATCAGCCTACCAGGTGATCAACAAAGCGATATAATCCTTATTTACTATTTTTTAACAACCAGTTATTTAATATTTTAACTTGACCACACTTTTGGGCTGCGTAAGTTAATCTTAATGCGTTTGATAATATTGTACTGTCATCCCAGCCCGTTTGTTGTCTAATATCCTCCAAACACTGTTGAGCCGGCTCGGTCAAGTATCCTCTTACTTCTTTCTTTCCTGCTTGAGCTTTACGCTCTCTATAACGTTTTTGTTTTTCAGCGTTTGTTAAGGGCATTCTTTTAACCTAAAGTTAAGATATCAGTGACTATTTCACTGTTCAGAGTTGTTTAGCGTACAAGTGTAAGCTAAATTACCAGTTCTCTAAATCTTGGTGGAAATAAGTAATAACAATATGGTACAGAAAAATAGCTACGATAAAAACGATTTAATTGCATGCGGTAACGGCGAGCTATTCGGACCGGGAAATAGTCGCTTACCATCTGACAACATGTTAATGATGGATAGAATCATTTCCATTACTGATGAAGGTGGTGAGTACGGAAAAGGTCAAATCATTGCTGAACTCGATATTAATCCAAACTTATGGTTTTTCGAATGTCATTTTAAAGGCGACCCTGTGATGCCAGGCTGTCTTGGTCTAGACGCTATGTGGCAACTGGTCGGATTCTTTTTAGGTTGGTCAGGTGGGCCAGGATTAGGCAGAGCACTTGGCGTGGGTGAGGTAAAGTTCACGGGACAAATATTACCGACTGCAAGTAAAGTGACTTATAAAATCGACTTAAAGCGTGTTATTAAACGAAAACTTTATATGGGTTTAGCTGACGGTTCTGTTTCTGTTGATGGTAAAGTCATTTATGAAGCAAAAGATTTAAAAGTCGGTTTGTTTACTGACACATCGTCATTTTAAGTCCGAATATCTAATTCAATAAAAAAGCTCGTTATTTACGAGCTTTTTTGTGGCTATCATATTAACTATTTAAACAAACCATAGTTTTTGTCACCTATGGCTTCTCGATACCCTCCAAGCCACTGCGATTTAGAATCCTGAGATTGATATGGACAAGCTTCTTTAGACCGTCCAGTAATACCTGCTTTATAACCTTGCGAATGAGCTCTATCTAAGCGATCACGTTTTTGTCTTTTCATAGGCATAACCTCTATATTTTGTTTATTGTTATACGAGCACTAATTTGAATAAATACCTTTTTCTCGTCAGTGCCTATGTATATGAATAGTAAATTACAGAATTATGATCAACTGTTTATTTGCAATAAATTCGTCACAATTAAAAAAGCCCATGATATACATGGGCTTAATACATAGATTAAAGAGTTATAAAAATCGGCGTCTAATAACTACAAACACACCTAAAAGTGAAATTAACAAAATGCTATTAGCAAAACCTTTTCGCTCATATGGTACTGATACGTCTTCAGCACATACATCCACTGAGCCACCATCGATAGGCTCTAATAAAACAGCAACTGGGACTTCCACAGTAACTGCTTCACCTGAGTCATCTTTAACAACTTCACCTAACGCATCTCTTTGCTCCACCGTCTTGAGGGCAGTTGCGACTATTTCATTGTTGTTATTAATGTCACGAGCTTCAATTACCTCATAACTTGAATTGCACTCAGTTAAATCGTTAATATTATTAAACTCTTTACTAATAGCATTGTAGATAAACGCATGTTTACGACGTTGATTTGCTGTTGTAACTTCGTATTCGCCTTCACCTACGACGATTCCATTATTGTTAATGGAATTACCTATCGCTTGGCTACCTTTATAAAACACGACTGGAAACTCCAGGGTATCCGAGTTTAAGTCATAAACAAAAAATGTGTCGTTAAATTGACCGTCAAAAAACTTTTGAACCTTACCAACAACTAAGTTTTGATTATTGATATCAACAGCATAACCAGCATCATAGCCATCACTTTCTGATAAAATATGTTTAGTTTCGCCGTTAGCAAACACTAAAGGGTACTTAGCAACAGCGGTCGTACTTGAAGAGTTGAAAAGTGGTGCATCACCATAACCTACGGCGATCCCTGCATCGTTTACTGCCGCCGCATATGCCGTATAATTGCCAGTTTGCACCTCTGTCGGTTCAAAAGCTAAATCATATGTTATTGTTTCTACAACCGAATTATTTGAATCAAGTTTCCAAACTACAGGCCGCAATTTAAATACATTACCCTGGACGGTATAACTCCACTGACATACTTCTAAAGGTAAATTAGAGTCTTCACAGCCCGTTTCTATTTGCGAAGTAAAATTATCAGTCACCCCAATTGATTGAATGCCTGATACATATCCTGTTTCTGAGATATCAAATGCACTTGAAACGCCACCATAGGTAGTGTTCGTTGGCTCAATTATAGCAACTTCACCATTACTTAATAATACGGCTCTCTTATTATATTCTCGAGAAAACAGAATTGTTGGAGTCAGTTCTCCCTCTGTTGTTTCTATATCAACGGTTGAATAAACATATGGCGCTGATACAGTACCAACCGCTACACCCGAATTGTTGATATTAGATAACTGCTCAGTATTACTTCTTGTATAAGTGCCAAGGCGTTCATCTATTTGATCAACTAAATTAAGTACGCCATTATCATAATTATTTCCAAAGTAGCTTGTTTTTATATCACCTACTTTCTGAAATGCCGAGTTATAGGCATAGATGGTTGAAGTAGAAGACGTACGGGCTAACTCTGACTTTAAGCATGCTGCTGAAGAAGCATCTAACGCTTCGGCATCTAATTCTTCTTGGGACACACCACAATTTGCTCTCAAAATGGAGTGTGTTGTTGACGATAACACATCAAAGTAAAACGGAAAATTTACACTGTCCCTTGAAATACTTAATACATCACCTACATCGTTATTAGCGATACCAAAACTCTGCCTGTAATCTGGGGCAACTGATAATTCTACAACTTTATATTTAGCTGCATGAGATGCAGTACTTATAAGTAACGTTGCGACTGCCACCGCAGTTTTAGAAATTTTCACCTTGTTCAAAATAAATACTACCTATTGATTTTGTTGTTGTTCTTCTAGCTCTTCCCATCGTGCGAAGGCAATTTCCATCTTCGACTCTAATTCAGCTAATTGGTTCAATGCTTTTTGTGTTTGGTCACTACTACTCTTAAAAAAGTCAGGCGAATTTACGATAAGTTGCGCCTCTTCTATATCTTTCTCTAGAGATTCCAATAATTTTGGTAACGATTCTAACTCGCGAGCCTCTTTATATGAAAGTTTTTTCTTGCTCGAAGTTTTTACTGGTTTGCTCACTATACTTGGTTGAGATTTTTTTTCAGCATCGGAATTCTTGGTTTTGTCATTTGACTCAATACGGGCAAGGTAATCTCGATAATCAGCGTAACCGCCAACAACTTTATTTATATAGCCGTTGCCTTCAAATGCCCAGATAGTCGTCGCTGTATTATCGATAAACTCCCTATCATGGCTCACTAATAAAACCGTACCTTGGTAATTCGCGACTAACTCTTCTAATAATTCCAATGTTTCCACATCTAAGTCATTTGTTGGTTCATCAAGAATTAATACATTTGATGGTTTAACAAAAAGCTTCGCAAGTAATAGTCGATTTTTTTCGCCGCCAGATAACGCTTTTACTGGTGTACGTGAACGAGCTGGAGGGAATAAGAAGTCTTGTAAATACCCAAGCACATGGCGCGATGAACCGTTAAATTCGATTTCTTGCTTACCGTCGGCGACATTGTCTTGAACTGTTTTTTCAATATCTAGCGCTAAACGGTGTTGATCAAAGTAAGCAACATTTAAGTTTTCACCTATATGTATAATTCCTTGTTCTGGCGCTATGTCTCCTAACAAAAGCTTGATTAAAGTAGATTTACCAACTCCGTTAGGACCAACTAATGCTACACGGTCTCCTCGCATTACTAAACAAGAGAAGTCGTTAATTAATGTTTTGCCCGGAATTGAGTAGCTTATGTCTTTCGCTTCAAATACTTTTTTGGCGCTCTTTTCACCTTGTTGTATCGACATATTTGCAGTTGTTGGCGCGTCGATACGCCCTTTTCTTTGCACCCGTAAGTCTTTAAGCGCCCTTACACGGCCTTCATTTCTGGTTCTACGTGCTTTTATACCTTGGCGAATCCATACTTCTTCTTGGGCCAATTTTTTGTCAAACAAAGCGTTTTGCTGCTCTTCAACTTCTAGAAGGCGTTGTTTTTCTTCCAAGTAATAATCGTATGTTCCAACGATACTAGTAGCATTACCGCGGTCTAAGTCAATTATCCTCGTGGCCATCGCGCGTATAAACGCTCTGTCATGAGAAATAAATACAATTGCCCCTTTGAACTCTTTTAGAAAACTTTCTAACCAAGCAATGGCATCTATATCCAAGTGGTTTGTAGGCTCATCTAAAAGTAGAATATTTGGTTGCTTAACTAACGCTCTAGCAAGTGCTAGTTTTCGTAACCAGCCTCCTGACAATTTATTAATATCTTGTTCTGGCGACAAACCTAAGGTCGTTAGAGTTTGAGATATCCTTAGGTCTAACGTCCAGCCTTCGTGCAAATCAATTTCTTGTTGAATTTTTTCCATTCTCGACATTAATGACTCATCTTCCGCTACTTTCATTGCGACATCATTAAACTCATTCATCAAGTCTTTTACGTGTTGTAACCCTGCACTAACAAATTCTAAAACTGTACCGTGCTGGCCTCTTGGCGGATCTTGCTCTAACCTAGCTACAGTTGCATCATTAACAAATTGAATCCGTCCATCGTCTAACGATTGATCACCACTGATAACTTTTAATAATGACGACTTACCTGCACCATTGCGACCGACGATACAAACACGTTCACCTGCATTAATTTGAAAATCGACATGATTTAATATCGGATGACTACCAAAAGCTAATTGGGCGTTACTCAGTCTAACTAATTCCATAATACTCTTTATATTGGGTTATTTGTGATGCATCAAACGGCCAGAACAAAGCTTGTTCTGCTCCCTGAGCAATTAAAACGGGAATTTTATCACCATACTGCGCGACTAGTTGGTCATCGTCTAATATTTCCACTAGTTCAAATTCTATATGACGATCATTTAATATATGTACGGCGGTATCACATAAATGGCAACCCGCCGTTGATAAAAGGTATAAACTAGCCATTATCTTTAAGTGTTAACTTCCAACAATGATGAATGTTCTGGTTACGCTTAAAATCTTCTGGCAAGGTTTTCTCTTTGATGTCCTGTATATCAAAGCCTAGTGCCTCAATAGCTTCTTTTTCCAATTTAAACTTTCTTAAATTGTTTGAGAATAATACTGCACCGCCAGGAGTCAATCGGTCTTTTACTAGCTCTAAGATCTCAACGTGGTCACGCTGAACATCCCAAGTGCGATCCATTTTTTTGGAATTTGAAAAGGATGGTGGATCAAGGAACACAAGATCAAACTTATCTCGCGATTTTGCTAACCAATCTAAGCAGTCCGCTCGATGAAAATAGTGACCTTTTTCAGAAATATTGTTTAACGAAAAATTATCTTTCGCCCAATCTAAGTATGTATTGGACATATCGACACTAGTGACTCTTTTTGCCCCGTTTAGTGCGGCATGCACAGATACGCTACCTGTATAACAGAACAAATTCAATACACTTTTTCCACTACACCAGCTTGCAAACTCTTGGCGAGTAGAGCGATGATCAAGAAACAAGCCCGTATCTAAATAGTCGTGAATATTGACATAAAACTGAGCATTAAACTCACTTACGGCAAAGCGATGAAACTTACTATCTTCTTTTTCATACTGCTTTTTGCCTTTTTGTGCTTTTCGCACTTTAATGGCAAAGTTTTCAGCATTTAAGTCGAACTTCTGTTGAAGGATACTCAATATATCGAGTAAACGAATTTCCGCTACGCTTTCTTTAACGGTTTTAGGTGCCTGATACTCATACACCACTACTCGACCGTCGTAGTAATCAACGGCTACATTATATTCAGGAATGTCAGCATCGTAGACTCTGTAACTAGTGATGCCTTCTTTATTCGCCCACTTTTTAAGTCTTTTTAAATTTTTGTCTACGCGTTTTGAGAATGCTTGGCCATCTTTTGACAAGTAGTACTCGCCGCTTAATGCACTTTCTGACAGCTCGCATTGTTGTGGCGTTAACTCATAGTTTGCAAGTACCGTTTCAATTTGACCATTTTTTAATTTAAATTCTCGGCTTTTTTGCAGTCGCAGTAATTTAAGAAGTAATGTCTGTCCCGTTAATAGTGAAACATGCCAATTTTCGTAATTCTTTTTAAGGTTAAGGCCCAAACGCTTAAATAGCGATAACAATTCTATTGCATCGCCAATCCTTTCACCATAAGGAGGGTTAGAGACAATCCAACCTGGTTTAAGCTTTTTGCTTACCGTTGCATTTGCAGCATCTTGCTGATTTATACTAATAACCTCTTCTAAACCTGCTTGTTGTATATTTGACTCTGCCTTGCCTATTACATAATTTGATATTTCAAAACCAATAAATTGAGTCGATGCTGGTACCTCAGCGTCAATAGCATCTTGGCGTATCGCATTATATTTAGTTACAGAAAACTCTGGGTGTTTTACAAACGGGAAAGTTCGTTTGTTTAAACCGGGAGCTCGTTTGATATGCATCATAGCGGCTTCAATTAACAATGTTGCTGAACCGGCAAAAAGGTCAACAAAGGGGCTATTTTGATCCCATCCACTACGCTTTATTATTGCTGCTGCTAAGTGTTCTTTTAATGGTGCCGCACCTTGCTCTACTCGATAACCGCGCTGGTGTAATGATGATCCAGAAAAGTCGACAAATACATTACAACGACCTTTAAACAGTCGCGCATGTATTTTGAGATCAGGATCCGACTTATCTACGTCAGGACGTTTCCCTGTTTCTTCTCTTATATTATCAACGATCGCGTCTTTAACAATTAACGCTCCAAATTGACTATTTCTTATACTTTTATCGGTTCCAACGAACTCAACTGAGAAACTGTTCGTTTTAATAAAGTAAGGGTGCCAATCAAAGCCAATAACACCGTCATATATTTTTTCTTTGGTGTTGCCACTGATATCGATAACGTGTTTCATTACACGTGTCGCTAATCGTGACCAAAAACAGATTTTAATTGCTGTTTCAAAAGTGGCGGAAAACTGAACAGACTGAAGTCTTGGGCTCACATCAGTGGCACCTAACTCTATTAATTCGTCGGCTAAAAGCGGCTCTATTCCCGCAGATGTTAAGGCTATAAAATTTGGCATAATCACTAAACTTAGAAAATTTGCAGACATTATAGCAAATTTATTCAAAAGACCTATTTATTACAGTTTTTTTAATTCAGGTGTTGCAATTAAATTTTAAGTCGTTAGTATACGCACCTCGCTGAAGCACAGGGTGCAGATGCAACGTCTTGGTAAACGTAAGACGCTAATTAAAACGTTTAGTCTACTGGCGCGGGATGGAGCAGCCTGGTAGCTCGTCGGGCTCATAACCCGAAGGTCGTCGGTTCAAATCCGGCTCCCGCAACCAATTTAGTTTGGAAGCCATTCGTCCTGAAC
Source organism: Psychrosphaera aestuarii (assembly GCF_017948405.1). Classification (NCBI taxonomy): domain Bacteria; kingdom Pseudomonadati; phylum Pseudomonadota; class Gammaproteobacteria; order Alteromonadales; family Pseudoalteromonadaceae; genus Psychrosphaera; species Psychrosphaera aestuarii. The sequence continues at coordinate 1,756,869 of NZ_CP072844.1, read as the reverse complement.
AGACGAATTTAAAATAAACGTTTAAGTCTACTGGCGCGGGATGGAGCAGCCTGGTAGCTCGTCGGGCTCATAACCCGAAGGTCGTCGGTTCAAATCCGGCTCCCGCAACCAATTTAGTTTGGAAGCCGTTCGTCCTGAACAGACGAATTTAATATAAACGTTCAGTCTACTGACGCGGGATGGAGCAGTCTGGTAGCTCGTCGGGCTCATAACCCGAAGGTCGTCGGTTCAAATCCGGCTCCCGCAACCATTAATCTTTTAATGGTCAATAAGTATTATAAATTCGACTGATACTTCTTCCTATTTTTTCTGTAAATAAAAAATAATCTAATTTATCAATACTTCAAACTCGCAACGTATGTCTCTATTTCTATCTTTACTTCAGGCCAATGTGCCAAAATATGCTCTTTCTTTACTTTTCCATTCCCTTCAGACTTTTCAAACTCTTCGCATATTGTAGCCATAAAACGTGCTCCCACCATTTTAGACATAGTTTTAATACTATGCGCGTGTCTAACAGCGGTTTCTGTATCTGCAGATCTAAGCTCATTAATATAAACCTGAGCCTCATTACAGTAGGACTCAAGCGCATCGATTAGCATAACTTCAGGTAAGCCCTCAAAGTTCATTATTAAATCGTCAACACAAAATGTTTTTTTCATAGACGGTTACTTCTTTTTTTGAATAATTGGTTTAGTTAATATTCCCATCCATGCGGTCCTCAAACTCTTACTAAAAAATGTCTTATTTTCCGATGATATCTTTGGCGTGGAATACTTTTGGAAAGGCAGTTCTTCTGTCATCTTTATTCTTTCGTAAAATGGCTTCCAAATTGGCAGTGTTGGTTGAGCCGCTTTTATCGGTCTTATTGCAAAATTTAGATCGTCTAAACACATGGATATCTTTTTAATATCTTCTTTAGCCGTTGGGTAAACATCTTTTTCAGTTCTATAAAAATGAAAATGGTTAAGTTGAAAACACAAGTCTTTTAGGCGCCTGTCTATTTGATGAAAACCTGTAGTGGCATCGCTTGGCCATTTAATAAATTGGTTTACACTATCATCAAGCTTTGTTTCTGTTTTTAGGCGGTTTACCGCTGAGTTTGTTTGAGTCGCATTTACAATTGAAGGAGAAGGCTTGTTTACTTTAGGTGGTGCGTCAGCGAGAAGTTTTTTATCTATTTCACAATAATATTCTGGAGCTTTAATTTTCTTTTGCGAATTTAAGTGATTTTCAACTCTTTTTCTTAATTCGATAGCAATTATTGGTTTAGCAACGATGTCGCTTACCTGAAAAAGCAAACACTCTTTTACTGCTTGTTTATATGTATTTCCGGAAAAAATCAGAATAGGAATATCATGCTCTCCTTTACACTCCCCTTTTCTAATTTTTTTCACTATGTCTAAACCAGAACCATCGGGAAGATTTAAGTCTATTATGGCAAGGTCAATGGCATAGCGTTGTAATATCGTATCTGCGGTGGTTACACGAGAAGCTGTGTGGCATTCAACATTAGGAATCACTCTTAGAGTCTCATTTAAAAATTGGCACATTAAATTAACGTCATCTACCAATAATATATGTTTAGCTTTAGTGTGACTCTTGACCTTATCTACCACCATGTTGGAGGGCGCTCCTTTGTTATAACGGTAATTTTACTAAGTTTTAATTGCTCATTAGGCTATATATAGTCCATAAATTAAATAATTACCTATACTGACAAGAGAAGTTTTCAGTTTTAAATAGCAATAATTAATAACTAGGTAATCTATGCCCATGCTAAGTCTTATTAACATTTTTTTACCGTTTTTGGCGGGGTTTTGCTTTGCGTTATGCCTTTTCTATATCCAAAAGTTTAGAATATCTAGATTCATGAATTTGCAGCAGTTAAACACTTTTACCGATAAAGAGTTAATCAAAATAGATAGAATCAACGGTCTTTGTGAGGCTAATAAAGAAACTCAGCAATACTAATAACCGAAGACACTCTTATGGTAGCAAAAGTAGCCACCTATATTTTTAATGAGCTTGGTTTCAACGTTTTACTCGCAACTGATGGCGTTGAAGCGCTACAAATATTAGATAAAAACTCTGACATAAGCTTATTGTTTACCGATATTATCTTACCTAATGGTATTGACGGGAAGGAGTTGGCTACGAAAATTAGAAATAAAATTCCCTCTTTACCCGTAATTTACACCTCTGGCTTTACTGACGGAAAACTATCAAAAGAGGACTACCAACAATTTAACACTCAGTTTTTACAGAAGCCCTACACCAAAAACGACTTATTATTAACCATTAACAATATTTCCTTTGATTGAGCTATTTATCCGAGCACAGTTGTAGCTCATCGCAATTTGCAATTTTCATTTATTTATTCAGTTAGAATAATTCGCTATAAGCTATAAGGCTCCTGCCCTTAAATAACGAATATAGTAAATAGAGGCAATAATGAACAAAGGATTTACCCAAAGGTTAGCAGTATTCCTTTTATGTACACCTTCCATAGTACTTGCTAATGCGTCAAAAAATATCGCCACACCGCATATTAACGACGTCTACACACCGACAGAGATACCGCGCATAACATCGAAAATTGTAGTGGACGGTATAATTGACGAATCATCGTGGGGTAAAGCTAGAAGATTTTTGGTTAACAACGTCACCTTTCCCCATGAAAACATTCTGGCGCCAGTGCAAACAGAAGCTTTTATGATGGAAGATGGCGATACTCTATATGTCGCGTTTAAAGCATATGATCCAGAGCCGACTAAAATACGCGCATTTTTGAGGGACAGAGATAAAAACTGGAACGATGACTTAGTTGGTTTAAAAATTGACAGTTTCAACGATGACACTTTAGCCTACCAATTCTTTATTAATCCATTAGGGACACAGACTGACTCAATCGAAAATGCCCTCACAGGCAGAGAAAGTTCAGCCTGGAATGGCATCTGGGATTCTGCTGGTCAAATTACAGACTTTGGTTATACCGTAGAAATCGCGATACCTTTGCGCATTTTAAACTTTAACGACAGGTTAGACATTCAACAATGGGGTTACGAGTTGGTACGCTTTTATCCAAGGGATGAACGCTTACGTATATCTAACGCAAAAATGGACCAAGGCAACGAGTGTTGGGTGTGCCAAATGCCTACCATCGAGGGGTTTAAAGGTGCGAAACAAGGTAAGAATTTAACTCTTGTACCGACACTTGTAAGTGGTACAACAGAAACTCGTGACATTAATACTAGTGGTAATACAGTGGCTCTTGGTGAATGGGAAAGTGAGTCGAACACCGATGTTGGTTTAGATTTGAAATGGGGTATTACACCTGATGTAACTTTAAATGCTACTTTAAATCCCGACTTTTCACAGGTTGAAGCAGACTCAGGTCAATTAAATGTTAACAACACTTTTGCTCTATTTACTCCAGAACGACGCTCTTTCTTTTTAGCGAATGAAGACTACTTTAGTACACCTATTAACCTCGTATATACGCGAAATATTCAAGATCCTGATTACGGCGGTAAAATTACAGGTAAGGTAGATGACCACGCATTTGGCGCCTTTGTTGCTGATGATAAAACAGCTCTATTTCTTTTGCCGGGCAACCTTGGTTCAAATGTTTTTGAGATTGAAGAAAAAACGACAAACGGAGCATTTCGTTATAACTACACCGTTAACGATGATTTAAATGTCGGTGCAACGACAACACTAAGAAAAAATGATTCGTATCACAACTACCTAACTAGCGTTGATACGCGCTATCAGCCAAATCAAAACAATCGACTAAATATACAATTGTTATCCTCTGATACATATCTCAGTCAACGCTATGTAGACGAAATTAAAAATTCTGGTAATTATAGTTCAGAGCAATCTTTAAGAGCTGAACAAATTAATGGTACCGATATTGCCTATAGAATTCACTATAATCACATGAACCGTGATTGGTTTTTTAATGCGACTCATATGAACATTGGCGAAAACTTTCGAGCGGACCTTGCATTTTTTAATAATACTGATCACCAAAAGTCTGTATTAGGCGGTGGAAGAATATGGCGTGGTGACGATAATAACTGGTGGACTCGCATGCAATTAGCCGGCGATGTCGACTGGACTTACAACCAAAATGGCGAAAAGATTGAACAAGAAGCTGAGCTTTATTTAAACGTCAACGGTCCTAAACAGTCATTCTTCCGTCATGGCTTTACTACAAGAACTAAGGTTGGTAACAGAATTGACGATTCTTCACTTCAAATTGAAGGCAACACAGAAGAGTTTGATGAATATGAGTTTACGTCATGGTTAGAGTTTAAACCTAACTCACATATATGGGTCGGCAACTTTTTTAAACTTGGTAAAGGTATTGACTATAGCAACTCTAGACTGAGCGATGTAATGGTATGGGAGCCGAAAGTTACTTGGCATCTAAACAAACACATGGAGACGCGTTTGGCCTTTACATTCTCTAATATGCACTACAATAGCAAAGAAATTTACACCGCTAATCTAATAGACTTCAGGCTGAGCTACCAATTTTCAATCCGCAGCTTTTTGCGATTATCGATTGTCGGTTATGACATTAATCGTCAGTTAGAAAACTATGATCCTTTAGTTCAAGAAGAGCTTAGGGATGATTTCAACTCTCAGTTTAAGAGTGTATCAACCCAATTGCTTTTTTCTTATAAAGTAAACCCACAAACACTCTTCTTTGTTGGCTATTCTGATGGTGGTTATCAAGACGACGACTTAACTCGTTTAACTAAAGACACTCGCAGTGTGTTCTTAAAAATGAGTTATGCGTGGATGATGTAAGTTACGTTTAACGATCATGCCCCGCTCTACTTTATATTTCTAAATTGTGACTTAAAGTAGCTCGGGGTTCTTGTTTTCTTATTCGCTAGGTGCTGTTTCACTAACCCCAACGTGATGTTGATTTTCTTCGACAAACTTCAGTATCGATTCGTAGCTAGAAAAATCAAAAAGATTACGAAACCCTGCCCATTCAATTAAAACGAATAAGCTAATAGTAATGTAGTTCCAGTCTTGCAACTTTCCGTCACTAATCTTTTTATTAAAATAGTGGAAGGTAGAGGCACACCGTTCGCGTTGGATATTAAAATAAAGTTTATCATCACTAGTATCAACGCCTGACCGAGTCAGTATCATCATATTCACCAGTGAGTCATTACAACTATTAATTAACGCCAAATCATTTTTCTGAGACCAATCGAGTGCCGGAATATCTAAAAGTTCAGATATGTACTCGTAGGCTAAATTTGAATCTAACAAAATAGGAAGGTTTGGGTTCGAAGCATCTTCGAACATTGGAATTTTTAGTGTTGGATTAATTTCCTTTAACGCTTCACGAGACTCACCAAATATATTTACCGCTTCAAATTCGTATTGAGTTTGTGCTAATAAAATCCTTAGGCGTCGGACGTATGGGGAAGTAATTGAACCATATAGTTTCATAAATTTACCTTATAACCCTTATTTTCTAAAATTAGGTGCATATATCTACCAATGTCTGTGTACGGCGCTTGGCGACTATACGTTAATTCCATTTCAATAATATTAGCTGTATCGCTCTGCCATTTTTCTAAATCTCTAATATAGTCATGAAAAACGCGAACACCAGACTTTATTGTAATGGACAAGCCCTCCTCTTCAATCCAATTTAAAACTTGGTCTGGATGTAAGGCTGACTGAGGATTAAGTTTCACCACCTTCTTAGCTTTCATACCCGCTTTAATATAATCAAAGTTAGCATAGATTAAATTGCTGAGCGTTTGGCCTACATGGTTGTAAAACATAAAGGAGATGGCACCGCTATTGGTACACATATCTTTTAGTACTGAAAACGCACTACGAGGATCACTTAACCACTCAAAAACAGCGTGACAAAGCACTAAGTCAAAATGTCCATTAAGCTGTTCTCGTAAGTTTTTTAGATCAAGCTCATAAAACTCGATATTAGTCAGTTGTTTATCTTTTGCGGCGAGTCTTCCAACATTAAGCATTTCCGTTGATATATCAGTAACCGTTACCTCATGGCCAAGCTCTGCCAGTTGCAACGCTATTTGACCTTGTCCGCCACCTACATCTAAGATTTTTAATGGGCCTTTTAAATCTAAATACTCTTTCAGATCACGCATAAGGACAGCTTCACGAACCAATCCTTTGCTAGTTCCATAAATGTTTTTTTTAAACGTCGTGTTTCTATTGTTAAAATTTTGATCTGAACTATTCATATTAGACCGGATTGTGGATATCGATAAATTGCACTTCTAGCGAAAACTTTTCACTTAAGTACTCTCCAACATTTGCGACACCGTACCGTTCGGTAGCGTGATGACCAGCTGCAAAAAAGTCTATTCCCTGTTCTCTTGAGCTATGAATGGTTTGTTCAGAAGCTTCGCCCGTTAAAAACGCATCAAACCCATGTTCAGCTGCAATGTCGATATAATTCTGGCCACCGCCCGTGCACCAAGCGATAGTTGATATATCTGTATTTCGTGCCGTATTCACAAGAGGTTCTCTAAGTAAGGACAACTTAATAAGTTTAGCAAACTTATCGGCAGCCATTGGATTAGCCAACTTACCTTGCATTAATATGCCGTTCGGTTTTACGCCGGCTACGGGGCTAATATCAATAATATCGAGCTTGTTAGCTAGTTGCGCGTTGTTACCAAGCGTGGGATGAATATCTATCGGCAAATGATATGCTATTAAACTAATATCATGTTTAAGTAGCTTTGCGATTCGTTTTTTTTTCATTCCTTTTATTACTTGTGATTCGCCTTTCCAGAAGTAACCGTGGTGGACTAATATTGCGTCAGCTTTATGTTGTATAGCAGCATCTATTAACGCTTCCGAAGCCGTTACACCTGTAATTAATTTAGTTACTTGATCTCTACCCTCGACTTGTAGACCATTTGGACAATAATCGTTGATGTTTTTAACATCTAATAGCTCGTCTAAATGATTAATCAATTCAGAAAGTGTTACTGACATAAAATTATTCCTCTAAAACATGAAGTTATTATTCTACTAATATTTTTATAAAAAGCGCAGTAAAGGATAAATATAGTGGTATTTTCTATCTATAACCGGCTAATTTCGCTAGAAAGTTGAATTTTCAGTTGAAAGTTTGTATAAATAAAGCTCATCTTTTTTTTTAAAAATATTTAGGTAATTACAATGAGTAAACTAGACAAAGATCAAGTCTTGTCTGACTTCACTGCGGCTTATTTAGCAAAAAATGGAAAAGAGCCTTCAGTAGAAGCAAAAGGTGGTTGGTATAGCGTCGATGGTGGTAAAAACGTACGTTTAGCAGCTATCGAAGAGATGACAAAAGAGTTGTCTGGAACAGCGCCTGCGTCTAAAGAAGCTGCGCCAGCTAAAGAGAAGAAAGCTACTGCTAAAAAAGCGGTTAAAGCTGACAAAAAAGCACCTGTAGTTAAATCTTCTGGCTATACAGTTGTTAAGAAAGGCGATGGTTATAACCCTGCTAATTTCTGGTTAGATTATTTATCGACTTTAGGCACTGACAGCCGCACTCCACAGGGTTTTTATTAATTTATATTCTTCAAAACCTATACAAACAAAAACCAGCTTATAGCTGGTTTTTTTATTTGTAATGATTTTACTACTTCGCTTGCTTAACTAGTTCGGCAGTGCCCACTTCAACTCTTGCTTTAAGCTTTTGCCCAGGCCTAAATGTTACAACTCTACGGGCGGAGATAGGAATATCTTCACCCGTTTTAGGGTTTCTACCTGGTCTTGACTTTTTCTCGCGTAATTCGAAGTTCCCAAAGCCAGAAAGCTTTACTTGTTGGCCACTTTCTAGAGTTTCTCTAATTTTCTCAAAAAAATCTTCCACCAACCCTTTTGAGTCAGCCTTATTAAGACCAACTTTTTCAAACAAATGTTCTGCTATTTCTGCTTTGGTTAATGCCATAGTTCTATTGCCTTAGCGTCGCGTCAAATTTATCAGTTAACATATTCACTACTTGTTCAATTTTAGTACTAATATCCTGTTCTTCCAATGTTTTTTCAACATCTTGTAGTACTAACGAGATGGCTAAACTCTTATTACCATCTTCTATACCTTCTCCACGGTACACATCGAATAAGTTTAGGTCAACCAATTGATTTCCGCCAATATTTTTAATTTCTTTTAATATTTGATCGGCATTTATTGATTCTTTTACCACAACCGCGATATCTCTGCGATTAGATGGGTATTTAGAAACCGGCTTGGCTGACGGTAAATTTCTATTTTCGATCTCTGACAAGATTAGTTCAAAAACAAAAGTTTTACCGTTTAATCCAATAGTTTTTTCAGCTTGTGGATGAACTGCACCGACATATCCTATGATTTTACCGTTGCGAATTATCTGAGCTGACTGACCAGGATGTAAAGCCGCACTATTTCTATCATCTTTAGGCATAGGTATAAACTCTATACCTTGCGAATCTGCCGTTTTTGCCAGAAGCGCTTCAACGTCGCCTTTTATGTCGTAAAAGTCTACGGTTCTTGGGTTTCCGTCCCAGTATTCACTATGTTGAGTACCTGTTATGACACCAGCCAACATAGCTTCTTGACGAATATTCATTTCTGCCGTGTTATCTGGTAAAAACCTCAAGCCTGTTTCAAATAAACGTACACGGCTTTGCTGACGTTTCTGATTATTTACGACTGCAGGTAGAAGTCCAGCCCAAAGACTTAATCTCATAACAGACATATCTGCTGAGATTGGGTGTGGCAAAACTAAACCGTCTACGCCAGGATATAATGCGTTTTGTACTTTAGGATCAACAAAACTATACGTAATAGCCTCTTGATAACCTAAATCAACTAAGGTCGAAGAAAAGGTCGCTTTGGAAACTAACCGTTCTGGATGGCTAGGCATTTTTAATGATGCTACTGGCGCAATATTTGGAATATTATTATATCCATATACTCTTGCCACTTCTTCAATCAAATCTTCTTCAATATTAATATCAAATCTGAAACTAGGTGAAACAGCTGACCAAGTTCCATTTTCAAAAGTAACATCTAAACCTAATCGGCTTAATATCGTAGTCACTTCATCGTCACTGATGACATGACCTAACACTCTATCAAGTCGTTCACGACGCAAAGAGACTACAGGCTCTTTAGGCAGCTGCTCATTGTCCACCGCTTCAACTATTGGGCCTGCTTGACCACCGGCAATTTCTAACAATAATTGAGTTGCTCTTTCCATTGCCGTGCGTTGAAGTTTAAAGTCTACACCACGCTCATAGCGGTGAGATGCATCAGTATGTAAGCCATAACGACGAGCAGCACCTGCCATAGTAACCGGTGAAAAGAATGCGCTCTCTAAAAGCACATCTTTAGTTTCTGACGTTACCCCTGATTCTAAGCCACCGAATACGCCAGCAATCGCTAATGGTTTATTGTGATCAGCTATAACTAAAGTTTTATCGTCTAACTTAACTTCAGACTCATCTAGCAAAACAAGTGTTTCGTCTTTATTTGCTAAGCGTACTTTAATGCCACTTTCAATCTTTGATAAATCAAACGCATGCATTGGGTGACCAAGCTCTAACAACACAAAATTGGTAATATCAACAACAGGATCAATAGAACGAATACCACTTCTGCGAAGCTTTTCAGTCATCCACAGTGGCGTAGTTGCATTAACGTTAATACCTTTTACTACACGACCTAAGTATCTAGGGCATGATGCTGGCGCTTCTAGCTCAATTGAAACTTTATCGTCGATTGACATTGGTACGTCTTCAACGTTTAACGCTTTTACATCTTCGTTATTAAGTACACCAACTTCCCTTGCAACGCCAAGTATGCCCAAGCAGTCGCTACGGTTTGGCGTTAAATCTATCTCAATGATTTGATCATTTAAGTCTAGATAATCTCTTACGTCAGTACCTAAAGGAGCATCTTGAGGTAACTCTAAAATACCATCCGAGTCGTCAGCCATGCCAAGCTCTGACCAAGAGCACAACATACCAAATGACGGTTGGCCACGAAGCTTAGCTTTTTTAATTTTAAAATCGCCAGGTAAAACTGCGCCTACCATAGCAACAGCTACTTTTAAGCCTAATCGACAGTTTTTTGCACCGCATACTATGTCGATTAACTCGCCATCTCCTGCAGGTCCAACATTTATTTTAGTAACTTGTAACTTGTCTGCCTCTGGATGTTTTCCACACTCAACAACCTCACCAACAACGACACCAGTAAAATCTGCTGCTGCCGGTTCTACGCCGTCAACTTCCAAGCCAGCCATTGATAACTGTTCGCTTAAAGCATCCGTTGTAATTGCCGGATTCACCCATTCTCTTAACCACTTTTCACTAAATTTCATTGGATGAACTCCTATTTAAACTGCTTTAAGAAACGAAGATCGTTTTCGAAGAAAGAACGTAAATCATTTACGCCATATCGCAACATGGTTAATCGCTCAACACCCATACCAAATGCAAACCCTGTATATTCTTCCGGGTCAATACCTACAGAACGTAAAACGTTCGGATGAACCATGCCACAGCCTAAGACTTCTAACCATTTACCATTTTTTCCCATAACATCAACTTCAGCCGATGGTTCTGTGAATGGAAAATAAGAAGGACGGAAGCGAATTTGTAAATCTTCTTCAAAAAACTGATGTAAGAAGTCATGCAGTATGCCCTTAAGCTCAGCAAAACTTACGTTCTTATCAACCATTAAACCTTCAACTTGGTGAAACATTGGTGTATGTGTTTGGTCGTAATCATTACGATAGACACGTCCCGGAGAAATTATTCTCAATGGTGGTTTTTCTGTTTCCATAGTACGGATTTGAACGCCTGATGTTTGAGTTCGTAAGACCGTATCAGCAGTAAAGTAGAAGGTATCATGATCAGCACGAGCTGGATGGTGCTCTGGGATATTTAGTGCATCAAAGTTATGGAAGCCATCTTCTACTTCTGGACCTTGTTTAACTTCAAAACCTAAGTCGCCAAAAAATTGTTGAATTCGCTCTATTGTTCGATTCACTGGATGAATATTTCCAGGCTCAATACCACGACCAGCTTTAGTTACGTCAATTGTTTCTGCTGCTAGTTTTGCATTTAATGCTTCGGCTTGCAGTGCTTCTCTGCGAACTGTTAATGCCTTTTGAACATCGCCTTTTGCAACATTGATAGCCTGACCAGCTTCTTTGCGCTGTTCATGGTCCATTTTACCTAGGCTTTTAAGTAGCTCGGTAATTTTGCCCTTTTTACCTAGAAATTCTACGCGAACTTCTTCTAACGTTGCAATGTCGCTAGCGTTGTTGATGGCTTCTTTTGCTAAGCCAACTATTTCTTCTAAATTCATGGAACACTCTTTTCGGTCAATGACGTTCTGGTGAGATATGGATTAATTTTTTTAGCCGTAAATACTAACGTAAATCAATTCAAGATTTTAGTTCTATTTGGCTAATTTTGGGGGATTTTCTTAAATATTTTGCACTAAGGAATGCTTGCTACACTATCGCGCTCAAAATTTAGACGTTTTTACTGTTTTACGAGCAATTATGCTTTAAATTCCTAGTACGTCTTTTACAAATGGTACTGTTACTACTCGTTTTCTAGCTATGCTTTGTTTGGCCATTGTATCAAGAGCCTGCATCAAAAATATCATATTTCTTGGTAGCCGGTTGATCATGAATTTAGCAACCTCTTCGGTCACCTCAAACTCCATCAAGTGTGCATGTTGTATAAGTGCTTCTATTTTTAATGCTTCTGTTAACTCAGGTAGCTGATATAAAGTACACCATTGTAGTCTTGATGCTAAGTCAGGTAACGACAAAGCTAAATTCGCTGGAGTTTCGTGTCCTGCGAAGATAACGGTCGCTTTGTTTTGTAGAAGCGCGTTAAATAAATTAAATAAAGCAGTTTGCCACTCATGGTTATCAGCAACTAAGTGGATGTTATCTATACACACAACGTCAACCGAGTCCAACCCATCTATTAAGCCTGGCTCTGCAGCTAACACTTGTTCAAGCGGCAATAAAATACTGCTTTTACCTATCTCGTCGGCATAGTGACAAGCCGCATTTAGTAAATGAGTACATCCAACGCCGTGCTGACCTGCCAAATAATGGGCGGTAAAGTCGTCAGAATCTATTGCTTGTTTTAGTTCTTTAACAACTAAGCCTGCGAGCCCTTCACTCTCTACAAAAGAGCTGAAGGTTTGCGTACTATTATAAGTAACTGGTAAAAGAAGCTGCATCAGTTTGCAACCCAGCGATAATAAAGCTCAGTTATTTGGGAATTTACTTTTTCTAAACTGCCATCATTACTGTTTTGATCTGTATATTCTTTTGTTAGTTGCTCTAGTTGCTGCTCAACAGAAAGCGCTACTTTTTCAACAGCGTTCGGTGACTGCTCTCGCTGAAAATTAGGTAGCAAAGACAAGCCTTTAATAACGTCTAACCCTTGACCAGATAACCATAGAGTAAATCGAGCTTGATCAGCATTCACTTCGTGAAGGTAAACCTTCTTAACAGGCGGCAATTCCATCAAATAATTCTCTACCTTTTTTAGATCAATCATTGAATTCAAATTATTAATCGTAAACTCGATATTTTGCTGTTGAATTTTTTGGTTATTTATTGCGTATTGACTGGCAAAGTAATCACCTACCTTGTTAACCATTTCTTTTAAAACAAAGAATTGCTCTCCGTTAAATGTACTTTTATCTAAAAACTGGCGTCCTTTAAAAAGGCTGTAATCGACTAACCAACCGCTTTTATATTCGGGCTCTTTAAAATTATCAACAGCCCTTAATCTAGCCATAACAAAATATTCTGCGTTATATCTGGCCGTCGCATTGTTTACGACACCGTCAAATTTAGCCCAAATATCTGATGTGAAAACAGCTTGTTGGTCCGTTTCGTCCATGTTAGGAATAACACTTGGTAGACCCCGATTTTCAGCGCTTTGTAATATGACTTCAGAGATTTGTGGATAATCACTAGAATTAACAATTCGGCGATTCATGCCCTCTTCAACGACTAACCAAATTGCTACTTTGGGGCGACGTTGTCCCCAGATTGCCGCGCCAACATTTCGAATTAACTGATCAATTTTTGTTTGATCAAACTTATCTATTAAAAATGTTCTATTTTGAGCGTCTGTATCGAAGGTAAACGATTTTATGTAATTAGCAGTTTTAGCTCTAACTTCATATTGAACGGTTTTATTTTCCAGTATATCTCGCGAACCGGTAACTTTGGTTAAGACTTGCTCTATAGCCCAACGATGTGCTTTTACACGAGTTGCTTGAGACTTGTCCGTAACCAAAATCTTACCAGTATAAAGATCTTTGACTTCGTCAGCCGTGGCGATGCCAGAAAAAGCAAAGAGTAAAACTACAATGATAAATTGGGTTATTTTGGTCACTTGAAAATTCACAATAAATGGCAGTCCTTAGTATTAGATGGCAATCATACCCAATTAAACTATACAAAAAAACAGTAACGTAAATAAATACACATTTACATAAGAGTATTGTTGCTTCGTTTGTGTTTGATTAGTAAAGTTCTGCAATATATTAAATTTTTGGACACCTACTCACAATGTCAGAAGCAACTATATTCGACAAAATTATTAGTAAAGAAATACCGGCAACTATTATATATGAAGATGATGAAGTGCTTGCTTTTAATGATATAAATCCTCAAGCGCCAATACACTTTTTGGTTATCCCTAAAATACAAATACGAACGGCAAATGATATAACAGTAGAACAAGCTCAGTTGGTGGGAAAGCTCTATGTTGCAGCTGCAAATATAGCGAAACAAATGGGTTTTGCTGAATCAGGTTACCGTTGTGTTATGAATTGTAATAACGACGGCGGCCAAACGGTATATCATATTCACTTACACGTATTAGCAGGTAAAGCAATGGGCTGGCCTCCTTATCAAGACACGCTAAAGAGCAAGGGATAACCCTTGAAAAGAAAGCGCTGCGATAATTGTTATAATCCCCTGCAAACTTGTATTTGCAAATTCATTACGACAACAAATCATCAAACATCTATCGTGATCATTCAGTGTGACAAGGAAGGTCATCACGCTAAGAATACGGCACGCTTATTACCTAAGTTATCCAATAATATAAGGATAATTCACGAATCAGATGAACCGTCATTAGCAGAGCTTAAGTCTTCTGGTATAAAAATACTAAACACAGCTTTACTGTTTCCATCAGAAACGGCAATAACGATAAACCAGTTCAAAAAAACCGATGAAGACTCGATTCAACAGCTTATCGTTATAGATGGAACATGGCGTAAAGCCAAAAAGCTAATCCTGACTCAACAATGGCTTGCCAAATTACCTCAGGTTTCTCTGTCACAGCATTATGAAAGTCAATATGCTATACGAAAAACGACTGTAGATAATGGATTATCAACGCTCGAAGCTATTGCCTACGCGTTAGCAGAAATTGAAGGTGATTCTGTATCTACTTTGACCCCCTTTTTTACGTTACTTGAAGGCATAAACACTATGTTTATTCAACACATGCCCGCCGAAATCAAGCAAAGATATAAAGAGTAGGAAGAAACTTTGAAAAATGATTTTGATTTTATCGTTATAGGTGGCGGTTCAGCGGGATCTGTATTAGCAGCTCGTCTTTCTGAAAATAGCTCGTTTTCGGTCTTATTGTTAGAAGCTGGTAATGACGACACAAGTCCTTTTATCAAAATGCCTGCGGGTGCTGTAACTATGGTTCCAACCCGTTACAATAACTGGGCCTTTGAAACGACACCTCAAACTAGTCTGAACAATCGCATTGGGTATCAACCAAGAGGAAAAGTACTTGGTGGTAGTAGCGCTATAAATGCGATGATTTATGCACGCGGACACCAACACGACTATGACGACTGGAAATCACTTGGTTGGGGTTGGGATAGTGTATTACCGTATTTTTTAAAATCAGAAAACAATCAAAACTTCACCAACAGTTTACACAACTCTTCAGGACCTTTGTTCGTATCAAACTCGTATTCTAACCATCCGATCGCTGATGCTTTTGTAGAGGCCGGTATTGCCTGCGGATATAAACACTGTGATGATTTTAATGGCGAAGATCAAGAAGGAATGGGACGTTACCAAGTCACTCAATATAATGGTCAGCGTTACAGCGCAGCGCGAGCCTATTTAGAACCCATACGCTATAGAGCTAATTTACACATTAAAACAAAAGTTAATGTCGCTAAGTTAATTATAAAAGAAGGGAAATGTGTAGGCGTTGAAACTATCCAAGGAGATAAACTGTACGCGAGCAAAGAAGTACTCGTTTGTGCAGGTGCTATTAAATCTCCACAATTATTAATGTTGTCTGGCATTGGCGATTGCAACGAACTTGAAAAGTTCGCTATAAAACCTATTCACAATCTAATTGGCGTAGGAAAAAACCTACAAGACCACCCAGACTATGTAAGTTGTTTTTCATCCCCTCGAACCGATCTTTTTGGTTTTTCTGTGCCCGGCGCTTTTAACATGCTTAAACAGACCTTTAGATATTTCAGTAACGGTACTGGGTTATGTACCAGTAATTTTGCTGAAACTGGGGGCTTTTTGAAAACAGAACCCCATTTAGAACGCCCAGATATACAGTTCCATTTTGTAGTTGCAACGGTTAAAGATCACGCTCGGGATTGGCGAACCAGCCTAAAACATGGTTTTAGTAACCATACCTGTGTATTGCGACCTAAAAGCGTTGGTACCATTAAACTAGCCAGTGCTGATCCAAATCAGGCCCCCAAAATAGACCCTAACTTTTTGTCTCATCCAGACGATTTAACGACAATGTTAAAGGGTGTAAAAATTGCAAACTCAATTTTGCAGCACCCTATCATGCAACAATTTAAACCAGACTCCATTAATAACGATCAAAATCTTGCTGACGAGCAATTAATTGAAAGTATAAGAAATGGAACCGACAGCGTATATCACCCTATTGGTACCTGTAAAATGGGTTTAAGCACAGATAAAGGTGCGGTTGTAAATTCTAAATTAGAGGTGTTTGGCATTGAAGGTCTGCGGGTTGTTGATGCGTCAATTTTTCCCAATCTAATTGGTGGAAATACAAATGCACCTACCATTATGGTGGCAGAGCGATGTGCAGATTTTATTAAAACCAAATGGCACAAACAATAAAACAGATCTGAGATAAAACTTAGCGCGACGTTAATAGCCGCGATTTTTATCAATTGTGTTTGTCATTAACTGACCAGACATCACTCTATTATAGTTAGCAACAATTTGATCAACAGCGGTGTTGATATTAGTTACCGCTGATATGTGTGGAGTTATAGTTAAATTTGGTGTGCGCCAATAAGGATGAGTTTCAGGTAAAGGCTCAATATCAAATACATCAAGATATGCAGCTGCAATCTCTTTGTCATACAAGGCCTCAATAAGATCTTGCTCAACAACATGTCCGCCTCTTGCCACATTAATTAAAACAGCATCTGTTTTCATTTTATGCAGCACGTGCCGATTGATAATTCCTTTGGTCGATGCCGTCAACGGAAGCAAGCAAACTAAATAATCAGACTCAGCAATAACTTTGTCAAAACCTACGAGTCCAGTAACACTATCGACTCCAGGTATTTCTTTTATTGAGTTGCTCCAGCCTGTTACAGTAAAACCACAATTACTAAGTGTATGACATACCGCCTGCCCTAATTGCCCTAACCCTAACACACCTACCGTTTTTCCTTTACGTAATCCTCTGGGTTTCCACATTGCCATTGTTTGTTGCTTAGCAAACATATCAAGCCTAAGGCGATGAGAGTTAATTAATGTCACCACATAGTTAGTCATGTTAAGAGCAAGATCTTCGTCAACAATTCGTGCAATAGGTACTTCCGGTAATTCACTATCACTCAAAATCGAATCAACGCCTGCGCCAAACGAGGAAATTCCTTTTAAGTTAGATAAGTCCGATAGACTTCCTGGTTGATGCTTCCACACCAATGCAAACTTAATAGACTCAGGGGACGTTATATTTGGCCAAACTTGGATTTGTGATGTTGGAATATGTTGTTCCAGCTTTGCTACCAGCGAGTCAACATTTCGGTTTGGAATGTTAATTAATAAACTCATTTTGCGCTATCCATATTCTGCCGTGCTTTTTTTGAGAGTAGCTTGTCGATGGCCTTAGATGCTGCAAAAAATCCAAAGGTTCCGGTCACCATTGTGGCGGCACCAAAACCCATATTGCAATCCAACCTAGTCGAGCTTTCTGTCATCGTTTTTGCAGCACATACGGTTCCATCAAGTTGCGGATAACGCAATTGCTCAGTGCTATAAACACAATCAATAGAAAACTTGCGTTTTGGATTTTTGCTAAAGTTAAAATCTCGTCTTAGTTGATTTCTTACTCTTGATAACAAAGGATCATGAGTTGTTTTTGCTAAGTCACCATATTGAATTTGACTCGGATCCATCTGGCCACCGGCACCACCTGTGACAACGATTGAAATTTTGTTTCGCTTACAATGTGCAATCAATGCTGTTTTGGCAGCAATACTATCAATGGCATCAATTACAACGTCAAATTTTGGATCGGCTTTAGTTCCAAAAATTTCAAACAGATTGTCTGAAGTCACAAAGTCTTCAACGCAGGTTATGTCGCAATCTGGGTTTATTAATTTAATACGCTCGGCCATAACATCAACCTTTGCTTTACCTATTGAAGACGATAAAGCGTGTATTTGACGGTTCGTATTAGTAGTGCAAATGTCGTCTAAGTCTATGAGTGTTAATTTGCCAATACCTGTTCGAGCTAGCGCTTCTGCTGCCCATGTACCAACACCACCTATGCCAACCACACAAATATGCGCCTGTTGCAGCCATAAACCTTGATCCGAGCCATACAGCCTAGAAATTCCACCAAAGCGAGTATTGTAATCACTCATTAATCGTTTGCTCTCAATTTTGTTCCGGGCCAGTTATTTGTCAATGCAGATTCAACCACTTGTTGGATATGCTTAATCTCAGAGATAAAATATTTACCTTCTTGTGGCATACAAATCACTGAAATTGATTCATTTTTATAATCAAAGTCTAATCGAACTGCATGTAAATAGCCTCTATCACTTTGTTGACCACCATATAACTCATCACCTAATATTGCAGAGGATAAGCTTTTGAGGGCAACGCGAATTTGATGGGTTTTACCACTCTCCGGTTTAACTAAAAATAACCTCAAACCTGGTATATCTGACGCAATCGAATAGCTAAAAAAACGAGTAATAGCCGGATTAACTTTGCTGTTTAGCAGTCGCCATTGGGAGCGTCTCGACTTTTCCATATCACCAATTACACTACCTTGCTTTTTTTTAGGTTTGTTCGCAGAAATGGCAACATAAAACTTAGAGATGATGTGTGTTGAAAATGCTTTTTGGAACCAGTCGGCTGCGTTCTTATTTCGAGCTAATATTAATAAACCAGAGGTGATTTTGTCTAATCGATGAACTGGATATAAGATTTCACCAAAATGCTTACAGCATTGATTAAAAAAACCACTGCCTAGATCACCCTCATCATGAAAGCCCACATCCGCAGGTTTATTAACAACATAAAAGTCTAAGTGTGTGAATACAGTATTGATTACCAAAAGTTTTCCTATCTCAATTATTATCCAACAATACGATCGCTGGTTACTGCTGTTTAAGGCTAGCGACTAACCGTCTGACCTGTTCAAGATCTTCAGGTGTGTCTACACCTGCCGGTGGTGGCTCAATGGCTAAGTCAACGTGAATGTTGTGGCCTTGCCATAATACGCGTAATTGCTCCAACGACTCAATTTGCTCTAGCTGTGATGTTGGCCAACTAATATACTCTTGGATAAAACCCGCTGTATAAGCATATATACCAATATGGCGAAGATATGGAAATCTCAATTCTGGGTTTGGCGTCTTTGAGAACTGGTCTCTGTCGAACGGTAATGCAGAGCGAGAGAATGTAAGAGCTAAGCCATTTTTGTCAGTTACCACTTTGACCACATTTGGATTAGATAACTCGTTAAAAGAGCAAATACTTTCTGCTAGTGTCGCCATACCTACGTTTTGTGCCTGTAACTTTATTAAATTGGCAGCTAACTGTTTAATATTGACCGCTGGGATCATTGGCTCATCGCCCTGAACGTTAACAATAATGGTATCTGCCGCAAACTTGTATTGCTTTACAACCTCAGCTAATCGCTCTGTACCAGACTCATGTGTTTTTGAAGTCATACAGACCTCGCCACCAAAAGCTTTAACCGCTGAATACACTCGTTCGTCGTCAGTTGCTACGATAACTTGTTCTGCGCCAGATGCTACTCCACGTTCATAAACCCATTGAACCATAGGACGATTATCAATCATTGCAAGGGGTTTACCTGGTAATCGAGTTGAATCGTAACGAGCTGGAATTACAACTACAAACTTACCGCTTTGTGTCATATCGTTGTTCATAAGTGCCTATTGGTTATTTATATTGTTCAATTTCGTCAAATGTAAGCTGGCGAGCTTCACCTTCTAACATTACCGGGATATCTTCATTAATTGAGTACGCGATTCTGTCGACTTTACAAACCAATTCATTGCTCTTCTCTGCATAGTGCAGTTGCGATTTACAAATTGGACAAGCAATTATATTTAAAAGTTTTTTATCAAAAGCCATAACATATTCCGTTAATTATTTTTATTTGTTGATTGTTTTTGAGGTTAATAATCTAAGTTTATCTGATAACACTTGCTCTAATGACGAAGAGATAATGGCATCAATAGGTAAAACAAACCAATTACATTGGGCAAACTTGCGACACTTAACTGCATCTTTTTCTGTCATTAATACGATTTCGTCATCTGACGAAGTTAACTTAAGATTATCAAAGTCGGCTTTAGTAAAATTATGGTGATCGGGAAACCAATGTTCACTGATCACATTTAAGCCTGATTTTATCGCCGTATCTTTGAATCTCTGAGGGTTGCCAATACCTGATACTAGATGAACCTTCCGGTGCTCATCGCTTAACGCCGTTTTATCGCCCGTTAAAATTTGAATCACATTTGTTGCAGCTAATCGATAATCATATTCGAGTTCAGAAGTAACATCACTTGCAGCAATAAAACCGGAATTTACTACTGAAATATCCACTGAAGCAAGACGAGATTCGGACTCTCTTAATGGCCCCATGGGCAGTAAAAAGCCATTGCCAAACTTGCGAGCACCATCAATTAATACAATCTCGATGTCTCTGGACATTTTATAGTGCTGTAGCCCATCATCGGAAATAATAATATCGACTCCGCTAATTTGTGACGCATATTTAACAGCAACATTCCTATTTGCATCAATAACGACAGGGCATCCTGTGCGCATGGCTAATAAACTTGGTTCATCGCCAGTTAAACTTGGATCACTGATTAAGTTTACGAGCCGAGGAAAACTAGGGCCTAATTTAGAAGCCCCATAACCACGACTTACAATAGCCGGTGAATACCCGTGCTTTTTTAAAAGTTCAACTAAAAAGATAACGAATGGCGTTTTACCTGTGCCACCAACCGTAATGTTGCCAACTACAATCACGGGCAAGGAACAATCTGCGCTGGCTAACTTATGGTCTTTATAGCGCCAACGTCGCAAAGCACTAATCAACCAAAACAACAAAGTGAATGGAAGAAATACCCATATCCATTTTTTATTTGTATACCACGCCTGCTCAATGTTACTCACTTATTCATCACCAAACTGTAATTGGTGCAACGCGGCATACGCGCCACCTTTTATCAAAAGGTCTGAATGTGTGCCTTGTTCGATAATTTGACCTTTGTCCATCACGACTATTTGGTCTGCATTTTCAATTGTCGATAAGCGATGGGCAATAACGATACTTGTTCGGTTGGTCATTAAGTTTTGCATTGCGTCTTGAATTGCTCGCTCAGACTCAGTATCTAAGGCCGATGTTGCTTCATCTAAAATTAAAATAGGTGCATTGCGTAAAATCGCTCTCGCAATTGCAATGCGTTGGCGCTGACCGCCTGATAAAAGCACACCATTTTCTCCAACTTCAGTATCCAACCCATTTTCCATTTGGTCGGTAAACTCAAGCACGTGCGCAAGCTTTGCCGCTTGTTCAATATCTTCTCTAGTAACGCGTGACGAACCGTAGGCAATATTATTTGCGATACTATCGTTAAACAGAACGACTTGCTGTGAAACAATGGCGATGTGTGATCGTAAGTTTTTAAGTTCATATTCGTTAATGTTAAGGCCATCTAAGGTGATTTCACCTTCTTGCGGAAAATAGTAACGCGGTACGAAATTGGATATCGTTGTCTTACCACTACCGGAGCGGCCAACAAGGGCCACAGTCTTGCCTGGCTTGATATCTAGTGTAAAGTTATTGATAACCTTTTTATCTGTACCAGGATAGGCAAAGCTCAAATTTGAGAATGCTAAGTGACCATTAATCTTTTCTTTTATGGCTGTACCAGTATTTAGTTCTGACTCAACATCTAGAACTTCAAAAACACTTTTGGCCGCGGTAAGTCCACGTTGAAATTCACTGTTTACCGTGGTTAACATTTTAAGCGGTCGAAGTAACATCATCATTGATGACAAGACCACGGAAAAAGTACCAGGCGATAAGCTATCTAGCATTTCTGGCTGCGCTGATAAATATAAAACCGCAGCTAAAGCAAAAGATGCAATAACCTGAATAGAAGAGACGCTTAACGTTTTGGTAACAACCATTTTCATTCGTTGTTGACGGTTATGATTATTAACATCAAAAAAGGATTTAGTTTCTTTTTCCTGACCACCAAACGCTAAAATAACCTTGTGACCCGATAACATTTGTTCTGATTGACGGGTTACGTTACCCATGGCTGACTGAATCTTTTTTGATATTACTCTAAAACGTTTGGTGACATAACTAACAATAAATGCGACCACTGGTACTAAAATTAAAATAGCAATTGATAATTTCCAGCTGTGATAAAACATAACAGCAAGCAACCCTATTACCATAGCGCCTTCTCTTACTAACGTCATCAAAGCTCGACTACAAGCGTTTTCAATTTGCTCTGTGTCAAAGGTAATTTTTGAGATCAAACTACCGTTTGACTCACTATCGTGATAACTCACCGGCAAAGCTAACATCTTTTCGTAAAGCTCTTGACGCAACTTCATGACAATATTTGAGCCGACCCAACCGAGTCCAAACGTGGCCATATAATTAAACACGCCTCGTAGTATGAATACTACGATAACAAACAAAGGCGCAGCAGCGAGCACTTCACTATTTTTAGCGGTGATCCCTTCATCGATAAAAGTTTGTATTTCCGAAATAAAAAGTACGTCTATTCCCGCGTAACCCAGCATACCAACAAGAGCTAACACAAAACCCATTGCGTATGGTTTTATATAACCCGCAAGTCTTTTAAACGTCGTTGAGTAATTTTCTTCCAAAGTACAGTCCAGTGCTTCATTTTAATATCAAATAATTAGCCTAATTCTACCGTATTTGTCCATGAATGCTAAAAGGATTTTGCTTTTTCCAAAAAGGGCTCCACTTATGTAACGTTTCTTTAACAACAAACGTGCTTTTATCTGAATCAAACTTAATCGTTAATTGCCCTGATCTAGCAGTATTAAATTGCTGCACATTATAACGTCCGTATCTTGATAACACCTGTTCTGACGGCATGCCAAAACGATTATTTACACCACTACTATAAATGACAACTTTGGGCGCAACAGCATATATAAAAGGTTTAGAGGAACTATGACGACTGCCGTGATGTGGAACAATAAGTATGTCAGCAGATAAATCCAAAGAGTCGGCATAATAAGCGTCGACCAACACTCGCTCAACCTTATGGCTGATATCACCTGTGATTAATATCTTTGTGTCTGATGATGTTTCGGTAATTAAAATCACGCAACTACGATCATTACGCGACAATATCGGCCAAACCTCATTTAAATACTGCCATCGAGTTTGGTTAGGCCATAGAATTTGAAATGTTACCTCTGGCCAATTTTCGATAGATGGCAAGTTATCAATGTTGTCGCAATCATCTAACGCAGGATTATAACCCGCTGCGATAAGTGCATTGGCGTTGCCAACATGGTCAGCATCAAGATGCGTTAATATAACTTGATCAATGGTCTTAATTCCTCGACGCTGCAGTGTTGGAACAATTACCGACTCCGTAGCGCTAAATCCATTATTAAACAACGGACCAAGATCAAAAAGAATTGTGTTACTAAGCAGTGATCTTTCCGTGACCATATTGCCGGTTGTAACCATCATTGCGCTTCCTTGTCCGACGTCAAAAATAGTTATTTCTGGGCTTGAGTCTAACTTCGCTTTTTTATTGGATTGCGTGTTTGTCTTTTGGTCAATGTTTGGCATACCTTCTAATAAAAATTGACCAACGACTATACACAAACATATGAGAGCTATATAAATTGACTTGTTATTAATACTGCAAAATAGACCCCCATTTTTTTTAGCTTTTAGATCAGTTCTGGTAACTGTTTTGAAGGCTGTGGAAAGGCAAATAGACATTGGAGAAACCAGTTTAAACAAGCTAAGCAGTATTATTGGCGCCAATATTATTACTACAATAACAAGTTGAAGTGTACTATCCGACCCCGACCACCAACTTTTATAAAGCTGCAAATAAATAAAAGCATCAAACATCGTAATCAACGCCAAATCTGCCAAACTGTAAAATAGTGCAGCCATTGGTTCACTTATAGATATAAACAAAGCACCGAACGCAATTAGAGGCATAATAACGGCCGCAAATATTGGACTAAATAAAAGATTGGTTATTACCGAAAATGTGCCCACCCCACCAAAAAACCAAAAGATTATGGGTAACATCCATACGAATATAAACAGCTGAAATAAAGTAATGTATAAAGTTAAATTTATAAGATATTTGTACAAGCCATGTAATTTAAAGGTGTACTGTAATCGAACAAATCTGACGAATATTAAAATACCCAAAACTGCATAAAAACTTAACCACCAAGACGAATTAAGAAACGACCAAGGTTCAAAAATTACCGATATCGTCGCCACCGCTAAAAGTACATTAAATGGCTCAAAGGTACTTTTTGTGTAACGAATAAATAGATAAATAGTTATTGCAGACGCAGCTCGAACAGCAGAAGGAATTGCTCCAATTAGAATAACATATCCCCATATTAGGATTATCGAGATAACGCTTTGTAGTATATACGGAGTTGTATTTTGTGTTGGAATAACGGTGCCTACAAATCTGTATGTTCTGAACAGAGCCAAACTAGCCGTTAAATAAACAAAACGTATAAGCAGATATACTAAGCCGTATAACAAACCAATATGTAAACCTGAAATAGCTAAAAAATGACCAAGGCCTAGGCTATTAATACGTTGTTTTTTTTCTTGACTAATTAGTTGTTTGTCACCTGTAGTAAGCGCTAGGATTAAATCGTTGTGAAATAAATTAGCTTGCTTTGATAATGTCGTTACTTTATTTGTGATGATTTGCCGTTGGTCTATATCTAAAGTGCTATCAGTATCAACTACAATCTCGTCTTGTATGGTTCCTTTCGCATTAATGCGCTGCGCAAATAACCACTTGCGCTGATTAAATCCATAGCTATTTTCATAACCCCAAATAGACTTCAATATGGCGTTAAAGCTTACAATTGCTCCCATGCCGACTTTGCTAACGCATCGTATAGGTTTGTCATACCAGCTCACTCGAATAATTTGTTCTGATTGTAACCAACTTATCGGCTTGTGATTAACCTCTGCTATTCGTATATCAAGGGATCCTGAAGTTGGTAGGTCTTGATCTTTTGAACAAGGTAGGTCAATTACGACATTTAAAACCTCACCTTTAATAACAACAGGGATCCCGGTATCTAACAAAGGCCCTATTGGCCCTAATTGAAAAAACCATGCACTTGTCGTTGACTGCCATACAACACCAAAACACAAAGCGATTATTAAACTAAAAACAGACTTAGATTTTTTTTTGCACCTAATGTAATTTCGACAAACAACAGCAAGAATGCATGTAATTAGAATGAGTGTGACTTCACCAGCTGATATCAACCTAGGACTGAACAAAAACAGGCCACAACCGATTAAAAAACCCGCGAACCATTTGTTCAATTATAATTCCTTAACTAATGTGTTAATTCTCTAATTACAAAATCCTAAATTTAATGTAACTTAGCGACTCATTTTGACAAGTACAGAATTCTTGATTCGAGCTCATACTATGCCTAAGAAATTCATACAAAGGTTTTTACCTGATCATAATAAAATTAAACAAAACAAAGCCGTTAATATGTTCGGTGACGTTCTTCATGATGCGAACTTATGGCACTTAAATCGTCGTTCTGCTCGTGGTGCGTTTGCTATCGGACTTTTTAACGCTTTTATTCCCGTACCTTTTCAAATGTGGTTATCAGCGCTTGGTGCCATCGTTTTCAAAGTAAACCTACCAATATCCGTAGCGTTGGTTTGGGTTAGCAATCCACTGACAATGCCACCCTTATTTTATGGCTGTTATTTGTTGGGCGAATGGATTTTAGGTGGTGAAAAACAACCATTTAAATTTGAATTAAGTTGGGACTGGTTAGTAGCGAGTCTATCAACCATTGGTCCTGCATTTATTACTGGGTGTTTAGTCGCAGCAACTATTTGCGCTGTAATTGGCTTTTTTGGCATTGATTTGATGTGGCGTTACTCAGTAAAAAAATCTTGGCAAAGAAGAAAATTAATGCGTTTGAACAGAGAGTTAACAAAGTAGCCAAATTAAACGAATAATTAATAATGACAGCATAAAACTGGATGATTTGAGGAATTGATATGACAGAACTTACCATACAAACACCTGACGATTGGCATCTTCATTTTCGGGATGGTGACATACTCAAAGAGACCGTTGCGGCTACAGCTCGTTGTTTCGATAGAGCCATTGTTATGCCCAATCTTGTTCCACCCGTTACTAACGCTTCAATGATTACGTCTTATCGTGACCGTATTAACGCAGCTAAACCAACAGGTAGTAACTTTGAACCTTTAATGGTTCTGTATCTGACAAACAATACCAGTAAACAAGACATCATTGATGCTAAAGCCGCCGGAGCTGTGGCCGCAAAGTTATACCCTGCTGGAGCGACAACTAATTCCGATGCCGCAGTAAGTGCTTTAGACGATTTGTTTCCAATATTTGCTGAAATGGAACAACAAGGCATGTTGTTGTTGGTGCATGGTGAAGTTACAGATCATCACATAGACATCTTCGACCGTGAAAAGGAATTTATCGACCGCAACCTGACTCGAATTGTTAATGCGTTCCCCAACTTAAAAGTTGTGTTTGAACACATCACGACCAAAGATGCAGTGGATTTTGTCCTGAACGCTTCTGATAACGTTGCGGCAACAATTACGCCTCAACACCTGCTATTAAATAGAAATGACTTACTAGTAGGCGGTATTCGTCCACACAACTACTGTTTGCCAGTGCTTAAACGAAATATTCACCAGCAAGCACTTCGAAGTGTAGTTGCAACTGGTAGCCCTAAGTTTTTCTTAGGTACCGACTCTGCGCCCCATGAAAAGTCAAAAAAAGAAAACGCTTGTGGTTGTGCTGGCTGCTACAGTGCATGGTCCGCGTTAGAATTGTATACTCACGTATTCGAAGAGTTAGGCGCATTAGATAAACTAGAAGGCTTTGCGTCTCACTATGGAGCCGATTTTTACGGTTTACCGAGAAATAAAGGGACTGTCACATTAGTCAAAGAAGATTGGACAATACCTAACACGATTACCCTTCCAAATGGAGAGCCAATTGTGCCATTTTTTGCAGGTGAAACCTGCCATTGGAAAATTAAAACCTAATATAAAGACTAAATATTAAACCCTTATAACTAGGAAATAACGCCGATAACATCTTGCTTAATTTAGTAATTCAATCGGCGTTAATTTTGATGCTTTTGTAGCCGGGTATAAACTCGCTATCAGCGCAATAGTTAAAGCGGTTCCAGCAATTACTAAAACTTGCAAAAAATTTATTTCACTAGGTAAATAGGCAATAAAATATACATCCCCATCAAGCACTTTTACGTTAAATACGTATTCAAGCATTTGAAACAACTCGGGAAGAAACAGTGCGACAATAACGCCGACTAGTACACCCCAACATATTCCACGAACTGCGGTAAATAGGCCCATTAATACGAAGGTGTTTTTTACCGTTTGAGGTGTTAAGCCTAATGTTTTTAAAATGCCTATATCGCCATATTTTTCCTGAACGGCCATCGATAATGAAGATATTATGTTAAAGCTGGCCACTGACATTACCAAGACCATCACTAAATACATAATGTCTTTCACTAAGATGATGTCGTTGTATACATGACCTTGGCTTCGAAACCAGTCGATAATATAGACGAACTCGGTAATTTCACTGCCTACTTCTGCGGCGACTCGGTTTGCCATAAAAGGGTCGGTTAATGCGACTTTAACACCTTGCACTTGTTCAGCTGAAAAGCCTTGGCTTTTCTGAACAACGCTAAGGGGCACATATACTTGACCATGATCCATTTGGCCGCCAATTTTATAGATGCCGTCAATCTCAAAATTTAAATATTCTGGCGCAGACAATCGCCCGGTATCAGAAATTTTTGGTAACAACAGCTCCAGTCGCTCACCCAGCTCAAGGCCGAGTTTTTCAGCTAGTCCAGCGCCGATTATTGCAGGAGGTAAGCCGTCAATCTCTGTTTGTTGCGAAAACCATTCGCCGGCGACCATATATTTACTTGTTGCGTTAATGCTCGGCTCCAACAAAGGGTCTACGGCCTTTAAAACGACCGCTTCCATTGCATTTTGCTTTTGTACCATAGCATTCAATTCTATAAACGGTGCCACTGCAACAACGTTAGTGTTGCCAAGAATTTGTTTAGCTGTACTTGGCCAATTGGGTAATGAGCCCGATACCGCTTTAAATTCAATATCGGGAATAACAGAAAGTAATGTCTTTTTTAGTTCACGTTCAAAACCATTCATAACAGACAAACCAATAATCAAAGCGGCCACACCTATTGCAAAACCAATACGTGACGCTCTGTTAATAAACCTAATATATGGGCTTTGCACACCGGTTTTATAATAACGCCTCGCTAGTTGCCAGGCGATGGTATTATTGGTTTTAACTGATTTAGTACTTGCCATTAAATTACAATTCCATCGTCTAATTTAATAACTCGATCAAATCGTTCGGCTAATACCTGATCGTGTGTCACTACCACCAGCGTTGTACCTAATTCTTGATTAACTTTTAAGAACAAATCAAAAATTTGTTGGGCATTCTGCTTATCTAAATTACCAGTTGGCTCGTCTGCAAGTACCAGTTTTGGCTGATTAACGAGGGCCCTGGCGATAGCTACTCGTTGTCGCTCACCACCGGATAATTGTGACGGTAAGTGTGTTAAGCGATGGGCTAGCCCGACTAGGGACAAAAGTTCGGTCGATCTGCGGTTTGCCTCAACGGTATCAATGCCACTTATCAGCAAAGGCATTGCGACGTTTTCAAGTGCTGTAAACTCCATCAATAGGTGATGAAACTGATAGATAAAACCTAAATTATCATTTCTAAATTTAGCGGCCTGTGAATCAGATAAGTCGCTATTAGACTGTCCCAAAATGCGCACATCGCCAGACGTCGGAAGATCTAGCATACCGAGTATATGTAACAAGGTGCTTTTGCCCGAACCAGATTGACCCAAAATAGCAACTTGCTCACCGGGTCTGATTGCTAAGTCAATGCCCTTTAATATATCGGTAGTGGTTACACCCGAATATGATTTTTTCAAATTTCTACAATCAACAACATTCATCTGTCAATCCTTTATACTATTCATAACGCAGCACATCGGCCGGTGCTAGCGACGCTGCTCTTCTTGCCGGATAGATACTCGCAATAAACGCCAAACCAATTGCAAACAACGCAATTAATACTACTTTTTCAAAACTATAAACAACCGGTAAACCCATGCCTGGCACACCTAGTAAGTTAATGCCGGTTACTAACATAAATTTATTTATTCCTAACGCGACAATTGATCCTAATATGGCGCCTAATAGCGCCCCTACAACGCCGTTATAACAACCTTGCAATGTAAATATTTGTGCTATTTGTTTAGCATTCATGCCAAGTGTTTTTAATATAGCTACTTCGCCTTGCTTTTGAGTAACCATCATTACTAACGCCGATACGATATTAAACGCTGCGACAGCGACGATTAAACTCAACATGATCCACATCATGTTCTTTTCCATCTTTACCGCATCAAATAACTTACCGTGAGTATCATGCCAGCTGCTTATCTTATAATTGGACTGAGGCATTAACTTGCGTAATTCGGACTCAATAGCTTTGGCATTGAAAGGATCCGATAATACTAATCTAACGCCTTGAAGGCTCTGTGGTTGTTTTTTTAGCAATCGATTAAGGTCTTGTGAGCGTGTGAATACAAGTTGTTGATCCAATTCACTCTCTGTAGCAAATAAGCCAACAATTTTAAAATTACGTTGGGCTGGTAATCGACCTAATGGTGTGTAGTGAGAAGCACCACTTAGAATTAAACGTACATTATCACCAATTGCTAGGCCATTGTCGTAAGCCATAAAGCGACTAATTACAATTCCATATTTAACGTCCATCAAAGATGACCACTGCCCTGTTTGCATTGCATTCGATAAACCTAATGGAATGTTATTACTATCTGAAAGCCCCTGAACAAGCAATCCCTTAAAGTTCTCTGGTAGTTGCATAATTGCCGTGGATTGCACAAGGGGCAGCTGCTGAATGATTTGTGCTTGAGTTTCCGGCATCGAAGTTTTTACCAGCTTTTCGATGTCACTGATATCAATTGTCTGATCATCATCGTTTGTAGTAATGACTATATGCGGCACACCGCCTAAAATTCGATCCTTTAATAAGCCTTCAAAACCATCCATCACAGAAATGACTATAATAAGTGCCATTACGCCAAGAGTAATACCAGCTTGAGAAAATAACGAGATAAGACCAACAAATTTGCCGTCTTTAGATGCTTTTGCGTAACGTCGAGCTATAACTAAACTAATAGGTAAATTCATGTAAGAGTTTGAATCTTTTTAATTTAAATGATGAAGGAAAGTGCAAGGTTCGATAATATGCGTTTCATATACAAAGTACAAGCCACCATCACTGGCTATCAGGGAACAAAACGATGATCAATGAGACTGATTTAGAGCAATTTACTGAATACTTCCAGATGAGCCATTCTATTGATATAAATATCAATGTGGGTGATGTATTGGCAAATACGCCAAATGACGCTGACTTTGAGGCTGATATTCCATTACCTTACAAGCTCGCTTCAGACTTAAAAGGCGTTGAACAGACTATGCTTCGTCCATTACGCCAATTAGGCGATGTTATCGAACCTTTGGCGGATTATTTAAAAGCGCAAAGTCGTAAAATTGATTTAATGATGCATTATATTTTGCAAGCAGAGGATGAAAGCGACCAACGCCACTCCACACTATCTTTTGGTGGCGGAGGTTTTGTATTTTGTTCAAAAGAAAGATATGCGGAGACACACTTTTTAATCTGCAAATTATTTTTTAATGATGAAGCTACCGCTATTTATTGTTTAGGTCGTATAATCGCGACAAAATCAAATGCTGATGGCAGCTATGAGTACACAGTTCTATTTCATCGTATTCGTGATGAAGACAGAGAAATTGTAGTGAGAGCGTCTTTACATCAGCAATCTAAACAACTTTTAAAGAAAACACAGCAACGTCAAAACGAGAAAAGCTAATGGCATATACCCTTCCTGCTGAGTGGGCAAATCAGTCCGCGATTATGCTAACTTGGCCTCACCAAGAAACAGACTGGTCACCGTTTTTAAGTGACATCGAAACTGTTTATGTACAATTGGCGAAACATATTACTGAACAACAATTGTTGGTGCTGGCTTGTCATAATGAATCAATAAAGCTTCATGTTAACGAATTATTAAAAAACGCCAATATTAATTTAAAACAGGTTCGTTGGTTTATTGCGCCTTGCAACGATACTTGGGCGCGCGATCACGGGCCAATTACGCTGACGGATGAAGATGGCAATACACAATTGCTTGATTTTACCTTTAATGCCTGGGGCGCCAAATATGAATCAAATTTTGATAACGATATTACTAGTCACTTACTACAACAAGATTTCTGTAGTCCAACATTAGCTAATAAACATAGCCTGATCTTAGAAGGTGGCAGTATTGAAAGTGACGGTAATGGCACGTTGTTAACCACAACAACATGTTTACTTAACCCTAATAGAAATGCGCATTTATCACAGCAACAAATTGAACAAGAGTTAAAAACAGCCTTAGGTATGGACAAGGTCATATGGCTAGAGCACGGACATTTAGCTGGCGATGATACCGATGCGCATATTGACACGTTAGCTCGTTTTGCTCCTAAAGGAATTGTATACGTTCAATGCACCGACAAAAATGATCCGCATTACCTAGCGTTAAACAAAATGGAACAGCAGCTTGCTCAAGCAACAGGTAAAGATAATACGCCTTATACCCTTTTCCCGTTACCTATGCCAAATGCAAAAGTTGATGAAAATGGTGAACTTTTACCGGCTACGTATGCTAATTATCTGATAATAAATAACGCTGTACTCGTGCCGACTTACAACGATGAAAATGATAAGACTGCGCTTCGCATTATTGGTCTTGCGCACCCGGAACGAGTAGTTATTGGTGTCGATTGTTCTACCGTTATAAAACAATTTGGTAGTTTGCATTGTCTAACCATGCAAATACCTGCAGATGTTATTCACTAACCTATAGTTAAAGTACACTTTAATTTTTAAGAAAAAATTATGACTGATAAAACATTAAGTGTTGCCTTAGTTCAACACAGTAATTCAAGTGATGTTTCGCACAATATCGAAAAAACAATTCAAGGCGTCCGTGAAGCGGCAAATGAGGGTGCAAAGCTCATCGTGCTACAAGAGTTACATCGTTCCTTATATTTTTGCCAAACAGAAGATACAGACTGTTTTGATTTAGCCGAGACAATACCGGGACCATCCACCGACATGTTTGGCAACCTAGCTAAAGAGCTGGGTGTTGTTATCGTATTGTCGTTATTTGAGAAACGTGCTGTAGGTATTTATCACAATACCGCCGTAGTTGTTGATAGTGATGGGTCAATTGCTGGTAAATATCGTAAAATGCATATCCCGGATGATCCCGGTTTCTATGAAAAATTTTATTTCACACCTGGCGATTTAGGTTTTCAGCCAATTCAAACATCTGTTGGTAAACTCGGTGTTTTAGTTTGTTGGGACCAATGGTTTCCAGAGGCAGCAAGACTGATGGCCATGGCTGGTGCTGACCTGTTAATTTACCCAACTGCTATAGGTTGGGACCCAAGAGATGATGAAGCTGAACAAAAAAGACAGCTAGATGCCTGGGTAATATCACAACGTGCTCATGCTGTTGCGAATGGTTTGCCGGTCATCTCTTGTAATCGCGTTGGACATGAATCCGATCCTAGTTCACAAAGTGAAGGTATTCAATTTTGGGGAAATAGCTTTATTGCCGGTCCACAAGGCGAAATTTTGGCACACGCGGGCGATGAAGATGATCAAATTCTGCAATTTGACGTATCGTTAAGTCGTAGTGAATCTGTACGCCGTATATGGCCATTTATGCGAGATCGTAGAATCGATCATTACGGCGACTTATTAAAAATATACCGTGATTAATCAAGATAAGTGATTTCACAAATAGCCTTTCCTTGATGGTCAGGCTATTTGTTTATGTCACTTTCATCAACATTAGGGATTGTTGTGCTTCCACAATTGTTAAAACTGCCTTTGCCGAAGGTCAAATCGGTAACCGACAAAAAAGCAGATAAAATAACTTGGTCTAGATTAGCCGGCAGCAGTAAGGCGCTCGCTATTGCCGAAGCAGCTTATTACTCAGATCATGTAACCGTCGTTGTTACAGAAAACACACCTAATGCCCACCGTTTAGAAAGTGAACTAAGTACATTACTGCCTCGAGACACACATCCTGTTTTTACCTTCCCAGATTGGGAAATACTGCCTTACGATACCTTTTCTCCGCATCAAGATATCATATCGCAAAGATTGCTAACGCTTTATCAATTGCCAAATATGGCTCGTGGCGTCGTTATTGTTCCAGTTAGTACATTAATGCATTTTATTGCGCCAAAGTCTTACATCATGGGTAATAGTTTTGTATTTACCGAAGGCGATAAAAAAGACATTCAAGCGCTGGCGTTACAATTACAAGAAAATGGTTACCGAAATGTTGAACAGGTAATTGAGCACGGAGAATATTCGGTAAGAGGTTCGATATTGGATTTATATCCAATGGGAAGTGACCAGCCCTTCCGACTGGATTTTTTTGATGATGAAATAGACTCAATTAGAATTTTCGACACCGAATCACAACGTAGTAAAGATAAAGTAGAGAAAATAAATTTACTACCGGCACATGAATTTCCTTTGGACAAAGCCGGCATAGAAGTCTTTCGTCAAAACTATCGTGACCAGTTTACCGTAAGAAATGAAAAAGACAGTTTATATAAACAAGTCTCTGAAGCGAGTTTCCCTGCGGGAATAGAATATTACTTGCCTTTGTTTTTTGAACAAACTGATACTCTTTTCGACTACTTACCAAATAATTGCCACTTGGTACTTGCCGGCGATATACAAGCGCAAGCAGAGCTTTATTTGCGTGAAACACAAAAACGGCATGATAATTTAAACGTTGATCCTCTGAGGCCGTTACTGCCACCAGCTAAACTATTTATGGCATTTAACGAGTTATTCGCGGCCATAAGTCAGTGGCCACAAATTAATATCCAAGTAGGTGTGGCCAGTGGCGCCGGTAAATTTAATGCTAATACGCAATTAATTGACGATATCAATATAGATTCGCAGTTAAAACAACCATTTACAAAAGTTCTATCTCATATTGTCGAATCAAAAGCCCAACAAGGTCGCGTTTTATTTAGCGTTGAGTCAGCAGGTCGTCGAGAGACGCTTTTAGAGCTTTTAAAACAAGCTCAAATTAAGCCTACACAATACAAAAGCATTGAAGACTTCATTAAATCCGACTCCGACGTTGGTATTGTAATAACGAGCTTAGAAAACAGTTTTGTGTTGATCACCGATATTGATGGTCAGTCAGTACCTGTGTCATTTATTACAGAAACTGAGTTACTTGGTGGACGCGTCGCTCAGCGAAAACGAAACAAAAGAGAGAAGTCGATATCGACGGACGCTCTCGTTAGAAACTTGGCAGAGCTTAAAGTAGACCAAGCTATTGTCCACATTGAGCATGGCGTAGGACGATATAAAGGTCTAGAAACCATTGATGCTGGTGGTCTCACTAGTGAATTTGTCACTATTGAATATGCGAATGAGGCTAAACTTTACGTCCCTGTAGGAAATTTACATTTACTATCACGTTATACAGGCGGTGAATCTGACTCAGCACCATTAAACAAACTTGGCTCAGACGCGTGGGAAAAGGCTCGAAAAAAAGCAGCAGAAAAAATAAAAGATGTCGCTGCAGAATTGTTAGACATCTACGCACAGCGAGAAGCAAAACCAGGTTATAAATATGAATTAGAACGCGACGGATGGCGTCAATTTTCAGCCTCTTTTCCATTTGAAGAAACTGAAGACCAACAAAGTGCGATTAATGCCGTGGTTAATGACATGAAATCACCACAGGCCATGGATCGCTTAGTGTGTGGTGACGTTGGGTTTGGCAAAACCGAAGTTGCCATGCGTGCTGCCTACATCGCTGTAAATGATGGTAAACAGGTCGCAGTATTAGTCCCAACGACATTGCTTGCCCAACAGCATTATGAAAACTTTACTGACCGTTTTGCTGATTGGCCCGTTAAAGTAGAGGTTTTGTCGCGATTTAAAACAGGAAAACAACAAACCGCTATATTAGAACAATTGGAATCTGGTCAAGTCGATATTATTGTTGGTACTCACAAGTTAATACAAGACAATATAAAATTTAAAGACCTCGGTTTATTGATCATTGATGAAGAACACCGATTTGGTGTTAAGCAAAAAGAAGCAATCAAAAAACTGCGCGCTAATGTGGATATACTAACGCTTACTGCAACGCCAATACCAAGAACGTTAAATATGGCAATGAGTGGAATGCGAGACTTATCCATAATTGCCACACCTCCGGCTAAACGTTTAGCGATAAAAACCTTTGTTCGCCAAATTAATGATGAACTTATTAAAGAAGCAATAATGCGTGAGACAAACCGCGGTGGTCAGGTTTACTTTTTACATAACAATGTAGAGACCATAGAGCAAAGAGCTCGAGCTATCGAAGCATTAATGCCTGAATGCCGAGTTGTCGTTGCTCACGGGCAAATGCGTGAAAAAGAATTAGAGCGAGTGATGGGCGACTTTTATCATCAACGCTACAACGTATTGGTATGCACAACGATAATTGAAACTGGGATAGATGTTCCAACCGCAAATACCATTATCATGGAACGTGCTGACAAGCTTGGTTTAGCGCAACTACATCAACTTCGAGGCCGCGTGGGTCGCTCTCACCATCAAGCCTACGCTTATCTTTTAACGCCACCACCTAAAGCGATTAGTAAAGATGCGGTTAAACGTCTTGAGGCAATTGAGTCGTTAGAAGACCTTGGAGCGGGGTTTGCCTTGGCCACTCATGACTTAGAAATTCGTGGCGCGGGTGAACTCTTAGGTGATGATCAAACTGGTCAAATTCAAACCATTGGATTTACGCTTTATATGGATATGTTAGAGCAAGCTGTCGAAGCCTTAAAACAAGGTAAAGAGCTTAGTTTAGATGTTTTAACCTCCAAACAAACGGAAATTGAGTTGCGAATCCCTGCCCTATTGCCAGACAGCTATATTCATGACGTTAATATGCGCTTGAGTTTATACAAACGAATAGCAACGGCAAAAAATACCGATGACTTAGATGATATTAAAATTGAACTCATTGATCGTTTTGGCCTGCTACCCGACGCGGCTAAAAACCTATTTAGAATTAGTGAATTTAGACAACGTGCTCAACTACTTGGTATTACCAAAATTGAAGCTGGGCCGAAAGGTGGTCGTATTGAATTTTCGGACTCAACAAAAGTAGATCCAATATTCCTAATTAGTCTAATTCAAAGTCATCCAACGACTTACAAACTGGACGGTGGCCAAACCTTAAAATTCAGCATAGATAATAAAGACACTGAAGACAGATTAAAGTATATAAATGCGATGTTAAATGACTTTGAGCATAAGCAAAAAGTATAGAACAATTATTTGCGCTAACGTACACTAATCATGTTGTAATGAGATTAGCGAGCGTTAGCCAAATTTAAGGAATAGAAGTTGTTAAGTAAACACACTCAAAACAATTGGAAAAAGACAAGTTGTCTCTTATCAATATTGGTTATAACTAGTATGGGACAGTCGCTTGCTGCAGTCGACAGTAAACGTTCATTATCTGTACCCAGTGAATTGAGTGGTTTATTTAGCGAGGTCACTAACCCTTATACGTTAGCGGAAAAACCACCTAGAAAAGAAAACCAAGACTTAGTAGAAAAAATACAATCAGCCGATGGTAGATGGTTTGATGTAGAGATTATTATTTTTGAGAGAACAAATAAAAAACCGATAAGAGAAAATTTCGACCAAAAAATAAAAAACAAACAGCCCAAGCGTTTTTGGGACATCCAGGCATCAAAGCTACAACCCAATATCAAAAATTTGCTTTCTAATTTACCTAACTGCCATTCTGATATTGACCCATTTGTTGTAAAGCAGAAACGCGATGATCAAGGTTTGTCACCTCTTAGTCCAGCTGAGTTTTTTACGCTGTTTAATGACTATCAAACCGTCATTCAAAAACAGTGGCGATTAACCAACCAACTTTGCCTGATGCCAAGTGAGTCTCTATCTGGATTTTGGTCTATATCAGAAGACATAAATTACCTTCCTTCAGCGCAGCAAGAATTTTATACCGATATCAATTGGTCAAGAATTCCTACTAAGATGATTGGTTACGACTACGACGACTATCGTGGTGTCTACCTGTTGGATAACGCCAATCTAAAACTTACGGAACAAGCACAAAAGTTAGACAATAACTGGGGAACAAAAACACTATTGCATCTTGGGTGGAGACAACCTGGTTTAGCAAAAAACAATGCGGTATCGGTTTATTTGAAAGCAGGTCAAAACTATACGGGTAATTTTACTTACGATGGCTACGAAATAACCGAAATTGATAGTTTAAAGGTGTCTAAGGATAATTTTAATGACGCTGCAACGCCAGAGTCGTTATCAAGTAATCAAATGATGATGAGCTCCATTAGGAGCAATGTTGAAAAGTTTTTATCAAAGTTAGAGTCAGGCGCAGCTGTTGACCCTACGACAAATACGTTGGTAATGCCGAAACGTAACGCATTCCCTATAGAAACGTGGCAACTTGATGGTTCAATTACTGTCCACCTGGATCACTACCTTTATCTAGATGCCGATTTTAACTTCCGTCAAAAAATGTCCAAAAAAGTTGATGTAGATGCAATATTGGCGAAAGAATCGTCATTGGATGCGGCTTTGGTGCAAAATGACTTGACCAATGACGTACAAAACGTATTAATATCAGCTGCAAACAAAGACAAAGCAGTCTCCGAGTTTAACGAATTTAATGAGTCTACTGAAAGAAATCAGGCCGACGATTCATTATTGGAAATACAATACCTACAAAATTTCCCATTCAAACAACTAAGACGTACCTACTCAGGTGATCTACACTATTTAGACCACCCGAAGTATGGCGTGCTTTTTCAGATCAGAAAATATAGACATTAACGGGATAATTCAGTGAAAGATTTTCAAATCAGTGCTCAATATATTGAACAACAACTTAATGGTTTTAAACCTGACGTCGCTATCGTATTAGGTAGTGGTTTAGCAGATTTAGCGGAACAAATTTTGGACCCTATCAGCATTCCATACGCAGATATTCCAGAGTTTCCTCAAAGTACCGTGGTTGGCCATACAGGTCGATTAGTCGCTGGTACATTAGGTGGCAAAAACGTAATCTGTATGCAAGGTCGTTTTCATTATTATGAAGGCCACTCATTTGAAAAAATCGCAATCCCATTAAGAAGCTTTAAGGCCATTGGTTGTGAGTCTGTTATTTTAACAAATGCAGCGGGTTCGCTTAAAGAAGACATGGGTCCAGGCAGTATTATGTTGATCACTGATCACATTAACTTCTCTGGTTTTAATCCACTTATCGGTCCAAATGACGATGAGATTGGTCCGCGCTTTTTAGATTTGACTCAAACCTACGATAGAAACATAGGTGAGAAAGTTGAAAAAGCAGCGTTGAAATCTGGTTTAACTTTGTACAGGGGCACCTATATTTGGGTATCTGGTCCTACGTTTGAAACTCCGGCTGAAATTAGAGCACAGCGAACGCTTGGCGCTGATGCAGTTGGTATGTCTACCGTACCAGAAGCGATTGTGGCAAGGCACTGTGGCTTAAAGGTATGTGCTATTTCAACCATTACTAATTTAGCTGCCGGCTTATCTGCAACGAACCTAAGCCACGATGAAACGCTAGAACAAGGTCAATTAGCGGCAAAACGACTAACTACTTTACTTCAAGACTTATTGGCAGACGCATAATGAAAGACTATCAAGCCTATGCCCGTCAAGCGTTAGGCTTGATGGACTTAACATCTTTAAATGATGATGATACTAACGACGTTATTATCGAGTTATGCAATAGTACAATTACAGACTTTGGGCATGTTGCAGCTGTTTGTGTCTATCCAAAGTTTGTCGCACTTGCGAAAAAAACTCTAACTCAGCTCGGTATGCATGACGTTAAGGTTGCAACGGTAACCAACTTTCCGCTCGGCGATCAGGACATCGACCAAATTATAGCTGAGACTGAGCAAGCCATTGCTGACGGTGCGGACGAGATTGACGTAGTTTTGCCCTATAACGATTTTATTAATGGCAATTTGAAGCGCTGTGAAGATGTACTAGTGCAAAGTAAACAAGCCTGTTCAGATCACAATGTGTTAAAGGTAATCATTGAATCTGGTGAGCTAGGTGACTTAAATACAATAAAAGCAGCCAGTGAATTTGCGATAGATTGCGGCGCAGACTTTATTAAAACATCAACTGGAAAAGTACCAGTAAACGCGACGCTTGAAGCGGCAGATGTAATGCTAAATGTAATAAAGCAAAACGGTGGCCGAGTTGGTTTTAAAGCAGCCGGAGGAATCCGTACCGCTGATGATGCAAAGGCTTACCTTATACAAGCAGAGCAAATCCTTGGTTCAGAATGGGTTATGTCGTCTAACTATCGATTTGGTGCAAGTGGTTTGCTTTCAAACCTCAAAGATACATTATCAGGAAAGGTTGGTACCTCAAACCACTCGAATTACTAAAATAGAAAGGGCTTAGCATGTTCGATCAATTGGCAAATAATAGTAAAGAAGCGTTGCCCATCGAAATATCAACAAATGGTATATTTGACAAAAATGATCAGCGTGCGTCTTTTCTTATCGAAAAATTACAAGCTTGGATTAATTTTCAAGCTTTGGCGTCAAATTGGTATGCAGACGAGTCATACATAATAAATATTAAGTTAACGCTTGTTGCTGAAAAGCAATTTTTAAATCTCCCACAATATAACTCAGACGGTTGGATAAAAATTAACGCCGAGGGTTTAACTGCACTATTAAAATGCGGTTTAAGTGAACTTGAATTTGAGTCAATAGTTGCCGTTAGCAATTCAGATTTAAAGGAAATGATGGATGACGGCAGTATAGTAGAGCCCCAGTTTCAGAGTTTGATCATGACCGCATGTAATTATTTAACTAAAGACTTATCTGTAAACAGGCTCATTTAATATTTATTAAAAAATGGTAATACTAACGCCTACCACCATATAAATAACCACGACGTATAGTACAGGTATTTTCAATACTCTTAATGCCAAAAACCCGGCCACAGCAATTAAAACATCTAAATAGCTATGAATGGCGCTCACTAATATCGGCTGATAAAACGCAGAAATTAATAGCCCAACAACCGCGGCGTTCACACAAGCGATAGCACCTGCCACCTGATTTATTTTACTAATTTTTTGCCACGATTCTTTAAAAGCAATAATTAACAAAAATCCAGGTAAAAATATGGCTACCGTTGCTATTAAAGCACCGACTAACATATTATCAGACAATAATTCGGCACCTAAAAACGTCGCAAAAGTAAACATCGGGCCAGGGATCGCTTGCGCTGCAGCGTAACCAAAAATAAAAGTGTCTTTACTTAATTGCCCCTGAATAATGTCTTCAAGCATAGGTAATACAACATGCCCTCCCCCAAACACTAAACTTCCAGCTCGATAAAAATCAGAGAACAAAGCTATTTTTGGGCCTAAAAGCGTCAACAACGGCAGCACAATAAATAACAGGATAAACGTACCAAACACAAACCAGTTAACTTTCGCTAACCCCTTATTCACGGCTCTAGTCGTTGTAACTTTTACGTTTGACAGGGTTAATTTTTTGTAAAAAAATGAACCGGCTAGTAATGAAATACTAATGATGGCTAACTGCATAATTATATTATTGTAAATACAAAGCAAAATCGCGCTGAGTAAGGTAACTGCTATGGTGGCTGCGTTGTTGCAGAACTGTTTATACATAGTAAAAATAGCGTCAGCAACAACAGCTACCGCTAAAATTTTTAGCATAGACACGACATTCAAAAAAATTGGACTCGCTGTCGTCGATATGGCTGTAGATTTTGCTAACATCAGCATGAGCATAAAAGAAGGCGCAGTAAACGCAATAAAGGCGGCGACACCACCTAATAAGCCTCCTTTAGAATAACCTATCGAAAAGCCAACCTGACTTGAACCTGGACCTGGCAAAAATTGACTTAATGCGATGTAACCGGAATAGCGTTCTTGCGACACCCACTTAAGCTTTTCGACAAATGTCTTTTGGAAATATCCGATATGCGCCGCAGGCCCACCAAAGCTAATACACCCTAAAAGAAAGAAGTGAAAAAATATATCTATTAAAGCCTTCATTTTCTTTTGTAAATACAGTTTATTGTCCATTGAATCAATCTATTAGTTAAATTCATTTGCCATTATAGCTCGCTATTACCGAATTTTTGTAGCGTCAATTATGATCTTGCTTGTCACTTTGAACATACTGGTACTAAGGTTACATGTAATAACCACATAAGGTAGTAGACATGACCAGTAACGATGACGCACCTTTATTTACGATGGAAGAATTACAAGAGGAATTTGTCGAAACCCAAATCGATTTGAACGGTTGGAAAGTCCTCATAGTTGATGATGAGCCTAGTATCCATACAGTAACTAAACTAGCGCTACAATCGTTTTCCTTTGCAGATAAACCGCTTAATTTTTATAACGCCTACTCAGCGTCGGAAGCCAGAAGTATTTTAGAAATAGAAACCAACATTGCTGTTATTTTACTTGATGTTGTAATGGAAACTGACAATGCTGGATTGGAGCTCGTCGATTACATTCGTAATGATTTAGATAACCATGACGTTAGGATCATATTGCGTACTGGCCAACCTGGCCAAGCACCAGAGTATGAGGTCATTAAAAAATACGATATCAATGATTATAAAGAAAAAACCGAGCTCACTAACCAAAAGTTAAATACGGTAATCTATGCAGCTCTTCGATCCTATAGAGATATTACAGCCATAAATCGAACACGAATAGGCCTTGAACGAATCATTAAATCAACATCTTCCTTACTCCAAGAAAACTCGTTAAAAGACTTCGCTGAGGGTGCCTTACAGCAATTAGCTGCCATGATGCATATTGATGCCGACGTTGTTCTCGCTGAGAGCACTAGCGCTTTTGCAAGTAAAACGAAAGAACAAATAAAATTATTAGCTTGTATTGATCATGGTAGAGCATCAATAAATGATCGTTTCATCACACATAAAATATCTAACATACTGAACACGAGTCAAATACCGCGCGACAAAATGGTCAATCAAGAAGCCGAGTTTTTTTATATATCTACCGTAGGTAAAAATGAGTTAATTCTGTACCTAGAAGGTGCGAATGATGTGCTTCGTTACGACACTGAAATACTCGAAATTTTTTGTAAAAATATCTCTATAGCAATAGAAAATATTCGGCTTAATGACGAGTTAAAACGAACACAAGAAGAAATAGTATATTCAATTTGCGAAGTCGCAGAAACTCGCTCTAAAGAAACGGGTAATCACGTTCGTCGTGTTGCACTGTATTCAAAGTTAATAGGTGAAAAGTACGGATTAGACAAAGAACAGGTAGAGCAGCTATTTTTAGCTGCGCCACTGCATGATGTGGGTAAAATTGGAATTCCAGATAGCGTGCTTAATCGCCCTGGTAAGTTAGAAGGCGAAAACTGGGAAGTCATGAAGACTCACGCTCAAATTGGGGAATCTGTGTTACTTAGTTCGAATTTACCTATTATGGAAGCCGCTTCAATCGTGGCGGCACAACATCACGAAAATTTTGATGGTTCCGGTTACCCACGTGGCCTTAAAGGCAACGACATACATATATACGGAAGGATTGTTGCGTTAGCTGACGTATTTGACGCCCTTATGAATGCTCGTTGCTATAAACCCGCTTGGGACTTACAGCAAGTTGATGCCTTGCTTAATGAAGAAAGAGGTAATAAGTTTGATCCACACCTTGTTGATATTTACTTTAACCACAAAGAAGAGTTTTTGAAAATTCATCAACAATACAGTGATTAGTTAAGTTTAAACCTTTCCCCAAGGTGACGGCTGTAAAAAAGTGTCAACATAAAGTGCTTCAACTTCGTTACGAGCCCATTCAGTCTTTCTTAAAAACTTTAACGAAGACTTGATGGACGGGTCGTTTTTAAAGCAATTGATATTAACTCGAGCGCTAAGCTCGTCCCAGCCATAATGCTCTACTAGTTTTGTAACTACGTCCGCTAGTTTTACACCATGTAACGGGTTATTTGGTTGATTATTCAAAATACATCCTAAATCTAGTTCTAAAAATAAAAAAGAGCCTAACCTAGCTGACTAGGAGGCTCTTTTATCATATTTCTTTTATTAATTAAAAGCTTGAGCTGTAGCGTACACCAAACTCACTTGCATCATTGCTCTTAATTACCAATAAGTAATCGCCAGTGTTTAATCTTGCATCATCATAACGTTTGTCGAAAATGTTACGACCGTAAAGTGAAACTTTCCAATCAGCGCCTGCAGGAGCATAAGAAATGTCAAAGTTTACTAGTGAACGAGATTCAACAGTTGTCATTCGACCTTCATCTGCACTTGGCTCACCATACATTTCGTCTCTAAACGAGTAATCGATTCTGGCGTTGATAGTTGAACCATCATCTAAATCAAATACATAGGCTGGGCTAATCGATGCGGTAAACTTAGGCGTAAGTGGCGCTACTGGTTTTACGCCGTCTTGTTCGTCTACATCAACATTAATGTAACCTAGACTGGTGTGAAGAGAGAAGCTATCCGTTAAGTAAGCCGTACTTTCCCACTCTACGCCCTGTGAAGTTTGCGTTACCACTAAGTTACGTGTATCGAAACCAGCTTCCGATGTTGTATTAACCTGATAAGGAAGATCTTCATAGTTAGTATTGAATAACGCAATACTCATATTAAAGTCGCTTGTTACCTCACCCTTTAATCCAATTTCGTAGTTTACGGCCGTAATGTTGTCTGATG
The DNA here is from genome assembly GCF_017948405.1 of Psychrosphaera aestuarii. Taxonomy (NCBI): domain Bacteria; kingdom Pseudomonadati; phylum Pseudomonadota; class Gammaproteobacteria; order Alteromonadales; family Pseudoalteromonadaceae; genus Psychrosphaera; species Psychrosphaera aestuarii. The sequence continues at coordinate 1,712,879 of NZ_CP072844.1, read as the reverse complement.
CAACAAAACACTCTGGGTTGCCAAATAAACAGTATGGACGTGCTGGGAACTGTCCACCTTGATAGCCACTTTGAATGCTAGAGTAAATGTTTAAACCGTTTTCTAACGTATAATTTGCAGATAAATCGTAGCTAACTTGGCTCCAATCATCTTCAGCGTAAGTTGGACCAATACCTACATTTGCGGTGGCTTCTTTTTTGTCGGTTGTATAACGTAAACCGCCTGATACACGAAGATCTGTAGTTACATCGTAACCTAGATTAACAAACACGGCTTTACTCGTCGTCTTTTGATCTAGCTCTAGCATGTTTGAACCGCCATTAAAGCTAGAGTCTTCGCCTTGGCGATTACTGCCTTCTTCGGTAAACCAATATAAACCAGAAACAAAATCTACATCACCATAATAGCCGTTTAATTGTAGCTCAACTGAGGTTTGATCCGCTTCACCACGCTCTGGGTAGTGATCTAATGCGTAAATGGTTCCATCATCGTCTAAACCGGCTTTGTATTCAGAACTACGGTTACTGATAATGAATTTTGAACCTAAAGTATCAGATATATTGTAATCCGCAGTAAATGAAACACCACTTGCGCTGTTGTTTACCTCTGTTACTTCAATTGTACCGGTAGCGTTATCAAAAGGATTTGCGGCAACGTCAGAATTTCGTAATGGACCTGATGGTAGTGGCGATCCAAAACGCTCGCCTGTGTAATATGCGCCAGTAGGCACTTCGTTAATTTTAGTTGTATATGGTCTTAAGCCACCTTCACCATCATTAGCATCAGCAGTAACAACAATTTTTAAATCATCGGTAACTTTGTACTTTAAAGAAAATCGACCGTGAAACTCTTGACTCTCGCCAACATCATATTTTGCTTCTGGTAGATTGATAAACTTACCAAGTCCATCTCTGCGATTAAACCCAGCGCTAATATTAATTGCCAAATCTTCGTTAACTGCACGGTTAACAAAAACGTCACCTTTTAATCGCCCTCGTGTCCCAACCTCAGCTGATAACTTTGTAACCGGATTAGCATCTGGCTGTTTAGTAATAATGTTTATTGCACCACCAATAGAGTTACGACCATACAATGTACCTTGCGGTCCACGAAGTACCTCTATGCGATCAATATTTTGTAAGTTCCAGTTTTGTCCAACTTGACGACCTAAGTAAACACCATCTACATATACACTAACACCAGGATCCGTGGTAATTAGGTGATCTTGTAGTCCAATTCCGCGTATGAATGGGTTAGCCGAAGATGTATGGCCGGCAGAAAATCCTGTGATATTTAGATTTGGTACAAATTTACCAACATCTGTGATGCCTGTTATGCCTTGCGTATCTAAATCTGCTCCGCTAAATGCACTCATTGCAATTGGAACTTCATAAATAACCTGTGAACGCTTGGTTGCAGTTACCGTAATCGCTTCCATTTTCGATTTTTCAGCTTTTTTCTCAACTTCTTCCGCTGCTGTCGCATTGGCAACAGTCAGACCTGATGAAACTAGCGCCAACGCCAACGCAGTAGTTATAGGATTAATGTTCATTTGATGTCCTCTATGTAAGAAGTTATAAAGCAAAAATAGACTAGTAGGAAAGTCTGTGGGTTGCTGAATAATTTGCGCGCGAAAAAACGCACGTCTCAACAAGGTGAGTCGTACAATTCAATGTAAACAAATTTAATTCAGACGAGCAACACAGAACGTTTGCTACTGTTTGGTTGGGCCGGCATGTTACCACCAGTAAGTTTAAAAGCAAAGTTTTATTTTTCTAACTCTGCCGTAATTGTCTGTTTATGGTCTTAAAAGTCGCTATCGTCGAAAAAATATCGAGTAAATTAGCAAGCTAGTAATTTACTCGACACAAAGTACATAGACTACTTCTCCAAAATATTTTCAATAGCTTTTGAAACACGTAACGCTTTTTCATCTTCACCAAAACTTGTCATTATTGATAAACCGATTGGTAATCCGTGAAGCTTACCAGCAGGTATAGTTATGTGTGGATAACCTGAGATTGCAGAAAATGTAGAGACACCGCCGTTACTATGGTCGCCATTTACCAAGTCTATTTTCCAAGCTGGCCCACGAGTTATAGCGATTAGAGCGTCTAATTCATGTTCTTTTAGAAGTTTGTCGATACCCTCTTTGCCTGTAACACGTTTTAATTTTTTCTTTAGGTTTTTATATTTTTGCGTTGACATACCTTCAGTGGCTTCTGACTTTAAGAATATTTCTTGTTGGAAATAGGACATTTCCGCTTCACTATTTGCTTCATTAAACGCTATTACATCTTTTAAGGTCAATGAGTTTAGTTCATCAGGAATATCATTTGGTAACTCAGCAAAGTATAAATTTAATGACGTTTTAAACTCTCGTAATAATTGAGTGTAACCGTCATTCCAGAATCCGTCATATGGCTCAAATTTTAAACCGTCAACTAACTTAACGCCCTGGTTTGTCAGTTTACGCAGAGTAGCACCTAAGATTTGTTTAACCTGTTCGTGTGATTCTGCACTTGAATATAACACCCCTATTTTAAGTTCTTGTGGCTGTAAAGGTGAACTTATTAAACCAACAGGGTTAATCCCTTTTACCAATGTTTCGGCGTCTCTTTTATCTCGGCCTTGCATCGCAAAAAGTACACGTTGTGCATCGTCAACGTTTTTAGTCATAGGCCCAGCGGTATCTTGAGAAGGTGAAATTGGAACAATACCAAAACGACTCACTAAACCGACGCTTGGCTTAACACCAACAACACCATTCACCGCTGCAGGACAGGTAATTGAACCATTAGTTTCGGTTCCAATTGCTGCGATGGCGAAATTTGCTGCAACCGCCGCACCTGAACCAGAACTAGAGCCGCAAGGTGTAGTTGTCACGTCATTTGGATTTTTAGTTTGGCCGCCGATAGCGCTCCAACCGCTTGAAGAACGTTCAGAACGGAAATTAGCCCACTCACTTAAATTTGTTTTACCTAGTATGATAGCGCCAGCGGAACGTAAGTTTTCAGTTAATTGGGCATCTCTGTTTGTTCTATTGTTTTTTAAGATTAAGGACCCTGCCGTTGTTGCCAGTTCCTTAGTTTCAATATTGTCTTTCAATAAAATAGGCATACCGAACAAAGAAGGCAGATCTTTTTTATAGTTAGAAATTGACTTATCTAATGCTTCTGCCTGGGCAATAGCATTTGGGTTAATTGAGATGACACTATTGTATTTATGATCTTCTTTTTCAATTTTATCGATATAAAACTGAGTTAATTGTTTGCTGGTTAACTCGCCTGATTTAATCAATTGTTGAAGTTCGGCAATCGATTTAGTTGAGGTGTAATGTTCTAATTGGGTGGTTGTTAAGCCTTGATTTGCTATACACTCTGATACAAAGCTGGTAGCAAAAATGGTCGCTGTAAACAATACAGCAGGAGTACGTCGATTAAACAATGTCATGGATGCAGCCTCTTATTATTATTAGACCTAAAATAACAAGTAGACTGCTAGTGTGCAAATATCATTCAGCTGAAGGTTGTGTTTTAAGCGTTTAAAAGCCAGCCTTTTTCTGTTGCTATATCTATTTGTTCTTGCACATAATTCCACAGTGACATTGATACATCCTGTAAACCATGATTTCTTGCTAAAACCTGAGATCGTTTAATACTGTGCTGCGCCCAACTTCCGCCATCATTTTGCATGTTTTGAATAAGCGGTAATATTCTGTCTATTGCTTTAGCAAACTTACTATTAACTGTTTCTGAACGCTCAAACTCCAGAAATAATTCATAGAAATACTGTTGCTGATGCGCTGGTAACAAACCAAAAATTCGTTTGGCCGCTTTGTCTTCAAGCTCAAACTGTTTATCTAAATCAGCTTGTGGTGCAAAGGCAAAGGTATCGCCTGCATCTATTTCGACAACGTCGTGTATGAGTAACATCTGGGTAACGCGCATTAAATCAATCGGCTCGTCAATATGCTCTTGTAACACGGATGCAGCCATACAGATGTGCCAACTATGCTCTGCACTATTTTCGTAACGGTTACCGTCTGATTTAATCAGTGCTTTTCTTTTAACCGACTTTAAGAGATCCATCTCAGCAATAAAATTTATTTGCGATTGCAAAACGTTCATCGATTCTGACATCATTGCAACGCCTCTTTATAATGCTTTCTGCAAACGGAGACGTATCTTTCATTTCCACCAATTTGCACTTGCTCACCATCAGCTATCGCTTTACCTGTCTCGTCTGTACGTAACACCATGTTTGCTTTACGACCACAATGACATATTGTTTTTAATTCAACAATTTTATCAGCCCAAGCTAATAAATATTGAGCGCCAGCAAACAACTCACCTCTAAAATCTGTACGAAGCCCGTAACAAAGAACCGGAATGTTATAAATATCGACAATTTCTGTAATTTGATGAACCTGTTCTTTAGTGAGAAACTGACACTCATCAACCATGACACAATCAACGCGTTGTGATTCTTTAAGGTTTTTTATTATTTCGAATAAATCGCTATCAGATTGAAATATATGTGCCGGGGCTTCAAGACCGATTCGTGAGGTAACTTTCCCAACTTCATAACGATTATCTATGGCTGCAGTAAAGATTACCGGCTCCATACCTCGTTCTTTATAATTAAATGAGGATTGTAAAAGTGTGGTTGATTTACCTGCATTCATCGCAGAGTAATAGAAATAAAGCTGTGCCATTAAATACTCGTGGGTTTATTATCGTTTTTATTGCGTGAATGCTACGCAATTAATAGTAAAATGGAAAGCGAAAACCTGAGAACGGTTGCCGTGTTTTTACAACATCATACTTGTTATTTGTTATTTGTTATTTGTTATTTGTTATTTGTTATTTGTTATTTGTTATTTGTTATTTAGTGAATTTATAAGCCTATCAATTTCGAAACCAACAAATAAGGTACGCTGCCGACTTCGACCTTTGTCTTCAACATCCTTACGCGGCCAATCACCGTTATCATCCGATACTAAGTAAATCCATTCCCTGCCCTTTACTGTACAACGAGCCATACCCTCAAAATTATCATACTCCGTTGACGTGTAATCAAATAATGTCTGACTTGTGATTGTAGTGCCGCTTACAAATTGTTCTGGGTTAATTAAGGCTAAACGCAACCTAGAGCCTTTCGCACCAAGCCAGTCTTTTTCCATTACAATTACGTCTCCGCTTTTTAAGGTTTCGGCATCTTTGGGACTTGAGGTTGCTTGATAAGTGCTATTAATCACTTCACCAGACGGCTTGACGACTCGAACTGGTACGGTCGGTTCCGATAGTTTAAATTTTTCCCAAATAGAAACTATCTCGCCGCTGTTTAATTGCGTAATTGATTCTAAACCCGAATTACCCTTTCCTAGTTGCTTTTGCGCTATCTTAAGTACTGGTTTAGCACTAAGCGCTAGATTAACCAAGGATGGGTTGTTATTTTGCCAAGAGGGATTTGACGATGTTAGCTCCCTAGAAAATTGATCCTGTTCCATATGCGTATAGAAAAACAAATCGCCACGATCGTCTAGTGAGACTAAAAACCCGTTCTTGTATGACACTATTGACTCTGCGGCGCCTGATAATATCTTGCCATTTAAATCTCTTAATTGACCAGACGCTTTCACTGTCATATCGACTATCCTACCTGCCTCGTCAAATTCGTTATTGGTTTGGAACCATTGTGAACGAAGTACAGGTTGCTTTGCTAACTCAGCGTTGTCTACTTGGCTGTAATCAGATATAAACCACGCATTTTTGCAGTCAGGCGTCAAATAAAGCGCGCTAAAACCACCACTTTGGGTTCTATCTTTATGTTTAAGAATTAATGCGGGTTGTGCGAGAGGAAGCACGGTCGGCTCAGCGATAAAAGGCTGATGAGATGACAACAAAGATGACGCCAAAAAAGTAAGCAAAGATGTTGCTAGCATAAAGTACACTCTGAGTGGAAATCGACGCTAAATTATGTTTTGAAGTGTATACTTGTTTTACTCGTTAAAAAATCGCATTTTAAAATTTTCTCAAAAAAAAAAAGCGGCTTTCGCCGCTTTAATCATTTCAGTGCTTTATTTTCTTGTAGCTCGCAGCATCCAAGAGTTTTTCTCATGGACTCTCATTCGGTCGCCCACTAAAGCTGCTGTTGATTCATCGTCAGCATCTTGCGCAATTTTAAGAACATGTCTCGCTGTCTTAACTACTTGTTCGTGGCCTTTAGTCAATAAATCAACCATAACACCGGCCTCTGGAACGCCTTCCACTTCTTCTATTGAGCTTAATCTAGCAAACTCTTTGTATGTACCGGGCGCTACAAAGTCTAAAGTTCTAATACGCTCTGCGATATCATCAACGGCCAACGCTAAGTCTTGATAATGCTCTTCAAACATTAAATGTAACTCACGGAACTGAGGGCCAGTGACGTTCCAATGAAAATTGTGAGTTTGTAAGTATAACGTGTACGAATCAGCTAATAACTTCTTTAAACCTTCGGCAATATTACTTCTGTCTTCCGCATTAATTCCAATGTTAATGTCAGTCATTGTATCTCCTTTGCTTCGTGTTTTGATTTAACAGTATTGTTGTACTTCATATTTAAGTATGAGGATCACTATTTTTATTTCAAGTGTCTAAAGTTATTAAATAAATATTTAACTTAATGACATTTTGAAGGACGTCCCATACGCTGTACTTTCAACTTGAAATATATCAGCGATCGTTTGGCCCATGTCAGCAAATGTATCACGCAAGCCGAGGTTAACCTCTTTAATACCGGGTTTAAAGGCAATAATTGGAACATACTCTCGAGTATGATCCGTACCTGGCCAACTAGGGTCACAACCATGATCCGCCGTTATTAATAATGTGTCGTCTTCATTTAATGCAGCCAATAACTCTGGAATACGACTATCAAAATATTCTAAAGCTTCAGCAAAACCTTTTATATCTCGACGATGTCCGTAGTCTTGGTCAAAATTAACAAGATTGGTAAAGATGATCCCTTCACCGTCGTCGCTCGACATTTCATTTAACGTAGTATCGATTAATGCCTCTAGACCCGTGGCTTTTATCGCTTTTGTAATGCCTTGATGGGCATAAATATCGGAAATCTTACCTATACTCACCACTTGTTTATTAGCGCTTGCAACTTTTTGTAATACCGTTTCTGATGGCGGTAATACCGAGTAATCCCTGCGATTCCCGGTTCGTTTAAACTCAGATGGTGTTTCGCCTAAAAATGGTCTTGCGATGACACGGCCTATATTATATTTATCTAACAGTTCTCGGGCTATCTCACAAAAACTATATAACTCTTCTAAACCAAAGTGACTTTCATGAGCAGCTACTTGAAAAACACTATCTGCACTTGTATAACAAATTGGCTTTCCGGTTTTGATATGTTCTTCACCATGCCAAGTCAACACATCGGTACCTGGTGCGTGTCGATTGCCTAAAATGCCAGTAACACCAGTTCTTTTTACTAGTTCTTCGATAAATTCAGGTGGAAAACTGTTAGTTTTTTCCGAAAAATATCCCCATTCAAATAAAACGGGAACACCAGCCATTTCCCAGTGCCCACTCGGTGTGTCTTTGCCCGTAGAAATTTCCTGCATATGACCGTATGCTCCGGCAATATTAGTCTGAGGAAATTGTTCGAATTTAATATTATTAGCGTTTTCACAAGCTTTAACTAAACCTAATTTCGCTAAATTAGGAATATTTAAAACGTGATTATGCTCTTGAAGCATATGTTGATATATATGGAAGAACGTATTTGCGCCAGTATCGCCAAAAGCTTCTGCGTCTGCAGAACTGCCGATACCTAAACCGTCGGCCACTAAAATAATAACTCGGCTCATAATTGATAATCCTGTAATTGATGTGAAACTGGCGTTAATCGATCGTTGTGCACGCGTAATGCTTTTCCGCGAATATATAATCGAGAGTCATCGATAACATGACGTTCACTAACTAAAATAACGTTTGAAGCGTGTTGATCTGTATCTAACACTAGATATATGGCCTGTTCTTTAGCATTCAAGGCAACCCAGTCACCCTGTCTTATAATTTTTGTTTCTTTGTGTTGTGCAACCGAAAAAAACCAACTTTTTATAGCCTGAGGTTTTAAATAATGATTCGCTACGGTTGCGTTTACCGCCAAAGTAAAGGCCTGTTGCTCATCCATGGCTACCGCTGAAAATTTATCTCTGAATAGGCTATATAAAAATGCATCTGAGGTCGTAAAACATTGCTCATCTTGAAAACTATTTATTAATTCGGATGCTTTATACACTGTAGGAAATACCACATCTTCACTTAATTTAAGTAGGAATGAACCACTACTGTCATCAACAAGCCAGTACCAGCCCTCTCCATTAGTAACGCAGTTTTGCAAGATATAGCCCTTAGTCTTATCGCTAATTAATTAAGTCCAGAGTATTAAGCGCTATAGTTTCTGTCAACAGTTTATAAACCATTCACTATATCTTTGATTAGTTTAGGACCTTGGTAAATAAAGTTACTATACACCTGAACTAGGCATGCTCCAGCGTCTAACTTTTCTTTAGCTGCCTTCGCACTACTAATGCCACCCACACCTATAATTGGAAGTGTCGCATTAATCGACCTGATTTTTTTAATTACCTCTGTACTCATGTCACGAACAGGATCGCCACTCAAACCGCCCATTTCGTCACCGTGTTTTAAACCTTTAACTGCATCTCTCGATAGCGTGGTGTTGGTTGCTATGACTCCGTCGATACTATTCTTTACTATGCACTCAATTACTTGTTCAATACCGATATCATCCATATCTGGCGCTATTTTAACTAACACTGGAACATACTTTTTATGCTGTTTTTCTAACTCTAGTTGTGCCTGTTTTACCGCTGATAATAATGTAATGAGTGAGTCACCAAATTGCATGTCTCGTAACCCTGGTGTATTTGGAGATGAAATATTAACGGTAATATAGTCAGCATATTCATATACTTTATGCATACAAATTACGTAATCTTCGTGGCCTCTTTCATTGGGCGTATCTTTATTCTTACCAATGTTAATGCCCAAGATGCCGTTATAATTAGAGTTTTTAACATTCTCTATCAAAGCATCAACGCCATCATTATTAAAACCCATTCTGTTAATGATGGCGTTGCGCTCTGGTATACGAAATATTCTTGGTTTTTCATTGCCAGGCTGCGCAAGCGGTGTAATGGTGCCAATTTCAACAAAACCAAAACCCATTTGGCTAAAGGCATCTATACAGCGCCCATTTTTGTCTAATCCTGCTGCTAACCCTACCGGATTGGGGAATGTTAATCCTAAAACTTGTACCGGTTTATTTTCTACGTTTTGTTGCCATACCCAACTTATGGGCGTATTCGCAAATCGACGAAAGTTATTTAGAGCAAAATCGTGAGCCCACTCTGGGTCTTGGCTAAACATGAACTTTTTAGCTATTTCAAATAACATTCTTCTTTCCTAATATAAATTGACCGCGCTACAAAAACGCCCCGAATATTCGAGGCGTATTTTAATTGAGAATTAACAGTATTTAAACCGCCGTTTCACAATGATGGCTCAATAGCATGAGCTCTCGCAGTGCCACTGAGAACTTAGCGAACTCATGACTTTCTGTCGTTTTAAACTCAGCAATCATGTGTTGCCAGCGCCCTAGAATATGCTCAAATGATGCCATCCATTCATCGTATATAACGTCTAAGTCACTGCTATCAGACTTAAATTGCAATACTGTCGCAGTTAAAGCACGTTGTTGCCAGTCTAACTCTTCACGATAACTCGCTCTAGCTAGTGCTTGCCAATGATTTCCTACTGGTTGATTCGTAATTTGATCTAAGAACCAATGCAAACCTAAATCTGAGCCTAAACGGAAGTACATAGTGGCAACTTCGGTTACATCGCGATTAGTATTTGCGGCTACATCGGCAATATCCATCACAGAGAATATTGATGACAATTGCGAAACGTATTTCGCTATATCTTTAGGCACGCCTTCACGCTCGAAACTTTGTTGAGCATCCAACAACTGTTTCTTCTCTTTCTCGACTAGGCAATCACCTAAGTTTTGCATCAACTTATCAAAGTTTGGTTTGTAGTGCTCAATAGTCTCATTCAAGCCTAACGCTTTGTTACGATGACGTAAGAACCATCTTGAAGCTCGACGAACAGTACGGCGAAGTTGGTGCAACATTTCGGTTTGTACAATTGCCGGCACTTTGTTGTCTAACGCTTCGATTTTCGACCATGCACTTGGCATATCAAATACTTCCCGGGCCATCATGTAGCATGTTAGAACTTCTTCAACGGTAGCGCCCGTTTCTTCTTTCATACGCACGACATAGTTAAGGCCCATGTCATTTACGACTTCATTAGCAAGTTTAGTTGCTATGATTTCTTTACGTAATGGATGTAACTGTATTTGCTCAGCGTATTTCTTTTGCAATTTAGGTGGAAACGCCTTAACTAACAGCGGAATGTAGTAAGGGTTGCTGTCAATTTCTTCAATAGCAAACTGCTCTTTTAAGATCATTTTGCCATAAGCGACCAATACCGAAAGTTCTGGGCGAGTGAAGCCTTTTCCTTTTGCTTGGCGCTCTGCGATCTCTTCATCATTTGGTAAAAACTCTAATTCACGGTCTAATTTACCCGACTTCTCAAGCTCATGAATAAAACGTAATTGCTCTTTAACTAAACTCACGCCTTTTAGTTCAGTAATAGAAATCGTGTGTGTTTGACGGTAACAGTCTTTAATAACGATTTGAGACACGTCATCAGTCATATCGTAAAGTAACTGATCACGATGCTTTCTTGTTAATTCACCTTCGTTTACCAATTGATTTAGTAATATTTTTATATTTACTTCATTGTCTGAGCAATCTACACCACCTACGTTGTCAACGAAGTCTGTGTTTATACGTCCACCATGTTGAGCGAACTCTATACGGCCCAACTGCGTTAAACCTAAGTTACCGCCTTCACCAAAGACTTTAGCATTCAGTTCAGAACCGTTTATGCGAAGTGCGTCATTTGCTCGGTCACCAACTTGTGCGTCAGTTTCTGACTTAGCTTTAACGTAAGTACCAATACCACCATTCCAAATTAGATCTACTTGCATCGTTAATAATGCTCGTAACAAGTCATTTGGCGCCATTGACGCTTTTTTAGTCCCTAACATCTTTTTCATTTCAGGACTTAACGGAATAGACTTTGAACTACGAGAGAAGATGCCACCACCTTCAGAGATTAACGACTTATCGTAGTCTTCCCACGAAGAGCGAGGTAACTCAAACAAACGCTGACGCTCAACGTACGAGGACGCCGCATCGGGGTTTGGATCGATAAAGATATGCATATGGTTAAAGGCAGCTTGTAAGCGCGTGTGTTTAGACAACAACATACCATTACCAAATACATCTCCGGCCATGTCACCAATAGCTACACAGGTAAAATCGGTCGTTTGGCAATCAATGCCCATTTCTCTAAAGTGACGTTTAACTGACTCCCATGCACCGCGAGCGGTAATACCCATTTTTTTATGGTCATAACCAACACTTCCGCCGGAAGCAAAAGCATCGCCTAACCAGAAATTGTATTCTTCAGAAATAGCGTTCGCAATATCCGAGAATGTAGCGGTACCTTTGTCTGCTGCTACAACTAAGTAGGTATCATCTTCATCATGGCGCACCACATCTTTAGGTGGAACAACTTCACCGTGTACAATATTGTCGGTAAGGTCTAGAAGGCCTCGAATAAAGATACGGTAGCACTCTTGACCTTCAGCAAAAAACGCATCACGACCCCCTTCAACTGGCATTTGCTTACAAACAAAACCACCTTTTGAACCATTTGGAACGATTACTGTATTTTTAACTTGCTGTGCTTTTACTAGACCAAGCACTTCTGTACGGAAATCTTCCATTCGGTCAGACCAGCGCAAGCCACCACGAGCCACTTTACCGCCTCGTAGGTGAACACCTTCGATTCTTGGGCTGTAAACAAAAATTTCAAATTTAGGTCTTGGTAATGGGACTTCAGGAATTTGCGCTGGTAGCAACTTAAACGAGATATATGGCTTGAACGAGCCATCTTTTGCCTTTTGGTAAAAGTTTGTACGCAGTGTTGCATCCATTAACGTGATGTATAGACGAATGATACGATCATCGTCCAAGTTCGCTACGTCGTCTAGAGCTACTAAAAGTTTCTCTTTTAGTTTTTCGTACTTTTTCTCATTAACTTTTTTTGGACTAAATTTAAGTGTAAACAGCTCAACTAATTGTCCAGCTATCTTCGGATATCGGTCAAATGTAGACTCAATATACGCTTGAGAGAAAGTCACACCAATTTGGCGCATATACTTAGCGTAAGAACGAATAACTGAGGCCTGGCGACCGCTTAACTTCGCACCTAAAATTAGTCGGTTAAAACCGTCATTCTCTAAGTTATTTTTCCATACTGCATCAAAGGCATTTTGAAACAGCTCTTGAGTTTTCTCAAAGTCTGAATTATCGCCGTTTGTCAGGCGCATGGTGAAGTCCATGATCCAACTAGTGCCCTGCTCAGTTTTTACTTGATAAGGGGTTTCACCAATCACACGCAGTCCAAAGTTTTCAAGAATCGGCAATACATCAGATAAATGAATTGGCTCATCTTTGTGGAACAAACTTAACCGTACGGCATTTTTATCAGACTCTTCTTGTGGTCTGTAAAACAGCATACTTAGTTTATTTTCATCCGTTAAACTTTCTAAATGATGAATATCTACCGTTGCTGTTGAAGGCAATACTTGGTCTTTATAAGATGATGGAAATGCATTGGCATAACGAACAGCAAGCTCTTTCCCTTTGGCACCACCATATGAGGTGCTAAGTGCGGATGAAAGTTTGTCGTCCCATGTACGAGCGGCTTCAATTAAGTTATTTTCAATATCTTTCACGTTTAATTCTACATCCTGATCTGTGGCTCTAACGATATAGTGTGTTCTGGCTAACGGTGACTCTGAGAAAAAAGTGTTAAACTCAACTTCCTCATCACTATTCATAGCTTGACTCAGTATACTTTGCGTATCACGTCTAAGGGCGGTGTTGTAGCGTTCACGTCTAACAAACACCATGCACGAATAAAATCGACCGAAAGAATCTTTACGAATGAATAGCTTAGTCATATCGCGCTCTTGCATTTGTAAAACGCCTAAAGCAACTTCCATCAGATGCTGCTCAGATGCTTGAATTAACTCATCACGTGGATAGGTTTCAAGCACGTTTAATAACGCTTTATAAGCATGGCTGCCGACGGCAAATGTGCTTTTTTCAGTAATTCGATTTAGTTTTTCGTTTAGTAATGGAATGTCTTTTACGCTTGAGTTATAAAAACCCGCTCCGTATAAACCAATAAATCGGTGCTCGCCAATAACTTTACCACTATCATCAAACATCTTGATACCGATATAGTCCATATAAGCAGGACGATGTACTGTCGATTTTGAGCCTGTTTTTGTAATCACTAATAAATTGTTTGATAGCGCTTCTTGGCGAGATGCGTTGGACAAGTCTGACAAAACACGAACTTTTGGCTCTCTGTTTTTAGTCAATCCTAACGCTGAGCCAGCAACTGGTGTGATCTCAGTATCACCTTCAACACCAGAAACCTTGTATTGTCGGTATCCCATCAACGTAAAGTTATGGTCTGCGATCCAATTTAGAAAATCGATACTGGTCTTAAGCGTCGATTGTTCTGCATGTTTTGAATTAGACGCTTCATTTATGCAATTTTGTAATTTTTCTTGGATAGGTTTCCAGTCTTCAACTGCAATACTTACGTCTGCCAACACAGACTCTAAGTCCTTAGTTAAAGCTTTTACTTGTTTGCTGTCCGCTTGACGATCAATTTCAATTAAGAAAACAGTTTGCGTGTGTGTCGTTTTGTCGTTTGACTTTAGATCAACAAAACTTTTGACGTTTCCTTTTTTGTCGCGGTTAACTTTAATAGGCGTATGAATTAATAAATGAGAAGTAATATTAAGGCGGTTTAATGCCATACGCACGGAATCTACTAAAAATGGCAAGTCATTAACAACGATTTGCACAATAGTGTGTTCAGATTCCCAACCATGTTTCCCTAACTCAGGGTTAAACACTCGGATGAAAGGCTGACCAGTATTTGCCTCGCTAAACGCGTTAAAAAGACTTAAAGCTGCACCGTATAACTCTACATCAATTCTTTTTTCTAAGTCTTGTTGTGAGATATTTCCGAATAAAATAGATGCAAATTGTTCTACATGAGCACGACGCTCTAATGGCAATTTTTCTTCTATGAGCTTTGAGACATTTTTAAGGATCACAGACGAGGAATTACGTAACAAGGTCATTACAGTTTCCTTTTAAATATTTAAATGCTGATATTTGTTATACTTTTTTGACATCAACAAGTGTAGCCCTAATCTCCAACTAATTAAAATGAATTTTTTCAATGTCTTCCTATATTACAACTGCTCTGATGAGCTAGTTAGGCACTTATGCAAAAGCACTAAATAAAAAAGCGACTTTACGTCGCTTTTTTTTATATTTATGCATTTGTTATTAAAGAATTAATTTATAATTTTTTATTCTTTTTCACGTTGATTGGGCCATAACACCGATGCTAACGCTGGTAGTACGATAATTGCACCTAACATATTCACTAAAAACATGAATGTTAATAGTATTCCCATATCAACTTGGAATTTAAGTGCAGAAAATACCCATGTGCTCACGCCAATTGCTAATGTTAAACCAGTGAATAAGACCGCACTTCCGCGCTCTTTTAACGCATTAAAGTATGACGTTCTCGTTGATTCACCATTTCTAATCGATTCAACCATAGTAGATAGAATATAAATACCATAATCGACACCGATACCGACACCTAACGCAATAACTGGCATCGTTGAAACAGTAAGGCCAATTTCCAAGTAAGTCATTAATGCTTGCGCTAACGTTGAAACAACAAATAACGGTAATACAACCGCAATAGTTGCCTTAACTGAACGGAAGCTAACTAAGCACAGCAGAACGACTGCACCATACACGTACCAAAGCATAGGCACCTGAGCGGCAGAAACAGCCTCGTTTGTTGCCGCCATTACGCCTGCTGAACCAGACGCTAATCTAAATTTAACTTCATCTGTTTCAAGTTCTGCACGTGCCGCTTTTACTTCATCAACAATTCGCTCGATAGTTTCTGCTTTGTGGTCTTCCAAGAACAGAATAATTGGCATAACGCTACAGTCACGATTTAACAATCCGGTGCTCGTTTCAATTCTAGCCGTTGACTGAACCAATGAAGTAGTATTTCTAGGCAATGAACGCCATTTTAAGTTGCCCTCGTTAAAACCAGTGTTAACAACTTTCGCTACAGAAGACAAACTGACCGCGGATTGAACACCCTCTACGTTTTCTAAACGCCATTGGAATTGATCAATCAAATTCATTACTGAATGATACGTACAACCACTTTCTTTTGTCTCAACAATAACCTTTAAGATATCTGTTGAGATAGCGTAACGATCCGTAATTAAAAAGGTGTCTTGGTTGTATCGAGAATCTGCATGTAATGCCGGTGCACCTGCTTGCATATCACCGATTTTCATATCTTGGCTTTTAACGTAACCAAACACATAAAGCATCGCCGTTACAAACAAAATAGAATAAGCCACTTTTGGTTTAGTAAACGATGACATAGCACGCCATATATGGTCGTGAGTGCCCTCTGGCTGTGCTTTAAATTGTTTATCAAAGTCAATATATGACGCTAAAACTGGTAACAAAAATAAGTTAGTGAAGATAATTATTGCTACACCAACACTGGCAGTAATCGCCAGCTCTCGAATAATACCAATATCAATGTTTAATAAGGTTAAGAATCCAACAGTGTCTGAAAGTAAAGCAATACCGCCCGGAATTAGAAGCTTCACAAAGCTTGCACAACTTGCTTCTCTTGCAGTCATACCTTCGTGTACTCGTTTACCAATTGAGTTGATCATTTGCACGCCATGACTAACGCCTATAGCAAAGACCAAAAATGGCACTAGTATCGACATCGGATCTAAACCAAACCCTAGCGTATTTAACATTCCTAACTGCCATACAACAGCCATGAACGAACATACAATTGGTAAAACCGTTAGTAGCAAAGAGCGACAGAATATCCATACCATCAACGAAGTAATTGCAATTGCTATCGCAAAAAATACCACAACGTCTTTCGCACCAGTTGCAACATCTCCAATCATTTTGGCAAAACCGATAATGTGGACCGAAATTTTGTCGTCTTCAAACTTCTCGCGAATTTGCTTTTCTAATTTATTTGCAAGCGCAATACTATCTAGATTTTCACCAGTTTCAGGGTTTTTCTCTAGTAGCTGACTTGAAACCATGGCACACGAGTAATCGTCAGAAACACTTCTACCAACAATACCTGCTTTCTCCACGTTTTGTTTAACGGTAGCAAGGCCTGTTGCATCTGCTTGGAAATCTGCTGGTATCACCGGACCACCGGCAAAACCGTCTTCTACAACTTCAATAAAGCGTGTGCTAGGAGAGTAAAGAGAGTTTACCAGCGTTCGATTTACACCTGGAATAAAAAAGAGCTGGTCATGAACCCCTTTTAAAGCCTCAAAAAAGTGTGGGTTAAAGATATCGCCTTCTTTATCACACACGGAAATATAAACGGTGTTGGCGCCACCAAACTCCTCACTGTACTGCACATACGTCTGCATATATTCGTGCTGTAATGGAATATTCTTGTTAAAAGAGGCATCCAAGTGAATATTAGAAGCTTGATAGCCGAGAACCGCTGTAAAAAATGCAAAGATCAGTATTACTAAAGGTCTTTGTCGGAATAAAAATGTTTCTAAAGAGTGAATTAACATCGAGGAAGATCTCTTTTACTTAAGTGTTGCTAATGAAATTGATTTAATACCTGCTTCAGTAGCAAGAACGATATTATTATTTTTTAATGCGCCGGCCATTACTGCTTTGCCATCTTCAAATATATGATGGTTAAAAGAATCACCGGTTTTAGAAAAGTATAAATTACCCGAATTGGCAAATAAATATAAAGCACCGTCAATAACAAGGATGTCGTTTATTGTCGCGTTACCTTTCATTGTAAATTCAGACCAACTATCTTGATTTTTTTGCTCAAAAATATTGCCTCGTAAGCCCGCAACAACGAGTTCGTTATTGTTATTATTAGCGAGCGAAAAAAATGAGCCGTAGTAATCAACCGGTAATTTAACCCAGTCTTTACCTTGGTTATTACTTGTTGCTAAAAAGCCAGCCTCACCTGCTAAATACCAGGTGTCTTTATTCACATAAATGTCATTAAAGTGCGGAAGTAGGTACTGTTTTTCCGTTTCATAAACTTCTGGGTCAGACTCTTTCATATCTAGTAGGAATTCGCGATCTTCTGCTAATAACAGTTCATCATGAAATTCTTGTTGCCACGTCACACCCAGGTCATCACTTTGCCAATACAGGCCATAAGCACCGACGGCTATAACAGAATTATTTACCGCTGTAATAGATAATAATGGACGGTCCAACTCTGGTTGGTAATTTAATAACTCCCAGTTTTTACCACCATCCACTGTTTTTAAAATAGTTGCATCGTGACCTACTGCATAACCCACGCTTTCGTTTGAAAATGCAATTGAAGTAAGTAACACGTTCACTGGCACATTTGCTTGTGTCCAATCAACTCCATTATCAGAGAGTATAATATGACCACGTTCCCCAACTGCAACGAGGTTTTGTCCCACAGATATAATATCCGTAAGTAATCGGGTACTCGCAAGATCACTTTTTACTGATTTAGTAGGGTCTATTGAAATTTTTACGGACGCAGAGGCGTCAGATGTTGCTATAAAGGCAGCAACTAAAAGAGAAACGATAGGATAAAGGGAAATTTTTGTCATAAAACTCTTAGTTTTTTAGTTTGTGTTCGGTTATTGGTACTCGGTTTAAAGTAAAAACGGCTGGACTTGCCAACCGTTTTATTAAGTTAATGCTTATGCACTATCTGTTCGAGCGGCGTAATGCTGCAGGAGTATAGTCACTTGCATTTTGTTCCGTTTGGAAGTCGTACATTTTTTGTTCGTTATCCAAACCGATTGCAATATAACGTCTTGAGTTCAAGTCGTAATATGCATCTAAAGTACTCCAATGAGTTGGTACTTCATAATAGTTGATACCATAAGCTACCGCAACTCTATACAACTCATCACGGTTGTCATACAAGTCAGCGATATGAATCTGCCAAGAGTCTTCATCAATATAGAAAGTACGCTTTTTATAAACATGGCTAATGCCATCTTTTAGCGTTGCTTCTACAACCCAAACACGGTGCTTTTCCCAACGAACTAAGTCAGTATTGATATGACCTGGTTTGATGATGTCTGAATATTTCAGGCTATCGCTGTGTAGTTTATAGCTGTTATAAGGAATGAAAACTTCTTTTTTACCTTTCAATTCCCAGTTATAACGGTCTGGTGCGCCATTGTACATGTCGAAGTCATCAGTTGTACGAAGACCATCAGACGCTGTTCCTGGTGCATCATATGCTACGTTTGGTGCACGACGAACACGGCGTTGACCAGAGTTATATGTCCAAGCTTGACGTGGTTTCTTAACTTGATCCATAGTTTCATGAACAAGTAATGCTGTGCCGGCTAATCGAGCTGGCTCCGTCACGTTTTGTTTAAAGCGGAACAAAATATTGCTCTCTTCTAAAGCCTCAGGTGTCGCAGACTTTTGAGAGTACTCAATAGAAATCGCTTCATCAAAACCAATGTAAGTGAAGTCACCATCTGCTGTAGGTGCTGCTTGACCACCGTTACGCGTGGTTTGTTCACCACGGAAACGTAAAATATGGTTCCAAATTGCTTCTAACCCGTTCGCCGGAATTGGAAAAGGAACACCAATTGCTGCACCTTTAATTCCATTACCACCTTCAACTAATTCAGCACGACTTGCATTTTCGATGGTTGCATCATAAACATACTGTGGGAAAGACGCTGTACGACGTGATTGATAAATATCCATTTTGTAAGTATCTGGATAAGTTTCAAACATCTTTTTAATACCCGGAGTTAAAAACTCAGCGTATTTGTCTTTATTCGCGTTTGTAACTGTGTATAACACCTTGTCGCCAGAAAACGGGTCTGGATGGTGCATGCCTATTGTATAACCTGCAGGTGCAGAAGTGATACCACCGGTCCAAGCAGGAATTGAGCCATCTGCATTTGCTGCTTTTACCGCGCCTAAAGGTGTTAATTCACCCTTTAATTTAGCTGCTTCCGCAGCTGGAACTTTTGCATCAGCCCCTACCGACGCAAACGCCAGAGCAACGACTGAAGATAATAAGGTAATTTTATTCATTTAAAGTGTTCCTCTACAACGAATATTTAATGTTAAACGACACATAGTCACGATCTGAAGTTTGGTTAATTGTGCCTACACCATCATAGAAAGTGTTATAAGACATACCAAACGACCATGTGCTTTGATAATCGATTTCAACTGCGAAGCTTGCTGATTTCTTATCTTCATGGAATAAGAAAAGTGGATCTGGTGTAATACCATCAACATCGTGCGCAAACGTAATTCTTGGTTTAACGTTAAACGAACCGAATACACGGTTTATTTCACCTGCTAGAATTATGCGGTAGCCCCAAGCATCTTCCGTTGGGAAAAATTGCTCTGGCGCTGTGCCATTTTGTACGCCAGCTAAAACACCTGCAGCTACATCGTCACCAGTTTGACCACTACGCTCTGTACCAGGCGCATTAAAGCGAATCATGTCTTCTGAAGGCATATCCTGAATTTGGATGTAACCAACTTCAAATACTGCATTAAAGTTATCTAGACCAAAACTAGGACCAAACGAGTGAATCACGGTAGCTTGCGCTTGAAGTGTATCTAAACGACAGAAGCCATCTGCTGTTGCACCTAGCTCAGGGCTTTGAATGTCACAACCTTCTACTTGGGTTCTTCCATATTGAGAAAGTCCATCAAGTTCTTGGCGAAGGCCTGCGTTTGCCAACTGTTGAGGCATTGCTGCGAATAACAGTTCTGCATCATCAATTTGTAATGGCTCGCCTTCACGGTAGGAAATTTCACCAGACAATGCGGTTGTACCAACCGTAGTGTTAAAACTAAAGCCGTATAGTTTGATGTCTTCAGGGAAAACAATCACGCCTTTGGTAAACGCATTTAAGTTATTGAACTGCTCAGTAGATAAACCACCAGAACCTTGCGCTACCGCCATCGTTTGAAGATCAGCACCAATAGCGCCTGCACTAAAATCAGAGGCTACACCAGAGATTAGTGGACGACGTGAATGATAGTTAATATAGTAAAAACCAAATTCACTGTAGTTTAAGTCTTCCGCAAACCATCCAAGCTTAAGACCAAACTGGCCATCATCGCTTGCTTCACGATCGCTTGAAGAATCTCTAATTGCAAACTTTGTTGCATAACCTAAATACATTTGTGCAAGTTGTTCTGAAGGAACTGCACCTGTCGCTGCCATCATTCCCAACTCATCCAGACCAGCAATCAAACCATCACGGTCTAAATCTGGGTTTGAAGCAAAGTTAAGTTGGATATTGTTGTACTGACCACCGGCACCGGCAAAATCATTTGTAGAGAAGTACGAACCTGGAGTCGGTAAACGCGTTTTTTGCCACTCGTATTGATAGAAAGCTTCTAGAGAAAGAGCCTCGTTAATACCAACGTTTGCCCAAACCATTCCCGTAGGAATGAACGCTTCTTTTAAATCTGCTCCTGGAGCCTTTAAACGTGCTATATCTACAGGGCTTACGTTAATACCATGAGGAATAAGTGTGCTTTCACCCCAAGATAATACTTGCTCACCTACACGAATAGATACTGGGTTTTGGCCGTCATTAAAATCAAAGTCAGCAAAGAAATACGCATCTAAAACTCGGAAGTCCTGACAAACTAACTCTTTAGCTTCTTCATCACGACATACATCGAATGATTTTCCTGTTACCGAATTCTTGTAGCCGATACCTTCTGCTGCGAAGTCTTTGTAATACATGAAGCTAACAACAGCACCGTAGTTTTCAGCACTAATAGTTAACTCATGGAAACCTTTAATAACTTCAGAAAACGAGTCACCCGCATCGTAGTTTAAGTTACCTAAGTCACCATTGGTTGAATATGAACCCGACGTTGCCCATACATCAGTATTAGCATACAAAGGTGCATATCCTTTGTAATTCGCCCAGTTAAATAGTTGATTGTTTGATTTACCGATATTGCTTTTGAAATCGCGATCTTCTAAGCGATAAGCAGCACCAGCAGAAAATGTTGAATCGAATGAAACATCGAAATTGCCAACTTTAAAATTTGCGGCAGTTGCACCCATTGATTGCATTGCTAATACAGCAGAAGCAACGCTAATAGCCAATGGTTTGAGCGCAAGCCTGCGTTCCCCTTTAGTCATGTTTTTCTCCCCTGTCCTCGTTAGGTTTATTATTTTTTAATTTTTGTGAGGATTAATTTGCTCATCGGATGAGCAAAGTTACTAGTAATAATTACACCAATTAGATGAGCACGCAAGAGCTAAGTTTAAATACAGCCAACTAAAATTATGCCATACATTAAATTAAGCTAAATTTTACGTAGCGCAATAAACTTATTGTTTTCATCAAGGTGCAATTCAAATCGTCCTGAAACTCCATAGCTAGTCATAAAGCTTCTAATGTGATGTGCCGGAAACTGTAGACTTATACCTACATCAGACATTACTTTTATAGAGGTATAGTAACCTTTGTAATACTCCTGACACTCCCTGTTAGTAAGTGTCAGGTAAAATCTAAAAACTCTATTAGCCATTTAATAAAGAACCTAACCTAATGCGCTATTAACTTTTTCATAAAGGTCATTGGATAGTTTTATTTTCGATAAATCAACTAAACATTGCTTCATTAATGAAGCTCGTTTTGTATCGTAGCGTTTGTAAGCTAATAAGGGATCAACTAGCCTTGCTGCTAATTGTGAATTGGAACTATCAATTTCAATTAACAAATCTTTCAAGAATGCGTAGCCCTTGCCATCAAGCGAGTGAAACATCGCTGGATTTCTCATCACGAATGACCCATATAGAGAACGTATTCGGTTAGGGTTAGCTCGATTAAACTCTGCCTTAGTTGACCAATCTGACATTGCCTGATAAACAGCATCATTTTCTGTTGTAGCAACGATTTGAGAAAGTTTATCAAACACTAAAACTTGCCCAGTAAATTGTTGATATAAATGCTCAGTAATCTCTTTACATAAATCAGTATCAGCTATTGAAGCTGCTATTAAACAAGCCATTTTTTCTGTCATATTATTAGCTGCTTTGAATTGGTTTCTAATTATCGCCAACATGTCCTTTGTGTTCGCGTAAGCTGCAAGTTTTAGCAATGCACTTTTATAGCTACGATTAGCAACCACTTCTTTTTCATAACCATTGGCTATGACACCTAATTTATCTATTTCACTTGCTAGCACTTCAAACTTTGAAGCTGCGAGCTGCTTAGCTATTTCGGTCCTTAAATTAAGAATATTATCAACAGCGATAACGTCGAACCCTTCCGCTAATGACTCAAAGCTTGGTATTTTTATCATTTCGGCTTTTACGGCCGCATCTAATTTAGTGTCGTCAATGATGTCGCTAATAACTTCAATTAATCTTTCTCTAACACCTGAGTTATCATCTGAAACCGCCGCTTTTTGCCATAAGCTTTGCAGCATGTCCCAACGACAGAAACCATCACTCGCATTGTTAATGATTCTGACCATTTGATTTAACGGGACATCTCTATTAACTTTTACGGGCGCTGAGAAGTTTTCAAAAAGAACGATGTCCACCTCTTCAGTTATATCAAAGCTAAATGTTTGTCGTAACTCATCGAGTATAAATTGGCCGCGTTTGAGTGATTGTCCTGTCTGTGCCGATAGGATTTCAAATTTGATTGGAATAACAAAGGGTTTAAATGAAGACTCTCGTCCAAAAACGGTCTGACTTAATTCTAATGTAAGGCTATTATCGTGTTTAGTTTCTTTGACTGAAACAAGCGGTGTACCACTTTGGCTGTACCAGTTTTGAAACTGTGATAAATCGGCGTCGTTTGCATCAGCCATCGCATTTACAAAATCATCGCACGTTACAGCTTGGCCGTCATAACGTTTAAAATATAGATCCATGCCCTTTTTGAAGCCACTTGCTGATAACAAAGTGTGCAACATACGAATGACTTCTGCACCCTTGTCGTAAACGGTAACGGTATAAAAGTTATTCATTTCGATAACTTTGTCAGGTCTAATTGGGTGTGACATCGGTCCGGCATCTTCAGCAAATTGCATTGTACGCATTATATTTGCGTGACTAATTCGTTCGATTACTTCACTGCCCATATCGGCACTAAATTGTTGGTCCCTAAATACCGTCAGACCTTCTTTAAGACTCAGCTGAAACCAGTCTCTACAGGTAATTCTATTGCCAGTCCAATTGTGGAAATACTCATGAGCGATAACTGACTCAATGCCATGATAATCGGCATCTGTTGCAGTAGATTCGTCGGCTAAAACGTATTTGCTATTAAAGATATTTAGCCCTTTGTTTTCCATTGCACCCATATTAAAAAAGTCAACGGCAACTATCATATATGTATCTAAATCGTATTCGAGATCATAAACCTTCTCATCCCATTCCATCGACTTTATCAATGATGCCATAGCATGATGAGCTAAGTGTAAATTACCTTTATCGACATACAGTTCAAGCGCTATCTCTTTTCCTGAACGAGTAACAAATTTATCTTCCAATAGGTCAAAACTGCCAGCAACCAAGGCAAACAAATAGCTAGGCTTTGGAAATGGATCGTGCCAAGTCGCGGTTACTCTTCCAGTCTTATTATCTAACGACTTAGCGATTAAATTGCCGTTAGCCAATATATGCTGGTAACTTTGATCAGCGCACACTTCAACAGTGAACACAGATAGTATGTCTGGACGGTCAAGATACGGTGTAATTTTTCTAAAGCCCTCGGCTTCACATTGTGTGCAAAATACGCCCTCTGATTTGTATAAACCCTCTAACGCTGAATTATTAGCTGGGTCTACAACCGACGTTGTTATCAATATAAACGTGTCGGGTAAACTTTTTATAATTAAACTTCCTGTACTTTGCTCATAATCAGCAGTTTGCAACGTTTCCCCGTTTACAGATAAAGACAAAACCTTCTCTACTTCTGAATCCAATATCAAAGGTAAGTCATGTTCATGACTTTTATGTATATGCAATTCTGCAGTAACTACAGTTTGGTGATCGTAAAGATCAATATTTAAATTAGTTTGTGTGATTAAGTAATGTGGGGCTTGATAATCTTTTCGATATTTAGCTTGAGGGTTGTGAACCTTAGTGTCAGTCATAAATAAACCTTAAAACATGAACCGTAAAACTGAAGACGGACCATAATGATTGGTCCGTCTTATTAATTATTGCTCTTGCTTCTTAAGAACTTTAATACCTAAGTAAGCAAATAAAATAGCCAGCATCGGGTTAATTAAGTTGAAGAAAGCGAACTGCCAATATTCTAGAGGGCTAACTAAAAGTACCCCCGCCATATAAGCACCACATGTATTCCACGGAATTAGAGGACTTGTAATTGTTCCGCCGTCTTCTAAAGCTCTAGAAAGATTAACATTTGCTAATCCTCTGCGCTCGTATTCTTCTCGATACATACGACCTGTCATTACTAACGACATATATTGGTCTGCAGTCACTACATTTATACCAAACGCAGTACCGATTGTAGCTGTAATTAAAGAACCTGATGACTTAGCTGCTGATAAAATACTACGAACAAAAACAGCGAGTAGACCAAGTTTTTCCATAACCGCCCCAAACATCAGCGCGGTCATAATAAGCCAGGTTGTATTCAGCATTGAAGACATACCGCCACCGCTTAGAAGCTTGTCCATGTTGTCATCACCAGTAACGATACTGAAGCCATCAAACATTGCCTTCCAAACGACCGCAATTTTTTGAATAAAATCATCACCACCGGCAACTTTAGCAAGCAAGTCTGGCTGGAATACATAACCCCAAACTGCACCTATTAATGCACCTATAAAAATAGCTGGGAACGCTGGTACTTTTTTTATCGCCATTACAACTAAAACAACAAGTGGCAATAAGTGAATTAATGAAACGTCATAAGTATTACTAATAATTTCTTGAACATTGCCTATCGACACACTTTCAGCGCTAGCTTCTTCAGTAAAGCCAAGGATTGTAAATAGTATAAGAGCAATAACGAACGATGGTACGGTTGTCCATAACATGTGACGTATATGGTCGAACAAATCGCTACCAGCAACAGCCGGTGCTAAGTTAGTTGTTTCAGATAGTGGGCTGACTTTGTCACCAAAATACGCACCCGATACCACGGCTCCAGCAGCAATAGCTGGCGACATACCAATACCTGTAGCTATACCCATAAGCGCAACACCAACGGTAGCGGCTGTAGTCCAAGAGCTACCTATACTCATTGCAACAATCGCACTTAGCAAACACGCTGCGGCATAAAACCAATCAGGGTTAAGGATTTGCAAACCATAATATATAAGGGTTGGGACCGTTCCTGCTAATAACCACGTACCAATTAGCGAACCTACAGCTAAAAGAATAAATATTGCTCCCATAGACACAGATATGCCATGAATCATTGCTTCTTCTAGTTGCTGCCACTTATAACCGTTCTTAATCCCGATTAAACATGCTACGCCAGTAGCCAACAAAAGGACTATTTGATTAGGTCCATATGAGCTATCTGCACCGTACAAAGCTACCGAGGCAGCGAGCAATAATACAAGAAACAGTAGCGGTATAATTGCATCAAAAAATGAAGGTTGGTTTGTTGATTTCAATTGAAAATCCTCTAAAAAATATACTTCGATTAAGAGCTAAAGCTCACTAATCCTATTAGGTTTAGAAAAACGAACAAAACTGCGATTGGAGTAAACCAACGCAATGTAACGTACCAGACGCTAAATACTTTTTCAGATACGTTAAGTTCTTGTGCAACTGCTTCTTTTTGCATTACCCAAGCGACAAAAATAGCCGTTGCTAAACCACCAAGAGGAAGTAGAACATCCGCTGTTAAATGATCGATTAATTCAAAGTAGTTTGAAACATGTTTACCTACAAACACAAAGTCTAACTTTGCCCATTCTGCTCCGGTAAAAGAAAACACCGTTAGCATACTTACAAACCATAGACTTACGACTGCTGTTAACGCAGCTTTACCACGTGTAAACGACAAACGTTCCACTAACCAGGCTACCGCAGATTCAACCATAGCAATCGCCGATGTGAATGCTGCAAAGCCAAGCATGACAAAAAAGATGGTTCCGAACACAATGCCGCCCCACATTTGTCCAAACGCAATTGGTAAGCTTACAAACACAAGTCCTGGACCCGCAGTTGCCTCTAAACCATTACCAAATACAATTGGATAAATTGCCATACCAGCAATAAGCGCAATAACCGTATCAGCTATTGCAATAGCAACTACAGATTGAGCTATGCTCGTTTTCTGTGGCAAATATGCGCCGTATATCATCATTGCACCAGACGCTAAACTTAACGTAAAAAATGCATGACCTAGCGCAATTAATACACCTGAGAATGTCAACTTAGAAAAGTCCGGATAAAACATAAAACGGATGGTTTGTGCAAAGTCGCCGTTAATTGCTGCGTAACCTGCTATGATCAGTAGCAATAAGAACATTGTTGGCATTGCATATGTAACAGCTTTTTCTAGGCCGTTTTTAAGACCTTTACCTACAATTAGACCTGTAACGGCTAATACTATCGTTGTCCATAGTATTAATGTGCTTGAGTCATTTTGCAGATCGTTAAATATAGTTTGAATTTTCTCTGGGGATGCGCCAACAAAATTACCTGCTGCTGACTCAAAAATATAAGAGACCGCCCAACCGGCTATAACGGCATAAAAAGACAGAATTAAAAAACCTGCAATTAAGCCAACCCAGCCAACAAGGCTCCACTTTGTACTAGCTTTAGCCTCTAACGCGAGCGCTCGAACTGAATTACCCGGGCTTTGTCTGCCTCGACGTCCAATCAAGACTTCCGCCATCATTACCGGAATACCGATAGCAAATATACAAACAAGATAAACGATAACGAAGGCACCGCCACCATTTTCACCCATAATGTATGGAAACTTCCAAACATTACCTAAACCTACCGCAGAACCTGTTGCGGCTAATATAAACGCTAGTCTGCTAGACCATTGACCATGATCAACATTTGTTGACATGTGTCCCCCTTAAAGTTTTAAATATTTTTATTATTGTTTTGTATCTTTTACTAAAAAAGCAGCCAACGGCTGCTTTTCATCACCTTGACTGGCTACTTCGTCACTTTAGCGAACTGACCAGAGGATATTAAATCTGAAATAATGCGTGCAGACTCTTCAAGGAAAGGGTCAAGCTCTTCTACCTGTTTTGGTAGATCTGCGTCTACTGATTCAACTGCATCTAAACCAAAACGTTTTAATCGTTCATTTATTCGAATTAACCGCTCTGATTTATTTTTTTCACGCTCAGCTATTCGTTCCGCTTCATTTAGCGAAATGTAGTTCTTATCTTTATTTGCTTTGTATTCTTTAATATCTTTAAACAAATATTCAAACTCAGGCTCGTTTTTTATACGCGCAATGTGACGTCTATTAAGTACTTCAACCTGGCTTGAAACGAGCGCAGACGTTTTATATTTAGCCGGACGGATATTATCCCAAGGTAAAGCATTTTCTTCCTGGCTTTCACCCCAATCGGCTGCATCAATTGCAGATGGGAATATAATGTCAGGCACTACACCCTTGTTTTGAGTACTACCGCCGTCAATTCGATAAAATTTCGCTATGGTAAACTGAATAGAACCAAGCTTGTTATCAAAACGGTCAAAAGCCCTTCCTATTCCACGGTGCTCTTGCACTGTACCTTTACCAAACGTTTGCTCACCAACGATTAACGCGCGACCATAATCTTGAAGTGCTGCTGCAAAGATCTCAGATGCCGAAGCACTATATCGATCTACTAATACCGTTAATGGGCCGTCATAGTAACTCACACCATCATAATCACCGCGTTGGCTAATATTGCCAATACTATTTCTGATTTGAACAACGGGTCCTTTATCAATAAACAAGCCGGTCAATAGTGAAGCTTCTGTTAGTGAGCCGCCACCATTTCCGCGAAGATCAACGATAATGCCTTCGACATTTTTATCTTTAAGCTTTTTAACTTCAGCTTTAACATCTTCCGAAAGGTTGTTATAGAAACTAGGAATAGTAATTACGCCAACTTTTGCGCCTAACTCACCGGTTTTAGATTCAAACATTTCTGAAGATGCAGCGCGATCTTCTAAACGAACTTTGTCACGAATAATGGCAACTTCTTTAGAGTTACCTGGAGCATTATCACCTCTGACAACCTGTAACTTGACTTCAGTGCCCTTCTTGCCTTTTATAAGCTCAACAACATCATCCAAGCGCCAACCAATAACATCAACAAAATCTTCGCTGCCTTGCGCAACCGCAATAATTTTATCTTCTGGTTTTAGTTGATTGGTTTGATCTGCTGGACCGCCTGGAACTAAACTACGAATAACGGTGAACTCATCTACGGGCTGCAAAACAGCACCGATACCCTCTAGCTCTAAATTCATTTCCACTTTAAATCTGTCTGCACGACGAGGCGAAAGATAAGAAGTGTGAGCTTCAATACTTCGTGCAAATGAATTCATCACCAACTGAAACGCATCTTCATTTTGCGACTGCGTTAGGCGTCGAACAGCATTGACATAACGTTTCTCTAATGTTTCTTTTATCCCGTCAACATCCTTGCCTGCAAGTTTAAGATTTAATGCATCATACTTAAGTTTTTTGGCCCAAAACTCATCAAGCTCAGCTTCTGTAGTAGCCCACGGCTGATCTTCACGGTCAAAATAAAAAACATCTTTTTTCGTAAAATCCATCGGCTTTTCAAGCCACTGAATTGCTTGGCGGTAGCGGTCAACTCGACGTTTGATTGACTCTTCAAACAGGTCAAAAGCGAAATCTAAAGAACCAGTACTGATGCCGTCATCAAATTTTGTGGCGTATTGACTAAATTTTTCAATATCAGAGGCGAGAAATAGACTCTTGTTATAGTCTAAGTTTCTCAGGTACCTATCGTAAATTTTTGCAGACAGTTCATCATCAAGTTGAACTTTTTTATAATGCGAACGAGAAAACCAGGCAGTGATCCTTTTGGAAGCCACTTTGTGTTGGGCCTCTTGAACCAAATCTGGAACAACAAAATCTTCTATCTTGCTTTCCGCGTGTGCCACGCTAAAAAGTGATAAAGACGCGATTATCGAGCTTGCTAATACGTTCTTAACTGTCTGCATATACGCTCCTATGCTTTAAAAATACTATCCTTTGATACCTTCATAACCATACCTGAAGATAATTGAACTGAAACCTCTCCTTTTGAAGCTTCGACAATTGTCGCTGCCATTGGTTTCATTCCTAGCTTAACTAAAACAGAGGTACCTTCACTAAAGTCTTCATTGCTTACCAATTCTTTAACTGGTTGCAACTCTTTATCCGCGGCCTTTTCTACTGGCTTCGCTTTACGTTTAGGTGGGTTTTTAACGGCTTTAGTTGGACGTTTTGGTGCATCCTTTTTTGCTTGCGCTTTACGTTTTTCATCAAACTTGGCTTTACTTTCGGCAAGTTGAGCTTTTGCATGCTCTACATGTTCAGACGTTAGTGCCTCAACATCTTGGCCAGCTAAATCCACTCGCATTCCACCTTTTTCAACAGCTTCTAGGTATCTCCAGCTGTTAGTGTATCGACGTAGAGCATGACGAACTTGTGTTTTTGAGACTGGATCTTCTTCACTTAATTCTGAAGCTATGTCATTAAAAATACCGATTTTTAATGGTTTAGCTGCTCCTTTGATGCTAAAGCTTTCAGGGAATTTAGTTGCTAAAAATTCGATAACTGTTTTAAGGTCTGTTTTCTGTTGAGATTGCATTAATCGTTCTCTATTTCATCTAATTTCTGAACTACAAAGCTAGTTAACCAACTTTCTAATTCATCTAATTCATTTTCTATAACAAAGTCTTGTCCAGCGACAGCTTCCCAAAACTCGTCAAATAATTTTTCCGCCATCAAAGGTGTGGCGTGATCTGGTAGCATGCCATATGCTTGATAAATCATTTCATTTATTCGTTCTACGACTTCTTCTTCTTCGCCATCCCAATCACCAACGATTTCTATGCCGACTAGAAAGTCTCGAACGTCTATAAACTCTTTCATTATAATTTATGGCCAAATAGTTTGGATCATTTCAACGAGCTGTTCCATGCCAGTTGCGTCCTCTTGATCAAAACGGCCCACTGACGGACTGTCAATGTCTAACACTGCAACGACCGAACCATCAACTACTATAGGCACTACTACCTCTGAGTTACTGGCGGCGTCACACGCTATGTGGCCTTCGAACTCATGAACATCAAATATTAATTGCGTTTTGTTTTCAGCTACTGCTGTACCACAAACACCTCTACCGACAGGGATTCGTACACATGCTGCGCGCCCCTGAAACGGGCCAAGGATAAGCTCGTCGCTTTCACCGTTAACGCTTTTGCCCATTAAGTAAAAACCTGCCCAATTTACGTCATCTAATCTTTCGAAAAGAATGGCACTTATATTAGAAAGGTTAGCAATAAGATTCGGCTCGCCTTCACACAACGCTTTAGCTTGCATGATTATCTCACGATAGAATTCTTTTTTGTCCAAAGTTATCCCACAGATTTTTCATTGTTAAAAATATAGCCTGCTAAGTTACCCCTAATCACTGTAAATTTAAAGGCGTTGTCGCTAATAAAGTTCGGCTATTTATACTTTTTGGGCGTTTTTTCAGCAAGGTTCTATAAAAATAGCGCTCTTACCTTGTCTCGGTAACTTCTGCTTACTCTAATTTCGTGCTCATTGTTGAGTTGAATGACATATTCACCATTGCTTAAGGTCAAGACTTTCTTCACTGCGTTGTTATTAACTAATACTGAACGGTGCACTCTTACAAACAGTTTAGGATTTAATTCTTGCTCAAGTTGTTTCATTGTTTTTCGTAAAATATGCGTCTGACCATCTGCGCAATGAACACACATATAATCACCAGCGGCATCAACCCAAAGCACATCATGGACTGACAACCGAGTTGTCTCTCCAACGTCTTTAACGGAAATGTAATCGCGATATTCCTGGACAGCTAACGGCTCTCCTTTTGCTAAACTGTCAAGTATTTCATCGGAATTAGACCCCGTGAGTTGAGCCATAAATTTAACCAGTTGCATTTGCTGCTCTGAACTGTGAGAAGAAGAAAAACTGTTTTCTACTTTTTGCATGCATTCTTTTAGACGGTCTTCGTCCACGGGCTTCAGTAAATAGTCGATAGCATGAACTTCAAACGCTTTTAACGCATATTGGTCATAGGCCGTTACAAAAACAATCTTTGGTAATTCTGTTAATTCTTGTTGTAGCCTATTTAATACATCAAATCCGGTCATACCCGGCATTTGGATATCTAGAAAGACCAAATCAGGTTTTAGTTCAATAATTTTCTCAATAGCCTGATGGCCATTTTTGCACTGTTCTATTATGTCTACACGCTCAAATTTGCTGAGTCGAATTTGTAAGCCTTTACGAGCTAATGGCTCGTCATCCACTATTATTGTTTTTATTGCTTTTAACATTTAACAGTCCTACTCAGGTTCAAATTCTAATGGAATTCGAATATTAACTTTTAAGCCATTAGGTTCCACCGATGATAATACAAAAGAATGATCATCGTATAAATTTTGTAAACGCTCTTTTATATTTTTAAT
This sequence comes from Psychrosphaera aestuarii, assembly GCF_017948405.1. Taxonomy (NCBI): domain Bacteria; kingdom Pseudomonadati; phylum Pseudomonadota; class Gammaproteobacteria; order Alteromonadales; family Pseudoalteromonadaceae; genus Psychrosphaera; species Psychrosphaera aestuarii. The sequence continues at coordinate 1,680,831 of NZ_CP072844.1, read as the reverse complement.
ACCCACACCTACACCTTGCTGACCATTATTATAATGGCCATTATCAAGGCCCGGTCCATTATCCTTTACCTCTAAAAGCAAATCATGGCCGAAGGTTTTTGCACTAACGGAAATAATCCCACCTTCATCACACGCGGCAATTGCGTATTTGATAGAATTCTCTATCAAAGGTTGCAACAGCAGGCTTGGCACTAGCGCTTGTTCTGCGTCTTCCGATACTGTCCATTCAACCGCTAATCTATCTTCAAATCGAATTTTTTCGATTTCTAAGTACAACGATAACGCTTTAATTTCTTGGCGCAAAGGCACTTTTTTAATGGGGTCAGTATGTAAAGAATGACGCAAAAACTCACTTAATTTGCTTACCATTCTATTCGCAGTATTATTTTCTTCACACATTATTAGTGTCGAAATTGCATTTAATGTGTTGAATAAAAAGTGTGGATTTAATTGATATCGCAACATCTTAAGTTGTGCTTGGTTTGCCATATTGGCTGCGGTAAGTACTTTTTGTCTCTCTTTTTGTAGCATTTGGTAATATTTGATACCAAAGTACAAGCCGCTCCAACAAAGGACAATATAAAAACTACCTAAGGTATTTTGAAAGTATATGGTCCAGTCATCTGGATGCGAGCCAAATTTATAAAATTCAAAAAAGCTAAACCTTTTAATAACGCCCCAAGTTATACCCACCACAAACGATGCGCTTAAAATCGTTAAAACAAGCTGACTCGGTTTCATGTCCCATACTTTTTGATACAGGTAACGCAACGGGAAAGTTAGCATCGCCCCTATATAAGCGTCGGAAATAATAATAAAAACATAGCTGTCTCTAAAATTATCTACAAATGAGCCTATGTAATGAACTAGTGCAAAACTACACCAGCCTACTATGTGTAAAATCCAGAAAAACTTTTTTCTGTCATCTATTAATGTTTGAAAATTCAAATTAATTCCACCCCTCAGCGTAAAGCTGTTATAAATACATTATAAGGAGAAGGTTGGGTTAAATACGGCAAATAGACCCGTGAACAGGGTCATTTGTCGCATTACGGTAGGTTAGTTTTGTTCTTTGCCAAGACCAAAAAGGTGACAAAAAATCCATGCGGGGCCAATTAATAAAAATTGAACGTCTTTAAAGAACGATGGTTTTTTACCTTCAATTTTATGACCGATAAATTGCAAAACCCAAGCAATGACAAATACAATGACTGACATGACTAACACAGACATGGTTACGTTACTTTCCCACCAAGCTATAAATAGAATCATAACAATAGAAGTGACTGTCATACCAAAACCTACTATTAAAGAAAGGCGAAAGTAAAATATAAGTGCAGGCACTAAAAATAACGTAGCCCAATTAACATAATTCGGTAAGTTAACTGCCGGAAACGGCACACTCCACAACAGGCCAATTACCGTCATAAATATAGCGGGAACACAGATGTAGTGAATGATTTTATTTGTTCGGTTTTGGTGGCTTTCGCCATATTCTGAAAGCCACTGCTGCAAATTTTTCATATGTTTATATCTTTTTTATTATTATTTGGTAGCAATATAAACGGTAAGCACATCGAAAAACAAGCACAACCAAAACTTTTTACATATCTATGTCGGCCAAAACTGGTGTTGGTTTACGATCATCATCTAATGCAACAAATTTAAACGAGCCAGAGATAGCTTTATGCTTATCATCTTGATACATGCCTTCAATAAATATGTTTACTTCCACCACTAAACTTGTTCTACCTAATTGTGCAATACTTGCCACTAGTTCAACAATGGACCCAGCTGGAATTGGCTCTTTGAAATCAACTCGATCAGAGGAAATAGTAACAAGGGGTTTACGACAAAATCTTGTCGCACAAATAAACGCTACTTCATCCATCCAGGCTAAGGCTTCTCCACCAAATAGGGTGTTGTGATGATTTGTACGACCTGGGAACACGGTTTTGGTTGTGTAGGTAGTTGCATAATTAATTCTGGCTTGGACTTTTTCTGAATATTCCATATGATCACTATTAGCTTGAAGGATTTAGCTCTATTATAAACCGAATATGACACTTACTATTAAGAATACTTAAGTATTCTGTATTAATTGTTAATTTTTTAGTCACTATGGGTAAATTTTGTTATGTCTGCTGTCAATTATATTATTTCTATCGAAAACCCAGTAACGCACTTATTCTCTGTAAAAATAAACTATAACCCTTCAACTCCAAAATTTGACGAGTTATATATGCCAAATTGGATTCCTGGCAGTTATATGATTCGGGATTTTGCAAAACATGTTCTTGATGTTAAAGCTTTTGATGAAAACGGTTCTTTAGATATTAACTTCGTTTCTAAAAACACCTTAAAACTGACTCATAATCAACGTCCCGTTACAGTTGAATACAAGTACTATGCATTTGATTTAAGCGTACGAAAAGCATATTTAGATCAGGAATACGGCTTTATCAATCCAGCCAGTAGTTGCTTTACAGTAAAGGGCCTTGAACAACTTAAATGCAATGTAACTCTTAGTAAACAACAAGACCCTTCAACAAAGAACTGGACGCCAGCAACAGGGTTAGACAAGGCAAATCAAACAGACGACTTTAGTTGGGGCGATTACTGTGCAGATAATTATTTAGCATTTACTGACTATCCAATATTGTTTGGCGAATTAGACATAGCCAAATTCACGATCAATGAAATTCCGCATTATGTGATCACTGTAGGTCAACACTTTGGTGACTTGCAACGGGTTGCTCGCGACTTAACCCCGATTTGTCAGTATCAAGCAGACATGTTTAATGGCCTACCAAAAGGTGTCGAGCAATACTTATTTCTGACTATGATCACAGATAACGGTTTTGGCGGATTAGAACACCTAAATTCTACTGCTCTAGTTGCGAGCCGATTTGATATTGCCAGTTCCAAACAAGAAATAAGTGATGGTTATCAAACTTTTTTAAGCTTGTGTAGTCATGAATATTTGCACACTTGGAACGTGAAGCGCTTAAAGCCAAAAGAGTTCATGCCATACCAACTAGATCAAGAGGTGTATACCACTCAGCTATGGTTTTATGAGGGTATGACCTCTTATTTTGATGACCTAAGCTTGGTTGCCACAAACACAATATCAATAGAAACATACTTAAACGGATTGGCAAAAACACTAACAAGAATTGAGCGTGGAGAAGGACAGTTACGTCAGTCGGTTACTGAGAGTAGTTTATTAACGTGGACAAAGTTCTATCAACAAGACGATACTGCGCCCGACCAGATTGTAAGTTACTATTTAAAAGGCGCGGCTATTGCCTGTTTTGCTGATTTAGCAATTCGTCAGCAATCAAATAATGAACAGTCTTTAAAGGAAGTTATGGCTACGGCCTGGAATAAATTTGGCGTGACTAATTTAGGGACCAGTCAACAGGATTTGGAAAGTCTATTTCATACATTTATGTCTGAAACTCACTATAAGCAGTTTCTAAGTATGCTTTACAATAAAGAAAAGATTGATTTAAAAGAAGTGTTTAACAGTGTTGGTTTAAAATTGAGTTACCATGCTCAACAAAAAGTCGGCCAATGGTTTAATGATACAAAACCTACAGAATCGGTGGGACAACCGAAACTTGCTGCTCCTAATTATTGGATTGGGGCTACGTTAGCTAAAATAAATGGTGAAGTTGTCGTAAAACAAGTTATGGAAAACTCCCCGGCGCAGTTGGCAGGCATAGCAACTGGCGATGTTCTCGTTGCGTTTAATAGCCTGAAAATCAACACTGATAGTATTGAGGCTTTAGTAAAAAATGCTGCAATAGATAAAGGAAATAAGATCCATTATTTTAGAAAGGATAGGCTCTTACACGCCGACATAGAGATGAGAACAAGCGCAGACTTTGTTGCGGGTTTTTCTATCGTTGACCGCGCAAAAGTACGAGCATGGCTTAGTTAATCTTTCATTGCTGCTTAACCAACAAGCTTTGAAAACGAAGGCTTGATGTTTAAGTCGGTGAAATTTAATTTTTTAATAAAAATTGTGGGTCGAGGCGGCGATTAAACCAATTTAGTCGCCAGTCTAAATGAGGGCCAGTTACCCTGCCCGTCGCACCAATTTCAGCAATTTTTTCACCTTGTTTAATGGTATCTCCAGTTTTCACCGTTAATTTACTTAAATGAATGTAAGTAGAAGTAACGCCTAAACCGTGATCAATAATCAAGGTGCCACCTGAATAATATAAGTCAGGCTCGGCAAGTACCACTTTCCCCGACCAAGGAGCTACAACTTTAGTTCCAGTTACGGCGGCTATGTCCAGACCAAAATGCGGACGTTTAGGTACGCCATTAAATACTCGACGAGAGCCATAAACCCCACTAATTCTTCCTTCTGCTGGCCTTATAGTTGGTTCTAAAAAGTCAGTTCTAAAAGACATTTTTTCGCGCGCAGCTTTCACTAACGCCGAGTCGCTTTTTATTCTTTCTAGCACAGAAGCCGGTGGAGAGACGTATTTTGAAGCAACACCATTCACTCGATCAATTTTGTATTCTCTTTGTAATACCGACAAAGTCTTAGTTTCAATATCGCCGTTTTTATAAGTCACGGTTAATTCTGATTCAGCTTTCGCATCGACTCCAAAGCCAAAAACAAATAAGGTTCCGTTTGGATGAATTGGCACCTTAATGCCATCTATCGTTACGTTACTAAGAGGTAATGTGGCCTGTCCGTAGACTAAGCCACCTTGAGAAAAGGTACCGTGGAGCTGCGTATTCATTAGCTCTGCTTTTAATGAAAAGGCAATAATAGAAAGGAAGATAAATAGTATTTTCATTTGCTCTGCTCCGTCATAGCACCATTTAAATAATATTACGAAAAGGCAATCGCACCTTTGGCAACACCCTCATAAGCCACTACTTTGTAGCTGTTATCTGGGTTTTCTGTCTTTAACTTATCTGCTAGATATTGTGCAATTAATTCAACAGTTGTATCAACCGGCATGGTATATACTGATGATTTATCCATCGCTAACTCAAAATGCCCCTGTGATGATTCATACTTAAAAGCAACTTGGTTATCTCGTTTTGATATAAATTCTAGTTCTTCTGCTGTAACTTCATCTTCTAATGTAGCGACGTAAATATCCTGCCACAATAAAGAAAGTTCTTTTTCTAATCTTGGCGATTTCATGCCATTTTCAAAGATTTGTATTTTTGATCTATGTCCGTGAGCAATACGTTGACAATTACCGTCATGCTTTTTAAGACCGTGAGTATAATGATAATAAAATCCAGATATGTCCTCAGCTCGCAATGACAGCTCAACCTTTTTAACGTTATCAGGAAGTTGCGGCTTAATTACCGAGGCCAAATGTGTAATAACGTCAGGCATTTCTATACGCTCAGCGTCAATAAAGCAATAAGCATCCGCAGGACTAGAAATTGAAATTACTTCACCCTTTGTCGACTCAAAATCAACTCGAATATAATCTTTATTTTCTATGTGAGTAACAGCAATACCATCAAACTCTGTAGGAATAACAAGTTTATGATCAACTGTGTCATCGATAATACGCTTAACTTGTTTTTTGACTTTAGCAAAGTCTAAAACCATGTTTTGTTCATCAAGTTCACCGTGTAACGTCAAATCAACGATCCAACTCTCACCTACCATGCCTCTTTGGGTGCACAGGTATGAAAAATCTATCACGGTTAAGTCATTAACAAACAGTTGCATATTACTCTCTCTCTTTAAAACGAGGCGCTATTATAAAGACTATTCGTACATATCGCATTAATTGTTTTTAGTTAACTTGGCATATTATCGAAGAGTAAGTCATAGTATAAAACAACATATTGAATCAGGTGGGTGAATGAAGAAAGTTTATCAATGTAGCAATACTTTAGAATTACAACCCTTTATCGAAACACTAAAGCGACTGGACATTAAGCATTTGATTAAAAATGAATATATATCCGGAGCTATTGGTGAGTTACCGTTTACTGAAGCATGGCCTCAAATTTGGGTGTTAAATGATAATGACGTAGCTGAAGCAAAAGCGGCTTGCCGCGCGACTGAAACCGATATCAACAGCGACAAACCTGACTGGGACTGCTCGCACTGTGGCGAAACCAACCACGCGAGCTTTGAGTTTTGTTGGCAATGTGAACATTTAGATAGTCAGCAACTATAAATAGCCCCGTTGCCAACTTCAGTATTTAAAAAAGATTTACCAACTACCCGTATTAGGCATTGACGCCCATGGTTCCTTAGGCTCTAGTGACCCATTTTTTTGTATTAATTCAATGCTGATGCCATCTGGAGATTTTACAAATGCCATATGTCCACATCTCGGCGGTCGATTAATCACAACGCCGCCATCCTGCAGCTTTTGACATAATTCGTAAATATCATTAACTCTAAATGCTAAATGGCCAAAATTTCGGCCGCCCGTATATTCCTCGGGATCCCAGTTATAGGTCAACTCAATGGTTGGTTTTTTTGTTTCGGTAGCTTCTGCTAATTGGTCTGGTGCCGCTAAAAATACTAATGTAAAGCGCCCCTGCTCATTATCTTGTCGATGTACTTCCTTTAGCCCCAATAAATCACAATAAAACGCCATAGACTCATTTAAGTCTTTTACTCGAACCATAGTGTGAACGTATTCCATATAAGCTCCGTGTGTAAATTAATTTTGGTCAATTTACCATGTATTGTTAGGCAAAACATCAATCGCTTCGACAAAACAGCTTCCCTATATAAGTGATAAACTGGTCACCCTTGCACAAAGTCATTATAATACGCGCCCCTAAAACATTAAGACTATGACAATGATCAAACCACAAATTACATTAGCGCCGATGGAAGGTGTTATAGACCATTTAATGCGCCAAATGCTGACTAGTTTTGGTGGTATTGATTTGTGTGTTACCGAATTTATCCGCATTGTTGATCAAAAGTTACCTGAACGCGTTTTCTATCGCTACTGCCCCGAATTATATAACGGCTGTAAAACACCTTCTGGCACGCCAGTACGAATTCAGCTACTTGGACAGGACCCAGATTGGTTAGCCGAAAATGCTGTTGTAGCAACACGTTTAGGAAGCCCGGGGATCGACTTAAATTTTGGATGCCCTGCTAAAGCAGTCAATAAAAGTCGTGGTGGCGCGATTTTATTAAAAGAGCCTGATACGCTATACCGTATTGCAAAGGCGGTAAGAGCAGCCGTTGATTCGAATTTACCAGTCACTGCCAAAATGAGACTCGGTTTTGATGATTCATCTTTAGCCATTGAAAATGCACAGGCCTTAAGTGAGGGCGGTGTTTCGGAAATTGCTATTCACGCAAGAACTAAAAGTGATGGCTACAAACCGCCGGCTTATTGGGAACAAATAAAAAGTATTAGCCAACATGTAGACACGCCATTGATTGCAAATGGTGAAATTTGGAACCCAGAACAAGCGAACCTTTGTCAGCAACGTTCAGGTTGTACCAACCTAATGATTGGACGTGGTGCACTCGCCCTACCGAATCTAGCAGCTTGGATTAAAGGTGACCAAGAACCGTTACTTTGGGTAGATGTGTTGTCTTTGCTAATTAGCTATTCAAAACATGAGATTGAGGGTGACAAAGGCCTTTATTATTCAAACCGAGTCAAGCAATGGATGGTTTATCTTAAAATGACCTATCCACAGGCAGAGTCGTTTTTTAGAGCCATCCGTACTATCAAAAAAACAGATGAAATGTTATCTGCTATTCATTTAGAACACCACTTACATTCTAATATTGCGCAATCGCTTGTGCTTAGTTAATCTAACTTCGGACATAGTGATCAAATAATAAAAATAGAACCAGGATCAAATATGAAAAACAAACGTATTTCGGCAAGCCTAATAGTGGCAAGTGCCGTATCAATGGCTTTAGTCGGCTGTGGTAATGAGTCAGTCAACAATGCGCCTTCACAGCAAACACCTCAAGTACAAACTCTTACGGTTAACGATGCTAAAGCTTATGTTGTCGACGCTGAGAAAAGATTAGCTGAACTTTATGAGTATGCAGCTAAAGCCGAATGGGTAGCACAAACCTATATCACCGAAGATACACAATTTATCGCCTCTAAAGCTAATGAAGAAATTAAACTTCTTGGTATAGAACTAGCTAATGGCGCAGCCAAATTCAAAGACCTCAAATTGGATTTTGATACAGAGCGTAAGCTAAACCTTCTTCGCTTAGGCCTTACCTTACCAGCTCCAGCGGAGTCTCCTGAGTTAGCTTCTGAACTTGCACAAATCGAAAGTAAATTATCTGCGATTTACGGTTCTGGTCAGACTCCAGAAGGTACAAAATATGATTTGATTGAATTGTCGAATACCCTAGCAACCTCTGATGATCCAGAAGCCTTGTTAAACGCTTGGGTTGATTGGCGAAAAGTATCTCCAAGCATGAAAGACAAGTACACACGCTTGGTTGAGATTGCCAATCAAGGCGCCAAAGATCTTGGCTTTAGTGATGTTGGTGCTATGTGGCGTTCAAAGTATGACATGGAGCCAGATGCATTTGCCGCTGAAATGGACCGTGTATGGGGCCAAGTAAAGCCGCTGTATGACTCATTACATTGTCATGTTAGAGCAAAGCTAAATGAAAAGTATGGTGATGAAGTTGCACCTGCACAAGGCGAAATTCCAGCACATTTATTAGGTAATATGTGGGCCCAAACTTGGGGCAATATTTATGATCTTGTTGCACCTTCAGGTGGTAGCGGAATCGATGTTACTGAAAAGTTAAAAGCTAATGATTACGACTCAATCAAAATGGTTGAACAAGCAGAAGGCTTTTTTACGTCATTGGGTTTTGATCCACTTCCAGAGACCTTCTGGACACGCTCACAATTTGATAAACCAATCGACCACGATTCAGTTTGTCATGCTAGCGCTTGGGACGTAACGGAAACAGACTACCGCATCAAAATGTGTATTCAGCAAACCGGTGAAGAGTTTAACGTTATCCATCATGAACTTGGTCACAATTTTTACCAACGTGCTTATAACCAAACACAGCCTTTACTATATCGAGGAAGTGCAAACGATGGATTCCACGAAGCAATTGGTGACACTGTAGCACTATCCATCACACCAAAATATTTAAAAGAAATTGGTCTTATTGACGCTGAGCCTGATGCATCAGGAGATTTGCCATTTCTTATGCGTATGGCGATGGACAAGGTCGCATTTCTACCGTTTGGTCTAATGGTTGATAAATGGCGCTGGCAGGTATTTAGCGGTGAATTGTCAGCTGAACAATATAATGAAGGTTGGTGGAAGTTACGTGAAGAATATCAAGGCGTAAAAGCCCCAGTTTTACGAACGGAAGCAGATTTTGATGCTGGATCAAAATATCACATTCCGGCAAACACACCTTATTCACGCTATTTCCTAGCCCATATTCTGCAATTCCAGTTCCATCGTGAGCTATGTAACATTGCAGGTGAAACAGGTCCGCTACATCGCTGTTCCATCTATAACAACAAAGACGTAGGTAAAAAGCTCAACGCTATGTTGGAAATGGGTATGAGCAAACCGTGGCAAGAAGCGTTAGAGGCAATGACAGGTTCTAAAGAAATGGATGCTACCGCAGTTATCGATTACTTTGCACCGCTTAAGACTTGGTTAGACAAGCAAAACGTTAATCGTCAGTGTGGCTGGTAATTTAATTATTTGCCCTAAATTGCTTTAATTTTTTGATACTAAAAAGCGGAGTTTAAAAACTCCGCTTTTTTTATGCGTTATGCGCCGTCTTAAATAGCCTTGCTGGTTACTGTCCGACAGGTAACATCTTATTTAACGCCTAACTCTCTCAAACGTTCATCTAAGTATTCACCCGCTGTATAACGGTCAGATAACACTACATCAGGACGTGGGTGTAAAAATAGTGGCAAAGAAATGCGCGACTTACTGCGATCCGCCCCTTCAGGGTTTATTACACGGTGAATAGTAGATGGGAAATAACCGCCTGACGCTTCTTGTAACATGTCACCAATGTTCACCACTAAACAACCAAAGTCACCAGGTACATCAAACCAAGAACCATCTTTCTTCTGAACTTGTAAACCACCTTGGTTGGCTGCTGGTAGCACGGTTAATAAGTTAATGTCACCGTGAGCGGCCGCACGAATAGCGCCTGCCTCTTCTTCACCAGTAATCGGTGGATAATGAAGAATTCGAAGTAACGTTTGTTCACTGTCTTTAATCATTGAAGAAAGTGCCGTTTTATAATTCGCTGCAACGTCTGCTGGAGAGTGCTTTTCTACCCAATCTAATAACGTCGATGCCAATTCGTTAGCTTGTTCATAATATGCATGAATTTGCTCACGAAGCTCTTCTGGACATTGGCCCCAAGGGTAATAATGGTAGTATTCTTTAATGTCTTTTTTATCGTGACCCTTGGCTGTTTCACTCACTGTATCTGGGAAAAAACCGTCTTGAGTATCTACATTAAAGTGAAAGTCTTGTTTATTTTCTGAAGCGAAGTATCCAGCCCAATTGTCATAAATAGACTGCAATAAATCTTTTTGTAATGGGTGGTTTTTTAAAACACCAAAACCAGTTTCATGAAGAGACTTAACAAACTCTTGAGCTGCATTATCAGCTTTAAAATCAACAATAGATAACATTATAATTCCAATCTCGTAATTTATGCCGCGAATTATATGTGATTTTAGTCCGTAATCAAAAGATAAAGCAGAAAAACATAACTTGGATCAAACTAAACGCCGAGATTACTATTTTTTGTTCGATTATATTTTGCAAAAAAACGATTACCAAACTGAAAAACACCTAGTCCAATCATTATTAAAACGCCACCGACTAGTAAAGTCATAGAAAAACGTTCGTTATTAAGAAGTATGCCCAAAGTCATAGACACAACTGGCGTCAACATGGTTACTAATGCAACAGTACTCGTTTCCAACTTTTGTAATATGTAAAAATACGCTAAGAAACCAAGTAACGACGCAAATATTCCCATATAAATAACTGACCACACAGCTCGCGGCTGCCACTGTTCATAATTAACTTCGCCATCGAGTAACAACCAGGCTAATAGATATACGGGCAGAGATACTATTAACGAGCCGACTGTAGTTGATAACGGATGAAGATCTATTTTTACGCCTTTAACCAAAACGCTACTTAAACTAAATAACACCACACCAACAAAAATGAAAGTAAAGCCATAAATAGCGCCGTCGTTAATTACCATATTCTCGCTACACACAATTGCTAGGCCAGTAAGCGCAATAAATAACGACATTTTTTTTGTTTTAGTAAACTTAGTTTCGGACAACCAACGTTGTGCTAATAGACCAGATAATATTGGTGTCAATCCAAAGCTCAGCGCCATAAGACCCGACGATATGTATTGCGCGGCAAAATAACAAAACAGCATACCAACCGATAAACTGATACTAGAAAAACAGTATACTTTGAAGGCTCTTCGTGAAGTATTAAGTTTAATATTAAGGGAATACATTAATAGTAAACCAACCGTTGCCGCAATTGACATTCTCATTAACAAAGACAAAGTGGGTGCAATGGATTCACTGCTCCAAACAATCCCTAACGGTGTGGTAGACCAAACTAAAACAACAACAAAAAACGCAATTGAAACAGGCATTGTTTATCCAACTAAAAAGTAGCAACGATTCATCCGTTTATAAGCCTAGAGTATATACTTTAATGGTGTGAAAACGATACACTTTTTAATGTTACATTTTTAATTATCAATGCCAATTTTATTCAATCAGTGCTAAGTTATTCAATCGATGTGTAAGGGAGGAAAAATGAAGAGAATCATTGTTTTATTGTTAGTATCAAGCATTGTTGCCGTTATAGTTGGGCTATTTACTTTATCCTCCTATCTTACTCGTTGGGGCGTGGAATATGCGTTTGCTGAACAAAATCTAACTTTAAAAGAAAGTTTGTCAGTCAGTTATGACCCCTTTATTAGTGAGCTCAATGTCAAAAACTTCGCCTTGCTACATAACAACACAACCGAATTAGTCTCTTTTGATTCCATGAGAATTAACCTTGAGTTGGCACCGCTTTTTAATCAGGGTCTTATCATCAACGATATTGAGCTATCGGGCCTCGCCCTTAATATGGCAAAACAAGATGACAACGCCTTACTACTAAATGGATGGTCTACCGACAATTTTACAACGAGTACCGGTGAATCGGCTGACAAAAACTCAGAAACAAAAAGTCAAGCTGAACAAGCCAAGCCGAGTGAACCTTTTATTACCGATGTTTTGATATCTAACATTGAATTATCAAATATTTTAATTAACACCAACCTAAATAATCAGCGTCATAACATAGATTTAAAAAACTTAACCATCGAGAATTTTGATCTTCAACTAAATAATAAACTGCAACCTAAAGCTCTTAACTTTAAATTAAACAGCGACCTGGCCTATAAACTTAGCGATGATAATCAAGGCCTCTCTGTAATAACGAATATACTGCTGGGACTTAGCCCTCAAATTACTTTTGATGACCCTGACACCGTTGCGGTTTATTTAGAACAAGCTGGCCTTACGTTAAACGACACTAAGGTAGTTTCTTCACCACAAGATGTTAGTGTTAATTTTGAGCAGTGGCATACCGATATCGCTGAGATTAACGTAACTGCGGGCGAAAACTTACGTGCTGATGTGATGTACAAAACATCACTCAAAAACACCAATGTCAGTACTGTAAAAACAGCACAAACCATGTTGACCTTAGCGTCTTTTCAGCTCAACAATGTGTCTAGTATTGTCGACTTAAACGATGCCGTGCCGAAATATAATGTCGCTTTTTCCGACGCAAACTTTGTTAATTTGCAATTAATGCCAAATGAAGACCAAACAGTACCTAAATTATTAGATTTAACTGAGTTAACGATTAAAAACGTCGAGCTATCCAATAGTCTAGCTTCAATAGAGAACATCATAATTGGTGACTTATCCACTAATGTTATAGTCAACAAAGATAAATCCTTAGCAAATCTTGTACTGCCCTCACCTGCGCAACCTTCAGACAGCATGACTGACAAAGTTACAGCAAATTCTAAAAATAATACGACTACTGACACAGTAAGTTCGCAGCAAGCCTCAATTGAAACCGCAACAGAGTCCACAAACGAATCCACAACAGAGTCGACAAAAGCCTCGGGACCGACGATAACGCTTAAACTGGCAGAGCTATCAAACAACGGTATTTTTAACTTAAACACCCTTGATTTAAGTGTTGAGCCAAACTTCCGTTCGTTAATACAAGTACAATCAATTCGACTCGCTGATATTGATAGTAGTCAACCGCAATTAGTAAGTGTTTTTGATTTAGCAGCTACAAATAATACCTATGCCCAAATCAATGTCTCTGACCGAAGCCAGCTGTTTATAGAATCGCCTAAACACGATATAAAAATCACATTAGATGAAATTGATTTAGCATCAATCTCTCCCTACATTAGCTCTGCTCTTGGTTATCATATAAATACCGGGCAACTAGATAGTACAATCAATGCCAATATTGTCGGCAACAAAATCGAAGGTGAAGCTGATTTATTGATGCGCTCGGTGGATTTGACAGCCATATCTAATCAAGGCGAGGAGAGTTCGTTTAGTGGTGGTGCAATCTCATTCAATTATGCTTTAGGTATGTTAAAAGACGGCGACGGGCATGTTGAACTTAATGTTCCCTTTGATGGCGACCTCAATAACCCTTCTGTTGGCTTTAGTGGCTTTTTATCACTTATTGTCCAGCGCGCAACGATGTCAGCTGCAAAAGACTATTTGATAAATACGTTTGTGCCGTACGCTAATGTTGTAAACTTTGCTCTCTCTGCCAGTAAACATGTTTTAAAGTTAAGATTTAACGATATGCTTTTTGAGCCGCAGCAAGACGCACTTACCGACAAAGAGATTCAACGGTTACAGGAATTAGCACTCGTGTTGCAAAAACACGACTCTACTAATATAAGACTATGCCCAATCAGTGTCATCGATGATCTACTATCAAAAGAGGCTGAAGAAAATGAGCAAAGTAGTGTAAGTAAAAAATCAATTACTGCTGAACAAGTTCAGCAACTGATAGATTTAGGACAACGTCGAGCCGAGGACACAAAATCGTTTTTAGTTAACAAAGGCGAAATAAAATCAAAACGAATTTTAGCCTGTGCGCCAACAATTGAATATAAAGCGAATGCTAAGCCGCGTATTGCATTTAATGAAACATAATCTTGACACAACTAAACTTTTAAATGGAAATCCGTTATTTTGCGCTTATTAACAACTGCGATACACCCTGAAATTAGCGATTTAAATGCATTAACTTTTACACGAAAAGCAACACGAGCTATTGTGTTAAATCAACGTCAAATTTTAATGCTTTACACCAAGCGCTACGATGACTTTAGTTTACCTGGTGGTGGTGTTGATAATGAAGAGACCATTACTGAGGGTTTAGTTCGTGAATTAAAAGAAGAAACCGGCGCGCAGAAAGTAGTGAACATTAAAGAATTTGGTTTATACAAGGAATATAGACCTTGGCATAAGCCGGGTTTTGATATTATCCACATGGAGTCATATTGTTTTACCTGTGAAATAGAAGGTGAATTAACTGCCCCTACTTTTGAGCCTCATGAGGTTCAAAACGGAATGACACCACAATGGGTAAATATATTCGAAGCCATTGCCCACAACGAACGAACCATTAAGCACAGCTCAAAAAAAGGCATGTCTGTAGAACGAGAAACCTTTTTACTAAAGCGTATTGTAGAAGAGTTAATTAACGAAAATTAGTTCCTGGTCTGCGTTATTGCAGACCTATCTCAATATCGGTGATAACGTAATTACCGCTAAACGCGGGATCTGGCGCACCAAGCGTTTCTATTGCAAAATAATCTTTGTCTTGCTCAGGTAAACCATGATAACCGCCAATGACCTGATAAAGCCAAACTTCCGGATCAAAGTCTAATTGTTTTTGTGCGTAGTAATCTAAAGCTGTCGTATTTTTACCCGCTTCAATGACATCACAGAAAAACTCCTCTACCGCATTTTTTAGACGGCTTTCCTCTAATTCAATTGCTGCTGTATCCTGCATTACTAATGGCGAACTATTACTTCCAGTGCGCACAGGAACGAGGCGGCGATTAATATGGCGTATTTTATCGACCATAGTTAATAACTCGTGTTCTTGTGATACATCGTTAACATCAATCGCTGCTGGACTTATAATACTTTCGCTAACATTAAATAGCGTAGGGACATGCGATAACATTGGGTAAGATTGCGGCTTAAAGTCTGGTTGTTGCTCAAGATGCAATACGAACCCTTTTAACAAACGCGTTCGCCCTTTAAACTCTCTAAACCTGCCAAGTAAGTCCATTAGCTTACTCTGCGCTAAACTCAGCTCTTGAGTACAATGAGCAAAACTACTTTGTAAGGTAACCACCAGCAAATGGCGTAACTCTCTGTGGGAACCAGAAATTTCGCTCAACTTATCAAATTGGAACAAGCTTAACTGGTTTAACAATTCGGATACTTGAGTCTGTGCTAATTCGTTTTCTCGTATTTTGGCATCAACAGTTGACACATATCCAAACTCATTACTTATACGCGACCATATTAATCGAACATTGGTTGCTAACATATCAGTAAGGCTATAAACACGCTCTGTCACATCCGACAATACCGCTTCCGACTCCTTAAAGCGCCCTTGGGCAAGCGCATCTTTATAGTGTTCCGCTTGCGTTTTTAACGTCGTCAAACTTGATCCTATATTGGCGTCAATTTGTCGGTTATTTTCATCTTGTAGACTTTCTTCAAGCAAGGTACGTAATGACGGACGCAATCGTAGTTGTCGCTCATTTTCAGGGCGCCACAAGATTTTTACGTCTAATAAATTATTAATCACCTTTGGCGAATAATCAGACTCATTGATACTGCCTGAGAAATAAGCTTGCATCACCAACTCGGAATGATTGCTCAAGGCATTTAGCAATGAGATACCCGCTTTTTTCAAG
Organism: Psychrosphaera aestuarii; assembly: GCF_017948405.1. Taxonomy (NCBI): domain Bacteria; kingdom Pseudomonadati; phylum Pseudomonadota; class Gammaproteobacteria; order Alteromonadales; family Pseudoalteromonadaceae; genus Psychrosphaera; species Psychrosphaera aestuarii. The sequence goes on along the minus strand of NZ_CP072844.1, from coordinate 1,664,780 downwards.
TTGTTATTCATAATTCGCCGCCGTTACAACAAATGTGTTTGAGACATAGCATCTTCGGCTTTCTTTGAAACGCCCAACTGCTCAGTCTCATCAATAAACTTTAATACATCAAACAGGTAATCGATCTTCCCTGTCACTGTATAGATTTGCTTATCTTGGTTTGGCTTAATTAAATATCCTAACTCTACTAAACGTTTGAAAATTAATTTTAATTGCGCGTCTAATTCAGCCGCCTTTGAACCAAACATGGCATAACGAGATATTTTGTTTAATTGCTCTGCATAGGCAGGTGTATCTTCAATTACCGTTTGCAACTCGTTAAGGCGGAGGTTCATACCCTGAGATAAGCTGAGATCTTTATTAAGCGCTTCTTGAACTAACAACAACCACTCAATCAATGGTAATAAGTGGTTTGAAACATCTTCAAATTGTTTAGTTAGTTTTTCACGTTCACTATCACCTATCGTTTGATAAGACGCGTAATAGACTTGTTCATCTGCAGCATTAGAGAGTTGACGATTTAATACATTTAGTTGCTGACTAATGGCCTCGCGATTACTCGACACTTTTAGGAAACGGAAGCTGTCTTCATCTGTGATTTCACAAATGAATAAACCTGATAACAGCTTCTCAAGCACAACGCCCTGTTGACTAATCATGCTGATATCTCCTTTGTTTCTGTTTTGTTAAGTTTTTCTTTAATGCGTTTTGATATTGCGTTAATTTTTGGCTCAACGACCTGTAATTGACGTTTCTGCTTATCAATCAAATAGCGATTTTTAAATAACGACAATACTTCTGATTCTGGATTAGGAAATGCACCAACCACATGAATTTTATTCTTCTGACAGGCATCAAATATTTTTTTGATATTAGTCTGATGCAAGGTACCTAACTCATCTATCGGCCAATGAATAATAGCATCACTATTTCCACGTAACAGTCTCGTAAACGCCAATAAAAATTTACATAAAATTAAATAGGCCATACCGTGACTTGAAGACTCGTTAAGTTGCCTGTCTGTTCTTATCACTAACTCTCGGCCACTTTCTTTGATGTGTAATTCAATATCGAGTAATTTGCTAATACCACCAGATAATGCAGCTTTACCTAAGATATCTATAACTCTTCGCATACTAAGTGCATAGTCATCATCAGGCAGAGTGTGTGCCCCAGATGCAATCCACTTTGCGTACAGGTCATTAAACCTTTGTAAATCAGGCCAAAACTCTAACTCATCTATTTTAGAGCGAATTTTAACCGCAGAGTCTGAAACGCCATCTAAAAATAACTCTTCATCAACTTCTTTACTTATTCGTTCACTCTGTAAACCAATATGTTGTTCAATATCTTTTAGTATCTTGTAATACTCAGATAGTGCCAAACCAAAGATTCGGCCTTGTTCACGAATACTATTTAATTTTTGTGGTATTAAACCATTAATAAGTTGGTCTAGTTCTGGTACTAATTTCACCGCATCAACTTGACGCAACCCGTCTTCGTCTATTGTGCTGCACGCCTCGCGACTTCGCTCCCATGCGTCATAAAAACCGGTACCACTTTGCGCTGCTATTTTTTGATCAAAATTATCAACATAGTGACGAATTGCTTGTAGTTGCTCTTCCCTTTTGGCCATTAAACTGCTTGCCTCGCTTAGCCTTTGGACAATATTGCCAGACTCTCGCACAGGTTGAACATCAGCTAACTTAAGCTTTTTAATTTGAGCGGATATTAGTTGCGCTTGTTGCTCTTGCTCTATCGTATTCTTGAGCGCCTTTTCGGTATCTGTCAAAACTTGTTTTATTGTCGCAACGTTTTGTTTATAGGCATTTAACGCCTTATCCAACTCACGTTTACTTTGCGCTTCTAATTGTCGTGCGTCAGCCAATTGCTGTTGCCAAACGACTTTTTGCTTTACATAATTAGTTTGGTACCAAACATTAAATTCTAAGACTAAATGTCTGTGTTTTTCGGTCGTGTTGATATCGTCTTTGAGCTGTTTAATCTTTCGTTTGATATCACCGATGTCATCAACATCAACACCTCTATTTGCTAACTCGTCCTTTTGCCATTGCTCAAGTTGCTTTATTTCTGACTTAAGCGATGTTTGGCATTGACCGATGTGACTTTCTATTTGAGCTAATTGCTGTTCCACTTCATTAATCAATGTTTGCCAGTGAGACTTGAGTTCCATTTCAGCGTCTCTTTGCTGATCAGCAACTTCATCAAGCGCCTCATCCTGTTTCATTTTTAATGTTTGTAATGCGTTGGTTTGTTGGGCTATTTGCTTTTGATAATGCTGTTTTCTGTCTTTAAGTGCCGCTTGAAACTCATGTGTTGTTTGTTCTTTATCTTGAATTGCACGTTTACGATTAAGTAAAGCATTGTTAACTTCTGTTTGTGCCTTTGCACATTGAAGCTCAGCTGTTCGTAACCCGTTATTTATATCCGATAGTTTAGACTCTGAGCTATATTGAGCTTCTAACGCATCTTTTAATTGCTGCTCAGCAAGGTCTAAACGGTTTTGTAATTCGGATTCTTGTACACAATCAGCAGGCAGTTTGATATTAGCTGTCGCGAGAACAAGTCCAAAACTATGTTCATCACTACCAGAAGAAAGACTTGGTTCAAGATCTGTCCGTTGTAATAACGAAGGATTAATAACCTTACCAATATTACTCTCCCAACCCGGCTTTTCTTGGCGCAGGAACTCAAGTAATGAGCCTTGCCCTGGGTATAAAATCGCATTAACTGCCTCAACGGCCTTTTCTTTCTCAGCGACGTCTTGTCTTGCTTTTTGTAAGTTAAGGTCTTCGTGGTACTGACTTGATTTTACTTTAGTCAAGCTATCCTGTGCCTGTTTCAACTTCTCCCTTGCAACGTCTTCAAGCTCTGACGCTTCACGTACAGCAAGTTCTAGTAACTCTAATTGATGTTGTTCTTGTTGGGTAAACCCGACATTGTTGATTAAAGTAGATAACTTTGTAAGTTCGGTTTCTAACGTGAACTTTTGCTCTCGATATTCTGAATTAAGCGAGTTTAATTCATTGTCGAACTTGGTTTGTAACGCACTTAGTTGACTGTGTTGATCGGTCATCTTTTCAGTTCGAGCATCTTTAAGCGTTTCTTTTTGTTCAACGTAAGCTTCGAGCTCTTGTTCGTGCTGATCTCGAATATCAATCAATTGTTTATTAAATCTAGATTCTATATCTTGGTGTTGATCTGTAAGTAATACTAATCTTGACTCTGCGCTTTGTAATTCACTATTCCAGCGAGGAAGTTGCTCAAGGCTTTCTTTATATTTCTCTATGTTCTTTTCTTGCCAGTCGTCATATTCAGACTCAACGGTATCAAGTTTCGATGTGTAAATTTCCACATCTGATTTAGCTGCAGAGTGTGTCTGATTTAATTCATCGCGTTGTTCAGACCAAACATTCTCTAACTGCTGATAATCGAGTTTATTCTGCAACATGGCACCATCTAGTTCTGCTTTTGACTTAGCCAAAATGCTTTGATCTAGACTAATTTGCTGCTTCAATTCTGCAAGGCGCTGATTAATTTGGTTAAAATCAGAATAGGATTGTTCAAGTTTGGTGAATTCTGGTCGAATGGCTTCGAAACCTTTAATGAGCTTGCACTCTCTAATCCACTCATCCACTTTAGTCGCGCTGAGTTTAGTCTCTCCTGGCGTGATACCGTCTTCTTCTAAAATAGCAGCTACCATCGCTTTGATGGTTTCCATCTTGCCTTCTTTGCTGTGAACGGCTTTTGCTAACTTTTCTATGTGACGAAGATTTTTGTTTCCATAAGCCAAGCTAAATAATCGAGCATAACCTGGTAAATCTCTATGGCTTGCCAACACGGCCCTATCATTTTGAATGATGGCTTTGAACTCTTTGGTATTAAGCTTACGAGAACATAAAATACCGTCACGTTTAATTGTACGAACCAATTCTGTTGGACTGGTTGCTTGTTGATCTTCTAATACACCTTGAGACAAATAATCTGCCAACTCAAATTTTTTGTTTATTAATCGGTAATCAACGCCCTTACCTGAAGATGTCAGCACGACTTGACATACATCAACATCATCGTCGCCGCGTAAATACTCATAAATAATATAACTATTAGTTTGGGGTAAATACCAACGCTCAAAGGAATCACGAGTGGCGGGTACAACCCGACTTGGATACTCGCCATAAAAGACTGGAATTAATCGCTGAAGTGTTGTCTTACCAGAGGCGTTTGTACCACAAATATTAGTGTGGCCATCAAGGTTAAGCTCAACAACTCCCTGCATATGAGTATTAATTAATATTATCCGATTTAAGGCTGGCATCTTGTCCCTTAATTATCTCTACCTAAACTAAACACAGCAACGCCGCTATAGGAGCGGCGTTGTTCAATGAACCGTTTGTTAACTAAAAAGTTTACAGTTCAATCTCATCTTCTTTGACTATTTTAATAATTAGATCAAATATCTCTTTTACTTGACTCTCGCTAAGAGGCTGCCCAGCTTCATCACTAAACGAAGCATAAACACCATCAATACTTGTTATCAATACGACCTCATATTGACCACTTGGTAGCGATAACTTATTCGCGTAATCAGAGCCGAATATAGAATTCCAAATAGAGCTATTATTTTTATCGTAACTTAACGTATATAAAAATAGTCCTTTGTCTTCTTCTTCTATTGAAAAGCCTAGATCTTCAATAATATCTTCTAATTGTTTGTAAACGTGCTGTATTTCTCTTTGTGAAGAAATAACAAAATCACCTGAAGAGTTGGTAGTCATTGCAAGCGACACGTCTGTCAATATTTGTTGTTTTTGAACAACCACTCTAAATTGGTAATTTAACTCTAGAGATAATTGATTTAACATTTCTATTGAAAGTTGTTGCATACGGTAAGCTTTAGAAAACTTAGGTGCATTATTCTTACTTAACACTTGAAACTCTATAGGCTCTATATAAGCCTCACCGCTTCTTCCGTGTGACTGCACCTTAGTATGTAAATCAAAAACAAATCGTTCTGTATCAATACTGTTTTTCCAAAACCAAAAGCCTATTTCCGACTCTTTTACCACTTCGATACGATAGCCATCATTTGAGCTTATTAACTTATACCCTCGGCTTTCAATTAAATCAGCAACAGTTTTTGACAAAAATGAATCAAAGTTATCTACCTGTTGTGGCTTTTCCAGCATTATTTTGTAGGGATGTGAATCGTCACTGTTAACCCAGCTGCCTTGAAAAATTTCAAGCACACTAGAAGGAGATGTAACGACCTCTGACGCGTTGGCTGTTTTGCTATTTGGCGCTAACTTAAATTCATTGCTTTTATTTGGGGCCAATAAGTCTTCTGGCACAACCAAAGTTGTTGTGCTTTGTTTGGTATTATTTACATTCGGCGTATCACTAAGCCAATTCTTAACCGTCGTACAAGCCGTGGTTAAAGATACTACAGTAACCAAAATGGCCGGTTTAAGATATTTCACGCACTTCTCCATCTTATTATTATTTACTTTGTTCTAACGCTTGTTTGATAACACTATGGTGTTTTGGTTCCATCGTTACCAGGGGTAAACGAACAAAATCAGAACTTATTTTATCTTCTTGTAACAATGCCCACTTTACTGGGACAGGATTGGGTTCAATAAACAGGTCATGATGCAATGCACTAAGTTTTGAATCAATCTCATGTGCCTGTTGAGCTTTCCCAGAACGGCTAAGGCTTACCATTTGAGCAATTTCTTTAGGTCTGATGTTAGCGGTTACAGATATTACGCCATCCCCGCCAAGATGTAAGAAATCTTTTGAGCTAGCATCGTCACCACTGAGTAAAATGAAATCAGGGTTCGCCTCTTTAAGTTGTCTAACTCTCGTTAAATCACCCGTTGCGTCTTTAATGCCAACAATATTACTTACTGCCATTAACTCTTTGACCGAGTCATTTGACAAGTCAACATTCGTTCGCCCAGGAACATTATATAGAATAATTGGTTTCGTCGCGGCCGCTGCTACTGCTTTAAAATGATGAATCATGCCGCGTTGGCTCGGCTTGTTGTAATAAGGTGTTACCGTTAAAAAGCCGTCTATGGCTAAATGGTCATATTTTTGCGTAACTTCAATGGTACTAGCGGTACAATTAGTCCCGTTTCCAACTACTATTGGTAAACGCTGATTATTGACATCAATACTATGAGTTAAAACCTGCATTTTTTCGCTTTCGCTCAATGTTGCAGACTCGGCTGTCGTGCCTAAAATAACTAAGCCGTCAGTGCCCGCTAATATATGCCACTCAATTAAACTAGTTAGGCTATCAAAGTCTACTTCACCATTATTTAGCATTGGTGTAATTAGCGCGACAAAGCTACCTGTTAATTTGGGATTTAAACTCATACTTCCTCCATCTATATGGCAAGGTATGTTACTTAGCCAAATTAGAATAAACAAGTAAGATTATCGTCATTGATGCGTTTTTATTCCGTTATGTTAAACTGCTTGGCCGAATTATTTTTAGAAGTACTTTTTCATTATTTATGACAACTATTAATACCGCCCCTCAGTATCTTGTACTCACCGCGATTGGTGAAAATAAAACAGGTTTAGTTAGCGAACTCGCAGGCCTCGTTTATCAATGCGGCTGTAACGTTGTAGATAGTAAAATGGCAATATTCGCCAATGAATTTTCAATAATCATGTTATTGGAAGGCGAACACATTGACTTGTTGCAACTTGAGACGCAGTTACCACCATTAGCAATGAGTTTGTCGCTTCTAACAATGATGAAACGAACTCAAAAGCGACACCTTAGCGATGAGCTTACAAACCATTACCTTATTACTATCGAAGGGCCTGATAAAGCCGGTACGATTAAGGTGTTTACTTCATACCTAGCAGAACAAGGTATCGATATTACCAGCTTACGCTCAAGCACAGACGTGCGGTCTGGAAAGACCTGGCAATCAGCTCAAATCGAAGTGTCATTGCCAAACTCAGAATCATTAAATCAGTTTGAAACAAACTTTTTAGCCTTGTGTCATTCATATGATATGGAATGCCACGTTAGTCCTATTACTATTGAAGTATCCTAAAAGGAGTATCCGATATGAATACGTTACAAGCGGGCGATAAAGCCCCGTTGTTTTCTTTACTCGACCAAAATGGTGAAACCTTTGAGTTGGCTGAAGTTCTTAAACAGCATCAAGTGTTAGTTTATTTTTATCCAAAGGCCATGACACCAGGCTGTACGGTACAAGCACAAAATTTAAGAGACGTGAAATCTGACTTAGAGAAATATAATACCGTAGCTGTTGGTATTAGCCCTGACGCCGTTAAACGTTTAACTAAATTCACTGAGAGAGATGAATTAAACTTCCCTCTATTATCGGATGAAGATCATAAGGTTGCTGATGCGTTTGGCGTTTGGGGCTTAAAAAAGTTCATGGGTAAAGAATATGATGGCATTCATCGTTTAACATTTCTTATTGGTCAAGACGGTGAAATTAAACATTTTTTCAATAAGTTTAAAACCAAAGACCATCATCAAGTTGTTCTAGATGTGTTAGCAAACCAGTAAAAGCTTGAGTAAATAACTGAACGGCTGATTGCTGTCACTTCTATTAGTACGAAAAAGGCTCCAAACAAGGAGCCTTTTTTATCACAAAATATTATTCTTTTAAGCTTCTTCCGTTACGGGTGGTTGTTTCACTGACCATGCATTAATTAACGCCTTAACCAACGATGCAAGCGGTATTGCAAAGAATACCCCCCAGAAGCCCCAAAGGCCGCCAAAAAACAATACTGCGACAATAATATAAACGGGATTTAAGTCTACTGCTTCAGAGAACAATAAAGGCACCAATACATTTCCGTCTAGCGCTTGTATTACGCCATAAGCTATCATCACGTAGTAAAAATCAGGACTTATACCAAATTGAAATAAAGCGACCGCTGCCACAGGTATAGTAACGACTGCAGCGCCAATATATGGAATTAGAACTGACAAGCCCACTAACAAGCCTAATACGGCCGCATATCTAAGGTCCATTATGACAAACGCGATATAAGTGGACACACCAACGACAAGGATCTCTATTAACTTTCCACGGATATAGTTAATAATTTGTTGATTCATTTCGCTAGATACTTGAGTTATTAATGTTCGTTCCGTCGGTAATAAGCGGTCAAAACCTGCATATAACGAAGCTTTATCCTTCAACATAAAAAATACCATTAGAGGGACTAAAATAAGATAAATTAATAGTGCAGCTATGTCCGTTACCGATGTCATTACACCTTGCAATAACTCTTCAACGAAAGTTACAAACCTGTTATCAACGTTCCCCATCACTCGTTCTACTAACATGGGATCGATATTAGGATATTTTTCTGGGATCTCTTGGATGAAATCCTTAACGTTTTTCATCATTTCCGGTAATTCTTTGACGAGACTTAAGCTTTGTTGCCATATAACCGGTATGACCATTACAATCATAGTGGTCATTGCACCAACAAACGCGGCAATAACTATTGTTGTACTTACATTTCTACTTAAACCTAAGCGGGTCACTTTTTTAACAGGCCATTCAAGCAAGAAAGCAAAAACCACCGCGACTATTACCGGCGTTAAGAGTTTGCCAAACCAAAAAAAGGCAAGCATGCCAAGTATAACAACCATTGCGAGCGTGACGGCATTAGGGTCGGAGAAGTTTTTCCTGTACCACTGTTTGATTACTTCGAACATAATTGGGTTCCAAACCTTATCGTTAATCCAATAGTTTTATTTTATATATGGAGTCTTGTACAGATTTATTAAAAGCAACACCTTGAGATTCAAGGTAACTAGTGAAATTATATAGAGTAATTTCATCATCTAATAGAAAAACCTTTGTGTTATTTTTTATCATTTGTTGCTTAACAAGTACAAATGCGAGTGGACAAGTTAAGCCTCTGGCATCAAACTGGTAACTAGACTTCAAATTTAGGCCCTTGAACAAAATGGTCTAAGTGCGTGTAGTCTACACCTTTACATTTTTTAATGCAGTAAACGCAAAAATAAAAGAGAATTATGGGCTTATATCCAGAAAAATACGGCTTACCTGACGAAGCAGAAATTAAAGATATTAATGCTTTTAAGAAGAAAATTAACTGGGGTGAAATACCGGCTTTTTTTCAATTAGTGGGTAAATCTATTGCCGATGCAGAAGGCTTCATCCACTACGGTTTTGATAATGCTTTTAAGAAAATAGTCGATCGTAAAAACTGGAATTATGACACCTTAGGCATCCCTGAATCTGCCGATAAATCAATGGCGGAGCATGCCATTGAACCTGAACGGCGCCCTCGTATCTGCCTTTATCATGTTTTTAATCGCACTGGTTATGAACTTTTAGCCTTTCCGTACGTCAATAACTTATTGATTGATGAGTATCGTGAAAATGATCCTAAATTAGATTTTAGACGTTGGGATCCTTCGCAAATGAAAGTTTTAGTGCGAATACCAGAGTTGCATAAATTTATCGCCTTTACATTGGTTAATGGCGACGATGCAGATATGGCGTTAATCATTCATGCACACAATGTAGTAAATCGAATGATTTCAATGTTAGAAGATGAAGTAGACGTTCATGAAATTAGAGGACTCAGTATTGATCAAGGTTTTAAAAAGCAAAGTCTAAGTCCAACTGAATCACCTGAGGACATAATCATCTCTAGTCAAATAAAAGGATAACTGTATTACCTATGCCACCTCTTTTTTCTCGATTCAAAAAGTTAACATTAACGCTTAGTCTGGCAGCCTCATTTTCACTAATCGCTGCATCTGCACATTCGATGACTTCCGATAATGAATTACCAGACTTAGGTGCTTCCGCGCTGGGTACCTTATCTATTGAAAAAGAAAGACGTCTTGGCCACATCATATACGACCAATTAAGAGGTCAAACGGCTATTCTTCAAGACCCATTAATTATTGAGTACTTAAACGACTTAGGGAATAAATTGGTCGCTAAGTCAGAAGACGTAAACTTTCCATTTACCTTTTTTGGCGTCAACAACAACCAAATCAACGCGTTTGCTTTTTACGGTGGTTTTATCGGCGTTCATACGGGGTTAATTGCAAAAGCGGATAATGAAAGTCAATTGGCATCCGTCTTAGCCCATGAAATAGCGCACGTAACTCAACGCCATTTAGCACGAGGAAAAGAAGCAGCTAATAATCGTGCGCCTTTGACTCTCGCAGGTATTGTGGGTTCTATTCTTCTAGCCGCTATTAATCCCCAGTTAGTTATGGCATCGATGATGGCCACATCAGCAGGTACTCAACAAGCGATGATCAACTACACTCGAGGTAACGAGCAAGAAGCTGACAATATTGGCATGAATATTCTAGCTAATGCGGGTTACGATCCGTATGCATCGGCCGAGTTTTTTGCCAAGCTTCAAGAGCAAATTCGTTACAAAGCAGACATACCCGCCTTTTTGATCACGCATCCACTACCGGAGTCTCGAGTAACAGATGCCCGCCTTAGGGCAATGCAATTTGAAAAAAAGTTTTATGCTGACTCATTAGAATTTATGTTAGTCAAGGCACGCATAAATGCACGCTACGTAAGGTCTGAATACGACAAAATCAAAGATCTAACAAACTTAATCGACAAGTCTAGTGGCAATAAGAAATTTGCGCTTCAGTATGAATTGCTATTACGTTTGGTTGACGATGAACAATTTGATAAAGCATTTGAGTTGTGGGAAAGCTTAGTAAAAGTTGCACCAAACAATTTGTATTTATTAGACACATACTCAGATTTGGCTATTGCAGCCAAAAAACCAGAACTAGCCTTAGAGGCTTTATCCAAAGCCTATAAAATCAAACCAAACAACTATGTTGTCACGATGAATTATGCAAACGTAGCGTTAGAGGCAAAAATGCCTGACAGAGCAATAGAGCTACTCGAATACTATTTACTAAATAAACCACGTGATTTACTTGCTACACAAATGCTAGTCGATGCATACAAAGATTCGAAAAATATGGCAAAATACAACATTACTAAAGGTGAACTATTTGCCTTAATGGCCAGGTATAACGAAGCGATAACATTTTTAGACCGAGCATTGGCTATGTTAGGTAAAAACGATAATGCTGAGATTAACCGTATCCAGGCGTTAAAATATCAATATCGAGAGCGTCAGCAGTATATTAAAGATATCAAAGGAACCATTTAAATGAGCGTTACTATTTTTCACAATCCACGCTGTTCAAAGAGTCGTCAAACTTTAGAGTTATTAAAATCAAATGGCGTTGAGCCAAACGTTGTTGAATATTTGAAACAGCCACCAACAAGCGATGCGTTAACCATAATTATTAACAAGTTAGGTGTGAACGTGAGAGATATCATTCGACATAAAGAAGCCGAATATAAAGAAGTTGGCGCCGATAACAAAGATTTAACTGATGCCGAACTCATCGCTTTACTTGTTGCTACGCCAAAACTAATTGAGCGTCCAATTGTGGTTAATGGAGAGAAAGCGGTTGTTGGTAGACCTCCAGAAAACGTCTTGGATATAATCTAATGCTTTCAAGTTATATCTTGGTGCTTTACTACTCAAAGCATGGATCTGTTCTTAATTTAGCTAAAACAATCGCTAAAGGGATTGAACTTGAAGGTGTAGAAGCAAGAATCCGAACCGTATCTAAAAGCGACGATGATGAGAGTCTTTACCCATTAGTTCAAGCTAACGATCTTAAAGATGCGCTTGGCTTAGCAATGGGAAGCCCTTGTCATTTTGGTATGATGGCCAGCCCATTAAAAGCGTTTTGGGAAACGACTTCGTCTGAATGGTTATCTGGCGCTTTAATTGATAAGCCAGCCGCGGTTTTCACATCTAGTTCGAGCTTGCATGGCGGCAATGAATCAACCTTGCTTAGCATGAGTCTACCGCTTTTACATCACGGCATGATGCTATTAGGTATCCCCTACTCTGAGCCACATTTACACAAAACCCAGTCGGGTGGAACGCCATATGGAGCAAGCCATGTATCTGGTTTAAACCTATCAGATACGTTATCCGAAAGTGAAAAAAACATCGCAATTGCGCTAGGTAAACGCCTGGCTACTACTGCTAAAAAAATGAGTAAATAACTACGCATGCATAAACATCAAGCAACAACCACAGATTTCAAAACCGCACCTATGGCCCAATTTGTAAAAAAACTTCAAATTATAGGTAGTGTTGGCTTTTTTGGGCTCATTATCTATTACCCTATTTTATTTTTTGTTTTAGACACCAACGCAAACTCGTTGGCTTATATTACCTTGTGTTTATTTTGGTTACCGCTTTTACCGGCTATTAAAGGTATTTTGCAAGGAAACCCTTATACATTTGCATGGAGTAACTTTGTTATCATGTGGTGCTATTTGCATGGCCTTACTGCGATTTGGACCTTTGAAGGTAATAAACTTTACATTGTGATTGAACTGGTACTGTTAACAGCGGCGTTTATTGGCAATACCTATTTTGCCCGTTTTAGAGGCCGTGAAATGGGATTGGCATTGCCAAAAATAAAAGAACTCAAAGAGCAAGAAAAAGCTCAATTTGAAGCTCAGTCTAACCGTCAAGAAAAGGACTAAACTAAAACGAGTCGGTATTCGTATTGAGGTCATCGCTCTCTTTTATAAGTGTATTATGGCCTCCAATTTTTTATATATTTTTGATAACGATTTACGTTCTAATTATCTGCCAATACTTGATGATTTTATAGTTAAGGTAAATCAAGACCCTTCTGCAACACTCTCTTGTATATATCTATTTGATCCTAGTCAACTCAAAGTACAGCTTTTTAACTCCGCCTATTTAGGTAATCATCGTTTGCTGTTCTTATCTGAGTGTTTACAAGACTTGGGCTTAGTTTTAGCTAATCGAGGTATTTCCTTTCAAATAGTGTTGGGAAATAAAGCATCAAATCTAAATAAAGTATTGGTCGATAGGAAAATTACCGATGTCGGTTTTTCAAGCCCAGTCGGAACAGATGAAATAAATCTGTTTACCTTGTTACAGCAATCGGATGTTAACTTACACCAACGCTTTCAACACACACTGTTTGCACAACATGAACTACCTTTTGATTTAAAAGAACTACCCCATAGTTTCTCTAAATTTAGAAAGCTTGTAGAGGCGTTGCCGCTTGATAGTTTCTTTTCGCAATATGAAAGGCTTACTAAAGTAAACGATGCTTTAACAACATCTGAGACTATTACCAAACAGCTGTATATTCAGTTCGAACAATCTTTCAACCTCTTTTGTAGGCATCCGAACGTTGAGGTTGCGCTTAAAGAAGCTACGTCAAATCGGCGTAACTTTAATTCCGGATTTGAAGGTGGCGAAACAAACGTGGTTGCGCATCTGCACCAATACTTTTCTTTAAACTGTGCGAGTTCGTACAAAGAAACAAGAAACTTTTTAGACAACTGGACCGCGTCGACTAAGTTCAGTGCTGCACTCGCTTCTGGCTCGCTCAGTCCGAAGTACATTTGGCATGAAATAGTCAAATACGAACAGTTGAATGGCGCTAATGAGTCAACCTATTGGATAAAGTTTGAATTGTTATGGCGTGAATATTTTCAGTGGTATGGTGCCAGATATAGAGAAAAACTTTTTAAGTTCTCGGGCATCAACAATAAAAAGCCACTCAACTCATTCTACGCTGAGCGATATAAAAAATGGTGTGATGCCAACACGCCATCGGCATTTATTAACGCAATTATGAACCAGTTAAAAGCGACCGGTTATATTTCAAATCGCTCAAGACAAATCACCGCTAGTTATTTTGTTAATGAACTAAACTTAGACTGGCGTTACGGCGCGGCCTATTTTCAAGAAATGCTTATTGACTATGATGTGGCGTCTAATTGGGGTAACTGGCAGTACCTTGCAGGGGTTGGTTGCGATCCTCGTGGTAAACGACAGTTTAATATACAAAAACAACAACAATGTTACGACCCTGAAGGCCGATTTATAAAGCGTTGGGCAGATAAAGTAAACAATACAGCATTAGACAGTGTTGATGCTGCCGACTGGCCTATACTTTCTGATGAAGGAGTGTCATGAATTCTAGTTATTCAACGTTACGCCTTATATTGGGTGATCAACTTAATGCGAATCACAGTTGGTACAAAGAAAAAGATAATTCTGTTTTGTATGTTGTGGCTGAGCTGCATCAAGAACAAAAGTACGTTAAACATCACGTTCAAAAAATACAGGCATTTTTTGCGGCGATGGAAAGTTTTTCTACCGCGTTAACGAAAGCTGGTCATGATGTGATTCATCTCACACTTGATGATACTGAAGGGCAAACATTGGATGACGTCATTATAGAATTAGTGAGACGTTTTAATGTAAACCAATTTCAATACCAACAGCCTGATGAATATCGCCTTGCTGAGCAACTCTCCAAAATAAGTCATGACTACCTCAACAACATTGAAGTATTTTCAACTGAGCATTTTTTCTTAGAACAAAGTGAACTTAAAAATTATTTTAAGTTCAACACCGCTCATCGAATGGAAGCTTTTTACAGAAAGCTTCGTAAGCGATTTAATATATTAATGGATGGTGATGAGCCAGTTGGCGGTGAGTGGAACTACGACAGCGCTAATCGAAATAAAATGAAACAAGCGGATATAGAGAAAGTACCTCAACCATTACAATTTACAAATGATGTTTCAACAATTAATGCCAGACTAAAAAAGCACAATATTTCAACAATTGGCACCGGTGGAAATAGTTTATTGTGGCCAATTAACAGAAGCCAAGCAAAAGAGCTGTTGGCGTTTTTTTTAGATAATTGCTTGCCACTTTTTGGTTATTACCAAGATGCTATGGTTTACGAAAATAATGATACCTCTAGTTCACTATGGAGCCTTTATCACTCAAGGGTATCTTTTGCATTAAACGCGAAGATGTTATCACCAGGCTATGTAATTAAGCAGGCGATAACGAAATATCAAAACAGTGATAAAGTGTCTGTGGAGCAAATTGAGGGGTTTGTTCGTCAAATACTTGGCTGGCGTGAATTTGTTCGCGGTATTTATTGGATAAACATGCCTAGCTACAAGTCATTAAACGGCTTAAGCGCAACCAATGACCTACCCGACTATTTTTGGGATGGGAATACAAAAATGGCTTGCATGAGCCAAGCAATAAAACAAAGTCTTACTACAGCCTACGCGCATCATATACAAAGGCTAATGGTAACAGGGAATTTTGCATTGATATCTGGGTTACATCCCGATCAAGTCGATGATTGGTATTTAGGTATTTATATAGACGCTATTGAGTGGGTAGAACTGCCAAATACTCGTGGTATGAGCCAATTTGCCGACGGAGGCTTACTAGCATCTAAAGCTTATGCGGCCAGTGGCAATTATATAAATAACATGAGCGACTACTGTAAAAATTGTCACTACAATGTAAAGCTGAAAACGGAAGACAATGCGTGCCCTTTTAATGCCCTATACTGGAATTTTATGGTGGAGCACGAAAATAAGTTTAAAAGTAACCCGCGGCAATCTATGGTTTATCGTAATTGGGAGAAAAAGACAGATGCTGATAAAGACGCTCTTTTGCAAAGAGCCGATTGGATACTAAAAAATATTAATAAAATATAAAAAAGGGCCTTAAGGCCCTTTTTATATCGCTAATTAGGTTACTTGATGTTAGCTAATAGCGCTTCGTCTAAACCTTCATTTACAAGACCAATAACGGCATTGCAATGCTCTAATGTAAACTCACCATCTGCAATTTGCTGATCGAGTTTATTGCGGCGATCCGAAACGGTGTTTTTGATCGCCATTTTATCTTCTTTGTCGATGTCTAGCTTAGCAACTTTAGCATCAAGCTTTTCAAAATATGGATATAAGGTGCCTTCTGCTTTATAAGCTTCTGCTCGTGTACTTGGATGAAAATCCTCACAAGCATTTAAATTCATTAAGTAAAAGTTAAGATACGTAGAAACTGTGATTAGTTTATAACTCTGACTTTGGTTTTCATTGTTCGCATTTGCACCAAATGTCAGTGCTACTAATGCGCCTATTAATAATTTCTTCATGTTTTACTCTAGTTCTTTTTTATTATGGTTCGACTTTAATAACAAATGGTTATTAATTCAATCTAAGATGGTATTAAATTTTTAATTTTGTATTAAAAAGGCAACGAAAGGGAATGTAATTCATTAGCTAGCGAACCATTCATTAAAGCGAGAACACCACCCTTATAACCAAATAGACCAACATATATCAAATAGGAATGACAAGACTATCATATTTTGTTTGCTAGACATCTGTATATAAAGTACGTTTTTAGTTGTTTTCACGCGAAACATCAATAAATATGGATATAAGTAACACCATAAAACAGGATGTTAACCAATATTTAGCTCCATTAGAGAGACAAACCTAGGAACAATATGAATAAGAAAACATTACTCAGCCAAGCTGTAAGCTTAGCGTTAGTATCAGGGCTTGCATTTACAGCCTCCAATGCATTTGCTCGAGAAAATGAAGAAAATAAAGTAGACGAAATTGAGAAGATTACGGTTACCGGTTCTCGAATCGCTAAAACCGAACTATCAACTCCAACTCCAGTATTAGTTTTAGGCCAACAAGAAATTGCTCGTTTTGGTACGCCAGACTTGGGTAGCGTATTAGCTGAATTACCAGCAATCGGTGCAACAAACACATTGTCAGGTAATGCCGGAAGCAACGCAAATGCGGGTCAAAGCTCGGCTGATTTACGTCGTTTAGGTGCTAACCGTTCACTAGTGCTAGTAAACGGTAAGCGTCACGTTGCAGGCTCTCCAGGTTCTGCGCAAGTTGATTTATCAACAATCCCAGCCGTACTAATTGAACGAATTGAAATTATCACAGGTGGTGCGTCAGCAATATATGGCTCAGACGCTGTAACCGGTGTAATTAACGTGGTATTAAAAGAAGACTTTGAAGGTCTTGAATTAAATGCAACTGCAAGTGGCTCAACAGAGGGCGTAGGTGCAAAAAATCACACTTTCAGTATTGTTTCAGGTGCTTCTAGTGATAAAGGTAACGTGACGTTTTTTGCTGGTGTTGAGCGTATTGAAGAGACGATGTCTGCTGATATTCGTCAGCTTGATAACTGGGGAAGCTACATTAACACCCTAGATGAAGGTGAAGACGACGGTATTCCAGATCAACTTCGTTCTCCAAATATTGGTTCAGAAATGATTAATGATACAGGCGTGATGAACCCTTTTGGTGGTGATCGCTTTACCTTTGATCGCAACGGCAACGTTATTGAACAATGCAAACGTTCACAAACAAACAGTTTTGCCTTTGGTCAATTACCAGCAGGATGTACAACAGGTTTCTTTACTGAAGAATACGAAAATATCTATCCAAGCGTAGAGCGTTTCTACGTTGGTAGTACAATGAACTATGAACTTTCAGATCAAGTAAACTTTTTTGCTGATTTCAAATACAACTCAGCCGAAATTGCTCAGCAATTCCAACCAAGCTTCCGCTTCGGTAACATTTCAATCGACGTAGAAAAGAATGCCTTTTTAAGTGATTACGCTCGTAACCGTTTAGGTGGCAGCGGCGTAGTGCCTATGGCTAAATTCTTTGACGAGTTAGGTAACCGCTCTGCAGCCAACGAACGTGATATGTTCCGAGTAGTAGGTGGTTTTGATGGCTACTTTACACTTGGCGATACCAATTTTGATTGGGAATTGTTTTATGTTTACGGTGAGTCAAATAATATTCGTGTCACAGAAAACGATTTAATTCCTGGTAATTTTGCAGCAGCCGTTAACTCGATGATTGATCCTGACACAGGTGAAGCAGTTTGTGTTGATCCATCATCAGCAACGGTAGATGCTGGCAATTGTGTTGCATACAACCCTTTTGGTTTTGCACAAGCATCACAAGCCGCTCGTGATTGGGTTTCAGCTGACGTAACTAGAAAAGACCAAATAACTCAGGAAGTATTTGGTGGTTCAATCGCTACTGATACCGAAGAGTTCTTCTCGTTACAAGGTGGTCCTATTGGATTTGCAGCCGGTTTCGAATATCGCGAGGAATCGTACAGCACTATAACGGACGAGCTAACAAAATCTGGCGCTTTATTAGGCGCAGCAACACCAGATGAATTTGGTGAGTACGACGTAACTGAGGGCTTTGTTGAGGTAAGCTTACCAATTTTAGCGGATGTTGACTTTGCTAAAGAACTAACTATTGATGCGGCTTATCGTACTGCTGACTATTCTCACGCTGGTACTGCTGATGCATGGAAAGTTGGTTTAATGTATGCACCAATTGAACAACTGCGCTTACGTGCGACGTTCGGTGAAGCGGTTCGTGCACCAAACTTATCAGAAGCATTCAGCCCTCAATCACCAGGTTTCGGACGCGTATCGGATCCTTGTGATGCAGATAACATAAACGACGATCCAGATCGCGCAGGTAACTGTGCCGCTTTAGGTATTCCTGCCGGTTTCCAAGCTAATGACAACGTAAGTATCGATACAATTTCTGGTGGTAACCCGGATCTGTTTTCTGAAACTTCAACGTCAACAACTTACGGTCTAGTTTGGGTTCCTGAATTCATTGAAAACCTAACAGTAACTGTCGATTATTATGATATTGAAATCAAAGATGCGATCATTTCTGTAACCGCTCAAAACATTGCTGATAACTGTGTAGACGCGACTGGCGGTCCTGATGAGTTGTACTGTAGTGCAATTGACAGAGACCCAACAACTAAAGATATCGACTTAGTTCGCTCTGGCCTTCTAAACGCAGCGGCGCTTAACGTTTCTGGTATTGAATCAGAAATTAACTACCGTATGTCTTTAGAAAGTATGGACCTACCTGGTGACGTATCATTCAAATTATTTGTCTCTAAACTAATTGAGCTAGAGCAGTTTGAATTCCAAGATCGTCCTGACGAAATCAACGTAGAGACAGGTGAAGTGGGTGATCCTGAGTTGCAAGTACGTCTATCTACTACATATGTACTAGATGACTTAGTTGTAAACTGGACAATGCGTACAATTGATCGCGTTGTAACATACGACGTATCACCAAATGGTGGTTCACCAGAAGATCTAGACCCATACTGGATCCCAACTATAGTGACACACGATGTTTCTGGTAGTTATATGTTTAGTGATGACGTTTCAGTAAACTTCGGTATGCGTAACGTATTTGATAAGTTACCTCCTGCGTATACTGTTAACGCACAATACGACATTGTTGGTCGTCGTATCTTTACTGGCGTAAACGTAAAATTCTAATCTAATTAGTTTTACATATATAAAAACCGGCTTTATGCCGGTTTTTTTATTTTTAGTAAAACAATCTTTTAAGCGTTTAGTGACCTATCCCTAGATAATAAAAAAGGCCACCTAGGTGACCTTCAATATTAACAGCAATGTAACTTTAGCCTAGAAGCGCTAAACCTGCGTTCAGTGTATTGCTTGGGCGCATTGCAGCAAACCCTTTTTCGTCAGATGGTTTATAGTAACCACCAATATCCATTGCTTGGCCTTGAACCCCATTTAGCTCAGATACGATTGTATCTTCATTCGCAGTCAAGTGTTCTGCTACCGCTTTAAATGTTGCTTGTAGGTCAGCGTCATCCGTTTGTGCCGCTAATTCTTGAGCCCAGTAAAGTGCTAAGAAGAAGTGAGAACCACGGTTGTCTAATTCATTCACTTTACGTGAAGGCGACTTGTTGTTATCTAAGAACTTAGCCGTTGCTTTATCAAGTGTTAACGATAATACACGTGCTTTTTCGTTGCCTACTGTATTTGCTAAATGCTCATACGATGCCGCTAATGCCAGGAACTCACCTAATGAATCCCAACGTAAATGATTTTCTTTTTCAAACTGTTGAACGTGCTTAGGCGCTGAACCACCTGCACCGGTTTCAAACAAACCGCCACCATTCATTAGAGGGACAATTGATAACATTTTAGCTGATGTACCTAATTCTAAAATTGGGAACAAATCAGTTAAGTAGTCGCGCAGTACGTTACCTGTTACAGAAATCGTATCTTCGCCTTTCTTGATTCTTTCAAGTGTGAAACGAGTCGCGTCTTCAGGCGCTAATATACGCAGGTCTAAACCATCTGTATCGTGATCGTTCAGGTATGTATTTACCTTTTTGATAAGTTCTGCGTCGTGGGCACGTTTCTCGTTTAACCAGAATACCGCAGGCATGCCAGATAAGCGTGAACGGTTAACTGCAAGTTTTACCCAATCTTGAATTGGTGCGTCTTTAACTTGACACATACGGTAAATATCACCAGTTTCAACATTATGTTCAAATACTAGGTTACCGTCTTGATCTGTAACTTTTACTGTACCGTTAGCCGCTATTTCAAACGTTTTGTCATGCGAACCATACTCTTCTGCTTTTTGAGCCATAAGACCAACGTTAGGAACAGTACCCATAGTTGACGGATCAAAAGCGCCATTCTCAATACAGAAAGAAATTGTTTCTTGGTAAACCCCTGCGTAACAACGATCAGGAATAACCGCTTTCATATCTTGCAGTTTACCTTCTGCGTTCCACATTTGACCAGAAGTACGAATCGCTGCTGGCATCGACGCATCGATGATAACGTCAGATGGAACGTGTAAGTTTGTAATACCGCGATCTGAGTCAACCATAGCCAAGTCAGGTGCAGTTTCATATACAGCCATAATATCAGCTTTGATTTCAGCTTGTTTGTCTGCGTCTAACTTTTCAATTTTCGCATAAACATCGCCTAAACCATTTTTAACGTCAACACCTAGTGCTTCAAATGTCGCTGCATGTTTTGTAAATACGTCTTTATAAAATACTTTAACGATGTGACCAAATATAATTGGGTCAGAAACTTTCATCATAGTTGCTTTAAGGTGAGCTGAGAATAGTACGCCCTGCTCTTTTGCGTCGGCAATTTCATTAGCTAAAAAGCTATTTAATGCCTTAACGCTCATAAATGTTGCATCAACAACTTCGCCCGCTAGTACAGGAACTGAATCTTTTAAAACCTTAGTAGAACCATCTGCGCCAACAAACTCAATTTTTAAAGAACCATCTTTAGCTATCGTTGTTGATTTTTCACTCGCAAAAAAGTCACCTTCGCTCATGTGAGCTACGTGAGACTTAGACGTTTTCTCCCACTTGCCCATAGAGTGTGGGTTTTTCTTAGCATATTGCTTTACTGCACCTGGTGCGCGTCGGTCAGAGTTACCTTCACGTAAAACTGGGTTTACTGCAGATCCCAGTACTTTCGAATAAGCAGCTTTAATTGCTTGTTCTTCATCTGTCTTAGCTTCTTCAGGAAACTCAGGTAATTTAATACCTTGTGCTTGAAGCTCTTTAATCGCTGCTTTTAATTGTGGGATTGAAGCAGATACATTTGGAAGCTTAATGATATTTGCTTCTGGAGTCTTTGCTAACTGGCCTAAATAAGCTAGGTCGTCGTTTACACGTTGATCTTCCGGTAGGAAGTCCGCTAAGTTAGCAATAATACGTGCCGCTAATGATATATCGCGCGTTTCCACTTCGATACCAGCAGTTTTACTGAATGCTTCAACGATTGGTAAGAATGAATAGGTCGCCAATGCTGGCGCTTCATCTGTCTTGGTATAGATGATTTTAGATGTCATTTAGATTCCCTACATTTGCAGTGAGTTTTTCGTTCGACTAAGTATAGCGGACGATTATCTGAATATAAGCCTGAATTTTGGTTGAGCATACTATAAAATACCGCTACTTTTTGAAAGACCTTTATCGATAATAGCGCTATGAAAACTGTAAAAAATAATGCTCACCCCCGAAATAAGGGCGCAAATGCTAAAACTCAACGTTTTAGCAAAAAAAAATATAGTATCAAAGGACCCAAATCGACTGCGTCGAGCCGTGTAACAAATATCTCAGAAAAAAAGTTTTCTGGCCCTACTAAGGTAGTGCTCTTCAATAAGCCATTTCAGGTGCTTACACAGTTTACCGATCAAGAAGGTCGAAAGACCCTTAAAGATTATATCGATATTGAAGGCGTGTATGCGGCTGGTCGTCTGGATAGAGATAGTGAAGGTCTATTAGTTTTAACTAATGACGGTGCACTTCAAAACAAGATTGCTAGTCCAGACCACAAAACAACAAAATGTTACTGGGTTCAAGTGGAAGGAGCTCCTACGGAAGGGTCATTACAACAACTTCGAGACGGTGTAGAACTTAAAGACGGTAAGACAAAACCTGCTAAAGTTAACATAATCGACGAACCAGATTTGGTCTGGGATCGTGTACCGCCTATTCGTGAACGAGCGGCCATCCCCACAACCTGGCTTGAAATAACCATTTCTGAAGGCAAAAATCGACAAGTTCGTCGAATGACGGCTCATATCGGCTTTCCTACTTTACGACTAATTAGATATCGAGTCGGCAACTGGACAATAGATGGTATTGAGGTTGGGGAATATAAACTCATCGAAAAACCTTAAAAAGCCGTACTTGGAACTTACTTATTAACTGCGCTTTATGTTAGAATCCGCGCAAATTTTAACGGTCTGGAATATTTGTCTGCAACTATGTCTGATATTACTTCTGAAACGCTAAGCGAAAACGCTACTAAAAAAGTCATCGTTGGTATGTCCGGCGGTGTTGACTCATCTGTATCTGCTTACCTTTTGCAACAGCAAGGTTATCAAGTGGAAGGTCTTTTCATGAAAAATTGGGAAGAAGACGACGATGATGAATATTGCGCTGCGGCAGAGGACTTAAAAGATGCACAGGCTGTTTGTGATAAGTTAGGTATTGAATTACATACCGTTAACTTCGCGTCAGAATACTGGGATAATGTTTTTGAGCACTTCCTCGAGGAATACAAGGCAGGCCGTACTCCAAACCCAGATATTATGTGTAACAAAGAGATTAAATTTAAAGCTTTTCTGCAGTTTTCAGCGGAAATCTTAGGTGCAGATTATATTGCGACCGGCCATTACGTGCGACGCACGGCAGATGACACTAACACGAAAATGCTGCGAGGCTTAGATCAAAACAAAGATCAAAGTTACTTCCTATACGCTATTGGCGAAAAACAAATTGCACAGACGTTATTTCCAGTTGGTGAGTTAGAAAAACCGGAAGTGCGTCGCATAGCCGAAGAGCAAGGTCTAGTTACGGCAGATAAGAAAGACTCCACTGGTATTTGTTTTATCGGTGAACGTAAATTTAAAGACTTTCTGCAAAAGTTTCTTCCTGCGCAACCTGGTGATATTGAAACTCCTGAGGGTGAAGTCATTGGCCAACACGAAGGTTTAATGTATCACACACTTGGGCAACGCAAAGGCCTATTGATTGGTGGTTTAAAGGAATTTAAAGATCAACCATGGTTCGTTGTAGACAAAGATGTTAAACGAAATGTTTTAATTGTAGGTCAAGGCAAAAATCACCCTTTACTGTTTTCCGATGGGTTAGTTGCAAACCAGCTAAACTGGGTTGATGGCAAAGGTCCCCAATCACCAATGCGTTTAACAGTAAAAACTCGTTATCGCCAAGACGATATCCCATGTGCGGTTACGCCAGATTTAGCAAACGGTTCTATCAAAGTGTTATTCGACACGCCACAACGCGCTGTCACACCAGGACAATCTGCCGTTTTTTATGATGGTGACGTATGCCTAGGTGGCGGCATCATTGAGCAGTATTTGCGTTAATATGACAGACCAGCAACGAAATCAAACCATAGCTATGGCAGCCATCTGCGAAGCAGCGTTGCTCATTCAGCAAGTTTCTAAAGGGCAAGCTATTGATACAGTGGCAATGCGTACTTTGTTGAGCGGTGTTATGGCCACCTCGCCAGGCTCGGTTACCGACGTTTATCAAGATATCGCAGCGTTAAAGCAAGGTAGTTATTTGTTAGTTCATCAGCTTAGTGGACAGGCTACCAGTAAAGACGTAGAAGTAACTCGTTATTTAGCCGGTATGATGTCACTTTCAAAAAAGCTACTGAATAACGCTCATGCTTTGTCTGGCTTAACAACCTCACTAAAAGAAATTGAGCGTCGACTTGAACACTTCGATATTTGTGACGCTTCTGTCGTTGGCAATTTTGCGGATATTTATAGCAAAAACATCAGCCCTATTGGTCAAAAAATCAAAGTAATCGGTACGCCACAAAACCTAAAACAGCCTTTAATTCAAAATCAAGTTAGAGCACTATTGTTAGGCGGTGTTAGAGCGGCTGTGCTATGGCGCCAAATGGGCGGAAAACGCCGGCAATTTATTTTTAATAGAAACAAAATTTTACAAAGCGCGATTTCATTTAATAAAGAATTATCACTAATCAGTTAAGAGGTCATCATGCAACTCTCTGCACTTACAGCAATTTCACCAGTAGATGGACGTTACGGTAGCAAAGCGTCAGAACTGCGTTCTATATTTAGCGAATTTGGTCTTATCAAATATCGTGTAGTCGTAGAAGTACGTTGGTTACAAAAATTAGCACAGATGGACGGCATTGCAGAAGTTCCAGCTTTTTCTGATACGGCAAACACGCTGTTGAATAAAATTGTTGACGAGTTCTCTGAACAAGATGCACAACGAATTAAAGATATCGAACGCACCACTAACCACGACGTAAAAGCGGTAGAATATTTTTTAAAAGAAAAAGTTGCCGATAACGCAGAGCTGACAGCCGTAAATGAGTTTATTCACTTTGCATGTACTTCTGAGGATATTAACAACCTTTCACATGGTCTGATGTTATCTGCAGCTAGAAAGGAAGTCGTTTTACCTTATTGTGACAAAATCTTATCTGAGCTTAAAAAACTAGCTAACGAATACAAATCTATTCCTATGATGTGTCGTACTCACGGCCAACCAGCTACACCTTCGACAATGGGTAAAGAAATGGCAAACGTTTATGTTCGTTTGCAACGTCAACGTGACCAGATAGCAAATGTAGAAATACTTGGCAAATTTAATGGCGCTGTAGGCAATTACAACGCCCACTTATCGGCCTACCCTGAGCAAAATTGGCATGAACATTCAGAAGCCTTCGTAACGTCCCTAGGCTTAAGTTGGAATGCATTTACAACTCAAATTGAACCTCACGATTACATCGCTGAACTGTTTGACGCTATGGCACGTTTTAATACTATTTTGTTGGACTTTGACCGTGACGTTTGGGGCTACATCGCAATGGGTCACTTTAAGCAAAAAACCGTGGCAGGCGAAATCGGCTCTTCAACAATGCCTCATAAAGTGAATCCTATTGACTTTGAAAATTCGGAAGGCAACTTGGGTATTGCAAATGCAATCTTTACTCACCTTGCAGCAAAACTGCCTGTGTCGCGTTGGCAACGTGATTTAACTGACTCAACTGTACTTCGTACATTGGGGGTTGGTGTTGCTCATTCGATCATTGCATACCAAGCGACATTAAAAGGTATTAGTAAACTTGAAGTAAATGAACAAAGTCTGTTAGACGAGCTAGATAATAATTGGGAATTATTAGCTGAGCCAATTCAAACTGTTATGCGTCGCTACGGTATTGAAAAGCCTTATGAAAAACTAAAAGATTTAACTCGTGGTAAAAAGGTAAACAAAGACGTTATGGCCGAGTTTATTGATAATTTAGAGTTACCAGATACGGTAAAAGCTGAGTTAAAATTAATGACTCCAGCAAATTACATCGGTGACGCAGAAAAGTTTATCGCACTTTTAGACTAAGCTATCAAAGTATTTACACATATACGTTGGATTATTATTTAAGCCAGTCTTTTGACTGGCTTTATTTTTAGCAAATTAAGGCCCACATACCATGAACATAAATTGGACCAATATCTCTCAAGAAGAGTTTTTAAAAAATTATTGGCAGCAAAAGCCTGTTGTTTTAAAACAAGCTATAGAAAACTTTGAAGATCCAATTGACGCTAACGACTTAGCAGGCTTAGCCATGGAAGAAGTTGTAGAGTCTCGAATTGTCGAAAACGTGAATAAAAAATGGAATGTCAAACATGGACCATTTGCGGATTATGACGATTTAGGAGAAAACGGCTGGTCTTTGCTTGTGCAAGGTGTTGACCGCTGGATACCAGATGTTTATTCGCTTCGACAGCTTGTTGGTTTTATTCCAGAATGGAGCGTTGATGATGTTATGGTTTCATACAGTGCGCTTAATGGTGGTGTTGGCGCTCATTTAGATCAGTATGATGTTTTTATTATTCAAGGTAGCGGTTCTCGTCGTTGGCAGGTTGGTAGTGTCGACAAGTCATTAATGCAAAAAGAAATAGTTCAAGACCTTTTACAAGTCGAAACACTTACTCCAATAATTGACGAGCTGTTAGCGCCTGGCGATATATTGTACATTCCACCTTTCGCACCCCATTGCGGTGAAACACTATCTCCAAGCCTTAGCTATTCAATAGGTTTTAGATCACCAAATCAAACTGAGCTACTGACATCATTTGCCGACTTTATTTACGAAAACGAATTAGGTAAAGCGCGTTTTGTTAACAATACTTGTAAAGAGGAAGCTCCGCTTAATTCTGCGCTGCCAATGGATACTGTTACTAAGCTAAAGGACTTTATGTTAAAGGCTCTTGATAACAATAATTTTGACCGCTTTTTACACCAGTTTTTGACTGAGCCTACTCGAGAGTTAGATATCATTCCGAGTGAGCAAGAGTGGAGTGAAACTCAGTTAATTCAATTGGTTCAGTCTGGCAATACAACAATCAATAAGGTCTTAGCACTAAAAACCTCTTACTTTTTAGATGATGAAGGCCTGCACTTTTATTGTAACGGCACTTATTTCAAACTTATTGATTCTCAGTTAGATTTCGTAAAACTGGTACATAGTGAAGCGAGTCTTGACAAATTTAATCTAAAAAGTTCCCTTAACCAATTAGAAAATATTTCACTTTTAACTACACTTATTAATACAGGTTACTTATACATAGACGAGTAAAAATGAACTACAAAACTGATAAAGTTTCGTGGAGGAAGTCAAAAAAGGAAATTCGCGCCATTCGTGAACAAGTATTTGTTTACGAATATCAATTCCCATTAGAATCAGAGTTTGATCATCATGATATTCAATGTCAGCATGTTTTAATTCGTGATGATGAAGGCCGAGCGATTGCCACTGGCCGCTTATGCGAAGATGGCAAAATCAGCCGTGTTGCTGTGTTAATGAAGCATCGTATACCAAAAGTACGACGACAAGTTTTTAAAGAGTTACTAAACTTAGCAAGAGCAAAAGGCTTCCAAAAAGTCTACTTTGATTCATTGTTAGACGAGGTTGATAAATATAAAGAGCAAGGTTTCGTCGCGGCCGGTAAAGTTTATATGGATGGAGGCATCGCAAAACAACCCCTTATGTGCTCCGTTGACCTATTCAAAATAGCGCAAAACGTTTTACATTAATTTGGAATACTTGGCCAACTTGGATTGGCTTTTTCAATCACGTTATAAATGGACCAGTTTTGTTTACAATAAAATGAGGTCTAACCAGTTGGCCCCACACTTCCGCTTATATGTGTTCCGCTTATTCTCTGATAGAGTCGCTCAAAATTTTATAGACCATATAAATGGAGTTGACGTTGACTGTTTTTTCTCAAGCTGAATTTGATAATCATGAACAAGTTGTATTTGCCCACGATGAAGCTACAGGCTTAAGAGCAATTATTGCCGTTCACAATACTAATTGTGGGCCTGCGGTTGGTGGTTGTCGATTTTGGAATTATGCAAGCGACGAAGAAGCGCTTGTAGATGTGCTTAGGTTGTCAAAAGGTATGACTTATAAAAATGCACTAGCTGGTCTAAATTTTGGTGGTGGCAAGGCTGTAATTATTGGAGACCCCAAAAAACTTAAGTCTGAAGCTCTGTTTCGTGCATTTGGTAAAAAACTAAATAACTTGAATGGTACATACTATTCTGCTGAAGACGTTAATATTACGACTGCAGATATCATGCATGCATACAAAGAAACAGATTATGTTGTTGGGTTAGAAGGAAAAAGCGGTAACCCTGCTCCTTTCACTGCTTATGGTACCTACTTAGGCATCAAAGCCGCAGTCAAGCACAAACTAAACACTGATAGTTTAGACGGTCTTACATTTGCTATACAAGGCCTAGGTTCCGTTGGTATGTATTTGTGTGAACGCCTATACAACGAAAATGCAAAATTAATTGTTAGTGATATTAATCAAGCCTCAATAGATAAAGCCGTATCAGACTTTGGCGCGGTGGCCGTTGGTTTAAATGATATTTATTCCGTCGATGCCGACGTTTATGTTCCTTGTGCTTTAGGCGCAACTATCAATGACCAAACAATCCCTCAATTAAAAGTAAAGATTGTTGCTGGTTGCGCAAACAACCAATTAGCAGAACCTAGACACGGCTTTGACTTGAAGGAACGAGGTATATTGTATGCTCCAGATTACGCAATTAACGCTGGTGGAATAATCAATATCTTTTTTGAACAAGATCCCGAAGGCTATTCATCTGATAAAGCAAATAAAAAAGTTGAAGAAATCTACGATACATTACTAGAAATTTTCACCCGCGCTGAGAAAGAAGACAAACCAACGCACGAAATTGCCGATATTTTAGCTCAAGAAATTATAAAAAACGGCGGCAAATAACCTAATTATGATGTTCAAAGTGAGTAGAGATATTCACTTTGAACTCTTATCAACGACCTTACCAAGTAACTACCCTCAACAAACACAAAAATCAACTTTTTAACCCTTCATTTCTAACCATTTATCGCATTTTTAACAAATAAAACGCTATTTGTGTGTTTTTTAACCATTTAATAACGTGTTCAACTGGCAATATTCTTTTTTTCGTTGTAGGTTTAATTGGTCTTTACACTCCAAAATAATAATTAAAGACTTAAAAGAATAACCAAAGGGAACATATATGTATAAATTAAAGCCACTTTCACGGGTACTAAAATACACTTTATTATCAAGTTTAACTGTAGGCGCGGTAACGCCTATGGTCGCATTTGCAGAAGATGATAAAGCAGAAAAGAACATCGAAAAGATAGCTGTTGTTGGTACACGTGCTGCACCACGCTCAGTCGGTGACTCCCCAGTCCCAGTTGATGTTATTAGTGCTGAAGAATTTAATAAACAAGGTTCTACAGATATGGTCTCTATGTTACAGACCACTGTTCCTTCGTTTAACGTAAACGAACAACCAATTAATGACGCGTCAACCCTTGTTCGCCCTGCTAACCTTAGAGGCATGGCTGCCGACCATACTTTAGTTTTAGTTAACGGTAAACGTCGTCATCGTTCAGCTGTTATTACATTTTTAGGTGGTGGTTTATCTGATGGTGCTCAAGGACCAGATTTATCAGTTATCCCGTCAGTTGCAATTAAACAAGTAGAAGTCCTGCGTGATGGTGCAGCTGCGCAATATGGTTCTGATGCCATAGCTGGTGTTATTAACTTTGTTCTGAATGATGCTTCAGAAGGCGGTCGGTTTGAAGTTAAGTATGGTTCTTATTACGAAGGTGATGGCGATACGTTGCAATTAGGCGGTAATATAGGTTTACCACTAACCGATAAAGGTTTTGCGAACTTCTCTTTCGAATACAAAGAATCAGATCCTACAAGCCGAAGTGTGCAACGTGATGACGCAGCAGGTCTAATTGCCGCTGGAAATACATTTGTAAATGATCCAGCTCAGGTTTGGGGTAACCCAGAGTTTAAAGACGATATAAAACTATTTGGTAACTTTGGATTAGAGCTAAGCAACGACTCTGAAGCATATATGTTCTTAAACTATGCCGAGCGAGAAGTTGAAGGTGGTTTTTACTTCCGTAACCCTCACAACCGTGGTGGTGTATATGACGGCGGCCTAGAGATAGCAGACATTAATGGTGATGGAGTAATAGGTACAGACGATGATGGCGAGCCAAATGAGGGTCATCAATTATTACTCGTAGGGGACATGACAGGCGATATGAGTGGCAACTGCCCAACAGATCTGCGTGTTGGCTCCAATGTCCTAAACAACCCCCGCTACATTGATGAAGTAGCGAACAATCCAGATTGTTTTGCTTTCAATGAAATGTTCCCTGGCGGTTTTACACCTAAATTTGGTGGTAAAATCGTGGATTCATCTATTGCCATAGGAACAAAAGGTGAAAGTAATGCGTTTATAGATGAGCTAATGTATGACATAAGCTTTTATGCTGGCTCTAATGAAGTCGATTTCATGATTAGTAATACCATTAACCCAAGCTTAGGTCCAAATAGCCCAACATCATTCAAACCTGGTAAATACATACAATCAGAGCAAGCTATTAACATTGATTTCTCAAAGTTCGTCGATAGCTTTAACGACGGTGATTTGAACGTTGCAGGTGGTTTTGAGTTCCGTCATGAGTCTTACGAAAGTATTGCTGGCGATTATAAGTCTTGGGAAATAGGTCCGTTAGCGGCTCAAGGTTTTGGTATCGGCTCAAATGGTTTCCCGGGCTTATCAGCTAAAAGTGCTGGTAAAAACGACAGAAATAGCTTCGCAACTTACGTTGATGTTGAATACAACGTAAATGATAACTTCATGGTTTCTGGTGCTTTACGTTTTGAAGACTTCTCTGACTTCGGTAACACCACAAAAGGTAAATTAGCAGGTCGTTATCAATTAAATGATCAGTTTGCTGTTAGGGGTGCATACAGCACTGGCTTCAAAGCTCCTACAATTGGTCAATCAACAGTTCGTAACGTAACAACTGCGTTTGGTACTGGTGGTGAGCTAATTGATAGAGCTACGTTACCTCCAACAGATCCAATCTCTGTACTGAAAGGTGGTAAAGCCCTAACACCAGAAGAGTCAAAAGCATTTAGTTTTGGTGTTGTTGCAGAGCTAGACAATGGTCTATTCGTAACGGCTGATTACTTTAACATTGACGTAAGTGACCGAATTGCTACGGTTTCAGGTATTAAACTAACCCCGTCTGATATCGATTTATTATTATCACAAGGCGTTCAAGATGCATCAAGCTTTTCAGAAGTAAGTTACTTTACTAACGACTTTGATACATCGACAAAAGGTTTAGATATTGTTGCAAACTATAGCTCTGACTTTATGGATGGTGAAAACCGTTATGCTCTAGCGTATAACTGGACAAAAACCGAAGTTACACGAAGCTCTGCCAATATTTCAGATGAACGTGTACGCATGATCGAAGAGAACTTGCCAGAGCACCGTTGGAGTTTCACAACAACGCACTCAAACGAAGGTTGGAGAGCGATGGTTCGTGTTAACTACTTTGCTGGTATTTACGAAGATCACCTAGATTCTGCATTACCAATTGAAGACATTAGCGCAGAGTTAACTGTTGATGCAGAAGTAGCGTACGACGTAAATGATAGCTTTGAGGTCGTAGTTGGTGCTAAAAATCTACTCGATGAAACGCCAGATGAAAATACAATGTGGGATAATGAAGTTGCTGGTGCACAATATCCAGTTACCTCACCTATCGGTATTAACGGTGGCTTCTACTACCTGAAAGGTGTTTATAAGTTCTAATTAATCGCGTTTTAAATGCAACGCATTAAAAAATATGACATTTTTAAAAGGCCCTTTTGGGCCTTTTTCATGTCTTCAATTTGTAGTCTTTCAGCAACAAAGTAGAAAGCAATATGTAATTGCCTCAACGCCAAATTCTTACTCGCATAAAAAAGGCCGCCATTCGGCAGCCTTTCAATCAAGTTCTAAAATGTCATTTCTGACGATTTTACCAACCTGTTTTCTCTTTTAGTGCTTTACCAATTTCTGCTAAAGAACGAACAGTCTTAACGCCTGCAGCTTCAAGAGCTGCAAATTTATCGTCTGCTGTACCTTTACCACCAGAAATAATCGCACCAGCATGGCCCATACGTTTACCTTCAGGTGCTGTTACACCAGCAATATAAGAAACAACAGGTTTAGTTACATGATCTTTAATGTAAGCCGCAGCCTCTTCTTCTGCAGTACCACCTATCTCACCAATCATAACGATTGCTTCAGTTTTAGGGTCATTTTCAAATAACTCTAAAACGTCAATGAAGTTAGTACCTGGAATTGGATCACCACCAATACCAACACAAGTAGATTGACCAAAACCAGCATCTGTAGTTTGTTTAACTGCTTCGTACGTAAGAGTACCAGAGCGAGAAACAATACCTACACGGCCAGGCTTATGAATGTGACCAGGCATGATACCAATTTTACACTCTCCTGGAGTGATAACACCTGGGCAGTTAGGACCAATTAGGCGCACGCCTAATGTGTCACATACTACTTTTGCATCAAGCATATCTTGAGTAGGGATGCCTTCTGTAATACAAACGATTAGTTTGATTCCAGAGTTCGCTGCTTCTAATATAGAATCTTTACAAAAAGGAGCTGGTACGTATATAACAGATGCATCGGCACCCGTTTCAGCTACCGCTTCTGCAACTGTATTAAATACAGGAAGACCTAGATGAGTTTGACCACCCTTTCCAGGAGTAACACCACCAACCATGTTAGTGCCGTATTCAATCGCTTGTTCAGAGTGAAAAGTACCTTGAGCACCAGTAAAACCCTGACAGATTACTTTAGTATCTTTATTAATTAAAACGCTCATTATTTACCCTCTGCAGCTTTAACTACTAATTCAGCAGCGCTTTGTAGGCTTTCTGCTGCGATGATGTCTACGTCAGAATTTGCTAATACTTCACGACCTTTCTCAGCGTTAGTACCTTCAAGACGAACAACAACTGGTACGTTAACACCAACTTCTTTAACTGCACCAATAATGCCTTCTGCGATCATGTCACAACGAACAATACCACCGAAGATGTTAACAAGTACCGCTTTAACATTGTCATCAGATAAGATGATTTTAAATGCTTCTGCTACACGTTCTTTAGTCGCGCCGCCGCCTACATCTAGGAAGTTTGCTGGGCTACCGCCATTTAGGTTTACGATGTCCATCGTACCCATTGCAAGACCAGCACCGTTAACCATACAGCCAACGTTTCCGTCTAGTGCAACGTAGTTAAGTTCCCACTTCGCAGCATCAGCTTCACGCGCGTCTTCTTGTGAAGGGTCGTGCATTTCTTTAATGTCTGGGTGACGGTAAACAGCATTGCTATCGATCGCTACTTTAGCGTCTAGACAATGTAAGTCACCAGCTGGAGTAATTACTAATGGGTTAACTTCGATTAATTCGATGTCTTTTTCTTTAAACAGTTTCGCTAAACCCATAAAGATTTTAACGAACTGAGAAATTTGCTTGCCTTCAAGACCAAGTTTGAACGCTAAGTCACGACCTTGATAAGGTTGTGCACCCACTAACGGGTCGATTGTTGCTTTAAGGATCTTTTCAGGAGTCTCTTCTGCAACTTTTTCAATTTCAACACCGCCTTCTGTAGACGCCATGAATACGATACGACGGCTAGAACGGTCTACAACAGCACCTAGGTATAGTTCTTGTGCGATATCGGTACAAGTTTCAACTAGAATACGGCTAACTGGTTGGCCTTTTTCATCTGTTTGATAAGTAACTAGACGCTCACCTAACCACTTTTCAGCAAATGCTTTAATTTCGTCTTTAGTTTTAACTAACTTAACGCCACCCGCTTTACCACGGCCACCGGCGTGTACCTGTGCTTTAACTACGAATTCGTTTCCACCGATTTGGTCCGCAGCAGCTGCTGCTTCCGCTGGGGTCTCGGCAGCGATGCCCTTAGATACAGGAAGCCCGTATTGAGCAAACAACTGTTTACCCTGATATTCATGCAAGTTCATGATGTTCTATCCATCTCTGTTATAAGTAAAAGGCTGTAACTTAAATACAGCCAGAATTAACAAGCGGGGCTATTATAGTTAACCCCTCAATTAGTGCAATAAAAGGGACATATAAATGCCGATTATTGCGTTAATTTTCGTGTAATTAGATATCTAATAATAAACGAGCAGGATCTTCTAATAACTCTTTAACTGTTACTAGGAAACCAACTGACTCTTTACCGTCAACTAAACGGTGATCATAAGATAGAGCTAAGTACATCATAGGTAAAATTTCAACTTTACCGTTTACTGCCATTGGGCGGTCTTGGATTTTATGCATACCCAAGATAGCGGTTTGTGGCAAATTAATGATTGGTGTAGATAATAATGAACCAAATACACCACCATTTGTAATGGTGAAGTTACCACCTTGCATTTCTTCAACAGTAAGCTTGCCATCACGACCTTTGATCGCGAGTTCACGAATACCATTTTCAATTTCTGCAAAATTCATTTTATCGCAGTCACGTAAAACTGGAGTGACTAAGCCTCTCGGTGTTGAAACCGCAATACTTACATCAAAGTAGTTGTGATAAACAATGTCATCACCATCAATTGAAGCGTTTACTGCAGGGAAACGTTTCAATGCTTCAACTACCGCTTTTACATAAAAAGACATAAAGCCTAAACGAGCGCCATGACGCTCTTCAAACACATCTTTATACTGCTTACGAAGGTCCATAATTGGCTTCATGTTAATTTCGTTAAACGTCGTTAACATTGCCGTTGAGTTTTTCGCTTCTAATAGACGATTCGCAATAGTTTTACGTAAACGAGTCATAGGTACACGTTTTTGAGTACGGTCACCACTTGCTACTTGAACCGCAGGCTGTGCTGCTGGTGCAGATTTGGCTGGCGCAGATGCTTTAGTTGCAAATGCTTCAACATCTTCTTTCGTAATTTTGCCGTTTTTACCCGAACCTTTAATTTTACTAGCATCAAGACCTTTTTCAGATACTAATCGACGTACCGATGGCGACATAACTTCATCGCCTGATGCACTTGAAGTTTCTTCGTTCGAACTTTCTGAGCTAGGAGCACTAGTGCCGCCCGCTGTAACTTCAGCAATTTCTTGTTCGCCAAGTACAGTATCGCCTTCGCCGTGAAGTATTTTCGAGATTACGCCAGCTTCAGGAGCAACTACTTCTAGTACTACTTTATCAGTTTCAATATCAACCAGGTTTTGGTCTCTTTCTACCGAATCACCCTCTTGTACGTGCCAAGTTGCAATTGTTGCATCAGCTACCGACTCAGGTAACACTGGTACCTTAATTTTAACAACTTGTTTTTCTTGTGAACTAGTAGAAGATTTAGCTGACTCTTCTTTCGCCGGAGATGCATCTGCCGCTGGAGCAGCATCTGAAGCACCGACACGAGCAATAACTTGTTCGCCAAGTACTGTTGCACCCTCATCTTCTAGTATTTCTGTTATTACACCATCTTCTGGTGATACTACTTCTAGCACTACTTTGTCTGTTTCAATGTCAACTAAGTTTTGGTCACGAGATACTTTATCTCCAACCTTAACGTGCCAAGTAGCCACTGATGCGTCTGCAACTGATTCAGGTAATACTGGAACTTTAATTTCAGTAGTCATGGTTAATCCTTGAGATTATTTAATCGTTAGTGCGTCGTTGACCAACGCTTGTTGTTCTTTAGCATGCACAGAAGCATAACCTACTGCCGGAGATGCTGATGCAACTCGTCCCGCATAAGTTAAATTCGCGCCCTTTGGAATTGAATTCCAGAAATGGTGTTGGCTACAATACCAAGCGCCTTGGTTTTGAGGCTCTTCTTGACACCACACAAAATCATTAACGTGTTTGTATTCAGAAACGACTTTTTCCATTTCGTCATGCGGGAATGGATAAAGTTGTTCAATACGCACAATCGCCACATCTTGTTGTTCGTTTTTACGACGCTGATCTAACAAATCGTAATAAACCTTGCCTGAACAAAATATAACGCGTTTCACGTTATCTGGATTGATTTCGTCAATTTCACCAATAACATTTTGATATGTACCTTCTGCTAGCTCTTCCATAGAAGAAACTGCAAGTGGGTGACGTAGTAATGATTTAGGAGTCATTACTATAAGCGGACGACGCATTGGACGAATAGCTTGACGTCGGATCATATTAAACACTTGAGCTGGTGTCGAAGGTACACAAACTTGCATATTATGATCTGCACATAACTGAAGGAAACGCTCGAGGCGTGCCGACGAATGTTCAGGCCCCTGACCTTCATAGCCATGAGGCAACAACATAGTTAGACCACATAAACGGCCCCACTTCTGTTCACCCGAGCTAATAAACTGATCGATAACAACCTGTGCAACGTTAGCAAAGTCACCAAATTGTGCTTCCCATATGACCAATGAATCTGGTTGTGCCGTTGCATAACCATATTCAAATGCAAGTACACCAACTTCAGAAAGAACTGCATCGTAAATTTCGAAACGTCCCTGATCTTTTTTGATGTTTTCTAGTGGGGTGTATGTCGAAGCATCGTTTTGATTGTGCAAAACGGCATGACGATGGAAGAATGTACCACGGCCAGAATCTTGACCCGTTAGACGAATATTCATTCCTCTATCGACGATATCTGCATAAGCTAATGTCTCAGCAAATCCCCAATCAAGTTTCTTGTCGCCATTAAGCATTTTCACGCGTTCATCGTATTGTTTTTTAACACGAGAATGCAATTTGTGGTCTTCTGGATAAGTAGTAATCTTTTTACCAAGCTCTTTTAACTTGGAAAGCTCTACTTCTTTTGCGTAGTCTATATCCCAGTCATGGCCTAAATAAGGAGACCAATCTGCAGAATGCTCCGTCATCGGACGTTTCTCTTCTACAGTACACTCGCCTTTATCTAAAATAGCACGGTAATCATCCATCAAAGCCTTAACTTCATCGTCGTTTAAGGCGTTTTCGCTTTTAAGCTGTTCAACATAAAGCGCGCGAGGTACTGGATGTTGTTTAACTTTTTTATACATTAATGGCTGTGTTGCACTAGGCTCGTCAGCTTCATTATGACCGTGACGACGGTAGCAAACTAAATCAATAACAACATCACGATTAAACTTATTACGATAATCGACCGCTAATTGCGATACTAGCGCTACTGCTTCTGGGTCGTCTGAGTTAACATGGAAAATCGGTGCTTGGACCATTTTTGCAATATCAGTACAGTATTCAGTAGAACGAGTATCTTCGCTGTTTGACGTTGTAAAACCAACTTGGTTGTTAACTACAATACGAATTGTACCACCAACTTTATATGCTCTTGTCTGAGACATATTAAAAGTTTCTTGTACTACACCTTGGCCGGCGATAGCTGAATCACCGTGAACGGTAATTGGTAATGCTTTAAGACCCGTTTCACAGCCTCTGCGATCTAAACGCGCTCGAACTGAACCCATAACAACTGGATTAACGATTTCTAAATGCGACGGGTTAAATGCCAATGCAAGATGAACATTGCCGCCAGCAGTTTCGAAGTCAGAAGAGTAACCTTGGTGATATTTAACGTCACCTGCTGTTAAGTTTGGATCTACTTTTCCGCCGAATTCATCAAATAATTCACCAGACTTTTTACCTAAAACATTAACAAGGACATTTAAGCGTCCCCTGTGGGCCATGCCGATAACAACTTCTTTCTGGCCTTGCTCACCAGCTGCATGGATAATTTCTTTTATCATTGGAATAAGAGAGTCACCGCCTTCCAATGAAAATCGTTTTGCACCAGGGAATTTAGCGCCCAGATATTTTTCCAAACCATCTGCGGCTACGAGGCCTTTTAAAATACGAGTCTTAATTTCTTTCGAGAAAGAGGGTTTGCTTTTAATTGACTCAAGCTTATTTTGAATCCAGCGCTTCTCATCAGTGTCAGTAATGTGCATGTACTCTGCACCTATTGACCCACAATATGTTTGTTGAAGAGCTTGATAAAGTTCGCCAAGTGGCATTTTATCTTTGCCAACAGCAAATGAACCAACATTAAACTCTTTAGATTTGTCAACGTCAGCCAAATCATGATGTTCAAGAGTTAGCTCTCTAACCTTCTCTCGATCCCATAAACCTAAAGGATCTAGATTAGCGTTTTGATGGCCTCTAAAGCGGAACGCGTTGATAAGCTGTAAAACCTTAACTTGCTTTTCATCAGCTTGGTCGGCAGCCGAAACCACCACGCGATCTTTGGTTTTAGCTAGTTGAGCGAATAGATCTCGTACTTCTGAATGTTTAGTTTCAACCGACACACCTTCTACTTTAGGTAGTTGATCAAAGATTTCACGCCATTCATCAGCAACGGACGTTGCATCATCTAAGTACAATTCGTACATCTGCTCAACATATACCATGCTGTTAGCTGATAAGTGCGAACTATCTAGCCAAGTTTGCATAACACCTTCGTGCATTAGATATATATCCTTGTAAGTCTTAACGACTTTTTATTACCAAAATTAAAATAAAAAAGAGCCCTTCCAAGTAAATGGAACGACCCTTAGTGTTAAAGTATAACCGCTGGACACTCTGCCAAGATTAGACTGACCTCTGCAATAACATAGATTTAATATGACCAATCGCTTTAGTTGGGTTTAATCCTTTTGGACAAACATTGACGCAGTTCATAATACCGTGACAACGGAATACGCTAAACGCATCGTCCAAATCAGCTAAACGCTCATCGGTTGCTGTGTCACGACTATCGATCAAGAAACGATACGCGTGTAACAAACCAGCTGGGCCAATGAACTTATCAGGGTTCCACCAAAATGACGGACAAGATGTTGAACAACATGCACATAAAATACATTCGTATAAACCATCTAGCTTGTCTCTTTCTTCAATAGACTGAAGATGTTCACGCGCTGGCGGTTGCTTGTCATCATTAATTAAGAAAGGTTTAACTTTCTCGTATTGAGTGTAGAACTGAGTCATGTCAATAACAAGGTCACGAACA
Organism: Psychrosphaera aestuarii; assembly: GCF_017948405.1. NCBI lineage: Bacteria > Pseudomonadati > Pseudomonadota > Gammaproteobacteria > Alteromonadales > Pseudoalteromonadaceae > Psychrosphaera > Psychrosphaera aestuarii. The sequence continues at coordinate 1,625,933 of NZ_CP072844.1, read as the reverse complement.
ACTGGAAGGCCAGGTAATGGACGAACCACAATTGTTCCCTTACCTAAAGCTGACAATGGTGTAATACACGCCAAGCCATTTTTGCCATTCATGTTCATGCCATCAGAACCACAAACCCCTTCACGACAAGAGCGACGATACGCTAAAGTTGGGTCCTGCTCTTTTAACAAATTAAGAGCATCCAAAACCATCATGTCTTGACCTTCTTCAACCTGAAGCTGGTAATCTTTCATGTATGGCGCATCATCAACGTCTGGGTTATAACGGTAAATAGAGAAATTCAAAGTTTTCATAATACGTTATCTACCTTATTAGTAAGTTCGCGCTTTTGGCGGGAAGGCTTCACGGTATTTAGGTGACATGTTTACATCACGCTTGCTCATTTCTTCTGTAGTCGGATCATAAACACTGTGACATAACCAGTTTTCGTCATCACGCTCTAAGAAGTCTTCACGACTATGGGCACCACGACTCTCTGTACGGAAGTTTGCTGCTACAGCAGTTGCATACGCTGTTTCCATAAGGTTATCTAGCTCAAGGCATTCAATACGCTGAGTGTTGAATTCACTAGAATTATCAGAAAGTTTCGCATGTTTTAAACGCTCACGAATTTCTTTCAGTTCAGCAAGACCTTCAGCCATTGCTTTACCTTCACGGAATACAGAGAAGTTTAACTGCATACATTGCTGCAAGTCCTTCTTGATTTGTACCGGATCTTCGCCTGTTTTGTTGTTTTCCCAACGATTATAGCGTTCTAACGCTGCGTCGATATTTTCTTGAGTAACTTCTGTCGCGCCTTTGCCTTCACCTAAATATTTTTCTAGGTATTGACCTGCAGCACGTCCAAACACTACTAAATCTAGTAGTGAGTTACCACCAAGACGGTTTGCGCCGTGAACAGATACACAAGCGATTTCACCAACAGCAAATAAACCTTCAACTTCTTTAAATGAACCATCTTCTGCTTTAGTTAAAGCTTGGCCATTTACGTTAGTTGGTACACCGCCCATCATGTAATGACAAGTTGGAATTACTGGAATTGGCTCGTCTGCAGGATGTACGTGTGCGAATGTTTTTGATAATTCACAAACACCTGGTAAACGAGACTCTAGCGTCTCGCGACCTAAGTGATCAAGTTTTAACTTAAGGTGTGGACCTTGAGGGCCATCGCAGCCACGACCTTCACGAATCTCAGTCATCATTGAACGAGCAACAACGTCACGAGACGCAAGGTCTTTCGCATTTGGCGCATAACGTTCCATGAAACGCTCGCCATCTTTATTTAGAAGATAACCACCTTCACCACGACAACCTTCTGTTACTAACGTACCTGCACCAGCGATACCCGTTGGGTGGAACTGCCACATTTCCATGTCTTGTAACGCAACACCTGCACGAACTGCCATGCCAACGCCGTCGCCAGTATTAATATGTGCGTTTGTAGTTGAAGCATAAATACGACCTGCACCACCCGTTGCTAAAACGGTTGCACGCGCTTTAAAAAATACTACTTCACCACTTTCTATATCAATAGCAGTACAACCTACAATTGCACCGTCTGAATTTTTTACTAGGTCAAGTGCGTACCACTCGCTGTAAACGGTAGTCTTATTTTTAACGTTTTGTTGATATAACAAGTGTAACAATGCGTGGCCTGTTCTATCTGCTGCAGCCGCTGTACGGGCTGCCTGCTCGCCACCAAAGTTTTTAGACTGACCGCCAAAAGGACGTTGATATACAGTGCCATTTTCGAATCGAGAAAAAGGTAGACCTTTATTCTCCATTTCTAAAATTGCCTCTGGACCTGTTTTACACATGTACTCGATCGCGTCTTGGTCTCCGATAAAATCAGAACCCTTAACCGTGTCATACATGTGGTATTCCCAGTTATCCTCGTGTGCATTGCCTAGCGCAACTGTAATACCACCTTGAGCAGATACAGTATGTGAACGAGTTGGAAATACTTTTGAAATCAGTGCACAAGACTGGCCTGATTCTGAAATTTGTAAAGCGGCGCGCATACCCGCACCACCAGCGCCAATAACAACAGCGTCGAATTCTCTAACTGAAATACTCACTAAACACCCCACAAAATAAATAGACCTGCTACAACATAAGCCAAGCCAATAGTGTTAAGAATAAAGCTAAGTACTGCACGAACTGACGAATTCTTAACATAATCAGTAAGAACTTGCCAAAGGCCAATGCGAGTATGAACCCATATACAAAGCAATGTAATAAATGTAAAAATCTTAACGCCTAAATTCGCGAATAAACCAGACCAAATCTCATACGTCATTTCTGGTGTTGATAAGAATACATATAAGATGAAGAAAGTGTATGCCGTCATCAACAACGCAGTTGTGCGTAGCGATACGTAATCTTGAACACCGTCTCTTTTCAACGAAGCTTGATTGATTACCATATCCATACTCCAGCCAAAATTACTGTTACAATCCAAATAGCAATCGCCAATTTGGCACTTAGGTTACCTGACTCCAACTCTTCCCAATGTCCCATATCCATTATTAAGTGACGGATGCCACCAATGATATGGTAAGAAAGTGCTGCCAATGTACCAATCGCAATAATCTTTCCTATAACACCTTGCATTAGCTGTTTAGCTAATTCAAAGCCTTCGGCAGATTGAAGAGAAATGGCCCAAACTACAATAACGAAGATCAGAGCGAAGAACATCGCAACACCAGTGATACGGTGAAGAATTGACGCATTCGCCGTAGCTGGCATTGAAATGGTAGTCAGATCTAGATTTACAGGTCTTTGTTTTTTCACGATTACTTGCCTATCAGAGCTGTTTATTTATAGAGTATACCGATGAAGTACACCAATGGTTTTGTTGAACTTAAAATTTATTTTATTTGATCTAAATAAGCACAACTAACAGTATCTGCATACGAGTGCAGTACAAGGAGTATATATAGCGATTTACGATATATCAATTTCTGTTTAAATTTAACGTGTTAAAGAGCAATATTTATACAGGTCAGAATAATAGATGAATAATAATTGAACATTTGTGCAATAAAATTGACTTTTTACTCTACTTTAGAGTTACAATAGCGTGATTTTTTTAATGACTTATCTTAATTATTTCATTTTCTTCTATACTGATGACTATGATTAATTAAAACAACTACATATTCGAGGAGAACATGCATGGCAGATAAAAAGGCCACAGTTCAAGTCACAGGACAAGAACCATTTGATTTACCAATAATGTCAGGCACAGCTGGTAACGACGTCATTGACGTTCGTACACTGGGTAGCCATGGCGTTTTCACATATGATCCAGGTTTTTTGGCCACTGCTTCATGTCAATCAGAGATTACTTTTATTGATGGTGGTAAAGGTGTTTTATTACACCGCGGTTACCCAATTGAGCAGTTAGCAGACGGCTCTTCATACTTAGAGTTATGCTATTTGCTTCTTCACGGTGAGTTACCGTCTTCTGAAAAGCTAGAAGAATTTGAAGAAACCATCACTCACCACACTATGGTTCATGAGAAGATTGCAAACTTCTTCCATGGGTTTGTAGTTGATGCGCATCCGATGGCAATGCTTTGTGGTGTTGTAGGCGCACTATCTAGCTTTTACCACGATGACTTGAGTATTACCGATCCAGCTCAACGTAAACGAAGTGCATATCGTTTAGTGGCTAAATTGCCAACGATCGCAGCAATGGCATACAAATACAGCATAGGTCAGCCGTTTGTTTACCCTCAAAACAAACTGTCTTACTCAGAAAACTTTTTACACATGATGTTCTCTGTGCCAGCGGAAGAGTACAAAGTTAATCCTGTTATTGCGAAAGCGATGGATAAGATTTTCATGCTTCATGCTGATCACGAACAGAATGCGTCAACGTCGACTGTACGTCTAGCAGGTTCTTCAGGCGCAAATCCATATGCATGTATTGCTGCTGGTATTGCATCACTTTGGGGCCCTGCACACGGCGGTGCTAACGAAGCTTGTTTAACTATGCTTCAACAAATCGGTTCAGTTGACCGTATTCCAGAGTTCGTAGCTAAAGCGAAGGACAAAGAAGACCCGTTCCGTCTAATGGGCTTCGGTCACCGTGTTTATAAGAACTTTGATCCGCGTGCTAAAGTAATGCGTGAAACTTGTCATGAAGTTCTAACTGCACTTAACATCAATGATCCGTTATTAGATGTAGCAATGGAACTAGAGCGTATCGCGTTAGAAGACCCGTACTTTGTTGAAAAGAAACTTTACCCTAACGTAGATTTCTACTCAGGTATCATTCTTAAGGCAATTGGTATTCCTACAAGCATGTTCACAGTTATCTTCGCAATGTCTCGTACTGTTGGCTGGATCAGCCACTGGGACGAAATGTTAAGCGAAAAAGGTCAAAAAATTGGTCGTCCTCGTCAGTTATATACTGGCCCAGCAAAACGTGATTACGTTCCTGCAGATAAACGATAACTTTTGATTTAGTCTTAAAAAAGCAGCCAATGGCTGCTTTTTTTATTCTTATATTCCTATATTCCTACACTTCTTTATTTCTTTATTTCTTTATTTCTTTATTGATTTTTTAGTGATTTAGCTAACTATTAGTCAAATTCGTCATATTTTTGTATCTCTCACCCAACAGCATTGTTCATTAAGCTGTAACCAATTGATTTTAAAGAAATAAAATAATGGCACGAGTAATGCGATAAACGTTCAATACATAGCATTTAAAATGGACCAATGTAATGAACAAAAACCAATTAAAACGACTGCCACTTGCAATTATTTTCGGTGCAACACTTTTGTCACTTCAAGCGTGTGAAGACGCGAGTGCTTCAATCGACAAAGAAGCAAAACAAGAAGAAGTTATAAAAGTTCCCGTTGAAGCTGAAAACATCGTTCGCTCAAATATTGCTAACTATTACGCGGCTAACGCTATTCTTGAGTCAACAGCTGAAGCCGATGTCATTAGTAAAGTTCAGGGCTTAGTTGAACAAGTTTATGTTGAAGAAGGTGACTACGTAAAAGAAGGTCAGCTTTTAGCTAAATTAGACGACACTCGATATCAACTTGTATTACAACAACGCCAAGCTGAACTCGAACAAGTTCAAAGTGAATTAAAAAGGTTAAACACCGCAAAAAACAAGACATTTGTGAGTGCCGACACGTTAGAAAAGTTGCAGTGGCAATTTCAATCGTTGCAAGCTGCTACCGACATTGCAAAATTAGACGTCTCAGAAACAAAGATTGTTGCACCAATTACTGGTTATATTTCAAATCGATATGTAAAGAAAGGCAACTTAGTCCATCAATATCAACACCAAAACCTATTCCATATTGTCTCTCAAAAAGCACTTGAAGGGGTTATTTATCTGCCAGAGGGCCGTCTTCCTGAAGTTCAACATAAACAACCAGTAGAATTAAGCTTACCTGCGATTGGAAATAAAACTTATACCGCCCACATAGATCGAATCAATCCTGTAATTGATTCAAATAATGGTACTTTTAAAGTTGTGTTTCGTGTTGATAACACCGATGGCAATCTGCGTCCTGGTATGTTTGCTGAAGTAAATATACAACTTGGACTTCACAAAGATACCTTAATCGCACCTTCACGTGCCGTAATTTCGCTGGATAATACTAATTATGTTTACCAAATTATCGACGGCAAAGCCGTAAAAACTGAGATAACTACAGGTTTTCGCAATAATGGCTTAGTTGAAGTGGTCAATGGATTAGACGATAACGCGTCGTTGATAGTTGCCGGTCACAATAATCTTAAAAACGAGTCTGAAATCACTATTGTAGCCGTACAACAATAACTCAAAGGAATGAACATGAAAATTGTAGAAGTTGCAATTAAGCGCCCGGTAACGATTTGGATGTTTGTCCTTGCTGTGATGCTATTTGGTATGGTTTCACTGTCGCGACTTGCCATAAACTTATTACCAGACTTATCCTATCCTACATTAACTATTCGAACTGATTATGCAGGTGCAGCGCCAGCAGAAGTTGAGCTGTTAATCAGCAAACCGATTGAAGAAGCTATCGGGATTGTTAAAAATATTCGCCAAGTGAGCTCAATTTCTAAGGCCGGTCAATCTGACGTTATATTAGAATTTAATTGGGGTACCGATATGGATATGGCGAGCTTAAACGTTCGCGAAAAACTAGACATCCTGCAATTGCCTTTAGACATTAAGAAGCCAGTATTGTTACGCTTCAATCCCAGTTTAGATCCAATCATGCGCCTTGCGTTAGTTTCTGACCAAACGTCCATTGATTTGAAATCGGTGCGTATATTTGCAGAGGAACAAATTAAACGGAATTTAGAATCTATTTCAGGGGTAGCCTCTGTTCGCGTCGGAGGTGGTTTAGAGCAAGAAATTCATATTGAGATAGATCAGTTTAAATTAAACCATCATCAAATTCCTCTGCAGCACATAGTACAACGTTTAAAAGACGAAAACATTAATATGGCTGGAGGCAGAGTTAAAGATATAAACCAAGATTACTTTGTTAGAACCATCAATCAATTCAAAAATATTGAAGAGATACGACAACTTATTATTAAGCAAGATAAACTAAAGATTATTCGACTTGGCGACATTGCTTCGGTATCTGACAGCCATAAAGAACGCGATTCCATAACGCAAATTAACGGTAACGAGAGTATCGAAATTTCTTTATACAAAGAAGGTGATGCGAACTCAGTACAAGTTGCTAAGTCCGTTTTAAACCAACTTATCCCAATTAATGAAAATTTGCCTGGCGAGCTAAAACTACAAACTATTTATAACCAAGCTGAGTTTATTGAATCTTCTGTTAACGAAGTTAAATCCGCAGGTATTATCGGCGGGTTACTCGCCATGTTGGTACTTTATTTGTTTTTAAGAAACGCATGGACAACATTTATCGTTTCTCTATCTATTCCAGTCTCTGTTATCGCAACGTTCAATTTTATGTATGGCAATGGAATATCATTAAATATCATGAGTCTTGGTGGTATTGCTTTAGCAATAGGTCTTTTAGTAGACAGTGCCATTGTAGTACTTGAAAATATCGCCCGTTATAAAGAAAAAGGCATGGCACCTAAACTTGCTGCGTTAAACGGAACAAACGAAGTAGCAATGGCAGTTACCGCCTCAACCCTAACTACTATGGCTGTGTTTTTTCCATTGGCATTTGTTGAAGGAATTGCAGGTCAATTATTTAGTGATCAAGCAATGGCAATAACCTTTGCCCTCCTCGCTTCACTTATCGTATCAATCACCTTAATACCGATGTTAGCGTCTCGCGAAAAAAGACAGCACATTGACATTCCTGAAGTCGCGCCGACCATAAAACCGCATGTGGAACGTACTAAATTTGGCAAACTAGTCTATTTCATTGTGTGGCCATTTAAAGCCTTACTAAAGATCATTGGATATTGGATACCTTTATCTATAATTGTCGTCTTAAAATCAGTACTTAGATTAATAACTAAACTATTGTCTTTTATATTGGTGCCTACCGCGAGTGGTTTTAACTGGGCGTTTGAAAAACTAGCATCTGGCTATAAAAGTCTATTAGACGTCGCCTTAAACTGGCCTAAATCAGTCACCGTCGCGATAATGACTATCTCCCTTGCGTCGCTACCATTAATAAGCAAATTAGGCTCTGAATTATTACCTCCTATGTCTCAAGGAGAGTTTTATGTTGACGTACTTATGCCTACCGGTACTAAGCTGGCAGTAACACAACAAAATCTATCAAAACTGTCTGTATTAGCAGATGCACACCCTCTTGTAGAAAAAACATATAGCATGGTAGGTACAGGTAGTTTGCTTAATGCTTCTCCAGCACAAAGTGGCGACAATTGGGGACGTTTAAACGTAGTGATGAAAAAGCAGACTAATAAACTTGACGAAGAAATCGTGATTCAAGAATTACGTGATAATTTAAAACTAATACCAGGTGTTGTCACAACCATAGAGCGACCACAACTAATGAGCTTTAAGGCGCCAATTCAAGTGGTTTTAACTAGCTATGACTTAGACGGTTTAACACTAGCGAGTGACAAATTAGTAAATAAACTTAACGAGCATTCACTGCTAACAGATATAAACCCAACATTAAAAACCGGCAATCCAGAGATATCATTAGATTTTAATCATGCAAGGTTAGCTCAACTTGGTCTCAGTGCCTCAGAGGTCTCTGAAATCGTCGCGATTCAAGTTGGCGGCAAGGTAGCAAGTAAACTGGTTGTCGGCGACCGAAAAGTAGATATTTTAGTTCGAACGGCTGAAGCTAAACGAAACTCCCTTTCTGATCTGCATCAGTTAATTATAAACCCCACTGCAGATAAGTCTGTTACGCTTGAAGATGTGGCCAAAATAACACTTACAACAGGCCCAAGCGAAATTAATCGTCTTCAACAAGAGCGTGTTGCGCTAATTGATGTGAATTACAACAGTGGTGACTTAGCTACTGCGGTTATCATCGTAAAAGAAATTATAAAAGACAGTGCTTTACCACTTAATGTTCAAACCAGTATTGATGGCCAAAATGAAGATATGGAGGTTTCATTTAACTCTTTAATGATGGCATTGGCATTAGCGGTCTTTATGGTTTATATCGTAATGGCTTCACAATTTGAATCTTTGCTTCATCCGTTAATTATACTCTTTACCGTACCTCTCGCTGGTGCTGGATCAATATACGGGCTTTACTTAACCAACACCAATATCAGTGTGGTGGTGTTCATCGGGTTTATTATGCTTGCTGGTATAGTGGTTAACAATGCCATTGTCCTAATCGATAGAATCAACCAGTTACGAGAACAAGGTGTTGACAAGCTTGAGGCAATTAAACAGTCTGCAGAGACTCGCCTTCGTCCCATTGTAATGACAACACTCACTACCACCTTAGGTTTACTCCCTCTGGCTATTGGACTCGGTGACGGTTCCGAAATGCGTACACCTATGGCACTTACCGTAATATTTGGACTCGTGTTCGCAACTGTCCTCACGTTGATCTTCATCCCATCGTTGTATTGGCTATTTGACCTTAAACAGTTTGAAGCAAAAGGAGACGAACATGTCGTTGCCATCAAATAAAAATAGTCATTCAGCCTCGTTAGCAACCTTCGCATTGCGTCGCCCTGTCACTACAGTGATCTTATTCCTGTCGCTTTTAATGTTGGGTGCAATCTCAAGTAGATTACTGCCATTGGAAAAGTTTCCGGGTATAGAGATACCTGAATTATTTATAAATATTCCGTATCCAAATTCAACACCAGCTGAAGTAGAGCGACAAATAACGAAACCAGTTGAAGAAGTGTTAGCTACTATCACGGGAATTCAACAAGCACAGTCTTGGTCTAGTGAATCAGGTGCAAATATCGGATTGTCATTTAAATGGGATGAGAACATAAGTGCCAAGTCTATTGAGGCTCGAGAAAAAATCGATGCAATTAGAGAGCTTTTACCTGACGATTTAGAACGAATAATGGTTTATCAATTTAACACCGGCGATTTTCCTGTCTTTAATCTACGCATTTCTTCAGATAGAGATCTGTCGTTTGCCTATGATCTCCTAGATAAACAACTTAAAAGGCCAATTGAGCGAGTTCCTGGAGTTTCACAAGTCACCCTTTACGGCGTGGATAAAAGAGAAATTGCTATTCGATTAGATGAGTCAAAAATAGCGGCTTATAAGTTATCTGTTTCAACGATAATCAATACTATGCGTAGCATGAACTTTAGCCAGTCGGCGGGCTTTTTAAATACCGCACAAGGTAAAATTCTTATTTCGCCTAACGGGCAGTTCAAAAGCATTGAAGAAGTCGAAAATGTGCCCATCAACGCTTACGTAAAACTTAAAGATGTTGCAAATATTAGCTACGAATTGCCTGAGCGAGAAGAAGGCCGTCACCTTCATCAAACGTATGCAATAGGTATGGATGTGATGAAAGAGTCGAGTGCTAACCTAGTTGACGTTGCAACCCGCGTGATGGCCGTTGTTGAAGAGGCAAAAACCAATCCGCAATTTGATGGTATCTCACTATTTGTTATGCAAAATACTGCTGAGGACGTCACCACCTCACTTGGAAATCTTACCGAAGCAGGCTTAATTGGCGCCTTTTTATCAATTGTAGTGTTGTATGCCTTTTTGAGACATTTTGCGACAACCATTATTGTTGTGTTATCTGTGCCATTTGCAATCTGTATAACACTCGGTGCTATGTACATGATGGGATATAGTTTAAATGTGCTCTCACTCATGGGCCTGATGCTCGCTATTGGAATGTTAGTCGATAACGCCGTTGTTGTTACCGAGTCGATATTTCACGAACGTCAATTGGACGACGATATCAAACGCGCGACCGTAAACGGGGTAAACCATGTTTCTCTTGCGGTTATTGCGGGAACTTGCACTACGGCGATTGTATTTTTGCCTAACATTATTGGTAAAAAAATAGACGTCACAATATTCCTTGAGCACGTCGCTATTGCAATTTGTATATCTCTTTTTGCCTCTTTACTCATCGCACAAACACTAATTCCGTTACTAACTAGCAAGATTAAAAACATCCCGAAAACCCATACCGGTGAAGACAAGTGGCAAATATATTATCGTAAAGCCCTTAACGTGGTGATGAAGCATCAGAAGAAATCGTTTTTTGTCGGTTTTTTATTGTTTATTTCTATGGTGATACCACTAAACATGGTCTCTAGCGATGAAGAAAGTGGCGTTTCCAATAGTAGAATGTGGTTAAACTATAATATCCAAGGCAACCAAAGCTTAGAAGAAGTTGAAAAAGCAGTTGTACTAATGGAAGACTACTTATACCAAAACAAAGAACTATTTGAGTTCGACAGTGTTTATTCTTATTACCGCCCTGGTTTTGCTCGTTCAACACTAAATATGAACAAAGAGCTAACGAAGTCGCCTAGTGAGATCAAAAAAGCAATTGAAGCGAACTGGCCTACTCTAGTAATTGCAAAACCTCAATTTGGTTGGGATCAAGGAAATGGCGGTGGCGTGAGGATTAGCCTGGCTGGTGCTGCGACCGAAACGCTTATTGAAATAGCAGATCAAGTTGTACCTCAATTAGCCAACATAGACGGCTTAGAAGATGTAAAGTCAGAAATTACTGGCGATCAAAAAGAAATTCAAATCATTGTCGATAGAGATAAAATACAAAGATATGGTCTGAGTAGTCGCGAGGTAGCCCAAGCAGCATCATCGGCTCTGCGAGGGATGAATTTACGAACATACAGAGATCCAAATGCCGGTGAAATTCAGGTTCGGCTAAAGTTCTCTGATGACGTAGAGAAGTCACTTGAGCGATTTAAATCAATTATCGTCATGTCTAAAGGCAATATAGATTACCGTTTAGACCAATTAGCTGAAATTACGGTCACCCCAAGGTTAAACCAAATATACCGTAGATTCCGTCAAACAAACTTAGCAATTGGCGCAAATTTAGCTGAAGGTACAACGTTAGAGCAAGCACAAGAACGAATTACCCAACTAATGAATCAAATTGAGTTGCCAAATGGCTATAAATGGAGTTTAACCGGTAGTTTTGAACGTCAAAAAGAAGCCGAAAATGTTATGCAGATTAATATGTTACTAGCATTAATCATGATTTACATTGTAATGGCAGCATTATTTGAAAGCCTCGTTTTACCAACCGCGGTAATAACCTCATTACTATTTTCCATATCAGGTACGTTTTGGGCGTTAGCAATCACGGGAACCAGCATGTCCGTGATGGTTATGATAGGTATTTTGATTTTAATGGGTATCGTGGTTAACAACGGCATTGTTTTAGTGGATAGAATAAACCAGTTGCGAGACGCAGGCGCGAGCTTGTATGAAGCTGTTGTAGAAGGCAGCACATCTAGGTTGAGACCAATATTAATGACAGTGTCCACTACGATTCTAGGATTGTTGCCTTTAGCTATCGGCGATGCAAACATAGGTGGTACCGGCAGTCCTGAATATTCGCCAATGGCTATTGCTATCATGGGCGGATTGATATTCTCGACGGCAACCAGTTTATTGCTCGTACCATTGGCTTATGTATTGCTACTAAAGCTTGCGGATAGAACAAGACGTTTATTCTTAAGAGCTACACAAATAACAACTAAAATAACTCGAATTAAAGTTTAACGACTTTAAATGAAATAAAGGCCTGAGTGGTTCGACAATCTCAGGCCTTTATATTCGGTAACAATAATACTTAATAAAACGGTTAGGAAGTTAAGTCTTCGTTTACTTTTGGCTTAATTAATAAATAATACATCACAGGTACAACAACTAAGGTTAGTACCGTAGCAAAGCCCAAACCAAACATAATGACCACGGCCATGCTCTTAAAAAAGTCATCTGTTAATAGCGGAGCCATACCTAAGACGGTAGTAATAGCGGCCATAGAGACAGGACGGACACGACTTACTGATGCGTGAATAATGGCATCGTAAAAAGATCGACCATCCTCTTTTTCCAACTCGATTTGTTCAACTAACACAATACCATTTTTGATTAACATTCCGGATAAGCTTAACAAACCAAGTAAACTCATAAAGCCAAAGGCGATTCCCGTAGTTAAAAAGCCAAATGATACTCCAATAATTGCTAATGGCACGGTAGTCCAAATTACTGTAGCCAATTTAAACGAGTTAAATAGCAAAACAGTAATAATAAACATTAAGGCAAAACCTAGTGGTAACGCACTAAAAATTGGCTGTTGGGCTTTTTTACTGGCTTCGAACTCGCCACCCCAAGTAAGCTCATAACCAACAGGTAGTTTAATTTTTTCTATTTCAGGTTTTACTTTAGCGAATAGCTGTGCCGCTGTTTTATCCGACAATATGTCGTGATCCGCCATGACTGTTAAGGTTCGCTTTCTATCTCGACGGTTAATAATAGGATCTTCAAACTCCATTGAAAACTCTGAAATCACTTTAGATAAAGGCACGTACTGAGCTAACACTGGCGAATATATTTGCATATCCTCTATGCTATCAATCACATTTCTTTGTTGCTCTGGCATCCGTACTACAATCGGTAAACGTTCAGTTCCCTCTCTGTATACGCCCACGGTTTTACCAATAAAGTTTGTTAGTAATAGATCATCCACTGCCGATTTTGTGATCCCCACTTCTCGAGCGGCAATTGCATCAAACTTTGGTCGCATGACCTTAGTCATATTTTTCCAATTGTCCGAAACATTTTTAGCATCCGGCTGAGCTAATAATATTTGTTTGGCCTCGTCGGCTAGACTTCTCAGAACCGCTGGGTCTGAGCCAGAAAATCGGGCTTCAATTTTTGATGCTTGTGCAGGACCAATTTCAACACGTAATAGCTTTGACTCTATTTCTGGGTAGTTATTTTCAATATAGCTTCTAACCGATTTCATCACTGGCGTTAATTGTTCTTTGTCATTCACTCTGACTATTAATTGTCCATAGTTGCTATAATTTAACTCCATATTGTACGTCAACATAAAACGTGCAGCCCCACGCCCTATTGTATTTGAGACAAAGGCTACATTTTCATTTTCCATCACTGCCGCTTCCAAGCGTTTACCGGTTTCTTCAGTCGCTCGAATATCAGACCCTTGCGGCAATCGATATTCAACATAAAACATAGGTAAATTAGACGCTGGGAAAAACGATTGTTTAACGGCACCAAAACCTATAACAGCGACAACAAATAACGAAAACATGGCTAACATTGTCGTCTTTGGAAACCTTAACGCTTTCGATAAAAAGTTTTTGTACGATACATAAAGTTTGCCAGCATATGGGTCGCTTTCTTCGTTATCATCATTTGTTATTTTTGCCTCTTTAAACAGTAGACTCGCGTAAAACGGTGTTATGGTAATGGCCGTAACCCAACTTAATAGCAACGATATAAGTAGCACGTAAAACAGAGAACCGGCAAATTCGCCTGTCGCATCTGGTGACAATCCAATTGGCGCAAAGGCAATTATCGCGATAAAAGTAGCTGCTAATAAAGGCCATTTGGTCTGACGAACAATTAAACTCGCTGCATCTGCTTTACTCATCTTTCTGTGGATACCAACTAATACACCTTCAACAATGACAATTGCATTATCAACTAACATTCCCAGCGCAATAATTAATGCCCCTAAAGAGACTCGGTGCAACTGTAAGTCTAAAATGTGCATAAAAATAAAGGTGCCTAAAACAGTCAATAGTAATATTCCACCAATTAACAGACCTGTTTTTACACCCATAAATATCAGCAAAACGATAATGACAATAACTACCGCTTCCACCAAACTTTGTATAAATCCTGATACAGAATTCTCTACTTCTTTGGGTTGGTTATAAACCGTATCGATATCCATGCCATAAGGACGTTGCAACTCAAGCTCCTTAAGTTTTTCGGAGACGATGGAACCCACATCCACCACATTTGCACCTGAAGTAAACGATAAGCCGACATAAATTGATGGCGCTCCATTGTGGCGTACTATATGACTTGGCGTCTCGTCGTAATCTTTATAAATTTCTGCGACGTCAGACAAAATAATTCGTTTTGATTGACCCGGTGGACTAATTACCAAATCACCTAACTCTTGAACCGAGGCAAACTCACCAGTTGGGTCAAATCTGATTTTTTCATCTCCAACTCTTACAAATCCAGCGTTCGATACGACATTCTGTTGGGCTAATAACTGATACAAATAATCAGTTGAAATACCAAGCGATACCATTCTATTTTGTGACATTTCAATGATAACTTGCTCTTGCTCAGTACCTACAACCGTGACTTTACCTATCCCTTTTATTAAAACTAACTCACGACGAATATAATCAACGTAATCATTTAATTCATCGTTAGTAAAGCCGTCTCCAGACACAGCTAATAACACACCAAATACATCACCAAAGTCATCTTTAACTATAGTAGGCGCGGTACCTGCTGGTAACTGTGGACGGTAATCGTTTATTTTACGGCGCAACTCATCCCAAATTTGTCTGAGCTCCGCTTTTCGATACGTTGACTTCATTTCAACGATAATTTGTGAGATTCCGGCACTTGTTATCGATTTCACGTTATCAACATAAGCTAACTTTTGAATTTCATTTTCGAGCGGGTGGGTAACTTCTTCCTCAACTTGAACGGGTGAAGCTCCTGGGTACTGAGTGATTACAATCGCTTGTTTTAAGACAAATTCAGGATCTTCTAATTGGCCTAACTGAAAGTAAGAAATTGTACCGCCGATAAGTAAAATTAATGCAAATAACCAAGAGGTCGTCTTTTGCTTAACAAAATACTTCGCAATATCAAAACTATCTGACATTTTACAGCCCTCTCTCTTGCTTCCATTCTGAAACACTTTGTCCTTCAACTAGCAAATGAGGACCAGCCGCAATCACCTTATCGCCTGAGATGAGCTTTCCAGCCTCTAACGCTTTTATTACCATTCCACTTTGACGTGTTTCAACTACTTCAACAGCAACAAGCTCGGTACTCATGTCTTTTCGTACTTTCATAACAAATTGGGTATTAGTCGCTTGGGAATCTTGTACTTTGCTATTTGGCACAAATACCGCTGATATTGGGACAATTAACGCATTTATATCACTCGCTAGCAATTTATCGAGCTCAACTTCCAGCGCACCTGTCATGCCAGGCAACACATTAATATCTTCAGGTGTTGGTAACGAAAACACGACTTGATAAGACTTTGTCGCCGGATTTGGGATAATGTCATGTTCCTTAAGCGTTACTTTATATTTATTTTGTTGATTGCCATCAAAAATTAGCGTTGGCTGATACGTTTGTGCTTTAGTTGATTTTGGCAATTTAATCATCAATTGTTCAGGCACTTGAATTACTACGTCAATTGTTTCGCGCCCTTGTAATTCCATTATTGGCTGTTTAGCCTGTACAAACTCAAACGCCTCTACATTAGTGTGGGCAACTATGCCGCTAAATGGCGCTTTAATGACCGAATACTTAAGGTTGTTTTTTGCAGCATCAAGTTGCGCAGAGGCAATGTCTAATTCGGCTTTAATTTGATCATATTCTGCAGACGAAATAAGTTTTTCTTTTAACAATTTATTGGCTCGTTCAAACTGAGAACTAGTTAATTTGAAACGGGCTTGAGCTTGCTTATGCTGGATAATAAAATCGCTGTCGTCGAGTACGGCTAACACATCGTCTTTTTTAACGTTTTGTCCGGCCACTACT
Source organism: Psychrosphaera aestuarii (assembly GCF_017948405.1). Classification (NCBI taxonomy): domain Bacteria; kingdom Pseudomonadati; phylum Pseudomonadota; class Gammaproteobacteria; order Alteromonadales; family Pseudoalteromonadaceae; genus Psychrosphaera; species Psychrosphaera aestuarii. Next base: position 1,609,721 of record NZ_CP072844.1, on the reverse strand, counting down.
TTAATTTCGGCAATTTCGCCGTTTACTCTAAAAGCAAGGTGGGCATAAGTTGATGGTTCCACTGTCGCTGGAAAAGTCCGAATGGTATCTCCACTAACTTGTTTTACCTGCGCTAATTTGGCAGGTCTAACTATATTCGAAGGTGCCTCAAGGTCTTTCTCTTCTTTAGTGCATCCTGATAAAACTAATTGTGAGCTAATAATAGCGACTAATGAAATTGTATTGAAAAGTTTAGAGTAACTCATTGATTAGACCTTATATTTATAAGCGATTTGTAAAATCTTATCACCTATCTAGATAATTCATATTTATATTAAATTAATAAGAGTATAAGATTTACTTATACTCTTGGGGATTATCAATAATGAAACTAGAACAATTAGAAACTTTTGTAACTATTGTTGAGACCGGCTCCATCAACTCTGCAGCGCAAAAATTATCTAAAACGCAACCTGCAATAAGTATGACTATAAAAAGACTAGAAGAATTTATCGGTTTTTCACTTTTTGACCGAACAAATTATAGACTTAAACCAACTGAAAAAGGATTGACCTATTACCAAAAATCGAAAGCGATATTAGATCATCTTCACGAGCTAAGTGAATTTACCACCAGTCTAAAATCCGGTATTGAGCATGAAGTTGCTATTGCTATAGAAGACACAGCTAATGTCAGTTCTATTTTAAGTACCCTCCAACCTATCCAAAAGCAATTTCCCGATACCGAACTTATCATTGAAACGGAAAGTCGACTTAATAGTTTATCCCGCCTTTTAAAGCACGAAGTTCAACTGGCCATAACACCCTGGTTATTGACGTTTGCCAGTGAGGGTGACTTTCAGTCTAAAACAATAAAACCTATGACTATGTTTTATTGTGTTCATAAAGATCTTGTTGCGCCATTTGGGGTGCATAAATCTGAAGAGCTCAACGAGTCGATACTTCGAAAGTTACCTCAGTTATTACCTAGAGAGTTTGGAGTAAACTTAAATCAGGCAAAAATAATGAAACCTATAGGGCGAAGTATCGTTAAGGTAAATAACTTGACGTCAATGCTATCGGCACTTCATGCCAAACTAGGTTGGGGCCCGATAACAGATGGCTATTGGGATGAAATTATGGAACGTCATTTTTTACGTTTCCCAATTGATAAGATGTCATCGCCGGTTATTAGCGAGATTAGGATCATAAAAAATCGCTACACTACACTAGGGCCAGTAGCTGAAAAAATATGGCAGTCATTTTAGGAAAAAATACGCATTCGTACAGATTGGTTTACAAGCACGCTTTTTGAGCCCTATTTTATCCAATCAATAAGCTGTGCATAACCTGAGGAAAACCAGTTTAAAAGCGGGGTTTAACTTTTTCACACAGTATTAAACCCTTGATCACAACTAGTAAAAAAATCAGAAAGGTCAACTTTCATTTATCGTCTGATTGGGCTAATCTAATTGACAGTAGTCGATTCATTATCATGATTTGACAGAAGTACAGAGATGTACTTAAAGTTTAGCGCACGGCTCTAAAAGAGCCATTCCCTCGCCCAGATCAGGAATCGTTCTGGGCTTTTTTTTGTTTAAAATTCAACGTTAATGAATCACCAAAGTTGTTCGTGGACGTGAATATTTATAATTCAGCTGTGGTAAATAGATCTTTGAAGTTTTGCGTCGTTTGATTTGCAACTTCTTCAACAGACACTCCTTTTAATTGAGCAACAAACTCAGCAACATGCTTAACATAAGCTGGTTGGTTTTGTTTGCCTCGATAAGGAACTGGCGCTAAATACGGTGAGTCCGTTTCTATTAGAAGTCTGTCTAATGGCATTTTGCGAACCACATCTTGTAACTCTACAGCGTTTTTAAACGTCACTATGCCTGAAATAGAAATGTAGAAGTTTAAATCCATTGCTTGTTTTGCCATTTCCCATGACTCTGTAAAGCAATGTAATACGCCTCGACACTTGTCAGCATTGTGAGCCTTTAATATTGCTATTGTATCTTCCCTGGCATCACGAGTATGGACAATAATAGGCTTGTTTAATTCATTGCCGACTTCGATGTGATGAGCAAATGACTTTTGCTGTTCCGCAATAGAGTCTTTTGAGTAGTAATAATCTAGACCTGTCTCGCCTATTGCGACTACTCGCTTATTTGAAGCTAATGACGTTAAATCGGATAAACTAAAGTTTTTGTCTTCTCCAACGTGTAACGGATGAACCCCGCAAGAGAACGATACATTAGGATATGCTTCAGACTTTGCTACCATCTCAGGGAACTGATCCATTGAAATCGCGACGCACAACATATGTTCAACGCTATTTGCACTTGCGTTATCGAATAAATCTTTAAAATCGATGTTTTCTTTCTCAAGATCAATTCTGTCTAAATGACAGTGTGAGTCTACAAAACGCATAAATACCCCTAAATTAAATATCAACTATAATTATCTTACAAAAGAAGTGAGAAAAAAAGGCATATGGTTCGTACCTCCTACAAAGTTTATGAATTTATTGCTGTATATAAAAATCACACAGAATAGTGTTTACATACCGAACGGTCGGTATTACAATTCTGCTATTCGAAATTAAGGACTCTGTGTCATGTTTAAAATATCAATTTCTCTAACCGCTCTTTTATTACTTATCCCAAGCTATGCTGCTTCTTTAGATAACAAGCCGTTAAATACCGAGCAACTGATAACAAAGTATCAAAGTGAAATTACACAAATTTCACCGGATAGTTCTCCTTACGATATCGTCGAGTCTTTATCTAAAGTCGTCTTTAAATCTGTTACTGATGCGAAGTCTCGTGGCGATGAAAAAACAACAAAAGAGTTAATGGAATTGATTGTTAAACAACAATTGTTGCCTTTTGTAGATGTTAGATTTGCAGCTTATAAAATTTTAGGTCCTCAACTAAAACAATCGACAAAAGAAGAACGTGATTTATTTGTTGATGCGATGGAAAGAAACCTCGTAGAAACGTATTCGTCAGCCTTAGTTCAATACAATAATCAAGAAGTAAATTACGAGCCTAAAAAAGATGTCACTGGTCAAAAAATGGTAGCAGTTCGAACTGAACTTCTACAACCAGGTGGTAAGCCTCTGTCAATGATTTTCAAATTACGTAAAAACAGCAAAACTGGCGAATGGAAAGCGTACGATCTTATCGTTGAAGGCATCAGCTTAATTGATTCAAAACGAGCTGAGTTGTCACAACCATTAAGAAACGAAGGTATAGGGCAAGTTGCTGAAACGCTTTTGGAAGATTAATTCCAAAAGCGTCAACCTCAGATACTAAGCCAATTGTCTTATTAGCTCGCTAGGTGTGATTTTTAACAACGACCGCGTACTTAGTGAGCCTATTATTGCAACAAAGGCAGCTCCAACCAGCGGGCCAATTAGCCACAACTCCCAATGCCACACCCAGTCCATCTTGAATGAGTAAGTTTGCAATAGGTATAAGCTAAACTCTGCAACAAGTGCCGCTATAAAGCCTGCTATTCCCCCTAAGCTAATAAACTCGTACGTAATCGCATTACGAATTATTGAACCTTTGGCACCTATTGTTCTAAAGATTACCGTCTCCTTTTTCCTTTCATCTAGAGACGATTGAACTTGTGCTAATAAAACCAGTGTTGCTGCTATTACAACTATTAATAAAACAAACTGTATCGCAACCGACACCTGCGCTATCACACTTTGAATTTGCTCTAACATAGCAGCAACATCAATAATACTAAGAGTTGGATAATCGGCTACTAACTCATTTAGCCATAACTTTTCTTCTTTAGGTAGATAAAATGAAGTGATGTAAGTCGCTGGAAAATCGCCAATAACATCATCACTAAATATCATATAGAAATTCGGTTGAAGACTATTCCAGTCTACCGTTCTAATACTTGTAATTTTTGCGCTAACGGTTTGAGAACCGATTAAGAACGACAACTGATCGCCTAGTTTTAACTCTAAACGCTCTGCAACTTTAGCTTCTACTGATACTTGTTTTTCTACATTTGCCGGCATCCATTCACCCTCGATAATTTCGTTATTATCAGGGAATTTTTGAGTAAACGTTAAATTAAGCTCACGACCAAAACCTGTACGAGCCTCTTCTTTCGCTTCTTCATTATTTTCGTTGGACTCACTTTTTTCATGGAGCTCTTTTTTGCCTTTGAATTTAGCGCCGTCTTCTTGCTCGTTGTCTCTTCTTTGCTTAAGAATCTCATCATTTATTTGAGTTAAACGACCTCTAACAATCGGATAAAATTGTTCTGGTTTTATCCCCTGTTCTTCAAATCTAGCCTCAATAGCAGGTAGCTCATATTGCGCTATGTTAATAATGAAGTGGTTTGGCGCTCCCTGTGGCATTTGTTCTTGCCATTCTTGTATTATTGAATTTTTTAGCGAGTACAATATCAATACGAGCATTATCGCCAACGTAAAACCGATGACTTGTGATACGTTCTCCTTTGAACGGCGTTGTAGTGAGGCCAATGCTAGTTTAAGTGCACTATTGCTAGTTTTTGTACTTAGTACTCTACACGCAGATAAGAGTACTCTAGATACAATGATAATTACCACAGATAATACAGCGCCAGCACCAAGCACGATTGCTGTTAGTCGGAGATCTTGGCTATAAAACCAAACTAGAGCAATGGTAGTCACTACCATTATAATTTGCGAGCTTAATGACGACGTCACGCCATCGCCTAAGTTTCGTCTAAGTACTCTTAATGGTGGTACATTAAACAGCTTCAACAATGCAGGTACCGAGAACATCAAAGCACAAACAAAACCTGTAATAGTCGCGACAAAAAACGGTTTCAATCCTAAGGGTGGTAGTGTTTTAGGTAAATAATCTGCTAAAGAATACAAAGCTAATGATTGCATGCCTGCACCTATCACTAAGCCTACTGCAATACTAACTATTGCAATAAGGCAAAGTTGAAAAAGGTAAATGACTTGTACTTGTCTAACACTTGCGCCAAGTGTTTTCATTATCGCAATAGAATCTAAATGTCGTTGGCTGTAAAGTCTTGCAGAAACCGAGATGGCGATTGCCGCAAGCAATACACCTAAAACACCTGCTAGCATAAGAAAGCTTTCAGCTCTTTCTAATGAACTAGTAATGCCAGAAGCGCCCTCTTTCACACCTCTGAACTTTTGGCTTTCCGATAATTGTGGTGTTATCCACCCTTCGTAACTTTGGAGTTGCTGTTCTGACCCGGCGAATAAACCAGCATAAGTAACGCGACTACCAGGTTGAATTACCTCTGTTTTTGGCATATCTGCCACGTTCATTATGACTCGAGTACCCGAATTGAAGACTTGAAACGGCGCATCAGGTTCAGCATCGATAATGCCACCAACTTTAAAACTGGCTTCTCCAACATCAATTTCCTCTGGCTTGTCCAACGCATAATAAAGTCGTTTGCTAATCCAAACTACGCCAGGCTTTGGACCTTTAGTTACGAAGGTGTCAGTTGAATCTTGTGTCGATTGAACCGTAAGCTCGCCTCTCAGCGGATAATTTTGTGTAACCGCCTTTACGACCGCTAAATTCATTTTTTCGCCAGCAAAGGCCATCGACGAAAAGTATATATGTTTGTCGATATTGAGGCCTAAAGACTCAGCTTTATCAAAATATTCTTGGTTAATCTCAATTGGACTAATTAAATCTTTATCAGCAGCTAAAAACTCAGCACTTTTTGCCAAAATAGATTGTTGAACACGGTCAGTGAGGCTGCTCAATGCCATTACTGATGAAACAGCAAGCACTATTGATAACGCGATTACGGTAAGCTCACCGCGGCCAAACTCCCGCCTAAAGAGTCTTAGCGATAAGCCAAGCCAAGTCATAAACTTATTTTGCATCTTGTTTGGCCTTTTCTATGTTGGTTACTTCCGCAAGTCTTGGCTTAATCTCACCTTGTTGTTTCAGCGATCCATCTTTTAGAACAAATGTCTTTTCACAACGCTTTGCTAACGCAGGATCATGTGTGACTAAAACCAACGTAGTGTCGGCACTTTTATTTAAATCAAATAACAAATCCTCAACTAAGTGACCATTTACTGAGTCGAGGTTTGCAGACGGTTCGTCGGCAAATAACAGTTTTGGTTTAGTAATAAATGCTCTAGCGATAGCAACTCGCTGTTGCTCTCCTCCAGACAACTGGTTTGGAAAATGATCTAAACGATGGCTCAAACCTACTTTTTCTAGCCAGTTAGCCGCGTTTGTTCTTGCGTTTTGACGTATCTCAGCATCGTCAGACAATTCAGCGGGTAGCATAACGTTCTCAATAGCTGTTAAACTCGGTACGAGTAGAAACTGCTGAAATATAAATCCGATGTCCGATCGACGAATAGAAGCTCGTTGCTCTTCATCCAATTTTTGTATTTGCGTTCCATAAAACTCTATCTTGCCAGTGGTAGGTAAATCTAATCCGGCTAGTAGGCCTAAAAGTGTCGATTTTCCGGATCCTGAGGCGCCAACAATGGCCACTGACTCGCCATTATTGATGGATAAGTTAATATCGCTGATGATAGTGATCTTTTTATCAGCTTCAGCGTTTTTATTAGAAGAGTTTGACAATACAACGGTTTTACTGATTTTATGCGCAACTAGCGCCGGTAATGCATCTTTATTCATGAAGTTAGGATCCAATCAAAGCAATGAATTTACATAGTAAAAGAAACTGGTTAAACAAAACAAGCTCCCTGTTTTTTGTCATTACGCTACTTTGCACGTTTTCGATGACTATTAATGCCAAAACACAAAGGGTATTAATGTATGGTGACAGCGTTAGCGCCGGTTACGGTATGCAAACCGAAGAGAGCTGGCCGTATTTATTGGCGCAAACTTTTGTAACAGAAAATTCAGATATAACGTTAATTAATGCGAGTATCAGCGGTGAAACTACCGGAGGAGGCATCGCTAGATTGCCAAAAGTATTAGAAAGACAAAAGCTCGACGAAAATGATTGGGTGATTCTTGAGCTTGGCGGTAACGATGGACTTAGAGGTTTCCCAGTGTCAACCATGCGCAGTAACTTACAAGCGATGATTGATGAGGTTAAAAGTCGTAATATCAATGTTGCAATCATGCAGGTTAGAATTCCTCCGAATTACGGAAAACGCTATACCAGCATGTTTGAAAACGTATATAAAACATTAGCGACCAAAAACGATATACGACTGTTACCTTTTTTCATGGAAAAAGTTGCAACAAATCCAAATTACATGATGCGAGATGGTATTCACCCAAATAAAAGCGCGCAAATCATTATCCGTGATGAGATGAAAAGTGTTATTGAAAGCTTGTTATCAGACTGATAACTAAAAAAAATGGATTGAATGAAACTATTTGAATTTGATTATGTTTTTAGTTTAAACACTGAAGACTTGTAACTGAAGTAGTTAAAAAGTGGTACTCCCAAGGGGATTCGAACCCCTGTTACCGCCGTGAAAGGGCGGTGTCCTAGGCCTCTAGACGATGGGAGCACAGGACTTTTTAAAGCATTATAATTTAAGTGGTACTCCCAAGGGGATTCGAACCCCTGTTACCGCCGTGAAAGGGCGGTGTCCTAGGCCTCTAGACGATGGGAGCACTAAGACTTAAATTTGTTGTTAATTGTTGGTACTCCCAAGGGGATTCGAACCCCTGTTACCGCCGTGAAAGGGCGGTGTCCTAGGCCTCTAGACGATGGGAGCACAGGACAATTAAACTGTTGATGTAATAAGTGGTACTCCCAAGGGGATTCGAACCCCTGTTACCGCCGTGAAAGGGCGGTGTCCTAGGCCTCTAGACGATGGGAGCACTAAGACTTATCAATCAATTTTGTAATAGATACTGGTGGAGCTAAGCGGGATCGAACCGCTGACCTCTACACTGCCAGTGTAGCGCTCTCCCAGCTGAGCTATAGCCCCTTTATTACAAAACTGGTATCAACTACAGCGTCGGCATGTTTGCCTCAACTGCGGGGCGCATTCTATGCACTCCGAATATTTTCGTCAACCCTTATTTTAATAAAAATACCTAAGTTTGGGTTGTTTGGTTATTTTTTTAACAAGATGGTTAAAAATCATTAAAAAAGCCGATCATTTGACCGGCCTTATTATTATCATCTACAAAAACATAGATTTTATCGAAATGCTTTTTCGATCACCCTGCTCTTTTTGAAACACCTGTTATTGAGCTGCTTCTCGTTGTTCAACAAAATGAATAGCATTTTCAATTCGCTCTACAACTTTAGCCTGGTCAATAAGTTCAAGGGTAACATCTAATGAAGGTGAATTACCGCCACCTGTGACTGCTACCCGTAATGGCATGCCTACTTTACCCATGCCTAATTCTAATTTTTCAGCTGTCGCATTAATAGCTGCCTGAATGTCAGCCGCTTGCCAGTTGTCCAACGCTGCTAACTTTTCTTTTGCAACTATTAACGCTTCTTTAGCTACAGGGCGTAGGTGTTTTTTAGCGGCCTTTTCTTCTAACTCATCAAAATCTTGATAGAAATAAGTGCTAATTTCAGCCATTTCTTTTAATGTTTTAACGCGTTCAGCTTGAATTTCAACAATAGACGCTAATTTAGGGCCTTTTGTTGTATCAACATTCATGTTGTCGAAATGCCACTGCAGGTGAGTCGCAACTTCTTCAGCAGGTAAAGACTTCATATATTGTTGATTCATCCAATTTAGCTTTTCAGTATTAAACGCTGATGCAGAATTATTAATATCGTTAATATCAAACAACTCAAATAATTCTTCTAAGCTAAAAATCTCTTGATCGCCATGCGACCAACCTAAGCGTACTAAATAATTAATAACGGCTTGAGGCAAGTAACCATCATCACGGTACTGCATTACACTTACAGCGCCATGACGTTTAGATAGCTTTTTACCGTCATCACCTAAAATCATTGAACAGTGTGCATATTGAGGAACGGTTGCACCTAATGCTTTAAAGATATTAATTTGACGAGGCGTGTTCAATAAGTGATCTTCACCACGAATAACGTGCGACATACCCATTTCCCAGTCGTCTATAACAACACAGAAATTATATGTTGGAGTGCCATCAGTACGTTGAATAATTAAATCGTCCATCTCTTCATTCGAAATGCTCATGTCACCACGAATTGAATCTTTAAACTCAACCGCGCCACCTAGTGGATTTTTGAAACGAATTACAAATGGAGCATCACCGTGGGCTGCAACTTCCGATTCACTTAAATCGCGACATTTCCCGTCATATTTAGTGCGTTCGCCCTTTGCTTCTTGTTCAGAACGTAATGTTTCTAATCGCTCTTTTGAACAGAAACATTTATAGGCTTTTTGGTCGTCTACCAATTGTTGAACGTATTTTTTATAAATATCAAAACGTTTAGTTTGATAAAAAACTTCTCCGTCACCTTCCATGCCTAACCATGACATTCCGTCTAATATGGCTTGAACGGCTTCTGGCGTAGAGCGTTCTAAATCAGTATCTTCTATGCGTAAAATAAATTTACCGTTATGACGCTTAGCGTATAACCAAGAATAAAGTGCAGTACGTGCACCACCAACGTGTAAATAGCCCGTAGGACTTGGGGCAAAACGAGTAACAACGCTCATTAATGTATCCATTTAGTTTATTCATTAAAATTTGCACGCTATTCTATAGAAAAACGTGAGGGACTTAAAATGCAATATTGGTTATTTAAATCAGAACCCGATGAATATAGCATCGATAGCTTAAAAGCGGAGAAGAATAGTACGGGACGATGGGACGGTATACGTAATTATCAAGCTAGAAATTTATTGCGCGACGAAATAAAAGTAGGTGATGGTGTTTTGTTTTACCACTCTAGTTGTAAAAACGTGGGTGTCGCGGGTTCCGCTATCGTTGTGTCTGAGCCCTACCCTGATCCTTTACAGTTTGATTCTTTGAGCAAATATTATGATGCACAATCATCACCGGATAATCCGCGCTGGTTTAGTATAGATATTCAATACAATGCACACGCTAAAAAGTTTTTAACATTAACCACTATTAAAGCAACTAAAGAACTTAGTGATATGACGCTAGTTAAACAGGGCCGATTATCGATTCAACCAGTAAAAAAACACGAGTGGGAAATAATATTGAGCGCATGCGGTATTTTAAGTGAAAACGATTAGTGATTCTCAAAATGCATGTAGTTATAAATGTGATTAATACCTCTTGAGTCTAAAAATTACATATATTCATTTTAAATTTGACTGTTATTTATTCTGAATTTGTTTTTTTTGAGCAGTTTGTTTAAGAAATGTTCGAACGGAATTCTTTTTTAAAAATAGTGTTGACTCTTTTTATGGCCTCCCTATAATACGCACCACTTGAGCAGCAAAGCTGTTTAAGAGATAAAGTTGGGCGGTTAGCTCAGCTGGGAGAGCATCGCCCTTACAAGGCGAGGGTCACTGGTTCGAGCCCAGTACCGCCCACCACTACTTTACCCTTAAGTTTTGGTTTCAACTTTATCAGATTTTAATTGGGCGGTTAGCTCAGTTGGGAGAGCATCGCCCTTACAAGGCGAGGGTCACTGGTTCGAGCCCAGTACCGCCCACCAATTAAAATCACTCTTTGAAAGTGGGCGGTTAGCTCAGTTGGGAGAGCATCGCCCTTACAAGGCGAGGGTCACTGGTTCGAGCCCAGTACCGCCCACCACTTTCAAAGCCTCTGTTTTTAAAAAACCTAATTACTTTCTATATTTTTATCTTTATCTTTATCTTTCTCTCTTTTTATCGAAAATTAATTTTAATATCAAAATTTCATTATACTTTTTATTAAGCATTCTTAATTTGTGCCCGTCTAACTAACCGACGACTCTTTGATCTACTTTAATAACTAAGTAAAATTTTCAATACATACAGCTTCAACCTATTTCATTCCTAAACTTTTCATTAACTTGGCTTTCTGGCAAATTGTCGAGCAAGTTCAATAGCGCCTAATTAGGTGCACTTTTCTAGAGTCATAACGATGAATCTTTCTTTAACTGAAGAACAACAATTAATTCAAGATACTGCGCGACAGTTTGCAGAAAATGAGCTTGCTCCTAATGCTGCAGAACTCGACAAAACTGGCAACCGAGAAATACTGTTAAAAAACCTGCAACAACTTGCTGAGCTAGGATTTATGGGATTGAATACCAGTGCAGACTATGGTGGAAGCGAAGTAGGAACAATTGCGTTCAGCTTGGCAATTAAAGAATTAGCAAAAGGATGCGCCTCCACGGCCGTAACTACCTCAGTGACTAATATGGTTGCAGAAGTAATACAGGCTGTTGGAAATGAAGAACAAAAGCAAAAGTACCTTCCAAAAATTTGTTCAGGTGAATACCCTGCCGCTGGCTTTTGTTTAACTGAAACAGGGGCCGGTAGTGATCCAGCAGGTATGAAAACTTCGGCAATAAAAGATGGCGATGAATATATACTGAATGGCGCTAAAATGTTTATAACTAGCGCTGAATATGCTGGCGTGTTTGTGGTTTGGGCAGTCACCGATAAATCTGCACCTAAAGGAAAAGGTATATCTTGCTTCTTAGTTGAAAATGGTACTCCAGGCTTAGTTATATCGCCCGCTGAACATAAAATGGGCCAAAAAGCGTCTGCGACCAATGAAGTTCGTTTTGAAAACTGCAGAATTCCAGCCTCAGCGCTTATGGGAACAGAAAACCAAGGTTTTAAAGTTGCGGTAACTGAGCTTGCCGGAGGTCGAATTGGCATCGGTTCTTTAGCTTTAGGTATTGCTGAAGCTGCTATGGATTATGCTCGGGCATACATTGCGGAACGAGAACAGTTTGGTCAGGCCTTGATCAAATTCCAAGGTTTACAGTGGAAGTTAGCCGACCGTTACACTGAATTAGAAGCGGCTAAACTTCTTCTTTTACAAGCAGCCTACCTAAAAGAACAAGGTTTACCTTTCTCAAAACAGGCTTCTATGGCTAAGCTATTTGCAACGGAAAAAGCCAACGAAATTTGTTATGACGCAATTCAGTTATTAGGTGGATATGGTTATATAAGTGAATATCCAGTTGAACGCATGGCAAGAGATGTTCGAATTACAACAATTTATGAAGGCACAAGCGAAGTTCAAAAAATTGTTATCGCTCGTGAATTATTAAAAGAGATATAAGGATCAATAATGGAATTAGAGAATAAAATTGCAATTGTAACTGGCGGAGCGTCTGGCCTAGGCCGCGCAACTAGTGAAGGCTTAGTTAACAAAGGAATTAAAGTAGCTATTTTTGATTTAAATGAAGAGTCTGGTATTCAAGCTGTTAATGAGCTTGGAGCGGACAATGCAATGTTTGTTAGTGTTGACGTTACCAACCCTGAATCGGTTGCGTCTGCCATAACTAAAGTAATGGAAGCTTACGGTGCTATTCATATTTTGGTGAACTGCGCGGGCATAGCACCGGCGGCGAAAGTACTTGATCGCGAAGGAAAAGCGATGCCACTTAGTAAATTTGCGACTGCCATAAATATTAATTTAATTGGTACGTTTAACGTTGCATCTCAAGTTGCAGAACAAATGGCAAAAAATGAAGCGCTTGGCGAAGCGTTAGAGCGTGGTGTTATTGTTAATACGGCGTCGGTTGCTGGGTATGAAGGTCAAATGGGCCAATCAGCGTATGCAGCAAGTAAAGGTGGCATTATTGCTTTGAGCCTACCAATGGCAAGAGACTTAGCGCGAACAGGCATCCGAGTTAATGCTGTTGCTCCGGGCATAATGGGCACACCAATGTTGTTAGGAATGCCTGACAATGTTCAAGAAAGTCTAGTGGCAAATATTCAATTCCCTAAACGTATGGGCCTACCTAAAGAGTTTGCTGATTTAGTCATTCATATTGCATCAAATGCATATATTAATGGCGAAACTATCCGCTTGGATGGGGCAATACGAATGCAGCCTAGATAAAATAATTTGTAGGGCTAAGCGTAAAAGTCGAGATGCTCTACTCCGTTTTCATCGACATATTTACCTCGCCCCTTTTTTGGAGGGGTGAGTTCTTTATCTTTTTCTAAATCGGCTAATTTTGCATCAGCCACATCAGTCTTTGACGAGCTTTGTTCTTCTGAAGAGGAACCTTGTTTACCTTGTTGTTTAGGATCATCATCTTCAATCCTTTTTGTCTTTGCATCCTTGTGCGCTTTATCAACGTGATAAATATCTTTTTGTTCAGGATCGTTCGCTATTGGGCGACGAATTACGTTATAAATAAAGTCCACCATAATCTATACCCTCTTCCTTTAAGCATATATATTTAAATTGACGACATAAGGCTTTGTTGCCAGTCAACAAGCTCTTGTGGTTAATTATTAACCAGTTATCGACCAATATGCAAATAGATTAACTTTTTTTACAATTTGTTATAAACGCAGGGTTGATTTTTTTCGTTATACCGTTTAGTTTGTCACCATCAATTTAACGAAATTAGAAATCGAAACATGAACTCGTCAAACGTAAATACAATTTGGTTCCATCATCACGTACCAACGGAATAGTTTTCGGCTAATTTCGCTGGAGGCTATTGTAAGTCCTCCAAGCACAAATTCATTGAGCCCTGGAGGATAATATCTTCCGGGGTTTTTTCGTTTTAGAGTTTAATATTTTGGTTTTACCCTTTTGAAATTTAAAATTAATATTATTTAGGAATGAACATGACAGACAAGAATAGATTAAGAATTGCAGTACAAAAAAAAGGTCGATTAAGCAACGAGTCAATTAAATTACTGAAAGCCATTGGCGTAAAATTATCGATTCGTGACAGGCTATTAATTGCACACTCAACAAATTTGCCTATCGACTTGCTGTTGGTTCGTGATGACGACATTCCTGGATTGGTAATGGATGGCATTGCTGATTTGGGCTTTATTGGTGAAAACGAATTAGAAGAAAAAATGTTAGAGCGTCAAGCCGCTAATGAACCGGCTGAATACAAAACGCTTAAACGCTTAGAGTATGGTGGCTGTCGTTTATCAATTGCAGTACCAAATGAATTTGATTATCAAGGCCTTGAGTCGTTAAATAATACAAAAATTGCAACTACATACCCATATTTATTAAAACGTTTTTTAGTTGCGAACAATATTAACGCGCAGCCAGTTATGCTAACGGGATCGGTAGAAGTTGCTCCACGAGCAGGTATTGCGGAAGCTATTTGTGACTTAGTTTCAACGGGTGCAACCTTAGAAGCAAACGGCTTGGAAGAAGCTACTGAAATATTTGTTTCAAAAGCAGTACTAATACAGAAGTCAGCTTCGTTAACAGCGGAAAAACAAACATTAGTGGACACACTTCTGCCGCGTATTAATGGTGTAATGCAAGCCAAAGAGTCTAAGTACATCATGTTGCACGCACCAATTGCAAAACTTGAAGAAGTTAAAAAATTATTGCCTGGAGCTGAAGATCCAACCGTATTGCCATTATCTGCAAATAGTGAACAAGCCGCTATTCACGTAGTGAGTCCAGAAAACCTATTTTGGGAAACGATGGAGCAATTAAAAGCATTAGGTTGTACGTCGATATTGGTAATGCCAATTGAAAAAATGATGGGCTAATAAGTTAGTTACTAAAGGTAAATTTCGACATGATTACGTGGCAAGATCTGACATTAGACGAGCAAAAAGACGCATTGGCTAGACCAGCTATCGCAAACCGAGCTGATTTAACTAGTAAGGTTGCCGATATTATCCAGTTAGTTAAGGATAAAGGTGATGAGGCTTTATTAGAGTTAACTGCGAAATTTGATGGCTTAACATTAGACTCGGTAGCACTCCCGCAAGAGCAAGCCGACGCTATTATCGCTACACTTGGTGCTGAACAAAAAGCAGCGATAGAATTAGCATACGGCCAAATAAAACGATTCCATGAGGCGCAAGTTCAGCCTAATGTAAAAGTTGAAACGAGCCCAGGTGTTGTTTGTGAGCTAATCACCCAAGCAATTAGCTCTGTGGGTTTATATATACCAGGTGGCAGTGCGCCATTGCCATCAACCGTACTAATGTTAGGTGTGCCAGCACAAATTGCGGGATGTAAACGAACTGTCCTTTGTACACCGCCGGATACCTCGGCTAACAACAAGGGTGGCGTAACCGCTGAGATACTTTACGCGGCTAAATTATGCGGAATTAATGAAATTTACCGAACTGGTGGTGCTCAAGCCGTTGCAGCAATGGCCTATGGAACAAACTCTATTGCTGCTGTAGATAAAATATTCGGACCTGGTAATAGCTTTGTTACCGAAGCAAAGCAACTTGTCGCTCAAGATCCTGCAGGTGCCGCTATTGATATGCCAGCGGGACCTTCAGAAGTGCTAGTACTAGCTGATGCGAACGCCAATTCAGCATTCGTTGCCGCTGATTTACTATCTCAAGCAGAACACGGCCCAGATTCTCAAGTAATTTTAGTATCAGACTCACAAATACTAATTGAAAAAACCAAACAGGATATTGAGTCTCAATTGACACTCTTGCCTCGAGCTGAAATCGCTAAAAAAGCACTTGCGAATAGTCGATTCATTTTGGCAAGTTCGCTAGAGAATGCTGTACAGATCAGCAACCAATATGCTCCCGAACACTTAATTGTCCAGTTTGATAACGCCAGAGATTGGCTTGGCAAACTAGATAATGCAGCCTCTGTGTTTTTAGGTGCTTATACACCCGAAAGTGCGGGCGACTATGCTAGTGGGACAAACCATGTACTTCCTACGTATGGTTATTCAAAAGTACTAAGTTCATTAAACCTCGCTGACTTCACTCGTAAGTTTACCGTTCAAGAGATTACGCCTAGCGGTTTACAAGCAATTGGACCAGCAATTATGACATTAGCAGCAGCAGAAGGCCTAGACGCGCATAGAAATGCCGTGGGACTTAGACTAGATGCATTGACTGCGAAGTTAGACACATTAAACGATTCGCCGGTAAGCGATTCGAATCTAAGCGGTACAAAAAAATGAAAACCAGCACGTCACAATTAAAGAAAAATGAAATGAGCTCAAACGATTTAGTTGAAAGCTTAATTCGTGAAGAGCTTAAGTCACTAAAACCTTATGAATCTGCTAGGCGTTTATTTAGTATGTCTGGAAGTGACGACCTTGATACTATTTGGCTAAATGCCAATGAAAACCCGTATAGTCCAGAGGTGAGCGCAGACCCTAGTCTTTATAACAGATATCCAGACTTTCAACCTGAGCCATTAATAAATGCCTATGCCAGTTATGCCCAGGTCTCAACCGATCAAGTTCTAGCTACTCGTGGTGCTGATGAAGGGATAGAATTATTAATTAGAACCTTCTGTAGCGCAGGCCAAAATATCTTAATTTGTCCGCCAACGTATGGCATGTATGCCATAAGTGCAGAAACTGCAGGTGTAAACGTTTTAAAAGTGCCGTTATTAGAAGTTGATAGTGGCCAAACTGTCACTTTTAAATTAGACGTGAGTTCTGTTGTTGAACAAGCTAACAATGCACAAATCGTATTTATTTGCTCACCAAATAACCCAACAGGTGACATTATGGATAAGGATGATTTGATTGCTGTTTTAAACGCCACCAAAGAGAAATCAATTGTGGTTGCCGATGAAGCGTATATCGAGTTTTGTAGTGAAGCGACGGTTGTCGACTTACTGTCAGAGTACCCTAACCTAGTCATATTACGTACTTTATCTAAGGCATTTGCTTTAGCGGGTTTACGCTGCGGTTTTACGCTGTCGTCGGCCTCTATTATTGATGCATTAAAGAAAGTTATTGCACCCTATCCAATTCCTGCTCCAGTTGCACAAATGGCCACTCAAGCATTGTCAAACAAAGGACTTGCCTGGATGCAAACTCGTGTTACAGAATTGAACAATAGGCGTGATGCCTTTATAGAGGAAGCCCAGCAATGGTCTTTCGCACAAACGGTATATCCTTCCAAAACAAACTTTGTATTGATAAAGCTAAGCAAACTAAGCGCTGACTTTGTTATGAACACCTTTATCAAAAAACACATACTACTGAGAAATCAGTCAAAACAACTTTTACTCAATGATACAATCCGAGTCACTATTGGCAGCGAAGCTGAAATGAATGCGGTCATTGATGTATTTACTCAATTAGAATCAACACTGGATTAACATTATGAGCAAGCAACAATCAATCTTATTCATCGACCGTGACGGAACTTTAGTACAGGAGCCACCTGTCGACAAGCAACTTGACTCACTTGAAAAGTTAGTCTTTGAGCCTCTTGTAGTGCCCGTTTTGACACGATTACAACAAAAAGGGTATCGCCTGGTTATGGTTTCTAACCAAGATGGTCTAGGCACTGATTCATTCCCACAGGCGGACTTTGATGCGCCTCATAATCAAATGATGGCCTTTTTCGAATCACAGGGTGTCACCTTTGATGATGTTTTATTATGTCCACACTTTGATCACGAAGATTGTAGTTGCCGCAAGCCGAAGCTTGGCTTGGTAAAAGATTACCTTCAACAAGGTAAAGTCGATTTTACTGACTCTTATGTTATTGGCGATCGAATTACCGATATTCAACTAGCTGAAAATATGGGCATTGTTGGAATTCAGTACTCTCCTGAAAAAATGGACTGGTTAGCAATAGAGAAGTTTTTAACGCAACAAAAAGAAAATCACCGCCAGGCTTCGGTAACAAGAACCACCTCAGAAACAGATATTAAGGTATTTGTTGATTTAGACAGTACAGAAAAGTCTAACATCCAAACGGGTATCGGCTTTTTTGACCACATGTTAGACCAAATAGCGTCGCACGGAGGCTTTTACTTAGATTTAACAACAGATGGCGATTTACATATAGATGATCACCATTCTGTTGAAGATACAGCCCTCGCGCTAGGACAGGCATTAAAAGAAGCTTTAGGTGACAAACGTGGTATCGGACGTTTTGGTTTTGTATTACCTATGGACGAATGTAAAGCGGAAGCAACATTAGACATTTCTGGCCGTCCATTTTTAGTTTTTAAATCTGAATTTACCGACGCTAGAGTTGGTGATATGTCGACACAAATGGTTGAGCACTTTTTCTTCTCGTTAAGTCAGGCTATGGGGCTAACACTTCACCTTTCTACAACAAAGGGTAATGCACATCACCAAGTAGAAAGTTTATTTAAAGTATTTGGTCGTGCTCTTCGTGCGGCCATTAAAGTTGAAGGTAATGTACTTCCGTCGACAAAAGGGGCGTTGTAATGGCGAGCGAGCTAAAAACAATGAACTTAGTTATTGTAAATACAGGTTGCGCCAATATTTACTCGGTGCAATGTGCATTTGAACGACTGAACGTTGCAGTAACTGTCTCCGATGATCCAGTTGTGATAAAAGCCGCTGATAAAGTGCTTTTACCTGGCGTTGGTTCAGCATTTGCGGCAATGAAAAGCATAGAACAGAAGCAGCTTATTGAAGTCATACAAGGCTTAACTCAGCCCGTTCTTGGTATTTGTCTGGGCATGCAGTTGATGGCGCAAACGTCAAACGAAAAACCGGGTTCACACTTGGTTGCCTCAAAAACCGATACGGTCAAATGCTTAGGTTTAATTCCGACAACGATTGAGCGTATGGAAGTTGGTGAATTAGTCTTACCTCACATGGGTTGGAATCAGGTGACGTTAGATAAGCCACATCCGCTATTTAATAATATTGACCAAGGTGCATTTTTCTATTTTGTTCATAGCTTTTGTGCTCCTTTATCGGCAAACACTTTAGCAAAATGTGAATATGGGAACCCTTTTTCAGCTGCTATATTTCATAATAATTTCTTTGGAGTGCAATTTCACCCAGAGCGAAGTGGAAAAGCAGGCGAACAATTACTAAAAAACTTTATTGAATTATAAATAGGATCGTCATGATTATCCCTGCGATAGATTTAATTGAAGGCTCGGTAGTCCGTTTATACCAGGGCGACTATGGACAAAAAACAGAATATAAAATCGACCCAGTTGAGCTGGTAAAGCAATATGCATCTGATGGTGCTGAATGGTTGCACATTGTTGACTTAACCGGTGCGAAAGATACCACTAAGCGTCAATTAACCTTGATCAAACAGATGGTTGATTTAGAGGTAATGAAATTTCAAGCCGGTGGCGGTATTCGAACTGAACAAGACATTATCGACTTGTTTGAAATTGGCGTGACTCGAGTAGTGATTGGCTCTCTTGCGGTAAATAACGCTGAACTAGTTATGTCATGGGTTGAAAAGTACGGTGCCGAGCGCATTGTATTAGCGCTTGATGTGAATATAGATAGTGAAGGCAATAAATACATTGCGACACATGGCTGGCAAGAAAGCTCTGGCGTTACTTTAGAGTCGGTTGTAGAACAGTTTTTATCTGTCGGATTAAAACATGTGCTGTGTACCGACATTAGTAAAGATGGAACGCTTCAGGGTCCAAACCAAGCATTATATAAAACGTTAGCTCAACAATACCCACAAATTAGCTGGCAAGCCTCTGGTGGAATCAGTAGCCTTGCTGATATCGAGTTAGCTTTAACAAATATTAAGGGTTCTGGTTTAAACAATGACTCACCAAGTGGCGTCATTCTTGGCCGTTCTCTGCTTGAAGGAAAGTTTGAGTTAAAGCAAGCTATTGCCTTGTAAAGCATGCTGATTTGGCTAAATTACTTTAAAGCGACCTAAGGGTCGCTTTTTTATAAAGGTAGTTTTTCATTTGCTTACACCTTTAAGTAATGCATACTGGAGATCAGTATGGTAACTCAGAAGGAACTGTAATCTAATGATAATTAAAGTTAACAAGCTCATTTTATGCTTTTTAAGCATCTCTCTATTTGGCTGTGCGCAAAAGCCTAAAGAAATCATTTCAGCGCTCTCTGAACCACAAAAAATAAAAGAGACTGATTGGGCTATATTGCCTTATGAACGCATGTTTACAGCCCACGCACTCACATTAAGTGACAAGCAAAAGCAAAAATTTCTCGATTTTTATAATGCCTCGTATAACGCGTCCGTACAACCTCACAAGCGAATTTTTAATTATCTCGATCAATTCATAAATAATTTTGACTATAACAATATGACACTACCATCCACTCAAGCACTAGCGAAGAGAACTGGAAACTGTATGTCTTTAGCAATGCTAACAACCTCTTTTGCTAACTTAGTTGGTCTTGAGATTAGCTATCAAATTATAAATGGAGCTCCACTGTATTATAAACAAGGCAAAAATATAGTGACGTCTCAACATGTTCGCACAAAAATATACGCAGCCCCAGAGCCTGAAGAAGAAGGCATGGTTTACTTTCGAAAAACTCATATCATTATTGACTACTATAAAAACCAATTAGATTTGCCTGGTAGAACTATCACTAGCGAAGAGTTTTTGTCTATGTACTATGCGAACTTGTCAGCAGACGCATATGCAAATATGGAATACGACTTAGCGTTAAAATATTCCTCAAATGCTATGAAATTGTTTCCTAATTCACCCGAGAATATAAACACTCACGCTTTAATTTTAGACAAACTAGTAGATACAGATGCGAGCATAATGTTAATTGAAAAAGCGCTAGAGCAAAACATAACTTCTTTAAACTTGCTGAATAGCTACAAGATACTTTTGGAAAAAACAAATCAAATTAGTAAAGCAAATGTATTAAATGAACAGATGGAAAATATAGATGATGACAATCCATATCGTTGGCTAGATATTGGTCATACTAAGTTTGATAAAAAAGAGTATAGCAACGCTTTAAGGTATTATCAGAAAGCTGAATTATTAGCGCCTTATCTCGATGAGGTTTATCTCGCGCAGGCTAAAACATATTTTAAATTAGGAAAGAAAAAGGCATCTAAAGAGTACTTAAAAAAAGCTTTAGAATCGCCGATTAAAGTAAACGAAGTTAAATTATACGAGGCTAAACTGGCCTCGTTCGAAAGTTACTAGGGCATACAAATATTAGCGTACCCTAGTAATTAAGATGACTATTGCTGCGCTAATTGCTTTTCAGTCTTAATGCCAAACTTTTGCATGACAATAGCCGCTGGACAAAATCCAGTAAAACTTTGTTGAAATAGGTTGGCGCCAACAAAAACGGTAAGCCACATAAAATTTTCATGAACGTAAACAGTGAGTACTACAGATAACAACACCATAAAGCCCGCAAAGGCTGCGACTGCTTTTTCTAAAGACATAATGTTTCTCCTACTAATAAATTAAAAATAATGGCGTATTGTAAAATACGCATTGGATGCATTTTCAAACTGGCCAAAAAAGCTATCTGCTCTTTTACCCCAAAACTTGTTTATTCCAGCGCTTACTGTCCAGTCTTGAATAGGTTGATAATTGACTTTAAAACGACTGTAACCGTCTTCATCAGAGGGTGAGTAAAAGTTAAACAGCTGTAAGTTAAGAGTATCTTGCATCAAGCGATAATAGAGCTGCGCCGTCCACAGTGTCCTAACGCTCTCAGGTAACGTCGACGTGGCGGAATTGGGCTGGCTTGGTAAGTCTAAGCTTTTTTCAAATTGAAACTGAATAGAGCCAGTTAAGTTCGAAATTAACTCTTGTTGGTAGCCGATTAGAAGCTTATTTTGACTATTTGGAATTAGCGGGTTATTCCCTGAATCATCCACTGTATCGTGATGTGCCACTTCAACGTTGATTAGGCCATCGAACAAAGGCGCAATAACACTAGCACCTACTACATTTAATGCAGTAAAAGTAGGTTGAAAATCGTCCGTCATACTATTGGGGGATTTATCAAAACCCTTATATCCATAAAAGGCGTATTCTGTCGCGCCAACTTGTTTTTTTATCCGAAGTGCGTATTCAGGTTTGTCTGGCGTATTGTCACTACCCACATCAAAACCTGGCGCTACATTGACACCACCATTTGCTTGTGCGGCCAATGGATTATAAAAAGAGAAAACGTCACCATTGATGTAGCGATCTGGAGTGAACTTTGGCGTTATAACAATATCTATATTGGCGAACTGATAATAGCCTGATGCCTTAAAAGCAAATTGTGGCGCTTTTAAATATTCATCATCGCGACCAGAAAAAAAACTTTGCCAGTCTTTTGCAAACATATCATTAAGGAATAGATAGTCGCCGGTGCCCCAGGTTAATATTTGTTGGCCAGCTTTAATATCCCAGCGTTCACTTATTTTTCCTTGCCAATTAAGCTCTCTAACTTGCATTCGCCACTTGGACTGAACGCCATCATAAAAAGCCTGACCTCGCATTTTTATTGCTGAATTTGATAACTTATAATCGGCTTGCCCTTGCAATCTAATGTCCTGAAGTGTTGAGTCGGTATTAATAACAGGATCATTATTTAAACGTGTGCCCCACGCCAACTCCGCAAACATCACTATATTGGACCAGCTAGATTGCGTTTTTTCCGCCCAGGGATCATCGCCCCACTCGTCTCCCCAATCATCTTTGCTACTTGTTGTTGCATTGACAGTCGCGGTCAGCAACAAAGCAGTGCATAAGCCTAATTGTAAAAACAGACGCTTACCTTGAGCAACAATATCGTGCGGCGCAAATTTCATATCAACTTCTCACACTCTACTTTCTTAACCATTCGACAGGTGGCGTTTTTAAGCTACGCTCGGTAAATATGCTATCTGGTAATCCAATGTCATAGCTAATATTACGAAACTCCATCAAGGTGTAACCTCCCGCCTTGAGATCGGTGATTTTTGACTTAGTAACGGTAACGTGACCTGAAATTGTTTCTGTTTCTAGCGTCTCCACACTACGGTATTTGTTATTGTTTGAGTCATAAAAATCAATAAGCATAGGTAAGTAGGTCTGTTTATCAATTTCGATCTGGTAGTAATTAAATTCCACTTCATTTGGCTGTTTAGGCGTTGCCTTCAATATATATCGAGTATCATTTTGTGAAATGAGCTCAAAGGTATCTGCTTTAGTTGAGCGTCCTGACACATCCTCATAAAAGAAATGAGAACCCACAAATGAAGTGCGCTTATCCCCAGCTGAAATTCGTTTTACTAAATCTAAACCAGGTAAGTACAACCAGCGATCATCATCCTCTGATATTTTGTTACGTTTCTCGACACGAAAAACCATGCCACTTACGTCGGCTGGGCGAGAGAAAAAAACAAGCATTTTTTGATCGCCACCATCTTCAACGTCTTTACGTAAAATAGTAAATTGACGGACTTGACGACGATCTTGCTCATCAATGATCATCATTCTAGCCTGAGTCTTACCGTCATTACCGGCATAATAAGCGGCTAATTCAGCCTTATTAATAATTTCCTGTGCACTAATTACATCTGTACGTTTATCAGCCTCTTGAGCTTGCGTAATAAAGCTAAACGGTGCCTGCAGCCCTATGGCTAATAAACCAGTCGCGACAGTTAGAGAAAGTTGTTTTAAATTATTCATGCTTTACCTCGGTTAATAAGAGTAAGTACAGCGGGTAATAATATTAGTGTAACCAGAGCTGATACTGCCATTATGCTAGCCAAAAACACGCCTACAGTGACGTACGGTACTAATGGTGCAAACAACAATGGTGTAAAACCTAATGCCACTACCGCAGCATTCTTGGTGATTGCATTGGCCGGTTCGCCAAACATTACATTGATGGTATCTTTTATCGAACCGGTTTCTTTTAAAGCGCTTCTGGCGCGTTCTAAAAAGTGAATAGCAAAATCGACCGATAGACCTAATGTTAACGCAGACAATACGGCAATTGGCATATCATAATCTTTGCCGATCCAACCAATTAAGCCGTAAATAAACGAAATAGTAATGGTTAGTGGCAACATGGCCAAGACGCCGTAAAGAACTGATCTAAATAATAAAACCATCATAATAAAGACAATAACAAAAGCACTGATCAAACTATCTAACATGCCCGTTACCATCTGCTCTTGCCACGCTACATTTAAGTAAGCCTTGCCAGCCCATCCCGTTGAAATATTTTTTGGTAGTGGATTAGATGCAATATAGCTATCCATTGACTCGATCACTGCTGTCATATGCTGATTGTCGCCACTTGTTAATTGTAACCAAATTAAGCTTTTTCGATAATCTGGCGTTACAAAGTGCCATAGGTCGCCTGGACGATGAGATGATTGATATTGAATTAATGTCTGTGCAACACCATTGGCCGAATTCGGTAGCTGATAATCTTTATTCTCTCCGCTACGCAACTCTCTATTCACCACTTTTACAATATCCGCAAGTGAGTTTGATTTACCCACCAAACCGGTTGTTGATAAATGCGTTTGTAAGTTCTCTATATATTTGAGCACTTCAGGTGAGGTAAATCGTTTCGCCGACTGCTGAGCCGACTCTATTGTTTTTAATGTAGATTCTAAAAAGCGTACTTCGTCATCATTAGTTGTTTCAAAAAGTTTATCTTCAATTTTGTAGACTAATTGGCTTAATTTATCGCTACTGTTTTTGTTAGAACGATCGTTCGCTAAAACGTCATCTAATGCCTGTTGGCTCCAATCTATTAAAGACTTAGGCAATGAAGCTTGATTGAATAGGCTCTCAACGGTAGGTAGTTCACTATTGTCTTCTAGTACAAAATAAGCGTCGTATGTGCCAGCAAATTGTTCATTTAACTCTTTATCTGCAACTCGAATAGGATGATCCGCTTTAAACCATCGTACCGGATTATCATTTATTTGTATTTTACCTATACCAATAACCGACCAAACAAACACTAATCCAAAAATGACGATATGTAAGAACTGACGCTTTTTCGCAACTTCACCAATTGCATGTACAAAGGCTGACAAACCACTCTTGTTCTCTAAGCTATGCTGATGTGATTCTTGTAATTTTTTAAGAGACTCGGTAGACATACGACTTATATAAGCCGGTACAAACAGTATTGTGGTTACAAAAGCCAAAATAATACCAAAGCCAATAAATGCACCAAACACCTGTACCGGCGGTATTGGCGTTAACATTAAAGATAAAAAGCCTACTGTTGACGTTACTGATGTGAAAAGCATAGGTCTAAATAGTTCTTCAACAACTGTTTTTATTACTGCTTTTTTGTCTTGCCCGTCTTTATAGCGATCAGCAAACTCAGACATAATGTGCACTGAATCAACGACGGCGATTGGCATAAGAAATATTGCAATCATGGATGACATAATATGCACCGTGAAGCCCATACCAATTAACAAACCCATTGTTATAATTACAGTTGTCATCGCCACGACCATTGCCGCGGTAATAAACTTAAAGTTTCTAAACAATACAAACAATAAAATAAATATCGCAAGCCCCGCTAATGGCGCTGAAATACCCATTTGCACAAACATTTCATAGCCGAATCTATCTTCTGCTACAGGCAGTCCAGTTATATGCCACTGAGCCGTAGTATCAAAACCGTCGATGCTTTGTTGAATTTGCTGCGCAATTACATAGCTTTTATTTTTGTCGGCAATCGGCACATAAATCGCAACAGCCTTACCGTTTTCTGATGCTAACGTATTATTTAATAAAGGAAGTTTCTTTATCTTTTCTAAAACGGCTTGAGAGGCTTCTATATTATCTGGCGCTTGATTCATTAACCATTCAAAGCGAATTGCGCTCGCACCGGAAGGTGTTAACTCCTGTGTGACATTATCGACAACTGATAACGACATCACATCTTTTGATATCACACCGTCTAACGTCATTATATTTTTTGTAAGCGCTGCTATTTCATTAAGCGTTGCCGGGTTAAATACCCCGTTATCTGTTTTTTCTACCGCGCCAACAACTATCGAGTCGTGCATTAAAAAATCTGTTTTCGTTTGATTATGAAAAACTCTTGCAGCGTTATCTGCCGGTAACATATTCTCCGGATCAGTATCTATTTGAATAGATGGCATTTGGAAAAGCGCGATAATGACAAAAACCAACATTAGCGCATAGATTTTTTTAGCGTGATCTAAACTTAGCTGGATGGAGGAAGATATTACGGGTTTCATAAAGGTTTCTCGTTTGTATGTCACTAATACTATAGTCGACAATACTATATTAGAGGAACCTAATATAAAAGCTATTCGCTAGAATTAATATAACCAAAAGCCAAACACGATATGCAAATTTGGAATAAAAAAAGGCCAGCTGACTAGCTGACCTGTGATTTATAAGTAAATGCTTGAATATTTACTTTATATAACCGCGTGGTTTTTTCTCTTTAGAGGTATAACGATCGCGTAATTTGTCTTGACGAGATTCAGTTGTTACTTGTTCGCCATCAATCCAAATATTTTCAACTTTTGTACTAATTTCAAACGGGTCGCCGCTCCACAGTACTAGGTTAGCTGGTTGGCCTTCAGCAACAACACCGCCAGGAAGCCCAAACACATCAGCAACATTTTTCGTTACCGCATTTAATGCCCCCTCTCGCGATAAGCCATTTGCAATTGCAACGCCGGCGTCTGTACGAAGGTTATAGCTTAAATGGGTATCAGGTTGAGTCAGTATTAGCTTTACGCCTGCTCGCTCTAATTCCGCCGCGTTTTCTAACGATGCATTCAATGAATCAAAACTGCCTGGAAGGTTTGATAGACTTTCCATAATTACAGGAACACCCGCTTCAGCAATTTGATCTTTTACACGAACAGCATCTTTGGCACCAGACAAAACAAGGTTTAAACCAAAGCGCTCTTTTAATTTAAGCAAGTGAAGAATGTCAGTTGCTCGCTCAACGTCAGCAATTAATGGCTTTGAACCATCTAGCAGTGAAGTTAAGATTTGCTCTTCTTTACTTGGAGCTTTGCTGTCTTTTTTATCATCGTCTTTCGACTTTTCTTTCGCTTTTTTAAGCTTATCTAGCTGATCTTGAAGTTCTTTTTCAAATGTTGCTAAGCTAGATGCTCGTGAGCCTCGACGTTCAGAGCCAAAATAGGCCAATGTTGCCGTGTTCGTATCAACAACGCTGTCGTACTCACCTGAAAGGCTAGCTGTAAATACCTGACCAGCCCAAATCCCTTCACTGCCGCGAGGTGCAATCACACTATGAGTAATGCCACCTTTGCGAGAGAACGGAATTAAGGTGCTATTTGGGTTGAAGGCTAAAAATGGTTCAAATGATATACCGCCTTTTTTCGCCGACATATCACGAGAAGCCGATACTGCATCTACTTCAACCAAACCTAGCTGATTTAAAGAAGAGATAAAGCCTGCCGTTAATATACGACCTTGACCATCAACGGTTGAGTCTACATTCAATTCTGCAGGGTTAATTGAAACAACTTTTCCGTCTTCAATAACAACATTTGCGCCAGTTAATACGCCTTGTTCTGTACCTGTGTATACTGTTGTATTGGTGATTGCTACTGAGTCCGCTAGCGTAGTAAAGCTTGCAGTTAAGGCAGCAAAAACTAATGATAATTTTAACTTTTTCATGATTATCTCCTTATTGCTGACCTAGTAAAAAGTCGCTCTTCGCTTTGTAAGCATCGTCGTTTGCGTCAAATACTTTTGCGCCATCAACAAATACCTGCTCTGCTATTGCATATGAGCTAAACGGGCTTTGATTCCAAATGACAACATCGCCCGCCTTGCCTTTTTCTAAAGAGCCGGTTTTGTTTTCGATACCAAGTGATTTCGCCGCGTTGTAAGTTATCCACTTAATAGCATCGGCTTCGGTAAGCTCAAAACCATTTTCATTGGCTCGATACATTACTTTTGCTGCTTCTTGGTTAAGACGCTGAATACTTGTTCCTGAATCGGAGTGAACAATTGCACAGGAGTTTTTGAACGAATCAACCACGGCAACATTCTCTAGTATCATGTCGTAAGCTTCCATCTTGAAACCCCACCAATCTGGCCACATTGCTGCACAGTTGCCGTTCTCAGCCAACAAATCACCAATTTTGTAGGCTTCAATTGCGTGATGGAATGTGCCCGAGTGATAATTAAACTCTTTACCAAGATCAATCATCATCGCCATTTCTTCTGCTTTATAGCAATGGTTATGAATTTTAATATCACCGTCTAATACACCTTTTAGCGTATCTAGTGTTAAGTCTCTAGCAGGCGCTTCTGGGTTTTTACCCGCTTGATAGTCGCGTTCATACTTTTCCCATGCACGTTTATACTCTTCGGCATCTGCCCAAGCTTGGCGATACCCAGCCATGTTGCCCATTCGAGTTGATGGAGAAATACTTTTGCTGCCATAAACACGCTTCGGGTTTTCACCACAAGCCATTTTTAAACCATATGGTGCGTCTGGGAATTTCATTCCTTGCATAGTATGTGAAGGAACATTTTTTAAGGTCACACCTCGACCGCCTATTAAATTGGCAGAGCCTGGTAACAATTGAAGTGTTGTGATACCACCTGCACGTGCAGCTTCAAAACCTGGGTCTTGTGGCCACACTGAATGTTCTGCCCAAACTTCAGCAGTTACTGGCGCTGTTGCTTCGTTACCATCGCTGTGCGATTCAACACTTGGCGATGGATAAACGCCTAAATGTGAATGAACGTCAATTATTCCAGGTGTTACCCATTTACCTTTACCGTCGATAACGGTGGCACTACCATGCTCTATATCAGCACCTACTGCAGAAATTTTGCCGTCTACTAGCAATACATCTGAGTTTTCTAATAATTCACCTGTGCCTGTTAACACGGTTGCGCCTTTAATTAAGGTCGTCATTTGTGTCATCGGTTGGTAGGTACTTGGATATGGATTCGGATCGATTTCTACTTTCGGATCTTGTGCTTCAATGCCCGTACACCCGGCAAGAATAGCTGAAGCAATCAAGGTCGTACTAAATGCGATTTTACGCATGGCAGTTTCCTCTTGTTATTATTAAATCTAGTTATTTTTATAGGTATAACATAATTAAAAAATTGATGTAATGAAACAAGAAAAATACGTTCAGTGACGGGTTTTAGCTAACAAAAGTTAAATGTCACATTTAAGGATTTAAGGATTTAAGGATTTAAGGATTTAAGGAATTAACATAAATTAAATGTTACTGCATAGATAGATATCAAAATTTGAAGTGCGGTTTATCTGAATATGGAGATGGGTTCTTT
Source organism: Psychrosphaera aestuarii (assembly GCF_017948405.1). Lineage (NCBI taxonomy): Bacteria > Pseudomonadati > Pseudomonadota > Gammaproteobacteria > Alteromonadales > Pseudoalteromonadaceae > Psychrosphaera > Psychrosphaera aestuarii. The sequence goes on along the minus strand of NZ_CP072844.1, from coordinate 1,580,692 downwards.
ATTCGGGATAAAATAAAGTTTATCGATTTCATCAAAGTGGCGGAACGGACGAGACTCGAACTCGCGACCCCCGGCGTGACAGGCCGGTATTCTAACCAACTGAACTACCGCTCCAGCCTTGATGACATTATAGATGGCGGAACGGACGAGACTCGAACTCGCGACCCCCGGCGTGACAGGCCGGTATTCTAACCAACTGAACTACCGCTCCAATCTATAATATTTTGTAAACTAAGTGGCGGAACGGACGAGACTCGAACTCGCGACCCCCGGCGTGACAGGCCGGTATTCTAACCAACTGAACTACCGCTCCAGCTTAGTTTACTTATTTAGCATTGCACAAGTGATGTTGGCGGAACGGACGAGACTCGAACTCGCGACCCCCGGCGTGACAGGCCGGTATTCTAACCAACTGAACTACCGCTCCGTTGCTTATCACTTGTTGTCAGCTTTGCTAAACAACGGCGCGAATATTAAAGTTTGAAATCACTACCGTCAACACCTTTTTGTAAAAAAGTGATTCTTTTGCTTAGTTTCTAATCATCTGGCAAAGAAAGGTCTAAAATATCATCAGAACCTTCTTGTTTTGGTGCTTTTTCACTCACTTTTTCTTTATTTTCTTTATCGCCTTTTTCCGCATCTTTTGCTTTCTTTTTAAATTTTATTAATTTAAGTGGATTTGGGATTGAGTTTTTAAGAACGAAGATCCATATAAATAAGAAGCCAACAATTAAAATAACTAAATTAAGTATTACAATTAGCGCAACAGGCACTGGTTCCTCAACAGGCTCCTGGGAGAGCGAGTCGTTAGACTGGTTAGTCTCGGTTAGTATATTTTCTGCGGTAACTGCATTATCCTGTTCACTACCCGCTCCACTAGATTCTGCAACTATAGGATCAGGTATTTCAGTCGCAAAAGTGAAAGATGGTGGCGACAGCACAAACTCTCGGCCCGATTTATCTACACCAAACACATCTGTCTTTACTTCAAACTGACCGTAATCCGCTTGAAACAAACTCAACTCTCGGCTTTGTTTTTCATTTAAATGAAATGTTTCAACATCGCCATTGGGGTAAGTTATTGTTCCTTGAAATACCAGTGAGTCATTATCGAGATAAGTTTCATCTGCCGCTATGGTTACATAATGATATTTTTCGTCGCCTTCGGCCTTGACCACAGAAAAGCTAATTGGTGAGGGTAAAACCGTAATTTCCTCTTGAACTAATTCCCTAGTGAACAACTCAGCATTTGCTCTAAATTTCGGCGTCCATTGACCAACTTCACAGTTAAAGTCATATTGTACGGTAAACTCTCCATCTCTTGGACGTTCATCTAAGACACGACCGTCATCGAAAAACTCCCCTAAGGTGTATATGCCAGCACCAAAGTTTTCTAAGGTTGAGTCGTTAGTAGAGTATAAATAGGCACGTAAACGCACTACATCGCGAAGTGCGGGATCTTTTATAAGGGCACTAGCATTAGTAATATTTGCTTTGGCCTTGATCCGCTCTGTTTGAAAAACTTGTTTAGGCAGTGATTGAACAATAAGCTGTACGTCTGATAAGACGAGTATTTTACTGGTATCTTCTATTCGACCTAATGCTTGCCAAGGACCTGGCATAGGATTTTTTAGCCTGATTAAGTCGTAACTAACATCGGCATGCCAGTCTACCTCGCCTGTCTCAGCTGCCGTTACATATATTTTAGAGCCGTCCGGTCTAACTAATACAACGGGTGATGACCCGTGTTTTCGAAATAAAAGCAACAATAGCTCGTCAACTTCATAGTCAATTCTAAATCTATTATTTAATAGCTTTATTTGATTTTGCCCTTTGAAGTTTTTTAACATTTCTAGCGTTGGTTGGGCTTCTGCCTTTAAGGGGTTAACAACCTTTGGTAGCGCAGCACCTGGCATAGCCGAAACGGTGTAGCTCAGCAAAAAAGTCAATATAAAAAGACTTTTCACTTTTTGGAAAATGGACGAAAAGGTAAAGCCTTTATGTCTAGTGTTTTTTAATGTTGAGACGTTCGCCACAATGGTGTACCACCTTCTTTTTCTATTATGTCTAACCTTGACTGATGTTCTTGTAATTCTGTGTCTGTAGCCTGTACTACCTTTAGGTGTCTAATTTGAGTCTGCACTGTACCGCTCGCATCAAACTGCTGAGCTTTTAATTGGTGTGCGAGATCCATGGCTACCTGACCACCAGTCATACGTAAATAGACATCAGCTAGTATCTCGGAGTCGAGCAATGCGCCATGTAACATTCGATGAGAGTTATCGATTTCATATCTTCTACATAATGCATCTAAACTGTTTTTTTGGCCTGGGTGCTTATCACGAGCCATTACAAGGGTATCGACTACTGCGCAAAATTCTGAAGTTTGTGTCCAGTCTTGCCACAAAATACCAAACTCATTATCCATATGCCCAATATCAAAAGGTGCATTATGAATAACTAACTCTGCGCCTCGAATATAATCAAAAAATTCATCGGCGATATCTCTGAACAAAGGTTTTCCTCTCAGAAACTCATTAGTAATGCCGTGGACACCTATGGCTTCATCTTCAATTTCACGTTGAGGATCGATATAAACGTGAAAGTTATTTCCGGTTAATCGGCGATTGACCATCTCGATACAACCGATTTCAATAATTCGGTGTCCCGCTCTCGGGTCGATACCGGTCGTTTCTGTATCTAAAATAATTTGTCGTTTAGCCATGGTTTACTATGTTCTATGCAAATGATACTTAGAGTATACTCTGTAATTAAAAATAAAATCACCCATTAGGATCAATGAGTTTATGAAATCCGTACAACTTTTTACAGACGGTTCTTGTCTAGGAAATCCGGGACCCGGCGGATACGGTGCGTTATTAATTTATAATGGCCATAAAAAAGAATTGAAACAAGGCTATAAAAACACGACCAACAACCGCATGGAATTACTTGCAGTTATCAAAGGTTTAGAAGCATTAAGCCAGCCTTGTAAAATAGATATCACTACAGATAGTAACTATGTTAAAGACGGCATAACAAAGTGGATTAAAAACTGGAAGCGTAACGGCTGGAAAACAGCATCAAAGCAGCCCGTTAAAAATGTAGATTTGTGGAAAGCATTGGACAACGCGGTTCAGGATCACACGATTGCTTGGCATTGGGTAAAAGGCCATAGCGGACATACTGAAAATGAAATCGTCGATGACCTAGCCAGGGCCGCAGCTGAGTCTTCAGATTTGTTAGTGGATGAAGGGTTTGTCGGTTAAACGCATATAAGGGTAATGACTACAATAGTATTAAGGAGCACAGCATTAAAAGCCTGCTCCTTACTTTTGGACAAGTAACAATTTTCTAAACAAGGCAAATCATTGCTTCTAATTATACCTAACCAAGCTCTTGCTTTTTGCTCAAACTATTACTTACTACGGCACCAAGAACAATCAAGCTAGCCGCAATAACAATGGATAGTGTTAGATCACTAAAACCAAACAAAAACAAAGCTAGCGATGCAATAACCGGCGTACCAAAACTAAAAGACGCAATCCAGGACTGGTTACCTTTTTTCATCCCTATGTCCCATAAATAGAAAGCACCACCTGTCGGTCCAATACCTATCAAAATAACCATTACCAGTTCAGTTGTAGTAAGGTCCCAAACACCAGATTCAAATATTAAGTGGCAGGCCAGTGATATTATCGCCACTACTAATGCCACCCATGATATGTCTTCGACGTCACTTGCCGATTTAGATAAAAACCAAGAGTAATTGGCCCAAATAACCGCGCACGCTGCCGCACAAAGATAACCGACTAAGGCTTGTTCGCTATTAGTTTGAGCTGTTTCCAAACCACCAGCAATCATTACAATAGTACCTGCAAAGCCGATGACACCGCCTAGTATTGCAAAACGTTTATTACCTTTGCTGGCAACCATGACACCTAACATTAAAGGCCATAAATAAATTATTAGGGTTGCTTGAATTGGTGGAGCAAATCGAAGAGCTAGAAAATAAAGTATATGAAAACCAAATAAGCCTACAACGCCTACTGCCCATTGGTTTACATTCATGGAAGGCATCTTTAATAGCGGTTCTCGGGATATAAGCCGTTTAAAATAGACTAACGATGCCGCAATTGAAAAACAGATAAATAATAACTGAAAAGGTGGAATACGATTAGTAAAAACACTTAACGCTGCTAACATACCCCACATAAAAATAGCTATAAAGCCAGCTAACGTCGCCATTTTCACTCCTAACAAAAAAATAAGTGCGCATAGTAACGGATGTAAATTAAATTACTATGCTAAATTAAAATCGACCGCTACTTTACGGCCGATTTTCCTTATATTTAGTCAGAGTGTAGTGCCTCAATAGGATTTAGTCTTGAGGCTTTAATCGCTGGGAATGCCCCAAATGACACGCCAACCACCATACAAATGCCTAACGACAGAACGATAGCCGACATTGACCACGTTACCGCCCATTGCGAATAAAAGCCGATAATTTCAGAGAGTAACAAACCAAATACGACACCAAGCACACCTCCTAAAAAAGAAATCACAAAGCTTTCCGTAATGAATTGCATCTTAATGTCTTGTTTTGTGGCTCCCACAGCACGTAACAAGCCAATTTCTTTAGTACGTTCTAACACGTTAGCCAGCATTATATTCATGATGCCAATCCCGCCAACGAGTAATGATATCCCGGCCACACATGCCATTACGATGTTAAAGATCTGTTGAGTTTGTTCTTGTTGAGCCAGCAATTCCGATGGGATCAATAAGTCGTAATCTACAACACCACTGTGACGGGCCGATAACAATTGTGAAATGGCCTTGGACGCTAAAATTGGGCTATATGTCTTTTCAATGGAAACTTTAATTACATCAAGTTCACTGGCCAATTTATCTGAGCTAAATTTCTTCAAGCTTGTTGATAATGGGATAAAGACACGATTTCTATCTCCCCCCAACTTTACTCCTTGAAACTCATCTTTGTTTAATTGCGGTGCTTGCAATACACCTATCACTTCTAACCAGACATGGTTTAGCTTTAAAAGTTGTCCAACCGCTTGCCCATTTGGGAACAAAGCTTTTGCCACGTCAGCTCCAAGGACAGCGACTTGTGAGACTTTTTTAATATCATTAACATCAATAACTCGGCCTTGACTAAGAGACAGGTTCGCTAACTGAAAGTATGTTTCATTTACGCCCACTGCTACTGCATCAGACTTACCCTCTTGACTATATAAAGAGTGAGTTTCGATATATTTTTCAACAGTAAAACCAGTTACAAATGGTAAGGTTGCATTAATCGCAGCAACATCCGATTTAGTCAAACCGAGCGAATCTTGACGAACTTCTTTTAATTCATCTGAGTTAAACTGTTTGCCTTGAATAATTAAATTGTTCACACCCATAGAGTCAATGAGTTTAAGTGCTTCTTTTTCTGCACCATCACCAATATTTAACATGGCGATAACGGCGCCAACACCAAATATCATGCCTAGTAAAGTCAGTAATGTTCTTAATTTCTGTGACGCCAACTCTGCAATTGCATCAAGCATTAACACTTTAAACTTATCCATTTTTTTGACCCTCTGGAATACTTAGAGCAATTTCATCTCCCTCTGACAAACCTGATACAACTTCTACGAGATAGAGGTTTTTCACCCCGGTTTCTACTATTTGTTTGATAAAAGCATTTCCTTTTTTCAAGTAGACATAATTGTTGCCATCTTCATTGTGAATAGCTTGAATAGGTGCTGCAACTACGGCTGGGTAGTTTTCAACTTGAATGTTTGCTTTCATTTTACGACCGGGTCTAAAAACTTCATCTCCAGCTTGTTCTAATCCAACGGTCACTTCAAAATATTTAACCGGGCTTCCGCGCTCTATAGTTCGTGCAAAGCCGGATACTTCTATAATTGTTCCGTAAAAACGTTCGTCAGGCAGTGCATCAAGAGTCATTTCCACATGTTGACCTTTTGCTAATCCAATTGCTTCTTTTTCAAGAACAAATAAACGTGCCAGCATCTTTTCTAAGTTGGGTATTTTGGCAATTGTTCGCCCCGGAAAAACGGTATCACCGACATTTGATGACTCACCTCGCCAATTCTTTTCGAATACTAAAAGGCCATCAAAGGGAGCTCTAACTTCTAGTAAGGCAAGTGCTTGTTGGTGCTGTTTTAGTTTAGCGTTATGGCCTTGTTTTCGAATATCCAGTACTTCAACCGCACTTTGATTTTGCGATTGAATACTGCCCTGTTTCCAATCTAAAAACTCATCTTTTGCACTTAAGAAATCAGTATTTTCCATTGACTCTATGATTTCTAACTGGGAGTAAATACGCAAATCATCTATCGTAAAGCTCTTCGCAAAATCAAACTCCTGACCAACAAGTTCTTTTTCTGCAGTAAGTTCAGTTTCTAATTGACTTTTTTCGGCAGACTTACGTAATACGTCTTTTTCTATAAGTGCGATATCCAATTGCTCTTTTCTTGAGTCTATGCTGAGCTGTTCGCCGTCAAACTTGGCAATTAGCTCACCTTTTTTCACTTCTTTATATTCCTCTGCTAACCAGGCAATTGTCATAGGTTGACGTCCAGGCGAGCTTATTTTTTTTGCTGATGCCGCCTCGAGCTCACCACTCGCAGGAACCACAACATCTAGCGATGATTTAACCACCTTGTAAGTCGGTACTGTGTCTTGTTGCTCCGAACAACCAATGTTAAGCACCGCCCACATCAGAATTCCAATTCGCCATTTCATCACACTTCTCCTTGTGTGCTAATGCCTGATGTAAGTTCCACTTTTACTTTCATTCCTGGTCTCATGATTTTTGGATCAACACTTTCAATATCAATAATGACATCAAAAACTATTTTCGGGTTTCTATTTGATTTATTTTTATACGATTGGCCTAAGGTTGTAATTTTGCCGACAAATGGCAACTCGGGATAAGCATCCAACGTTATTTTTACTTCGTTACCAACTCGTACTTTCGTCGTGTCAGGCTCATCAAACTGGGCTTGAATCGCGATTTTATCCAGTGATGGTATGGTTAATACTCGTCGCCCCTGCCAAATTGACTCACCGACGGCAGGCTTTTCACCATTTTGTTCCGTGACATACATAACAATGCCATCTTTAGGAGCCTTAACATTTAATAATGCAATTTCATCCTTGATGCGATTTACTTCAAGGGTAAGTCGATTAATTTGGGCATCAGACACTTCTTGATTAACTACTTTGCTAGCGAAATAGTTGCTAAGGCGCTGTTCTGTTTGATCTAATATCGCAGTGGCAATTTCATATTGCTTTATTTGTCGCTCTTTTTCTAATCGGGAACGCGACGCATCGACAATTTCCGCTTTGCGTTTTTCTTTATCGTGGTTCATTTGTGCTTCTGCTTTAGCGAGCTTTAGGTCTTGAAGTGTTTGCTCTTGCATCAAATCTGACTGTTCTCTTTCCTTGATAGCGGCATCAAGTTCACTTTGCTTGCTCATTAAGTCGTTTCGTAATTGCATAGGGTCAAATCGAACTACAATATCGCCTTGTTTAACTTTGCTGTTCTCTTTGGCTAGATATTGAATTTTGTATTGCCACATTCTAGAAACGCTAGGTGGAGAAATAGTGGCGGAGTCGGTAGATATCAATGTTCCTGTTGCTGATAAAGGGGTAACAAGGTTGTTACTCTGTTCCGTTTCCTGTTGTGAGCCGCAAGCCGCTAACAAGAATGGTGCGATAACTGCAATAGTCGTAAGTAGTCTCATTTGTTTTCCTCAACAACAACCTGAACACTCATACCCGGTAACAATTCTACTTCTGGCTGTTCGTTAAAGCTAAGATATAGACGGTGATAAGCGCTGTTGCTCCACATTTCTTTTTTTTCCGATTGGCTTGCTATAGAAGATATAACGCCTTGATATTGTTTATTAGGAAATGCATCAAGTTTTAAACTTGCGGTATCACCCTCGCTAATTTTATTCACATCAATTTCATGAACCCAAGCTTGCACCCGATAGCTACCTTGCCCTTGCACCAACATTGCTTTCATCGACTGCTGTAACATTGAGCCCGCAGTAATCTTCTCTCCGTTCCAAGGATGCATCATGTGGGTAACTTGGCCTGTAATTTGAGCAGTAACCGACGCTCGCTCTAGCGTCTTTTGTTGGTAAGCTAAATTTTCTTGTATTTTTGTAATGTTAATATTTTGTTTTACCAACTCTAGTTCTTTTTCTTTTATTTTTACTGCGAGGTTTTGTTCTGCACGAATTTTTCCAAGGAGTGCACGCTCAAGATCAAGTTGATACTTACCTTTGTCATATTTGCTAACATCAGTAGACACAACTGATGCGTTTATCTTAGCTTTTTCAACTTCTAGATTTGCTATTTTTAATTGCCCTTCAGCATTAACCACGGCTTGTTGCAGATCTAATTTTTTCTTTTTTAGCACTAATTGCTCGGCGGCAAGACGTTCCTCACTTTGCTTAATTTGTGACTTAATCGAGCCTGAGTCAAAAACAGCAATCAAATCACCTTCGTTTGCAATGGTGCCTTCCTCATGCATCCATTGAATTTGAATCTGCCAGCGATCGGTTCTAGGTGCCGATACAATTTGTTTTTCTAGCGAAGCAATCTCTCCGGTAAGTAACACCGGCTCTGCCAACAAGTCCGTAGGTAGGGACAATGACAATAGTAAAATGATGATTAAACGTTTAGACATTACTCACTTCTCCATCATTTGACTCGATACTTAACACTCGCCCATCTTTCATTCTAACCACTCGTTGCGCATAAGCAGCAATATCGTCTTCGTGCGTCACCATGACGATGGTTTGACCTTGCTTATGTAACGCTGTTAGTAACGACATGATCTCTTCTGATGTTTTACTATCTAAGTTACCCGTAGGCTCATCGGCTAATATAACGGTCGGCTCATTAATAAGCGCCCGGGCAATGGCAACACGTTGACGCTGACCACCGGACATTTCGAAGGGCTTGTGAAACATTCTGTGTTCCAATCCAACTTTTATTAATAAGGCTTTGGCTTTTTCCGTTGCTTCTTCATCTGAGATATTGGAGTATCGAGTGGGTAATTTAACGTTCCCTACCGCATCTAGTTTTGGTAGTAAATGAAAGGTTTGAAATATGAATCCTATATGTTCATTTCGAACTTTCGATAAATCCTCATCGCTCATTAGCGCAACATTTTCACCGTTTAGGTAATATTCGCCGTGAGTAGGTGTATCTAAACAGCCAAGAATGTTCATTAGTGTTGACTTACCAGAACCAGAGCTGCCCATAAAAGCGACAAACTCATTTTCTTTCACCTCTAATGATACTCCGTTAAGGGCTTTTACTACTTCATCACCATTACGAAATGACTTTTCTATATTGTTTATTTTTAGCATGACTTCCTGCTGTCAAAGATGACATATCTTAATTACGCTAAGATATTACGCCGTGGTCACTAAGTCTACGAAGGTGGTCGTGTTTTCTTGTTAATCAGTTGTAACAAAGCATTAATGTCTTTGCGTACTGACTTTTCGAGTCGAGTGTTGATCATTGATGGCGATACACTGCCACCAAACTCTGTATGCATATAAATAGATAGCTGGGTTTGATGCTCACTTATCGGCGAAAGCGAGTAGTCAATTGTTGACATCGCTCTAACGAGTTTTTCATTCTGTACTAATTGATCTAGTTCGCCCGAGTAGGGTTTCAAGGATATTAAAACGGGATTATTTTCTTTGTTTTCATCAAAACTGTTTTCATTTGAGTCCAAAATTAATCCGGTAGCTGTTGCCGTCGCGCCTTTTACAGCCACATCAAAAATCAGGTCTCTGTCGGATAATGGCCAAGGCATATTAATAACCGTATAAACGATTTGATGTCGCGAATCTAATTTAGCTAACACTTTTGACGATTTGCACCTAAGTTGCCATTGCCAACAAGCATTACCGCCATGAAAAAACGGCAACACATTTTGAATTGGAGCATCAATAGTTACATTAGCTGAAACAGCTAGGAATTCTGAATTATGTGCTGGCTGTGTAACGACGTCTAAATTCTCCGTTTTTGCAGTAAAAGCAATAACCAGAATAACTAAATAAGCGAATAACCTTCCAAACAGCTTAATGTGCATACTTTGTACCCCGCCATAAACAAAAAGCCAGTCACATTGGGGTAACTGGCTTTTTTATTCGGCATATTAACTTATCAATAAAATATCAAAAGTAAGGTTGTTTAAACATTTACGTTACTTTTTGTTCATCTCAGCAATTTTACCTTTCCACATCGCAGGGCCAGTCACATGTACGTTATTTCCCGTACTATCAACCGCCACAGATACAGGCATATCTTCTACTTCAAATTCGTATATTGCTTCCATTCCTAAGTCTTCAAACGCCACAACTCTCGACTTTTTAATCGCTTTTGAAACTAAATAGGCTGCTCCACCAACGGCCATTAAATAAACAGAACCGTGTTTCGCTATTGACTCAACAGTAGCAGGACCTCGTTCGGCCTTACCAATCATTCCCATTAAACCAGTTTCGCCTAACATAAGGTCTGTAAACTTATCCATTCGTGTGGCGGTAGTCGGTCCTGCAGGGCCAACGACTTCATTACCAACAGCATCTACTGGACCAACGTAATAGATAAATCTGCCATTAAAGTCGACACCTTCAGGCAAACCTTCACCTTTATCCAGCATGTCTTTGATGCGCTTATGCGCCGCATCTCGGCCCGTCAATATTTTTCCGCTTAGTAAAACTGTATCGCCCGCTTTCCAGGTCGACACTTCTTCTTTCGTTATGCTATCAACATTAACGCGACGAACATTTTTCCCCATTTCCCAAGTTACTTCCGGCCAATCTTCTAATTTAGGCGGTGTAAGTTTAGCTGGACCACTGCCGTCTAAATGAAAGTGTACGTGACGAGTTGCTGCACAATTTGGGATCATAACAACAGGTTTTGACGCGGCATGCGTTGGGCAAGATTTAACTTTAATATCAACAACGGTTGTTAATCCACCAAGACCTTGAGCACCGATACCTAAATCATTCACTGCTTTTAATAGGTCTAAACGTAATTGCTCGTCTGAGGTTTCCGCGCCTTTTTCGATAAGATCTTGAATATCAACTGGATCCATTAAGGATTCTTTAGCCATAACTGCTGCTTTTTCTGCTGTGCCGCCAATGCCTATTCCTAACATACCTGGTGGACACCAGCCTGCACCCATAGTCGGTAACGTTTTAGTAACCCACTCAACAATATCGTCAGATGGATTTAACATTACCATTTTTGATTTATTTTCAGAACCACCGCCTTTTGCAGCAATCATGACTTCGATACCTGCGCCAGGCACCATTTCGACGTGCACAACCGAAGGCGTATTGTCTTTTGTATTTTTTCGTGCGCCGTTTGGATCAGCAACAATTGATGCTCTTAACGGGTTTTCCGGATTCAAATATGCACGACGAGTGCCTTCATCAACCATCTCCTGCACTGTCATGTCGGTTTTGTCCCATTGCACAGCCATACCGATTTTTACAAAGCAAGTTACTATTCCAGTATCTTGACAGATAGGACGATGCCCTTCTGCAGACATTCGGGAATTAATTAAAATTTGAGCCATCGCATCTTTAGCAGCTGGATTCTGTTCTTTGTGATAAGCCTTTTCAACAGCTTGAACATAATCAAGTGGATGGTAGTAAGACATGTACTGCAATGAGTCTGCAATACTATCGATTAAGTCTTGTTGGCGAATAACCGTCATAGCGACCTCTAATTATTTTGATATGATTTTGTAAACAAAACGTATTGTTTATTGTCGTCGAGTTTGGCAAAGATTCAATAATTGATCATGATTACTGAAAATTAATATTGATAATGATACTCTTCTGGCCCATTGAAACCAACAAATAAACCAGCAATTTTTAAGTTAACTGTATAATTTTGTTGGCCTATAGTTTAATTGAATTCTAAATAAGTTAATCAAACCTAATGTCGCATTCTCTTTTTCGAAAAAATTTACTTTTGTCTGAGCCTGACTTTCAGCAACTCTTGTCTCGGTTGCAGCAAAAGCCTTCGTTTATTATTCTCGACAGCGCTAATGCCGAACAAGGTGCTAAAGCATTTAGTTTATGCGTATGGCAACCGAGTGTGCTGTTTAAGACAACCGGCAATTTGACCCAAATAATTAAGCAAGATGGAGAATCAAAAACATCTTTAGAGGACCCCCTTGAACTGATCAACCAAGAGCTAGAAAAGCTGACTGTTGATAGCTCAGAGGATTTACCGTTTTGTGGTGGCGCACTGGGTTATTGGGGTTACGAATTAGGTGGCCGCTTTGAAGCCATGCCCCAACCAAAGCCTCATGATATTACCTTACCAGATATGTTTGTTGGGATTTACCACAGCGGCATTATATTTAACCACAGCAATGATCAAATTGAGTTTTTTAGTCAATCACAAACAGCCAATAAAGACTTTGCAGAGTTGCAGGCGTTAATTGCTGAAATTGCGTCAACAACGTCGAAAGAGAAACTAGAGGCGAAATTTGAATTAACCAGCCCTTGGTTATCGAATATGACATTTGCCGATTATCAACATAAATTTGGCAAGGTAAAGTCGTATTTAGCCTCTGGTGATTGTTATCAAATTAACCTAGCACAACGTTTTGACGCCAATTATAGTGGCTGTGAATGGCAAGCATATTTAGCACTAAGAGCGTCAAATAAAGCGCCTTTTTCAAGTTTTATTCGATTAGAGGAAGGCGCTGTGCTCAGTCTGTCTCCAGAACGTTTTTTGCAGGTCAAAAACCGGGAAGTTGAAACTAAGCCAATTAAAGGCACCCGCCCTCGCAGTAATAATCACTTGTTAGACGAACAAATGTCGATGGACTTAGCAACGGCAGAAAAAGACCGTGCAGAAAACTTGATGATTGTTGATTTGTTGCGAAACGATATTGCCAAAGTGTCTAAGCCCGGCACAGTTAAAGTACCTAAAATTTTTGAGATTGAAAGTTACCCCGCTGTACATCATTTGGTGAGTACCATAACCTCAACACTAAAAGACTCTGCCAGTTCGTTAGACTTGCTACGTGGGGCATTCCCTGGTGGCTCTATAACTGGTGCACCCAAAATAAGTGCGATGCGAATCATTCATGAGCTCGAACCGCACCCGAGGAGTGTTTACTGTGGCTCGGTAGGCTATATCCGACCAAACGGCGATATGGATACTAATATAACCATTAGAACACTAGTCTGTAACAACAATAAGATATATTGTTGGGCTGGAGGTGGCTTAGTTGCTGATTCTGTCTGTGAAGATGAGTATCAAGAAACATTAGACAAAGTAAATAAAATATTGCCTATTCTCAATAACCTCAAGAACGATTGATTAATAAACTACCAGCAATAAGGTGAATGACAGAAAAATGAGCCCTGAAGAGTTCGCATCTCGCTTATGTTTACGTCCTTTTGAACAAAAGTACGAAGCCGACTATGGTCGATTTGGCCCTGCCGAACCATTAAAAAGAGCGGCGGTGTTAATTCCCGTTATAGAGCGAGCTCAAGGACTACATATCCTACTTACTCAACGTGCAAATCATTTGCGAAACCATCCCGGACAAATTAGTTTTCCCGGTGGCAAACACGATGAAACAGACGACACCTTAAAAGATACTGCGATTCGAGAAAGTGAAGAAGAAATAGGCTTAGACACTCGAAAAATTCAACCTTTAGGTTGGTTACCCGAACTTCATACAGTGAGTCATTTTACTATGTCACCCTTAGTTGCTTTGGTAGATGGAGCACAAGAGTTTGTTGCAAATGAAGGAGAAGTTAGTGATATTTTTGAAATCCCGCTTTCGTACCTTTTACAGCGCAAGCATCAATTTTATTTAACTCCAAACTGGCAAGGCAAGCCTCATAAAATTCACTTTATACGTTATGAAAACAAGCTTATCTGGGGTGCCACCGCTGCAATCTTACAAAAACTTATCCGCCATATCGAATAAGTTATTCTCATGTGTATGATGGTGTGAATAATAACAAACTGAGTTACAATCTATTTATCGTTTTCTAAAAATAGAAAAATATAATGTTAAGTGTTTTTGATATGTTCAGTATCGGCATTGGGCCGAGCAGTTCACATACCGTTGGGCCGATGCGCGCAGCAAAAGAATTTGCCGATTTAATAAAAGAACAAGGTGTGCTTGAACAAGTAACAAGCATACAAACAGAGTTATTTGGCTCTTTAGGTCAAACTGGAATTGGCCATGGCTCTGGTAAAGCGGTTATTTTAGGCCTACTTGGTGATGAGCCAGAAAGCATTGACCCAGATACGGTAGCAACAAAGTTAGCTCACATCGAGTCTAGTCAAACCTTACTTTTATTAGGTAAACAATCTATCGATTTTCCTAGTAAAAATGCCATCATTTTTCATCGCCGGAAAACATTACCATTGCACTCAAACGGCATGACATTAACGGCTAAAAGTGGCAACAGCATCCTATTAAGTCAGACGTATTATTCCATTGGTGGTGGTTTTATTGTTAAACATGAAGACTTTGAACTTCAAAAAGAAACCGCCCAACAGCAAGTCGAATCACAACCAGTACCTTACCCTTTTTCAACAGGCGCAGAACTGCTAGAAATGTGTCAACGTGATGGTGTTAGCATTCCTGGCTTAATGATGGCCAATGAGAAAGTTTGGCTTGATGAAAATGTGGTCCGCAAGCAACTGGTTGAACTTTGGAACGTAATGGAAGCCTGCATCGATCGCGGTATTCGTACTGAAGGCATATTACCTGGAGGCTTAAAGGTACGCCGTCGAGCTCCGGCTTTGCACAGAAAACTATCTAGCGAACAATCGAACGACCCGTTAACTGTTATGGATTGGGTAAACCTTTTTGCGCTCGCTGTAAATGAAGAAAATGCCGATGGTGGTCGCGTCGTAACTGCGCCAACAAACGGCGCTGCAGGCATTATTCCGGCAGTACTAATGTATTACCATAAGTTTGTTAAACCTTTAAACGAAGACTTAATTGTCCGTTATTTATTAACAGCAGGTGCGATTGGCATCTTATACAAAAAGAACGCTTCTATATCAGGTGCTGAAGTGGGTTGTCAGGGAGAGGTTGGCGTAGCTTGCTCAATGGCGGCCGGCGCGTTAGCCGAAATTCAAGGTGCCAGCGTTGAACAAGTTGAAAATGCAGCAGAAATTGGTATGGAACATAATTTAGGTTTAACGTGCGACCCAGTTGGTGGGTTGGTGCAAGTGCCATGTATTGAGCGGAATGCGATGGGATCAATCAAAGCCATTAATGCCGCTCGTTTAGCGCTTCGTGGTAGTGGTGGCCAGAAAGTCTCTCTCGATAAGGTTATCAAAACCATGTGGGATACTGGTAACGATATGAAATCCAAATACAAAGAAACCGCTAGAGGTGGTTTAGCGGTTAATATAATCGAGTGTTAATTTTTACGCCCTTATAAAATTCGGGTAAACTAGGTTCATCTTAGTTTGCCCTTTTTTATGTCTGTTATTTATGAGCCTAAAGAAACATTTCCCTTTTTTTGCAAACAATCCAGATTTGATCTATTTGGACAGTGCTGCCACAACTCAAAAGCCGAAATCTGTCATCGAAGCAATGTCAGTTTTTTACAGCTGTAATAACGTCAATGTTCACCGAGGCTCCTATCAAGCTGCTAAAAATACAACGGCTCAATATGAACAGGCTCGAAGTGCGGTTGCAAATTTTATTGGTGCCGGCTCCCCATCTAACATAGTTTGGACTAAAGGTACTACTGACTCTATCAATTTAGTCGCTCAAAGCTGGGCAATGCACCACCTTATGCCTGGCGATGGTATTGTGGTGTTGGCATCTGAACATCACGCCAATTTTGTGCCGTGGCAACAATTGGCTATGCAAAAGCAGCTTAAACTACACATTATTGAATTAACATCTACCGGGCAAATAGATCTTTGCCAATACCAAGAAGTCTTATTAACAAAACCAAAACTAGTTGCGGTTCAGCACGTATCAAACGCACTGGGAAGTATTTATCCAGTAGCGAAAATGGTTGAGTTAGCCAATGAAGTTGGTGCGACGACCCTAGTTGATGGCGCACAGGCTGTTGCTCACCTACCAATTGACGTGAGCGTATTAAACTGCGATTTTTATGCCTTTTCGGGTCATAAACTTTATGGTCCAACAGGAATTGGCGTTTTATATATTGCCGAACGTAAAAAGGCTGAAATGCATCCAGTTCAGTTTGGTGGAGAAATGATCACGCAAGTATCAAGGGATAAAACGTCGTTTAGACCAATTCCTGCGTTATTGGAAACTGGCACACCAAATATTGCCGGTGTTATTGGTCTTAAAGCCGCATTGGATTTTGTGAACAGCGAACTGTACCAAACTCAACATAGTCATATTGACGACTTATATAAAGCGCTCCTTAACCAACTAAAATCAATCGATAACATAACGCTATATGGTGATTTGACTGCCAATGTTGGGGTTGTTTCATTTACTTTAAACGATGAATCAGTCGCTGATGTTGGTATGCTGTTAGACCAACAACAAATTGCAGTTCGTTGTGGCCACCATTGCGCAATGCCACTCATGCAGGCGCTCGGTACAGACGGTACAATCCGAGTATCATTGGCTGTTTATAATGAACTAAATGACGTAAACCAGTTCGTAAAAGCCCTTAAAAACACCATAGAATTATTAGATATATAAAACAAGTAGAGCAATATGAACCAAGCAATAGCGGACTTTTCAAACTCATTTACCTTGAACGACGCCTCAGTATTATCACTAATGGACAAAGAACATGGCTGGCAAAATAAGTACCGACGCATTATGTTGATGGGTAAAGAATTACCAGCGTTTGATGAAACGCTTAAGCGTGAGGAAAGCCAAGTTGCAGGCTGTGAAAGTCAGGTTTGGTTAGTTGCCTCCTGGCACCAAGATCAACTTCTATTAGCAGCCAGTTCAGACGCAAAAATAGTGAAAGGTTTAATCGCCATTGTGCTCGCGGCGTTTAATGGCAAATCTCATCGCCAAGTACTAGAGTTCGATATGCCGTCTTATCTTGATCAGCTAGGCTTGATGGACCAATTAAGTCCATCAAGAGGCAACGGCATAAAAGCAATTATTAATCGTATTTTATTATTGGCCGAACAAGGTCCCGATCGCTCTTGATACTGAAGCAGAGCGAGATGGGTCTCTAAGTAAACTTAATACACACTGTCTCGTTTCTGGTATTGCGACTAAGTCTGCAAATATACCAGCAAACAACTGTTGGTTGGTATGTTGCGATATTTTATCAAAGTACAGATGACGTAGTGAGTCGTCAGTCAAATAACTCCAAAAGCGACCCGCTATTATCAAGTATAACGATTCCTCATTTAGCGCGTCTGATGAAAGTAAAAAAGCTAATTGTTGCTGAACTAATGACTTAGACTCACTTCCTGCCATACATCTTAATAAATGGAATACTTCTTCGTGATCAGATGTTTCAAGCGCCAACTTTTGCTGCACTATCAATTTTTCCGTTAATTTAATACCAATCTTCGAATGCTCCAACGTCGCGCCTAAAACGCTAAGTATTTGAACTGACAATTGATCTAAATTATTTATCAACGCTAAATCATTTTGACTTTCATTAATACGAGCGGCAAAGTCAGCAATACCCTGAACCGTCAACTCTTGCCACTTATCAATACTAATCTGATTAGTGAAATAAGCTTGCACATGTTCGTAATACATAGATGCCGGTTGCTTCAAAGCAACTTTTATCGTCGCGTTAAACGCAGCTTGCCTATTTTGATCCGGTGTAAATGAATAAGGGTGATTATCTAACTTGTCCGAGTCTGTTGCACCTATTATTGATGAACCTAACTCTTTAATAACAATAGAGATAAAATGATCTCTTTGTTGCAGTTTTAGTAAGCCTAATTCATCAACTTCAAATTGAAGAAACCAAATAAAAGGGTTTGTCATGCCACTTTGTTTTGACTCTTTTTGATCCCAAAACAGTACAGCAAACCTCGCTTTTTGCTGAAGAGGAAATGGATACGGTTTTTCGCCATTCTCGATAGCGGCAAAGTCACTTTTACTAATCGACTGGATACGACGTCCCATATCAAAAACGCGCCAATTGGCGTCAGCTTGCAACATTAAATCGGCAATTGTTGGGACTGGATTATTAGAGTTCGCGGTCGACATTAGTTTTCCTTTTAATTATTTAGCCTGCCAATTATAGGGGCTAGCGACGTTAAGTGGTATCCTTAGCGTAAAATATTCACTGAATAGTTAATAATGCGTAATATAGTTTTTGATCAAGCCCCAGAGATTTCTATTCTTTATCAAGATAATGATTTAGTTGCTATTAATAAGCCGTCAGGTTTACTTGTACATCGAAGCGAAATTGACAAACGAGAGACGTTGTTTGCGCTTCAACTCACTAGAGATCTTATTGGTCAACACGTTTTTCCAATCCACCGCTTAGACAGACCCACGTCGGGCGTGCTTGTGTTCGCATTAAGTAGCGAAATTGCAGCCACCATGAGTAAAGCGTTTGCAAACGATGAAATACAGAAGACCTACTTGGCTATGGTTCGTGGTCATACACAAGAGCAAATTACCATTGACTACGCTCTTACACGTATCTTTGACAAAATAGCAGATAAAAACCGAGCAACCGATCTAGCTCCACAAGAAGCATTGACCTATTTAAAAACGATTGCCACAGCCGAACTACCCTTTCCATCTGGACGCTATGAAAAAAGTCGCTACTCTTTGGTAGAGCTGAACCCTAAATCGGGACGTAAACATCAATTACGGCGACACATGGCACATATAAGACACCCGATTATTGGCGATACTAACCACGGTGATGGTAAACAAAATAAATCTGCTCGTGAGCATTTAGCGCTCAACAGGCTTGCATTACATGCTGCTAGTATTAGCTTTGTACATCCGACTACAAAACAGTGTATCAGTATACATGCACCTCTTGATGAGGCTTTAACCAGCGTTTTTGAACAATGTCGGTGGCCGACAACATAAATTTCGATACAATGTTTTACCTCAGTTCGTTTAACTATTGTTCGTTTAGCTATTGTTCGTTTAACTATTTTAGCTAACATGGCTGTTATCAAAGTTTAGGAGATTCACATCATGGCTCGAGTTGCATTAATTATGGGGAGCGTTTACGGCGCCGCGCAAGAACTTTCAAATACCGTTCAACAAGCATTGCATGACGCTGGGCATACAACCGTTTACAACAGTTCTGCACTAGTTACCGATATTCATGATGTTGACGCTTGTTTAGTCATAACCTCGACTACAGGGCAAGGCGACCTACCCTCAAATTTGGAAAGTTTTTACTTTTCAGCACGCGACACTATGCCAATGCAGCAACAAAAACCATTTGGTGTGATTGCGCTGGGTGACTCAAGTTACCCTACTTTTTGTGGTGCAGGCGAGAAAATGGAAGAGCTATTTTATGAGTTACAAGGCATTGCGCCAGTACCGATGTTGAAAATAGACGCTTGTGAAACTTTGGAGCCTGAAACTAAAGCCTTACCATGGTTAAAGGACTGGATGAAAAGCTTACCGACGGTTTGATGAGAGAAAAGGCAGAGTTAAACCACTAAATAACTTTGTAAAGTGGTTTAACTCCTTTTTAAACGTTAAAACTCGTTTTTAAAACTTATAGTTTATTTGGGCGGATAAAATAGTGGCAGAGGCTTTTTGGGTCGCTTCTAACGTCGATGTTAACGGACCAAACGCTGTTTGTTCATTTACTTTCGCTTCTTTACCATAGACTTTTACAATACCAGCATCGATAGATAGTGCGTCGTTTAACGTGTAGCTTGCGCCCGCACTCAACCAACGTCTGTCAGTATCTGGAATACTTATACTTCTGTGCTCATCTGAAACAGCACCTTCATCATAGGCAACACCGGTTCGTAAAACCCATTGTGCATTCAGAATATACGTTGCTCCTAAACTGTACTTTTTAGCGTTGTGAAATTGCTCTTCTTTTAACAACACATCAACACCGTTTTCTAAATTGGCTTCAAGTACGTCAAAACTGCTCCATCCAAACCAGTTGATACTAGCTTGGAAAGAAAGTTGTTCTGATACTTTTTGACTTATTGCTAGCTCTGCAAGTGCAGGTAAATCAATATCTACTGAGCCAGCTTGATTATATGCAGCAACCACATCAGATTTGAAATCGCCCGATAGTGATAGAGCAACTTCTGAGCGGTAACTAAGTCCAATTGTAGTGTTTGGAGTAGGCAACCAGTATGCACCTATGTTCCAACCAAATGACCAGTCATCACCCTGTACTTTAGCAATAGAGGCTAATGGCGGCACAATACCACCGATTGCGCCGGATATAACAGCCGGAACCGACGTACTAAGTTCAGCTTCGCTATAAACTGCGTTTAACCCCAGTCCTAGGCTAATTGTGTCAGATAGGCGGTAAGCGACGGTAGGATTGAGGTTAACGGATTTAATCTCGGCTCGGTCGCCAAAATGTAATGCCGTGAAACTGTCGTCATAGTCTGAGGCCAAGCCATAGTTACTATACATACCAAGACCAATAGACCATTTCTCGTTTAATGGACGAGCATAAAAAGCTGCTGGAATAAAAGCACTGCCAGCAACATCATCTTGATCCGCGTTTAGCGTCAAGTTTTGCCCTTGGTTAGTAAGCGTCACAGAACCTGTAGAGTTAATACCTGGGTCAACGTAGCTTAAAAATAGGCTCATCGTAGCGGCATCAAATTGCGTAATTGCCGCAGGGTTTGAATACAATACCGTTGCATTCTCAGCCAAAGCAGCTTGCCCTGCAAATGCTCTACCCAACCCGTTCGCGCTATGCTCATTTAAATAAAAGCCGGCAGCTATTGTAGCCTCCGACATGAATAATGCGCTTAAAGATAAGGCGATAATAGATTTAGCCGGTACTTGATTATTTTTCATTGAGTTTGTAAACCCTTTTATGTTGAATTTGACGTGGCGCTTTTGTAATGCAGGCCGAAATTTGGATAGCGGAGTTTAAAGGTGCAACAGCCTAAGGTGTAATAAACTTTTTTCATACCCCTAACAAAGAAATGTCATTAGTCGCGGTAATTTCAATCTAAATGCGACTAATTTAGTCAATCTGAATTGAAAACAAACTTTAAGGCATTTCAACGGGCGACATGTACTGAGAAAATAAGCCAATGACTTCTTGTATAGCTGGAGCAAGACTGCGTTCAGGTTTCACTAAACAGCGGCACTCCCAAATCAAGTCTGACTCTAACTCAAGCTTAACTAGCTGTTCTGAGAGAAATTCATTTCTAAATAGTACCTCTGGACCAGAAGTAACGTAATCAGAGTTTAATACTACTCGCTTGGCTATATCGTAACTTTCACAGGCTATAGAAGGCGTGAAGTCACGATCCTTTATCAATAAAGAAGCCTTAAAACTTAAGTTTTTAGGTATACTTGGAGAAATATTCCTATATTCCATCAATTCACTTAAGTGAACCTTTTTATGATTACTCAAAGCATGGCCGCTTCGTACAACGCCTACAAAACGGTTGCTATATTTTAGTGGCGCTAAACAATTTGTCGGAACGTCTTCTTCGCCAAATGTTCCAATAACTATATCTAACCGGCCATTCATTAGGTTTTCTAGTAACGCCTCTGATGACAGGGTCACGGTTGAGATTTTAAAATTATATTCGTGCTCTACAAAATCTAGTAACACCTTTGGCAAAATGTCTTGCTCTACTATTGGCCCGACACCAATAGAAATCATATCGCCTTTTAAATTAGCCATTAGTTCAAGCTCGCGCTCCAACTGAGCTAATTGTGAAGTCAGTGTTTGGCTACGGTGAGTTAATAGTTTTGCTGCTTCTGTAGGGACCATACCGCCAGTGTCTCGATAAAACAAAGCCATCTTAAGCTTTTGTTCGAGTCGACTAATACGTTTACTTAATGTTGGCTGAGATATGTGAAGTAGCTCGGCGGCTTTGGTGATACTTCCAACTTGGCTGACAACTTGTATTAAATGAATATCACTAATATCGATCATGGATAGTTAAACTTATACTTATACTTATACTTATAATTATACTTATACTTAGCAGGAGCAACTTTGGGTTTTTACTTACAAAAAGACCCTCAATAGAGTGACTTACTCCTGAGGGCCTTTAAATTTTTCATACTGAGCTACATAAACTTAATTATATACACTTAGCACTATTTTGCTTTGGCTTTGGCTTTACTTTTAGCTTTAGGTTTTGCTTTTGCTTTTGGTTTTTTACGACCATCATCGACAGTCCACTCACCGTCAGTAAACCATGCAGCCCAACCTGTTGCTTTGCCGTTATCGTCTTCAGTCATAACGTACTGTTGTTTCGTCTTGCGACTAAATCGAACTTTAGACTTATTACCATCTGGGTCTTGCGCTGGCGCGTCTGCCAAATAGTAAAACTTAGGACTAATTCTATCTCTAAATCGCTGTAACTCTTCAACAAATGGTGCTCTAGTCTCTCTCGATTTAGGGAAAGTGGATGCAGCCATGAAAAGACCAGCAGCTCCGTCACGTAATACAAAATAACCGTCGGACTTTTCACACGGTAATTCTGGAAGATGCGTTGGATCTTCTTTTGGTGGCGCTGCTTCGCCATTTTTCAACAGCT
Source organism: Psychrosphaera aestuarii (assembly GCF_017948405.1). Taxonomy (NCBI): domain Bacteria; kingdom Pseudomonadati; phylum Pseudomonadota; class Gammaproteobacteria; order Alteromonadales; family Pseudoalteromonadaceae; genus Psychrosphaera; species Psychrosphaera aestuarii. The sequence continues at coordinate 1,557,958 of NZ_CP072844.1, read as the reverse complement.
TACGAGTATTTTTACACTCAGAGTTAGTACAACCAAAGTATTTACCAAAACGACCAGATTTGAGCTCCATGTCTGATTGACACTTATCACATTCGATTAGAGGGCCATCATAGCCTTTAAGCTTAAATTCACCTTTTTCAACAACAAACCCTTCACAAACAGGATTATTACCACAAATATGAATCTTACGTTTTTCATCAATTAAGTAACTGTCCATGGCCGTGGCACATACTGGACAACGTTTCATATGACGCAATGCTTCTGCTTCTTGCTCTTCACTAGTGACATTTTCAGCTTCATCACCAGAAGTAAGATTCATGGTATTTGTACAGCGCTCTTTAGGCGGTAAAGCATAACCTGAACAGCCAAGAAAAACGCCCGTACTTGCTGTACGAATATTCATATTTCGTCCGCACTTCCCACACTCGATATCAGTTTCAATTGGCGTGTTTTGGCGCATTCCGCCTTCGTCTGATTCTCTAGATGCAACTTCTAAGTTACCTTTAAACTCTTCATAAAAGCTGTCTAATAATGCTTTCCACTCTAAGTCGCCATGAGCAACTTCATCTAAACGGCCTTCCATTCGAGCCGTAAAGTCATAATTGAGTAGGTCAGTGAAATTTTCTACTAAGCGGTCAGTAACAATTTCACCCATCTTTTCTGCATAAAAGCGTCGGCTTTCTAACCGAACATAACCTCGGTCTTGAATAGTACCTATAATCGATGCATAAGTTGATGGTCGGCCTATACCACGTTTTTCAAGTTCTTTTACAAGACTAGCTTCGGAGAATCTGGCCACTGGCTTGGTGAAGTGTTGTTTTGGTAACAACTCATTTAGATTTAGGTTGTCGCCTACTTTAACGTCTGGAAGCTCAATATTATCGTCGTTGGCTTTTTTAATTGCCGGCTGAACTCTTGTCCAACCGTCAAATTTTAGAACTCGACCTTTAGCTTTAAGTTCAAAATCACCTGCACTTACAGTGACATTTGTCACGTCATATTCTGCAGGAACCATTTGACAAGCGACAAACTGATTCCAAATCAGCTCATAAAGGCGCACAGCATCGCGCTCCATGCCATCTAGCTTATCTGCGGTCAATCCTACGTTCGAAGGTCGAATCGCTTCGTGGGCCTCTTGAGCGCCATCTTTACTACCATACATCATTGGTGATGTTGGCAAATACTTTTCACCAAACTCACTTTGGATGAACATACGACACGCGCCCACGGCCTCTGAGCTTAGGTTCGTCGAGTCTGTACGCATGTAAGTAATGTGACCGGCTTCATATAGACGCTGTGCCATCATCATGGTTTTTTTAACGCCAAAGCTTAGTCGAGTGCTCGCTGCTTGTTGTAAAGTCGATGTGATAAACGGTGCTGACGGCTTACTTTTCGAAGGTTTATCTTCTCGGTTACTAACAGTAAATGTCTGCGCTTTTATATCTTCTAAAACAGCATCCATCTGTGCTTTATTAACAGGCTTGAATGTTTTGCCCTGTTGCTTAGCAACTTCAAGCATGATGTTTTTACGGTCGGCTGTATTTGTGTCTGCATGTAAACGCCAAAACTCTTCTGGGATAAACGCTTTGATTTCTCGCTCACGTTCAACTACCAAGCGAACCGCAACAGACTGAACTCGCCCTGCTGACAGTCCTCGAGCAATTTTTTTCCATAGCAATGGTGATACCATGAAGCCAACAACACGATCTAAAAAACGTCTCGCTTGTTGTGCATTGACTCGGTCAATGTTTAGTTCACCTGGCTTTGAGAATGCTTGTTGGATCGCACTCTTGGTTATTTCGTTAAATACAACTCGTTTAAATTTATCATCGCTACCACCAATAATTTCTCTCAGGTGCCATGCTATTGCTTCCCCTTCGCGGTCCAAATCGGTTGCAAGATATATTTGATCTGCATCTTTCGCTAATTTCTTTAATTCGGTTACGACTTTTTCTTTGCCTGGCAATATCTGATACTTGGCTGCCCACCCTTTTTCAGGATTGATACCCATTCGGCCAACTAGAGCTTCTTTGTCTTTTTTTGCTTTTAGCGCCGCTTTTTCTTCAACAGATAATCCTTTAGTGGAAGTTCGTTCTGCTGCCTTTTTAGGCCCACCAGACGTAGGTAAATCACGAATATGACCAACGCTCGACTTAACAACAAAATCCTTACCCAAGTATTTATTGATTGTTTTTGCTTTTGCTGGTGACTCTACTATTACCAGAGATTTTCCCATAATTCCTCAATCGCTTATAAAACTTGTCCGCCGCTTAATTTTAAAGCCACGGTAGCGTTTTTAGTTTATTTGCGTAGTTATACTAACTTATAAGATATATATGCGATTCTATTCGACTTCAAGCACAAATCGCTATCAATTTCTGTCTTTAACTTAGATTTTTTAACTTAACTGCGTATAATATAAACGTTTTACAGCGTCTTATGCGCAATGTTTATAAGTGTTTCAGCGTTTTTTGAAGTTTATAAAATTTCGCTCAATAAATTTATAAAATTATTTTCCGCCACGCTGAAGCTCGATAAAGCGAAATAATCAGCTTTAATTACAAATATAATAATTTTTTTTTCTGAATAAAAATCTATTTGGAACTAAATATTGAGGAGTGTTGATTTAATGAAGTATTTTGAAGCAAATTTTGATGGCTTAGTTGGCCCTACACATAATTATGCCGGGTTGTCAGTCGGCAATGTCGCCTCCTTATCAAATGCAAAAGATGTATCAAACCCAAAATCTGCAGCTAAGCAAGGCCTACAAAAGATGAAAGCTTTGCACGACATGGGACTCAAACAAGGCGTTTTAGCACCGCAGGAACGTCCTGATATGAATGCGTTACGTCGTCTTGGTTTTACTGGATCTGATGCCAATATTCTTCAGCAAGCAAAAAAACATGCTCCACAAATTCTACGAGCTGTGTATTCAGCATCAAGTATGTGGACTGCGAATGCAGCTACGGTATCACCTAGTTCTGACACAGCTGATAAAAAAGTACACTTCACGCCAGCAAACTTAACAAATAAATTTCATCGTTCACTTGAGCCGGAAACAAGTGGCAGAATTTTACAAGCCATGTTTGCGAACGAATCTCACTTCGCACATCATCGTCATCTGCCTGATAATGATCACTTTGGTGATGAAGGTGCAGCAAACCACACTCGTTTTTGTGACAATTACGGTGAAGGTGGCATAGAGATGTTTGTTTACGGTCGTTACGCTTTTGATCACAACAAGCCAGCTCCGATTAAATACCCAGCTCGTCATACGTTTGAGGCTTGTACTGCTGTTTCTCGTTTGCATCAACTAGATGACTCTGGTGTTGTTTATGTACAACAGAATCCAGATGTTATTGATCAAGGCGTGTTTCACAACGATGTTATTGCGGTAGGTAATCAAAACGTGTTGTTCTATCACGAACAAGCTTTTTTAGACACCGAGCAAAAGTTAGCTGAATTGAATGCTAAGTATTCTGCAAAAAACAAAAAAGATATGCATTTTGTAAAAGTTGGGTCTGATCAAGTTACTGTTGACGAGGCCGTTAAAACTTATTTGTTTAATACTCAGTTAGTCGATATTGGTAATAACGAAATGGCTATTATCGCGCCAATGGAGTGTAAAGAAAGCTCTGCGGTTTCTGCTTATCTTGAACAGCTAGTTAGTCAAAACACGCCTATTAAAAAAGTACATTTTTTTGACGTTAAGCAAAGCATGAGAAATGGCGGTGGTCCTGCATGTCTAAGACTTCGAGTCGCGCTTAGTGAGCAAGAACTAGCAGCAACAAACCAACATGTCTTAATGTCAGATCAGTTATTCACTACATTAAATACCTGGGTGGATAAGCACTACCGTGATGAGTTGTCAGAAAACGACTTAATCGATCCAAGCTTAGTTATGGAATCTAGAACAGCGTTAGATGAGCTAACGCAGATCTTAAACTTAGGTTCGGTTTACGACTTCCAAAGATAACCGGTTAAAACTGCGTTGCGAATAGCTAATATCTAGCTAATAAAAAAAGGAGGCATTTGCCTCCTTTTTTGAACTTAATATCATACTTTAAGATTTAGTTCGTCGTGTTGCAGTTCGTATCAGTACCGTAGTTATGTCTAATTGGTGGGAACTTTTCATCAGAGACATCATCTTGCAGTATTGGTAATGTAAAACGCAGTGTACGGGTGTGTTCAGTACCTGCCATTTTAGCCTCAACTTCAAATTCAATATCAACCCAAGCGGCATAAGATTGGGCATAGATTAACGAAATCATCGTTGCACCATTCTCGTCTGTAACAAAGTCTCCTAACGTTCTGACTATATTACCCGGGTCTAACACTCCATTGCCATTGGTATCTTCGTTAAAGCCTTCACCATCTACTTGCACGTCTAACACACCATCACGGTCAATGTCTTCGCTTGGGCAAGTGACAGAGCGAAACGATACCCATTTAATAAACGAGTCGTCCTCTGGATCGATTTCTTGAACCCAAAAACCTTTTGCATAATGCGTAGAAATGGCTGAGATACTTAACTCTACGCCTGAGATAGGATTTCCATTTACGTCGGTAACATAAACCGGAACGTCATATTGGTACTCTTGATCCGTTGGTTCACCGACAGCATTTCCTAAACCAGCGGTAATAAATAGCTCTCTCTCTGCCACTGTCACTTTAACGCTGTCTGAAACACACTCTTTAGCATTAACGGTACAAGCATATGTATCATCAAGGCTATCGTTATTACCATTGGTATTTCTAGTGTTTGAACAGTTACTAGCTGAACCAGTCGTATCCGTACAAGCAGCTATTGCTACGCCATCGCGAGATGACACAGTACTAGAACTATATACGGTTGTTGCTAATCCATTACTGTCAGTCACGTTAGTTGCAGGAAAAATAGCGCCACCACTCACGTCATATAACTGAAAATTAACCGGCCTGTTTTTCACTAAGTTACCGTCTATATCTCGTACAACCGCGCTAATTGTTGATTGCTGACCGTTTGGTCCAATTGAAAATGGAGAAGCTTGTAGCGTAATTTGATGTGCAGTCTCTGCTACAAACTCAAACTCATAGGTTGCTGAAAGCCCCGGCGCCTTAGCCGTTAATATTGCTGGGCCAGCATTAGATGATACTAACATTACCTCTACATTACCTTCCGCATCGGTCGATACGACATTAGTAATAGGCGTCGCCGTTGAGGTATCCGCTCCTTTAGCAAATATTTGGCCTCGCGTTGTGGAGAACAACACATCTCCGACAAATGGACTACCATCTTTTTCCCAAACTAGTTTAAATACTCCACCTTGAATCATTGGCACTTCAGCTGTGGTGACTATGCTGTCGTTTACTTTTAACTCCTCAATAACGAAAGTATCAGGAGATACCGATATATTAAAGTCACTACTTTCACCTAACGCTGATGCAACAATGGTGTCTGTTCCGCTGGTTGTTGCATTAAACTTAAACTGTGCGCTACCAGTGGCATCCGTTTCCACATACGATAAGCCGTTTGAACTATCTATTGGTAACACCGAGCCGCTCATATCCGTTAGCTCATTACCACTCTCACTTACCAGATAAACTCTTGTTTGAGCAATACCAACACCATCAGAATTAAGTAATACAGCACTGAAAACTGCGGCATTTCCAGTAACAATTGAGTCATTGCCGTTTATTTTAATTGTTGTGCCGGTAACTGAAATACTTACCGTATCGGATTTATCACCGACAATTGCCGTCACCTCAATAGCTCTCGTTTGCGGTGCATTTAATGTGTCTAATACCGCAATGGCTTTCCCATCTGGACCTGTAGTCGCTTGATTAACACGTATACCGCCAGATGTGGTAACGAATGAAACCGTTACACCTTCCATTAGATTATTGTTCTCGTCTTTTACTAGGCCAATTAGATTAACCAATTGCGCCCCCGACGAAGCCATTTGGAATGCGTCGGAAAGTAGCTCTACAGTACCAATATCTTTTGTTACTTCTTGATCGCCATCCCCTGCAGCGTTAAATACCACGTAGGCAACAACTTCATCGTTGTAGATAACATTTAATTTCCCGGCGCCACTTACGTCTGTTGCTTCTAGAGTTAACGATGCATATCCATCGGCATTAGTTGCAATACCACCATTATCAACGCTTAAATTTAACAACTCAGTTGAACGTTCATCAAGCTCTACATAAACGATTTCACGAGGTATAGGTTGTAAATTATCATCGTTAAGTTGAATTACAATGCGTCCTGGCTGTGATGATGAAATCGTTGTAATAGTAGACCCAGTTAAATTGGGGTATTCCGCTACCGTAGTGGAGCTAGGGACTAGATATGCGGTATGGTTGGTAGTACTTGTTGTATCACCTAGAGAAGTGTAATTAGTAATTATTGCATCTAACGACCCAGTACTAGTAGAGACAGTTACCGTTCCAGTTCCTGCTGCAACGCCCCCTGTTAATTGAGTCGTTGCTTGACCGTTAGAGTCTGTTGTTGCTTGTGCAACACTGAGTGATGCTAATGATGAATCGCTATTTGCAAAGTTGATAATGGCTCCCTCAACACTTTCATCATTAAGTGTTAGGGTTGCTGTAATTGTAACTACGTCGCCAAAATCAAATGAACTACTTGAAGTACCATCTGTGTTTGCATATACAACGGCTAACTTGTAGACGTCATTCCCTGAACCTGTTCCTGTTCCACCAGTAGATGAACCATCTGACAAAGTGCCATCCCCACTACAAGCGACAACAAACAATGTAAATAAACCAACTATAAAGCTTTTATATGAGCCTTTAAATAGCGCTGGTAACATGTAACCTCTCCCTATTATTTTATGCAACTACCGCATTCTTTGTTGCTAAGTTAATAAATATCAATTTATTACACAAACGTTTTCTGCTTTTTTTTAGTTTTTATTCGCTCAAGCAATGTTCAAGGTGAAATTAATTAAATTTTATGGTTATATTGTCGCAAATTTGAAACTTAAAATAAGAATAAGACAAATGACAATTCAACAGGATAATAAAAAAATGGGATTAACCGCGCGAATATTAATCGGTATGTTTTCCGGTATCGCGGTTGGTATATTTTTTCAGGTACTGTTTGGCAACGAAGGAGACTTTAAAATCCCGCTTGGTTTTGCTGAACTCTCTATTAAAGATTTTTTCGTAGATGGCGTATTTAAAGTCGGTGGGGCAATATTTGTCGCTAGTTTAAAAATGATCGTCGTCCCATTAGTATTTGTTTCATTAGTGGTTGGCACATGCAGTTTAAACGATACATCTAAACTTGCCCGTTTAGGTGGTAAATCAATCGCACTATATTTATTTACTACGGCCATTGCCATTACCTTAGCTATTGTTGCTGCATTGGTAATTGCACCTGGTGAGGGAGTTAATATGGCGACCGACGCAAACTATGCAGCAAAAGAAGCACCCGGGTTTGCGCAAGTGCTAATTAACATGTTCCCTACCAATCCAATTGCATCCATGGCAAATGGCAATATGCTTCAAGTTATTGTTTTTGCGTTGCTATTTGGTATTTCAATGGCCCTTGCCGGTAAGCCTGGTGAGCGCTTAGCTGCTATATTTGTTGATATTAACGCTGTTATTATGCGTCTTGTTGTCATCCTAATGAACCTAGCGCCATACGGTGTATTTTGTTTACTTGCAAAGCTTATGACAACAATGGATTTCGCTATTATTGCTAATTTAGGTAAATACTTCCTTCTTGTTATCGCAGTTCTACTTATACATGGGCTAGTCATTTATGGTGTGCTGTTAAAGTCGCTTACCGGACTCAACCCTGTCATGTTTTATAAAAAAATGCGAGATGCCGCTCTTTTTGCATTTAGTACGTCAAGTTCAGGTGCAACGTTACCAGTAACGATGGAAACCGCGACAAAAAAACTTGGTGTTAAAAATTCTATAGCTTCATTCACTTTGCCTATGGGCGCTACTTTAAACATGGATGGCACTGCGATAATGCAGGGCGTTGCGACTGTTTTCATTGCACAGATTTTCGCCGTTGATCTAACTATTGGCGATTATTTAATGGTGGTACTAACTGCGACACTTGCTTCAATTGGTACAGCAGCTGTTCCCGGGGTTGGCTTGGTAATGTTGGCAATGGTTTTACAACAAGTCGGTCTGCCGGTTGAAGGTATTGCATTAATTTTAGGTGTTGACCGTCTATTAGATATGACACGAACCGCGGTGAATGTAACGGGTGATTGTATGGTAAGTTGTGTTGTAGCCACTTCTGAAAATGAATTTGATTACGATAGGTTCAACGATCCTAACGCTGGCATTGCTAGTGAAGAAGTTGATTTTCATCATATAAAAAATTCAGGTACTGAGAAAAGTTAAGGCTTTACTTATTTCATAAAAAAGCCCTTGTACGTCTATTGACGTTCAAGGGCTTTTATCTATCGACTTCATAGTCGTTAGTAGCTATATTTTTATTACCTTGAGGCTACAACCTTTCATACGCTTTCTTTCCAAAGCCAACTAACGTGCCATCTTTAAAAATTAATGGCGTACATTCATCTTTAGTCGTCTCTCCATCAGAGTGCTTGTGACGAGTTCTATAGAATATGACTTGAACCGACTTACCTTCTGATTCAAAAGCTTCGTTAAACTTAGGTGTTCCCATTATGCCTCTCACCTTTTCGAATTCATCACCAATTTGTAAGCTAGCAATTTTATCGTTGTTTACCCGTTGCTCTTCCTTCCAGTGTGAATCAGAGTTAGACTTTGAACTAATCCAATCGGCGTCATGACCATCGTCTGATGCGACAATGATACAACCAGTCATTGATAGTGCTAATGGCAAAGCGATTAGAAGTTTAAAAGCCGAGTTTTTCATAATTATTATTCCTTTTTTTTTGATTCAAGTTGTTATAATTTAAACTTTCAATACAATTTTAATTCCAACTTTTAACCTGTTGTATTATAACGAATTTAAACTGATTGTTAATTACCAACTTGTGAATTTAACCACTAAATTAGTCTATGAGACCAATTAATGAATACAAATGAAGTCGTCGATATCTGTAAACAGCTCGTTGCTGAAGGCAAACAACCCTCAGTAGCGTTAGTAAAAACGAGAATGCGTGGTGCAAAACAGCTACCAGTCATTATTGCTGGCATTAAGCAGTACAACTCTAATCCTAAAATGATAACTGAAGCCGAAAATACGACTACGATAGAAGTTACAACGCTTTCTAATGAGGAAAGAATATCAATCTTAGAGAGGCAGGTTCAGGTACTTACCGATGAGTTAAAAAAGCTCACTAAATAGTGAGCTAAACGTTCAGTTAAAATCGAATTAGAGCGTTAATAATAAATTGAATTTAAGGTGCGTGTTGGCTCTCTTTCTATAATTTCAAAATGCTACAGTCATTTAAAAACGCAACCAGATCCTTAGCTAACACCTCATGAGGCTCTTTTCCTACATACTCCAGACAGACTTCGCCAGTGTCATTATTAACGACTATGTTCAGGTCTTCTTGGTCTGTTAAACCAAAAAACAAAGTTGGTGTTTGTTTTAATTTTTGTTTCATTAACAGGTGCCCCACCAAGTTTTGTTGGAGCCTTTCAAAGTCTTCTAACGACCAAGCCTGTAACACCTGAAACTCGCCTTTAACATGAGCCATGTTTAAGTTGTCTGAGAAATACGTGGTAAAAAGCGAACTATACTGAGGGTCTATAGTAATATTAAAAGCCTCGCCTACATTATCGAAGCTTAATTCACTTTCAATGTGCTGGGATTGCAAAACCGGTTTCCATATCAAACGTTCGTTTTGTTTTTGAACGCACGGTGACGGCCAATCTGGATCCTGTTCAACCGTTAAATAACCATTCTTTTCACTTAAGTTGGTCCACTGTGTCACTAAATTAGCTAATACTTGTTTTAAATCGGGGTTTTTAGACATTAAACCTTCACTTTTAATGGTTGGCATTTACAATATAGGGCATGTAAATATATAGATTTTTGATCATGACAGCAAAATATAATGATAGCGAAGTATTAGGAAAATTGTCATTAGGGAAAGTGACTGAATATGCAAGCACATACGATGCAACTTTATTGCAGGGTGTGCCACGTAGCTTAAACAGAAATGACTTGGACCTTGGTGAGGAACTACCATTTAAAGGCGTTGATTTATGGACAGGTTACGAAGTCAGTTGGCTGAATAACAAAGGTAAGCCCGTTGTCGCTATCGCGGAGTTTTATGTTCCAATTAACAGTGAAAACTTAATTGAGAGTAAATCTTTTAAGCTTTATTTAAATAGCTTTAATCAAACTCGTTTTAACGACTGGACTTCGGTCAATGAAACAATGCAGTCTGACCTTTCAAATTGCGCTGGTAAACCTGTCAAAGTAAATTTATTTGATATAAAAGAAGTGGAACATTTTCAGATACATGCGCTTCCGGGTGAAAACATTGATGACCTTGATATTGAGATCGAAAGTTATGAGTTTGATACATCACTTTTAAAATGTAGCCCAGATGACATTGTTGTTACAGAAACCTTAAATAGTCATTTGTTAAAGTCAAACTGCTTAATTACAAATCAACCTGATTGGGCAAGTCTTGTTATTGAGTATACTGGACGCAAGATTGATCACGAGTCCATGCTTCGGTATTTAATATCGTTTAGAATGCACAACGAGTTTCATGAACAGTGCGTAGAGCGAATTTTTACTGACATTATGGCACTTTGTTCACCGCAAGAGTTGAGCGTTTATGCTCGCTATACTCGCCGCGGTGGCCTAGATATCAATCCGTTCCGCTCAAACAAATACGATAATATACCTTTTGTAACTCGAATAAACCGACAATAAGTAGACGAATAATGAATTTTCCTAACGATGAAACTGGCCAGATATTAAAAGAGATGGCTGATGCAGGTTTTGATTTTACTCCTGAGTATGTAGTTGACTTTTTTGCCCTCTTCCACAAAGAAGAAGATGCGGACAAAGTAGCCAAGATCTTTTTACGCAGGATGGATGAACAAGAACCAATCGTAAAAGTTGAAAGCCGCAATTACGATCATGGCGGCGAAGCAAGTGATGCTATTGAGTTACAAGTGTCAAAAGTCTTACTTGTTAATCACGAGACGATTAGCGAATTTGAAAAAGACTATAAACGTATTGCCGAAAAACATAGTGGTTACTCCGATGGTTGGGGAGTTTATATGGGTGATGAAGACTACGATGATGAAGAGGATAGCTACGTAGAATAGATAGCTACGTAGAATAAATAGCTACGTTAAAACCTAAAGAATTAGTCGCACTGCTCACCAGAAATAAAAAAACCGCTATCACAGCGGTTTTTTATTTAGAACTAATATGTGTATTTTACGAATTTAGAATAGTAAATTCACTGCAAAGAACTTCATTGCTACTGTATTGATAAAAATCACAGCTAGTACAAGTGGAATGATGGTGGATAACGCAAAATCGCTATACTTCAATAGGAACTGATGTTTCCCCGGCTCGGCGCCTTCCATTAACTCGTTATTAAAATTAGCTTTTTTCCAGCGATGCGACACAAACAAACATATTAACAAACCGTTTAACGGCAATATGGTGTCGTAAAACACATCGTATATCACATCAAATAGCGACTTATCAGCACCGGCATAACTTACAAACTTAGTGAAAAACTCTGACATACCAAAAGACATAGAAGCAAACACGCTTAACAATACAACCATAACCGCTAGAGTCGATAGAGACTTTTTACGAGAATAGTTTTTCTCTCCCATAATCGCAGAGTTTGGTACTTCAATAATAGATACTAGTGACGTTATCGCTGCGAAGAATACAAGCAAGAAAAACAGTGACGCTATAGCGCTCGCGCCAAAGTAGCCGATATCGGTTTGTAAAGATAAGAAGATTTTAGGAAGTAAAACAAAAATCAAAGAAATAGACGACTCTGATAACTCAGAAGGGTCAACCTGTGGGTCAAAGCTAAATATCGCTGGCATTATTAATAAACCAGCAACAAAGGCAACACCAGTGTCAGTTAGAGCAACTAACTTTGATGAGTCGGCAATATCTTGTTTTTTACTCATGTAAGAACCATAAGTAACCAAAATACCCATACCTAGTGATAACGAAAAGAAGGCTTGAGACAAAGCACCGCTAACAACACTTGCGGTTATTTTACTAAAATCAGGTAATACGTAAAAGGACACTCCAGCTAGCGCATTGTCTAACGTTAAGACATAAATAACGAGTAGTATAAGTAATAAGAATAACGACGGCATCAATACTTTTGCAGCCTTTTCAATGCCCTCTTTTACACCGCTCATTAAAATAAAGCCTGTTATTGCTGCTACAACCGCCATGTAAATAAATAATTGTGAGCCAGTAACAAAACTTTCAAATGTTGCAGGGTTTGCTAATAACTCTAAGTCACCAGTAACCGCACCAAATAAGTAACCAAATATCCATACGGTAATTACCAGATAAAACACGCCAATCATGAACGGAGTAATAACCCCTAGCCAGCCAGCGATTTTCCACTTGCTGTCATTATCAGACAATTTTGAATACGCCCCTAGAGGATCTTTATTCGTGTGTCGACCAACGGCCATTTCAGCCATCATGACTGGCAAACATATAATGATGACAAATAACGCATATATAAATAAAAATGCACCCCCGCCATTTTTTGCTGCCGCTACAGGGAAGCCAACCAGGTTACCAATACCAACAGCAGAGCCAGCTGCTGCTAATATAAATCCGAGCTTTGACGAAAAATGCTCTCTATCCGCACTCATACAAACTACCTTTATTATAATTATTTTTTAATTGTTTATACCTCATGCTATCAAGTAATTAACATACTGTCTTCCCATTCAACTTGATTTTTCCGTCAATTAAAGCAAGATCCGCCAAATTATTTTACTAAACTTATAATTAGGGACACTAAAATGTATTACATGATCTATTCTGAAGATGTACAGGATTCTCTTTCCAAGCGTTTAGCTACAAGAGAAAAGCACTTAGCACGATTAGTTAAACTTAAAGAACAAGGTCGTTTATTGGTTGCCGGCCCACTACCAGCAATTGATAGTGAAAACCCTGGCGAAGCTGGTTTCACAGGCTCACTAGTAATTGCAGAGTTCGATTCACTGCAGGACGCTGAAAAATGGGCTAGTCTAGATCCGTATATTGAAGCGGGTGTTTATGCAAAATCCACGGTAAAACCATACAAGAAAGTTTTACCTTAATTAAAAAAGATAAAGGTATTAGATTGTTCATTCGACTTGTTCAGGTATTAATCTTGTTGCCCTTGGCGTTTTCTTTTTCAGCGAACGCCAATTTTTTCTATAACTCTAAAGAAATTGATAATTGTAAAAAAAAGCATAAGAGCCCTATGGACTATAGCTTGTGCCTCGACGCAGCATATGTACAAGTAGAAAGAGAGCTTATGACTTGGGAAACAAACGTCGAGATAATATTAAGAGATTTAAATAAAGCAGAAACTGGCAATGATCCAATCGCCTTATATAAATCATCAGTTAGACTTTTTGAGAAATATAAAAAGGCGACGTGTAAATGGCAATATATTTCTATGTTACCTGATGTTACTGCTTCAATTTCACTAGCCAAAGAGTGTGAGATTTATATGACAAAAGATCGCATAGAAAAGTTAAAGGAATTAAGCGAACTCAATTTTTAGCATTATTATCTTTGTCCATTAATAAATCCGCTTCCGACCTTAACTTCGCTTTAGTGCGGATGTTTGCAAAAGGGTCACCCTCTTCTTTAGGCTTATCAAATGAGCCGTTGCCGTTTGTTGCTTTATTTGTTTTCTTGCTGCTTGAAGACTGAGACTGCTTTTGAAATTTTCTTAAAAAGCTTAGGTTTTCGTGCCCGATTTCAGCCTTTTTAGAAAAACGCGAAAATAAATAAAAATACGAAGCCGTTAAGGTTATGTAAGCAATCCATTTCAAAATAAACGACGTGGCAATAAAGTCCTGTCCGTCATTGGAAGTTGCGACATAGTCCAAATAGTCTTTATGAATCAACGAGACCAATAGTAAAGCAAGCAAGTAGCCTAATGTTGTTAATAATTGCGCTTTGTACTTTTTCCAAATTGTTATAAAAAAAGTCCATCGGACGACATGTTGAAACATAATCTAGCTCCAAAGCGATAACCCAAGTAGAGATGCCAGTACAAGAAGTCCTTTTTCTTTGGCGCTGCCATAGATTTTGTCTTCTTCTTCTTTCACTAGAATCTCTAATTGAGCTTCATTAAAATCACTTGGTGTTTTCCCAGCCAGCATAATGCGAGTTTCAGCTTTTTTTATTGCCTTTTCTCGCACTTTTTCAGCTACTTTTTTCTTAAGGTTCAGTGATTCTTTTAGGTTCATTGTTTACTCTAAGCCAAACTCATTTAGTAATACCGCTTTTAAGGAAGCTGGCACACCTTTAATCGTAAGCTCATCTCGTTGAGGGTTATAATTTACTCTATCACCTAATAGGATTCGATCAAAGGATACTGATACCCCCTGCCCACTTCCAGACAGTTTAACCAATTTTCTAACGGTACTTTTATCTAAAGTTACATTATCGTCAAATGAGTAGTCTTGCTGGCTAATAAAGTCTTTAAATTCATTATCTGCTGACATTGATAACGTATCATTTAACTCAGCTAGTCGAGCATCTTCTCCACTCGCAATGCGTTCGTTACAATATTCAAAGACTTTTTCTCGAGTTTCAGCTTTTTCATTTGGGTCCATCGTTTCCGATGACATGAAGTCATCAATAGCCGATAAAAGCTCTTTACTTTGCGACTTAGCGTTAATCGTCTCTGTACACCCTAATAGGTCCATAAAAAAGTCATTAACTTGTCTACCGGCACGACCTTTAATAAACGATATCGTTTTTAAATCATCCGCACTGTGCAACAAACTACTCACGTCAATTCGGGCGGCTAATTGAATCTTATTAATGTCTAAATGACGTTCACGTTTAATACCAAATTCATTGTCTACCGAGAAATGATCAGTCAAATTAACAACACCAACCATCACGTAGCGAGTCGCAACATACTCATAATCGATTAATAACAAATAGCCAGTTTCTTCAAACTCATATTTCTCTAACTCGGCTTGAAAAATTTTAAGCACTTCTTTTGACAGGTGGTCAAAAGGCAGTTCTTTGCCCAGATAGCTTTGCAAGCGATGAGAGAATGCGGTATTTTTTTCTTCTGAAAACGCCGCGTAACTTTTACTTGGTTTTGCGTTGTAAATGTTGTGAAGTTGCTCTACAAAAGTGAAAGCCTTGGTTAAGCTTTCGTCGGCCATTACTGCCCATTTAGTTGAAAACTCTGTTTCAGCCTGCTTTTCGTAAAATGCGATAGAAAATTGATTTACTGCTAATGACATGTGTTTTCCTAGTCACCTAATGTGTTAAGATTCGCACTTCGAACCATTAATAAAGATATCGTTATGCCAATCATATCAAAATACTCAAACGATGAGATTAATAATTTAGTTGAAGAATTATTACAAGTTGTACAAAAAAACAAAGTTTCTGTAGATTTAGCTCTAATTGCGCTCGGTAATACTGTTAGTAATGTAATTGACGACAACGTCAAACCTGATGTAAAACAACAAATAGCTAAAAGTTTTGCTGATGCTTTGTTAAATTCATTAAGTGCACCAAAGCATTAATGTGACAAGCAAGGGACTGATTTAAAATCAATGGTAATAAAACTTAAAGATCAATGGGAAACCGAACAACCATTTAACCTTCTATCTTGGGGTCATTGGTTTACATTTGCTAATCTATTTTTAGCTTTGGTGTTTTCATTTTTCTACATTGTTGAACATAGCCTACCAGTCACTCTTTCTGGTTGGCTTTATTTTGTCACCACTTGGCTAGGGCATTTTGCGTTCCTGTCGTTAAGTTGTTTCATTATTACCATATTTCCCGTTATTATTTTGTTTCCATACAAACGTCATATTCGCGGAGTTTCTGCCGTTATGGCGTCTTTTTTCCAACTCTATTTGTTCTTAGATGTGCTTGCCTACAGAGGTTTAGGTTACCACTTAACTTCTAGCTCATTTAATCAAATTAGTGAAGTAGAAGATGTATATGTGGGCATTATGGGCGATAGTTACTTTGTTATGGTATTAGCAGTATATGTGTTGATACTTGGCTATCAATTTTTTGCAAGCAACTACACTTGGAAGAAAATTCACGTATTACAGAACTTTTCAAAAAGATATGTAATTGCTGGAACTTTAATCGCTAGTTTCTTCTTTAGCCATCTTATGCACATATGGGCAGATGCTACTCTTAATACAGATATTGCAAAGCAAGGTTCAATGTTTCCAGCGCACTATCCATTAACAGCCAAAACACTATTAGCCCGATACGATCTGCTAGATTTAGAGAAATATAACGACTCAAAATCAAATAGAGCATTGGTTAACAATAGTATCTACAAAGTATCTGATACTAAACCAGTACAATGTGATGTGACTTCTAGTCCTAATTTGCAGGTATTTTTGTTACCTCAAAACAATAAATTGCAAGTTGAGAAGTGGTTATCAACAAATAACATTAACTACCAAGCAACAAATCAACTTTCTATTCCTAAAGACTTAAACATCTTATTGTTCAATTTTACAACAGGATTACCTGGGTTATATGAGTCTGCGGAAATGGACTTAAAAGTGAATAGTCACATTGATTCAAGTAAAATATCTGTTGAACTATCGAGTGCAAATTTTGACGAAACATCTGGTTACCGAGACTTAGCCGCTAAAAAGATATATGTCTTTTACGATACTAGTAAAAAAGATATCTTTTACCGAACTAATGCATTATTGGTAGGTTTTGATAGAGCTCCCGATATGGCGTTTAGCCCGCAAAATCTAGTGGCAAGTTACCTTAACGATGTCCTGCTTTGTCCAGACTATGTTGCTAACAACCTAGTTGACGTGCCACTTAGCGAAATTAACTTAAATAATATCACCACTAACTTTTCTGAAGAGCATTTTTACTTTGTTTACAAAGACAATGCGATACTGTTCAAAAAAGGTCAGTTAATAAAAAATACAGCCTACTCCACAGATAAAAAGGTTAACGACTCCGTTGATATATATGTATTGCAACGCGCCGCTGATAATCTTACAAAACGACGCGTCAAAACAGAATTAAATTAATAGATAAAAATGGTTAGAAAACAGTCGTTATCTTTTTCGTAATTAACTAATTTAGCAATAGCCGCTTCTGTTAGGGTCGTATCCTTTGTTAACATAATACCACCGGTTTTATTTTTGACATCGTCCGACACTATCATCCCAGGCTCTAGTTTATTTGTCGCGACACAATAGTCGGCGTCTAACTCCTCAATATCAGGAATTCGAGTTAGCAAATCTAAATACTGATCCACTATTTTATAATCATACAGTTTGCCGCGTTGTTCCTTCAGTTGAAACGCAGCTCTATCTGGAGACAGTTTATTACCGTCTTTATGACCAAGCAGTAGGTAATCATAATCACTCACCACTTTTAAAATTCTAGACCCTAAGGGTATTTCATCTTTCTTTAAATTATCTGGGTAACCGGAGCCATCATAGTTTTCGTACTGATGTTTTATATTTTCAGCAACTTCTTTAAAGTTTGGCAACTTACTGAGTATTTTAGCTCCGTCTACAGCATGCTTTTTAAATGCAAGATTTTCTTCAGTCGTACGTTCAAACTCCACTGTTTTAAGTAACTTATCGGTAATTGCGACCTTACCAACTTCATGCAGGAGTCCAGTCAAATAGATATTAATTGATTCCGCCCTACTCAAACCAAGTTCTTCAGCCAATATTTTTCCGTGTGCAGCTACGCGCTTACTGTGACCATTTTCGTGACCTGCTCGGTCTTCAATTATTAAGCTGACCATATCGAGAATTTGGCGAAAGAAGCGTCTTTGTTTCATAGTCGAGCGTTTAAGCATCGCCGCTTTATGGTTTAGTTCTTTCGTACGAGCAGCGACTTTTTCTTCTAACTTTGCATTAGCCTCTTTCAACTCTGTATTGACCGCTACTAATTTCCCTGACAGTTCCGTATTTTGAGCTTTGAGCGTGTAGCGGCCTATCGCATTTTTTAAAAGTGCTTTTAAATTGTCGTTGTTCCAAGGCTTGCAAACGTAATTAAAAATATCGCCTTCGTTAATAGCTTTTACTGTACTGTCAATGTCTGCATAGCCGCTTAATAAAATTCTAATTGAATCTGGAGATATCTCTTTTGCCTTGGATAAAAAAGTTGCCCCATCCATATTGGGCATCTTCATATCGGAGATGACGATGGCATATTCATTCTCTTCTAGCGCTTCAAGTGCCAACTCGCCATTTACGAATGTATCTACAACATAATCTTTGCGAAATAGTCGCTTTAGCGAGTTTAATATTTCAACTTCATCATCTAGTAATAATATTTTGTACTTTTCTGACATAAAACGCCTATATTTAATCAATAAAGTCTGTAAAAACGTACTATTCTTAAACTATAGCTCACTTTTCAAGGAACTACAGATAGTTAAATATGGCTGACGAAATACAAAATCGCATTGATGCACTCGAAAAAGCACTAGAACGAGAGAAAGCGGCCAGAAAAATGGCCGAAACTCTTTTAGAACAAAGATCTAGGGAAATATTCGAGTCAAATCAAAGCCTTAAAAACCAAGCAAGTGAAGCGAAGTTGCAGCAGTTACAACTGTCTTTCTTTACCGGGTTGTCGGCTGATATATGGAACGCAGATTCTGTAAATGCGACGGTTCAAGTATATCTTCGTCGGGCCAGTGAGTTCTTGGATAATGCTCAATGTATATTTTTCCAACTTCGTCAAAAGTCTCCAAATAATCAATGGACATTAGCCTCAGTAATGGAACTTGAACAGCCATCTAAAAATAAGAGTGGTGCTAAAAGCGACAAGCGAACCGAAATAAACGAACAACCTTCAGAGATCAGAGATTTGGTAAAAGTTTTTAACTTTGGAACCATATTAGATTCGGTGGAAGGCTCTGGTGGTGAAAGTACATTATTGCCTATGAATGCTTTAATTGATAACGAAAGTAGCTTTGAGTACGCTTATTTGGTCCCTTTGTTTCACATTAAAAATAATCGAGGCTTCGCTTGTTTTGTTTATTCAGATTCGACTCAAATAGACATCCTGAAACTGCAATCAGTAGAGTCTTCTCGTTCTATGCTAGCGGTTGCAGTACAACGACAAATGGCAACCGTTAATCTTGGTAACCGATTTAAAGAATTAGAAAAAACCTATAAAAAACTCGATGATACACAACGCCAACTTATTCAATCTGAACGCATGGCATCTATAGGACAACTAGCCGCTGGTGTTGCACATGAGATTAACAACCCTATTGGTTTTGTGATCAGCAATTATGAAACTTTAGCGGAATATATTGCGGTACTAAATACACTGTTGGATCTTATTGTTGAGGCGAAAAACGACTCCAGTGCATTAAATAAGGTGGAGGCTTTATGGAAAGAAGAAGATGTAGATTTTATTCGCACTGATGTTAATGACCTAATTGTAGCGTCCAAAGGTGGTTTAAAACGTGTTCAAGACATTGTTGCCGGACTAAAATCATTTTCACATAGTGACAGTAAGAGTTATGAAACAATTAGCTTAAATGACTGCATAGAAGACTCTATTCAGTTAGTTTGGAATGAGCTTAAATATAATTGTGAAGTTGAGAAACACCTTGATGTAGTGAGCAATATAAAAGGCAATTTTGGTCAAATTGAACAAGTTATAGTAAATATGTTAATTAACGCGAAACATGCAATGGAAGACGGTGGCACTATCACGGTTTCTACCGAACAAGAACAAGACCAAGTCATAGTGAAAATTTCCGATACTGGAACCGGTATTAGCCCAGAGAATCTTGAAAAACTCTTTACTCCCTTCTTCACTACTAAAGCTGTTGGGGTAGGAACTGGTCTTGGACTATCCATTTCTTATGGGATACTCCAAGACCACGGCGCAAACATTTCAGTTGATAGCCAACTAGGTCAGGGCACTACTTTTACGATGAGCTTTCCAGCATATTACGAATAACATAAGATAAAATGCCACCATTTGAAAAGTAATCAAACTCATTAGCTGTGTCTATTCTAACGTCAAACTGAATCGTTTTTTTACTACCCTCACTCTCGACTGTCACATCCACTTGTTTTTGACCAGCATCAACAGATGGCACCGAAAACAACTCTTTGCCAGTTAAACCATGAGATTCTGCACTTTCTCCCGACTTAAACTGAAGTGGTAAAATCCCCATTCCAATTAAATTAGAACGGTGAATACGTTCATAACTTTCTGCCATTACGACTTTAATCCCGAGCAAAGCAGGCCCTTTAGCCGCCCAATCTCGACTTGAGCCAGTGCCATATTCTTTACCAGCAATTACCAAAGTATCAACGCTCTCTTGTTTATACTTCATTGCAGCATCGAATATAGACATTTGCTCGTCTGAAGGGTAATGCGTCGTAGCACTACCCTTAGTTCCTGGCGCTAACTGATTTTGTAATCGCACATTTGCAAATGTGCCTCGCATCATTACCTCATGATTACCACGACGAGACCCATATGAATTGAAATCGCTCTTCTCAACTCCTTGCTCCTGCAAGTATTTCGCGGCAGGACTATCAATCGCAATTGATCCTGCAGGTGAGATATGATCGGTAGTAATGCTATCTTCAACTTTCACCAAGCAGCGAGCTTCGACTATTGGTTTAATATCACTTGATGTTGCACCCATCCCCTCAAAAAACGGAGGTTGCTTTATATAAGTTGATTCTGGCCAGCTATAGATAGTTTCATCACCAGAAGATAAAGAGTTCCACGTCTCATCACCATTAAATACATCAGCATATTTTTCAGTAAAAATGGATCGAGAAATAGATGCTGCAACGACCTCTTTAATTTCTTGATCTGACGGCCATATGTCTTTCAGGTAAACATCATTTCCTTGGCTATCTTTACAAAGTGGCGAATTTGCCACGTCTATATTCATATTGCCGGCTATTGCATATGCGACAACTAACGGTGGAGAAGCTAAGTAATTAGCAGCGATATCAGCATGAATACGACCTTCAAAGTTTCTATTGCCTGATAAAACCGAGGTTACAGACAAATTATTATCTCTTATTGCCTTACCAATCTCGTCTGGCAATGGCCCAGAATTACCGATACAGGTTGTACATCCATAACCCACTAAGTTAAAACCTAATGCTTCCAAGTCATCCATTAAGCCGGCATTTTCTAGGTATTGCGTCACCACTTGTGAACCAGGAGCTAAAGATGTTTTCACCCACGGCTTAGACTTAATTCCAAGTTTAGCCGCATTTCGTGCTAACAGGCCAGCTGCAACTAGCACTGACGGATTCGAAGTATTGGTGCAACTGGTTATGGCGGCTATTACTACAGAACCATTTTTTAATTCAAACTCATTATCATTGTAAGTGACCATCACATCAGATTTGTTAGTCGCGGTCGCGTTTAAAGCGCCCCACTCCTTGTATTGCTCCGCGGCTTCGCTTAATGCAATACGGTCTTGTGGACGTTTAGGGCCAGCAATGCTTGGTCTTACTGTCGATAAATCAAAGTCGATTTGTTCATGATAATCAGCCTCAACCGTTGAAGTATCATGCCAAATACCTAATTGTTTTGCGTACTTCTCAACTCGTTCGATGTCTTGTTCAGATCGCCCAGTTAAGTGCAGATAATTAAGGGATTCTTTGTCGAGGGGAAAAATACCGCAGGTAGCTCCATACTCTGGAGCCATATTTGCGATTGTTGCTCTGTCAGCGAGTGACAAGTGCTCTAAGCCTTCACCATAAAACTCTACAAATTTACCAACAACGCCATGCGCTCTAAGTTGTTCTGTAATTGTTAGGACTAAGTCTGTTGCTGTGACGCCAGGATTTAGCTTTCCTGAAAGTTTAAAACCAACTATTTTTGGAATTAGCATAGTGACAGGCTGACCAAGCATCGCTGCTTCTGCTTCGATACCACCAACACCCCAGCCTAAAATTCCTAGACCGTTTATCATGGTAGTATGTGAATCAGTTCCAACCAAAGTATCTGGGTATGCCCATTCCTCGCCGTCAAACTGGCCATCAAACACACATCGCGCCAAGTACTCAAGATTAACTTGGTGGACTATACCGCGCCCTGGAGGAACAACTTTAAAATTATCAAAGGCTGATTGACCCCATTTTAAAAACTGGTATCGCTCTTTATTTCGTTGAACTTCAATATCAGTATTCTTTTTAAATGCGTCGTCAGATGCAAAATAGTCAACCATTACAGAATGGTCGATAACCAGCTCTACCGGATTAAATGGGTTAATTTTGTTGGCATCTCCGCCCAGTGTTGACATGGCGTCGCGCATTGCTGCTAAATCTACTATTGCTGGTACGCCAGTGAAGTCTTGCAACACCACTCTTGCTGGAACGAATGATATTTCCTGTTCCTTACTTGAAGTTACATCCCACTCAGCTAAGGCCTTAATATCTTGTTCTTGGACAAAGGGTTTTTCTTCATGGCGAAGTAAATTTTCTAAAAGAATTTTAGCGGCGTAAGGCAATCTGGTAAGGTTGTACTTCGACTCAAGCTTTTCAAAGCTAATGCAATTGAGGGTTTTGTTACTGAGTTGCAACTTTGCAACTGACTTCCACTGTGTAGACATAATAGCTCCCATTATTCATAAATATTTGAATTTATATGACTTGCTCTTATACCTTACTAAGGGTAGAAGTGATTTAGATCAACCTCAAGATAAAACTTTTTATTATCTTTCTACTCACTCTTATTTAATTATTCATTGCGAATACTCAATCAAGGCTATGTGAGTTACTACATGGTATAGGTTGGCTCTGGTAGATTAATCATGGTACCTAGTAGCTTTTCTATTTTGACTTGTAATCTGTTTTCAGTGTTATTCAATAAAACGCCAACTCCTGGAGGATTTACATTTTGCGCACCTTGTGGCGTTACCCAAATAACCTCAGCATCAAACAATTCTGGCTCTAGAGCGTCCGGTAAGGTTAAAATTACCGATGCCGTCTCACCTAATTTTACTGGTAAATTTGTTTTGATAAACAAGCCACCTCCTTTAACGAAAGGCATGTAGCATCTAAATAACTCTTTTGTATCTTCGATTTCTGCAACTAGACGATTCATTTACTTAATCCACGATTCCAAATTTTCTATCATCGCAACAAATGCGACTTCCCTATTCTGCCCTTTAATATTTTTTTGAGCAAAATTAAATTTTGTTAATATTTTCAACGCTTGTTCTGCATTATCAGAATAACCGGCAAGTAACATCTGTCGACATCTGCGCTCACACAGATATACAAAAAATTCTGTTAGTGATATATCTTTTTGAACAACGGCAATCAACTGATTGGCACTTGATTGATTTTTTAACCAAGCCATAAACAAGCTAAATACGTTCGTATAAGGAGCTTGATTTGTTTCGTCTTGCCAATGACTTACTAAACTCTCATTACCATTTGCGAACCCTATTAAATAGTCTGGAACAGAAGAATACTTTTCCTTCAACTGACTATTTGAAAGGACTGGATGTTTTAATACTTGGCAGCGACTAACGATAGTTGGTAATAATTTTTTTGCACTGCTATTGATTAAAAACAAATAGCTGTTTTGTGATGGCTCTTCTAATGTTTTTAAAAGTGCATTTGCCGCGTTTTCTGTCATGTTTTGAGCATGAACAATGGATACAATTTGACTGTCAGTTATCTGTGGGGTTTTATTTAGCCATTCACTAATCGCTCTAATATCGTCAATGCCAATCGATTGGCTTTGGCCGTCTATCGCTTTAAAGTCTGGGTGACTGCCAGCTTTATACAATTTACAGCTTTTACATTGCTGACACGATTGAAGCTTAGTAGCGCTAGAACGCTCACATAAAAACATACCATAAAGATGGTTGAGTTGTTGTTGCGTCGAACTCGAATCTTGTGTTTCCACTATGTAGGCATGTGCAAGTTTACCCGAGCTGGCTAACGTTATAACCTGGTCAACAACACTTGATTCTTTTCCAGTCACTGACATCACAACGCTGTATTCTCTAACCAATGGGTTAAGTTTTGATATAAATCTTCTTGTACTTGCTCTAGTGAATTTTCGGCGTTAATTATAATAATCTTGTCGTTTGACTTCGCTAAGTCTAAGTAGACTTTCCGAGTGCGCTCAAAAAAAGACAAATCCATACGTTCGATTCTGTCAAGCTCTCCTCTGTTGGCCGCTCGAGCAAGACCCACCTTAGGATCAATATCCATTAGCAACGTAAGGTCTGGATGAAAATCTTTTAATACGGCGTTTCGAATAGGTAATAGTAGGGTATCCGGCAACTGACGCCCACCACCTTGGTATGCCAGCGATGACATATCATGCCTATCGCCAATAACCCACTGTCCTTTAGCTAAAGCTGGTTTTATAACATTTTCAATTAGCTGAATACGGCTAGCGTACATCAACAATAACTCGGCTTCGGCTGTTAAATGCTCTTCCGTTTCTGCTTTTACAATCTCACGCATTTTTTCAGCTAACGGCGTTCCACCTGGCTCTCTGGTACAAATGAATTCTATACCCTTGGACGTTAATAATGATTGTATTTGTGACATTGCAGTTGATTTACCCGCACCTTCAAGTCCTTCAACAACAATAAATTTTCCAGCTTTCATCAAATTCCTTTAACTCTATTCTTTATTTTTGAGTTTCTGTATCGCTAAATATGAGCGTACTGCTTTATTATGCTCGGCTAACGTTTTACTAAATACGTGACCACCATTTCCTGAAGCAACAAAATACAGAAAATCAGTTTGCTCTGGTTGCGCGGCGGCTAAAAGCGAACTTAAACTTGGATTTGCAATCGGTGTTGGTGGTAGCCCATTAATTCTATAGGTATT
Organism: Psychrosphaera aestuarii; assembly: GCF_017948405.1. Taxonomy (NCBI): domain Bacteria; kingdom Pseudomonadati; phylum Pseudomonadota; class Gammaproteobacteria; order Alteromonadales; family Pseudoalteromonadaceae; genus Psychrosphaera; species Psychrosphaera aestuarii. The sequence goes on along the minus strand of NZ_CP072844.1, from coordinate 1,532,965 downwards.
GTAAGGTGTTTTTTGTTTTAAATGAACGCGTTTTATGTCGCCATCGTATTCTTGCCATATACCATAGATAACAGTCGGGTCCGTTTGTAACCGCATACCTTTCTCTAGTCTGTTGTAAAATACCGATGCGATTGCTCCCCGTTCCGCGGCGACACCTGACTCTTTTTCAATTATTGATGCTAACTTTAATAACTCATAAGGTGTTTTAAACCTAAAAACTTGTCGTTGCTTCCACGCTTGTTCTAGTCGGTCTTGCTGTTTTGCAACGGCTCTTTTTAACAAGTCGGTAATTTTTGTTTCCGCTTCAACAAAATAGGTATCTGGCGCTAAAAAGCCTTCTGGTGTATCCGATTTCAAACCAAGAGCAGATGCTATCCCTTGTAAGTCTAAATCTCTAATATCATTGCTTAAAAAGTCAACCTCCGCGAGCTTATCTAATACTTGATAAATGTTTTCACCATCAACAATAGTAAAAGCAAACTGATGAACTTCTCCTTTAGTAAACATTTGTACTATTTGAGAAACAGAATCAGTGCCGTCAAGCTTGTATGTACCTGATTTAATATTGTTAAAACTTGTATCTAATTTAGACATGACTTTCAAAGGTATGCACGACTCTAACCAATTCAATTGGGTAAACTGACGGCAAACTTTATTTATTGATGCCCCTTTTTCCACTTTAAAAAAAGTCGGCTCTGGAATTTTTAACGGTTTTTCTAATTGGGTTTGCAACCATATAAAAGCTGTAAGCATGGCTATGGACAAAATAAATGATGTAGTGATCAATATTTTAAGTTTTGACCAACGCTTAAAAAAATTAGTCATGAAAAACCTCGGCATGGATTTTAGCGCTGGGCGCCAATTGCAACTTTTTATTTGCTAGTTGACTCACAGGTACTATTCCTAATATCGAATTACAGATGAACATAGCCTCTGCATTTTCAATTAGCTTTTGTTCGGTTATCGTATCTGCTTTGATGAATGGTATTTTTGTTAATATTTTTTCTCGAACAATGCCAGCGATTCCACAATGGTTTAATAATGGTGTATGCCATTGCTTACCATCAAACCAAAATAAATTAGCCTTTGCAGTTTCGATAACATGCCCGTTTATATCAGCGACAATACCATCGGTTAACATCTTGTCGTTTAGTTCACAGCTGATCAATGCTTGTTCAAGTCGATTTCCGTGTTTAAGGCCCGCTAAACTTGGATTGATGCCAAGTTTTGTGTCTAAAATATTTAATTCAACCGGCGCCTTAAGTTTAGCGAAATCCACTAGTTGTGTTGAGGTTGTTGTGATAAAAACATAAGGAGTCATATCATTCGACACCTGATAACCACGGACACTAGTACCTCTGCTAATTTGAATTTTTATGATGCCGTTTTTAACTTGTTGTGCATGAGTCGAGGCAAGTTCCGATAGTTTTTGCCAATTAATACTCGCAACTTTTAAGCGATCATTTGCAACTTGCAAACGCTTTAGGTGCAGAGGCCAATCTAATATACGGCCCAGTTCAACTTTAGTTGTAGTAAAGTGACCATCGCCAAATAAAAAGCTTCTTTGTTCAAACCAATCCTTGCTACAGTCGGTTAGATTTAAGTTATTGTCGTAACAATTAAAGGTCATAAAAAAAGCCCAATGAAATCATTGAGCTTTTGTATCAAATTTTCGTCTGAAATTCACCTGTCAGTGAACTAAAACTAAACTTTTTTAAATATTAACGTTCCGTTGGTACCACCGAAACCAAAAGAATTACACAAAGCGTAATCCATTTTTACGTCACGCGCGCCGTCTGCTACGTAATCTAAATCGCAACCTTCATCAGGGTTATCTAAATTAATTGTCGGGTGAACTTTTTGATCAATTAAACTCATCACTGTGATGATTGATTCAACTGCGCCTGCAGCGCCTAATAAATGTCCTATCATCGATTTTGACGACGATACAAGCACTGTACTTGCCGATGAACCAAACACCGTTTTTACAGCTTGTGTTTCAGCCTTATCACCTGCTGGAGTTGATGTACCGTGAGCATTGATATAGCCGACTTGAGAAGCCTCTATTCCTGCGTCATTTAAAGCATTTTGCATTGAACGAGCAGCTCCATTGCCATCTTCAGGAGGCGATGTCATGTGGTAAGCATCGCCACTCATTCCAAAACCGACTAACTCTGCATATATTTTTGCGCCACGAGCAACAGCATGGTCATAATCTTCAAGGACCATCATTCCTGCACCATCACCTAGTAAAAATCCATCTCTGTCTTTGTCCCAAGGTCGGCTCGCTTTCGTTGGCTCCTCATTACGTGTCGATAGCGCTCGTGCTGCACCAAAACCTCCGATACCGAGCTCTGTAGACGCTTTTTCTGCACCACCGGCAACCATAACGTCTGCATCGCCGTAAGCAATCATGCGCGCGGCATGACCAATATTATGTACACCTGATGTGCAAGCCGTTGTAATTGATATATTCGGTCCTTTTAAACCAAACATAATAGAGAGTTGGCCTGCAATCATATTAATAATTGTAGAAGGTACAAAGAATGGAGAAAGTTTTCTTGGGCCGTTGTGAACCAGTTTTGCATGATTTTCTTCGATTAAACCTAAACCGCCAATGCCAGAACCTATTGCAGCGCCAATTCGATCAGCATTGTCATCGTTTATTTCTATACCAGAATCTTTTATCGCTTGAATAGCCGCCACAATGCCGTATTGAATAAATAAGTCCATTTTTTTGGCATCTTTGCGAGGAATGTATTCGGACAAGTCGATGTCTTTAACCATAGCGGCGAATTTAGTACCGAACTGCTCTGTATCAAAATGAGTTATCAACTCTGCGCCGCTCTTACCCGCTAGCAAGCTTTTCCATGTGCTATCAACGTCATTGCCTACTGGTGATAACATTCCCATACCCGTCACTACTACTCTGCGCTTTGTCACTTGTATTCTCCGATTACCCTGTACTTCTGTATATTTATTATATTTTTTATATAAAAAAAGGCAGCTTAGGCTGCCCTTCTTTTAAAAACAAATCTTATTCAGCGTGAGCTTTGATGTAGTCAATTGCTGATTGAACTGTTGTGATTTTTTCAGCTTCTTCGTCAGGAATTTCAGTATCAAATTCTTCTTCAAGCGCCATTACTAATTCAACAGTGTCAAGAGAATCTGCACCAAGATCATCTACGAAAGAAGATTCAGCTTTTACTTCTTCTTCTTTAACGCCTAGTTGCTCTACTACGATCTTAGCTACGCGATCTTCTATGCTCATGTTATTTTCCTTTTTTCTTTTTTAAGTAATTTTTATGTGTCGTAGTGTAAATACACTCATCGACGTGTTCAAGTTATTATTTAATATCTGCCGGTGGTCGAACCTCATCAGTAGATTCGAGTAAGTTAACGTCAAAATGTCTACAAGATCGACGTTTATACCATATACATGCCGCCATTTACGTGAATAGTTTCGCCCGAAATATAACCAGCTTCATTACTCGCTAAAAAAGCAACAGTAGCTGCAATCTCTTTTGGGTCACCTAGACGTTCTGCTGGAACTTGATCTGCAATAGCCTTGCGTTGTGAATCATCTAACGCTTTTGTCATATCCGTATCTATGAACCCTGGAGCCACTACGTTTACGGTAATACCACGAGAAGCGATCTCTTTTGCTAACGATTTAGAAAAACCGATCACGCCCGCTTTCGCTGCCGCATAATTTGCTTGGCCTGCATTTCCCATCGTACCAACGACTGAACCAATATTGATGATTCGACCATGACGTTTTTTCATCATAGGTCGCATTACAGCCTTACTCAGTCGAAATATTGAGGTTAAGTTTGTCTCAATAATATCGGCCCATTCATCGTCTTTCATTCGCATTAACAAGTTATCGCGAGTGATACCGGCATTGTTTACTAATACGTCTACATCTCCGAAATCCGACTTAATTGCATCTAACGTTTCTTTAATCGAATCAGGATTGGTCACGTTCAGTGCATAACCCTTTCCATTTTCACCTAAGTATTCTGAGATATTTTGTGCGCCGCTTTCCGATGTAGCAGTACCTGCAACCTTTGCACCTTGCTCTACCAAAGTTTCCGCAACGGCTTTGCCAATTCCACGAGAAGCACCTGTAACAAGTACTACTTTGCCTTCTAAGCTAAATAAAGACATATTTTTTCCCTTTTATTATTCAGCAACAGCAGCTGCTAGTGTGGCCGTATCATTCGCGGCACTATAATTAATCGATTTCTCAATACGTTTACCTAGCCCTGTTAAGACTTTACCAGGACCAAATTCGATAACATCAGAAACGCCTAGCTTATGACATTGCTGAATAGTTTCAGTCCATCGAACTGGGCTATATAGCTGTTTGACTAACGCCAATTTAATGTCTTCACCGCTATTCGGCGTTGCTACGTCTACATTATTTATAACTGGTATGACAGGCGTATTAAATTTTAATTGTTCTAAATCAGCAGCCAATTTATCAGCTGCTGGTTTCATTAACTCACAGTGTGATGGTACCGAGACAGGCAACGGTAACGCTCGCTTCGCACCAAATTCTTTAGCTAATACCATAGCTCGTTCAACTGCCGCTTTTTCACCCGCGATGACTATTTGACCAGGAGAGTTATAATTAACAGGTGCCACCACGTCGCCTTGTGCACTGTCTGTACAAGCTTTACTCACTAGTTCATCATCTAGACCTATTATAGCTGCCATTGCACCTGTGCCGGCTGGAACTGCCTGTTGCATATATTGACCACGCTTTTGCACTAACAAAACAGCATCTGCTAAAGAAATTACTTCAGCACATACAAGTGCAGAGTACTCTCCTAGACTATGACCGGCTAGATATGCGGGAAGTTCGCCACCTTTGGCAATATAATCGCGCCAAATGGCAACTGAGCATGTTAATAATGCAGGTTGAGTAAATTCAGTCTTGTTTAGTTGTTCACTACTGTCTTTAGATACTAAAGCCCACATATCATAACCAAGGGCATCTGACGCTTCTTTAAATGTATTTTGTACGACAGCAGACGCTTCATATAATTCAGATAACATCCCTACGCTTTGTGAACCTTGCCCAGGAAATACAATTGCTTTTGTCATTTTATTTGATCTCTTTACGGATTTATTTTTAGTATTTTATAAGCGCAGAGGCCCAAGTAAAGCCTGCACCAAACGCATTTAATAATAGAGTCTGCCCACGTTTAATACGGCCATCTCGAATTGCTTCGTCTAACGCTGTTGGAACGGTAGCCGCAGACGTATTACCATATTTATCTAGATTTATTACTACTTGATCCATACTCATATCAAGCTTTTTAGCAACCGCTGAAATAATTCGCATGTTAGCTTGATGAGGTATTAACCAATCAATGTCAGATTTCTCTGCTTTATTTAGTTTTAAGGTTGTCTCAACTACTTCAGATAACTTAGTCACTGCTACTTTAAATACCTGATTACCTTCCATGTGTCCCCATGCCTCATGTACTGATTCTTCTTTGCCTCGTACAGGCATCTCTGCCTTTAACAATTCCGACGCATTGCCATCAGCATGAATATGAGTAGATAAAATACCAGGTTCTTCGGTCGCTTCAATAATAACTGCTCCGGCACCATCGCCAAATAACACAATTGTTTTTCGGTCGGTTGGGCTCATAAGGTGACTTAAACAATCGGCACCAATGATTAATGCTTTTTTGGCTGTACCCGCTTTTATGTAGGTATCGCCAATACTTAATGCGTAACAAAAGCCAGAACATGCAGCCGCTACATCAAAAGCAGGGACGCCAGAAGGAATACCAAGATCTCTTTGAACTTCACAACCTGCAGATGGGAATGCTCGTGCATGACTTGTTGTGCCAACAATAACTAAGTCAATTTCAGAAGCGTCAATACCGGCCATTTCTAATGCTTTTTTAGCGGCTTTGGTGGACATACTTGATACCGTATCGGTCTCATCCATAATCCGGCGTTCTTTTATGCCAGTTCTTTCTGTGATCCAATCGTCACTTGTCTCTACCATTTTCTCTAAGTCTTTATTAGAGCGAATTTGCGATGGAAAATAGCTACCCGTGCCGATAATTTTTGAAAACATGAAACCTCTCAGTTTGTCTTATAGACTAATTCATTTAGTCATCGGCTTTTAACATCACCTCAACTTTGTCCTTAATTTTAGCTGGAACTTGACGTTGAGACTCTTTAATTGCCTCTTTAATTGCACTGTAGAAGGCTTTTGAAGAGGCATTGCCATGACTTTTGACAACAATTCCGCGCAATCCTATCAGACTAGCGCCGTTGTAGTGGTCGGGGTTCATCTTTGAAAAGAGTTTTCTTATACCTGGCATGAGTATGCCAATCATGATTTTGCTGAAAAATGAGCTTTCACTCATGGCTCGCAATTTAGAGATAATAAGTTTTGCTACGCCTTCAATTGTTTTTAATGCAACGTTTCCTACAAAACCGTCGCATACAATGACGTCTGCTTTCCCTGCAAATATATCGTTCCCTTCAGCAAAACCTACATAGTTGATGTGCTCACACTGCATTAACTTTTCAGCAGTATGTTTTAAGTGCTCTGCACCTTTTATGTCTTCTTCACCTACGTTCAATAAGGCGATACGAGGATTATCGATACCTTCCACTTCTTTTGCCATAACCGATCCCATTACGGCAAACTGGAATAACGTGTCAGAACAATGGTGAATATTGGCACCTAAGTCTAATAACAATACTTTATCGTCTTCGTATGTTGGCAATGCACTAATGAGCGCTGGGCGTTTAATTGAAGGTAATGTTTTTAATACATATCTCGCAATCGCCAATAAAGCTCCGGTATTGCCCGCTGAGACGCAAGCATCTGCTTTTTTTTCGTTTACTAACTCGAGTGCTTTTCTCATGGATGAGTTAGGTTTTTTGCGTAAAGCGAGGTCGGGTCTTTCGTCTTGATTAACAACTTGTTCACAATGAACGACTGAAAGTCGAGGATGGCCTAATACGTTTTGCTTTGATAGTGCGCTATGAATGCTTTGTGAATGACCACAGAGATAAAGATGCAAATAGGGGTAATCTTCTACAGCTTTGATGGCTGCAGGAATAGTAGATCGGGGGCCATAATCGCCCCCCATCATATCAAGCGCGATGTGGATATCACGCATATTAAGTCTAGGCTAAGCCTTACTTAATTTTACGGCCTTTGTAGTAGCCGTCTGCTGTCATGTGATGACGACGGTGAGTTTCACCAGTCGTTTGATCTACAGACAAATTTTCGATAGTTAATGCATCATGTGAACGACGCATGCCACGTCTAGCACGGGACTTCTTACTTTTTTGAACCGCCATTGCCGTCTCCTAGTTTTTAAGTTTTTTTAATACTTCAAACGGATTAGGTTTTTCCTGCACCGTTGCTTCTGGCGCTAACTCACCAAAGGTCATGTTCTTGTTACCAAGTTCACAGTCTTCTGGTTCATGCATTGCTACAATAGGCAGCGCCAACATTAATTCGTCTTCAACTAAATGAACAAGGCTAATAGCGCCAAATTCGTCTAATTCAATTTCATCATATGCTTCTGGTATTGGATCTTCACTTTCTTTAGCCGCATTACGTATAGGCGTATAAACGAAGTCAGCTGTTACCTCTGTCTCCAGTCCTTTACCACAACGTTGACATGTTAGCTCTAAGCTAGCAGTCGCACTACCTTGAATGACAACTAAATTCTGAGGATCAACTCCACATTCAATAGATACATCCACGTGATCTGTTAATACTTCCGCCACTTCGTTTAGACGTGACAGATTACCCTTGACGATTATACCGTCATAGGTCATTCGTTTTAACGCAGCTTTCGCTGGCTCGATCGAGAGAGGAATTTTTACCGTTTGCATAGGGCGCGCATATTATAGTGAAGGGAACTTAGAGTCAAAAGAAAATGACCTTATTCCTTTAAAAAATAGAAATTAGACGTATAAAATAGCGTATATTTAGTTAACCGCTTTGAAACAGATTAAAAAAGAATCATTATGAGTAATAAAGAAACGCGTACAATTATTTTAGGCTCCACCTCTCCGTTTAGAAAAGAAATCCTGTCAAAATTAAATCTCTCATTCTTAACTGACAAACCTGAAGTGGATGAAACGCCATTAAATAATGAAACACCAGAAGAATTAGTTGCAAGACTGGCTTTGTTAAAAGCACAAGCTGTCGCTGCTCGCCACAAAGATTCAATTGTTATTGGTTCTGATCAAGTCGCCGTATTTAATGATGAAATTCTTGGAAAGCCACATACCCATGAAAATGCCGTTGCTCAGTTAACTAAATTTTCGGGTCAAACTGTAACATTTTTAACAGGCTTATCGGTTATAGACACAAACTCTGGTATTACAAACACAATAGTAGAACCCTTTAAAGTATCGTTTAAAAATTTAACGGCAGAGATGATTGAGTTTTATTTACGCGCAGAAACGCCTTATAACTGCGCAGGAAGCTTTAAAAGTGAAGCTTTAGGAATTTGTTTATTTGATAAGCTACAAGGAGATGATCCAAATTCGCTCGTTGGCCTACCATTAATTAAATTAGTTTCGTTATTAGAGAAAATAGATTACTCGGTTCTTAAACAGCAGAACAAATCTTAAAAGAGCAGAACAAACTAAAAAAAGCACAACAAAGCAACATTGCCAATTGTAGTTTAATGTTGCTTTGTTAATTAATTACGTTAACGCCGTTACGCTACACTTCCATTGCCTGTTCACCAAGCTTTTGTAAAACCTTCTCTAATTCAGGCTGAAGAGGCGCTTCAAAACGCATCGTCGTTTCTGATAAAGGGTGAAAAAATGAAATCTCTTTGGCGTGCAAAAATAAACGGTTTAAGCCTACCTCTTTCATAGACTTATCAAACTCTCTGTCGCCATATTTATCATCACATGCAATCATATGCCCTTGACAAGCAGTGTGCACACGAATTTGGTGGGTACGCCCAGTTTGAGGACGAGCCTCAACTAAACTACAGTCTTTAAAATTACTTAATACTGAAAATAAGGTACATGACTTTTTACCTTCTTCTCGGTCCACTATGACTAATCGTTCTCCCGATTTAGTGGTAATTTTTTTCAACGGCTCTTGAACTGACTTTTGTTTTTCTGACCAATGTCCCTTGACCAAAGCCCAATAAACCTTGTTCATCGTTTTAATTCTTAATTGCTCATGCAGGGAAACTAAAACAGAACGTTTTTTAGCGATCAGTAAAATACCTGATGTATCTCTATCAAGGCGATGCACTAATTCCATCATTTTTTCTTTTGGGCGTAAGGCTCTAAGCCCTTCTATAACGCCAAAGCTAACACCGCTACCGCCATGAACTGCGATGCCAGACGGCTTATTCATAACTATTAAAGATTTGTCTTCAAATATGATGGCTTTTTCTAATGCTTGCACTGAGCTTAACCCAGCAGAGATGCCCTCACTTTCTTCTTTGACTCGCACCGGTGGTACACGAACTATATCGCCAAGTTGAAGTTTATAAGTTTGTTTAATACGTCCTTTATTAACACGCACTTCGCCTTTGCGAAGAATCTTATAAATTACGCTTTTAGGGCACCCTTTTAACAAGGTGATCAAAAAGTTATCTATGCGTTGTCCCTCATGAACATCATCGATTTCAATTTGTTGCACTTTCGGGAAATTTATCGCTTTTTCTGACATAGTCTTTGATTCACTCACAAATATAATAATTTTATTCAACTAATCGCTTAATTTCAGTTGCTATAATCCACTTTCACGTCGATAATAGCTCTGCTTATAAAGCAACTGATTGAACTGCCTCACGTAATGAACGTAAGAGTCATGTAACGGAGCAGGGTTTGAGGCCGCGATGATATCAGAATTAGACGAGTATGTTTATCTTTCATTTTTAACAAACATACCGAATAACGAACACCAGACCTCAAACCTCCACGCCACTTAAGTAAGGTAATGCGAGTAACATATTGCCCTCTTCTTTAACCGTTCAGACCAGTCAAATCGAGGCGTCTATTTAACCAGTGCCACCATTCCCGTTTTGTTTACGATAATGGCACAGACAGAATTCTAAAAATTTGGAATTGATAAACCTTTAATTACAGTCGAGATGATTGCAATTTGACAGACAACTAGTTGAGAAACTACACAGTGTCGAGGTGTATTCAAGTGCATCGAACATTAATGGAATGTGGCCTACTACTAAAAGAAGAGCTACATACATGAAACGCATGTTAATTAATGCCACGCAACAAGAAGAAATGCGTGTTGCGTTGGTTGATGGTCAAAAACTGTACGATCTGGACATAGAAAGCCCAGGCCACGAACAGAAAAAGGCCAACATCTATAAAGGTACCATCACTCGAGTAGAGCCTAGCTTAGAAGCGGCTTTTGTTGATTATGGTGCCGACCGCCACGGCTTTTTGCCACTTAAAGAAATTGCCCGCAATTATTTCCCTTCAGACTACAAATTTAGTGGTCGTCCAAACATCAAAGAAGTTGTTAAAGAAGGTCAAGAAGTAATCATCCAAATTGATAAAGAAGAGCGCGGCCAAAAAGGCGCAGCTTTAACTACTTTTATCAGTGTCGCTGGTAGCTACTTAGTACTTATGCCTAATAACCCTCGTGCCGGCGGTATTTCACGTCGCATCGAAGGCGATGAGCGTACACAGCTTAAAGCAGCGTTAAGTAAGCTTGAATTACCTAAAGGCATGGGCTTAATCGTGCGCACTGCAGGTGTTGGTAAATCTTACGAAGAGTTAGAATACGATTTACGTGCCCTACTTCTTCATTGGGATGCTATTCAGCAAGCCGCTGATAGCCGACCTGCTCCTTTCTTAATTCACCAAGAAAGCAACGTTGTATTTCGTGCAATTCGTGATTATTTAAAACGCGATGTTGGTGAAATCATTATTGATAACCAAAATGTTTTTAATGAAGCCAAAAGTCACATTGAACTATTCCGCCCTGATTTCCTAGAGCGTGTCAAACTTTACCAAGGCGAAGTCCCTCTATTTACGCACTATCAAATTGAGTCGCAGATTGAATCTGCTTTCCAACGCGAAGTTCGTTTACCATCAGGTGGATCAATTGTAATTGACCCTACCGAAGCATTAGTTTCAATTGACATTAACTCGTCAAAAGCAACTAAAGGTAGTGACATTGAAGAAACTGCTTTAAATACTAACCTAGAAGCCGCTGAAGAAATTGCTCGTCAATTACGTCTTCGCGACTTGGGCGGTCTTTTAGTTATTGATTTTATCGATATGACACCACCTAAACATCAACGTGATGTTGAGAACCGTTTAAAAGACAGCGTAAAGCAAGACAGAGCTCGTGTTCAAATAGGTAAGATAAGTCGTTTCGGTTTACTTGAGATGTCTCGTCAGCGTTTACGCCCTTCACTAGGAGATGCAAGTCAGCACACTTGTCCTCGATGTGACGGTCAAGGCACAATTCGTTCTAACGAATCTTTAGCTCTTTCTATCCTTCGTTTAATTGAAGAAGAAGCGATTAAAGAGAACACAGCTCAAATTCAAGCTCAAGTTCCAGTTGTTGTTTCGTCTTACTTACTAAATGAGAAACGTGATGCGGTTCGTCATATAGAGAAAAACAATAACGTTAGCGTTGTTATAATTCCTAATATTCATTTAGAAACACCGCACTACGAAGTATTGCGCGTTCGTGTTGATGAAGAACTTGCTGATACTAGCTTTAAAATGGTGAAACAGCCTGAGCAAAATGATTTTGTAAAAGAAATCGTTGTGCCTATGAAAAAAGAGATTGAACAACCTGTATTAAAAGGTTTTGCAACTCCTGCGGCTCCTGCACCTGTAGCTCCAGCACCACAGGTTTCAGCGCCAGCCGAAAGTAAAGAAAAAGGTCCTAGCTTATTTGCAACGATAGCCAAGTTTGTAAGCGACTTATTCTCATCTGAAGAGTCTGACAAACAGAAGTCGGGTAAAAACAAACCTCAAGGCAAAGGTAAACACGACCGTAACGATAAAAATGATCGTAACGGCAATCGTCGTAACAATAATAAAAATAGAAACCGAAATACTCGTAATCGTTCGCAGGATAAAGACAAGACAAAAGATGCTGAGTCTCGTAACGACCGCGTAGAGAGCAATGATGATAAGCGTACGGATAACAAACGTCCAAAAGCTAAAAATCCTCGCAATCAATCTCGCAAAAAGGTTGAAAACAACGAAAAGACAAGTAATGAACAGACTTCTCAAGCACCTGCACCAAAAGAAGAAAAGCTTCAAGAACGTCGTAAGCGTCGCAGTAATCGCAAGAAGGTTCGTATTGAGAAAACGGAAGACAATACAAAAGTAGCGTCTTCAGCGGATAGCGCCTTGGTAAACGAGAAACTGGAAACGGTGCCGGTTGCCACTAATGCGGTAGAGACTCAACAAGCTAAAGTAGAAACATCTGTCAAAAATGTTGATACGGCGATTGAAGCTACCGTCAGCGAAGATGCCGTTGTTGAGACTAATAACGAAAGTCAACGCGAAACGACTAAACCAGCTGTTAAAGTGCGTAAAAAGCCTTTATCAACAAGCAGCACGAAAAATGAGTCGCGTAGAAATGCAGTAAAATCAAAAGTAGCGCCTTCTGAAGTTCAAGCCTCTGATGAGAACTCATCTTTAGATAAAGCTGATGAAGTTGTTAACAATGACGTTCAGTTATCACAGCCAGTTGAAGAACAAAAGGCCGGTGAAGCTGTGGCTGAAACTTCAAACACTGAAGCCGTTAAAGCTGAAGATATAAATGTTGATGCGGTTGAGTCAACATCTGAAAAGTCTGAGGTGAAAGACGAGCAAGAAGTTTCTGTTGATACTCCAGTTGAAAGCTCGGTTGACAGTTCGGTTGACGCCAACAAACCAAACGTTAACTTGGAAAAAGAAGCGGATGAAGTAGTAGAAAGTCGTTATCCTGCTACAGATACTGAGTTTGAAGAAAATCATACTCACCCTACACCTGTAGAACAGACTGTTGATAAAGTATTGCACGAGCCAGCTAGCCTAACACCGGTATACAAAGGAACAGCTAGTGCCCCTATGACTAAGCCTGCTCCGGCAAGCAAAACGGAAGGTCCTACGCCATCTGCAATGCCAACTGAGAACCGTGCTAAAGTTGTCGTATCGGCTAGAACTGCAGGCGCGTCTGCAGCAACTAGTTCAGCAACATCTGCTACGCAAAAAACACTTTAGCTTAAAGCATGGCCTATTAATTTAGGCCGGCGACCCTAAGCGTTAAGTACAAAAAAACCGAGATGATTATCTCGGTTTTTTATTTTGTTATCTAATTCATTACATTAATCGTCTTTTTGAATGCCATCGACGGTAACACCTTGAAGGAAACCTGAACCGGTTTGCTCATTATTCCTTAATTTTATCATTAGGCGTAGGTCATTTGGCGAATCTGCATGGTGCAAAGCATCGGCATAACTAATTCGAGACTCTTGGTAAAGGTTAAACAGCGCCTGATCAAAAGTTTGCATACCAAACTCTTTTGATTTCGCCATCACTTCTTTGATACCAGAAATATCACCTTTTTTAATTAGTTCACCTACCATAGGCGAGTTTAATAAAACTTCGATTGCAGCCACTCGTCCCATTCCATCACTCGTTTGAATAAGTTGCTGGGCAACGATCGCCTTTAAATTTAACGCTAAGTCATATTTAAGTTTGTCGTGCTTTTCTTTTGGTACCAAATGCATAATGCGATCTATTGCTTGGTTCGCGTTGTTCGCGTGCAACGTAGCAACACACAAGTGCCCAGTTTCCGCAAATGATAGAGCGTATTCCATTATTTCTTGCGATCGAATCTCACCGATCAGAATCACATCTGGCGCTTGTCGTAATGAGCTCTTTAACGCCGATTCAAAAGATGGTGTATCTATGCCAACTTCACGTTGTGTTATCATGCATCGTTTATGTTCATGAACAAATTCGATTGGATCTTCTATTGTTAAGATATGTCCTTTGGAATTACGATTTCGGTAACCTAATAAAGCTGCCAAGCTAGTTGACTTACCTGTGCCAGTACCACCAACGAACAATACAAGACCACGCTTTGCCATAATGACGTCTTTTAACGCCGCTGGTAAACCAAGCTCATCTACATCAGGAATGTTAGTCACAATTCGGCGAACCACCATGCCGACATTATCTCTTTGCCAAAAGGCTGAAACACGAAAACGTCCTGCATCGTTTGCTACGGCAAAGTTACATTCTTTTTCAGTATCAAATTCATTTTGTTGTTTATCTGACATGCAGCTGCGAACGAGTCGTTCTGCTTCAAACTCAGTTAAAGCATCATGATCTAATGGTGTTAACTCACCATTGATCTTTGCACTTATGGGTAGTCCAGCTGTAATAAAAAGGTCTGACGCTTTTTCCGCCACCATTTTATTAAATATTTGCTCCATCGATTCCATATTTTACTCCTAGAATCCGCCGCCAAACCCTTGGCTGAATAAATTTTTATCATGAGCTTTTGCTTGAGCGTGCTCTCTACTCACCAAACCTCTATTCATCAGGTTCAATAAACATTGATCCATAGTTTGCATGCCGTGCGCTGCTCCCGTTTGAATCGATGAATACATCTGCGCGACCTTATCTTCTCGGATAAGGTTACGAATCGCTGGAATACCAATCATAATTTCATGAGCCGCAACTCGACCGCCACCGGTTTTTTTACAAAGTGTTTGCGATATTACTGCTCTTAACGACTCAGATAACATAGAACGAACCATGTCTTTTTCATCACCTGGGAATACGTCGACAATACGGTCGATAGTTTTTGGTGCCGATGTTGTATGTAGTGTGCCGAAAACCAAGTGGCCGGTTTCCGCGGCTGTCATTGCCAGTCTGATAGTTTCTAAATCTCGTAATTCACCAACAAGAATAACGTCTGGATCCTCACGAAGAGCAGAACGTAAGGCGTTACTAAAGCTAAGTGTATCTCTATGTACTTCTCGCTGACTAATCAAACTTTGCTTATTTTGATGCACAAATTCGATTGGATCCTCGATGGTCAATATGTGGTCGTGGCGCTGAGTATTGATGTAATCAATCATTGCCGCTAACGTCGTTGACTTACCCGATCCCGTTGGACCAGTAACTAAAACAAGTCCTCTAGGGTTTTCCGCTATATCTTTAAAAATATCAGGGGCGCCAATATCTTCTAGACTTAATACTTCTGATGGGATAGTCCTAAACACGGCAGCTGCGCCTCTATCCATGTTAAATGCATTAACACGAAAACGAGCGAGGTCAGGAACTGCAAAAGAAAAATCCGTTTCTAAGTTTTCTTCGTACTCTTTACGCTGTTTATCATTCATAATATCGTAAATAAGCGATTGTACTTCTCTAGCATCTAATGCCGGTATGTTTACTCGTCTGACGTCACCGTCAACTCGTATCATTGGAGGAGTACCTGCTGAAAGGTGTAAATCTGAAGCATTATGTTGCACACTAAAGGCAAGTAATTCAGTAATATCCATATGGCTAACCTATTAAATAACTAAGACAAATTTATGTCCGAAAATAACGTTAACATTACCATAGCAAATCGGCTGGCAACTGCCCACGATAAAATGACGATTGCAATACAAAAAGCTGGGCGACAGGTCAACGACGTTTCTCTGATTGCGGTTAGTAAAACGATGTCCTGTGATAAAGTTCAACAAGCCTATGACGCTGGCCAGAGAAAATTTGGAGAGAACTACGCACAAGAGCTACAAGAAAAGGCGCAGCAACTGCAGTCGCTTCAGGGTATTGAATGGCACTTTATTGGCCCTATTCAAAGTAATAAAACTGCTATTGTTGCACAGAATGCTCACTGGGTAGATAGTATCGACCGGGTTAAGATTGCCAAACGACTTGATCAGCATTGCCAGGCACTGGGGAAAAAACTCAATATTTTAGTGCAAGTTAATATTTCACAATCGCCATCTAAAGCAGGAATACCGTTACAAGACGTTGATAGCTTTATAGATGAGCTCCGCGAGTTTAAATCATTAACTGTTCGAGGTTTAATGGCAATCCCAGATGCTTATGAAGACAAAAGTATACAAAATAAAGAGTTTCAAGCGCTACACACTTGTTTTTTACAGTTGCAGCATAAACATATAAGCATAGATACGTTATCCTTAGGCATGACCGCTGATATGGAAGATGCTATATTATTTGGCAGTACCATGATTCGTTTGGGCACCGCTATTTTTGGCCCGAGGGTAAGTTAAACCAATAATAACTATGGGATTTTAATGACTCAAAATACAAATATTACATATGCATTTATCGGCGCGGGCAACATGTCAGGCGCTATCATTGGTGGTATGGTTAACAGTGGCGTTTCACCATCACAAATAATTGCCACAAATAGAACCGAACAAAAACAACAAGCGCTAAAAGCAAAATTTGGCATAAAAACAGAGTTAAACAATCAACAAGCAATCCAACAGGCCGACGTTATTATTCTTGGCGTAAAACCACAAATGATGGCAGATGTATTGAGTGATCTTGTCGAAGGTGGTGCAGACTTCTCAGGTAAGTTAGTCATTACCGTAGCTGCGGGTTTATTAGTGAAGCGTTACACCGATATTATTGGCAATGTTAGGTTTGTTCGTTGCATGCCCAATACCCCATCATTAGTTGGTCATGGAGTTTCTGGTTTATATTTAGGTTCAGACGTAAACAAATATAACGCTTCTATACGAGAGCAAGATAAACAAATAGCGACTGAGTTGTTTGAGCATGTTGGTGCCGCTGTATGGTTAAAATCTGAAGCTGAAATTGATCAGCTTGCGGCTGTATCAGGATCTGGACCTGCCTACTTTTTTGCATTTATGGAAGCGATGGCAAATAAAGCAAAAGCTTTTGGGTTTAGCGATGACGTTGCAAACATCATGGTACAAGAAACAGCTATTGGTGCCGCAAAGATGACATTCAACAAAGACAAGAGTTTTGCTGAGCTACGAGAAAATGTAACTTCACCTGGGGGCTCTACGGCTGCAGCCCTGCACGTATTTAACGATAAAAAATTACAAGCTATTGTTGATGAAGCGCTTGACGCTGCAGTAACAAGAGCACAAGAGATGAGTCAACTATAATATGCAAGCTACTCAGTTTTTAATTAACACCTTATTTGACCTGTATTTAATGGTCGCGATTTTACGAGTGTGGTTACAACTCGTCCGTGCTGATTTTTATAATCCGGTGAGTCAATTTATTGTTAAAGCGACCAATCCTGTTTTGATCCCTCTAAGGCGCGTTATTCCGGGTATTGGTGGTGTTGACTGGGCCGGCGTATTGCTGATTTTTATAGTTGCGTTTGCAAAAGTAACCACGTTACAACTTGTTTTTGGCGAGTCTTTTCCGTGGATTGGTTTGCTCATAGCGTCATTAATATCAGTTGTAAAAGAGGTGTTTAGCCTATTATTTTGGGTCACCATTATTAGAGCGATATTGAGTTGGATTAGTCAGGGTTACAACCCTATTGAGGCATTATTGCATCAACTCACGGAACCTCTACTAGCACCAGTAAGAAAAGTTATTCCTCCGTTAGGCGGTTTAGATCTCAGTCTACTAGTGTTTTTAATTGGCTTACAATTCTTGCAATTACTTTTTAATGACTTATTAACTCGACTTTTATAATTGGAGAATAGCGTGCAAAAAACACTACTTACTTTACTAGTTCTAGTTGCCAGCCTGCTGTTTTCTGGATTATCTATGGCAGAGCAAAAAATTACCAAAGGTAATTGGGATATACACTATATTGCGTTTCCTAGTGCCTTTATCAAGCCAGAGACGGCAAGAAGCTACCAACTCGAACGTAGTCGATATATGGCGCTTATTAACATCTCGGTGCTGGAAACTAGCTCACAACAAGCGCAAAACGTTAGTCTTACTGGAACGGCTAGAAACTTATTAGGGCAAACGACGCAATTAGAGTTTAAAAAGGTTGAGGAAGGAGAGTCTATTTATTACTTGGCTCAACTAAAATACAGCAACGAAGAAATATTTAATTTTTCGATTGATGTACAACGTGGTAATCGAACTGAAAACATCAAATTCAAACAGAAGTTTTACGTCGACTAAATAGACGTGTACTGTATAGGTCAATTAAAAAGGAGCGTGAACCGCTCCTTTTTACATCTAATAAAACTGCCCAAATAACCTAGAGTTTGTATTCACCTGGTTCTTTTTACTTCCGCAGCATTGCATCTAGTTGATCAACAATTTCGCTCCAATCACCATCTGATTCTAGCGAGTCTTTTAGAAATGACGCTTGCGATGCACTCCAAAATGAAGCCTCGTCAATGGTCACATCATCTGGAATATTGTGTTCTTTAACAAAGTGGTAAATACCACTTCGTGTGCCATCTAAACCTAATTGTTCAAATAAACCCGATATCGAATGTTGAGACATATCCATACAAAACCCCTTATTTCAAATAAAAGTATTTAATATTAAAGTAGTGCTTTTAACGTTAACACGCAAAATATTCTTGGCTAATATAAAAGATATTGCTAAGTTGGTTAAAATAACAACAACAAAGAGTATTTAATGCCAATGAGTACAACTGCACAACTAAGTGAAGATAATTCAATTAAAGCTATTTTGCTTTCCGCGGAAGATATTAATTTAGCGGCGTCGTTATTATATGTTGCCTATCACGAAGACCCTGTTTTTAAAGAAATCTTCGATGGTGACAAGCCAGACTACGACAAGCGTCTTAGAAGTGCGATTCGCGAAGAACTTGGTGCTTTTTGGCAAACTCAACAGCCTATGATAGGCCTATTTTCTGGAGAGCATTTATTAGGTGTAGCCTGTTTAATTGAACCTCAGCGAGAGCTAGAGCCTGAACGTTTTTGGCATTGGCGTTTAAAAATGATGCTACACGCTGGATATTTAAGTACACAAAACATGATAGAAAAGGAAAAACGTGTGGCCGCCGCTATTCCGCATGAACACTATCATTTGTTAACTTTCATCGCGATTCACCCTGACCATCAACATCATGGTCTAGGCCAATATTTAGTAAAAGCAGTTGATTCAATAGTTAATGAAAGTGAGATTAGTGAAGGCGTTGCGATTTTTGTTACTAAAGAAAAAAATAAACCTTTATTTGATGGCGATAACTATCAGGCGTTAACAGATATTCAAATTGGTAATGTATCTGGCACATTAATGTTTAGACAAAAATAAAAGTAATTTTTATGCAAAAAATAACAACATTTAAAGCGTTCTATCCATACTATTTATCAGAGCACTTACACCCTGTATGCCGAGGTTTGCATTATGTAGGTAGCTTGTCCGTTATTTTGGTTGCTCTTTATGCGCTTCTTACAAGTCAATTTCTATATTTACTGCTATTGCCTTTTTTAGGTTATGGTTTTGCTTGGGTCGGGCATTTTTTTGTTGAGAAAAATAGGCCAGCAACATTTGATTACCCACTGTATAGTTTAGCTGCAGACTGGGTGATGCTGAAAGACTTTTTAACCGGACAACTAGACCAAAAACTGAAGTTACATGACTTAGATTAGTCGCGTAAGCGCTGTACTAAAAGTACTTACACAGGTAGAATGGTCGTCCAAAAATTTTCCTTCTGAGAGTAAAAAACGTTTTGCAAAATAAACAAATATTAGATTTCGTATTAGACAAAATAGATGACTTAAAAGCCAAAGACGTGATGACGTTTGATGTAAAAGAAACATCATCAATTACAGACTACATGGTTGTTTGCTCTGGTACGTCAAAAAAACACGTTCAGTCGATAGCCGATCATGTTTTATTGGAAGCTAAGCAAACTGACAACCCTGCGCTTGGCCAAGAAGGCATGCAAGAAGGTGAATGGGTTTTAGTTGATATGGGACCAGTGGTTTTACATGTTATGCAGGATGCGACTCGTGATTTTTATCAATTAGAGAAGCTTTGGCAGAAATCGAGCAATTAATCCACTATGAAAATACAATTGGTCGCCGTAGGCAACAAAATGCCGGACTGGATTACTGCAGGTTTTCAGGAATATCAACGCCGATTCCCAAGGGACTGTTCATTTGAGTTAATTGAAATAAGTCCTGGAAAACGCGGGAAAAATGCCGACATTGCGCGCATTCTTGATATTGAAGGCGAAAAAATGTTAGCGGCGGTGCCCAAGTCTAACCGTATTGTTACACTTGAGGTTACCGGTAAGCCATGGACTACACATGACTTATCGAAACAACTGTCTAGTTGGCAAATGGATGGCCGGGACGTTAGTTTACTTGTTGGTGGTCCAGAAGGGTTAGCTCCCGCTTGTATTGAGCGTTCTGAACAAAAGTGGTCACTATCAGCATTAACATTACCTCATCCATTAGTGCGCGTTGTTGTAGCAGAAAGTTTATATCGGGCTTGGAGCTTGAATAATAATCACCCCTACCATCGCGAATAACTATGCGCAGAAACTCCTATCGAATTCAAGACCATACCGCCGAAGCAATACTATTTGCTAGGCGAGCAATTGTCGCTTTAATTGCAGTGGCCCTTTTGATGGGAGTGTTAATAGCCAATCTCTATTATTTACAAATTAATAAATACCAAACCTACCAAACTCGCTCTAACGACAACCGTATTAAAGTCCAACCAGTGCCGCCAAACCGAGGTGTCATCCGCGACATAAATGGAAAAATACTTGCTGCTAATGAACCTAGTTTTTCACTTGAGATTGTCCCTGAGTCGGTTAAAGACATGGACTGGACGTTAAACGAACTGCAAAAGATAGCACATATCCCTGATGAACAAGTTGAACACTTTAAGCGGGTAATAAAGTATCAACGTCGCTTTAAAAGTATTCCGATAAAAACAAAACTGACTGAGCAAGAAGTTGCTGAATTCTCGGTTAAACAGCACCTTTTTCCGGGCGTCTCGATAGAGGCTCGTTTAAACCGACACTATCCTTATGCAGACGCTATGACGCATGTTTTGGGATATGTAGGCAAAATTAATAAACGCGACTTAAATCGATTAGAAGCGACTGAGCAACTACAAAACTACGCGGCAACACGCAGTATCGGTAAACTAGGTCTAGAACGCTTTTATGAAAAAGAATTACATGGCACGACAGGAAGTGAAGAAGTAGAGGTAAACCATCGTAGTCGCGTATTAAGACAACTTAGTATCGAACCTCCAAAACCAGGCACCGACTTACATTTAGCGATAGCCGTGGAAATGCAAGAACAAGCAAGAAAGTCTCTAGGTAATAACCGTGGTGCAGTTGTGGCGATGGACCCACGTGATGGCGCTATTTTGGCTCTGTATTCAAATCCTAGCTACGACCCCAACTTATTTGTTACTGGCATATCGCAAAAAGACTATTCGGTTATCTTAAACTCTAAAGATAAACCAATGCTCAATAGAACAACACAAGGTCAGTACCCGCCTGCCTCAACCATTAAAATGCAATTAGCGTTATTAGGGTTGCATAAAAACTTAGTCACCGCTACGACTACGGTTTGGGATCCCGGCTATTGGCGTTTTCCTAACGTTGAAACACAACGTAACTTTCGTGATTGGAAAGTCGGCGGACATGGCTGGGTTGATTTAGAAACAGCCATCAAACAATCCTGTGATATTTATTTTTATGACTTAGCATACCGCTTGGGTATAGATGAGATAAGCCCTTTTATATCAAAGTTTGGCTTTGGCGGTTATACCGGTATTGATATTCAGGAAGAATACAGAGCAACCATGCCATCAAGAGAATGGAAACGAGAAAAGGTACGGCAGCCCTGGTACCAAGGGGACACTATCTCAGTCGGAATAGGTCAAGGTTACTGGACTGCGACTCCGATTCAGTTGGCAATGGCGACTTCAGTCTTGGTTAACAAAGGTGAAGTAATAGAGCCGAAAGTGGTAAGCGCTATTAATAACGATGGTAAATTAGAGCCTACGCCTATTAGAAAAAGGCCTAAAATCGAAATTAGTAACCCAAAACATTGGGACACCATTTTAGACACTATGTATGAGACTGTTAATGCCTCCGATGGAACTGGGCGTGGTGCGTTTGCCGGTGCCGTATATACCGCTGCTGGAAAAACAGGAACAGCCCAATTATTTAGTCTAGGTGAGGATGAAGAGTACGACGAAAAGAAGGTTAGCGAACGCAGACGTGATAACGCTATGTTTGTTGGTTATGCTCCTTATGACGATCCAACCATAGTAATTGTGGTCGCGGTTGAAAATGCCGGAGGTGGCGGTGCAAATGCAGCTCCCGTTGCCCGTGAAATGATGGATATGTATTTTGCGCTTGGTGTTGCAAACAAAAGAACTATCTCTAGTGAAGTCATAAATATAAGTAATGAAGTAGCAGTGACGGAAGAGGAGAATGCCGGTGGCTAAAACAGAAAACGAACGCAGACGAAGTTCATTATTCTTTAGATTCCATATTGATTTACCTTTGCTTGCTGGTATTTTAACGCTAATGACAATCAGCCTTTTTGTTGTTTACAGTGCAGGTAGTCAAAGTATGGATATGGTCGTCAGACAGATGATTCGTATGGGTTTAGGCTTGTTTGTCATGTTATTAGTTGCGCAAATATCGCCTTTTACCTATCAAAAGTGGGCCCCCCATATTTTTGCGGCTGGCGTTATTTTGTTAATCGCGGTTTTGCTTGTCGGCGATATGGGCAAAGGCGCACAAAGGTGGCTCAATTTAGGCGTAATTAAGTTTCAACCTTCAGAAGTAATGAAATTGTCTTTACCTATGATGATGGCTTGGTTCCTTAGTAAATATACCCTTCCACCAAGTTTTAAAAATACCGTGTGGGGCTTTATTATCATCGCCACTCCTACCCTTTTAATCGCTAAGCAACCTGACTTGGGAACATCATTATTAGTTGCAAGTAGCGGCTTTTTTGTAATGTTTTTAGCTGGACTAAGTATTAGAGTTCTTTTAGGCCTTGCAATATCTGTGAGTGCTTTTTTGCCGATTCTGTGGTTTTACTTAATGCATGGTTACCAAAAACAAAGAGTGTTAACCTTTTTAAACCCAGAGAGCGATCCTCTAGGCTCTGGTTATCACATTATTCAATCAAAAATCGCGATTGGCTCTGGTGGTACAGACGGTAAAGGTTGGCTTCAAGGAACTCAGTCACAACTTGAATTTTTGCCGGAACGTCATACTGACTTTATATTTTCTGTTTTTAGTGAAGAATTTGGTTTTATCGGCGTGTTACTTCTGCTTGCTGTTTATGCTTTTATCATTCTGCGAGGAATGCAAATCGCATCACGTGCTCAAGAAGCGTTTACAAAATTATTAGCGGGTAGTTTAACCCTAACTTTTTTCGTGTATTTATTTGTAAATATCGGCATGGTGTCGGGGCTGCTACCTGTCGTTGGTGTGCCACTCCCTCTCGTAAGTTATGGCGGCACTTCAATAGTGACATTAATGGCAAGCTTCGGTATTTTAATGGCTATTGGTACAAACAAACGTTTATTAGCGAGCACATAAAATGAATCAAATGCAGTTGCTAACAGGATCACTAGCACTAATTGTTGGCTCAATAGTATTGCAAGGTTGCGCCCCTTCAGGCAGGTACGCAGATAAGCATGATAGCGCTCCTGTGCGCCCACCCACTTTAACGGAACAACAAGACCCAGAAGTTATTCACGAGCCAGTTGGGCGAGGTAACCTACCCTACAAGGTTTTCGGCAAGCACTATACCCCAATGAAAGAGCGCAAGCCGTTTTCACAACAAGGAACGGCCTCTTGGTATGGTAAAAAATTTCATGGTCATCTCACCTCCAACGGTGAAGTATATAATATGTTTAGTATGTCAGCTGCGCATAAAACATTGCCATTACCTAGTTATGTAAAAGTAACCAATTTAGCAAATAATAAATCTGCCATTGTTCGTGTAAATGATCGCGGTCCATTCCACCAAGATAGAATAATTGACTTATCCTATGCGGCGGCGTTTAAAATTGGCGTTTATGATAATGGTACGGCAGACGTTAAAGTTGAATTAATTCTGCCAGATCAGGAACCTTTTATTACCGAAAATAGTCTATATCAGGTCGCACTTACTGGTTTTAAAAACGAATCAGAGGCGAAGGAGTCGTTAAAGGGTTTAACGCTAATGTTAAACCATGATGCCACCTTGTTTGAGCAAGATAAGGAACATAAGGTTATATTTGGTCCGTTTAAAGATAAACTGATGGCTGACGACTTAGTACAAAAAATTAAACAGTTTGGATATCAGACCGTAAATCTAGAGAGCGTATTAGCGCCATAAACTGGACACTTACCGTCCGTACATGGATAATACCGCCCTTAATTTTCTTTCTTTCAGCAATAAAAAATGAATGGAACACAATGAATAAATTTTTAATTTCTTTGGTTAGTATTTCGTCCCTCGCTCTATCGTATTTTGCAGAGGCTAAAGTACTTGTACCTAACCCACCGTCGGTTAATGCAAAAGCCTACATTTTAATGGATTTTGATACGGGTAAAGTGTTAGCAGAGAGCAATGCTGATGAGCTCCTCAACCCAGCAAGCTTAACCAAAATGATGACGAGCTACGTTATTGGTAAAGAAATCCAAAAAGGCAACATAGCACTAACCGATATGGTAACTGTAAGCCGTAACGCTTGGGCAAAAAACTTTCCTGAGTCTTCAAAAATGTTTATCGAAGTTGGCAAAGAAGTGTCTGTTGCTGATTTAAATCGTGGCATTATTATTCAATCAGGCAACGACGCTTGTGTTGCCATGGCCGAGCACATAGCTGGTAGTGAAGAGCAATTTGCACAACTTATGAATTTGTATGGTGCCGATATTGGCTTAACTGATTCTAATTTTGTAAATAGCCACGGTTTAACGGCTGATGGTCATTTATCAACAGCGCGTGATATGGCAAAAATTGGTATTGCATTAATTCGTGACGTACCTGAAGAATATGCAATCTACAAAGAAAAAGACTTCACGTACAACAATATTTCGCAAATCAATCGTAACAGTTTGCTGTGGGATAAAAGTTTAAATGTCGATGGCATCAAAACAGGTCACACTGATGCTGCAGGGTACTCACTGGTTGCTTCTGCGACTGAAGGCGGAATGCGTTTAATCTCGGTTGTAATGGGTGCAGATAGCCAGCGTGGACGTAAAGTAGAAAGTAAAAAGTTACTTAATTATGGCTTCCGATTTTTCGAAACACTTACCGCATACGAAGCCGGAACTGAGTTTGCTAAACAACGAATTTATATGGGCGATAAAGACCAAGTTCGTTTAGGCATCAATCAGAGCACGCCGATTACTATTCCTCGCGGTTACCGTGAAAAACTAAAAGCGTCGTTTACACTTGATAAACCACTAGAAGCCCCTATTAACAAGGGCGAAGTTGTTGGCACTTTAACACTAAAAATCGAAGATGATGTTGTAACAACGTATCCGCTAGTTGCACTTGATCAAGTAAACGAAGGTGGTTTGTTCAAAAGAGTAACTGACTACTTCCGCAAAAAATTTGAACTATAAAACTATTATTGAGTAATAAGTCTAGGGAAGGCTTTTTTTAAAGGGTTATATAATGACAGTAAAAGATACAAAATTTGACGAACTTTTAGACTTCCCTTGTCACCAAACTTTTAAGGTTATGGGTGTTGCTCACGAAGAGTTAACAATAAAAATTGTTGAAGTGCTTCAAGAAATTGCGCCAGGTGACTTTGTCCCAAAAGAGAAGCCGAGTAGCAAGGGTAACTATAAGTCAGTGTCGATTAGCGTAAAGGTAGAAAGTAAAGAACATATGGAATTAGTTTACAACGAGCTGGGCAATATTGATCTTGTCCGAGTCGTTCTGTAATTAGTACCTTTTTATGTCAGACTTAAATAACCACATCGTTATTCGACAAATTGATACTGGTAATTACCAAAGTATTTGGCAATCCATGCAGTCGTTTACCGACAATCGTGACGACTCAGTAATTGATGAGCTTTGGATTGTTGAGCACGATCCTGTGTTTACCCAAGGTCAAGCCGGTAAAGAAGAACATTTATTAAATACCGGTGACATTCCTGTTGTTAAAGTTGACCGTGGTGGACAAGTTACCTACCACGGGCCCGGGCAACTTGTGGTGTACCTCCTGATTAACTTGCGTCGAAAAAAAATTGGCGTGCGTGATCTTGTCACCATCATTGAACAGGCCATTGTTGACACTCTTGGCGAGTTTGGTATTAAAGCTTATGCAAAAAAAGACGCACCCGGCGTGTATATTGATGAAAAAAAAGTAGCATCACTTGGACTTAGGGTTCGACGTGGATGTAGTTTTCATGGTCTTGCATTAAATATAGACATGGACTTAACACCGTTTTTAAGAATTAACCCGTGTGGGTATGCCGGATTGGAGATGGTACAAACCAGTCAGGTAAGTGGTCCAAAAACTATTCAAGAAGCTGCAACGCCGTTAACTGAAAAATTGGCAATCGCGCTTGGCGCTTCTAACATTGACTATCAGCAAGGTTTACCAGACTTAATGCTGACAGAAAAGAGAGCAGTATGACAACCGTTAAAACATCTAAGTTAGCCGCAGGCGTAAAATTGCGCGATGCTGAAAAAATGGCGTTAATCCCTGTAAAAATAATGCCTTCTGAGCGTGACACCATGTTACGTAAACCAGACTGGTTAAAAATTCGTTTGCCAAAATCTAGTGAAAAGATTGATAACATCAAAAAAGCGATGCGTAGCCAAGGATTAAGTTCTGTATGTGAAGAGGCATCATGCCCAAATCTTCCTGAGTGCTTTAATCATGGTACAGCAACGTTTATGATTTTAGGCGATATATGTACACGTCGTTGTCCGTTTTGCGATGTTGCTCATGGCCGACCATTACCGCCAAGCGCTCAAGAGCCAGAGAAATTAGCACTAACCATCAAAGAAATGGGTCTTAAATATGTTGTTATCACTTCGGTGGATCGTGACGATTTACGTGATGGCGGAGCACAACACTTTGCAGACTGCGTAAAAGCTATTCGAGCGCATAACCCTGGTATTAAAGTTGAAATTCTAGTACCTGACTTCCGTGGCCGCATGGATACAGCGCTTGAAATCTTATCGACTGCACCACCAGATGTATTTAATCATAACCTAGAAACAGCACCTCGACTTTATCGACTGGCGCGTCCAGGTGCGAATTATAAGTGGTCATTGGACTTATTAAAGCGCTTTAAGGAAATGCATCCTGAAGTAGATACTAAATCTGGTCTTATGGTTGGCTTAGGTGAAACAAACGACGAAATTATTGCCGTATTAAAAGATCTTCGTGAGCACAATGTGGATATGTTGACTATTGGTCAATATCTGCAGCCAAGTAAACATCACTTACCTGTAGAGCGTTATGTTCCACCTGCAGAATTTGATATTTTCAAAAAAGAAGCAGATGAATTAGGTTTCAAACATGCTGCTTCTGGTCCATTTGTACGTTCTAGTTATCACGCAGACAAACAAGCCGCTGGAGAGGAAGTTAAGTAACATGACTGACCAAGTTTATCCAATTGGCACGCCTGGTAAAAAATGGGGCGATGCAGAAAAGCATCAATGGTTAGCTAAACAATTAGTTAAACGTTCATATCAAGAGCACGTTGTTGCTAAGCTGGCAAACTTGCCAGCACAGTTTGAAACGCAAGAATACGGTTATTTAAAGTATGCCGACTTGCCTGTTGTCAAAGATGCTGATAATTATCCGTTGTTTATTATTAAATCCGTTCACTGGCGTGATGAACTGCCAACGATATTGATCACTGGCGGTGTGCACGGTTATGAAACCAGTGGTGTTCAAGGGGCGCTAAGGTTTGCTCTTGCTCATGCCGAGCATTATGAATCAAAATATAATTTTATAATTGCACCTTGCGTAAGCCCTTGGGGTTACGAAACGATAAACCGTTGGAACCCGCTTGCCGTCGACCCAAATCGCTCGTTTTTTGAGGGGTCTAAAGCTCAAGAGGCGACGTTGTTAATGCAGTATTTAAAGCACAACAACATTAATCCTATTTGTCATATCGATTTACATGAAACGACTGATACGGATAATTCAGAATTTCGCCCTGCACTATCTGCAAGAGACGATATTGAGCAAAAAAACTGGAATATCCCAGATGGTTTTTATCTAGTTGCTGATTCTCAAAATCCGCAGCCTGAATTTCAAGAAGCAATTATCAAGTCTGTTGAAAAGGTCACTCATATTGCCCCTGCAGATGAAACGGGTTGCTTGATAGGCGCACCGTTACAGCAGTTTGGGGTTATTGAATACGATGCTCGTCCATTAGGTTTGTGTATGGGTATGACAGATGCCGAATATAAAACAACAACCGAAGTTTATCCTGATAGCCCGCGAGTTGATGACGAAAACTGTATTATGGCTCAAGTGGCTGTGATCACAGGAGCGTTAGAATTTATTTCTGGCTCAATTTAGATTTAGATTTAGATTTAGAACATGTAATAAAAAAAGGTCTGTATTTACAGACCTTTTTTTATTTCGCTAACATGATTCAATGCTCACTACGCACTTACTCGTTTGTACGGGCGATATTCTGGTGTCCAAAAGTTTTTCTCTATTCTTTGATGGATCTCTTCATCGGTAATAGCCAATGCATGACCTTGTTCAATGGCCACTTTAGCCACATTAAACGCAATCTCTTTACTTAATCTTGGTAAGTCTACCAATTCTGGTAATAAAGCACCCTCTCCTTCATTAACCAGCGGAGAGTTTTGAGCTAATGTTTCACTCGACGCCATAATCATTTCATCAGAAATAATTCTCGCACCTACTGCTAATACACCTAAACCAATGCCTGGGAAAATATATGCATTGTTACATTGTGCTATTTCAAATGAACGACCATTAAAATCAATAACATTAAATGGGCTACCGGTAGCAATTATCGCGTTGCCGTTTGTCCACTCTATGACATCTTTTGGATGTGCTTCAATTTGTTTAATTGGATTACTTAATGGAAAAATAATTGGTTGAGCATCGTGCTTATGCATTGTCTTAATTGCTTGTTCGGTGAATAAACCAGGAACGCCTGACACACCAATAAGTATTCCCGGTTTAGCGTTCTCCATCACCTCAACAAGTGTTGGGTATTCTCCAGCAATATTCCATTCCTCGTAATCACGAGACTCTTGAGCTAGGGCTTGTTGAAAATCTCGCAGATTGCTCATGCCGTTTGTTACTAACCCAAAACGGTCGATCATGAATACTTTCTTACGCGCTTCAGAGTCAGTCAAACCTTCTGCAACCATTTGCATAATGACTTGCTCAGCAATACCACAACCTGCAGAGCCCGCACCAACAAAAGTCACGTTTTGTTCAGATAGCTTTTGATCTTTTTTACGACAAGCCGCTAATAATGTTCCCACAGTAACAGCTGCTGTACCCTGAATATCATCATTAAAACAACACACTTTATCTCTGTATCGTTTTAATAAAGGCATCGCATTTGGTTGGGCAAAATCTTCAAACTGAATCATCACACCCGGCCAACGTTTTTGTGCAGCGGTGATAAATTTATCTACAAACGCATCGTACTCATACTGGCTAATACGTTCATGTCGTTCACCCATATACATAGGATCGTTTAGCAGTTTAGGGTTGTTAGTACCAACATCTAAAGTAATAGGCATGGTATACGCAGGGCTAATGCCACCACATGCTGTATACAGTGATAATTTACCAATTGGAATGCCCATTCCTCCAATACCTTGGTCGCCTAGACCTAAAATACGCTCACCGTCGGTTACTACGATAACTTTTACTTTTTGTTTGGTCGCATTGCGCAGAATGTCGTCCATTTGATCTCGTTCAGTATACGAAATAAATAAACCACGATTACTACGATAGATATCGGAGAACTTTTCACAGGCATCACCAACCGTTGGTGTGTATATGATCGGCATCATTTCGGCAATATGCTGATTTACCAACTTAAAAAACAAAGTTTCGTTACTATCTTGAATGGCTCGTAAATAGATATGTTTGTTAATTGGCTCTTGGAAGCTAGAGTACTGTAAATAAGCACGCTCAACTTGCTCCTCAATCGACTCATAACGAGGTGGCAATAACCCCATTAAATTAAAGTTGGTGCGCTCTAACTTTGAAAATGCGGTACCTTTATTAAGAAGTGGCGTTTCGATTAATGCAGGTCCTGCATAGTGAATATATAACGGACTTTTTTCAGCTTTTTGGTTCATATAGATCCCGAAAGAATGTGGGTCGGATGTTTTTGATTTACACCATATTTTACGTGCAATTATAGTCAATTGTTAAAGCATAGTAGAGGATTAACTAAAAGTTAAGGTACTGGTAATACCTGTTAAATAGGGTTTTTACTAATTTGTGCAGAAATAAGTCAAAAGTGCGGCAAACACCGCACTTTAATATCCGTTAATCTAAGGTTAGATAGTTTTGATAATTACAAAACTCAACGGGGCCAATTCAAACTCATTTTTCTGTTGGTTTACTTCACCATAAACAACTTTATGATTTGCAGCATTCGCCGCTATAAACTTTTTCGCTGATTTTGCTGAGTTGTAAATAACCGTATAACTCGGATGATCTTTTAGCGTTCTAGTGAATGCAAAAATACCGGGCTCGTCATTATGCTCAATGACTTTTTGAGTGCCTTTTCTTAGTACTTCGTGGCCGTGGTAAACCTCGGCATACTCCGCCAGTTTTTTATATATTGGGTGGGATACATCAAAGTTGTCGTCGGCTGTGGTCTTATCCGTACCATACAAATTATTGTCATTATAGTCTGGTGTAAGCGATGGCATCATATCTTCTCGAGCACCTCTATCGCCGCCATCACCAGTAAAACCTTGTTCATCGCCATAATATAAAACTGGAATGCCGCGGGCAAAGTACATTAATGAATTTGATAACAAGAAACGTTTAATTTTTTCTTGTTCGCTGGCCTCTGGTAAAGATTGATCGAGCGTGTAAGCTAACCTACCCACATCATGGTTACTGACAAAATTCATTAAGTAGTCAGCGCTACTGTTATGATCATTGTAAAGCGTATCGTATGAAAACAGGTCGTTTAGATTATCAGTGCCTTTTTCATAAGCAAAAACGTCTTTAGTACGGTATTGAAAGGCAAAATCCAACACCGACGGTATATCACCTTCAGTCGTAAATTTACTTAGCTCTTGCGGGTCACCTGAATATACTTCACCAAAAACAAAAAATTGAGGAATGCCTTGCGTTTTAGCATGCTCAATTATTGCAGGTGTAAACTGTTGCCAGAACTCCATATTAACGTGTTTAACGGTATCAATACGAAAGCCGTCTGGTTTAAATTCGCTAATAATGTTGTTAAATATTTCTGTCATGCCTTTTACGACTTCTGGGTTATCAGTATCGACATCATCTAGCCCCATAAAGTCGCCATAGATTGAGTTTTCACCCTGCCAGGTACTGTCACCCTGATTATGGTAATATTTTGGGTCGTTTAACCATGCAGGCGTTTTTAGGTTTTCATGGCCTTTGGGTATAAATGGGGTGTAACCTTTTCCTGCTGCTTTATCGGCAAGAGAAACGTACTCACATAACTGTTTTGATGTACTAAATAACGGTTTCCCATCGCCATGACACTCCTGATATTTAATAACATCGGCGGTATGGTTGGTAATTATGTCAAAAAACACCTTCATATTTTTATCATGTGCGGCATCAATAAACTCTTTTAAATCTGCATTAGTGCCCAGATGTGGGTCTATTTCAGTAAAGTCTAGTGGCCAATAACCATGATAACCTGAAGAGTCACCTTGTACCGCTTGATTCCTAAGGATAGGCGTAAGCCAAATTGCCGAGATGCCCAGACCTTTTAAATAGTCTAAACGTTTTGTTAAACCTTTAATGTCTCCACCGTGGTAATGAGCGTTACTGGTTTTATCAAATCCACCAGCGCTTTCTGGTATCGTTTTGGAGCCGTTGTCATTGGAGCTATCGCCGTTATCAAACCTATCAGGCATCACAAAATAGAAAACGTCATCTCGAACATCACGGGTCAAGTAATGCTCACTAAATTTAAGATTGCTTGACGCTAATGTTGTAGTTTTGATATTAGCGAGGTTATTACTATTGCCGTCTGACTCTACAGATTGGCCACAAGCCGAAAGAACAAGACTGGAAAGAAGAGTCAAGCCAACTATGGCTGGCTTAGTATAGAGCTGCTTTGCTTTCATTATTATTGAGTTCCAAAAAGGTAACGATAGGGATATAACATAACGAAACTAATGATAATTTAGAATTAAAAACGAGCAATGTGACCATGACTACGTATGCAACTAGTCATTATTCATACAGAAACTTAGATATTCTCGTCAATCTGCAGAAATTAACCTACGGATAGGTCTACAATCACCATCACAATATAGATATACTCTTTGCCCAACTAAGTAATTAACATCATGCATGAGTATTCGATATGTTAGCAAAGCGCATTATTCCCTGTTTAGACGTAAAAGACGGAAAAGTTGTCAAAGGCGTTCAGTTTAGAAATCATGAAACAATTGGCGATATAGTGCCGCTGGCTGAACGATATGCTCAAGAAGGTGCCGATGAATTGGTTTTTTACGATATTACCGCATCGAGCGACGTTCGTGTTGTTGATAAAAGCTGGGTCAGCCGAATTGCTCAGGTTATCGATATTCCGTTTTGTGTTGCAGGTGGAATTAAAACCGTTGAACAAGCCGGTGAAATACTATCTATGGGTGCGGATAAAATTTCAATAAATAGTCCAGCACTGCTAAACCCAGAGCTTATTACGGACCTACACGATACCTACGGACAACAATGTGTTGTTGTTGGTATTGACTCTTTTTACAACGACAAAACCGGTGAATATGAAGTTTATCAGTTTACAGGTGACGAAAGTCGCACACAGAACTCAGGGCGAAAAACCATCGATTGGGTGAAAGAAGTTCAGGAGCGTGGTGCAGGAGAAATCGTACTTAACTGCATGAATCAAGATGGTGTTCGTCAAGGTTATGATCTTAAACAATTAGAGCTAGTTCGTGAGCATTGCAAAGTACCACTAATCGCTTCGGGTGGCGCAGGAGAAATGGTGCATTTTCAAGACGCCTTCCAACTAGCTAATGTCGACGGCGCGTTAGCCGCGTCAGTATTCCATAAGAAAATAATTGATATTTGCGATCTTAAAGAATACCTAAGCGATGCTGGAGTTTCTATTCGTCGTTAATAGTCCATAAGCTTCAACGCAAAATACGGGGCAAGTGCAAAAACAAATAATAAGATTTTGTATTGCCCCAGTACCGTTAAATACATAGGTTTCAAAACCGCTTTTTCAATACCAAAAAGCTTTTTGTGTATTGTAAATACAAAGTCGTCAAACAACGTAATAAATACAAATGCCAAAGTTAAAGCGCTAATGTGAAATATCGACATCCAGCCAAATAACGTGGTGATCTCTTGCATGGTCATAATCAATCCTTATTGTTTTGAAAGCCGAATTAATTTTCCTGAATCTGTAACTATCAGTAAGCGCCCTTGCTCATCTTCAACAACATCGCGTAGTCGCTCTTTTAAATTTTTTAAGTAGGTTTGCTCAGACGATAACTCTAATCCACTGTGGCTTATTGAGACCTGTGATTCTGGTGTGCTCTCATTTTTCTCGGCCAACTTAACTACTCGCATTTCTTGATACTTTAACGCTGTAGTAATGAGCGTGTTTTTGAATTCTGGAAACTCTTCGCCTGAATAAATGAGTAGTGAGCCTGGGGCAATAGATGGCGTCCAATTCACTAGCGGCGATTCCAAACCTTGCATAGTATTATGTGGTGTTATTTCAAGGCCAGAATAATCAATTCCATAGGTTATTTTTGGCCAGCCATAATTTAATTTTGGCTTAATAATATTGATTTCATCTCCCCCTTTCGGGCCATGCTCATTTGAAAACAACAGCTTTCTGTGTTTGTCGTAAAACAGACCCTGTGGATTTCTGTGACCAATCGAATAGATTTCAGGCAAGGCTCCGTCCGTTTTTATATATGGATTATCGCTCGGGACTTCACCATTATCCTTCAAGCGTAAGATCTTACCTAAATGAGAATCTAACTTTTGAGCGTCATCCATATAAGAGTACCCGTCACCGACACCAAACACTAAAGTAGTGTCTGGCAGAAAGGCCATTCGCCCCGCGAAATGATACGTTGCCGCTTTTTGTGGCGTTGCTCTAAATAAAATTTCAATATTTTCAAAGGTAAAATTTGTTGCCTTAGGTTGAGTGTTTATGTTCAATTTTGCTCTTGCTAACGTAGTGCCGTTAGAAAATTTGTGACCGGACGCAAACGTAAAATATACCCACTGATTGTCCGCATAGTCAGGATGAGCAATAACATCTAACATTCCACCTTGTCCGCTTTCATAAACGCTATCAGTAAACTGACTGTTCGCTTTGGACATTATGCCTGTCGCATTATTCCACAAACGTACTTCACCATTTCGCTCAGTTATCAAAAATAACTCTGAAGATAGATGCGCAATGCCCCATGGTTTATGTAAACCTTCGTATAGCGTTGTTGTATTAAGTTTAACATCTACTGGTGACAGACTGCTCGAGAGTAACTGATTGTTGGCCACTGCATAATTTTGCCACATCAATAACCCTAATAAGATTGTTACAAACGGTTTCATCAATTTCCTTTGCGCCGATATTCCCATTTCGTTTTCCTTTTGAGTTATACGTTAAGCTTTATTTTCAGGCTTTGGTCTAAAATATTCAGTATTATCATAGAAGGTTAATACTTCGTTTTCATCATGCCACCCCGGTACACCTAACAGGGGCAAAGGTGACATTTGTGTATTATCTTTTAAAACACCTTCTTTAATTCTAGTTGCTAATCGCTCGTCAAGTAATCGGTATTGAACATTTTTTGGCAATCCCCGTATTTCCGCACTACTATCAATAACAAGCCACTTGCCCGTTAAACCAATAAACGGCTTAGTCAGCATTTCATAATTCGCATGTCCAAACTGATAAACAGCGACGCCTTCGTCATTTGCTTTGTGCCACATTTCTCTAAGTTCAATAAAAGCGGTATTCCAATCGTGTGACTTCAACGCAGTAAGTACTGCTTGGTTTTTTGTGACTAACACTACGCCACATTCGTCAAATAAAGTAAGTGCATTTCTTAGCTTAGATCGTTCTTGAGAATCTGATGATTGAATGTCTTTATAATGCAACTCATTAATTAGTGCCTTTGTTTTAGGGAATAAACTCCAAACCAGCGCACCAAATATGTCATGCCAGCACTCTTTACGTGTAGGTACTTGACCTGTCTCGTATATAAAAGTTTCATACTCAACCGCGTTATAGTCTTTACTGGCAGCCTGCTCAACAAAACGGATAACTTTGCCATTGTTATTTTCAACTTCATAAGGCAATAATGAATCAAGAGCTGCACAACTTGGCCACTGAAACCAGTCGTCAAACGCGGCAACATGATTAATATCAGTAAAGCAACCTTGGTCTGCAAATTCGGTGGTCCAGTGGGTAAAGCTAGAAAACTTTTTCATTTCGTTTCAAATCCCATATAAACAGATAACAAAACGACTCGAAAATCGAATCGTTCTAGAATATAGTCGTAATATTACTGCCATGATAACGCAGCTAAGCATTTGTTTTAATTTAAAAGGGAAATAATAATGATAAAAAAGATCGCCGCCCTATCTTTGTTGGCTCTGCAACCTGCCATTGCCGCGGATAACGACTTCGATAAAGCCTATCAATCTATTAGTGAGTCTGATTTAAAAGTTCATGTAAAAGAAATTGCTGATGATAAATATATGGGCCGCTTACCAACGGGTCCTGGTGAAAAACTGTTACTCGATTACCTTACCAAACAATTTACTTCGTATGGCTTTGTGCCTGGAAATGGCGATAGCTTTTTGCAACCGGTCGACCTTGTTGAAATAACCGCTTCGGAAGATCAGGTGTTAAGTATTGGTGGAAAAGAGTATGCATACCGAAAAGATATGGTTATGGGAACCAGTCGCACTAGTGAATTTGAAGAAATAAAAGACTCTGAATTGGTCTTTGTTGGTTATGGTATCAATGCGCCTGAATACAATTGGAACGATTACGCTGGTTTAGACATGAAAGGTAAAACGGCAGTAATCTTAGTAAACGATCCGGGATATGAGTCTGGCGACGACAGTAAATTCCAAGGAACCACAATGACCTACTACGGTCGTTGGACATACAAATATGAAGAAGCAAGTCGCCAAGGCGCAGCTGGCGCTATCATTATTCACGAAACCGCGCCAGCTTCCTACCCATGGAGCGTGGTTGAAAACTCTTGGACAGGCCCACAATATGGCTTATTTAAAGCCGATGGCAACAAAGAGCGTATTAATGTTGAGGGATGGATTCAAGCAGACGTAGCTAAAGAGCTATTCACTAAAGCTGGTTTGGACTTTGCTGCATTAAAAAAGCAAGCCATGCAAAAGCCTACCAATATTGACTTAGGTGATCTTACAGCCTCAGTAAAAGTAAACTCAAAAGTAAAACCTTCAAAAAGTTATAATTTTATTGCAACGCTACCTGGAACTAAACGCCCAGATGAGCATGTTGTTTATACCGCACATTGGGATCACATCGGCGTAGATAAAAGCAAGAAAGGCGACCAGATTTATAATGGCGCTCATGACAATGCAACCGGGATTGGTGGTGTGTTAGAAATTGCACAAGCTTTTTCGATGTTAGAAACTAAGCCAGAGCGTTCGGTAACCATATTGGCAGTAACCGCTGAAGAACAAGGTTTATTAGGCTCTAAGTACTACGCGCAAAACCCAATTATTCCTCTGACTAAAACTGTCGCAAACATCAATATGGATAGTTTAAACGTTTTGGGCAAAGTGAAAGAAATCAACGTGCAAGGTAAAGGTAAGTCCGACATGGACAATTACTTAGCCAACGCAGTAAAAAAACAGAACCGAGTATTAGTTGAAGGTGAAAATCCATCAGCTGGTTATTATTATCGTTCTGATCACTTTAACTTCGCAAAAGTCGGTATTCCTGCCCTTTATGCAGGCGGAGGTGTTACGCCTGTTGACGAGAAAACGGCCGAGTACCGTAAAAAGATGAGCCTTATTGTACGTGGTTGTTACCACCAGCCTTGTGATAAATATCGCGAGAGCTGGGATTTATCGGGCGCACAACAAGACGTGCAATTATTTTTTGATGTTGGTTATCAGATCTCAAATAGCGACAAATGGCCAAATTGGTCAAAAGGCGCTGAATTTAAACGCCCATCAAAATAACTCGATGCGAAAATCTCTTTTTTGCAATTATTAGATAAGGCAGCCTAGGCTGCCTTTTTTGTTGTCCGTTCAGCAGAATTTTTATTATTCATTTTTAGAATGAAATTCACTCATGCCATTTTATATTTGTGCTTATTTGACCATAAAACACGCAAAGCGCCTGCGAATGTTGAAATTCTAACGATAACTTCAAATCTTTTCTTGTCTTCAATTTTTAACCATGGCAGTCTGAATTCAGAGCAAAATTTAAAGTAGTTGCTCTAAATACAAAATGGTTAAATATATAACAAGTTTCGTTTTGTCGCGCCGACTTACAGACGTCTCTTGTGTGAATTTCGATTAATAATAAAATGGAGTGAACTCACTAATGTGTTCAATTTTCGGTATTTTAGACATCAAGACTGATGTCGCAGCGTTACGCCCAAAGGCAATAGAATTATCAGGTATGTTAAGACACCGTGGGCCAGATTGGTCTGGTGTTTGGAGCAATAATAAGGCGATTTTAGTCCATGAACGTTTGGCTATCGTCGATTTAGAGAATGGCGCGCAACCTCTAATAAATAATAATCGAAATCACATCTTAGCCGTAAATGGTGAAATCTATAATCACAAGCAGTTAGAAGCTGCGTTAACCACTGACTATCAATTCCAAACTCAATCGGATTGTGAGGTAATTCTAGCGCTATATCAGCAAGAAGGTGTTCAGTTTATTGACCAGTTAAAAGGTATGTTTGCCTTTGCCTTGTTTGATGAAAGTGACGGCAGCTATCTAATAGCTCGGGATCACTTAGGCATAATACCTCTGTACTATGGTTATGACGTACATGGTCAATTGTATGTCGCTTCTGAAATGAAGGCCTTAGTTCCGGTTTGTAAAACGGTCAGTGAGTTTCCTCCAGGTCACTATTTATCATCAAAAGAGCAAGACGGGTTATCATCGACTCACACTTCTATTAGTGAGTCTGGTCTTAAATTTACTCGTTACTATAATCGTGATTGGCGTGACTATGACACAGTAAAAGACGCCGGCGGTGATGCTAAGCTAGTTCATGATGCGCTTACCGAAGCGGTTCGTACTCATATGATGTCCGATGTTCCTTATGGCGTTCTGTTATCTGGTGGCTTGGACTCTTCTGTCATTGCAGCCGTTGCGCAGAAGTTCGCCAAAAAGCGAATTGAAGACGAAGGTCAAAGTAAGGCTTGGTGGCCACAGTTACATAGTTTTGCGGTAGGCTTAAAAGGTGCCCCTGATTTAATTGCCGCTAAAAAAGTGGCTGATCATATTGGCACTATCCATCATGAGCTTCATTACACGGTTCAAGAAGGTATTGATGCAATCCGTGACGTTATCTATTTTTTAGAAACTTACGACGTAACTACGATTCGTGCGTCTACACCTATGTATCTTATGGCAAGAAAAATAAAAGCCATGGGCATAAAAATGGTCTTGTCGGGTGAAGGAGCAGACGAAGTATTTGGCGGTTACCTATATTTCCATAAAGCGCCAAACGCCAAAGAGTTCCATGAAGAAACGGTACGTAAGCTAGACCGCCTTCACATGTTCGATTGTGCTCGTGCCAACAAATCTATGTCTGCATGGGGCGTAGAAGCCCGAGTTCCGTTTTTAGACAAGGCCTTTTTAGATACAGCTATGTCGATGAATCCAGCTCTAAAAATGTGTGGTAAGAATGCAGACCGTTTAGAAACCGGTGCGCCAGGTTTTGGCCGCGCAGGTATAAAAATGGAAAAACACATAGTTCGTGAGGCTTTCGCAGATTATCTTCCTGAAGATGTATTATGGCGCCAAAAAGAACAGTTCTCTGATGGTGTTGGTTACAATTGGATAGACTCGTTAGTTGAACAA
The DNA here is from genome assembly GCF_017948405.1 of Psychrosphaera aestuarii. Taxonomy (NCBI): domain Bacteria; kingdom Pseudomonadati; phylum Pseudomonadota; class Gammaproteobacteria; order Alteromonadales; family Pseudoalteromonadaceae; genus Psychrosphaera; species Psychrosphaera aestuarii. Next base: position 1,493,756 of record NZ_CP072844.1, on the reverse strand, counting down.
GCAGAATCTCAGGTCACTGACCAAATGATGCTGAGTGCCGAGTTTAGATTTCCGCATAACACACCACAAACGAAAGAGGCATACTTCTATCGAACTATTTTTGAACAGCATTTCCCGCTCGATTCAGCGGCTGAATGTGTTCCAGGTGGTAAATCAGTGGCATGCTCTACTCCTGAAGCATTGGCATGGGATGAAAAGTTCAGCCAAAATGCCGATCCGTCTGGGCGCGCTATGTTTGATGTTCACGAGCAAGGCTATACCGATAAGTCAGCTTGATAACGTATCGTCAGTAGACTTACATTAATCAAAATCAACAAGAGCCTGAATTAATTTTTATTCAGGCTTTTTATTGCGTTTATATAAACCGTCTTAGCCGTTATTAGCTGTGCAGTCGTTTGGTGTTTTTGGGGTTAAGTAAGTTGTGTTGAATTAAAAAGTCATGCCCGGCTTTTAATCCCATTTTATAATCTGCAATTAATGCTTCTTTGGTGCTTCCCAAAACTTTACTTTGTAACGGCCGTGCCGGTGTAACTTCGACTACATTTACACCTTTAGGCGGATTTTGAATCATTGATTGAGCTTTTGCATACGACGCCTCATGAACTTCTAAGATTTTATAAACTTGCGGCGTTCTGTTACGACTACAAAAAATAGGTTTTGCTCGTTTTAACACTTCTCCTATTGCAGTTTCTGCTGTTTTAGAGGTCCGAATTATCACGGCTTTATTGGCACCTAAATGTATGGCTTCTTCAATTGGAATGGGTGCACTTACGCCGCCATCCACCAAAGGCTCTTTGTTTAATGTCACGCCTCTGCGGTACAAAAAAGGAATTGCACTAGATGCTTTTAATGCTGGGATCCAACCTATTTTATTAGGATCCAATAACGCTGTTTCCATGCTATTTGCTTTGGTTGATGAAAAGAACAGTTTTCTGTTTTTCGCTTTAAGCGCCGCTGTTTCTGTATCTAGTTGATAGGCAGAGTCTTCTACTTGGTTAAAGTACCAGTCAAGATCCATAACGTGTTTGCCTTTGAACGCACTCCAAACATTAAAAAACTCATCACTGTTTGTTAAGTCTGAAATAGCGCTGTAAGCATAACCAAATTGATGGCTCATAAAACTCGCAATATTCTGTGCGCCAGCTGACGTTCCCACCAATATTTCAAAGGGATTAAAGTTAGATAATAACCAGCTATCTAATACACCTGCGGTAAACACCCCACGCTGACCGCCCCCCTCCGCAACGAGCGCTAAGCCTTCTTGTGGTTCTGTCATGTTTACTTGTGAATAATCTGTATCGCCAATCATTGTTAACCCCTTTCGTTTAGAGTTCCTATAATAAAGCATGGGGATGATTCACAAAATTTCAAATTTCTGATGTTAATCTTAAGAAAAATAGAACATCATCATTTAGGCTTAACATTCTTAAATGGTATTTCATCGCAAATTGAATAACTTATATCGATTTATTCAGTTTGTTTTGTTAAAAATATAATTACTAATTTAATGTAAAAGGAATGACAATGCGCTTATCTTCGCTAAACAACAAACTAATTTCGCGTAAAACGTTGGTTAGTCTAGCTCTTGGTTCTCTTATAGCAGCTTGTTCCTCCACTGAACAAAAAATCAATTCATCAGACGGCGCGTCACGGCTAAAAAATTCTGTTGAGGCCACAAGTGACTACTCAAAAAAAAGCGGTGGTATAGCACCAGAGCGACAACAAGGTTTATCGATGTCATATGCTGAATTGCGCTTTACTCTTTTTCCAGACCAAAAGTCGATTTCAGTGGCAACAAAATTAACCTTAAATACCGCAAAACAAACCTCAAAAATCTCAGTCGATTTAGACCGAGTTTTTAACATAAATCAAATTAGCGTTAACGGCCAATTATTAGACTCAAAACAATATTCCAATACAATGGGTGAACTACAGATTGACCTACCTACTCCTGTAAGTGGCGACTTTGAACTAGCTATTAATTACAACGGAAAACCAAGAGAAGCTATTAGGGCGCCATGGGATGGCGGTTTTGATTGGAAAAAAACGCCAACAGGTGAACATTGGATTGCAACCGCCGTTCAAGGTGAAGGCTGTGATCTTTTTTGGCCATGCATTGACCAACCTTATGGCGAGGTGGAAAAAATGGATATCCACATTACAGTGCCAAAGGACTTAGTCGCAGCCTCAAATGGCGTATTACAAAGCGTAACAGAACAAGATGGCCTAAAAACCTTTCACTGGCAGACTTCTTCATTACACAATACGTATGCCATTGCGCTGAATATTGGGCCATATGGCTTATTAGAAGATAGCTATGAGAGTGTTTTTGGAAATACGATTCCTGTTGCTTTTTACCACTTAAAAGAAAACGAACCTAAATCAAAAGTCTTGTTTGAAGAAATCGCTCCTATGCTAGATTTTTTTGAAACCGTCATCGGCCCTTATCCATTTGGAAATGAAAAAATGGGCGTGGCCGAAACCCCTCATTTAGGGATGGAACATCAAACAATCAATGCCTACGGCAACAATTATCGTAAGGATGAATTTGGCTACGATTGGTTATTACATCATGAATTTGCTCACGAGTGGTTTGGTAATCAGTTAACAAACAACAACTGGGATCATATGTGGTTACACGAAGGGTTTGGCTCTTACATGCAGCCGCTGTATACGCAATATTTACATGGCGACATGGCCTATCAAGCACATCTTTTTAAACAACGTAAGAGTCTAATTAATAAATTTCCGATTGTATCGAATAAGCCTTTAGCCGTAGAAGAAGTCTATAACCGACAGATTGGTCCAGGCAATGATATTTATGCAAAAGGTTCGCTAGTCTTACATTCGCTACGTGAATTGATTGGTGATGAGGCATTTTTTGCAGCAACTCGCCAACTTGTTTATGGCACTCGTACTCCTGAGCCTGGCAATTTTGCCCCTCGTTTTTCAGATACAAATGAATTTATTAGTATTGTAAATGAAATAACAGGTGAAAATTTACAATGGTTTTTCGATGTTTATATCTATCAAGCTGCGCTTCCAAAGCTAAATATCGTTAGAAATGATAAAAAAATGACACTTAATTGGATTATTGAGAACAATCGTCCATTTCCTATACCGCTCGAACTCAGTATTAATGGTAAGCTACAAACGCTTATCTTAGATGAGCCTAAAACCATTGAGGTTCGCCGCAAGGATGTTGTTATTGTCGACCCAAATAGCAAAATATTACGTCATCTTGAAAATATTGAGCGCTACAAGTCATATCTTGAGGAGCAGCGTTTAATTAAAATGATGAAACAGAATAAAAAATTAGTAAAGGCGGAGAAGTAATGTTGTTTTATCCTATGTTTGCCATGTTTATGCTGATATTCGCGATTGGTATAGTGACGGCGCGAGCTCGATTTGGGCATGTTAAAAGTAAAGAAGTTAGTCCTAAGTATTTTTTATTGATGCAGGGCGATAACATCCCGGAAGCTGTGCTTAAAACCGGTCGCTGCTTCAGTAACCAGTTTGAGTTTCCATTATTGTTTTTTGTTGTGTGCCTAGCTTACATGGTGCTTGGCTTAGACACATTAACAGGATGTATTGCAGCATGGACGTTTGTAGCATTTAGAGCCATCCATGCTTTTGTCTTTCTGACGAGCAACAACCTTATAAAACGAATGCTTAGCTTTTGGGCTGGCGTATTTGCAGTCGTTGTTATGTGGATTGACCTATTTATTCTTGTCAGTGCTGGCAGTGGGCTCAATCACTAAGGTTTGATTATTATCACCCGTATCGAGCGTAGTCTGTTCACCTAGACTCATATCAACGGGTGGAATATCAAGGAGGTCTGGATCGCTATTAAGTTCAGACCACCTTTTTAAATGTTCAGTCTCTTCGTCACTGCTACTGTCTTTTTCATCAAAAATATGTACCTGCAATAAAGACTCAAGTAAATCCTCTAGCGTAACGATACCTTTGACTTCGCCATACTCATCAATGATCAAGCTCATGTGGGTACGTTTAGTTAACATATTAGTAAACAAGCTTGGCAAGCTCATACTTTCCGAAACAACATATAACGGTTTAGTTAATTTACCAATTCTATAATTTGGTTTTACCCGGACGTTCGCTAGTATAGCGTCACTTTTAAATACATAACCAATGATGTCATCTGGGTCTTTGTCAAAAACTAACACTCTAGAGAACGGGCTTGAACCGTGTTGTTTACAAAATTCTTCTACAGACAACTCTTTTGATACGCGAAATAACTTATTGCGTGGCGTAATGATGTTACGAATTGGCGTGTGCCTAAACTTCATTAATCCTTTAATAATTTCAGATTCTTGCTGATGTAAAGCGCCCACTTGCGAGCCAAACATCGCCATTGCTTCGATTTCAGCACGAACATGTTTGTTGTCATCTTCTTGTTTGCTAAATAACGTTGTAATTTGGTCGGACAACCAAACGAACGGTTTTAACAAGCGCACCATTACGACAAGTACTAATGACACAACAGGCGCCAACGTACGCCAATGGTTTGCGCCTAGGGTTTTTGGAATAATTTCCGATAAAACTAATACCAGTAGAGTCATCACAGCGGATGCAATACCTATTGCGGCATCACCGTATATTGCAGCAGCTTGTGCACCTACTCCGGCCGCACCGGCCGTGTGAGCGACCGTATTTAACGTTAGAATTGCGGCTAACGGCTGATCAACCCTTGCCTTTAACTTTTCAATACGAGTGCCCACAACTGGATTTTTATCCATATACGCTCTGGTATAACTTGGTGTAATACTTAATAAAACAGCTTCTAGTACACTACACAAAAACGATATCCCTATCGCCACAACTCCATAAATTAGTAATAACGTCACGACGTCGCTTTTCCTTATTGATTTAAATGAGGCATTAAAAAAGGCTACTCATGCAGCCTTTTGCTTAAAAATGCTTGAACTCGTATATACGAGCATAGTCTAGCTTTAGAGCATTTCTACTGTAATTGCCGTTGCTTCACCACCACCAATACATAATGACGCTAAGCCTTTTTTCAAGCCTTTATTTTGTAAAGCATGCAATAAAGTAACAATAATTCGCGCACCCGACGCACCTAAAGGATGACCAAGCGCACATGCACCACCATGTACATTCACTTTTTCAGCTGGCAAAGACATCTCTTTCATCGCGGCCATTGTAACCATTGCAAAGGCTTCATTAATTTCAAATAAGTCAACGTCAGATGTGCTCCAACCGGCCTTCTCTAATGCACCTTGCATGGCACCTATTGGCGCTGTTGTGAACTTTTCAGGCTCAATAGAATTTGTTGCATGACTCACTACTTTTGCCAAAGGCGTTAATCCACGTTTTTGCGCTTCTGACATTTTCATCATTACTAATGCTGCAGCACCGTCACTGATGGACGATGAATTAGCAGCCGTAATAGTGCCATCTTTTGCAAACGCAGGCCGAAGTGTTGGGATTTTATCAATTCGAGCAGCGCCTGGCTGTTCGTCAACAGAAACAGTAACATCACCTTTGCGAGTTGAGTAAGTCACCGGGGCAATTTCATTATCAAAACGACCTGACGCAATCGCTTCTTGAGCGCGAGTTAGGGAACGAATTGCGTACTCGTCTAAAGACTCACGAGTAAATTTAAATTCGTCGGCAGTATCTTGAGCAAAACAACCCATGGCTTTACCTTGGTATGCATCTTCAAGACCATCTAAAAACATGTGGTCCATCGCTTTACCATGCCCCATACGCATGCCACCACGCGCATTTGGTAACATATACGGTGCATTTGTCATACTTTCAAATCCACCAACAACGGCAACATTAATTGAACCCGCTTGAATAAAATCATTGGCCATCATTGCGGCTTTCATACCAGAGCCACATACTTTGTTGATCGTAGTTGCACCTGCCGACAGTTGTACACCGGCTTTAATGGCTGCTTGACGTGCTGGTGCTTGACCTAAGCCAGCAGGTAAAACACAACCCATAATAACTTCATCAATATCAGTTCCTGTTATGCCTGCACTTTCAATGGCTGATTTTATGGCGACCGCGCCTAATTCAGGTGCCGAAACTGAAGACAAAGAACCTTGAAAACCACCTAGTGGCGTACGTTTCGCTGAAACTATTACTACTGGATCATTATTTGACATTAGATAACCTCTTTATATTTTTATGGCCGCATATTACGCCTGATTAAATTTATTGCCAAATATCATCGCTCTGAACTAAACATAAACAATGGCACAAAAAATTTACATTTTTAAATAATCACGGTTAATTTGAACAAAATGTTACCCAACGCCAAGGTTTACGTTAACGTAAACTTACCCTACACTAAGACGCTAAATTAACGATTAGGACCAATAATGGCGGCGACACAATCTGAAACATCGCATACTCAAGACACCATCACCTACACTATTGGTGAGCTGGCCAAAGAGTTTGATATTACCACTCGTAGTATTCGGTTTTATGAAGATGCGGAATTATTGTCACCTGCTAGAAATGGCCAGACTCGAGTATACAGCGCCAAAGATCGCACCCGCTTAAAGTTAGTTTTGCGCGGTAAACGCCTTGGATTTTCATTGCAGGAAACCAAAACTATTTTTGAGTTGTACGACAACGAAGATACCGAAGAAAAGCAATTGCACATAATGTTGGAGTTAATCGAAGAAAAGAAGCAACGATTAATTCAGCAACAAAAAGATATTGCTGACGTACTGGCGGATTTATCAGAATTAGAAAGCGGCTGTAAAGATTCATTAGCTAAACTGTAAGCATCCACGTAGCTAACTAATTTGGTTAATCACGCTAGCTAAAAACGTTAACAACAAGCTGAACTATAGAAAAACCAAGCCTGTAACGATATTGAAAGTTTCGTTATTCGCAAAATAATAAAAATTTAAATTAAATATCAAATTCAACAGAAAAAGAGACCTATTATGATCAGTTCATTTTCATCATTAAATTTTAACCTTGGCGAAACCGTTGACATGATTCGCGATACCGTAAATGCGTTTGCTCGCGACGAAATCGCGCCTCGTGCAGAGCAAATTGATATCGATAACGAATTCCCAAAAGATTTATGGCGTAAATTTGGTGAGCTAGGTTTATTAGGGATGACCGTCGAAGAGCAATACGGCGGCTCAAACTTAGGTTATTTAGAGCACGTTGTTGCTATGCAGGAGATCAGTCGTGCGTCTGCTGCTGTTGGCCTAAGTTATGGTGCAATGTCTAACTTATGTTTAAACCAGCTAAGCAAGAACGGATCACATGAACAAAAATTAAAATACCTTCCTAAACTTTGTTCTGGCGAACACGTAGGTGCATTGGCAATGTCTGAGCCTAATGCTGGCTCTGACGTTGTAAGTATGAAGTTACGCGCTGAGAAAAAAGGCGATAAATACATTCTTAACGGCAACAAAATGTGGATCACCAATGGTCCAGACGCTGATGTTTACGTTATCTATGCAAAAACAGATGTAACCGCGGGCTCAAAAGGCATTACCGCGTTTATTGTAGAGCGTGACTATCCTGGTTTCTCGCGTCACCAGAAGCTTGATAAGTTAGGTATGCGCGGTTCAAATACTTGTGAATTAGTATTTGAAGATTGTGAAGTACCTGCAGAAAACATTTTAGGCCACGAAAATAAAGGCGTTCGCGTACTTATGTCTGGCTTGGATTATGAGCGCGTGGTTTTATCTGGTGGTCCACTAGGTATCATGGATGCGTGTATGGATATTGTTGTTCCTTATGTTCATGACCGTAAACAGTTTGGCCAGTCGATTGGTGAATTCCAACTAGTACAAGGCAAAGTTGCAGACATGTATACCGGTATGCAAGCTGCTAAGTCTTATGTTTATGCAGTGGCACAAGCCTGTGACCGCGGTGAAACAACTCGTAAAGATGCCGCTGCCGTTATTTTATATTCTGCTGAGTTAGCAACAAAAATGGCGCTTGATGCGATTCAATTACTAGGTGGTAACGGTTACATCAACGAGTTCCCAACAGGACGTTTATTACGTGATGCTAAGTTGTATGAAATTGGTGCAGGCACATCAGAAATTCGTCGTATGCTTATTGGCCGAGAGTTGTTTAACGAATCAAAATAATCTGGTTATTTAAATAATAAGAATTATATAAATAACGAAATTTAATTATCGAGAAAGAGGAATCAGCGTTACCGCTCTCCTCTTTTGTTGTTCTGACTAACTCGAAGATGAAGATAAAATTATGGCTAAGATTACAAGTAAGGTAAATCCTCGCTCGCAAGAATTTTTGGATAAACAAAATGCCATGCAGGCTGTTGTGGATGATGTTCAGAAAAACGTAAATAAAATTAAATTAGGTGGTGGTGAGAAGTCCAAAGCTCGCCATGAGTCACGCGGAAAACTCTTTGTTCGTGACCGTATTGAAAAACTAATTGACCCAGGCTCAGCCTTTTTAGAAGTAGGTCAATTTGCTGGTTTTGACGTATACGATGATTACACACCTTGTGCGGGTGTTGTGGCCGGCATAGGCCGAGTGTCTGGCGTTGAATGCATGATCATTGGTAACGACGCTACTGTTAAAGGCGGTACTTATTATCCGCTGACCGTTAAAAAACATTTACGCGCTCAAGAAATAGCAGAGCGTTGTCACCTACCATGTATTTACTTAGTTGATTCAGGTGGCGCTAACCTGCCTCAGCAAGACGATGTATTCCCGGACAAAAATCACTTTGGTCGCATTTTCTTTAACCAAGCCAATATGTCAGCCAAAGGCATCCCACAAATAGCTGTAGTTATGGGCCTTTGCACAGCCGGTGGTGCGTATGTACCGGCTATGGCTGATGAAAGTATTATCGTAAAAGAACAAGGCACTATTTTCTTAGCTGGCCCTCCTTTGGTGAAAGCGGCTACTGGCGAAGAAGTGTCTGCAGAAGAGCTTGGCGGCGCAGACGTACATTGTAAAATTTCAGGTGTGGCGGATCATTACGCTCAAAATGACGAGCACGCGTTGCAAATTGCGCGCAGTTGTATTGCCAGAACCAACCGCAATAAAAACCTGCAAGTCCTTGATACAAAACCCTCAGAAGAGCCACTTTACGATGCCAAAGAACTTTATGGCATTGTGGGTACTGACTTGAAAAAACCTTTTGATGTTAAAGAAGTCATTGCGCGTATTGTCGATGGTTCTGACTTTGACGAATTTAAACAACATTACGGCTCGACATTAGTATGTGGCTTTGCTCGCATTTTTGGTAACCCTGTTGGTATTGTTGCGAACAACGGCATCCTGTTTTCTGAATCTGCTGAAAAAGGCGCTCACTTTATTGAATTGTGTTCACAGCGAAAAATACCTTTATTGTTCTTACAAAACATTACTGGCTTTATGGTTGGTAAAAAGTATGAACACCAAGGCATTGCTAAGCATGGCGCAAAAATGGTTATGGCGGTGTCTTGTGCCAAGGTGCCTAAATTTACTGTGTTAATTGGTGGTTCTTATGGTGCGGGTAACTATGGTATGTGTGGTCGCGCCTATGACCCAACAATGATGTGGATGTGGCCAAACTCTCGCATCTCGGTAATGGGTGGCGAACAAGCTGCAGGCGTAATGGCACAAGTGACCAAAGACGGCATGGCTCGTCGTGGAGAAACGTGGACTGAAGCGCAAGAAGCGGAATTTAAAAAGCCAATTGCCGATCAGTACGAAAAACAAGGTCACCCTTATTATGCCTCCGGCCGTTTATGGGACGATGGCATTATTGATCCTGCACAAACTCGTATGACGGTTGGTTTGGCCTTATCGGCGTCATTAAATGCACCAATTGAGGACACCAAGTTTGGTGTCTTTAGAATGTAATTGGAGCCTAATTATGAGTTCAAATAAAGTAGACAACGTACCTTTAAATACAGAACAGACTGAATCGCCAGTGCTTGTTGGTATTGATGAGCGCGGCGTAGCAACGGTTACCCTTAACCGTCCTGAAAAGCATAACGCCTTTGACGATGCAATTATCAGTGATTTAACCGCTGCCTTTCAAGCTATTGAGCAAAACGAAAAAGCAAGAGTCCTAGTGCTTGCGTCGAACGGCAAAAGCTTTAGTGCCGGCGCTGACCTAGCCTGGATGAAACGCATGGCCGGTTATTCATATGAAGAGAACCTGCAAGATGCCAAAGCCTTAGCTGAAATGTTGCGTGTACTTAACTTCATGTCTATTCCAACCATTGCAAAAGTGCAAGGTGCCGCCTTTGGTGGTGCAGTTGGTTTAGTGGCTTGTTGTGATATGGCAGTTGCGTCCGACCGAGCAAGCTTTTGTTTAAGTGAAGTTAAACTAGGATTAATTCCAGCAACGATTAGCCCTTATGTGGTTGATGCCATTGGCGCTCGCGCGTCACGTCGGTATTTTCAAACGGCGGAACGTTTTTCGGCAGAAGCAGCAAAACAACTTAGTTTGGTGAGCGAAGTTATCTCATTAGAGCAATTGGACGACCAAGTGGAAGCTTTGATTGGCGCGTTATTAGCCAATGGTCCCGTTGCGATGCAAGCCGCAAAACAGTTAGTTTTTGATGTGCAAAATTTTGATGCTAGTTCTAAAGGCTTAGATGTAGATTCAAAGCCTTGTGCTCTAATCAATGATACTAGCGAGCGTATTGCTGCTATAAGAGTATCGGAAGAGGGTCAAGAAGGCTTGTCGGCATTTTTTGAAAAACGCAGCGCAAACTGGTTAACGAATACTCTGTCAAATAAGGGTTAATGGAATTTCTTATGTTTAATAAAATTTTAATAGCAAACCGAGGCGAGATCGCCTGTCGCGTTATCGAAACGGCACATAAAATGGGTATTCGTTGTGTAGCTGTTTACTCTGAAGCTGATGCTAATTCGCGTCACGTCAAAATGGCGGACGAAGCGTTTTTAATTGGTCCAGCACCGAGTAAAGATTCTTATTTAAAATACGAAACCATCATTGATGTTGCCAAAAAATCTGGAGCGCAAGCTATTCATCCTGGCTACGGTTTTTTGTCTGAAAATGCCTTGTTTGCCCAAGCTTGTGCCGACAATGATATTGTCTTTATTGGACCACCAATTGGCGCCATCGAAGCCATGGGCTCAAAAAGTGCCGCTAAAATCATCATGGAAAAAGCCAATGTACCGTTAGTTCCTGGTTATCATGGCGACAATCAAGACCCAGAATTCCTAAAAGCTGAGTCTGCAAAAATTGGCTACCCTCAACTGTTAAAAGCAGCTTACGGTGGCGGTGGTAAAGGGATGCGCATTGTTGAAAATGAAAAAGAATTTGACGATGCCCTTGCCTCAGCTAAACGCGAAGCTATTAATGGTTTTGGCAACGACAAAATGCTTATTGAGCGTTACTTAACAAAACCTCGTCACGTTGAAATCCAAGTATTCTGCGACCAGCATGGTAACGGTGTTTATCTAGCCGAACGCGACTGCTCGGTGCAACGTCGTCATCAAAAGGTGATTGAAGAGGCGCCAGCACCGGGTTTACCAACAGAAATACGCATCGCCATGGGTGAAGCTGCTGTTAGAGCTGCGCAAGCGATTGACTATGAAGGTGCGGGTACCGTTGAGTTTCTATACGACGTTGACGGCTCATTCTATTTCATGGAAATGAATACTCGCTTGCAAGTTGAGCACCCTGTAACTGAAATGATCACAGGCCAAGATCTAGTTGAATGGCAATTACAAATTGCATCAGGTGAATCGCTACCAATAGCACAACAAGACGTAACGGTTAATGGTCACGCTTTTGAAGTGCGTATTTATGCTGAAGATCCAGACAATGACTTTTTACCGGCAACGGGTCATCTTCATTATTTACGTCAGCCTGAGCAAAATAGTCACGTTCGAGTTGATACGGGTGTTCGTGAAAATGACGAAGTATCGACCTTTTACGATCCAATGATTGCCAAGCTAATTGTTTGGGACGAAAACCGTGAACGCGCATTACAACGTATGTTGCGTGCTTTAGATGATTATCGAATCGCTGGGGTTACCACAAACTTAGCGTTTTTAGCTAGCTTACTTGAACATAAGTCATTCCAAGCGGCCGATTTAGATACCAACTTTATCACTAAGCACAATGACACCTTGTTTACACCTAATCACACAGATCAGAAACAATCGTTAGCGCTAGCAGCCTTGTATCAATTGCTAAAACAAGCCAATGACAACGCTATATTTGCCGAGTCATCAAGCGACCCTTACTCACCATGGCATGCGTTTACTGGCTGGAAAGTTAATGAAGCTCAACAGTTTACAGTAAAACTAACGGACAAGACGGGTGAAACCCATGTGGTTTCAGCTGAACGCGTTGAAAATGCAAACACCATGACCTTATTGATGACGTTGTCCGGTACTACATTTACGGTTTCTGGTGCACTTAATAATGATGAGCTTGTGGCTTCTATTGATGGTCATAAAATCACGGTTACCGTGGCTGATTTTGAGAATAAACTCACCGTATTTAACAATAAAGACGTTTCTACCTTTGCCAAAGATGTACCAGTTGATTATGCCAATGCTGAATTAGAGCAAGGCGGCGGGCTAACTGCTCCTATGAATGGCACATTAGTTGACGTTATGGTGAGTGCGGGTGACAAGGTTACTGCAGATCAAAATCTGATCATTATGGAAGCCATGAAAATGGAGTACACCATTAAAGCGCCAAAAGACGGCGTGGTGAAGGAAGTATTTTTTGCTCCGGGTGCTTTAGTTGCTGATGGCGCTGAGTTGCTTGCCATTGAATACGAGGAAGAGTAACCATGACTATTGTGATGAGTAATAGTTTTCCTGATAAAGTGAAAATTGTTGAAGTTGGCCCAAGAGACGGACTGCAAAATGAAGTGCCAGTGAGCATTGAAGATAAAGTCACATTAATTAATGAGTTATCTGAAACGGGTTTAAGCGTTATTGAAGCAGGTTCATTTGTGTCCCCAAAATGGGTGCCACAAATGGCGGGCTCTGCAGAAATATACAGCATGATCGATCAAGTTGACGGAATTAACTACCCTGCTCTCACGCCTAACATGAAAGGTTATGAAGCTGCGGTGGCTGCTGGCGTTAAAGAAGTGGCTATTTTTGGTGCGGCTAGCGAAGCCTTTAGTCAAAAAAATATCAACTGTTCCATTGAAGAGAGCTTAGCGCGTTTTCAACCGATAATGGAACGTGCACAGCAAGATGGTGTTCGCGTTCGTGGCTACGTTTCTTGTGTGCTTGGCTGCCCTTATGAAGGTGAAGTGGACGTCGAAAAAGTCGTAGAAGTTGCTCGTACACTTTATGAAATGGGTTGTTATGAAATTTCACTGGGCGATACTATTGGTGTAGGTACGCCAGAAAAAGCCAAGCTGATGTTAGCGTCGGTTGCTCAAGCAGTCCCAATGGAGTGTCTAGCTATTCACTTCCATGATACGTATGGTCAGGCGTTGGCAAACATATATGCTTGTTTAGAGTTAGGCGTTAGCGTCATAGACTCTGCCGTCGCCGGATTAGGCGGTTGTCCTTATGCTAAAGGCGCATCTGGTAACGTAGCGTCTGAAGATGTTGTCTATATGCTCAATGGCCTTGGTATTGAACACGGTGTTGATTTAACTAAATTAGCGAAAGCTGGAAAAACCATATGTACAGCACTTGGTAAATCTGGAAATTCAAAAGTCGCGGCAGCTATTTTGAGTTAATGGCTAGGTTAAATACCCGCTTTTGATATTCAGACATCTGCTTTTCTAAGCCCACCTTGTGTGGGCTTTACTTTATCTAATTGTACAGATTAGAAAAATACACTGTTATTTAATTACCTTTTCGCTATATTCTAAGCACCTCACTTAAACTTCAGAAAGAATGTTCTATGCAGCTTAATACCGAAAGGTTGATCATCCGTGAACTTACTATCGACGATGCGACTTTTATAAAAGCGCTGTTAAATACTGAAGGGTTTAAGCAAAATATTGCTGACCGAGGTGTCGATACTATTGAAAAAGCACAAAAGGAAATTATCGACCGTTACTCCACTGGTTATCCCCATTTTGGCTTTTTTGCTGTTTGTCTAAGAAGTACAAATCAACCTATTGGTGGGGTGACATTAATTAATCGTGATCAATTGGAGTTTCCCGACCTTGGTTACGCCTTCTTACCAGAATTCGAAGGACAAGGTTACGCACTTGAAGCAAGTATTGGACTTCGAAACTGGGCAATAAAAAATGGTTATTCAACGTTGTGCGCCATTGTGCAAGAGGAAAATACCCGATCAATTGCTTTACTACACCGTTTGGGCTTTCAAGCTAAAGGCACAAAAGACTTAACGGATCCGGATGAAACGTTGTTGTATTTTGAGTACATCCGTCCCCTAATAAAAAAGACGTAATTAATGCGAAGTGATATTTCTATTCAGCGTTTAAAACAATTTCCACCACTTATGTGGATTTTACTATTTGGCTCTTTTATTACCCGTGGCAGCTTTTATATGGTTTGGCCATTTCTCGCGGTAATTTTGTACGAAAAATTTGGCTTATCGGCAACTGAAGTGGGACTGATCTTATCTGGATCTGCTGTCGTTTCTGTTGTGACTACCTTTATTGGCAGTGTACTCTCAGATAAGTTTGGCCGTCATTTAATGATGTATGGCACGGGTATTCTTTATATTATTTCTTTTGCGTTGCTTGCTGAAGCCAACACTATTATGAGCTTTATCGTCGTTATTTCACTCTGCTCAATAGCGACTGCGTTGTGGCGCCCTTTAACCTCCGCGCTGATCGGCGATATTATTAAAGACAGCCAAACTCGAGAGTTGGCAATGCAAGCTATGTATTTTATCGTCAATGTTGGTTGTGCTATCGGCCCAATTGCTGGCGTGTTTTTGGGGTTAACCGGAGAGCAATCGAGTTTTTATATTACCACCTATGCCTTCGTGTTGTTGTTAGGTTTGCTATTTATTGGTTTTCGAGGCCAAAAACGTTTAGAGGTAGCAGACAGCATTCGTAACATAAATAATGCCAACGTTGAGTCGGCAGCCGGTCATGCCTCACCTGACACGAGTTTTAAAACAACCTTGTCCGTACTCAAACAAGACAAGATGTTTCAGTGTTTGATCTTAGCAAATGTACTTTGTATGTTTATTTATGCACAAATGGATAGTTCGCTCGTACAGTACTTAACTCGTGCCAAGGTTCCGAACTTACTCGAGTTGATCTCGTCAATTATATTTACCAACGCGATAGTGATTATTAGTTGCCAGTTTTTATTGCTTAAACTAATGGCCAAGCAAAGCCTAGTCACTCGCGTAAAGATTGGTTTGCTGTTATTGGCTGCATCTCAATTTTGGATAGCTTTTAATCCACTTACACTGTTCTGGGGCTTTATTGGCGCAACCGTGGTGATGAGTCTCGCTGAGGCGATATTATTCCCGACGATGAATGTGCATATTGATCGAATTGCGCCATCTCACTTGCGTGGGGCTTACTTTGGCGCAGCTTCCATTTATGATTTTGGCTATGCGCTTGCTCCCCTTGGTGGCGGTATTATTTTGGATTTATTTGGTGGCTTCTGGCTTTATATCTTCGTTGGGGTGCTCACGTTTGGTGTTATTTATTTATATCATATTTTGGAAACGTTACCTCGGCCACAGTTTATTGCCGTTAAAAACTGATCCGAGAGTCGCGCCAGCTCGTTGTGTTTTATGGTTTACAGACTATAAAAAATTTAGGAGGCGTTATTTCTAAGCTAAAAGTATCAGGCCATAAGGTGCCGAGCTCGCGTATAGCGAGGCTTTCTAAATTTGGTGGGTTGGCCGCGCGTATTGCCGGCAATATGCTAGTAGACGGTGTTAAACAAGTTAGCCGCGGTGAGAAACCTAATCGTCAAGATCTACTCCTAACGCCAAATAATATAGAACAGTTTGCTAACAAACTGGCCACCTTAAGAGGTGCGGCAATGAAATTAGGTCAAATGATTTCAATGGATGCCGGTGAGTTGTTGTCTCCTGAACTTAGTGCCTTATTAGCTCGCTTACGAGCTGACGCAGAGCCCATGCCCCACAAACAATTAGTGCAGTTATTAAAGACGAGTTGGGGCGAAAATTGGTTGGATAGTTTTAGCCATTTTGATTTACGCCCTTTTGCTGCAGCTTCTATTGGCCAGGTTCATAAAGCGACGTTAGCAAATGGTCAAGCATTAGCCGTAAAGGTGCAATACCCTGGGGTACGGAAATCTATTGAAAGTGATGTAGATAATGTTGCTAGATTACTTAAAATGTCACGTTTATTGCCACAGCATGTCGACATTTCACCACTGCTTGAAGCTACCAAACAACAACTTCAAAACGAAGCTGATTACCAACTTGAAGCTGAACATGTTGCGACCTTTCAGCGCCATTTATTAGATTCTCCTTTTAACATGCCGTATGTTCACAGTTCATTGTCTAATACAGATGTTCTCGTTATGGACTATGTTGATGGTATTGCTATTGAACAAACTAATAATTTGCCCCAGCTCGAGCGCAATAAAATAATAAGCGATTTGCTTGATTTAATGCTAAAAGAACTGTTTTCTTTTAAGTTAATGCAAACCGATCCTAATTTTGCTAATTATGTTTATGATAAAAACAGTAAACGTATCGGCTTGCTTGATTTCGGGGCAACCAGAAAAATTCCTTCGCACACAAGTGACGGTTATTTAGCGCTCATTAATGCTGGTATAAATCAAGATAGCGAATCTGCGGTCATTGCGGCAAAACAAATTGGCTTTTTTGACGATACTATCCAGCCCGAATACCTTAACGAAGTGATGAAGATATTCGACTTGGCATGTGAACCACTTCGACGTGATGAAGACTACGACTTTGCGAGTAGTAATTTGGCAACTCGCGTTCGGGACGTTGCGCTGAACATTAAAAACTTCCAGTCTGAGTGGCACACGCCACCAGTAGATGCACTTTTTATTCACCGTAAAATTGGCGGGCTATATTTATTAGCGAGCAACCTAAAGGCCAAGGTAAATGTCCGTCAACTTATGCAAGCTTACTTGTGATCAAGTGGACTTATCGCACCAGATTGATGTTGCCCGATAACATGAGTATAAATTTGCGTTGTTCGCACATCTGAATGCCCGAGCAGCTCTTGTACGGTTCTTATATCCGTCCCTGCTAATAACATTTGTGTGGCAAAACTATGTCTAAAAGTATGTGCGGTAACATGTTTACGAATTCCAATTTCATTGACCGCCGTGCGCAGAACCTTTGCGAGACTTGACCAATGAATATGATGACGACAAATATAGCCGTCATGTGGATGAATGCAGCGTACTTTCGACGGAAACAAGTATTGCCACTTCAATGCCTTAATCGCTGAGGGGTACTTTCGGGCAAGACTCTGAGGGAGGCTTGTTCTGCCCTCACCTTCAATCAGGTCTTTTTCATGTATGTCGGCCACTTTTTTTATTTGTCTCTCAATATCCGGAACTAATGCCTTAGGCAGTAGTGTTACCCTGTCCTTTGCTCCCTTACCTCGAAATACAAATACAGAATTGCCTCCAAAATCAATATCTTTAACTCTTAGCGATAGTAATTCAGCTTTTCTCAGCCCACATCCATATAACATAGAAAACATCAACGAATATGGTGGCCTCATTACTGAAATCAAACTCATCGCTTCGTCGTTCGTTAACACTGTAGGCACTCTTCGTGGTTTTCTTGCTCTAACCGCTTCATCTAATAAGGTTAATTCACGATCAAAAATATGCTTATACATAAAAACAATAGAGCAAAGTGCTAAATTTTGAGTTGCCGCCGTCACTTTCCTTTCTAGCGCCAGATGCGTTAAAAACTCTGTTACCTCTTGCTCACCCATGTCCTTCGGATGGCGCTTATTTTGATACAAAATAAAACGCTTAATCCAAAGTAAATAAGTTTTTTCGGTTTGTAGGCTGTAATGCCTGGTACGAAGTACTGCTCTAATACTCTCTAAAAAAGGAGACTGCCCCATATTTCACCCCACTGTTTTAATAAACAGTGTTAATGAAAATGACGAACTTGCAAACAAAACTAGACTGTACTTTCAATTACTGCGCACGCTACATAACTACCGAAAGTTCAAGTCCACATCTATAGCATACTGATTTAATTAAAATTTAGACTTAGTCTAGTGTCTGGAATTAAATAGAAGTACAGGTAATTACGCTTTTGAATCCTATACCTGAAATTTTTATAATATAACGTTTTGATCTACTGATACTTTTATGCAATTATTTGCTAATCAATAAAGTACAGGTTACTTAGCCCTGTACATAATATACTGTTATGTGAACATGAAAATTCTACTTTTGTTGTCTCTTTCGTTACTAATGATTAGCTTGGCTGCTCAAGCTCAACGCATCAGACAATGTGCATCCTCTGAGTTGGAGTATATCCGTGTGCAAATGTCCGTTTCCGATTTGCATAGATTTGAACTGCCAGAGAAAACAATGCGTTACCGTCGCCTTAAGTACTCTGAAGTTTGCGAAGACCGGAATGAAATTGTAATGGATGGTATTGTGTTTACTTTATATATGCTTGAAAGTGAGCAAGATAATTTCATTGATGTATATAATGGCCTTAATGGTTCAAGAATGCTGTACGGACCATTTGAACGGTAATTGTTCACATAACAAGTGGTTCAAGAGGGTCTCGTAATAGCTTGCTCGAGCCTTCGGCAAACATTTTAGCAAGCTAAACTCGCCTCTTAACCAGGCGTTATATTTCCGGTGGAGTTTTATCAAAAATGGAATTATCAGACAAAGAGATTCGAATAGTTAAATCAGCTATTCGAGAGCGGAAGTCCAAACATCTTATTCAACTTTTCCTATTAGCACTTATGCTCATAACTGTTCTTTGTATGTATTTGGGTTACATTGACTCAAAGGAGTTTGCTTATGCGGCATTTGCTCTTATTATTGCAACGGTGTCTCACAACTATCGTTATAAGTCAGCAAGTTATGAGCAGTTATTAGATATTCTGACTAAACGTATTCCTGATAACAGTCTCGAAGCTCAGGTTAGTTCATTGCAAAAAGAAATATAACAAGTGGTTCAAGAAGGTCTCGTAATAGCTTGCTCGAGCCGTCGGCAAACATTTTAGCAAGCTAAACTCGCCTCTTAACCAGGCGTTAGGTAACTGCAATTTATGAGCTTTAAAGTTAAGCATAGGACTCATGTCAGTCCTCCTAATAAACATGTTAATACTAGAGTAAGTATGTTTTTGCTCGAGTTATGTGTTGGAGTGGTTTGTTTATTTTTTGCTTATTCTGACTGGGGTAATGGTAAAACAATAATGTTTTGGCCCTTTGTAATAGTGGCTGTTTTTTGCTTCTTTTTAGTGTTGTATACGTTTCTAGAGTTTTTGTATTTAGAGTACTTTGTCTCAGACAAGAATGGTATTTCTGAAAAACAGGATTAAATTGAAGTTAAGTTACCTAACAAGTGGTTAAAGAAGGTCTCGTAAAAGCTTGCTCGAGCCTTCGGCAAACAGTCTAGCAAGCTAAAACTCGCCTCTTAACCAGGCGTTATGTTTATAAGGAAATATCGATGAAAACCTGGCCCCTAATTACTCTGCTTTTCTTAACTGGCTGTGTTTCTGCCCCAAAAGGTGAAACGGCTAGACTTAACTCAAACTTAACTTTTGAAGAAACGGTCACGTTGATAAATGAGTACACTCAAACTTGTTGGACTAGAGAAGCTTCTATGTCGAGCGATCAAATTAGAACTCGGCAATCTGCAAGCAATGGCAAAGTTACTTTTGTAATTGGCCGCAACAATACTGATATACCATTCATGCCATTTGCTAACATCCATGTTCTTAATCCAGAAAATAGTCAGGTATTAATCTCTATTGAAGAAGGGAAAGTTACTATGACAGACCCTTGGGAAGTTGATCGAAAGTTATCAAATTGGTTAAAAGGTAATAAAACCTGTATATAAACATAACAAGTGCCTCAATTCGCTCGTAAACTCGCTCGGACAATTAACAATGGGCTATTGTCGCTGCGCTCAATAATTTTAGCCCATTAATAATTGCCGCTTAGGCAGGCGTTAGCAATACAAGGAAAGTTCAGTGCTAAACCGGCTAAAAGAAATGTTATCGAAGGCAAGTTGGTATACCTTCGCTTGTGTTATTGTTCTATTCATTGCTGGGCCTGAAATAATGCTCAGTATGGAATTAATGGCTTTGGTTGAGGCACTTGGAGCGTCTACTTTTGTATTGATGTATCTTTCAGGTATCAAGCTAGCTATTTCTAAATATTGGGACAAATTTAAAGACTTTGAATCTCATTCTACTTTTTTCTTACCTACAGTGTCTATTTTGAAAAAGATGCCGTCGTTGGTAATTCACGCCATTCCTGATAGAACAGCCGTTATTGCTTTTTTAGGATTTTGTATTGTCGGTATGTCAGGACTTTATTTCAACTTGCTGATTAGCATATAGTATTTGCTAACAAGTTAATTAACAGGGCAATCATCGTTGGCTTTGCTCCTGTTAGTCGCCAAGTTTAGCCAACGATTTATTGCCTGTTATTAAGGCGTTATATTTTTTGTCAATCATGGAAGAAAAATTATGAAATTACTAAACCTATCAACTTTAGCATTACCGTTTTTTATATTTAATGCAGGTGCAACTGAACCTTCAGCGCTTTCCCTAGTAAATAAATGTTTAAATTTGCAAAGCACTTTAAGCTCTGCTTTTAGTAAGAGTTCACTTGAGACAACAAGCGGAAATATTAAGGGCACCAATAAAGCTAGTTTTTATTATCAAAGTTTTGATAGCAGTTTTAAAGGTATCTGTTCTAATGCGCAGTTTTCTATTGAAACGAGTGGTTTAATAAGCACGGAAGAGAATCAACATTATGTCTTTGTTTGGTCGACTGAACTGGATGCAGTAGCTTCAGAACTTTCAATTGAAAACATTGAATTTACCTTAAAACAGCCTAAAAATATTAAAAGCTGGTTGCAAGAAAAAATATAACAAGCCATTTCAGTAACGGGACTGCTAACAGCTTGCTCGGTTCCGCTTCGCTTCACAATTTTAGCAAGCTATTATCAGCCCCTGAATGGGGCGTTATGTAACTACAAGAGTATTGTGATGGAATTAAGAATCGTTGCAGAAAAAACTATTAACGGAATATCGACAAGAACAAATAATGCGGCAGAAATGAGTCCAAATGGAAAAATCCCCGCATTGTGGCAATCTTTCGATGAAAAAATTCCTGTTGACTATAAAAATGGTGAGCGTGTTTACGGTGCTTATTACAACTATGAATCAGATCAGAACGGGATGTTCACCGTTCTCGCTGGTTTTGATGGTCAGACATACCCATCAGGTGTAAATATTGAGCAAATAACTATTCCCGAAGGTAAGTATCTAGTGTTCACACAAAAAGGAGAAATGCCTCAAATTGCCATCAACGCATGGACAGAGGTATGGGAATACTTCTCTAATGAGAACTGTGAGCATCAAAGGTTATTTTCAACAGACTTTGAATATTACCCAAACAGCGATGTAATAGAAGTCCATATTGCGGTTCAATAGTTACATAACAAGTTGCTGCACAAGGAAAAATTACTCGCTGCGCTCCCAATTTTTCGGTGAGCAAGGCGTTATGTTTTCAGGAGAGTACGCATTTGTCGATCAATTGGAATGAAGCTGACTATTCAACTTATGAATGGGTTTTAGATAAACCCGAAGAGCAGTTTTATATTGAAGATGGCTTTGATAGCGACAGACTAATTTTGTGTGGCCCTTCTAATAAACTAGGTTTAAGTGCTTATCAAGAAAAGAAGGTGAGAGATGGCTGGGCTAATATATTACCGACTTTAGAAAGTGTCGAAATGTTGTGGGTAGCTCCTAAAGTAAATCAAAAGTTATTTGATGCTATTTGTGAAATGCCAAACTTAAAAGGACTATGGATAAAACACTCCAGCATTAAGAGCATCGACTATAACAAACTGTCAAACTTAGTTTATTTTAATTTGGGTAGTTCAACTCAACTAAATTCGTTGGATGGTATCGAAAATTTAAGAAAGCTCAAGTGGTTGGAATTTGAAAATATTAAGAGTATTTCTGATATTAGCGAACTTGCTAAATTAACAAACTTAAAAGTTCTATGCTTAAACGGAAGTATTTGGACCACTCAAAAGTTAAATACTCTCTCACCAGTAGAAAGTTTAACTAGCTTAGAGCGACTTACACTGGTTAATACAAGAGTACTTGATAAAAGCCTTGAACCGCTACATGGTTTATCTGGCTTGAAAGGTGTTGACTTAGCTGAGTGGTGGCCTGATGACCAGATTAGCGCCCTACAGAAAGCTAACCCTAGGTTGCTTAAAAACTGGAAAGAATGGCGAGATTGGTAGCAAAGAAAACATAACAAGTCATTGAAGAAAGACTCGTCACGGCTTGCTCGAGTTCCTTCGTCGATAAGTTTAGCAAGCCTAAACTCGCTTCTTAATGAAGCGTTATAGCGCAACTAGAGTTGTTCGTAGCATCATAAAAGGAAGTTATATCAGTGAATGTCGAAGAAGTATTTGGTGTAAGTGGAAAGCAAGTTGAAAGCCATGTAGAAAGGGAGCAAGTCGATGACAAGTTTAAAGATGCCCTTCGTACCGACAAGCAAATTATTATTTATGGTGCTTCCAAACAGGGGAAGACAGCTTTAGTCAAAAAATATATTAAGTATGAAGAAAATATACTTATTAGTTTATCCCCGAGAACAACCCTCAAAGATATTTACCAATCTATACTGAGAAAATCAGGTGTAATTCTAAAGACTTCTTTCACTGAAGGAACAGGTGATACCACAAAAATAAAGTCTAAAGCTTCTATCCAAGGTGCTGTAGCCATGGTTTTAAAAGGTAAAGTAGAAGTAGGATTAGAGAAAGATAAAAATAAAAAACTTGAAGAGCAATTTGATGAAATAGAGTTTAATTTAGAACTACCCGATGATGTTGCTGATTTAATTCATAGAGTTGGTCATAAAAAAGTTATAATTTTAGAAAACTTCCATTACCTTCCCGAAGAGCTGCAAAGAACATTTGCCTACGATTTAAGAACATTCCAAGATTTAAAGGTACGGTTCATAATCCTAGGTGTTTGGAAAGAAGCAAATAGGCTAGCGCAATTTAATAACGAACTGCAAGATAGGATTTTCGAAATCCCTGTTGAACCATGGCTAGAAGACGATTTTAGAGCAATAGCAACTAAAGGCTCGGAGATTCTGAATATTACATTTTCGACAGTGATTTTAATTAGCTGTATAGAAAATGCATTTGGAAGTGTTGGCGTATTCCAAGAGCTATTAAAAAACACTTGTATAAAAAGTGGCGTCATAAAAAAGCAATTAGAAAATAGATTTATTGATAATACCGAATTTTACGATCAAGCAATTCAAGCGAAAACTGAAGAGTATTCGGGTCGACATTTAAGAAATTTAGAGTCTATGGCATGCGGGAATGGTGTTGCGATTTCTGCTGATAAACCTATGCCATATTTTTTGCATTATTATATTGTGATGCATATTTTGGAGTTAGGTTTTCATGGTGTTAATGGAGGTATAAGCAAAGAAGCACTTTTACATGCTTTGAAACAAGTGCATCATAGAAAAGAAACACTTAATGGTGCTTTATTAACTAGAGCTCTAAAAGGGTTAACTGAATTACAATCTAGCAAAGGTATCCGTCCGCCTGTAATAGCATATGATTCAAACTCTAGACAGTTAAAAATTGTCGATTCTACATTCTATTTCTTTTTAAAAAATGCCAACCTTGAGCACATTAAAGATGAAATATTATGCCCTATGGACGGCTTGGATATATAGAGTGGTAATGCATTCAAACGGACAAAAACAGTTGGCTTTTCTCGTGCCTCGTTAATTTTAGCCAACAATTTTGCCGCTTAATAGTGACCAGAAAGTTTTTGTCGACGATGATTATAAAGGAAATATGATTGTACACTTTTAAAAACACTGAAATTAACAATAAGAAAGCTTCTGATTTTGAAACAAAGTCAATGCTTTATTTATTAGGGATGCGAAGTGATAGTGCTGAAATAGAAATAATTACAGTTGATTGCTTCAATGATGTTACAGGTTCCAATCTTGATTTTAGTAAGCTGTGGGATGTACAAAGCAAAAACCATAGTAGCCTTCCACCTTCCAAAATAGGAGAAAGTTTATCGACTCTCTACGATAATTATATTTCCTCAATATCTTTTTCTGAATATATTTTATTTATACCTAAGCTTACGAGAGATTACCTTATAGATAGTGACTTAAACGTGTATGGGTATTCAAATATAAATTTAAAGCAGAAAAAAGGGATAGAAAAGAAACTTAAGGAAAAAATTAACGGTAATAATCTAGGTAGTGTGCCACCACTTTTTGTCGATTTTTTATCAAAAGTAACCTTCGTTGAAGATAATAAAAAAATAAGTACATATATCAAAAAAATTTCAAAATTCAAAAATAAGAGAGCCATAACCGAAGAAATATATGAGAGGATCTTCAACGAAATTAGAAATGCTCAAGCTTCACTGAAAAACACATATATTGAAAATGAAAGTATTGTTAAACCTTCCGAAGTCTTAAAGTTTGAAAGGCACATAACTAAATCTGAAATTAACACATTGTTGATTAATCGGTTAATTGGAATTGATGTTTTTTCGTTTCCGGGCATTCCTATTGCATTTTTTAGTGTCATAGAAGGGAAAGATGAAGAAGAAATTAAAGACTTGCTGCAAGAATGCAATGAAAACTTAAGTCGAGCTTTCTTTGATAAAAATGGGTGTAGGGAATTTTGGAAATTATCAGAAAAAATTATCGAGTTGCTCAAAGACAACCCTAAAAATAAAATGACTGAAATATATGAAGTTTTAATTTCAAAAATAAAGATTAGAACTCCATATTTAACGGAACATACTGTGAAATATATGATATCTCTTGTCAAAACAGGACTTGAAAATGCAGATTAAAAAAATAGCGTTTGGGGATAGTCAGGAAGCATTTATTGAAAGTAGGCTTACTGGTGGGGTGAATGTTATCTATAGCGATGATAACAATCGTGGGAAAACTCTTGTGATGCAAGGTTTGATGTTTTCCTTAGGCTATGAATCAATATTTCCGAGCTCTTTTCACTATAAGGATAAATATTTTTATTCTGAGATTGAAGTCAATGGTGAGTCTTATGAGTTTTTAAGGAAAAAGAATACCGTTGCTTTAAAAACAGATGGAGCGATGCAAATATTCAATTCAGTGGGGGAGCTTAGGTACTTTTTAGATAAATTCGTATTTCGTATACCGAAAGTACAAAAAGATAATAGAGCGACTCTTGTGGATTTAAGTCTACTCTATGAACTTTTCTTTATTGGGCAAGATAGTCGGAATCCATCAGGACTCATCAGTAAGGGGCAGTTTAATAAACAAGACTTTAAAAATATGGTACATGCTTTAGCTGGTTTATCGACTAGCACTGCAAACCTAAGCGATATTCAAGCCACAAAAAATAAGATAGCTGAGCTTAAAATAAAGCTAAAAGAAACGAAAAAGAAAATCTCTATAATTAAGCAAAACCCCAACGTTGCTGAAGTTTTTTCTAAAACTTTCGATTCAAATAAGGTTCAAGAAAAAATCAAGTCCATTAGTGGTATTAATGAAAAACTTTCAAAAGTAAGGCGTTCGAGGCAAAGAGAAATAAACCGGAAGTCTAAGCTAGAGCAATTGGTTTCTGAACTGAAATCTCTAAATCGAGATTTAAGTGAAGGGAATGTACAATGCGGTGATTGCGGAAGCGACAAAATAGTATATTCGAACACTGATTTAACTTTTGAGGTTAGTAATATCGATGTTAGAAACGGAATTTTGAATTCTATTTATGAAAACATTACGCAAAAAGTTGAGCTAATTAATGACCTGACGAGAGAGATAAATTTTTTACAAGATCAGCTCAATGACGAAATGGAAGAAGCTCCTCCTAGTTTTCAACAAATAATTTTGTACAGCGAGCAAGTTGTTTCTGAAAAAAATTATGATAATGACTCATTTTCGTTATCTAGAGAAATAGAATCATTGCAAGATCAATTAGCATCATCAATAGAAATTGATGATGCTTTAAAAACGGATAAGAAAACCTTCGACTTAAACTTATTAAATGACATGAGTTCTATTTATAAATCTATAGATCCAAATGGAAATTTGACGTTTGAAGATATTTTTACGAAAAGAGACTCAACTTTCTCAGGTAGTGAAGGGCAAGAATTTTATTTTTGTAAATTGATCGCGTTAAGTCGCGCACTGAATCATGACTTTCCATTAATTGTAGATTCTTTTCGTGATGGTGAATTATCAACAAATAAAGAAGAAAGCATGCTCAATATATATAGTAAATTGAGTAGACAGGTTATATTAACTTCAACCTTAAAAGATGAGGAATATAATAGTGATAAATATAAAAACAAGAATGAAATCAACGCTATTGATTATAGTTTGCATAGTGACTGTAAAATTTTAGATAAGCAAAATAGAGAAGGTTTTATTGATCTAATATCTAATTTTAATGGCATAGTGCTTTAGCGCTATAACAAGTCATTTCAGCAGGACAAAAAACAGCTGGTTCTTGCTCGTGCCTCGCTAATTTTAACCAGCTATTTTATTGCCTCTGAATGAGGCGTTATGTTTTAAAGTAGTAACTCAACTAAGGAGTGTTTTATGAGTTTCTGGAAGAAGGCTGGTGAACTAGCCATGAAAGCGGGTGGCGCTATTGTTGATGAAGCTAAAGCCGCAAATGAACGGAGTAGAGAGTATAAAGCAGAAATGCCATCAAAATCTGATTCTGATCTAGCAAGAATTGTTAATAATGAGAGAAATAGATCACCTCTCAAAGCATCAGCGGCATTTCAAGAATTAAAATATAGAGGCTATTCGCCTGAAGATATTAAAGGAATGTAATATGAAACTTAAATGTAAAAAGTGTGGAAAAAAAGAAGCTGAATTAATGTCTAAAGCTGAGATTAAAACAGCTAATTTCTTGCCGCCTACAGTAGTTGATAGAATATTAAACATGCTGCTAGATATGGTTGAACAGAAATATATTGTCTGTAAATCCTGTGGGCATTATGAAACGCAATAAAACATAACAAGCAAATTAACAAAGGACTTAAAAAGCTTGGCATTCGCTTCGCGATTATAGCCAAAGTTTTTTAAGCCTGTTATTTGGGCGTTAGGCAACTAAGGATGGTTCGGTGATATTCCTATCTCATAATTACAATGACAAACCAGTAGTAGAGCAAATCGCATTAAGGCTCAGTCAACTATTCGGTCAGGATCAAGTGTTCTATGATTCTTGGTCAATACAACCTGGTGACGGCATTATTGATCAAATGAATAAAGGTCTTGGTGACTGCGAGCTATTCTTATTTTTCGTGTCTAAAAATAGCTTACAAAGTAAAATGGTTGAGCTTGAGTGGCAAAATGCTGTAATCAAAGCAACACAGGGCAAAACTAAAATCATCCCTGTTAAAATGGATGATTGCATGATGCCCCCGATTTTAATGCAATCACTCTATATCGATTTATTTGGTCAAGGTTTAGAAGTTGCATTAAGACAAATTGTTGATGTTACTCAAGGCAAAAACACCTTCCAAAGAGGACCTCAAGAATTTTCAAATCTACGTGCATATGTATCTACTGAGGGACAAAAAACAACAATTGAATGTCATGCCGAATTCTACTTGGAAGCAATTTCTAATTTTCTTTTTGTAGTAGAAAATGACGAATCAGAAATTACATTCAATTGTACTAGCAGCGCTATGACTAGAAATGGTTTTAATAAAGGTTTACAGCTTAATAATGGTAAAACTTATAACGGTAAATTCATTGCTATTGAGCGCAGTACAGCCCCCGGTTTTCCTTTTGTTGTAGAGCTAACTCCCAATGAAGGATGCACCTTAAAATTAGTGGCTGTAATGCACGAAAAGAAACAAGGTGAGTTCAGGCCAATACCGCTAGTCAATGGTAAAAAAGTTGCCTAACAAGCTGTTTAACAAGGACAAAATACAGTTGGCTTTTGCTCCTTCGTCGCGTATTTTAGCCAACTATATTTTGCCCGTTAACAGGGCGTTATATACCTAAGGTAGCTATGGTCTCACATTCTAAATCAATTCAAATTTCTGCTTACTTTTGTGCTGTGATCTTAATACCTGTATATGCTTTTGGTTCTATGGCTTTGTTTTATGCAACTTATAAGTCTACTTTGAACCCTGATATCCTGATTACTTTGTTTATCACTACGGTTGCAATAGTGGTATCTTTTTTCGGTTATAAAAGCATGTATTTATTGATTCGATTTATCAAAACAATCAAGGGTAGTTTTGAATTTGACGAGAATGGTATATGTTTTAATTTTCAAGGCTCATCTAATTCATATAGCTGGAGTGAACTTAAGAATTCAAAAAACTATCCGAGCTGCCAAGTTTTTTGTTTAATCGATAGTAATGGTAATCACATTTATTCAATTTGGGAGTATGCTTCAAATTACTCTCAATTTAGAAAATTAGCTCTTGAGAAAATCGGTATATAACAAGTCGTTTAAAAGGACAAAAAACAGTTGGCTTTTGCTCCTTCGTCGCTAATTTTAGCCAACTATTTTATTGCCTCTTAACGAGGCGTTATGTGACTAGATGGAGTTGTCCAATGTTAAATCGATTAATGCTGCTTTGTATTTTAATGATTTGCTCACCTGCGCAAGCTGAATGGGAACCAATTACGTCTGAAGCAATTGGTTATATTGAAAAGTTTATTGAATTAGATAAAAACCGTAAAAATTGCCAAAACTATAAGTATAAAGTTGTTCCTATTCATCAAGAAAAAACGATAAGTGGGAGTAATGCAACTTTAAAAATGGAATTTTTGATTGAGGAGTCGTTTGAGCCATTCGCTTCATATCGCATTTGGAAGTTTCAAACTCTTAATGGCAAGCCCAATACTGAAATGACATTAATTGCAGATTTTGATGCATGGAAAGAAGGTATAGACGAGGTTTGTAAGTCACATAACAAACGCCTTAACACCGACAATGTTTAGTTGTCATGGTTTTGGCAAACAACGCAAAAAGCCGCGCCAACACATTGCGTGTTAGGCGGGCGTTATGTGAACATGAAAATTCTACTTTTGTTGTCTCTTTCATTACTATTAGTTAGCTTGGCTGCTCAAGCTCAACGCATTAGACAATGTGCATCTCCCGAGTTGGAATATATCCGTGTGCAAATGTCCGTTTCCGAATTGAATAGATTTGAACTGCCGGAGAAACAAATTCGTTACCGTAGCCTTAAGTACTCTGAAGTTTGCGAAGACCGGAATGAAATTGTAATGGATGGCCTTGTGTTTACTTTATATATACTTGAAAGTGAGCAAAATAATTTTATTGATGTATATAATGGGCTTGATGGTTCCAGAATGCTGTACGGACCATTTGAGCGGTAATTGTTCACATAACAAGTGGTTCAAGAGGGTCTCGTAATAGCTTGCTCGAGCCTTCGGCAAACATTTTAGCAAGCTAAACTCGCCTCTTAACCAGGCGTTAGCTAGCCTTCAAATATCTTAGTTAATTTCCTATTGCCCTGCCCTGACTTTCTGGCTCTAAGTATAGTTAAAAAACAATTCGTACCATGACATATTCTCTTTCCTATGCATGGAACAACAAACAGACGTATTTAGAGTTTCGTTTACTAAGTGAATATTTCGGAACGCTGCTGTTGTAAGCATGCCCGGTGAATTTCACTCTTCCTTTTTCTTTCTTTTTTGTTGAAGTATTAGTGGTTTAACGGTAGTTTTATTGTTCGAGAAGTCGTCGTATTTTGAGTTGTTAACTTTAGACTTTGACTTATTGAGTTGCCTGTTGGGGCATACGCTAACAAGCCGCTCTAGAGTGACAATGATTACGGTTGGTATCTTTGTCGCAAGCTCCAAGTTTAACACCAACCTACATTGCTCCTAAGCGGAGCGTTAGCTAGCCTTCAAATATCTTATTTAATTTCCTTTTGCCCTGCCCTGACTTTCTGGCTCTAAGTAGAGTTAAAAACCCAACTCGTACCATGACATATTCTCTTTCCTATGCATGGAACAACAAACAGACGTATTTAGAGTTTCGTTTACTAAGTGAATATTTCGGAACGCTGCTGTTGTAAGCATGCCCGGTGAATTTCACTCTTCCTTTTTCTTTCTTTTTTGTTGAAGTATTAGTGGTTTAACGGTAGTTTTATTGTTAGAGAAGTCGTCGTATTTTGAGTTGTTAACTTTAGACTTTGACGTATTGAGTTGCCTGTTGGGGCATACGCTAACAAGCCGCTCTAGAGTGACAATGATTACGGTTGGTATCTTTGTCGCAAGCTCCAAGTTTAACACCAACCTACATTGCTCCTAAGCGGAGCGTTAGGTTTCTTTTGAACTTTCGAAATTTTGATTTACATCGGACTGTAAACATACTTCTTTTCTTCGGAGGAGTGGTTTGGATTCACTTTTTTTACTTTCTAAATCAAACTGTGCAAAGCAGGTACATATTATTTTGGGAGGCGTATTTATGTGCTGGGTTAGTAGTTTTATTCTTTGTGTACAAACTTAGTAAACGCCATAATATTAAGCAAAATGTTGCAATGGCAACGATAGGTCTACTATTCTTTAGTGGGCTTGCTTATGTTCGGGATTACTCTTTTTTTAATATTTCTACCTTTGTTCTAACATTGATAAACATTGTACTTCTGCTCTTTAACGCAAGATTTAGAAAATTTAAGGCTACGGTAGCAAAGGCTCTGTTGGTAGTCATATTTGGGATGTATTTTTGTGGTATTTTTGCAGTGATTCCAAGCTCTATTTATGGGGTGTTAAATTTTGATCTACCCCGCAATCCACTTTATGGTAATGCTAAAGACTTTTTGTATTACACCGTTGTATACTTTCCATCAATGTTATTTTCGGTAATAAATATTTGGAATTCGAAACCTAACAAGTGGTTAAAGAAGGTCTCGTAAAAGCTTGCTCGAGCCTTCGGCAAACAGTTTAGCAAGCTAAAACTCGCCTCTTAACCAGGCGTTAGGTTTTCAATCGAGATGGAGTTCAATATGACTGGTTTACGTAAAAATGTTATTTCCTTTGTTGTAGGTTTGTTTCTCTCCTACGCTTTCTTTTGGTTTATTCGTCTTGGCGCTTCAGCTCCTGTTCCAGAGTTTTTAAGGGAATTTACTGACTTTTCTGTAAATTACTATTCTGAGTTAGTGACCTCTTTCATCTCATTATTAGTATCATTCGTTATTGTGTTCTTAGCTCGTAAAGTGTTTAGGCTTAATTCCATACAGCATTTAGTATCTTGTATTTTGCCTATTGTCATTTATTTAATTTATCTACAAATAGCAGCAAGTTTTGCTCTTGTTTCATTTCTATATGCAGCAATCCCTGCAATATTAATTACTACAACAATTGTTTGGGCAAAAAAGAAAACCTAACAAGCCAATCAAGCGGGACTTTTAAAAGTTGGCTGGTTTCGCTGCGCTCACTATTTTAGCCAACAATAAAAGCCCCTTATTGGGGCGTTATGCAGCTAAAGGAGATGGAGTTTTGATTTCAAAATCAAGAATTATTAGTGTTCTATCTTTTATTACACTTAATTATTTTATTATTAAAACCGCAAACCAAGTTCGGTTAGCTGAAGAGTTCATGAGGTTATCTGCCAATTGCCTTGAAAATGCTGAAAGTGCCTGTACCAAATTAGAACAAGAAAATTCTTATTTACTTGGGTTTTGGGATGGTAACTTAACATTTTATTTAACTGTTTCATTTATCGCTCTCACGGTTTTAGGTGCATCTTTTATTTATACCGAGAGTAAGAAACACCGTAAAGCTGCATAACAAGTGGTTAAAGAAGGTCTCGTAAAAGCTTGCTCGAGCCTTCGGCAAACATTTTAGCAAGCTAAAACTCGCCTCTTAACCAGGCGTTATGTTTTCGAGGAGCCCACAGTTGAGTTCAAGTAACTGGGACAGTGCTGTAATAAAGAGTATTGGCTATGTTGGTATAGGAATCGCCATTTGGTCTTTATTTAATGGCCTGGCTCCTTCATCACTCAATGATATATTTGGACTAGCAGTTACTTTTTTACTTTATATTGGCGTTTACCTGATAATTTCTATCGTTGGTTGGTTAGTGGTTGGTTTTCCTGTTCACTGGTTTGTAAAAAAGTACACTAACGGATCTTATGCTTTTTACATCGCAATACCACTAATAATTGTGGTTGGTGGCTTGTTTAATAACTCCCCTAAAATATTAGGTTTGGCGGCATTATTCCAAGCCCTTTTATTTAGGTATTATCTGTACAAAAAAACATAACAAGAGCCTTAATTCGCTCACAAGCTCGCTCGGACAATTAACAATGGGCTATTGTCGCTGCGCTCAATATTTTAGCCCATTATTAATTCGCCGTTTAGGCGAGCGTTAGCAGTTTTTCTAAGTTAAGTATTTTAAAATAATAATGGAGATTCAATCATGGATGAAAACCAATCAAATAAACCTGTATTAAACTTTCTAATTCCATTTTTAGTTGCGTACTTGGGGTCAAAAGGTATCTTTTACTATTTTTCTTTTGAGTACTCTGTATTTTCTGATGCATTTGATATTCAAAAATTACTCATAGATCTAGGCGTTTTTGCGGTGTTATTTTATTTAGGTACAATTCTGGCAAGATATTTAATTAAGGCCAAAAGCAAGCCTGTGCAATAAACTGCTAACAAGGCACTCAAAAGGACAAAAACAGTTGGTTTTTGCTCCTGCGTCGCTTATTTTAACCAACTATTTTTTGCCTCTTAGTGAGGCGTTAGCTTACTAAATTCAGTTCAGGTATTTGTCGTTGTTATTAAAAAATAAAATATTACTAAGTGTGGCTGTATTTATACTGTCACTTATAGGCTCAGGTATAGCTTATGAACAAATATCCCGAGCAAGTGCATTAGAACAATATTCAGCTAATGGTTCTTTGATTGATATTGGTTCTCGCTTGTTACACGTTGATTGTCGAGGAGAAGGAAGTCCTATTGTCATACTTGAATCAGGGCTGGATACTTTTGGCTCGTTAAGTTGGTCTGCCGTCCATGACCAATTAGCAAAAAAAACGAGAACATGTGCTTACGATCGGGCTGGTATCATGTGGAGTAGCCCGAGACCTCATACCAACAATCTTATGCAAGCTATTGCAAATGATTTGAACAAAGCACTAGTAATATCTAATGAGAAACCTCCCTACATTATGGTCGGTCATTCATTTGGCGGCCCATACATCACAAAGTTTACAGAGCTTTATGGTGATAAAGTTGCAGGTATTGTATTTGTAGATTCACCTCACCCAGAACAAATGGATTTAGTTCAAGATATTGAAGTGCCATTAACTTTATCTGTAAGCAATAAGGTTAATAAAATACTTAAACCTGTGATGAGTATTACTGGTTTTACTCGTCTTATTAATAAGCTAGATAATTATAGTTTTCCTAATCAATCAAAGTATCATCAACAGGCGATAAAAGCTTTTTCACCATTATCTGATACCACACTAGCTCAGGAAATTTCAAATTACTCTGATGGGTTAAAGCAAATTACTTCATTAAGAGACTTTGGTGAAAGGCCAATGTTTGTTCTTGGTAATATTGTTAACTACATAGATATGTCGGATCAACAACTTGCCAATGCAGGTTTGAATCGTGATATTGTTCCGGCAGTAATGGAGCAGGATCGTTATATGTTTAATGACCAAGCATCATGGTCATCTAATAGTAACTTAAAGTTGTTACATAACACATCTCACTATATACAATTTGAAAAACCTACAGTGGTAATTAGTGCTGTGGAAATAGTTGTCGATAAAGTTAAAGAACAAATAAAATAGGCTTTGTGTTGCCGTAAGCTAACAAGTTACTTAAAAGGACAAAAAAAAGTTGGCTTTTTGTTCACTACGTTCACTTATTTTAGCAAACAATTTTTCGCCTCTTAGTGGGGCGTTATATTTCAGATAGCCCGGTGTACATCCATGCTTTTATGCAGAACTCGAATAATTACAACCTCTTCTCTTCCGAATTCTTTGTAATAAATTACATGGCTTCCTTGCGGTCGCTTTCTGTAGCCTTCTCTAATGTAATCACAGGCATAACCTAGTTCAGGCTCTGCTGCAATTTGATGGAAGGCACTATCAAGTAACTTCAAATAGTCATTTCTCTGCTGCCAGCCCCAATTAAGTTGCGTGTAGCGAGCAATTTTTATTAAATCTAATTTAGCTTTTTTAGATAAATTAAATTTCATATCAATGATTTTCTTTATCCAAGTCACTTAATAGTGTGTCATATGAATAGTCAGCTATTCCGCTATTTTCTCCTTCAACCAACATATTTCTTAAATTGTTCATTTTCAATTCTTGATCTTCTAAAGCTCGTAAACCAGCCCTTAGAACTTCACTTGCAGACCCATACCTACCAGACTCTAATTGCTGAGAAATAAATGAATCGAAATGTTCACCTAATGTAACACTTGTATTTTTCGCCATACCAACCCCCAGTACCAATATTAAATATATCTTGGTACCAAAAACATAACAAGTCAATTAAGAAGGACAAAAACAATTGCCTCCTACTCCTACTTCGCTAAAGTATATGCAACTATTTTTAGCTTCTTATTGAAGCGCTATATGCAAAGGATGATCATGCTCAAGCTGAAAGTTTTAAGTGCGATTCTTTTCGTTTCTCTATTTTCATCTGTAGCTATAAGCAACGAGTGTCAAATTGCTGGTGTTTGGAGTCACTCAGAAAAACCTGCAAAGCTTTTCATAGATTTAAGTACTGCCGAAATGCTTGTTCAATCGCATGAGTTAAATCCCAAAGCAGTTGGCCTGATTGTTTTAAAGAGCCTCACATTAAGTTCAGTTACAAACTCTTGGAAAGCGAAAATGTATAGTGCTGCTGAAGATTCATTCGTTGATGTTCAGCTCACTACTGAAGGTTGTAATAAATTAAATGTTAGCTTTAATGGCGAAGAAGTTTTAGGGTTATTAAGGTAAATTTGCATATAACAAGGCAATCAGAAGGACAAATAACAGTTGGCTTTTGCTCCTGCGTCGCTAAAGTATAAGCAACAAGTTTTTTTGCTTCTTAATGAAGCGTTAGCGCTCAATGGCGTATTCCCAAACCTTATTTCGTTTAAGTAAGGGAAAACCTTATTAAAAAGGAAAGTGATGAAAAAAATAACCTCAAATTTAATACTTGTTTTGGTGTGCTTTTTTCACTTAAGCGTTTTTGCTTCTGTGAAATTCGGCAAAATTGAAGAAAATACTTTAGATAGCCAAATCTTAGGTGAAAGCCGTAAATTGATAGTTTATCTTCCAGCTGGCTATGAAGATTCGAAGCAAAAATTTCCTGTTTTATATGTTACGGATGGAGATATACAAGGCTCTCATACAGCAGGAACGTTAGATTTTTTAGCAAAATTTGATCTAGCACCCAGCATGATCGTAATTGGTATAGTCAACCCAAGGAATAAACGAAATGAAGAGCTGACCTTAACGGTAAAAAATGAAGCTCAACTCGATAAGTTAGCTGGTGCTGACCGTTTTCTTGCTTTTATTGAAAAAGAAGTTATTCCATTAGTCAAAAGCCGTTATCGCACTTTAGATTATCAAGCACTATCGGGTACATCGCACGGAGGCCAATTTGCAGTAAATGCATTAATTAAGCGACCTAATTTGTTCAATGGCGTAATAGCTATAAGTCCTTCATTGTATTGGAATAATAATCAGTTACTTGACCTGACGGAGGAGGCTCTAAAAAAGGGAACTCTTAATGGACGTTTATTCATTTCTATAGCGAATGAAGAACCAACTATGACTGAACCTTTTCAAAAGCTAGTTGAGTTAACCAAAAAGTACCCAAGTACAAACCTCAATATTTCAATAAAAACATTTAAAGATGAAACCCATGATTCAACGACACTACTTGGGCAATATCACGGTATAAAGCACCTGTTTCAAGGTTGGGCATTACCAAACACTCCCCAAACATTGGCCGATTTGCAGTCAATTTTTAGCTCTAGATCAAAGTTACTTGGTGAAACTATGGTTATCCCAGAAGATAGAGCAAATGGTTACGGGCAATGGCTTCAGTATTTGAACCGTAAAGATGAAGCCATAGAGTTGTTTACATGGAATCGAAAAACTTACCCTCAATCTTTTAATGCTCATATAGCCTTAATAAATGCCTACTTGCACTTTAATTTAACTGGTGCTGCTAAATCAGCAATTGAAGATGCAATAAAGTCGATAAATGAACTTAGCTCTAAACAAAAAGAAGAACTTGAAGGCTTATTGAATTAGCATGAAAGTTAGTTTGACAGCCTAACAAGCCAAGTCAGCGGGAATTTTACTCGCTGTACAACGCTCATAAAATCCCCTGCTTGGGGCGTTAGAGTACTTCGTGAAATATTTAGCTTTACTTATGGGATTATTATCTACAACCGCCAATTCAGATGAGTGGTATTTAGGAAAGTGGGAAGTGGTAGACGCAAAGTTTCCCGGTATCAGTGCTATTGGGAAAGCAGAGGCCGAACTATGGTTTGGAAATATTGCCACTTACTCGAAATCAAAAATTGAATTTAGAAATAACATTTGCGTTGCGCCAGAATACGAAACTAAAGAATTAACAGCTAATAAGTTTTACTCATACTTCAGTGCCACGTTTAAACAATTAGAAATAGATGGCTCATCGACCCAAATTATTAATGTTAAGTGTAAAAACAGCTCTGGCATTGCAAGTTCTGACTTAATAAAATCAAATGATGGTTTTGCATATAAGTTATGGGATGGCGTATTTTTTAAACTGAAACACGTACCCATACAAGTCAATTAAGGAAGACAAAAAACAGTTGCCACCTGCTCCTACGTCGCTAAAGTATAGCCAACTATTTTTAGCCGTTTATTTGCGGCGTGATATAGCAAAGGAAAGCCTGTGCAAATTGAAACCCAAAGGCTCATTTTAAAGCCAATTTGTAAAGATGACAGGGAGCTTTTTGAGCAACTTCATCAATCAAGCGATGTACTCAAGTATGTTAGTGATCCATTTACCGAATCTGAAATAAATGAACGTTTTAATTGTCGCTTAGGCGAATGGAAAAAAACCTCTAATCATTGGTTAACTTTAACAATCATTGAAAAAGCAACTGGCATTAAAATAGGCGTAACTGGTTTTTATCCCGAATGGGAGCCATATCAACAAGCTGAACTTGGCTTTTTACTAAGTCCCGAATTTCAGGGCAAAGGGTATGGTAAAGAGTCAACTATTGCCGTTATTGAATATGCCTTTAATCAATGTAATTTCCATAAAGTGATCGCAACTGTCACTGAAGGTAATTCCCCATCATTTAATTTACTAAAAGCGTTGGGTTTTACTCATGAAGGTACAATTCGAGATAACTTTAAATTAGGTGGCAGTTGGTGTAATGATTTAAAGTTAGGGTTACTTAATCATGAGTACAATGCAATATAACAAGTTGCTCAAGTTCTCTCATGTTCCTCCCCCGTTTTAGTGGACACCTCCTCATTACTTTGAGGAGGCTCAAATGCCAAGATATACTAAACCCCAAAAAACATGGTTTTATCCTGTTGATTTCAAAATCAAAGTTATCGAGCTAAGCTTAAGCGACAATGTCATGTCATGTCAAAGGATGCCGCTATAGCGCTTGATATTCATCCATTAATGCTTAGTCGTTGGCGTAATCGACCACCCTCTGCGAGAGCTTTGAAAGATGCCCTGTTGTTGCAGCAGATAAAAGCGGTGTTTAATGCGAGAGCATGGCTTGAGAGCTTGAGAGCTATAGCGCTTAAGACTTACAGTAAGCCAGCTAAAGTGAAATTCTTTTATAAAGAAATACAAAACAAACGTAAAGAAATGGATAAGCGCTAGGTTGCGGTACAGACAACGCAGAAGTTGAGTCCTTTTTTCACTCATTAACGGCCGATTTAATTCGCGGAAGTCGTTTTGAAACAATGAGTAATCTACTAACCAAGCTAAAAGGTTACTTAAACTATTTCTACAATAGACAGCGGTTACATTCGAGTTTAGGATATAAAACACCCGCTGAATTTAAATTGGCGGTAAATTGAAAATGGATGGTGTCCATTTTATCGGGGGTAGATCATGTTAAAAATAAATTTTGCTTTTGTATGGCTGGGAGTCATCACGTTAGTTGTACTGCTATTTCCTGCAATTGGGATGCTACTTACCAACGAAGTCCAATGGAAGATTGGCGACTTTATTGTCATGGCATCACTTGTGTTTGGATTTGGCTCTCTGTTCATTTTTTCCTCACGCAAAGCCTCAAATATACAAAGAGTTATTATCGCTATTTTGCTAGCTTTCACCTTTTCACTAGTTTGGGCTGAATTAGCCGTCGGTGTCATATAACTACTTTAATGCTTACGAGTTTTGAATAGCATTTGTCCATGACTAAGGTACTGAGGCAACAACAAGACGTGACGAATCACAACAAAGGCAGAATACATGTATCACCATTTATATTTAGTTTTAAAACTTGTCACTGCTTGCATTCTGCTGGTAGCTTGCAGTCCTAATGTCGGCAATGTTCCTCTAGACTCGTATTCAAGCTTATACCAAGTAAACCCGCAACAAGATAAAAAGGTCCATGTGCGAAGTATGGGATTAGAACATCAAGGGCCAGCCGTAATTTTACTATCAGGGTTTAATAAAAACTATCATAGTGACAGTGCTTGGTTTGCTTTATTACAACCACTGATTGCCAAAACACACAGAGTGCATGCTATTGAACGATTTGGAAGTGGCTTTAGTAGTGATGTTAGTGAACCTTCTTTTTTTTCATTTGCTCCTGCTCTCGACACAACGCTAACAGCACTAAATGAGGATAGTTTTATTATCGTTAGCTTTGCAAGCTCTAATATTTTAGCGCTCGCATGGCAAAATTTACCTGAGTCACAAGTTCACAGTCGCTTGAAAGGGATGGTTTGGATTGATCCAGACATACTACTTGAACACTCTGTAAGTCTATATAAAGACTATCCGGTTGCTTGGTATCGTGAACAAAGGGAAACACTCATTCCACACCTTCAGAAGGGAAATTGGACACAACGAACGATTGATAAACTAGCTGCAGAGCGTGAAGAAATTGCGAGCCTTGTGCCACAAGACGTTGGTACTTTAATGGACTGGTCCTATTTTGACCTAATTAGTCAACGTCGTGCGGCTGTGAATAAACAGGTCACGCGAGCTAAAGAAATCATGAATTATTATGATGATTTAAACACAGCTTTAAAATTGGATATAAACACGTCCGTTCCTATCACTATTATTGACTCAGACTTTGAATCTGAAGATATAAAGAGTGCAGAGCCTGAATTTGTTGATGGTCTAATCAAATGGCAACAAGAAGGTTCAGCATGGAGTAAGTCAATAAGCAAACATTCCAAGGGTAGATATATACCCATTAACAATAGTGATCACATGGTAATATTTCAGAACCCAAGTTTAATATTAAAAGCACTTGATACTTTTGAATAGTTAGAAATTATTCTAAATCACATTTTTGTACATCAACTATGCTACTCTAAGGCGGTAGAAAGTTCTATTTTTCGGGGTTTTCACACAAATCAACTATTCGTTGGGTGCCCCATGAAATTATGTAAATTCCATAGAATTGTCGCGATTATCCTCGCTCCATTTCTTTTAATACTTGCCCTAACTGGGAGTTCTTTATTTTTCAACAAACACGCTTGATTATAATCATAATGAAAGGTCGTAGTAATGGATAATATTCAAAACATTTGTGAGATACATTCATGTAATAACTGTGCTAACAAAGACAAACTCAACTTTGATTTCACAATGGCCTTTCAACCAATCGTAAACGTAAGAACAAGACAAATTTTCGGTTACGAAGCCTTGGTTAGAGGTTTAAACCAAGAGTCAGCCTACTCTGTCATCTCGCAAGTAAATGATGATAACCGCTATTTGTTCGACCAGTTATGCCGTGTTAAAGCCATTGCTCTGGCTGCGAAACTAAACCTACAATCAATGTTAAGCATTAACTTTTTGCCAAAGGCAATATATCAACCTGAGCGTTGCATTCGAACTACCTTAGAGGCGGCAAAAACCTACGACTTTCCTACCAATAAAATTATGTTCGAGTTCACCGAAGTAGAAAAGATTGAAGACACGAGTACGGTTAAACGAATTGTCGAATATTATCAATCGATGGGATTTACCACCGCTATTGATGATTTTGGGTCTGGTTATTCTGGGCTAGGTTTATTAGCGGACTTTCAAACTAATATTGTAAAGTTTGATATGGAGCTGATTCGTAATATCGATAGTGACAAGTCTCGTCAGGCTATTATTATAAATTGTTTAAATTTATTTGCAGATTTAAATATTACCCCATTGGTTGAAGGAATTGAAACGCACGCTGAAATGTTGTGGTTAAAAGAAGCCGGTATTGAATTGATGCAAGGTTATCTGTTTGCTAAACCCGGCTTTGAGAGTCTGCCTAACGTAGACTTTAGTCATTTTTGAGGGTGTTATGAGTATTAACGTTAAAAACATAGCAACTGACGAAGTTACTTGTTCTACCTGTAAAGCAAATTGTTGCAAATTAGAAGTGATGATCATTTCGGACACTGGTGTGCCAGCACAACATATTCAAGTCGATAAATGGGGAGGTGAAACGATGCGAAGACTTTCTGATGGCTGGTGTTCAGCTTTAGATAGAGACACCTTTTTATGTTCAATTTACGAGCAACGACCGTGGATTTGCAGAGAGTTTGAAATGGGATCCTATGAGTGTATCGAAGAGCGAAATACGTCAACAAATTAAGACACCCGTTAAAATATTCTTTTACTGACATACGCTTATACATCTGTGTTTTTTAGCACACCTGATATAGAATTTCCCGCCAGATAGTTAAGCGTATAACCATAATTGTTATTCTTAGACTGCGGAGAAGTAAATTTTGACTGATAACCGATTTGCATCCATGAATCTTAAAGGCGATATGTTTGGTGGCGTTACCACCGCAATTATTTCTCTTCCTTTAGCACTCGCATTTGGTGTTGCCTCTGGCGCAGGTGCCGAGGCGGGCCTTTGGGGTGCTATATTAGTTGGCTTTTTCGCGGCCATTTTTGGTGGTTCAAACACTCTTATCTCTGAGCCTACCGGACCTATGACGGTTATCATGACCGCCGTAGTCACGAGCATGATGGCTAAATATCCAGAAACCGGCATGGCAATGTCATTTACTGTGGTTATGATGGCCGGCGGTTTTCAGATGTTGCTTGGCTATCTAAAATTAGGAAAATACGTCACTTTAATGCCCTACAGCGTCATATCAGGGTTTATGTCTGGTATCGGTGTCATACTAATCATTCTTCAATTCGCCCCGTTGCTTGGCCAATCAGCGCCCTCAGGTGGTGTAATAGGAACAGTATCTTCGCTTCCACAAATCCTCTCAAACATAAAATTTAGCGAGTTGTTACTTGGAGCGCTGACTTTGGGGGTCCTCTTTTATTTCCCGAAGCAATATCGAAAATATGTACCGGCTCAGCTTGTTGCACTTATCGGCGTGACCTTATTGTCCGTGTTGTTATTTGATGCCGACGACATTCGAAGAATAGGTGTTATCCCTGCAGGCTTACCTTCATTAGTGATCCCTAATTTTAACGCAGAAATGTTTACCACCATGGTTATTGATGCGCTTGTTCTTGGTACTTTAGGTTGTAT
Organism: Psychrosphaera aestuarii; assembly: GCF_017948405.1. NCBI lineage: Bacteria > Pseudomonadati > Pseudomonadota > Gammaproteobacteria > Alteromonadales > Pseudoalteromonadaceae > Psychrosphaera > Psychrosphaera aestuarii. Next base: position 1,451,920 of record NZ_CP072844.1, on the reverse strand, counting down.
TGATACACTTTTAACTGCTGTAATTGGTGACTCTTTAACTCGTAAAGAGCATGATTCTGACAAGGAACTTCGCGGCCAAGGTTTGGCGAACTTTATTTCAGGTTTATTTGGCGCTCTGCCTGGTGCGGGAGCGACAATGGGCACGGTTACGAATATTCAAGTTGGTGCGCGTTCACCGTTGTCAGGGGTAATTAGAGCGGTGATGCTAGCTTTGGTGGTAGTCGTTGCAGGAAGTCTGACGGAACCAATTCCCATGGCTGTATTAGCTGGCATTGCTGTCTATGTCGGTTTTAACATCTTAGATTGGAGTTTTATTCAACGGGCTCACAAAGTAAGCACGCAAGGCATGATCATTATGTATGGGGTTATGTTGCTGACCGTATTTGTAGACTTAATTGCTGCAGTTGGCTTGGGTGTGTTTATCTCAAATATCATGCTCATAGAAAAGTTGAGTAAAGAACAAGAACGTCACGTTCAAGCTATTAGCGACGCCGATACAGATAATGTGCCGCTAAATAAAGTTGAGCGCTCTTTGTTAGACAGTGCTAAGGGCAAGGTGCTGTTTTTTTACTTATCAGGGCCAATGATTTTTAGCGTATCTAAAGCAATTTCTCGCCAACATTCTAGTATTTCAGACTACAAGGTAATGATATTAGATTTAAGCGACGTTCCCATGTTTGATGTAACTGTTGGCTTAGCTCTAGAAAATGCGGTTAAAGATGCAAAAGACGTTGATTGTGAAGTTTTCTTATTGTGTCCTAACACGGAAACTAAAGAGCAACTTGAGAAGTTTCATATATTAGAGCTAATAAATGAAGAGCATAATTTCTCAAGCAGAGAGCAAGCGCTGCAAGCAGCGCTAAACTACATTAACTTACAAGAAAGTAGCAAGGTACTTGGCTAAGTGAAGCATCGCATAAATATCAACGGCGTTTTCCGCGTCAGAATTGTAATTCGTGTTGGTATTAACGTCATAGGCGTAACTGTTGCCCGCTTTATCAAGTATCGCTTCGATGCCGGCAACTTGAATGTTATTGTCTGCTAAAAATTGTTCATAAGTCGCAATAAAGTCAGGGTTATAATTTTGAAGTATTTCAAACTTTGGTGATAGTGCTTCAACCTTAGCTCCGCCAACTTTTGAATTATTTAATGATTCGTTTGGTGCTGGACAAAACAGATCGTCTATTGAACATGCATCGGCTGGGCAAAGCTCAAACCCTTCAGATGTGTCCACCTTAACTGCATATAAAAACTTTCCACCGATAAATTCATGACGAATAATATAGGGCATAGGTGCTTCAATGTACTGCTGTATCAACGTAATTCCATCAACAGGCTCATCAAAATCAGCACCATTTACATAATCAGACAAGGCTGAAATAGAATGAAATAGCTGAACTCCTTGCCCTTTTCCTGCCCTGTTATGTTTTGTAATAAATGAGTTTTGATTTAATGACTTTGCAGCTTCAATAATCTGTGATTTACCCACAGCGACAATTGTTTTTGGGGTTTCGATACCCGCTGCGTTTAACGCCATATACTGGTTCACTTTACTTACTTCTAACCGAAGTGCCCTACTGCCATTAATAACGGTACGGCCATGACGCTCTAACCAAGCTAAAACAGCTTCAGTATATTCCGGTGCATATCTATGATCTCGAGTATGAGACGAAGCGCTAATACGATTGTAAAAAACACCTTCTGGCGGCGGCATTGATAAGTCTAAAACCCCTTCATCCAAGTGCCACATTTCATAAGGCAATTGCAACTCATCTAATCGGTTTTGCAAATGAATTGTCCATTCATTATTTTCATGTATTACGTAGATTTTTTTCATAATATGCTTATTTAAGTTTAACTTTTGTACTTATCCATAACGCCAACATGATAATGCCAGCCCCAATCATTAACCGAGTGACATCAGCTTCTCTATTCCAAATCAACACATTTACTAAAATACCAGCGGGTATAAGCAAATTATTCATGGCAGCTAATGTACCAACATTTACTTCGGTGGCGCCTCGATTCCAACCAAAATATCCCAACCCAGACGCTACCACTCCAAGGTAAAGTAGAATTCCCCATTGTGTCATCGTAGTTGGTAACCGTTCTACGTTGCCAAAAATACTGTACAAAATAAGCGCTAAGACAAATGCACCAATATAGAAAAAACCAAATACCTTGTGTTGAGAAATAACTGATCGGCTAGGCATCAAACGTTTGTATGCAACTTGACCAAAAGCGAAACAAATATTGGCACACTGAACCAACAGCAAACCAAATAAAAAATCAGAATTTATATTATCAAACCGAATGGTTAATGCGCCTAAAACCGCGAGCAGCGCTGCAACAAAGAACCTTGGGTGAAATGTTTTATCCAAAACGTCATTAAACAAAGTCACATACAGCGGCGTCATGATAGTAAAAAGAAGTACTTCGGGAACGCTTAAATATAAAAATGAGTGGTAATAAAACCCGTACATTAAACCAAGCTGAATTGCTCCTATCGCCATTAACTTAGTGTAAAATCGATTTGAAAGTCCATCCTTTGAGTTTTGTTGTTTTACTAATACCTGCATTACGTTAGTAAAAGGCAAAAACACAACCATGGCTAATACCGTGCGAATAAGTACAGAAAACCATGGATCTACATCTCGTAAATACACTCCTATTAAACTAAAAGAAAATGCCCAAAGAATAGTTACGGCAATAAGATAAGTCATGAGTAAGCTCTTAATAGAAACCGCCGAGAGCAATGATTTAGAAAAAGTCTTGCCAAACTGACGCTTAGAGATGGTATTAAAGTGGATGCAAGTCTAAGTGAGACTTATAGCCTATTCAAGATATTTTAAAGTCGCCATTATGGTTATTTGCTATTAGTTATACTCAAGACTTTTATTCATATTTTTTCTTATCTATACATTAATCCACAAGCAGATAAAAAGCGTATTAGCTTCTTTGTGTGAACAGTAATCGAGTCTAAGCAATGCAATTTTCACAAGAAGACACATCAAGAATAATAGAAATGGCGTGGGAAGATCGAACTCCCTTTGAGGCCATAGAGACACTTTATGGTTTACGTGAACCAGAGGTTATCTCATTAATGCGAGCTTCATTAAGAACCAGCAGTTTTAAACTTTGGCGTAAACGAGTGAGTGGAAGAAGTAGTAAACATTTAAAACTTAGGAACCCGGCAATTAGTCGATCTCACTGCCCTACTCAATACAAACATAAATAGGCTTAAATTACGGATATTAAGTTTTAAAATTGGCATATAAAATTTGTTTGGTAAATGTACAATGATTCGTTAGACTCGCGCCGTTATACTCACTTTTTAAGGCACACCGTATTGTACGCGTTACAAACTAAAGATTTGGTTTCCAATGGCGACTTCGGCCATGATGACACCCTATTTGGACTAATTGCAGATGATATCTATCAGCAAGGTTATAGTATTCGTCATAACGCACTTCCGGACTCACTTGTACAAGCGTTAACTATTCAACAGCAAGCAATTCCGTCAATAAAGTTTAAAGAGGCTGGTATTGGTCGAGATAACTTATATGCGAAAAACGAGTTTGTCCGAACCGATGAGATATGCTGGATTACCGGCGAAACAGAAGCGGGCCAACGTTGGTTAAATTGGGCGACAGCCCTTCAGGTTTTTCTAAATCGTCGATTGTTTCTAGGCTTGTTTTCGTTCGAAAGCCACTTTGCTCATTATGGCCCTGGCAATTATTACAAGCGCCATGTCGACGCCTTTAAGGGCGAAGCAAACAGAGTATTGTCTATAGTTGTTTATTTAAACTCTGGCTGGGCTTTACATAATGGTGGCGAATTAGTCCTTTATAAAAGTGATACTGATAAGGAAGGTGTCAAAGTAACACCACTTCAAGGCACTATTGTGGCATTTTTAAGTGAAGAGTTTCCCCACGAAGTGTTACCAGCAAAACGAGATCGCTACTCAATTGCAGGTTGGTTCCGTGTGAATACCTCAAATAAAGATAAAGTGGATCCGCCTGTTTAAATAACCGTTTGCATAACCTATTTATTTACTTATATATTAATCAAATAAGCGTATTAGTTAACTATAAATCAAACTACTGAATTAACGAGCGGTATCATGACTGGAATAAAGGACTTAAATACACTTCTAAGCTCTATGCGACCAGAGCTAAATCAAGACGAATACGTATTTTGCACGGTAAATCAAAGCTTGTTAAATTGTATTCGCTTTGATCCTATTGCAACATTTAAAGAAAAAGAGGGCTTGACCTTAATACTCTCAAAATGCTCAGCTGATTTGGCTGGGCTTGAATATAGTGGCACCTATAAAATGATCACGTTAACTGTGCATTCGAGTCTTGAAGCGGTTGGTTTAACGGCCGCTGTTGCTGCTAAACTTGCCGCAAAAGGAATTAGCGCTAACGTGGTTGCTGCCTATTACCACGACCATATTTTTGTACAAAGTGACCGCGCTGAAGGTGCTATATTGGCGCTTGGTGAATTCAACGAATAAAAGCACGTATCGCTTGTTAACTTATACTTATACTTATAAATTAACCATTGTCATAAAATAACGAGAAGACGATCATGAAAGCCATTATTTCCCTAATTATCACTACGTTTTTTGTCGTAACCTTCTCACCTCTGTCCTCTGCAAACTCTAGCCTTCCCAACAATCGCCATATTGCTGTAACGGGTTCTGCACAAGTACAAGCGAAGCCAGATATAGCTATGATAAGTATGTCTGTTGAAAGCACGCAAAAAGAAAGCCTTGCGGCAAAACAGCAAGTAGATTTTCGGGTAAATCAGTTTTTAGACGGTGCGAGTAAATTTAATATCACTGAGCAAGATATTTCTGCCTCGAGCATTGCCACTCAACCTAAGTATACCTACGTAAATAATCAACAAGTATTAACCGGCTATAAGGCCAGTCGTAGTCTTAAGGTTTCGTTAAAAGACATTACAAAACTAAACCAATTTTTAGACTTTGCGCTTAGCGCCGAAATAAATCAAATTATCAACATAGAGCTTAAGTCATCACAAGAACTGCAATTAAAAGCAGAAGCTACCGCGCTGGCCGTAAAAGATGCCAAATCATCTGGCAGTGAACTGGCTCAATCTTTTGACGCTAAACTTGGTCGTATATATAGTATCAACGCATCGTCATCTGCTAATTACGGCCGATACGGCTCCAATAAGAGTGTTGAAAACATTACGTTTTCACAACGCGAAGCGGATACCGCGAGACCTGGTAAATACTTACAAGAGAATCTTGTATTTACATCATCCGTGAGTGTCGTTTTTGACCTAGAGTTAAATTAAAGAAACGACGACAACCAAAGTGCTAGCAGGGACAGGAGAAAGCTTTGAATTTAATAGAATATATCGGACAAACAGTTTCACCATCTAAAGTAGTCTGTATAGGAAGGAACTATTTAGAACATATTAATGAACTAAATAATGCGATTCCTGCAGAGCCTGTGATTTTTTTAAAACCGAATTCCGCTATTTCTTCACAATTAACTTCACATAACGAAACTATTCACTATGAAGCTGAAATTTGTTTTTTAATAAAGAACAATACAATAAGTGGCGTTGGGTTTGGTTTAGATTTAACCAAACGTCAATTACAAAGTGAGCTGAAAGCGCAAGGATTACCGTGGGAGCGAGCAAAAGCTTTTGATGGCGCGGCTGTTTTTAGTCCTTTTGTTCAATGCCCCGCCAACTTAACTGACCTGTCGATGAAACTTTATATCAATGACGAACTTGTGCAACACGGGCTAGTTACTCATATGATGTTTCAACCTGAACAGTTTTTGCACGATATATCTTCGTTTATGACCCTTGAGGACGGCGATATTATAATGTCGGGCACCCCAAAAGGTGTTGGCGTGGTAATAAAAGGCGATAAATTTCATGGTATCGTTTTGTGTAATGAAAAGCCCATTTTGGAGTCATACTGGACCGCAAAATAAAAGAGTTTTCGTTGCTATTCAATCTCATACCTATATGATTAAAATTATCCAATGTTATTTATTATTTCTATAAATAAGTCGTTATCTTATGAGCCAAAAAATCCAAACCAAGTTAAATGATATTGCCCATACTTGCCAAGTCATCGATGGTAAACCCGTGCCGTGTGGTTACCATGAAAGTCGAGTTTATTGTGAATTTTCTGGAATAGAAGATGATCTGTTAGCAGACAGTGGTGACAACTTCCACACTTACATGGAACCTTCAAAAGGGGCCACACATTTAGCTAAGCTATTTTGTGCAGCTCATCCTCCCGCTGGCAGTTGGTATTTAGTGAAAGAGCAACGTGAATGGTTGCAAAAAGCATTGCTAGTGCAATTGCGTGAACATACGGGGGACGGCCCATTTAAAATTATGGTAGCAGGTGTTGCAAGTTATGTTCACGCGCTTGGGCAATTATTAATTATTTTACAGGCAGTTAAAGCATTAGATAACGATTTGAAAATAGAAGTTACATTCACTGATAGATGCCAGTTTCCTCTTCAACAAATTGAACAGTTTTTGGCTGCTATTCAAGAGTCTAAATTTTTTAGATATAGCTTCGAATTAGGTGATAAGAAGTTTAAATGTGCAAAGGCGTTAGATAAGAAAGTTAGGTTATATCAAAACGAGCTAAAACAGTTAGATGTAAAATATGCATTAGGTGACTTATCAAGCCAAGATGTATTTCCAGAACAAAGTTTTGATCTAATTACCGAGCACTTTATGACGTCATTGTTGTATAAGAACTTTGAAAAGATTAAACCGATACGTGCAAACTATTGCCATTGGTTAAAGTCAAATGGCTATTTATTTAGTGCCGATGGAATTCGTGCTGACTCGCCAATTTATGCGTCTTTTTTGGAGCTAAACAGTGATGTTGGGCTTATCGCGAATGAACAACTTACCTCGCCTGTTTGGGATCCTTATGGACTGCCACAAGAAACATTTCAGGCGATTATTGAGTCAGGTAGTAGCAAACGCTTTCCTGTGGAACGGGACAACACGTTATCAGGATTTATCAAACAATGAGTACACAATACAATAAAGTATATTCAAACGATGACTTGAAAGGCTTAAATTTAACTGGCACAGACTTACGAAATTGTCTGTTTGAAACCTGTAATTTAAGTAATACGGTCTTTGAAAACTGCGACTTGTCGGGGTCTAAATTTGAACGATGTGTTTCCGATGAAAACACCTTCACCAGCTTTTGTAAGGCAAAATGTCAAAATACTGAATGGATTGGTTGTCGTTTAACTGAATCAAATTTTAATAACGCTGATTTATCGAGCTCTGAGTTTAGAACTACCAGAATATCAGGTTCAAACTGCCGTGATTCGCACTGGGATGATTGTCGCTTGGACGACGTAGACTTTTCTATGGTGGATTTTGACTTAGCCAGTTTTAGGAATGTAAAAGTACTGAGAGTCAAATTTAAACCAGCACTTGTCACCGGTACTCGGCACTTTTTACGTTTACTTAAACAGTCTAAAACTGCTAAACATACTATTTTTACGTCAGGAACAGAGTTGTCTCCGTTTATTGAATATTGTTCAAGAGAGTATCGATTAAGTTTGCTGTTACTGGAAATTGAACAGCTTGGCTTCTTTTCTAAATTACCAAGGGTTTTATTTGCATCCGTCATAGGTTTAGTGTCTGACTTTGGTCATTCTTTAAAGCGGTGGGTGGCATCATCCTTAATATTGATCAGTATGTTTGCAGCTTACTTTAGTATGTATAAAAGTTATGTTTTTTCCGACTACACTAGCGCATGGCACCATGCCCTTTTGCACTTTATTAACCAAGGTCAATTTGGTGCAGCAACTAATGGTCCGGTTCAAACAGCTTTAAATGTATTAGGGTATTTTATGCTAGGTATACTAATCTCCATTATTACAAACCGCTTTGTAAGTCGTTGGTAGGGTAATATTTTGTACATCATTATTACCGACATTTTTGGTCATACCGAGGCTGTTAAAGACTTTGCAGACACCTTAAACGCGCCATATGCGATTGTTGAACCGTATAATAATGAGCAACGTTCGTTCAACAGCGAATCCGAAGCATACTGTTATTTTATGGAACACGTCGGTATTGAACAGTATGCAATGTCCATTACTAATGAACTTAAGGCGCTTTCGCACCCTCACGTGATTATTGCCTTTAGTGCTGGAGCAGCAGCTTTATGGTCTGTATCCGATCAATTAGACGATAAAAATATTAGATTAGGCGTACTGTTTTACGGCTCTCAAATTAGGCACCATGTTGATATTAAGCCTGTATTTCCTTGCCACTTAGTGTTTCCTGAACACGAAGACCACTTTTCCATACCAAGTTTAATTGCTCGTTTAGCCTTTATTCCTCAGGTTACGCTTGATGTTTGTGAATATAAGCATGGCTTTATGAATAGCCAAAGCACTAACTTTAATAGTGTTGGCTATAACAAGTACAACCAACGTATTCGTAACATTGTTTCAGAGCATACTTGGCTAAATGAATAGCGTTTACTAATCAATCAAATTGAGCGAACTTTTATATGATAATCACATCTTCTAAAGCTTCTTTGACAAAGCTAATCTTTAAATTATTTATTACTCTGTCTTGTTTAATAGCCTTATCTGCGTGTTTAGGTATGCCCGAAAAGGTAAAACCTGTCGATAGCTTCGAGTTACCTAAATATTTAGGTAAGTGGTATGAAATAGCCAGACTTGATCATTCTTTTGAGCGTGGTTTAAGTCAAGTAACTGCCGAATATTCTATGTTAGATGATGGTGGTGTATCAGTCTTAAATCGAGGGTTTTCCATTGAAGAAAATGAGTGGAGCGAAGCGACAGGCAAGGCCTACTTTGTTGAGTCTGAAGATCAAGGTTATTTAAAGGTTTCTTTTTTTGGTCCGTTCTACGGCTCATATGTTGTATTTGAGTTGGACCGTGAAAATTATCAGTATGCCTTTGTTTCTGGCCCAGATACTGATTATTTATGGTTATTGTCACGTACACCGACTATATCGCCGGAGCTTAAAGCACGTTTTATTTCTAGCGCTGAAGCAAAGGGGTTTGATAGCAGCAAGTTGATCTTTGTCGAACAGCAATAACAGTAATCATTAATGCGTAACATAAATAATCTCGATTAAGCATAAATGATATGCTTCAAGTCTGTTAGAATGCAGCGCTTAGACATGAGTCCACGATTTATTAGGCTCATCAATAATTAGGAATCCTAAATTTTGACTAACAATGATATTTTACGTCGCATTCGTTTTACTTTTGACTTAAAAGAAAATGACATTATTAAACTCTTTGCGCTCGCTGATGAAAGCGTCGATAGCTCGTCGATCACAACGTGGTTAAAAAAAGACGATGACCCAGCTTATGTAAAGCTTAAAGACAGACAGTTCTCTGCATTCTTGAATGGTTTTATAACGTCTAGACGTGGCAAACGTGAAGGTGTAGAAACAAAAAATGAAACTAGTTTAAATAACAATATGATTTTTCAAAAGCTTCGTATCGCATTGCATCTTAATGCAGACGATGTGTTAGAGGTGTTAGCCTTGGCTGACTTTAATATTAGCAAGCATGAGCTAAGTGCCTTTTTCAGAAAGCCAGGAACAAAAAATTTCAGGGAGTGCAAAGATCAGGTACTTCGTAACTTTCTTCAGGGTGTACAGCTTAAATATAGGCCAATTCAAACTAAATAACCTCTGCTCAAAATAAAAAACCGACTGCAAAGATTAACCTCTGAGTCGGTCTTTTTATTGAGCTAAATCAAGCAAACGCCTAAATTTAGCCCGAGTAGAGAAAGCGTTATTTTTTACTTTTGTTTTTTCGTTTTGTCAATACACCCACTTGGCGAGCTATCGCCAGTAAACCTTCAGATACATCACCTGCACCGTCTTTTACTAACTTACTTACATCCGCTGATGAAAACATAGAGCCACTTCCAGACTGCACACCTTTAGCTCTTACAAACTCTTTTGTTTTACCTGTGCTGGCCGTTTCAATGTATTTTAATAGTATTTCTTCATTTAAGCTTTTTGGTTTTGTTTTAAGCGTTTTAATTTTACTATTAAGCTCTTCGATGTCTGCTTCAAACAGCTCAATTAATTCTTCAATACTGGTATAAGATTTCATTTTTTCTCAGTTAAGTTAGCACTTAGATACTAAATTATACCTTAGCTTCGCCAAATCGCTTAATGCCCATTGCGGCTTAATTTAAAACCAGTTTATTTAAACAGTTGCTCTATTGTAGGAAGAGCATCGAACGCTCCTCGTTGAGTAACGGTATAGGCACCACATCGACTTGCAAAATCAATAACTTCTGATACGTACTCTTCGCTCTTTAAGCTCGCCTTAACTTGCTCTTGGCTTTGGGCTTGGCACAGTTTATATATTACCCCACCAACAAAACTATCCCCGGCAGCAGTAGTATCAATAGCTTCTGCACTTTGTGGTGTTACGGTCACGGACACACTTGATGATATAAACTGTATTGGATTTGGCCCATCTGTGACAAATACACCTCTTACCCCTTTTTCTAACAAAGAGGCTACATACTCGCTTTCCGTTTGGCTTGAATGCTTGGCCAAAAAAGCAAGTTCGTCTTGTGAAAACTTAATCACATCACAATATGTTAAGCACTCGGCTACTTTGGCCGCGATCGCTTCACTTTCTGTACCTGCTGGCCACAAGTTCAAGCGCAGGTTCACATCGCAACTAACCAATGTCTTACTTTTTTTTGCGTTATTGATAAGAGTGTAGGTAGCTCGTGAAAGTGAGTCAGTGGTCAGCGTGTTGGAGCACAGGTGTAAAAAACCAGTTTGCTCAAATGATATCGAATTAACATCAGCCGAATCTATTACTAGGTCGGCGGTATTGTCTCGATAAAACTCAAAACTACGCTCTCCATGTTCATCTAAGCTAATTAACACTAGAGCCGTCTTATTTGTTTTTTTTATCACTGAATGAGTATCAACACCATGATTAACTAAAGACTTTTCAAGCATATTTCCCATAGCGTCTGTGCTAACTCCACCAACAAAACGACTATTACCGCCGAGTTTTGCAACAGCCACAGCTACATTTGCTGGTGCGCCGCCAGCGTGAGGGGTGAAAAGCCCAGACTCATTAGGAATGAAATCAACCAACACTTCACCAAAACAAACAACGTTTAACATAGTTACATTTAACTCCTAGTTAATAATAAAAAGGAAAGCTCCCGCTTGAGAGCTTCCCTTAAGTTGTGACGTAAATTATAGGATAGCTATTGTCGCTATCTCACTGTCACTATATTTAGAACATGTAACGCAGTGTAAACGAGGTTGTTCTGCCTGTTAGCGTACGCGCTCTAATAATATCATTCGCTGGTAAAGCCCCCTCTTCTGACTCTGTAATACCTTCAGAATCAAATGCATTATTGATATTTAACGACACTGTTAAGTTGTCACTTAAGTTGTAGTCTGCAAACAAGTTAAATTGAGTGTAAGCATCAAACTCAAGTTCATTGCTGTCTTGTGCGTAAGCGCCGCTTGAGCCAATGAAGTTTGCGCCCACAGCCGCTGATTCAAAGCTATAACGGCCAGTAAATGAATAAACAACGTCAGCTTGGCGACGAGGCGTATTACCAACCACGGACTCATTTAGTGCGTCTTTAGTGATTTCAGCATCAGTTAGCGTGATGTGTCCTCTTAAGTCAAAGTTACCTACGAAGTAAGATGCTTCAACCTCAACCCCCATTGCCTCATATTGTCGGTCAAAAAATCTTTGGCTAGTGGCTTCAAAGTTTTGCTCTTCGGTTTCTGCATAAAACGCAGTGGCAAAAATGGCCAATTCGTTTTGACGATACTTAACACCCGCTTCAATTTGATCAACTTCATCAATAGCATCAGCTGACGCTACAGAACCATCAGGTCTCACCTTACCAAATAAAAGTCGGTCTGCGTTTGCTCGGCCACCATGACTAATACGACCAAAAACAGCCGTATCGTTGTCGATTTTATAGTTCACACCGACAGAGTACGACGTATAGTTCCAATCATAGTTAATTGGCGATGCATTGGCGTTGTCGATATTTACAACATCAACTTCTGGCATTGAAATTACGCCGTCACCGTTCATATCATAAGTGCTAGTTGTGGCACCTGCGTAAGTACCGCGAGCTTCACCGCTGTCGTATCGAACGCTTGCATCAAAAGTAAAGTCTTCATAATCTGTTGTAACTGCAACATAAGGCGCCGTTATTGTGTAATCAGCATCATAATTTCTTTGGCAACAGTTACCCCAAAAAGGCGTTCCGTAAGCGTATAAACCGTTATCAGAATATGAAGTTCCGTCTTGTGCAACCGCGTTTACTAATGCTGCATTGTCACCTTTTTGTTCTAATAGATAGGAATTCCATAACCAGCTCATTCCAATATTTTGTGTTGCAACGTAGTAGCCAAAGGTCACATTCGTACTATCTAACGTTTTTGTTAACTTAATATCATTAACAATATTATCAAAGTCGTCCATTTCAACATCAAATGTATGGATCCTCATTACATAGTCTTCGTTATAGCTATTACCAGCTTGCGGACCATTTGCGTATTCTAATGTTGCTCCAGAACCAGCAATGCTCTCTGCAACGGCAGATGTTTCCCCAACTTCTGCAGGGAAAGGTGCATTAAAGGTACCGCTTACTGAAGACTTCCTAAATCTATTTTCGACTTGCCAGTCATTACCCAAATCAAATGAAGCTTCTACGCCAAACGAGTCTACCAAAGGACTCATACCATCTCTGATATCACCAGAGCGTAATTCGCCATTTTTACCTCTAGAGAAGGTTTTAGTGAAGTAGGCTGAATGTGGAGTGTCTGACAGAGAGTCAAATCCTGGTAGTGAGCTACCATCGCCGCGCACGGGCATTGGTAAATAACCTATTGAGTTATCATCTAAATGTTTAAAGTATAAACGTACGTATCCATTATCGAAGTCTTTGGTGATATTGGCTTTGATTTGTCCGCCTTTGTTTGCCGTATAACCTGCATCTCGTGGGCCATCACCTTGTCTTACAAAACCACCGATGTGGAATCTTAATGTGTCACTTATCTCTGTTCCGTACTCAAAGTCAGTCTTAAAAGAGTCATAATCAACGCCAAAGGTCGTTGCAACACTGCCGCCATCATCTTCACCAGTTTTGCTGATAAGGTTAATAATACCGCCAGGTGAATTACTCGCCAGCGTTGACGCTGAACCACCACGAATCGATTCTACTGATGATACAGTTGAGTCAGCACGCAAGAATATATCGGCGTTACCAAAAGCAATATCACCAAACTGCAATACCGGTAACCCGTCTTCTTGCAATTGTAGGAACTTGGCTCCGCCAGATGCTACAGGTAACCCGCGAACCGCAATATTTGCATTACCTTCGCCACCCGTTGCTTCTGAACGAACACCTGGAATAAGTCTGAAGATTTCTGCGGTTGTTCGTGGAGTGGCCACTTCGATACTTGAGAGATCGACACTGCTAATAGAAACGCTAGAGTCCATTACATTTTTGCCTTTTACAACACCTGTAACGGCAATGCGCTCAAAGTCTAGTCCTTTTTTATTTGCCTCTTCATCTGCGGCAAGCGCTTGAGAAACCGACAGTGCTAAAAGACAAACGGAAAATTTTTTAATTTTACTTATATTATTTTTCATGTTTAACCCCTGTTGAAGTCATTTTTTTTTAACAAACTAGCCAAACCTTAATCGATTAAGCTTTTAACAAAAATAAAATCCTGATAGTGAATCAGGACTTTAATTTACTCGTCTGCACTAAAGTCCTTCGCTAAAACCGCGTTTGCTGGCTTAGCTATCAGGTTATAAGCCGCAAAGCCAAACAATAGTACAGAAAATCCAGTTGCCAAGTAAAAGCCGTATTTTATTTCACCAAAGCTGTCACTAATAATCCCCATAATTAAAGGGCCAATGGCTGCAGCTGCGGCGGTGAAAAACAAAATTACGCCCGCAACTGCACCATGATGTGAGCGCGGAAAACAGCTAATTCCTTTTGAATTTAAGGTCGGATAAATCACCGACATAAATAAGCCCGATGCTGGCAGCGCCCATATTGCTGCGTGTATCCCAAATATCATTGCAACTAAATAACAAACAGCCACAAGTCCAGTTGCTACCAACAACACTACTTCCCAAGAACAGAAGCTCAACATCCAAGCGCCTAAAAATCGTCCCGCTGCTCTAAGTGCAAAGAAGATAGTAATTGCGTAGGTGGCCATCCATATATAATTCCCGTCGTAATCAACAAAAAGCGATGGCATCCATACATAAATTGCCACTTCAACAGCCACATAAAGTGCAACGGCGAGCGAAAAACCCAATGCATATTTATCTTTCATCATCGCGAAGGTCTGTTTCAAGTTGATACGCTCTTCAACGATTTCATTTTTTTCAGCTTGTTCAGAGTTTGAGGTTCTTGATGGCACTTTAGCAGTATCATGAGCGCCACTTGATTTTGGGAATACCGTTAGGTAAGTGACTAAACACAACATAAAACACAATACGGCGGCACAAACATACAGGTATTTCCATGACATGCCTTGTATCAATAGGTAACTTACAATTGCCGGCCCAACCATGGCACCTATGCCAAAAAAGCCTTCCACTCTGTTCATTGTTTCTGTGTGTTCTTCTGAGTCTTTTGATATGTCGCCAATTAAACCTATGGCGCCGGTTTTAAACATACCAATAGCAACACCTACGACACTGAGTAGACTTACAAATACTAAAAACTCATTGGTAAGTGAAAAACTAAAACTCGCAAGTGAGAAAAGGAGTAAACCGATACAAATGGTTACTTTTCTACCAAGCTTGTCTGCTAGGTGGCCCAACAGAAGTCCACTTAATGCGATGAAAACCATTGGGGCATAATGAAAGGCACTAGCTTGAGTATGAGTTAAACCGTACTCTGTTACTAAATGAGGAATGATCACACCTACTGCATCTGACGTCATCGCAAAAATGAAGAACATCATATAGGTAAGCCACTTCATACGATTGACAGTGTGATTACTCGCACGCACAGACCTATGGGAGTCTGAGTGTGCAGAAATTTTATTGTCGATATTATCTGACATACATTGCCCTGCTTTAATTTTTCATCATTGAACAATAAACTGTCTCTTCGATTTTGGCTAATTGCTCTATAATGATTTTCTGTATTTGACGTTTAATTTATTTTTATTTTTTTACTTGAAACTTTTTTGCTTCTGGTAAAAGATAATACTTAATCGATTAAGAAACAAGCTTTATACAACCAAAAGTTGGAATTATGAAAAACAAAATACAACTCATCACATATGTCGACCGTTTATCCGGTCACGGTTTACCTGAGCTCAAGGGCCTTTTAAACAACCAGCTGAGTAATCTTTTTGGTGGTGTTCACCTTCTTCCTTTTTATTATCCTATTGATGGCGCCGACGCTGGCTTTGACCCAATAGATCACACCAAAGTGGATGAACGACTTGGTAACTGGGCCGATGTAAAAGCAATTGGTGAGCAATATGACATTATGGCCGACCTTATAGTCAACCATACGTCTGCTCAATCGCCTGAGTTTCAGGATGTATTAAAAAGAGGTCGTGAGTCTGAGTATTGGGACTTGTTTATTACCCGTGAAACCGTTTTCCCAGGAGGTATGACAGATGAAGAAGCCGCCATTATTTATCGACCTAGACCGGGCAGTTGCTTTTCTACCTACACATTGTCAACTGGCGAAGAAGTTGAGTTTTGGACAACATTCACGTCAAATCAAATTGATATTAATGTTGAATCTGAAGCAGGCAAAGCATATTTGAATCGTATTTTAGATCGCTTTGAACAAGCCAACATTAAGCTCATTAGGCTCGATGCTGCAGGTTATGCCATAAAACGGCGTGGAACGCGGTGTTTTATGCTCGAAGAAACGTTTAACTTTATCGCTGAGCTGTCTAAGGCCGCGGAAGAACGGGGTATGACAACACTTGTTGAAATTCATTCACACTATCAAACACAAATAGAAATAGCTAAGCGATGTTCACTAGTTTATGACTTTGCACTACCACCTTTAGTGTTACATACGTTATTGCAAAAAGATGCGACTGCATTGGTTGACTGGCTACAGCTTGCCCCTCGAAACTGTATTACTGTGTTAGATACGCATGACGGAATAGGAATTATAGACGTTGGCCCTGATGGAGCTAAATCTGGCTTGCTAAAGCCAAAACAAATTGACGACTTAGTAGAAAAAATTCACCAAAATTCGCATGGTGATAGCCTACATGCAACAGGCAATGCCGCTAGTAACGTGGATTTGTATCAAGTAAATTGCACCTATTACGACGCGCTAGGCGGTGATAATTACTTAAACTTACTCGCTAGAGCAATACAGTTTTTTGCGCCGGGCATTCCACAAGTTTATTACGGTGGTTTATTGGGGCAGAAAAATGATATGCCTTTGCTTAACAAAACCAATGTAGGCCGAGATATTAACCGACCATACTTGGATACAGAGCATGTTGAAGCGGCGATGAATACGCCATTCACTCAGGGTTTATGCCACTTAATTAAGTTAAGAAACGAGGTTGATGCCTTTAATGGCGACTTTTCTGTTTCCTCGACCGAGGTTGATATTACATTAACGTGGAGTTCAGGGGATAGCGAAATCTCACTAAACATTAATATGACAAGCTTGCATGCAACCGTCATTCATAACAACAAAACAATTGATATTGCGAACTGGTTGTCGTAAGTCACGTTAAGCATACTGGTAAAGGTAAGCTCTATTTATTTTCTATAAATTAAGTAGACTTACCTTGATAGAGACCATAGTCAACGGTGACTGAGTGTTTTGCATTATCTATAAATAACCTAGCTGCCAAGCGACCTTTTTCAGCACTATTTTGATACACAGTCGTTAATGTTGGTGAGCTATGTTTGGTTGCTGTGATGCCATCAAAACCAGCTACTTTAATGTCTACTCCTACTGTGATGCCCTGTTTTTTTAACGCTCTTAATAGTGCTAGAGCAATTAAGTCACTCATGCACAACACAACTTTTGGCAACGCCTCTAACGCCAAAATTTGCTTTGCCGCTTTTAACGCAGCTTTGCTAGTACTTTCTGGTATATTCCACACCCCATTTGGTATTAACTCTGCACCCACTTCATTAATTGCTTCTTGATAGCCCAAAAGCCGTTCGTGAGCTATTGAGCTTGTTGAGTCTGAGTCAGACGTTATATCAGCAGGGCCAATATCTGAACTATTATTGAGCCGTAAACCAAGCACTAATACATTGTCATTTTTAGACGTTACGGCGAGTTTGGCAACATCGTAAGCGGCTTGTTTATTATTCACTCGCACTTCTGCATTTCGTTTGATGTTGAAGTCAACGGTGACCACTTTTTTTCTGGTTTTCTTTAATTGAGAAATGAGCTCAACATTTCTTGGTTGGCCGTAACATATGAAACCGTCAACAAAGTCAGCGACACTCGCGATGTTCGGAGAAGAGCCAGAAAACAATAATACGTTAATCTCGTTTGACTCAAGAACGCTAGACATGCCTCTCATAAATTCACTGGCAACAGGGTCTGTGATCATATACTCAACAGCATCGGGTAAGACCAAGGCAACGATATTAAATCGCCCGTTTCTAAGTGACTGTGCGGCTTTGTTAGGTCCAAAATATTCCAGCTCTTCGCAGGCTTTTAATATTTCTTCACGCTTTTTAGCTGACAATTGATCTGGCCGATTAAAGGCATTAGAAACCGTTGCGTTAGAGACTCCTAGCTTTTTAGCTATTGATTTGAGTGTCCAAATTTGTTGATTTGACATAGCAACTATCTAATTAATTGAGTTCCGGTAATAGTATTGAAATTTAACACTAATGTCATCAATAACTCTAGGTAAGCGACAATGCTTTGAATCAAACTTATATTACATAATGGCTTTGTGTAAGTTAGATTATCCTTTAGCACGTCTTTACTTTATATCGCAGGCGTTTTGGATTTGATACAATTTCACAACGTTCTTTTTTGAAGCTATTTACATGTATTTACCGACAAACGCTCGAATACTCACCATTGGCGACGGCGATCTTAGCTTTTCTCGAGCGCTTTTGGCTCATGTCGCGCCTGAAAACCTCATTGCGTCAACCTACGACAGTGAGTCGACATTAAGAAGCAAGTACAAAAGTAATGCATTAGACGATTTATTGCTTGCTGGCGTCTCAGTTTTTCATGGCATTGATATAACCAACGCAAAGAGTGTCCAGCAGTTACCGTCCAATCACGCTGACATTGTGATTTTTAATCATCCTTTGGTGCCTACTCAAAAAACGTACGCACAATATCAAAAAGAGCGAAATAAAACCGCTAACCTCATGAACCGAAACCTGTTGTATCACTTTTTAAAACACAGTTTTAAATGGTTACTATCTAGTAATGGCGAACGCCTTTGTTATATCACCACCAAATCTGTAAAGCCCTATAGCCACTGGCATATAGAAACCAGCTTAACGCCAATTGTTGAAAGCAACAGTAATACTAGCGGTCTCGTTGAGTTTATCGGTAGTGAAGCTTTTGACGTGTCTTTATTTAAGCACTATTTAATTCGCAACGTGGATAGAGACAAGTGCGTAAAACATGAAGCCAGTGATATTTACGTTTATTCAGACAATAATGTCCACAGTATTAAATCGAGACTAACGACATTTAAATATAACCAAAAAGGATATTGCCCGCTTTGTCGGAAAGGACCTTTTGCTAACTCGGAAGATTGGGTGCTTCATCAAAATACACGTATTCACAAAGCTCAGTGGCAATATCATGTAGATTGGCTTGAACATCAAACAATCCTTTAATATCGCGTATCTTCGCTCACTATGCTCTATCTGTGTGGTATAATTTTGGCAATCAGAAAGGCGTAATGCCTTTTCAAACAAAACTCTATTTGGACTCCAAACATGTCAGACAAGTTTTTCTTTAAAGGTCGCCAAGACGCAAGACAAAATCATATTAAAAGCTACCAACCGAATGTGTCAAAAAAGGCAGGCAGTAAAAAATACCCACTGGAACTCGTTGTCACCTCTGAAGCGAGAAAAGTAGAAATTGAACAACAACTTAGCGAGCACCAGTTATTTGCAAATATTGAAGTGAATACTTCTGAAAATGCACAAGAATCAATTGAGCAGCTCACTACATTACTCAATAAAGCAACCACAGTGACGGTAGAGAAAACCCCTTCGCGTAATGACCCTTGCTTTTGTGGCAGCGGGAAAAAGTACAAAAAGTGCTGCGGGTAATTCACTGACCATGCAGCCGCAACCCGACACGTTTATTGTTCCGCCGTGTTTAGAAGATATTCGGGTTGAATACGAAGACCCTGATTTTATTGTGATCAACAAACCATCCAAATTACTCAGCTTGTCAGGTAAACACCCACTAAACAAAGACTCGGTTCATTATCGTATTGTTCAGCAATACCCAACCGCCACGTTAATTCACCGTCTGGACTTTGGTACTTCCGGTTTAATGTTACTGGCGTTAAACAAAGAGACCAATAAACAGTTGTGTGAGCAGTTTGCACAACGGTCAGTTAAAAAATACTACGAAGCAATATTAGATGGGCAACTAGCAGACACTCAAGGTGAGATTACTTTTCCGTTAATTAAAGATGTAGATGGGTTTCCGTTACAAAAAGTCTGTTATGACACTGGCAAGCCGGCTACCAGCCACTATCAAGTGCTAAGTTATAACGCTAACACTAACACCTCGCATGTGCAATTTGAGCCGATAACAGGACGTACGCACCAGCTTCGGCTGCACAGTTTGGCCATTGGTCACCCTATTATTGGATGCGATCTCTATGATTTAGCAGATTCGTATTCTAAGGCTGAACGGCTCATGTTACACGCTACCTCTTTGTCATTTTTTCACCCTAAGTCTAATGAAAATATGCACTTTTACTCACCGAGTCCATTCTGAAGTTATGACAATATTAGTTTCAGTTTCGCTATGACTCGAAACATCTCTCTATAACCATTCAATTTCAATCTATTCACAAAAAAAGCCCCACCAAATTGGCAGAGCTTTATTATTTTTTTTGAATTTTTCGAAGATCAAATCGTCAGGTTTAAACAACTTATTTAAAATAAAAAACTTAATTGAAACCTTTAAACGACTTAATTGCTACGATCAATTAGCCTTCGATTTCTGCATTATGATAAACATCTTGCACGTCTTCACAATTTTCAAGCATGTCCATAAACTTCTCAAACATGGCTACGTCGTCACCCGTCACTGGCGTTGTTGTTTGTGGTTCCCAAGAGATTTCTTGAACATCAAAGTCAACACCTTCAAAAGCTTCTTCCAACGCAGTTTTTACATTGTTGTACTCTGTATGAGGCGCTGTAACTGTGATCTTTCCGTCTTCACATTCAACGTCTGTCACGTCAACATCCGCCATCATTAGCGCTTCTAACACTTCGTCTTCGTCGTTACCGTCAAAAACAAACAGGGCAACATGATCAAACATATGAGCGGCTGAGCCTTGCGCACCTAGTTTTGAGTTTGTTTTAGTAAAGCTGTTACGAACTTCCATGATAGTGCGGTTGTTGTTATCAGTTAAACAATCCACGATTACCATACAGCCACCAGGTCCAAAACCTTCGTAACGAGCTGGAGAATAATCTTCCCCTGCACCACCAGCCGCTTTATCAATCGCATTTTTAATTACATGCGCTGGTACCTGATCTTTTTTCGCACGTTCAATAATGTTTTTTAGCGCTATATTTGTATCCGGGTCACCACCGCCATTTTTTGCAATCACATAGATTTCTTTTCCATACTTGGAGTAAACCTTTGTTTTCATATTAGCTGTTTTAGCCATTGACTCTTTGCGGTTTTGGTAAGCTCTTCCCATCTTAGTCTCTTTTTATATTGAATGATTTTCAGCGATTAATTAGCCCGGCATTATACATCAACAGGAGTTGCCGTGCAGTGTTGGTTGCGTAAATTAATCTATTTTTCGGAAAATTTGAATCACTCACGCCAATTATTTTGAATTTGCTTGGCTAATTTCTGTCACTATGAATATCAAATCTTTTGTTTTACTTGAGCTAAACTACTGCTATAACGAAAATAATTATGCGGTAACAATATTTTTACTTAGGACAGCAATATGATTAATTGCATGCTAATTGATGCAAAGGGAAAAAGCCAAATTGCAGGTAGCGAACTCATCGAACAGTGGAAGTCTGACAGTGACTCTATGATTTGGATTGATATTTCAGATGAGGATTTAAAATCCGAAGCTAAATTACTAGCTAGTTTAGGTTGCCATTCATTGGCAATCACAGATGCCCAGCGTGATCGACACCCTCCGAAAATTGAGCTGTTTAAAGATTATTTGTTTCTTTTATACCGGGGAATTTATAAAGCACAACCGGGGCTAATATTTGAACATCTTCAAATTAGCTTTTTCATTGGCGATCGTATTTTTATATCACGTCATAACAAAGAGTCGAAAGCAATCAATGCTATGTTCAACGACAGCGGTACTAAGTATTTAAAGCGCAGTCCTGTGCATTTGGCGATTCGTATATTCCACTACAGCTGTGGCTTATACCTAAGTGAGTTATTGGACTTCGAAACTGAGTTGGAAATTATCGAAGACAAATTTCAGAAAAAGGGTTCCGACTCGTTAATGCGACAAATTACTACTTATCGCTCTCGTTTGGTCAAGCTTCGCAGAGCCTTTAGTTACCATGTAAATATAGGTAAAGCTTTGGCGTCTTATATTGACGATGACGATACACAAATAATTACCGACAAAGAAATCCATATGGTCAATGATTTGAACGAGCGATTAGATCGGTTGCTGAGTTTGTCGCAACTTTACTACGACATTTGTGGGGACTTAGTCGATGGTTATCTTTCTGTGACCTCACACCAATTAAATGAAACGATGAGGGTATTGACGGTAATCACCGCTGTTTTTGTTCCTCTGAGCTTTTTAGCTGGCTTATATGGAATGAATTTTGACTATATTCCAGAGCTAAAAGTAGAGAATGGATATTTTATTTTAATTGGGGTTATGGCGTTAATCGCGGTTGCTTTAATTGGTTTATTTAAAAAGAAAAACTGGCTTTAGGAGTTCACAATGATTGATGCCGCATGGCTCGACGTACAGTTATTTAAAGTTGGAGAGTACAGTTTAAAACTCGGTCAACTTTTATCGTTTTTTGTTGTACTTATTATTACATCTATCGTTAGCAAAATTTTGCAAGCTGGTTTTAATCGTATTGCAAAACAAAAAGGCAATACCAGTAGTCATCACCTGTACATCATCAGTCGAATTATCCACTACCTGGTTTTATTTATCGGCTTTATTATCGCGCTAACCATGTTGGGCTTTAAAGTCACTGAGTTGGCAATCATGGCCAGCGCACTAGGTATAGGTATCGGCCTAGGTTTACAGGGCATGGTGAATAACTTCGTATCTGGCCTCATGATAATGCTTGAGCGAAGTTTAAAGGTTGGTGACTTTATTGAAGTAAGTTCGGGCTTGGTAGGCGAAGTTATTGAAATCAATATGCGAGCCACCCTAGTCCGAACTAACGATAATATTGATATTTTAATTCCAAATGCGGATTTGGTCTCGGGCATTGTCACCAACTGGACACTTGCTGACAACGTGAGACGCTTTAGAATCCCTTTTGGTGTCGCTTATGGGTCTGATAAGGAAATAGTTAAAAAAGCCGCGCTTGAGGCTGCTAAGGCGGTAAATTACACACTTACAATGCCAGGCCGACAGCCAATAGTCTGGATGACTGGTTTTGGTGACAGCTCAATTAACTTTACCTTAGGTGTTTGGGTCTCGCATGAACAAGTTAAACGACCAACGGCATTGATGTCAGATTATTTATGGGCCCTTGATGACGCTTTGCGAGCAAATAACATTGAAATTCCTTTCCCACAACGCGATTTACATATTCGTAGTAGCAATGTCGGATTTGCGAAACAACAGGACAGTTTGGCGTCGAATGACTCAAAACACGAATAGTATTGATTCTAGTGCTTAACTTTAGCTAAAGCCTACTAGAACTGCAGTGGGTTTGTGTTTTTTTGATTTGCTATAGATAGAATAATCATTGTAGATATTGGAGCGAGTAACGAGGCTCGAACTCGTGACCTCAACCTTGGCAAGGTTGCGCTCTACCAGCTGAGCTATACTCGCGTCACATACACTTTAGTGCAATTTATCTAATTAAATGAACCTGGTATGTTTCATTTAACCTTACTGCTAAGCAGTAAATGGTGCCCGGGGCCGGACTTGAACCGGCACGCTTTGTTAAGCGAGGGATTTTAAATCCCTTGTGTCTACCAATTTCACCACCCGGGCATCGGGGGTATTTTTATAGTAAAGTTGGCACTCTACTTAAGCTATTCCTAGCTTTAAAATTTGGAGCGAGTAACGAGGCTCGAACTCGTGACCTCAACCTTGGCAAGGTTGCGCTCTACCAGCTGAGCTATACTCGCGTCACATACAACTTTCATTGCATAGTTACACATAATTAATGTTTTGTACCAATCTAAATTGGAGCGAGTAACGAGGCTCGAACTCGTGACCTCAACCTTGGCAAGGTTGCGCTCTACCAGCTGAGCTATACTCGCGTCACATAGATAACGAATGGTTCTGGTATGTTCCATTCATCTTACTGCTAAGCAGTAAATGGTGCCCGGGGCCGGACTTGAACCGGCACGCTTTGTTAAGCGAGGGATTTTAAATCCCTTGTGTCTACCAATTTCACCACCCGGGCGACACTAATTTTAAGAAGTCATGGAGGCGGGTCCCGGAGTCGAACCGAGGTCCACGGATTTGCAATCCGCTGCATAGCCACTCTGCCAACCCGCCAAGCTATTGCTTGACTACGTTTGTTTGGAGCGAGTAACGAGGTTCGAACTCGTGACCTCAACCTTGGCAAGGTTGCGCTCTACCAGCTGAGCTACACTCGCATCACTTACAAACGTCTTCTCAGACTTCTTTGCTGTCATCGCTGACAACGGAAACGCATTCTACATTTTGATTGTTTGTAGTCAACTGCTAATTGCAATAAAAATGACAATTTTATGCTGTTTGATGCTTTTTTAGCTCACACGCTCAAAAATCAAACTTTTTTACCCGATATGATTGGCCAAGCCGCTTTAAAGTATATAAACAATGACCAAATCGTTAAAATCGTTGCTGTATATAAAAAGAACCAGGTTGCATAATCTAACAGAGGACCTAAAAGCCAACCTTCAAATACCCAATATTCATTTGGATGCCACAGCAAACCAATTAAGGCTAACATTTGCGCCGCCGTTTTAAACTTACCGACCATAGAAACTGAAACATCATCACTGTGACCCATTTGAGCCATCCACTCGCGAAGTGCTGAAATAACTATTTCACGCCCGACTATTATCATTGCCGGTACTGCGACCCAAGCATTGGCATAGTCGTCTACTGCTACGATAAAGGCTACGGCCACCATGACCTTGTCTGCAACAGGATCAAAAAATGCACCGAACGGTGTAGATTGGTCTAATTTTCGAGCCAAATAACCATCAAGTGCGTCCGTTATTGCTGCGAACCAAAATATAAATGCAGTTACAAAATATTTCCATTCGTATACGTCGGCCGGTAAATAATAAAAATAAACCATGACTGGAATTAAAAAGATACGAAACGACGTTAAAATATTCGGAATATTCCACATAAAAAATTACTACATTATTGTTTTGGGGATTTAGTGTAGATGATGCCTATTTAATCCTTGTCATGCAAGAAGGCATGTATATCTTGAGCCAATTGTTTGCTAATTCCTGAAACTTTTGCAAAATCTTCTGCTTTAGCCGACATTACTCCTTGTAAACCTCCAAAGTTCTTCAATAGCATTTGTCGTCGTTTAGCACCAACCCCTGGTATATCTTGCAGTAACGATTGTGTTTTGGCCTTGCCGCGTTTAGCTCGGTGTCCTGTAATAGCAAATCGATGCGACTCATCGCGAATATGTTGAATAAGGTGCAAGGCCATAGATGTCGGTGGCAAATCTATTTCTATTTCACCACCGTTTAAATATAGTATTTCTAAGCCGGCTTTGCGCCCCTCTCCTTTTGCAACGCCTGCAATGATTGGGGTTTTCTCATGCGGCCAGTTTGCGAAAAAGGCTTCAGCTTTATTTAACTGTCCTTTACCACCGTCTATAAAAAGCACGTCTGGCACATTTTCAACGCTCTCAACGTTTTTATACCGTTTATTTAGCGCAAACTCCATGGCTCCATAATCATCACCACCTTTTACACCTTTTACATTATATCGTCGGTAAGCCGACTTTTGTGGCCCTTCAGGGCCAAATACAACGCAAGATGCGATAGGATATTCACCAAACGTATGGCTAATATCAAAACACTCCATACGCTCAATGCTCGGCACTTTTAGCACTTCACATAATTCTTTGTACTTAGTGCTAATTGCTCGCCCATCCGCTAACTTAGTCGCTAAGTCAATATCGGCATTTTTTTGAGCTAATTGATAATACTTAAACTTTTCACCACGCCTTGGTTTTACTAACTCCACCTTAGCATTACGAACTTTAGCTATCGCCGCTTCAAGCTCCTCAAGATCTTCTGTTTCAGGCGGTACAATAATGGTTTTCGGTATACTTTGACCGCCAATCCCATTTAAATAAAATTGACTGATAAACGAGGTTATTATCTCGCTTGGCTCCGAATTAGCCGGCACTGTTGGCGAGTAGTTTTTACTCCCCAATACTTTTTGATCGCGGATGTAAAGAATATGCATAGACGCCAAACCTTTATCACTAGAAAAGGCTAATACATCTATCTCATCAATTGAGCCACTTACGTTTTGTTGTTCCGTTACCTTGCGCAAAGCCCCTATCTGATCACGATAAAATCCGGCATCCTCAAACTGGAGTTTAGCGCTCGCTTGCTCCATTTTACCAATTAATACATCAACAACTTCTTGGCTTTTTCCAGTAAGAAACTGTTTAACTAAACCTACCTGTTCTTGGTATTGCTCATCCGTTACAAAACCCTCGACACATGGTGCCGAACAACGCTTTAGTTGATGTTGTAAACATGGTCTACTTCGAACTTTGTAAAAGCCATCCTCGCATTGCCTTACTGGAAATATTTTTTGCATTATCCGTAAGCTTTGCCAAACCGCTCCAGGACTAGGAAAAGGACCAAAATAATCGCCCTTGTTGCGTTTTTTTCCTCGGTGCATTGTTAACCGAGGATGTTTATGATCGGTAATTAAAATATAGGGATAGGATTTATCATCTCTGAGTAAAATATTGTATTTAGGTAGGTACTCTTTAATCAGATTATTTTCTAAAATTAACGCTTCTGTTTCGGTTTCAGTTACCGTCACTTCAATATTGGCAATTTGAGCAACGAGCGCTTGAGTTTTCACGCTCGCTACATTTTTTTGGAAATAACTAGACAAGCGGTTTTTAAGGTTCTTCGCTTTACCGACATATATTACCGTTTGTTCGCTATCAAACATTCGGTATACGCCAGGTTCTGATGTTACATGTTTTAGAAACTTAGAAGCGTCAAAGTTTTCAGAAGACATACGAGAACTAAAGCTTTTCCATATCTAACATACCATGTCGTATCGCTAAATGCGTTAACTCTACGTCATTACAAATGTTTAACTTTTCGAACATGCGGTATCGATAACTGTTTACCGTCTTCGAGCTCAAATTAAGTTGTGTTGCTATGTCTTGTACCTTTTCACCTTTGGTGATCATAAGCATAATTTGTAGCTCTCGCTCACTCAAAGAATCAAATGGCTTGTCAGAATCAACGCCCTTGAAGTGATTCAAAGCCATTTGTTGGGCTATTTCAGCTGAAATAAATCGTTGTCCAACGTTGACCTGTTTTATTGCATTAACTAAGTCATCTGGTGATGTTGTTTTTGCTAAAAAACCTTGAGCGCCGTTTTGCATTACTTTTGTCGGAAACGGATCTTCCGCATACATTGTCAATATAATGACTTTGACGTCAGGGCAGTATCGAGCTATTTTTTTGGTCGCTTCAATACCACCTATACCCGGCATATTCATGTCCATCAGCACTATGTCAGGTTCATTAGAACGGCAAAATTGAAATGCAGCTTCCCCTGAGTCGGCTTCGCCTACTACTTTCATTCCGCGTACATCGTCCAAAATACGACGAATACCGGTGCGTACTAACTCATGGTCATCAACCAATAAAATATTGATCAAAGCCTTTCTCCTCTGACTCAAAATAGCAAATTAAATTAACACAATTTGGCATTAAGGCAATATAATTCTTGCTCCCAATACGGAAACAAACACAAATAATAAAATTTTTAAAATCAGCACCTTACGATGCATCTTCTTGTTGTTCTGGGGACGCATTCCAAAATTCTGGCAATGCTCGGCACCGGCTCGTTATCTCCATTATGTTAGGAAATGGGGTCATATCTACATTAAACCGCTCGGCGTTATAAACTTGCGGGATTAAACAAATATCAGCCCAACTGATTTCATCACCATAACAAAACAAGCCTTTAGTACGTGCTAAAGACTTTTCTAACGAGGCAAACCCAACACTTATCCAATGTTTATACCACGTAGCTTTACTGTCATCATCTTGGTTAAGATCGTTTGTTAAGTATTGCAAAACACGTAGATTATTTAATGGATGTATGTCGCAAGCGATATCAAATGCCAATGCTTTTGCTTTAACATTATCTTGAATATTTGTTGGTAATAACGGCGACTGTGGGTATTTTTGCTCTAGATAATCTAAGATTGCCAATGACTGATTAAGTGTAAAGTCTCCATCTACTAAAGTAGGGACAAGCTCATTCGGGTTCAGTTCTTGATAATCTTTGCTGTGTTGTTGACCGCCATCTTTTACTAAATGAACGCTTATCAGTTCACAATCTAACTGCTTTAGGTTCAATGCAATACGAACTCGGTAGGCCGCAGAAGAGCGCCAATATCCAAATAATTTCATCTTTACACCTTAGTGCTTTTTTTGTTGATGCCATAATCGCGAAGTTTATTGGCGATCGCGGTATGACTAAGTCCTAATTTTTTAGCTAATTGTCGTGAACTAGGGTAAGCCGGATATAACTTTCTTAACAAGCTTGCTTCAAACCGTTTTACTGCTTGATCTAAGCTTCCCTCAAATCCTTCGTCTAAATAGCCAAACTCATTGCTATAACAAGGCAACTCTAAATCACTTTGCTCTAAAATATCGTTCTCAGATATGCTGATTGCTCGATATAAACAATTTTCTAATTGGCGAGTATTGCCAGGCCAAGGGTACGATTGAATATATTCCAAACAACTCTTTGAAAGAGTCGGTGCGCGCTTTCCTAATTCGGTCGCGAACTTCTGCACAAAATGATTGGCCAGTGGATTAATATCCATTCTGCGCTCTCTCAAAGGAGGTATGGTGATACTTAATACATTTAATCGGTAGTATAGATCTTCTCTAAACTCCCCTTCTTGAACCATTGCTGAAAGATCTTTTTGAGTTGAGCAGATTACTCTTACATCAACTTTAACCTCTTTCTCTTCCGCAACTCGTCTAAAGGTGCCATCTTGTAAAAATCGCAGTAACTTTGTTTGCATCTCTGCAGACATTTCACTCACTTCATCTAAAAATACAGTGCCACCATTAGCCTGTTCAAAAATACCTCGTTTTCCGGAAGTATCTTTAGTGTCAAATGCATCACCACTAAAACCAAACAATTCAGACTCGGCCACATTGTCAGGCAAAGACGCACAACTTAAAGCAATAAAAGGATGTTCACTGCGGCTGCTGGCATCGTGACATGCCCTAGCGAGTAATTCTTTGCCTGTGCCGGTTTCACCTTGGAGTAACACAGGAGCATCTAACTGAGACATTTTTTTAGCCTCACGAATGACTCGACGCATACTTGTGCTGTTGGCTAATATATCGTTAAACGACTCATTATTATCGTCACGGAAGGCATTTATTTGCTGACCTAAACGACTGTGTGATTTTAGGTTAACTACCGCACCTGCTAATTGCACATTGCCATCTTCATCGGTTACATTAATTGGCAATATGTCGGTTACAAATTCTTCATTATTTCCCGTTAGTTTTAATGTTTGGCCGGTAACTTCTTTTGAGTCTAACCACTTTACAAAATTAAAACCTTTAAGAATACTTTGTACCGGCTGACCAATAATATCTGACTCAGCAAGACCGAGGTCAACTAGCGAGGCTTGATTGGCCGTTAAAATATGACCCTTGCTATCAATTGATATAACGCCGTCTGGCAAGATTCTAAGCAATGTTACAAGTTCATTGTGCTCACGTTCATAAGGCAAAAAGCTCGTTGTTTTAACATCTGTTATACCGTCAACGCGCCTAATCGCCGCCATAACCTGCTGAAACGGCTCAAAGTCAATTTTTGGAAACGCGACATAAAGACATTTACTGATCTTATCAAATTCTATACCGCGTAAATCGATGTCGTGATCGACTAATATGTTAAGCACTTCTTTTGCTAAGCCCATTCGGTCTTGGCAGGCAATTTGTAACCGCATTATTGCTCCGAGGAAAAACTGAAAGTGTTTTTGTAAGTTTGCAATTGTATGTACAACATGTCTTTCTTGGCAACAATTATTTACACCTAGAAAGCAAAAAGGCACTGTCAGTGCCTTTGTTTAATACGCTTCAACCTTAAATAAGGTTTAAGCAGCGCTTTTAGGTGGGAACGTTGGTGGGTACAACCCAAGCTTCATGGCTTCACGAACCATACCCATTAAGTCCATCTGTGATATTTCAAACAGTTGTTCAATACCGTCGATAACGTAATATTTAGGTTGCATAATATCAATACGATATGGTGTTCTAAAAGCATCCATTACGTTCATCACATTTCGCTCTGGGACATCGGAGTTGAATGCGTATTCAGTCTCACCTGGAGAAGACAAAATACCACCGCCGTATATACGCAGTTCATCATTTTGCTTCATCAAACCAAACTCGACAGTAAACCAATACAAACGAGCTAGATAAACACGCTCTTCTTTTGTTGCAGCTAGACCTAGCTTACCGTATGTGTGAGTAAACTCAGAGAAAGCCGGATTCGTTAGCATCGCACAATGACCAAATATCTCGTGAAAAATATCTGGCTCTTGCAAATAATCAAAGTGTTCGCGTCGTCTTATAAACGTGGCCGTCGGAAACTTTTTATCGGCCAATAGTTTGAAAAAAGACTCAAAGTTGATAAGTGCCGGGACTTCAGCACACTGCCAGCCTGTTGTATCGAGTAATACTTCACTGATTTCACCTAATTGTGGTACACGGTCCTTAGGCATATCCAGCTTTTCTAAGCCTTCAAAGTATTCATCACACGCTTTACCTTTGATTACTTCTAACTGGCGTTCAATCAATTCGCTCCAAACTTGGTTTTCATCATCACTCCAATGAATAAAACCATTCGCGTCCGACTGCTTTGAACTGTATGAAGATTGCTTTGCCATGTTACTTTACCTCCAGCTAACTGCTGTACTTACTGAATCTGATCTTAATGCAAGTATATAGTCAAACGCTTGCTTTAGATCAGCGACTATATCACTTACATTTTCTAAACCTACTGAAATACGGATTAAACCATCACTAATACCAGCTTCTAATCGCTCTTCTTGCGTATACGGAGAGTGCGTCATTGAGGCTGGGTGTTGAATCAATGACTCTGCATCGCCCAAACTAACGGCTATAGAAAATAGCTGCGTTGCATCAATAAAGGCTTGCCCTTCGTCTATCGTGCCATCAAGTTCAAACCCTATTACTCCACCAGCACCACGCATTTGCTTACCTAAAAATGAGTATCCTTGATGTGAAGGCAGACCCGGATAGTAAACTTTTGAGACTAAAGGATGACCTTCTAAAAACTCTGCGACGGTTTGTGCCGATTGACAGTGCCTCTCCATTCTAACAGAAAGCGTTTTTAATCCTCGTAGAATCAACCACGCATCATGTGGACTCATCGTACCGCCTACATCTTTTAGTATCGTGAGTTTGATGGTTTCTATCTTTTCTGCTGACGACGCTATAACTCCAGCAATCACATCGCCGTGACCATTTAGATATTTAGTCGCGCTATGTATAACAATATCAATACCAAAGTCTACCGGTGTTTGCAGTAGCGGTGACATAAAGGTGTTGTCGATAACTGAAATTAAGCCGTGATCACTACTAAACTTACCGATCATGGCTAAGTCCAGCACTTTAAGGTTTGGATTAACCGGCGTTTCTGCGAACACCATTTTTGTGTTTGGTTGCAGTGCCGCATTAAGTTCCTCAACATTATCCATATCGATAAAAGTCACCTCGATGCCCCACTTTGGCAACTGATGATTAAGCAACGCAAAAGAGCAACCATAGATAGCTTTGCTAGCAATTAAGTGATCGCCCGCTTCTAGAAAACTAAGTAATG
This sequence comes from Psychrosphaera aestuarii, assembly GCF_017948405.1. NCBI lineage: Bacteria > Pseudomonadati > Pseudomonadota > Gammaproteobacteria > Alteromonadales > Pseudoalteromonadaceae > Psychrosphaera > Psychrosphaera aestuarii. The sequence continues at coordinate 1,420,359 of NZ_CP072844.1, read as the reverse complement.
CACCTGATACGGCCGCCATTCCAGTTGCAGTAGCTGCGGCGTCCTCCATTTTTTCAAGCGCGGCTATTTTAATTTCTAGTTCTCGCGTTGTTGGATTACCTAACCGTGTATAAATATACCCCGGCTCTTCACCTGCAAATCTCGCAGCCCCTTGTGCTGCGTTCTCGAATATAAATGTTGAAGTTTGAAACAATGGACTAGTAAGGGCACCATGATGTGCACCTTTTTCTTTTCCTGCGTGAATACACAACGTATCAGGATGCGGCGCTTTATTTTTGTTGTTATTGATTGTCATAAAGTACTCTTAGAAAAGTCGGCTAAAATCGCCATTTGCTATTAGCTAGACTTTGCACAATTTTTGTTAGAGTTAATAATCTAACCCAGTGAAAAGCATCACTTAGAATGTAAATCAAAATTTACAGCATATCAGACACAAAAAGACCGCATCAATGCGGCCTTCTCTATACTTTATGAGTGATAAATTACAGCTTATTTATCTCCCGTTTCAGGGTGAACTCATTAGAGGTGACGTATGTTTCAATACCTCTGATTCGTTGTTCAATTCCATCAAACTGCCTTTTAATGTCTCTAAACGCCTGAACTGGTGGCTCGCCTGACTGATAAACATTTCTTTTTACATGCACCGCTTTATCAATTTCATTTTCGAATTTAGCCCAAGGTGCTGATTCAGCTTGAAAGCCTCCTTCGCGACGAGACACGCTTCCATCTTTATCTAAAATAAACCAGGCAGCGATATAAGCGACAATAAAAAAACCACCTGAGAAAATAATACCACTAAACCAAATAACTCTAATTAACCACGTTTCGATCCCTGTAAACTCTGCTAAACCGGCACATACTCCTGCCACTTTTCCTTTACTTGGAATACGCATTAACTTCTTACTTGTTTGCTTAGTCATAATTAGCCTCCTAATCATTTTATCGAGGCTGACCGCGCCATCCTGGCGCTTCAACATCTAAAATAGACTCAAGTGTTTTTACTCGTTCACCTAGTGACTCAGCCTTGTGTGCTAAGCTATATAACTCTTGAAGTTCACGTTCGTTCAACCCTTGGCTAACCTGCTTCTTACTACGGTAATGCATTATTAACCAGATTGGCGCTACAAAAATCATAAAGATAATAATTGGCGCCACTAAAATTCCTACCACGTCACTCATCACATACTCCTTCGCTTAGTGCGTTTTATTTATCTTTTTTATTTGAGTTAAGTTTCGCTTTTAATGCAGCAAGCTCACTGTCTACCTTTTCAGATGACTCTAACTCTGCAAATTCATCTGCTAGCGTTTTATTGCCTAAATCATAAGATTCAGCTTCCGCTTCGATACTATCAATTTTGCGCTCGTATTGTTCAAATCGAGACAAGGCATCATTGAGTTTATCGTTACTTAACTTACTTTTAACATTTAACCTTGAAGATGCTGTTTTACCGCGCATCAGAATCGTTTTTTGACGGGCTTTGGCATCTTCTAATTTAACCTGAAGTTGACCAATTTCACCCTGTAAACGACTCACTTGCTCGTCTAACGCGCCTAGGTCTTTTTCGTATGCGACTACTTGCTCTTCGCTTTTTTGCTTTTCGGCTAAGGCCTGGCGAGCTAAGTCTTCGCGATCTTTAGATAAAGCTAACTCAGCTTTACTTTGCCAATCCTCGGCTTCGGCCTTTAATCGTTCAATAATTCGTACCACATCTTTTTTATCGGCAAGTGTTCTTGCCGACGATGAACGAACCTCAACTAAGGTGTCTTCCATTTCTTGAATAATCAAGCGAACCATTTTTTCAGGATCTTCTGCTTTATCTAATAACGAATTAATGTTTGCATTCACAATGTCAGCAAAGCGTGAAAAAATTCCCATAATACTTACCTCATCATTGGTTATTTGAACGTTGCCGTTCTTTTAACAGTAACCTTATGTCACGTTGCGTTGTTACATTCAGATACCTTGCCAACATTTCACCAACAATTAACTGCTTGTTTTATATGGTATAAATATAATTAAAATGAATACTTTCCGTTTATGCGTTTTTAAAATACACTACTAATTAGTCATTTTAACCAACTGTTGAAACTATGAATCATTTTAGAAAAAAAGATAACCTAATTGGCCAAGCGAATTCCTTTTTAGAAGTCCTCGAAAAAGTTTCACAGTTGGCATCGCTCAATAAGCCGGTGTTAATTATTGGCGAGCGCGGCACCGGTAAAGAACTTATCGCAGCACGCTTGCATTACCTATCAAGCCGATGGGATCAGAACTACGTTACTCTTAATTGTGCAGCATTAAATGAAAACCTACTCGAAAGCGAATTGTTTGGTCATGAGTCTGGCGCATTTACTGGCGCCGGCAAACGCCACGAAGGGCGATTTGAACGAGCAAATAGCGGTACGCTTTTCTTAGATGAGCTAGCGAATACGTCAGGTCTTGTTCAAGAAAAGTTACTTAGGGTCATAGAGTATGGTGAGTTTGAGCGCGTTGGCGGAAGTAAAACAGTAAAAGTTGATACCAGGCTAGTATGCGCTACTAATGAAGACTTACCAGCCCTTGCTGAAGCCGGTGAGTTTCGCTCTGATTTACTTGACCGATTAGCCTTTGATGTAATCACCCTACCGCCACTGAGAGAACGTCGTGAAGACATTATGGTATTGGCTGAACACTTTGCAATATCAATGGTAAAAGAGCTTGGCTGGGAGTTATTCAGCGGATTTTCAAGAAAAGCCAAAGAGTTTTTAATGGAGTATGAGTGGCCTGGTAATGTACGTGAGCTAAAAAACGTAGTGGAACGCAGCGTTTACAGAGCGGCCAATCCACATGTCCCCGTCCATGAGATTGTTATCGACCCTTTCGATAGCCCCTTTAGACCTAAACAACGTGTCAAAACTCAAGATCGACAGGCTGAAATATCGAATATTCAAAGTTCGTCTAAAACTTCCTCGACTGAAATAACAAATCCTTCTGTCAATCAATCTAGTAGTCCATTAGAATTAGAGCCTAAATTTCCGTTAGACTTTAAATTAGTCAGCCAAGAGTTTGAAATTAATCTGATTAAAAAGGCGTTAGCGAATTGCCACTATAATCAGAAGAAATCAGCAGAGCAGCTTGGTGTTACGTATCATCAGTTACGTGGCTATTTAAAGAAATACAATCTTTTGGACAGCAATGGTGAAGATTAAAGGTTTAATAAAAGCCGTATTAGTTATGTTTGGCGTTACAAGCATACTAGGGTGCGATATTGAACAAGATTCAGAACTAGCATCAAAAACGCTACTGTATTGCAGTGAGGGCTCTCCCGAGTCTTTTAACCCTCAGTTAGTTACAAGTGGCACCACGATTGATGCCGTATCACAACAAATCTACAACCGGTTAGTAAAAATAGATCCAAGCAACGGTCAAGTTGTCTCCGATCTTGCCCGAAAAGTAATCGTATCCAATGATGCAATGCGGTATCGATTTTATTTACGTAAAGACATTACGTTTCATACCACAGATTACTTTACGCCAACAAGGAACTTAACCAGCGCTGATATTTTATTTACCTTTTCCAGAATTCTTCATACTGACAATCCATTTCACGATGTGGGTGGTGGTCAATATCCCTTTTTCAGCGGTATTGGCTTATCACAATTAATTGAGCAAATTATTGTCGTCGATGATTTAACAATTGAGTTTAGGTTAAATGATCCTCAGGCTTCGTTTTTAGCTAATATGGCCACTGACTTTGCCGTTATTTTATCCGCTGAATACGGAGAACAGCTCATCGAGTCTGGTCAGAAAGAGCTTATTGATCAAAAGCCTATCGGTACGGGTCCGTTTAAGTTTAAAGATTACAAGCGAGATCACTACATTCGTTACCTAAAACACCACGATTATTGGCAGTCAGAGTCAAACTTAGAGCAGATAGTGTTTGATATAACTCCGGACAACTCAACAAGACTTGCAAAGCTTTTAACGAAAGAGTGTGATGTTTTAGGTTACCCTTCGGCATCTGACGTTGGCTTTCTACATAAGCGAAAAGAGGTTGATATTGTAGAAACAACCTCAATGAATGTGAGTTATTGGGCGTTCAATACAGAGGTTGAGCCTTTTAACAATCCCCTAGTTCGTAAAGCGTTGTCTTATGCCGTTGATCAAAACGCAATTATCGATGCCGTTTACTTTGGATTAGCCGAGCCTGCCACAAGCTTGTTACCCCCAACCTCGTGGGCCTACAACGGCGACTCTTACATTAGCCGTTATAACTTACAAAAAGCTCAAGAGTTACTCAACGAAGCTGGATATTCTGATGGTTTTGAAATGGACATTTGGGCAATGCCTGTACAGCGTGTTTATAACCCAAATGCTGGAAAAATGGCGGAGATCCTGCAGCAGAGTTTAAAAGAACTTAATATTAAAGTTAATATTGTGACCTATGACTGGGGGACGTTTAGAAAAAAACTGGCCAATGGTGAACATGACTCTGTTCTTATTGGCTGGCTGGCTGACAACTCAGACCCCGATAACTTTTATCGCCCTCTACTAAGTTGTGCAGCAGCAGTGTCAGGTTCAAACAGAAGTTTGTGGTGCAACGACGACTACGATAGTAACGTGAAACAGGCACTTTCTACTGCTAATCAGGACAAACGTAAAATCTTTTACACTAATGCCGAAAATATCATTACTAGAGAAGTACCTTTAGTGCCCATCGCTCATGCTACAAGACACAAGGTTCATCATAATTATATTAAGAACGTTAACATCAACCCTTATGGTGGGATAGATTTCTCAGCAACGAAAAAGGGCAAACAATAATGTTAAATTATGTGTTGAGAAAATGTTACCTACTAATCTTCGTTACGCTAGGGGTAACGATATTTGCATTCTCATTAAATTATTTGTTTCCTGGCGATGTATTGTCAAATATGACTGGAAACTTAAATATCTCACCAGAATTACGACAGATTTTGAGTGAAGAGTATCGTCTAGACCAAAATGTTATTTTCCAGTACTTCGCTTATATCCACAGGATCACAAATGGAGACTGGGGCGTGTCTTTTATCAATGACACTAGTATATTTAATCAAGTTTTTCATGCTCTTCCAGCAACAATAGAACTCGCTGTTTATGCATTACTTTACAGCTTTATCGTTGCGCTACCGCTTGGTATTTTGGCTTCTGACTCTAACCGACCTTGGTTAGATAAACCTATATTGGCATTGTCATTGATTGGCTTTTCGATGCCAATATTTTGGCTTGCGCTGATTATGATTTTGATTTTCTCAATTAACTTAGGTTGGTTCCCTGTATCTGGCAGACTTAGTCTAATATATGATATTCCAGTCACTACTGGATTCATGCTCGTTGATATCTGGATTTCAGAGTTACCATATAAAATGGAGGCTATGCTAGATGCTTTAAAACATTTAATAATGCCGACCTTTGTATTAGCCGCTTATCCAACGACAGTACTTATACGAACAACACGCCAGTCAATGCAAAACGTTCTTGATACAAGTTATGTGAAAGCTGCTAAAGCCAAAGGGCTATCAAACTTCCAGGTTTTAAAGCGACATGCTCTTCGAAACGGTTTGTTACCTGTAATACAAATGCTGGGAATTCATTTTGGTACTCTTATTACTCTTGCCATGGTTACTGAAGTTATTTTCTCCTGGCCAGGTATTGGCCTTTGGTTAGTCGACGCAATACACCAGCGAGATTACCCTGCGATTCAAGGTGGTTTAATGGTAATGTCTGGAATGGTGTTTGTCGCCACGATTATTTTCGATGTTATTTATATGATTTTTGATCCACTGGCAAGAAGGCATGGACATGGCAAAATTTAGATTATTTTCTTCGCCAAGCAATTATTCCCCATTAAAGCAGCTTTGGAGTTTATTCGAGCGTAACCATTTTGCTCTAGTGGCATTTTGGATTTTCCTTATCATGTTGGTTATTTCAGTATTTGGCCCATTTATCGCGCCCTACTCTCCTTATCAACAACATCCAGAAGCCCTATTAGTGCCCCCCGCTTGGGAGCCTGAAGGACAAATTAATTATTTATTTGGAACGGATGGCCTTGGGCGCGACATCTTGTCTCGGGTATTAATTGGCATTAGTTATTCTTTTGGTCTGGCAATCGTTGCGGTTATTTTAGCACTTACCATAGGTGTGCTTATTGGTACGCTGGCTGGATTTAGTAAAGGTATTCGTGCAAGCGTGTTGAACCATGTTCTTGATATAGCATTGATTATGCCCTCGTTACTGATTGCAATTGTTATTGTTGCGGTCCTAGGTCCTGGCATTGCGAATACTTTTTGGGCGGTTGTGTTAGCCATGCTTCCGCAGTTTATTCATCATGTTCGTACGGAAGTGGCTGACTTGTTGAATAAAGACTTTGTTATTGCATACAAGTTAGATGGCGCGAATAAAATACAATTATTCCAATATGCCTTACTACCAAATCTAGTTGAAGGCATCGTGATTTTTTCTGCTATGGCCATCTCTTCAGCTATCTTAGATATTGTTGTTCTTGGTTTTATCGGTATAGGCGCTCAAACACCTGAGCCTGAACTGGGTACTATGATTGCGGATAGTTTAGATGTATTTTATCTAAGCCCATGGACAGTAATGTTACCGGGTTTGATACTATTTATATGTATTTTGTCTGTGAATATTGTTGGTGACGGTTTGCGCCGAGCCCTTAAAGACCGTCGCTTACAGTAGGTAAATATGCGCTTATTAGATATTAGAAATCTGAACATAGAATTACAAACGAATGACGAAGTTATTCGTGCCGTTGAGTCAGTTAATTTTGCTATGAAAATGGGAGATGTAAGTGGCTTAATCGGTGAGTCAGGATCTGGTAAAAGCTTAATAGCTAAAGCATTGGTTGGTGTTTTAAATAACCGTTGGAATGTGACCGCTGATCGCCTTCACTTTATGGGTGAAGATTTAAATAAGCTCTCTGAAACAAATAGACGTAAAATCATTAGCTCTAATATTTCGATGATTTACCAGGAGCCACGACGTTGTCTTGATCCAACCGCTGATATATTTTCTCAAATCGAAGAGTCCTTACCCGACGGTGATTATTCCGGTTGGTTTGGAGCGAAAAAAGAACTAAGAGTTAAAAAGTGCAGCAACTTACTGCACAAAGTCGGTATTAAAGATCATGTCGCTATATTCAATAGCTACCCGCACATGTTATCAGAAGGTGTATGCCAAAAAATAATGATTGCGATGGCTATTGCAAAAGAGCCTAAACTGCTCATCGCTGACGAGCCAACAACGGCACTAGAAAGCACAACGTCATTACAAGTAATAAAGCTACTAAAGAGTTTAAATCAGCTTAAAGACATGGCCGTAATCTTTATTACTCATAACCTAAACACGATTACGAGTTGGGCAGATACGATAAATGTTATGTACTGCGGCCAGCTTATTGAGAGTGGTCCAACAAAAAAATTACTTTCAGCACCTAAACACCCTTACACCAAAGCGTTATTTGATAGCGAACCTGACTTCAGTACAGTCGATATGCATAGTAAGCAACGTTTATATACGCTAAAGGGGACCATTCCGACATTGCAACATTTGCCGGCAGGTTGTCGCTTAGGACCTCGTTGCCCGAACGCACAAAAAGCATGTGTCATTATGCCTGAACAACAAAAAATAAAGAGACAATCGTTCAGATGTCATTATCCATTAATTGAGGAACTCAAATAGTGGAATCTATCCCGTTATTCTCGGTAAGAGAAATTAAAAAAACGTATAAAGATAAATCTAACTGGTTTAAAAAAGGGCGTAATGTTGAAATTGGCCCCATTTCATTTGATTTACATCGCGGTGAAACACTTGCTATCGTCGGTGAAGCCGGCTCAGGCAAAAGTACTATTGCAAGAATTTTGGCGGGGGCAGAATTGCCTGACTCTGGTGAATTATATCTAGGAGACGACAGAGTTAATTGGCATGATGCAAAGTTTTTTTGTCAAAACATAAGAATGATATTCCAAGATGCTCAGAAGTCACTGAATCCAACGGTGCGAATTGGTGAGCAATTAGAACAGCCACTTCTATTCAACACACGCTTAAATAAAAAACAGCGCAAGGAACGTATCAATAAGTCTCTACGTAAAGTGGGTCTCTTACCGGAACACGCAGAATATTACCCCCATATGTTTTCGGGTGGTCAAGCACAGCGAATTGGCATTGCTCGAGCGTTAATATTAGATCCCCAAGTGGTTATCATTGATGAGGCTCTAGCGCCATTAGACCCTTCTTTAAGGGCTCAAGTCATTAATTTACTTTTAGAGCTACAAGAGACGCTTCAGCTCACTTATTTGCTCATATCACATCAAATGTCTTTAGTTCGCTATTTGAGTGACCGCATAATGATAATGGAGCAAGGAAAGATCATTGAGGCTGGCAGTATTGATGATATTTTTGAATCTCCTCAGCACCCTAAAACACAAAAACTACTTAAGTCCATGGATATGTAGACAATAAAAAAGGCTCCTAAGGAGCCTTTTTTATTACCTTTTTAAAGTAACCTTGATGTTTACTCTATGTCGGCGTTCGCTTTACTCGCATCGATCAACGCTTTTACTGCTTGCTGACCAATCACGTTAAGTACTTGGTTTGAAACAGGCGCCTCTACAAGAGCAGGCTTAGTCGTTACTGATGTTAGTGATACAACAGCTGCGTCACCATTCGGCAGTTCAACTAGGTCATACTCTGGTTGACCATTTTCTGGCTTTGGTAATTCAAAAACAGCGTCTCTTACATTTGCGTTAACTTTTGTATCAAAGCGACCAACATCAATTTGATTTGATGTCGTCACGGCCGGATCCGCATTCAATTCTGCTAGCTCTGCACCGGCTTTAACTTTTTCTTCAACTTCTAATGCTTTTTTAGATGCTAGTTCAGACGCTTTTTCTCGCGTAAGAGCAACTGTAATAGGCGTTCTAATTTCTTCTAACTGTTGAACTCGAGCTGGTTGATTTTCTGTTACTCTAAATACAATTGATTTAGTGTCGTTTATCTCAATCAGTTCGCTGTTTAGGCCTTCACTAATAAAGTTTTCATCAAACGCTTTTGATACTACTGATGGGCTACTTACGATGCCTTGTAGTTGATTAGCTGTTACTAAACCCGTTGTTTTTAATTCAAGACCTGCAACTTCAGCTGCATCTTCTAAGGTATCTGGAATCTCAAAAGATATTTCAGATACTTTTGTCTGCGCTTCGATATAAAGCTCGTCTATTTTTAACTGTTGAAGTTGTGAAGCAATTTGTGCTTTAACATCTTCGAACGATGCACTTTCTGCTTTTTCGTATTCAGTCATTTTTACAATATGAAAGCCTGACTCTGATTCAAATACAGGTGTTACATCACCCGCTTTCTCAAGAGCTAATACCGCCTGGTCGAATGCTTCGCCAAATACACCTGCTTCGAACCACTCCAAGTCACCACCGTTTTCGGCACTGAATGTATCTTCAGAAAACTCTGCTGCCACTGAAGCAAATGATTCACCAGAGGCTAGCTTTTCTTTAGCTTGATTAATTTTTTCTTCGGCACCTTCTTTAGCTTCCACTAAAATGTGAGCGATTCGGCGTTGTTCTTGTTTTGTAAACTCTACGATGTTCTGCTCGTAGTATTCTTCAAGTTGCTCTGCTGATACCGCAACTGCCTCTGCAAGTTTTTGTGCGTCGATCAAGATATATTCAACGGCAACTTTATCTGCGGTTTTATACGAAAACTTATTGTTATCGTAATACGCTTGGATGTCTTCTTCTGTTAACTCAACGTTTGACTCAAGTGCTTTGCTTGATACAAGGACTTGTAGGAATGTTCTTGTTTGGTTATTCAAAGCAGCATATTGCTCTTTTTCGTGCTCTAAAACAAACTCCGAGCCCATTAAAGATGCTGTATACTGTGAGCGAACCATTTGCTGGCGCAAATAATCTCTAAACTGCGTTGGCGTGAAACCAGCTTGACGTAACAACGCTAAATAAACTTCGTTATCAAACTGACCGTTTCGTTGAAACTCAGGCATAGCAACAATTGCTTTTTTAATTTGCTCATCGCTTACACGAATACCTAAGTCTTTTGCTTGTTGGCGCTGTAACTCTTCAACAACAAGTTTATCTACGATACCTTGTCTAAAGTTTGCAACATAACTTTCATCTGCCATTAACTGCTCAACAACATCGCCAAACTGTTGTTTCATACGATTACGCTCGTTTTGAAACGCTTCTTCTACTGCAGTTTGTGTTATTTCGACACCATTTACTGTTTTGACAGCAGTATCAGCTTTGCTGTTGATGTAACTACCTATACCACTAATGGCAAACGTAAGTATCACCAAGCCAAGGATAACTTTGGCTGCGATTCCTTGAGAACCTTCTCTAATTCTTTCTAGCATTGTTACTTCTCTTTGCTGAGTTTGAAATTGTTTAGTAAAAAAAAACGCATCTTAACAGATGCGCTTTAATGCTTGAACTTTTTTATTGGCGGAACGGACGAGACTCGAACTCGCGACCCCCGGCGTGACAGGCCGGTATTCTAACCAACTGAACTACCGCTCCCCATCAAAAAGTTTTAATTAGTTACACGCGTCTTTAAGCGCTTTACCCGCTTTAAATGCTGGAACTTTTGCAGCTGCAATTTCAATAGTCGCACCAGTCTGTGGGTTACGACCTGTGCGCGCTGCACGGTCACGTACTGAGAAAGTACCAAAACCAACTAATGCAACTGAATCACCATCTTTAAGAGCACCAGTTACTGACTCAATAAATGAGTCTAATGCACGACCTGCAGAAGCTTTTGAAATGTCAGCACCTTCAGCGATTTTTTCGATTAATTGAGACTTGTTCACAATTTCATCCCCTATATTGTTTTTTTATTTATCTGAGCCCTTATTATTTTTGTTAGGCTCATATTTATTCCGTTTTAATAAACGATAGAAATCAATTTTAATAGTGAAGGTAGGCGCACCAACCCTCCTAGCCCCAATAAACTAGCACAGTCGGCGCTTTTGAAAAGCCTTTTTTTTAAAATTTATAAAAAAAACTTCACTTATGCGCAATTTTCAGTCGAAATTCGCTCAATTGGCTGACTTAACGCGACATCTAGAACTTCATCAATCCACTTCACAGGCTTTATAATCAAGTCTTTCTTAACGTTATCTGGAATTTCTTCCAAATCACGTTCATTTTCATGCGGGATCAAAACTGTTTTAATTCCACCTCTATGTGCTGCTAATAGTTTTTCTTTCAGTCCACCTATCGCAAGAACCTCGCCACGAAGCGTGATTTCACCTGTCATTGCAACGTCGGCCTTAACTGGGTTACCAGTTAAGCTTGATACCAAAGCTGTTACCATGCCGATGCCGGCACTTGGCCCATCTTTTGGTGTTGCACCTTCTGGCACGTGAACATGAATATCGCGTTTCTCTGAGAAGTCAGCGTTAATTCTTAAGCCCTCTGCGCGGCTCTTCACTACAGTCATAGCTGCCTGAATCGACTCTTTCATAACGTCACCTAAAGAGCCAGTATAAACAAGCTTGCCTTTACCAGGTACCGTTGCACACTCTATGGTAAGTAAATCACCGCCAACTTGAGTCCAAGCTAGACCCGTAACTTGTCCAATACGATCATCTTCGTCGGCTTTACCATAATCATAGCGGCGCACACCAAGGTATTCAGCTAAATTTTCGCCATCAACAACAACGCTTTTCGTATCTTTATTCGTTAATATTTGCGTTACAACTTTACGACATATTTTAGATATCTCTCGTTCTAAACTTCGTACACCAGCTTCACGGGTGTAATAACGAACAATATCGATAATTGCACTGTCTTTTAACGTTAACTCATTGGCTTTTAAACCGTTACGTTTGATTTGCTTACTAATTAAGTGCTGATTTGCAATGTTTAACTTTTCATCTTCTGTGTATCCAGCTAGACGAATAACTTCCATTCTATCTAACAACGGACCTGGAATGTCCATGCTATTTGACGTTGCGACAAACATGATGTCAGATAAATCGTAGTCAACTTCTAGATAATGATCGTTAAACGCTGCGTTTTGCTCTGGATCTAAAACTTCTAACAATGCTGATGACGGGTCACCACGCATGTCAGAGCTCATCTTATCTATTTCATCCAATAGGAATAACGGGTTTTTAACACCAACCTTACTCATTTTTTGGATGATTTTGCCTGGCATGGAACCAATGTAAGTGCGGCGATGACCTCTGATCTCAGCTTCATCACGAACGCCACCTAATGCCATGCGCACATACTTACGTCCCGTTGCCTTAGCAATAGATTGACCTAGTGATGTTTTACCTACACCTGGAGGCCCGACTAAGCACAAAATTGGACCTTTTAATTTACTAGTTCGCTGTTGTACTGCTAGGTATTCTAAAATACGTTCTTTAACTTTATCCAATCCATAGTGGTCTGAATCTAAAATATCCTGCGCTTTATTTAGGTCTTTTTTAACTTTACTGCGCTTTTTCCAAGGAACGCCTGTCATCCAATCGATATAACCGCGAACAACGGTTGCTTCTGCAGACATGGCTGACATCATTTTAAGTTTTTTAAGTTCAGCTTTGGTTTTTTGTTCTGCCTCTTCTGGCATTTCTGCTTCTGCAATTTTTGCTTCAAGCGCGTCAAACTCATCTACGCCGTCTTCCGTTTCGCCTAGCTCTTTTTGAATTGCTTTCATCTGCTCATTCAAATAATACTCGCGCTGGCTTTTCTCCATTTGTTTTTTAACACGGCTACGGATTTTCTTTTCAACTTGAAGGAGATCTATCTCGCCTTCCATCAGCGCCATTAAGTATTCTAGACGCTCATGAACATCTTCTATTTCTAATGCTTTTTGTTTTTCTTCGACTTTAAGTGGCATGTGGGACGCCATGGTATCTGCTAGTCGGTCCGCATCTTCAATACCAGTTACGGAAGTGAGCACTTCTGGAGGAATTTTTTTATTAAGCTTGATGTAGCCTTCAAATTGATTAATTGCAGAACGAATCAAAACTTCTTCTTCACGCTCATCTGCCATTGCGATTGCAATTGGCTCAACTTCAGCTTCGAAGTAATCATCTGTTTCAGTAAATTTGATAATTTTTCCGCGAACATTTCCTTCTACTAAAACCTTAACTGTCCCATCAGGAAGTTTTAGTAACTGAAGAATAGTGGCGACGGTACCCACTTTATACATATCATCCGGCTTTGGATCGTCATTAGCTGGATCAACCTGGGCTACTAAAAAGATTTTTTTATCTTTTTCCATTGCTTGTTCTAAACATGCGATAGATTTTTCCCGACCAACAAAAAGGGGAATAACCATATGGGGATAAACGACAACATCCCTAAGTGCTAAAACTGGAATGTTTGAATGTTCTGCTTCATGCGTCATATTGATGAGTTCTCTGCATTCTAATAGTAATAATTAAGTATATGGGGTGACTCATAAAAAGTTCAATTGCTGAAAGCAAAAAAGGAGTCAAATGACTCCTTTTTATCGATACTTGCGCAAATATTACTCAGGCAAAGCCTTACTTTTTTGATTGTCATAAATCAAAATAGGATCAGACTGACCGTCAATAACAGATTCATCGATAACAACTTTTGAAACATCTTCCATAGAAGGTAGTTCATACATTGTATCTAGCAAGGTTGCTTCAATAATTGAACGCAATCCTCGAGCGCCTGTTTTACGTGCCATTGCTTTTGCAGCTATCGCTTTAAGTGCATCTTCACGAAACTCGAGCTCAGTACCTTCTAAATCGAACAACGCGCCATACTGTTTAGTTAACGCATTTTTAGGTTCACTTAGTATTTGTACGAGCGCATCCAGATCTAGTTCACCTAAAGTTGCAACTACCGGAAGACGGCCAATAAATTCTGGAATTAATCCATATTTAACCAGGTCTTCTGGCTCTACGTTTTGAAAGTGCTCTGTTAGCGTCGTCTCATCTTTACTCGACTTAACTTCGGCACCGAAACCGATAGCTGTACCTGTCTCAGAACGCGCACTAACTACTTTATCTAGACCTGCAAAAGCACCACCACATATAAATAGTATTTTAGAGGTATCAACCTGTAAAAACTCTTGTTGAGGGTGTTTACGCCCGCCTTGCGGTGGAATAGAAGCAACTGTGCCTTCAATCAGTTTAAGTAAAGCTTGTTGTACACCTTCACCAGACACGTCTCTAGTGATCGACGGATTATCAGATTTACGAGAAATCTTATCTATTTCGTCAATGTATACTATGCCGCGCTGCGCTTTTTCTACATCGTAATCACATTTTTGTAACAGCTTCTGAATAATGTTTTCTACATCTTCACCAACATAACCAGCTTCAGTTAATGTTGTTGCATCGGCCATGGTAAATGGAACATCGAGGAAGCGAGCCAACGTTTCAGCTAATAACGTTTTACCGCTACCAGTAGGCCCTATCAGTAAGATATTACTTTTGCCTAACTCAACACCATTATTTGTGTCCGCATTACGTAAACGCTTATAGTGGTTATAAACCGCGACACTTAGCACTTTCTTAGCATGTTGTTGGCCGATAACGTAATCATCCAAATGCTCACGAATATCTCGTGGCGTTGGTAATGATTCAGCATCACGCTTTGGCGATATTTCTTTAATTTCTTCTCTGATAATGTCGTTACACAAATCAACACATTCATCACAGATATATACAGAAGGACCGGCAATTAGTTTTCGAACTTCATGCTGGCTCTTGCCGCAAAATGAACAATACAGTAGCTTACTGTCATTTTCTGTAGGTTCTGACATAGAGTCACCTCACTTTGCTAGCTTGACTAATATTAATGTTAGTCAAATATTTCGTATTAACCCAGTGGGTTAACTAATAAACTTACTTTAAATCGCGACGAGTAAGAATAGAATCGATCAAACCATACTCCAACGCATCTTCTGGCGTTAAGAAATTATCGCGGTCTGTATCTTTTGCGACTTTTTCATATGGTTGACCAGAGTGATCCGCCATTAAACGGTTTAGTTTTTCTTTGATATACAAAATTTCTTTTGCATGAATTTCAAAATCAGATGCTTGACCTTGAAATCCACCTAATGGCTGGTGAATCATTACACGAGAGTTCGGTAAACAGTGACGCTTACCTTTAGCACCGCCTGATAATAAAAATGCACCCATACTAGCCGCTTGGCCCATACATACAGTAGCAATATCTGGCTTAATGAAATTCATTGTGTCATAAATTGACATACCTGCAGTTACAGAACCACCAGGTGAATTTATATAAAGATAAATGTCTTTATCTGGGTTTTCAGACTCTAAAAAAAGAAGCTGAGCACAGATCAAGTTCGCCATTTGATCTTCAACTTGACCGGTTAAAAAAATGACACGTTCTTTTAAAAGGCGAGAATAGATATCATAAGAACGTTCACCTTTTGCCGTTTGCTCAACGACCATAGGGACTAATGCGTTGCTTGGATCATCAAATCCAGCTACCACATTACTATTGTGGTTAATCATAAAACTTCCTTAAACAAAAATGGCTCGACATACGTTTTGTATATCGAGCCATTAAATCCTTTATTCAACCCTTAAGTCAATGCGATTTTTAATTATGCTTGCTTAGGGTTCATAATTTCGTCAAAGCTGAATGATTTCTCTTCAACTTTGGCTTTCTCAAGTAACATTTCAATCGCTTGATCTTCAGTCGCTAAGTTACGGATATTTTCCATTAACTTTTCGTCGCCATAATAGTGGTTTACTACTTCTGAAGGATCTTCATAAGCTGAAGCTTGAGTTTCAATGATTTCTTTTACTTTAGCGTCATCTGCTTTGATTTCGTTTGTGCGAATGAATTCACCAAGTAACAAACCAGTGCGAACACGGTCTTTTGCTTGTTGCTCAAATAATTCAGCAGGAAGCTCAGGCATGTTGCTCGCGTCCATTTGACCACCAAAACGTTGCATCGCTTGTTGACGTAATGCATTCACTTCTTGATCGATTAACGCTTTAGGAACTTCAAGCTCATGAGCTTCTAATAAACCTTTAATCGCTTGCTCTTTAACTTTAGCTTTAAGCGCCTGGCCTAATTCACGAGTCATGTTGTTTTTAACTTCAGCCTTAAGTGCGTCAACGCCACCCTCTTCGATACCAAACTTAGTAACAAACTCGTCATTTAATTCTGGTAACTGCTGCGCTTCAACTTTGTTTACTGTAACAGCGAACTCTGCTTTTTTGCCTTTAAGGTTTTCAGCGTGGTACTCGTCAGGGAATGTAACGTTTACAGTTACTTCTTCACCAGCTTTTTTACCTAGGATTCCGTCTTCAAAACCAGGGATCATACGACCTTGTCCTAGCTCTAAATCAAAACCTTCCGCTTTGCCGCCTTCAAACTCTTCACCATCGATTTTACCAACAAAGTTGATATTAACACGGTGACCTTCAGCAGCAGCTTCGTCTGACTCAACCCATGACGCTTGTTGCTTTTGAAGTGTAACCATCATGTTATCTAAGTCAGCATCTGTTACTTCGGCTACTGGACGTTCAACAGAGATTTTATCAACGTTATCTAACGAAACTTCTGGGTATACTTCAAACGTCGCTGAAAACTCTAAGTCTTCACCACGTTTCATGTTCTTTGGCTCAAAGAAAGGCGCGCCCGCAGGGTTTACTTTTTCTTGGATAATGCCTTGGATGTAGTTTTGTTGCATCTGTTCTTGAGCAACTTCTACAAATACTGACTGTCCGTAGCGCTTCTCTAGAACTGAAACTGGTACTTTGCCTTTACGGAAACCATCGATACGAGTTGTTTTACCAA
The DNA here is from genome assembly GCF_017948405.1 of Psychrosphaera aestuarii. Taxonomy (NCBI): domain Bacteria; kingdom Pseudomonadati; phylum Pseudomonadota; class Gammaproteobacteria; order Alteromonadales; family Pseudoalteromonadaceae; genus Psychrosphaera; species Psychrosphaera aestuarii. The sequence continues at coordinate 1,403,529 of NZ_CP072844.1, read as the reverse complement.
CTTCACGTAAACGTGCTTTAACTTGAGTTTCAACTGTTTCAGCTGGAACAGTGATAGTAATTTTACGCTCTAAACCTTGAGTCGTTTCTAAAGAAACCTGCATGTTCTACCTCAATTAATTAACTTTGTGACCAATATGAAAATCTCGGGCCCAATATTATTGTTCTTAAAATGACGGCGCATTATAGCTGTGTCTTTTTGAATCGTCCACGCAAAAGGGACCGAAATAGAATAAATAATGTGCACTTAGGGAAGATATTTTGATTTTTATGAGTGTGTAACGGAGATAATAATAATGGTCGGTGTTGCAGGATTCGAACCTGCGACCCCTTCGACCCAAACGAAGTGCGCTACCAAGCTGCGCTAAACACCGACAATATTATATAAGTAGATAATGGTGCGGAAGGAGAGACTTGAACTCTCACACCTTGCGATACTGGAACCTAAATCCAGCGCGTCTACCAATTCCGCCACTCCCGCAAAAAGATGGGGTGACTGATGGGACTTGAACCCACGACAACCGGAATCACAATCCGGGGCTCTACCAACTGAGCTACAATCACCGCAATATAGACTTGTCAACGAAACAAATGGCGCACCCGGTAGGATTCGAACCTACGACCGACGCCTTAGAAGGGCGTTGCTCTATCCAGCTGAGCTACGGGCGCATAACCTACGGGCTACATTCTAAAAACAAAAGATGGTCGGTGTTGCAGGATTCGAACCTGCGACCCCTTCGACCCAAACGAAGTGCGCTACCAAGCTGCGCTAAACACCGACTTTTTGCTTTGAGAACTTGTTGCCTCGCGACAGAGCGGCATATTACGGATAACCCCCATTTCAGTCAAACACTTTTTTAAAGAATTTATACTGTTTGGTGATTTTTAACCCAACTTGCTAATGTTTTATTCGATAACCGCTATTTTAGTATAAAAAACGCTCCATTTCATAATTTTATAGCCAACTTTTTTTTCATTAAGTGTGCTTTTATCAATGAGATTTTATTTGCAAAGGTTTACAATCACATTGCAAAATTAACTTCTACTATATAAGAGTGTTCAATGACTGCCAGACTTATAGATGGTAAAGCCATCGCCCAAACCGTTCGAGATAAAGTAAAAACAGGTGTAAGTGCCAGAATTAAAGCAAATAGAAGAGCGCCTGGACTCGCTGTGGTACTTGTAGGTCAAGATCCTGCATCACAAGTATACGTAGGCAATAAAAAGAAAGCGTGTGAAGAAGTAGGTTTAACGTCCAAATCCTATGACCTTCCAGCAACTACAACAGAAAAAGAATTACTCGCATTAATAGATGAGCTAAATAACGATGCTGAGATAGATGGCATATTAGTTCAACTTCCATTACCACATGGTTTAAACCCTGAGCGTGTACTTGAACGCATACATCCGCACAAGGACGTTGATGGCTTTCATCCTTATAATATAGGACGACTAGCACAACGAGTCCCTGCCCTTCGTCCATGCACACCTAAAGGCATCATGACGCTGTTAGATAACACGCATGTATTCTATAAAGGTAAACATGCGGTTATTGTTGGCGCATCCAATATTGTGGGTCGTCCAATGTCACTTGAATTATTACTTGCTGGCTGTACCACTACAGTTTGCCATAAGTTTACGCAGGATTTAGAAGCGCAAGTTCGTCAGGCTGATATCTTAGTGGTGGCAGTAGGTAAGCCTGAGTTTATTCCTGGAGACTGGGTGAAGCCTGGCGCTATTGTTATTGATGTAGGTATCAACCGCTTAGCGGACGGAAGTTTAGTTGGAGATATTCAATTTGACGAAGCTTTCCAGCGTGCATCTTGGATTACGCCGGTTCCTGGTGGTGTTGGCCCGATGACAGTCGCTTCATTAGTAGAAAACACTTTAGAGGCTTGTGAAAAATTTCATAGCTAACTCAATTTAAACTAATTTAGTTAAATATCAGGATTATAAAAGATACATTAATAGAGGGAATAAACTTGTTATACCCTCTATTTTGTTAATTTAAACATTTCGTTGTATTTATTAACAAAAAATGAAACCGGCCTTTTCCTGTTCGATTTTCAATCAACCTTTCCAAACTTTACACTTTCTTTAACAATTTTTGCTGTTAATGGTTGAATTATCCAACCAACTTTAGTATCAATAGCAGATGCTGGTCATCGGTTCTAAATATTACAACAATTTTGACTAGTAAAACTAAAAATAACTTTCAGGAACTAACAATGAAAAAATTCAATAAAAGTTTAGCTGCGATCACGGTCGCTGCTGCACTTGGTTCTGCTATGCCAGCAATGGCAAATAGCGGTGCAATCCAAGGTAACGCTGTTTCTACTACTGGTGCCACTCTAGGTTCAGTTACGGTACAAATCGAAAACAAAAATACGGGCCTAAGTCGTACAGTTGTTTCTGACGCTTCAGGTACGTTCCGTTTTCCTCTTCTTCCGGCTGGTACCTATAAGGTTACAGCAAGTAAAGACGGTTACACTTCAACTGTTCAAGACAACGTAAATGTTGGTATCAGTGGTAAAGTAAACCTTGATATCCAACTTCAAGAAGCTGGTATTGAGCGTATCGCTGTTACAGGTCGTGTTGTTTCTCTAGTTGACGTAACTAGCTCAAACACTGGTATCGTAGTAGATAGCTTAACTATCGATAAAGTCCCGGTACCTCGTGACCTTACTGGTGTTGCTCTATTAGCTCCTGGTACAACTAAAGGTGACAGCGCATTCGGTAACTTACCATCAATTGGTGGTGCGTCAGTTGCTGAGAATGCTTACTTTGTAAACGGTCTAAACCTTACTAACTTCCGTACGGGTGTTGGTAGCTCTCAACCTCCTTTCGAAATGTATGAGTCTTTCGAAGTTAAAACTGGTGGTTACTCTGCAGAGTTCGGTCGCGCAATGGGCGGCGTAATCAATGCAAAAACTAAATCTGGTAGCAACGAGTTCAAATGGGGCATCAATGCTCAATTCGAACCAGACGCGTTACGTGAAGACAAGCCTTCACAAATTCGTGACAACGGTACTTACCGCATTAACAACACAAAAGACAAGAACGACTTTTGGGACGTTAACATCTGGGCTTCTGGTGCAATCATTGAAGACAAATTATTCTTCTACACATTGTATAACCCACGTTCAGACGTATTTGAATACGAAGGTTCTCAAACACTTGGCGCAGATGGCGTAATCAGCAGCAGCTACGAAAACGTAGATGAAGATGCGTTCTGGGGCTTAAAACTAGACTGGTACATCAATGACGACAACATCATTGAACTTACATCATTCTCTGATAAAGGTACTGTAGATAACATTCGTACACCAACACTTAACGGTGCTGCATCTGAAACCCCTAAAGCTGGTTTCTCTGAAGTTGGTGGTCTGAACTGGACACTTAAATATACTTCTGTAATCAACGACAGCTTATCAATCTCTGCACAGTACGGTGTAAACGAAACAGACCGTACAACTCAAAGTGCATTAGATGCTAACCCAGCTGTATACTACAACTACGCGTCTACTAACTCATTTGTACCTGGCGGCGATTGGGCTAACTTCTCAATTGGTGCTGGCGATGACAAACGTGAAGTATTCCGTGTTGATGCTGATATCTACCTAGGCGATCACGAAATCCGCGTTGGTGTTGACTCAGAGAAACTAACTGCAAACCAAGAGACAGTAATGTCTGGTGGCGCATACTACCTATTCTACCTAGACGATTCAGATCCAGCGAACCCAGTTGAAACTGAAGTCCGTCGTCGTACATATAGTTCAGGTGGTTCATTTGAATCTAGTAACTTTGCTTATTACATTCAAGACACATGGCAAGTAAACGACAAACTAGTTCTTAACTTAGGTCTTCGTAACGATTCATTTGAAAACTTGAACGGTGCGGGCGAGTCATTTGTTGAACTTAACAACCAGTGGGCTCCTCGTTTAGGCGCAGTTTATGATGTAAATGGCGATGGCGAGTCTAAAATCTGGGCTAGCTTTGGTCGTTACTACCTACCTGTTGCTGCGAATACAAACATTCGTTTAGCAGGTGCTGAAACTTATATTCATGAGTTCTGGGCATTTAACGGTTATGAAAACGAAGCGCTAGGTATTCCAGTAATCTCTGGTGCAAAAACTCGTGCTGACCAAGTATTCTCTGACGGCGACGTTCCAGATAAAAAGTCTATCGTAGATGCGAACATGGATCCTATGTACTCAGACGAGTTCATCTTAGGTTACCAGTTCCAACTTAACGATGAGTGGAGCATGGCTGTTCAAGGTACATACCGTGAGCTAGGTGTAACAATCGAAGACGTTGCAGTTGACTTCGGTTTAAACAAATATGTAGAGCGTGAGTTTGGTTCAAGCTGTACTGAATGTTCTGGTTTCCACTACTATGTATTGGGTAACCCAGGCACAGACATGACAATCACGACTGACCCAGATGGTGACGGTCCTCTTAAAGAACAAGCTTATACTATTCCGGCTTCTGACTTAAACTACCCTGAGTCAATCCGTAAATACAAAGCAATCGACGTTTCTGTTGAAAAAGGTTGGGACGGCGTATGGATGTTTAAAGCAGCCTACACTTGGTCTAAATCTGAAGGTAACAACGAAGGTTACGTTCGTTCAGATAACGGACAGGATGATGCTGGTCTAACAACTCTATTTGACCAACCAGGACTTTTAGATGGCGCATACGGCTTACTTCCTAATGACCGTACTCACCAAATTAAAGCGTATGGTTCATACCAAATCACTGAACAGTTCAACCTAGGTGCTAACTTATCTTGGCAGTCAGGTCGTCCTGTAAACGCGTTTGGTTACCACCCAACAGACGTATTTGCTCGTGAATACGGTTCAGAGTCATTCTACAAAGCGGGTGTACTAGCACCACGTGGTTCAGAAGGCCGTACTGATTCAGTATTGTCTATCGACCTATCTGCTAGCTACACTATGCCTTTAGGCGAGTCTGAAGTTACATTCCGTGCTGACGTGTTTAACGTGTTAAACTCTGATACTGTTACAGAAGTTGACGAAATTCACGATTTAGACGGTCAAGACTACGATGCTGCAAACGTTCAAGTTAACCCTAACTTTGGTTTAGCTTCAAACTGGCAGTCTCCACGTTATGTTCGCCTAAGTGCTTCATACCGTTTCTAATATAACTTAAATAGTTATTAACAAAAGGCCGGTTTTCCGGCCTTTTTTTTGCCTATAAATCGATGTTATCTAACAAACGGATGAAGGCACTATTAAAGTTAAAGATTGCTGTTATAAATTATTAAGAGCGCTATACACAGGCATAAAAAAACCAGCGGATGCTGGCTTTTAAATACTCTATGTTGGGTTATTTAAAATCGACCCTGGCCTATTGAATCTGTGTTAAGCGGATTACGTACTTGCCTGAAGCTTGCTGTTTGAACTGCTTCTGATGTTTTGTAAAATGCTAACATGTTATCTTCAAATGATACATCTAAGCTTTCACACAGCTTTTGAAGTTCATCATTCGGCGACGTGACAAGTTTCTCATAGTTAATTGATATCGCTTTATCACCTAAATGTTTAAACCAGTGAGCTTTGAGTCGTTCAAACTCAGCGAAATAGCTATCAATTAGGTTTTTGTCGTAAGACCAACCAAGACCCACGTTAAAGAAGTTTTTATAACAAGACCATTTTGCATCACTTTGTTCGCGCTCAACAAACACAAAACAAGCCTTTGGGTACACTTTTGATAAAAAGCCAACATAGTTAATTAAGTCGAGTGTTTTATCTACATTCAAATGCGCTGAAGCAACGCCCTTTTGATTTAAAAGGTGCTTGTGTTGCGATAAAAAGTGTTCCATTAACCCTAAATGTTGCTCCATAGGAATCGCTTTTGTCTTTTCATCAAAAATTTGTCCTATTTTGACAGGAGAAAGCGCCTTACTGCATAACACTTGCTCCTCACCGCCATGTATCATTGAGTGCGATGTAAGTAGCTTAGATAGCAACGTCGTGCCAGTTCGCGGCTGACCAATAATAAAAATTGGCGTGTCAGTTGAACTCGATTCAGGAAATTTATCAAAGAACTCGTCACCATGTTGAGTGATAATTTTTTCAACTAATGCTTGTTGTTCTTCTACTATATAAGGTTCTGGACTTGAAATGCTTCTAGCAACCGCGGTTGCCTGATCATAAAAACTATCTGCTTTGGCTTTGTTATCATACAAATCATAAAGCTCAGCCATTGCATACAAATACTGGCAGTAATTAAGCTTGTCTGTTTTAGCGAACTGGTTTTCTAGTTGTTGAAGTTGTTTAAACCTCTCCATATTGACTTTGCCAAGTTTCGCATACGCAAGCCATGTTGGACCTGATAGCGGAGCAACCTCTAACGTACTATCTAGTAGCTTTTCAGCTTCATCAAACTGACCTTTTTGACTCGCTAAAACACCTGCAAAGTGAAACCATGCGTGGTCTCTTTTCTCTGCTGGGATTGAGGCCAAAGTTATCATCGCGTCGTCAACAAGTCCTAATTGGGCAAGTAATCCGCCCTTTTGAATGACTTCTTTAACATTTGTTTGATCATTTCCAATAAATTTTAAGCACTGTTTAACTAAGCTAAGTTCGCCTAGTTGTGCTGAGGACTGCGCCAAATAAAGCCAATTCGGACCAAGAGGCGCTTTATTTTCTACTAAGCCAGTGATTTTTTTTACAAAGGGTGCGCGTAGCCCCTTTTGGGCATCATCGATCGCCGCTTTTGCAATATTTATATGTTCAGCCATTTAAATGATTCCTTTTTAAATTCTCTACACTCTAGCTTTCTTCGTTATGCATTTCCAAACCATTTTCAAGTGGCTCAGTAACTTTTGCTTTGGCATTATCACTACGTGTACTTTCAAGTGATTCAAGATACGTTTGATCTATATCTTTAGTTACATAATCACCGTCAAACACTGACGTTTCAAACGTTTCAATACCTGGGTTTTGCTCTCTAACCGCAGACTCTAAGTCTTCTAATGATTGATAAATCAATTTGTCTGCACCTATTAATGATGCCACTTCGTCAGCTTCACGGCCATAAGCAATTAACTCATTTGGTGACGGCATATCAATACCGTAAACATTCGGAAAACGAATCTCCGGAGCCGCAGACGCAAAAAACACCTTCTTGGCACCAGCGTCCCGAGCCATCTCTATTATTTGCTCAGAAGTAGTTCCACGTACAATTGAATCATCTACCAATAATACGTTTTTCCCTTTAAACTCTTCACCTATTGCATTTAATTTTCGGCGAACAGACTTTTTACGTTGAGCCTGACCTGGCATGATAAAAGTTCTACCAACGTAACGGTTTTTTACAAAGCCTTGGCGGTACGGTAGATCTAATTCATGAGCGATTTGTAATGCAATATCACAACTGGTTTCAGGGATTGGAATGACAACGTCAATGTCTAAATCAGACCATTCCTTTTTAATCTTTTGACCTAAATAGGTTCCCATCTTAACGCGAGATGCGTAGACAGAAATATCGTTCAATTTAGAATCTGGGCGAGCAAAATATACATATTCAAAAATACATGGAACACACTTAGGATCTGGATAACATTGTTTTGTAAACAATTCACCTTGCTCTGTAATGTATATTGCTTCACCTGGAGCAACGTCACGGATTAATTTAAAGCCGTCAATATCAAGAGCAACACTTTCAGAAGCAACCATGTACTCGGTGCCCTTGTCCGTCTCACGCTCACCTAGTACAAGAGGGCGAATCCCATTTGGGTCTCTAAACGCAAGTAATCCATGACCGATAATGACCGCAACGACCGCGTATGCGCCACGCACATTTTGATGCAGACGACGTACCGCAGAAAACATGTTATCAGCTGATAATTCCATTAGCTTAGATTCACACAGCTCATGCGCTAAAATATTAAGAAGGAGCTCAGAGTCTGATGTCGTGTTTATATGACGACGAGCTTCTTTAAATAAATGTTTTCTGAGTTCAGTTGCGTTTGTTAAATTGCCGTTATGGGCGAGTGAGATACCAAATGGAGAGTTTACGTAGAATGGTTGGGCTTCCGCTGAACTAGAACTGCCAGCTGTTGGGTACCGTACGTGCCCTATTCCCATGTTACCTTGCAGTCTTTGCATATGGCGTTCTTGAAACACATCTCGAACTAAACCATTTGCTTTTCTAAGACGAAACTTCCCTTCATCAATGGTAACGATACCGGCGGCATCTTGACCTCTATGTTGAAGGACCGTTAAGCCATCATAAATAATTTGATTAACCGGGTCTTTGCCAACTATTCCAACAATACCACACATGATACGTTCTCCATCAAGGTTGTGTAGACAGTAAACTTGAGTTTTCTTGTAACAATTCAAAAAACCATTCAACGATAAAAGCGAATTCAGGAATTAGAATTGAGGATTGCCACCATAGCGAATCGCTAGCTGGCGTTAGAGTATCTAAAAAGAGTAAAGTTGCTGCAACGATTAGAGCGCCTCTGAGGCCACCAAATATCATTCCAAGCATTTTGTCTGTGCCTGTGAGTCCAGTGAACTGGACTATTTCAGAAAGAATATGATTAACCATTGCGCCAAGAATAAGGGTGATTATGAATAAAATTGCAATGGCTGAGCCGTTTCGAACAAGCTCTTTTTCGATACCAGTTAGGTACGTTGCTAAATAGGGATAAAATTGACTGGCCACAAAAAAGGCGGCAATCCAAACGGCAAGTGATACAGATTCTTTTACAAAACCTCGAACCAAGCTAACCAACGATGAAATAGCGATAATTGCTATTATTGCGTAATCAATCCATACCATAAAAAACAACTTTTCCACTGGTAATTTTCGGCGCGAAGTCTAGCAGATGCGTAAAGCACCTGCTACTAATTTCTCGTTTCAAAACGTGTAATTTTACCTACAAGACCATTAATTTCTTTAATTTTAATTTGAGTTTTTTCCAGCACTTCTTTGTCTTGCTCTGGCCCTACGTAAACTTTGGAAAGTATCCCAGCTTTGGTTTGTACTGGCTTAGTGTAGGTTTCAATGCCAGCTTCGCGTAATTTTTCTCTTAGTGTGACGACGTTTTCTTTATGTTTAAAACTGCCAAGCTGTAAAATCCACATTGGCTTTTTAAAGTCAGACTTAGTTACAGAAACTTGCGCTTCTTGAGGCTGTGAACTGGTCTTCTCACTTTTTGCAATCGTAGCTGAAACACTATTTTCCAACACCACTTCTGGTTGTGATTCATCAAGGTTATTTTGCTCTGCTACCGACTGAACCTCGACATTTTCAACTTCTGTAACTTCATCATCAATCGCCTTTTCATCAGCTTCTTGAGGAACTTTAGATATAGTCTCTTCAACCAGTGCTACCGGAAATTCTTCGTTGTTTGCCTCTTGGTCGAACATAGGCTTGTCAGGAATCTTTTTGAAGTCGGCTTTTGTCGTTTCTTTCTTACCATCCAATAGATCAGGAATAAATACGACTCCCACAATAACAACTATTAACATCCCTAATAATCGCTGTTTAATTAAATCTGTCACTTTTGCCTCTTTATCTTTTATTGGAGTTTAAGAATTTCACACACAGTGTAAAACGAACCGAAGCCAAGTAAAAGCTCTTCTGTCTGCTGATGCTTTTCAGCCTCAAGCCAAGCCTTAGGTAGTGACTCATATACAGAAACTTGCTTCGCACCTAAATCTAATAAAATTGCTTGTATATCCGTAGCACTTGCCGCCCTTTTGTTACCCTGAAGATCACCTAAATGCCAGTGATCTATTCTATCAATTAGTAGCTCTAATGTGTCCTTAATGTCTTTGTCTTTCATCATAGCAACAACGGCATGAGTGCATTTACGTTGATTAAATAACGGATTCGCTATAAGTGTTTCATTTAGGTAGTTAACTGCATGTGGGTTGTGCGCAACGTCAACAAGTTGCAAGGGTTGAGTCTTAAGTATTTGCATTCTTCCAGGCAGTGAAAAATCTGCAATAACTTGGTTTAGTATTGCTTCATTTAAATTTACTTCCAATGCAATTAGCGTTGTGATGGCGGTTGCTATATTTTGTTTGGGAACGAAGTTAGCTCGTAAGTTTTTGAATTCTAAATTGCCATAATTATAGTGCCATCTAGATGCAGCAAACTCTTGAGCATTTTCACCCATTTTTGCATTGCTAAATTTAAATTCTTTGCCACTCCATAAGGTCTGACTTACCTGCAACGAATCTGCCTGTTGCTTTATCGTTTTAGGAGGGTTAGTTTCGCCTATAATCGCTAAATTGTCTTTTTTAAAGATACCCGCTTTTTCAAAGGCTATCGCTTCAAGCGTATTTCCTAACCAGTCAGTGTGATCTAAACCAATACTAGTAATTACAGATATATCTTGCTGGATAATGTTTGTTGAGTCTAAACGCCCACCTAAACCAACTTCCACTAGAACCACATCGAGCTTTGAATCTTGAAAAATTTTAAATGCAGCTAGCGTTGAGAATTCAAAATAAGTAAGCGAGGTACCTTCTTTGTGTTGCTCAATAAACTCAAAAGCCTCTACGTGTGTTTCATCATCGAGTAATTCACCATCTATACGAACTCTTTCATTGTATTTAAACAAATGCGGCGAGCTAAACACACCAACCCTATAACCCAATTTAAGTAGGGTCATTTCAATAAATCGTATTGTTGTCCCTTTACCATTGGTTCCCGCAACAAGTACTGTTTTTTTAGCACCTAGATTTTTAATATCTGCTTTTACTGCAACAGAGTCGACTCTTGATAAACCAAGGTCAATCTCAGTAGGGTGTTGTTGCTCTAAATAAAAAAGCCAGTCGTTTAGTGACTGGCTTTGAAATGTTGAATTGCTCATTACGCGGTTCTATGTTCTTTTTCCAGTGACGGTAGTTTACACATTTTTGCAAACAATCTCGCTACTGTATTGCGCATTTCTCGTCGATCCACAATCATGTCAATGGCACCATGCTCCAGAAGGAACTCGCTTCGTTGGAATCCTTCAGGTAACTTTTCTCGCACAGTTTGTTCAATAACGCGAGGGCCAGCAAAGCCTATAAGAGCTTTAGGCTCACCGATATTAATATCACCTAGCATTGCTAAGCTTGCCGAAACTCCACCCATTGTTGGATCAGTGAGCACTGATATAAATGGAATCCCTTTATCACTAAGTTTTGCTAATGCAGCACTCGTTTTTGCCATTTGCATTAAAGAGAATAGAGCCTCTTGCATTCGAGCACCACCTGATGCTGAAAAACAAATTAATGGGATATTTTCATTGATACAAACATTCACAGCTTGGACAAACTTTTCACCCACGACCGTTGCCATGGAACCGCCCATGTATGAAAATTCAAATGATGCAGCAACACATGGAACACCTTTGACACGACCTTTTAGTACGATCATCGCGTCTTTTTCTTTACTCTGCTTTTGTGCCGCTGAAATACGATCTTTGTATTTTTTAGTGTCTCTGAATGACAGCACATCTTGTGGCTCTAAATCTGCTGCAATTTCCGTTTTTTCACCCGCATCTAAAAACAACTCTAGTCGTTTACGACCCGTTAAACGCATGTGATGATCACATTTAGGACATACGCCTTGTTCTTTTTCTAAATCGTTTTTATATAAAATCGCATCACAGCTTGTGCACTTTGTCCAAACACCTTCAGGAATGTTTCGTTTAGTTGAGGTATTTGTCTTTGGTAGAATCTTTTCTATCCAGCTCATTTGTTACTGCCTTATAAAAGTTGTCCACTTTATTCATTCAAGATGAAAAATCTGCGCCTATTAAAACACAACCTTTATATAAAAACTTGCTTAAACTGGTCTTATTTGTCGGTAAAAAGATTAAAAAAGAATCAGAAATGGTCACAACATTAGATAAAAAGAGGACCAAGTTTGGAATTCGGTAAATTAAACTCTTCAGGATAATCTACATCGATTAAATAAAGGCCATTCGGTTTCGCGGTTTCTGCGGCTTGAGTTCGATCTTTTTTTGCAAGTAAGTCAGCCATCCAACTCACTTCCTGCTCACCTTTACCCACTGCAATAAGACTACCCGCTATGTTCCTTACCATATGGTGAACAAAGGCATTTGCTTTAATATCTATGATAACGAACGAGCCTTGGCGTGTTACTGAAACAAAATGAACATTGCGATTTGGAGAGTTCGATTGGCATTGCGCGGCTCGGAACGAAGAAAAGTCATTTTCGCCAAGTAAGCACTGTGCAGCTTCATGCATTTTGTCAGCATTTAAGGGCATATGATAATGACTTAACCCCTTGTTTAGGATTCCTGGTCGTAACTTTTCATTATAAATAATGTAGCGATAACGTCGTGCTGTTGCTGAAAAACGTGCGTGGAAGTCATCAGGGACCTCTTTCATCCAAGTGACGGCAATTGCATCTGGAAGGTTTGCATTTATGCCCATCGTCCAGCCTCGTTCACCACGGATGGATTCTGTATCAAAGTGAACAACTTGACCTGTACCGTGAACGCCAGCGTCAGTTCGTCCGGCACAAAACACATCAACTTTATGATTTGCAACTTTTGACAGCGCAGCTTCTAAGCACTCTTGAACAGTGGTGACATCTCTTTGTCTCTGCCAACCAAAAAACTGTGCACCGTCGTACTCTATACCTAACGCTATTCGCATATTATATTGCCCTAAAAATAAAAAACGCAGAATTATAAAAAATCTGCGTTGATTATACTATGAATTACTATTTGGTTTTAACCATTTAACTCATCTAATAATGAGAGCGCTTGCTCTTTAGCTTCTTTATTATCACTTAAAGCAATTTTATCTAAAATTAGCTTCGCATTTTCCACATCGTCCATTTCAATGTAGGTTTTTGCTAGATCTAATTCCGAAGCCATTCCACCAGCTTCCGTATCAACATCGACCGAGCCTCTACTTGACGCTAACTCATCAAAATCGTCTAGCCCCACATCAATGTCTAAATCCTCAGGAATTTCTGAATCATCATCATCTAGGTCATCCATTAGATTATCGACACTTAAAAAGTCTTCATCTAGATCATCAAGTAGGTCGTCATCGATATTATCACTGCTTATCTCCGACTGCTCATTTGCTTCGTTTAAATTTGGAGCTTCAGGTTCAGCTTCAGTGGCTTCATTGACCTGTTGGTTCTCATCAGATAGTTCAGCTAATAACTGGTCAAAATCGGCTTGCTCTAATTCATCGATCTCAAACGAAACATCATCAGTTTTGCTCGACGTTTCAATTTCATCTTCTACAGACTCGCCTATGAGTGATTCATCATCAGCTAGAAGGCTGTGGATATCACTTTCATCGAAGCTCGCATTTATTAAATCGTCATCTAAGAAACCGTCGTCAATATCACTACCTTCTGATAACAGGTTTGATATATTTTCCTCGCCAAAGCCGTTGCCCCCAAGATCAACACCTTCGGCTAGGTCGTCTCCTAATTCATCAATATCGACATTTTCAGATTCAGACTCAACCGATTCATTTTCATCGGTATCTTCTAAACGCTCTTCTGTTTCTGTTTCATCAAATAATTCTATATTGTCATCGTCAATTATTTCATTAGAAACAGGTGGCAACTCGCTATCAATTTCTTCCGATAGCTCTGCGTCATCGTCCATTTCTAACTCAGGATATTCGTCTAACTCTGCACTCGGCTCCACATCTGAAACCGGGTGGTCGTCTTCTTGTTCATCTGATGAGAGATCAACGTCTTCATGAGATAGGTCTTCAATTATTTCGTCAGCTTCATCAGCGTCTAATTCTGGTTCAGGCTCTAGTTCTAGCTCAGCTTCGACTTCTGGTTCAGCTTCTAATTCTGGTTCAGCTTCTAATTCTGGTTCAGCTTCTAGTTCTGGCTCAGCCTCTAGTTCTGGTTCAGCTTCTAGTTCTGGTTCAGCTTCTAGTTCTGGCTCAGCCTCTAGTTCTGGCTCAGCCTCTAGTTCTGGTTCAGCTTCTAATTCTGGCTCAGCTTCGACTTCTGGTTCAGCTTCTAGTTCTGGTTCAGCTTCTAGTTCTGGTTCAGCTTCTAGTTCTGGTTCAGCTTCTAATTCTGGTTCAGCTTCTAGTTCTGGTTCAGCTTCTAATTCTGGTTCAGCTTCTAGTTCTGGCTCAGCCTCTAGTTCTGGCTCAGCCTCTAGTTCTGGTTCAGCCTCTAGTTCTGGCTCTGGTTCAGCTTCTGGCTCAGATTCTAGTTCTGGTTCAGCCTCTAGTTCTGGCTCTGGTTCAGCTTCTAATTCTGGTTCAGCTTCTAATTCTGGTTCAGCTTCTAGTTCTGGTTCAGCTTCTGGCTCAGATTCTAGTTCTGGTTCAGTTGACTCGGCAGCATCATCAATTAGAGAATCGATATCAAAATCATCATCTTCTAATGTAATATCGTCGGCATCTATTTCTGACGAAGCTTCTGGTTCAGGTTCAGTTGACTCGGCGGCATCATCAATTAGAGAGTCGATATCAAAATCATCATCCTCTAATATAATATCGCCGGCATCTATTTCTGACGAAGCTTCTGGCTCAGCTTCTAATTCTGGCTCTGCTGAACCGGCAGCACCATCAATTAGCGAGTCAATATCAAAGTCGTCATCCTCTAGCGCTACTTCTTCAATGTCATCTTCAGTTAAATCTGGCTGTTCGCTAGTTTCCTTTTCAGAATCAGTTTCGTCTTCAATCAAAGAGTCAATATCAAAGTCATCACCAGTCAATACTTCTGGTTCTTCGTCTATTGCCTCGGTATCGCCGGCCTCTTCAATCAACGAATCTATGTCGAAGTCGTCTTCATCTAAACCAAGCTCATCGTCTAAATCATTTACACCTGTATCCATATCATCGTCAGGTGCTGCACCTTGGTCGATATCGGCTGCAACAGATTCATCTGTCACAATATCAGTTTCATCCATGTCTTCGCTAAGCTGATCGGTAAGATCATCATCTAATGCATCAAGTGAGTCGTCGTCATCCATATCCAGCAAGGCATCAATGTCACCTGCTTGTACGATTGACTCTTCTTCATCATCGGCAAGATCTATTTCTTGTAACTCAGAGCCATCGTCGAGTAACTGATCGTCATCAATAGAATCATCGAAAGCAGAGTCATCAAATGCGGATTCATCGGATAACAGCTCATCGTCATCCAATGAAACATCGTCTAAAGAGTCATCATCTAATAGATCATCGTCCATATCTAAGCCATCGAGATCATCTTCTAGCGCGTCATCTAAACCAGACAGGTCATCACTAAATGGATCCAATGAGTCTAGACTGTCATCTACATCTAAATCAGAGGCGATATCTAAATCTGGAGCTTCACTAAAACTTCCTGCCATTGGCGAATCAAGAGGTGCAGATAACGGATCCATTAAAGGGTTCGATTCAGTGTTTGATTTCTTTTTGAGAAATAACGCTAAACCTACTAAAACAGATAACGAAAGTAAGGTAGACAGAACAATAATTCCTGTTGTTGACGATAAAAACTCATTTATTTCATCGAAAACACTTTTATCTTCTGCTTGAGCCTTTGCAAGTGCCAATTCTTCTTGTTGTTTTAACAACAACTCTTCAAGTTTAGTGAGTATTTGTTGAGTTTCTTGTCTTAATTGACTTTCATTGCCAATTGCTTGCTCTACGTTTGTTAATTTATCCGACAATGCAGAGAGCTTATCTTGCAAGGCTAAGTTTTCTTCTTGAAGGGACTGATTTTGGGTTTTTGCACTATCGAGCTGTGTTTGGATTGTTTCAAAAGCTTTAACCTGCTTCTCTTCAACTTGTTCTATCTTTTTTGATATTTCTTTTTTTGCGTTAGTAACATCGACTTGTTTTGCCGCTTCTATCGGCGCCAATGCGATATCAATTTTACTTTGGTCCAACTTGCCACTAATTATGTCTTGCCACAGTTTATCGTCTGCATCAGCCCGTTCTTTTGCATATAACGGCTCTATCGCCATTACTTCTTTATGGCTAGGTATTTTTAATATACTACCCGTTTTTAAGCCATTTAAATTATTATAATCAAAAGCATTTGGGTTCTTTTTTAAAACAGCAACCATAACTTGATACACAGAAACATTATTTCTGTGTCTAAATTTATTACCCAGTTTCCACATGGTGTCACGGCTGGTGATAGGCCCATATGTTTCGCCCATTTCGCCATAGTCGACCCCTTTAGGGCCTTTTAGTTTGTTATCTGCATAAACCGAATTTGCCGTTGAGAACGACAAGATGAACATAAACAGAGCAAATAATTTTAAGCTAGAGCGCATTGATAAATTCCAGATTCAATATAATTCCGCCAATTTGCGGTAATAGGTTGTTGTCTCGAGCTATTTTCAATAAAAACTTAGATGAAAACACTACAAAAATAACTCAAGTCATCATTAATTATTTAAACACTTTAAAAAAGTAAAGCAAAGCTTGTACCACTTAATTCTGTCAACTTTATGTCGGTTTATTAAATTTAGACCAAAAAAAAGCCTCGGTAGGTTCGAGGCTTATAAAATATTTATTTAAATCACAGATATTCTTTAATGAGTAGTTCCGCAATTTGCAAACTATTCGTTGCCGCGCCCTTACGAACGTTATCGGCCACTACCCATAAATTTATACCATTTGGATGAGAAATATCTTCGCGAATACGGCCAACAAAGGTTTGATCTTGCCCACTAGCGTGTGTTACTTGAGTTGGATAGTCTTTATCTTCCGTCATTAATGCAACGCCAGGCGCATTTGCTAGTACGTTCTTTACATCTTCTGCAGAGACGGGTTGGCGTAACTCAACATGAATAGACTCTGCATGACCGTAAAAGACAGGCACTCGAACCGCCGTTGGATTTACTCGAATTGATTCGTCACCCATTATTTTATGCGTTTCCCAAACCATCTTCATTTCTTCACGGGTGTATCCGTTGTCTTCGAAGCTGTCTATTTGAGGGATAACGTTAAATGCCATTTGTACAGGAAAATGCTCCGTTTCTACTGGACGGCCATTCATCAACTGGGCGGTTTGAGCCACTAATTCATCAATTGCCCCCTTGCCTGCACCGCTCACTGATTGATATGTACAGACATTGATACGATCAATTCCATACGCGTCGTGTAACGGTTTTAATGCAACTAACATCTGAATAGTCGAACAGTTTGGATTCGCAATTATATTTCTGTTTCTAAAGTCAGCTAGCGCATGAGGATTAACTTCAGGGATCACAAGAGGTACATCTGGTTCGTTACGGAAATAAGATGTGTTGTCGATAACAACCACGCCCATATCAGCTGCAATCGGCGCATAACGTCTAGATGCATCAGAGCCTGCACTAAAGATTGCTAATTGGACTTGTGCCCAATCAAAATCAGCCGCGTTTTGCACTTCAATATCTTTCCCTTTAAATGAAATGCTGTCACCTGCTGAACGTTCACTCCCTAACGGGAACAGCTCCCCAACAGGAAAGTTTCTTTCCGCTAGCCCTTCTATGATGTTTTGGCCAACTAAACCTGTGGCCCCCAATACAGCAATATTATATTTTTGTTCTGACATTCTTTCTCTACTTAGTGTTGAAGCCTAACAAACGTAAAAAGTCGGCTACTTCAGGATGGTTACAGTTTACAGAAATTGACGACCATTCGCGACGTATTGGATAGTTTTTTCTTATCCAATCAAAACTATTTTTATCTAAGTTATGTCGAAAGACACCATCATCGCGTCTAACGTCATACACGGTATGAATGAGTATTTTTAACAAGCTTGTGGATGATAACTTCAAACCCAGACTTTGCTCTTTGTTGGAGTCAACTTTATAGTCTAAATGAATATCGGTTATTAGACCTTTTGGCAAAGTATTCGCCAAAGATACCGAAGTTTTTAACTTGAATAACTCACACACTTTTTTATAGAGCATTTCCGTGCCCTTGGCTTTTCCCTCAAGACTATATCCTGCAATATGCGCAGTCGTTAAATCGCAAAATGGAATTAATTCTTTAAGCGGATTTGGCTCACCTTCCCAAACATCTAGCACTAACCTTATGGCTGGTTTACCGTGTTTTTGACGGAACTGTATATGAGTCAACAAGGCTTGGTTATCTATCACCTCACCTCGACTCGCATTCACAATGCATACATCATCTTTTAATAACGGCAAATTTTTTCCGTTTAATAAATGATAGGTCGGATAAGGCCCAGTTCGAGTTAATGGTGTATGAAAGCTTATTACGTCGGCTTTAGTAAGTGCTGCTTCTAACGTAACGTAATTGGTTAAACTATCATCGTTAGCTCGATATGGATCACATAGTAAAAGCTCTATACCTAATACTGACAATTTTTGTTGTAAGTTTTGGCCAATATTACCAACACCTATGACTGCGACTGTTTTTTCACTAAAATCAATTTGGTATTTTTCGGCTAGAACGAACAAAGCACTTATTACAAATTCAGCGACAGAATTTGCGTTGCATCCTGGTGCAGAACTGAATGCTATGCCTCTTTCGCTAAGTAACTGTTTATCAATATGGTCTTCACCAATTGTTGCCGTTCCCACAAACTTTAATGCATTAGCCAGAGCGATTAGCTTTTCATCTACTTTGGTAATTGAACGCACTAATAAAACATCGACATCAATTAGCTGCTCTGGCGCTAAATCGCGACCCGGGAACCGTGTAACCTCTCCAAGACCTGAGAAAAACTCATCAGCAAATGGAATGTTCTCGTCTATTAAAAATTTCATTAGCACCCCAGTAATAAAAAACCCGAATAAGTTTAGCGCCTATTCGGGTTTGAAAGAATTGTTTTATAAACTATTTATATTTTTTTGAAGACCAGTGTGGCATTTGTACCACCAAAACCAAAACTATTAGACATAGCAGTGGTAACTTCTGCTGGCGTTGTTTCTGTTACTATATTCAAACCTTGCGCTTTTTCATCAAGATTTGAAATGTTAATCGATGGCGCAATAAATTTGTTCTCCATCATTAATAAACTATAAATAGCTTCGTGAACGCCGGCTGCACCTAGTGCATGACCTGTCATTGCCTTGGTTGCTGAAATCATTGGTGATTTACCGGCAAATACATTTTGAATTGCTCCTAGCTCTTTAACATCACCCACTGGCGTGCTCGTTCCATGAGTATTCAAATAATCAATTGGTGAATCAACCGTGCTTAACGCCATTTGCATACAACGCTCTGCACCTTCGCCCGACGGAGCAACCATATCAAAACCATCGGATGTAGCACCGTAACCCACTATTTCTGCGTAGATTTTTGCGCCACGCGCTTTTGCATGCTCATATTCTTCAACCACTACCATACCGCCACCGCCTGATATAACAAAACCATCGCGGTCCGCATCGTATGTTCTTGAAGCAACTTCTGGCGTATCATTGTATTTAGTCGATAACGCTCCCATCGCATCGAACATACCTGCTAATGTCCAATCGACTTCTTCACCGCCACCTGCAAATACAATATCCTGCTTACCTAGTTGTATTTGCTCTAAAGCGTGCCCTATACAATGCGCTGATGTCGCACACGCTGAACTTATTGAATAGTTAACGCCTTTTATCTTAAACGGTGTTGCCAAAGTAGCTGAACAAGTACTGCTCATTGTACGAGGTACTTGATATGGACCAACGCGTTTCACACCTTTTTCACGCAGAGTGTCACAAGCAATGATCTGATTTTTTGAAGATGCACCTCCCGAGCCAGCCAACAGTCCAGTTCGAGGGTTTGAAACCATTTCGTCCGTTAGCCCTGCATCAGCAATCGCTTCTTTCATAGCTATGTAAGCATACGCAGATGCTTCACCCATAAATCGGATTGCTTTACGGTCGATGTGCTCGGTAATATCAATATCAATGTTGCCCCAAACCTGAGAGCGTAAGTTATATTCTTTAAATTGCTCCGAAGCGGAAATACCTGATTTACCAGCTTTTAAGCTTGCCAATACTTCATCCTTATTGTTGCCGATACTCGACACAATACCCATACCAGTAATCACTGCTCTTTTCATAACTATCCTAATTATTGATTGTATGACTTAAATTTTTTTCAGTATTCTACGCACTTTTACAATCTAACTGGTCTAATTTCAGCGCACAAGTGTTAGCCGAATTAATTTTTTATTAAACTTGCATTACCTTTTTAAGCACAAACACGTAAAATTTACGTAACTAACATATACGACCGAGATGAAATTTTGATTAAAAACGCAAAGTTACAATTTGACGAAAATGGCACGCCTTATTCATCAGAGTTTGACGACATTTACTTTTCGAGGCGTGACGGTGTTGCTGAAACGGAATATGTTTTTTTAAAACACAATAAAATCATTCCTCGCTTTAGCGCTCAAATCAAAACATTCCATATTGCCGAAACTGGTTTTGGTACAGGCTTAAATTTACTGGTAACTTGGTCACATTTAATTGAAATTAACAAGTCCAAGGAAACACCATTAAAACTCACATTTACCACTTTTGAGAAATTCCCTTTAAGTAAATCTGACTTAGCTGCCGCGCTAAAACTTTGGCCACAATTTGCATCAATATCGTCACAACTAATTGAAGCATATCCCGATTCACTTCAAACAGACAACATACTTGTTCTTGAGGATGGATTAATAACATTAAGACTGTTAATTGGTGATGTTACCGATTGCATGCGTACGTTAGATTTGCAAAATGACCACAAAGTTGATGCTTGGTATTTAGATGGGTTCGCACCGAGCAAGAACCCTGAAATGTGGAATCCTGTTTTATTTGAAAACATGTATAGATTATCCAAGCCGGACTGCACCCTTGCTACCTTCACGGCAGCAGGCTTAGTTCGCAGAGGATTACGCGAAGCCGGTTTTGACGTTATAAAATACAAAGGTTTTGCTTTTAAAAGAGAAATGGTTGCGACTCGAGGGGTTGATTATGAATAGCGACCAGACTACATCTCCAGAAAGTTTCACGAGCAAACTTGATACACCCAAGACCGTGGCTATTGTTGGTGGTGGTATTTCGAGCTTAGTGTTAGCTGACTACTTATTTAAAAAGCTGCCAAATCTAAAAATAACACTTATTTGTAAAGACATTGACCTCGCACAACAAGGCTCCAGTAATAAGCAGGGTGCTATTTATCCGTTATTACAAGCTGGCGACTCTCTTATCTCCAACTTTTATGGTCGAGCGTTTGCACATGCTATTACTTATTATAAAGGACGGCTTCCTGACTACGCGACGGTTCCGCATCAATGGACTGGGGTTTTGCAACAAGCCTTTAACGAGAGTATGCCGACAAAGTTTGAGGAAATAGCGACTAAGTGGTCCAGTATTGTTGAATTTGTTGATGACAAAACCAGTTCTAAAATTGCAAATATAGATACGCCCTACAGTAGCCTCTATTTTGCCAATGGCGGTTGGCTGAATCCACTGCGATTTTGTCAGTGGCTGGGTGTAGAGTTACAAAGTAGTCACGACTTTACCATCCAATACAATACTGAAGTACAAAAAGTGCAACGAAACGATAACGATAATGTTTGGTCATTACATTTCGATAAAAAACAGCGTGACTTCGACCGCGTTGTATTATGTACAGGGGTAGACTCACCAAATATAGATTACAGTGATGGTAATACAATCCCAATTGCCGGCGTGTTAGGCCAAGTCTCTAGTTTTAATCCTAATACCACGATTAACAAACTTCGCACTGTGCTTTGTCATAAAGGCTACATAACCCCTAGTGATGGGGAACATCAAGCATTTGGAGCGACCTTTGAAAAATCATGGCAAAACAATGAGCCTACTGAATTAGCTAGGCAACAAAACATAAACCAGATAAAAAAAGTGTTCCCGAATACAAATTGGGCGCAATCGATAAGCATAAACGATATTAACCACGACAATACCGCTATTAGAGCGACAACACCTGATCATTTGCCTATTGCAGGAGAAATAATTGATTGGGCTTGGGTCGAGCATTACATAGACAATAACAATGGGAAATATAAACGTGCAGATAAAATACGCGGCTCCCACGATAATCCGCTACAAGGGCTTTATTGTTTAACTGGACTTGGCGCCAGAGGAATTACCTCAGCCCCTATTCTTGCGGATATGCTTAGTAGCGTGTTAGCAAACGAGCCATTTTCTAATAACGCAGTGGCATCGGTATTACCAACCGTCGCACCTGTGCGTTTTATGCTGAGGGAGTATAAACGTGCTAAAGGCAAACCAAACTAATAGATCAGCGATGTTGAGGTTACATCAAGTTTACTATTACTAGGGTTTTTCCATTTGAATAACAACTCTGCGGTTTTCTGCGCGCCCAAGAATTGTTTCGTTTGAGGCTATATGGCGTTTTTCACCAAAACCTTCAACGTCAATTTTAGTTTTATCGATTCCAAATTGAACGAATAAATCTTTAACTTCGTTTGCTCGCTTTTGCGACACTTTTAAGTTGGTATATCGACCGCCCCAAGAACTACTATAGGCCTTAACTTTAATACGCTCTATATTGGTATCGTGTTTTAAGTACTCTTCAATTTGAGCAAGTTTCTTTTTCGAGGCTTTATCAAGAGTTGCACTATTTTTCTCAAAATTAAGCACTGTGTATGAAATATCATCAAAGCTGTAGGGTAATAAATTATCCATGCAAGTAAGGAAATCGTAGTAGACGCCTCTAAAATTGGTTGCAGCTAAAGCAACGGCAACACGGTCAGACTTATTGTGCCAATCTGCGTAATATAAAGTTGGGAAATACCCTTTTTCAAGCTCAGTTAACATTACCCAAGCAGAGTCTTGGTCTACATCGCCATTAAACTGCTTTCTCCATTGTAAATCCGTGATATGTGTTGCACCCTGCCCTGGACGCCATTGTGGTGGTACTGACTCTATCTGTGCTAACGAATAATCTGCTGGCAGTCTTCTCAAGTCGAGTTCAAAGTTTAAATTGGCGAGTTTATTTGCCACACTGCTAAATATTGCCGTGCCGTAATTAGGGATTGTATGTTGTAACTCACACTGCAACTTATTATTGTCTGCAAGTTGCCATACCGAATTCTCTAACGTCGCCGAATAAGTCCTAAGGCTAGACTTAGCAAAGCTTGGCAGGCTTTGAAAAAAACTAAGTAGCAAAATAGTCACGACTATTACGCATCTATTTAATAACTGTGCTGGGCCTGAATTCATAGATTTCATCTTCACTTCTATCGTCAAAAATTATGGCTAACTTACAATACACTCATAGAAATAAAGCAAGTCGTGTACCATGTATTAAAGTATAATTAGTAAATGAAAAATAACCTAGTTCGTGTGATAATAACTGAGTAACTTAAACAGTCTTATGTGAGTCCCGTGACAGAATCTTCCAACGAAACAAATCAGAAAACCAAATCGGATCCAAATTTATTGAGCTCTCGTTTTAGAGGTTTTTATCCTGTTGTCATTGATGTCGAAACGGCTGGTTTTAATGCTAAAACAGATGCATTACTAGAAATAGCTGCCACTACATTAAAAATGGATGAAAATGGCGTTTTGCATAGAGACAAAACAATTCATTTTCATGTTGAGCCTTTTGAAGGCGCGAACATTGAGCAGGCTGCTATTGAATTTAACGGTATTGATCCATTCAATCCGTTGCGTGGCGCAGTAAGTGAATCAGATGCTTTAAAGGAAATATGCAAGGAAATTCGAAAAGGACAAAAAGCTGCCGGTTGCAACCGTTCAGTAATCGTTGCTCATAACGCTGCTTTTGATCATGGCTTTGTGATGGCCGCCATTGAGAGGATCAATTACAAACGAATTCCATTTCACCCCTTTGTAACTTTTGACACGGCCTCTTTTGCCGCACTAAGCTTAGGTCATACCGTGCTAGCAGAAGCTTGTAAACGCGCAGGATTAGGTTTTGATAACCGAGAGGCTCATTCGGCTAAGTACGACACTGAAAAAACCGCTGACTTATTTTGCTACATGGTAAATCGCTGGAAAGACCTTGGCGGCTGGCCAATACCAGAAGTCGCTGATGTAGGTGAGTCCGAAAAAGAAAGCGAATAAATTAGTGTAATAAGTAATAAGCAGCGTTTTACATTTTATTTCGCTGCTCATTTCAAACAATTAAGTTTTTAAAACAATTTAATTACAAAACAATTCTATTTGTCGGTTGGCAAGGCGCTTTTGTTGCGCGACGTCTTTTTCAGATAGCGTTTTTGGCTTTCCTTTTTCATCCAAAACACGAACCGAGTTAAACGACTCTAAAACTTTTAAGTTATGTTTTGCTTTATCGCAATAGAGTTTAGCCTGGGTATTAAGTTCATTTATCATTGAGCCATCTTCATCTTTGTTTTTACTTAATGGCAATTCAATAGCATTTGACGTTTCTTTGCCTCGTAAAACCCGATCGCCTTCTATTTCTAGCTCTTCATATTTACTATTTTGTGGGCGATACTCACTAAAGGTAACAACGCCTTTCTCATCAATCCAGCGATAAACTTTCACTTTTTGAGAACTAGCGTGCAGAACTCCCATATAGAACACGCAGAAAATTATCAAAAACTTCATCTAGTCCCCTTTTTGTCCTTTAATTTTTATATGCTATTGTGCTTTTATATCCTTATTTACCAAGAAAATAAAAGAATATTTCATGAATAGTAATAATTCGTCAAAGTCTCAGCATAAAGAAAAATTTTATTTATTGCCAAACTTACTAACTACCGCAGGTTTGTTTTTTGGTTTTTTTGCAATTATATCTGGGATCAATAGTAATTTTGAACATGCTGCTATTGCTATTTTTATCGCTATGATTTTTGACGGATTAGACGGTCGTGTGGCTCGAATGACCAACACACAAAGTGAATTCGGTGCACAGTATGACAGTATGGCTGATATCGTATCATTTGGCATTGCGCCAGCACTGCTCGCGTTTAATTTTTGTTTAACATCATTTGGAAAGTTAGGTTGGCTATCAGCATTTATTTTTGTTGCGTGTGCAGCACTGCGCCTAGCGCGATTCAATACCCAACTATCGACGACCTCAAAAAACTATTTCCAGGGCTTACCTTCTCCGGCAGCCGCGGCTTTACTAGCGAGCGCGGTTTGGATTCAACAAAGTTTTGATATTAATAATCAATTAAGTGCTTTACTAACCGCGATCATAACAGTGAGTGCTGGCTTACTAATGGTTAGTAATTTTAGATATAGTGCGTTTAAACAAATAAAGTGGGCGAAACAACATACATTTTTAAGTCTTTTGATTGTTGTTCTGTTGTTCGTCGTTATTGCAGCGAGGCCTGCGGAAGTTCTCTTTATTGTTTTTCTGCTATACGCATTTAGCGGCCCAGCGTTTGGCTTTAGCTCAATTAAGCTGTCATCTTTTTCCACCGCAGCGGATGCTGACTTTGAGAAAGATACCACTTTTGAAAACAACGATATAACTTCATCTGATACTAAATCAAAGGATTAGCATTAAATTCTTGTAGTCTATGACGTCTCAACTAGACTAAATAAAATACAAGAACATAGGAGTAGCTAATGGACTTTGTCAATTTTGAGGTTGGTTCGAAAACCATATCACTTGCCATTTTAAATATCTTACTGACCGAGCAGTATCGGAACAATTTGACGGAAGTACCAAACAATAATCCTAATTTTCTTGGTGCAAAAGAGTTTATGAATGTCCCGGTTCCAATATTTGACTTAGGCCGGATTTTAAATAATAGGTCAACAAAAGAGTTTAATTTAAAAACAATAGAGCAGTTACAGCTTCATAAACAATCATTAAACAGTTGGTTTGACTCAACTTCTAATCAAATTAACCCATGTGAGCCAGTTGTTTTCAAAAAATGGCTTGAGTCCTTTAAAAGCCAAGATTCAGACTTATCGATTGCACTCTCAAAAATTGCTGAAAGCATTGAACTCCTATTAGCAAAAGCTTCTAAACGCGGCGCCGTGCAAAGTGATGAGAATATAGAAGTAAGTAAAGTATTAACAAAAATCAACCAACTTTTTGACTCTGCTATTGAGCATATTGAATATACATATAAACCTATTATTATTTTTACCACGATAGACGATAGAAATCCGCATGTTGGTTTACTCGTAGACAAAGTAAAAGATAACATTCACGTAAAAGAAAGTGACATTAAAGGGTTAGATAGTGTTACTTCGGTGGGCTTTGATTTAGACAATGATACCAAGGCGATGTTAAAAGGCCTTATTCAACTTGACGGTAAGCATAGCTTAATAATTGATCCGGCGGCTTTATTCAAGCTTCCCGATTCAGGCTCTATCAAGCTATCTGATTTATCTGAAACAGCATGACTATGAAATTAGAGGCATTAAAAAATACAATGAAATACCTGCGGCAAAACCAGCAGCGATATCATCAATCATAATGCCAAGACCACCATGAACATGCTTGTCGAGGTAACTAATTGGCCAAGGCTTTACGATGTCAAAAAAGCGAAATAGAACAAAACCTACCGCAATCGCCGTCCAACTAAATGGCACAAAACAAAGTGTAATAAACATCCCTGCAAATTCGTCCCACACTATCGCTTTGTGGTCATGAACACCTATGTCAGACGCAGCTTTACCACAAATATATGGACCCACCAAGCAGGTGAACACAGTAAATATGTAAAACAAATATGCTGGGCTATATACAAAAGCAAGGTAAAGAGGAATAGCAGCTAACGTACCAAATGTACCAGGTGCAAAAGGCGCTAATCCACTACCAAAACCAGTAGCAAGTAAATGAACTTTATTACACAAATTGAACTTTACTGCTGGATTTTCCATTTAATACTACTCGTCGTCATGTGAAAAGTGTTGAAAGCCCTTTTCACCTTTTAATTCAAATGGTTCATTGTTAAAGGTCAATTCAATACCTGTATTCCCGCCATATATTTGACCTATACAGGTATACTTAACGCCCATTGCTGTCGCGTTTTGCTCGAGATAACCTTTTTTTTGCTCAGGTACTGTGAA
Organism: Psychrosphaera aestuarii; assembly: GCF_017948405.1. NCBI lineage: Bacteria > Pseudomonadati > Pseudomonadota > Gammaproteobacteria > Alteromonadales > Pseudoalteromonadaceae > Psychrosphaera > Psychrosphaera aestuarii. The sequence continues at coordinate 1,376,568 of NZ_CP072844.1, read as the reverse complement.
TAAAATTTCATAATCCTCACCACCTGTTAATGCCAAATTGATTGCTCTTTCTTGTCCAACCGCATCGTAAAGCGTGTGTGAGATAGGCAAACGTTCAACATCAATTCGTGCTGAAACACTTGAAGCTTTAAGAATATGCCCTAAGTCTTGAATCAGCCCATCCGAAATATCTAATGCCGAAGTTGCAGCATGCCTAATTACATGCCCAGCCGCAATTCGAGCTACTGGAAAGTCAAAGCGTTGCTGAATGTGCTCAGCGATATCACTTGGAAAAGTTAAACCTTTTAACTTTGACTCAACCGCTAACGCAGACTCGCCCAGTTCACCGGTGACATAGATCCAATCACCTGCTTTTGCTCCTGATCTTAAAAGTGCTTTATCTTCAGTGACAAAACCTTTCAAACTTACGGTTACAGCAAGAGGACCTTGAGTGGTATCGCCACCAACAATTTGAACATTATAGTATTCGGCAATTTCAAATAAACCGTCTGCAAACTCTTTTACCCACTGCTCGTCTGCCGAAGGCAATGTAATAGCAACAGACGCCCATGCTGGCTCTGCCCCCATTGCAGCAAAGTCACTCAAATTAACTGCTAGACAGCGATGTCCGATTGAGCGAGCGCTTGTATCTGTAAAAAAGTGAGTGTTTTCAACCATGGTATCTGTTGCAACAACGAGCAGCTTATCCTGCGGCATCTTTATTAAAGCGGCGTCATCACCGACGCCGACAGTAACATCTTTACGTTGCGGACCACGGCCTGAAAAGTAAGTTTGAATCATTTCAAACTCTTTCATAACCATTTCCCTTCTGGTATCAGTAGAATTATCTTAGAGGAATTCGAAGATCTTTTGCGGCTCTATCAAGTACACCGTTTACAAAACGGTGGCTATCGTCAGCACCAAACTTTTTAGCAAGCTCAATACCTTCGTTAATAGCTACTTTATATGGCACATCAACTCTAAACTTAAGTTCAAAGGCAGATAAACGCATGATTGCTTTTTCAATTTGATCCACTTCTTCATATGGGCGTTCCGTATATGGCGTTAAAGCCGTATCTAGCTCTTTGTAATGAGCCGCCACACCGCGAATCGCTTCTTTGAAAAATTCGACATCAATTTTGTTTACATCATTGTCTAATAAAAACTGTTGCTCAATATCACTAACGTGATTTTGGCTAATCTGCCATGAGTAAATAGCTTGTACCGCTAACGCTCTCGCTTTTCTTCGTGCTGCTGGTTTCATTAGAGTGCCTTAGATTTGATCCATTACGTTGACCATTTCAAGCGCACCAAGGGCAGCTTCGCCACCTTTGTTACCGGCTTTAGTGCCAGAACGCTCTATCGCTTGTTCGATGCTATCAGTCGTAATGACACCAAACGCTACTGGAATATCAAACTCAAGAGAGACAGTAGCTAAGCCTTTGTTACACTCGCCTGCAACAAAATCAAAATGAGGCGTACCGCCGCGAATAACTGCGCCAATCGCAATAATAGCGTCTACATCGCCACGCTTTGCAATCTTTTTCGCTGCTAATGGTAATTCATAAGCTCCAGGAACATAAACAATTGTTATATCGTCTTGATTCACTTCGCCGTGACGCTCTAATGCATCAACTGCACCCTCTAACAAGCTATCAACCACAAAGTGGTTAAAGCGAGATACTACAATTGCGAATTTTTTACCTGTAGCACGAAAATTGCCTTCGATTACGTTCATTCGTAAACCTTATTTCTTATCTTTAAAAAATTTTGCGCGATAATACCACAACATATTAGTAGATGTTAGCAGATCGCGCGATCTTAGATCTTATTCACTTACATACTCAACAACTTCTAAGCCAAAGCCGGAAAGTGCATGGTATTTTTTAGGTGAACTTAATAAGCGCATTTTGTTAACGCCAAGCTGTGCAAGTATTTGCGAGCCCACGCCAACATTTCGAGAGGTACCTTGCCATTTAGCTGGCGGTAAATTATCGCCATTGTCTTCAGCTTCAAAGCGTTTAACAATATTAATAAGTTCTTGGTTACTTTCTTGTTTTCCTAATAAGACAAGAACCCCGCCTTCATCAGCAATTTTCTTTAATGCTGAGTCAATTGAAAAGCTTCTGTTAACTGAACGGTCAGAGCTCAATAAGTCACTGAAAGTATTTTGTAAATGAACACGCACTAGCGGCGCTTCCATTGCGTTTAAATCGCCTTTTACCATTGCAAAATGTAGTTGCTCATCGATGGTGTCTTTAAATGTAACTAAGTTAAATTCACCAAACTGCGTAGGTATTTTGCAGCTTGCAATGCGCTCTACCGTCGTTTCATTTAGGTTTCGGTATTCAATTAAATCGGCGATCGTTCCAATTTTTAAATCATGCTTTTTCGCAAAAATTTCTAAATCCGGTCGACGCGCCATCGAGCCATCTTCATTTAAAATTTCAACAATAACACCCGAGTCTGTGCGGCCAGCTAATCGAGCCAAATCTACAGCAGCCTCTGTGTGTCCTGCACGAGTTAGAACACCACCTTTTTTAGCCACCAGTGGAAAAATATGCCCTGGCTGGACGATATCGGATGGTTTAGCGTCGGCTGCTACAGCTGCTTGAATTGTTCTTGCTCTATCAGCAGCACTAATGCCTGTGGTAACGCCCTCAGCAGCCTCTATTGATACAGTAAAGTTCGTAGCGAACTGTGCATTATTATTATCAACCATTAACGTTAGGTTTAGCGCGCGAGCTCGCTCTTCTGTCATCGGCAAACAAACTAAACCTCGAGCGTGTGTCACCATGAAGTTTATATGCTCTGGCGTCAACATATCTGCCGCCATTATCAGATCACCCTCATTTTCTCGGTCTTCATCGTCCATCAAGATAACCATTTTACCGTGACGAATATCTTCAATTATTTCTTCTGGTGTATTTAATTTCATTTTTTCTACCAATTTAGGGTGAAGCTTATTTTTTCAGATAACCTGCTCGCGCCAATAAAGACATATCAACACCTGATGAAGACTCTCCACCAGCTGCCTGTCCGAGCAGTCGTTCTACGTATCTTGCTATTATATCTATTTCAATATTTACTGCATCACCTACCACTGCATTCGCTAACGTAGTTTCAGCAAAAGTATGGGGGACAATTGTCAACTTACATTGACCATCCGTAACATCATTTACAGTAAGGCTTATACCATCAACCGTAATTGAGCCTTTTTTTACGACATATTTTGAAAGTTGGCTAGGTATGCTAATCCAAATATCTTTTGCTCTGCCATTGTCATATATAGACGCTATGTGACATACAGCATCGACATGACCACTAACCATGTGGCCACCAAAGCGAGTTGTTGGTAACATCGCCTTCTCTAAATTTACAGTTTGTCCGGCTTGATAATGCTTAAAGCCCGTGTACTTTATAGTTTCATTCGATACATCGGCTTGGTAGGAGTTCGCACTTTTTGATACAACGGTCAAACAAACGCCGTTTGTAGCGATACTGTCGCCTAAATGCACATCAGAAAAATCAAAGGTTGATGACTCGACCTCTATTCGGAAGTCTTCGCCAAGACGATTGATGCTTTTGATTTTGCCAGTTGTTTCAATTATTCCTGTAAACACAGTATTCCCATATCTTATTAGCGTTGTTAAACTTTTGGTGAGTATGTTAAACGAATATCTTCGCCTACAACTCTACAGTCTAGTAAATTGAGTGATTTTGTTTGAGACATATTTTCAAGTGGACCAAAAGGAACTAAATCCATTCCGCCTATACCCATCAGTTTTGGTGCGACATAGACAATAAGCTCATCAAATAGGTTACTAACGATAAAAGAACCAGCAAGCTTACCTCCTGCTTCCACCCATAGGTTATTGATTTGCAAACTACTACAAATAGCTAACACTTGCGCTATATCAAAACCACTTTGTTGGTCATAGTTCGCACCTATAATGCGGATATCGCCTCTGTCTTTAAACTCTTTTTGGAACTCTGACAAACCAGTATTTGATTTTATAATCACAATACCTGGGGTATCTGCGCTATTTGAGTCCAAGTCAATATTAAACAAATCAAGCTCATCGATTGTCGAGCGTTTAATTCTATTGTGTCCGTCTAAAATAACCTTAATTGGCTGACGAATTTGAGTAACAACACCATTGTAAGGGTACATAAACTCGAGTTGTTCTTCACGAACGTTTAGCCTTGCATTATCAACTAAAACCGTTTGTGCTGTTGTTAGAATAGCGCAACTCGCTGCTCGATATTTTTGCACATCTGCCCGCGCAGAGGGACCTGTTATCCATTTACTTTCGCCGTTGCTAAGGGCTGTTTTTCCATCCAATGAACTTGCTAGTTTTACCCGGACAAAAGGCTTGTTTTTTTCCATACGACTAAAAAAACCGTAATTTAAAGCTCGAGCATCGGCCTCTAACAAACCGACATGCACTTCGATACCAGCTCCTTTAAGTATTGCGATACCATTACCTGCAACTTGCGGGTTCGGATCAAGCATAGCGACAAACACGGTTGCCACTTTAGCCTCAATCAACCGAAGTGCACAAGGTGGGGTTCGGCCATAATGACTACACGGCTCTAATGTTACATAGGCCGTAGCACCTAAAGAGTCCTCCACGGATACATCGGCCAGCGCATTGACTTCGGCGTGACCACTACCCGCTTTTTTGTGCCACCCTTGCGAGATTATCTTGTTATTCTTAACAATAACACAACCTACGTTTGGGTTTGGTGATGTGGTATATGTCCCTTTTTTTGCAAGCTGAATAGCATGGGCCATGAACTCATGTTCTTGAAGAGTGTAGTGCTTACTTGGACTTTTTTCAGGCATTATTTGTCTTATTCAAATAGTTTCGATTGGCGGCTTTTTAGTTCTTTAGCTGAGTCTACTTGCTGACCTATTTTAGCAATTTCTTCACCAAACTCTTTGATATCTTCAAAGGAACGATAGACTGAGGCGAATCTGACGTATGCAACCTTATCTAGCTGAACGAGTCCATCCATAATAAGACTACCAATGAACTCTGAGGAGATCTCACGCTCTCCGGTATTCCTGATTTCTTTTTTGATTGAAAGGATAAGTTGATCAACTTGTTCAGTACAAACGGGTCTTTTCTCAATAGCGCGTAGAATGCCAGCACTCATCTTTTCTTCATTAAATGGCTCACGTTTACTATCTCGTTTTACCACTTTCGGCATGACCAACTCGGCACCTTCAAAAGTGGTAAACCTTTCATTGCATTCATTGCATGCACGGCGCCTGCGCACTTGCGAGCCACCGCCAACAAGACGCGAGTCAATTACTTTGGTTTCCGTTGCCGTGCAAAATGGACAATGCATATGTGTTTTCCTAGGAATAATAAAAAAGCCGTGTTTCCACGGCTTTAAATATTAACACAGCTTTTGCTGTAAAAAATAGACTAAGCGTAAACAGGAAAGCGTGCGCACAACGCAACAACTTTCTCTTTCACCGCAGCTAGGCTCGCTTCATTGTTAATATCATCTAACACATCACAAATCAGGTTAGAAAGCTCTACCATTTCCGCTTCTTTCATGCCACGACGAGTAACCGCTGGTGTGCCCAAGCGAAGTCCTGAGGTTACAAACGGAGAACGAGGATCATTTGGTACAGAGTTTTTGTTTACTGTAATAAACGCTTTACTTAATGCAGCGTCAGCTTCTTTGCCAGTAATATCTTTATTGATTAAATCAACTAAGAACAAGTGGTTTTGAGTGCCACCTGAAACAATGTTGTAACCGCGCTCTTGCATTACTGAACACATTTTTTGTGCATTTAATAAAACTTGAGCTTGGTATTCCTTAAATTCAGGTTGTAGTGCCTCTTTAAAGGCTACTGCTTTAGCCGCAATAACGTGACACAAAGGTCCACCTTGTCCACCTGGGAAAACCGCACTATTTAATTTTTTATACAGATCTTCATCGTTCGCACCCGAGATGATTAAACCTCCACGCGGGCCCGCTAAGGTCTTATGAGTAGTTGTAGAAACAACATGTGCATGAGGGACCGGATTCGGATAAACACCAGCAGCCACTAAGCCAGCTACATGTGCCATGTCGACGAATAAATATGCACCTACTTTATCAGCAATCTCACGAAAACGTGCCCAATCTACGATGCCTGAGTAAGCTGAAAATCCTGCGATGATCATTTTTGGCTGGTGTTCATCGGCAAGTTGCTCAACTTGTTTGTAATCTATTTCGCCAGTTTCTTCATCAAGACCGTATGGAATCGCGTTATACGTTTTACCAGAAAAGTTAACATGTGAACCGTGTGTTAAATGGCCACCATGCGCGAGACTCATACCTAAATAAGTATCGCCCGGATTTAATAAAGCTTGAAAAACCGCCGAGTTTGCTTGAGAGCCTGAGTGCGGTTGAACATTTGCATAGGTAGAACCAAAAAGCTGGTTAGCTCTGTCAATTGCTAGTTGTTCAGTTACATCAACATACTCACAACCACCATAATAGCGCTTACCAGGGTAACCTTCGGCGTATTTGTTTGTTAATTGAGAGCCTTGAGCCTGCATAACGCGTGGACTTGTGTAGTTTTCAGAAGCAATCAACTCAATATGATGTTCTTGACGTTGAGTTTCTTGTTGCATTGATTCCCATAGTTCTGGGTCGAAATCTGCGATGTTCATATCACGAGTTAACATTATTACACCTCGGTACTGGTTATATAACAAACAAATGAGGCGCTTATAATACGCACTTCTTTATCAAAAGCCTATATGTTAACAATGAGATTTTTTAACTTAAATCGATTACTTTTATGAACTTGTTATTTAAAACGCAGGACTATGCTAACTCAGTAGCGTTTTCATTTCGTTAACGAGCGTTTGCAGTCGGCCTTGAAGTGTCATCAAAACATTGTTGTTTTCATCATGAGACAGTAACGTTTGCTCCATCAGTTTTGTAAAATATTCTTCCTGTTCGATGGTCAAATCGAGCTTATGAAAACTCAAGCCAATCTGCATTATGATATCGTCCATTAACTGCTGCTTATCTTGCCTTACTTGCTCAACATCTGTGTTTATTTGACTTATTACTAACGATAATTCCTTGTTCAACGACTTCAGTTCCTGCTCTCTTAAAAAGCCGATAAACCTAGCCTCAACAGCCTCGATGACAACAGTAATGATATCAATAAAAATACCATATGCTTCTTCGTCAGACTTAGGCGGATCTAAAACTAATATAGAGCAATGGGTATCTGAGACCATTAGGCGATTACCTAAGTTCTTAATTCGTTGTTTATTGTGAGTAAGCTCGAATACCTCTTTCACAATAGGTGAACACACGGTTGAGGTTTGATCAAAACAGCTCGTATTTTTGTCATTTACTAAATAAATCGCGGCATGCAAACCTTGCGATGCAAGGAAACTAAATACCGTTTGGGCAATTTCATTCTCAGAGTTGGCGTGATTAAGTTGTTTTACCATCTGTAATGACGAGCCATAGCTAGAAGCTTGCGACATGGTCGTCGTAACTAGGCTGGTTAACTCTTGACTCTGAGATTGCAGACTTTCAATCATGACGTCATATTTTAGTAACGCCTCAACTTTTGTTAACACTTGCAATGGCGAGAAAGGTTTTGCAATAAAGTCATCCGCGCCATTTTCAAAACAACTGATAATATTTTCTTGATCTTGATCGCCTGATATAAAAATGACTAATGGAGGTTTTTCAGCTTCATTATTTTTTAATGTCTTACACACTTCTTTACCGTTGATGTCGCCGAGATTGACATCTAATAGCACTAAATCAAACTTGTGAATTGCACATTCAGACAAGGCACCAGCACCCGAAAATGCCGAATGAACGTCAAACTTTTGAGAAAGTGAGTTAACCAATAATAGGTTAATTCCTTGATCATCATCCGCAACCAGTATCTTTTTCTTGTCTGCCATTTTTAAAGGAGCTCCATCAAGTTAGACCAGATATAAAAAGCCTAATTCATAAACTCAGATTGCGCAAAAAATCGTCTTGAATTTATCTGGTTAGCATTAAAATAGGTACATTTTGTTCGCGCTCGTTAATGTCACTTCCGTTAACCCCAAAAGTAATTTGCTATAACCGTTAGCTATGTCCTAAAATATCTCACCAATTAGTTCAAAAAAGAAAGAAATCAAATGGCTTTACCTGATAAATTCATTTTCTCAATGAACCGCGTAAGTAAAGTGGTTCCACCAAAAAGAACAATATTAAAAGACATCTCATTAAGCTTTTTTCCAGGCGCAAAAATTGGCGTTCTAGGTTTAAATGGTGCAGGTAAGTCTACCCTGCTAAGAATAATGGCAGGACTCGATACTGAAATTGAAGGTGAAGCTAGACCTATGCCTGGCATCAATATCGGTTACCTTCCTCAAGAGCCGGTTTTAGACGAATCTAAAACAGTACGAGAAATAGTTGAAGAAGCTGTTGCTGACGTGAAGAATGCGTTGACGCGTCTTGATGAAGTATATGCAGAGTACGCCCAAGAAGATGCAGACTTTGACGCATTAGCAAAAGAACAAGGTGAACTAGAAGCCGTTATTCAAGCTAAAGACGGTCACAACTTAGAGCACCAACTTGAAGTCGCAGCTGACGCTCTTAGATTACCGCCTTGGGACGCTACAATTGAACACCTTTCAGGCGGTGAACGTCGCCGAGTTGCTATCTGTCGACTCTTGCTAGATAAGCCTGACATGTTACTTTTAGATGAGCCAACTAACCACTTAGATGCAGAGTCGGTTGCATGGTTAGAGCGCTTTTTACATGAATACGAAGGGACGGTTGTTGCTATTACGCACGATAGATATTTCCTTGATAACGTAGCCGGCTGGATATTAGAACTAGACCGTGGTGAAGGCATTCCTTGGGAAGGCAATTATTCAAGCTGGCTTGAGCAAAAGGATCAGCGTTTAGCGCAAGAGCAACGCACTGAAAAGTCACGTCAAAAGTCGATACAGCAAGAGTTGGAATGGGTTCGCTCTAATCCTAAAGCCCGCCAATCTAAATCAAAAGCTCGTTTAGCTCGTTTTGAAGAAATGCAACAAAACGATTATCAAAAACGAAATGAAACCAATGAGCTATATATTCCGCCGGGTCCTAGATTAGGCGACAAAGTTATTGAAGTTGAGCATCTTCGTAAGAGTTTTTCAGATCGAGTTCTCATCGATGATTTAAGCTTCACAATTCCAAAAGGTGGTATTGTTGGTATTATCGGTCCTAACGGTGCAGGTAAGTCCACTTTGTTTAAGCTATTAAGTGGTGCTGAACAAGCTGACTCAGGAAACATTGTGGTTGGTGAAACTGTCAAACTATCGTCTGTTGACCAGTTCCGTGACAACATGGATGATTCTAAGACGGTTTATGAAGAGATATCAGAAGGAAGCGATATCATTCAAGTTGGCAACTTCGAAGTGCCTTCACGTGCTTATGTTAGTCGTTTTAACTTTAAAGGTTCTGACCAACAAAAACGTATTGGCGATTTATCTGGTGGTGAGCGAAACAGAGTTCACTTAGCCAAACTTGTTAAAGCGGGTGGTAATGTTTTACTTCTCGATGAGCCAACCAATGACCTTGATGTCGAAACGCTACGAGCACTAGAAAACGCAATATTGGAGTTTCCTGGCAGCGCAATGGTGATATCTCATGACCGTTGGTTCCTAGACCGTATCGCTACGCATATTCTGGATTACCGCGATGAAGGCCATATTGAGTTTTTTGAGGGTAACTACACTGAGTATGAAGAGTGGCTGAAAAAAACCTATGGTGCAGCCGCCGCTGAGCCACATAGAATTAAGTACAAAAGATTAAAGTAACTATCTAATATTTATGAGAAACGTCACCTTGGTGTGACGTTTTTTTTGTATTTTTTTTACCCTCGTTACTTTTTAATCATCCACTTACATGCTATTACTATTACAATAGAAATGCGAAAGGATGGTCAATGGAAAACAAACGACATTATACTCGTGTCCTCTTCTCGACACCTGCAGTACTTAAGGTCGATCACAAAGTATTTGATACCAGTATTATCGACTTGTCTTTAAAAGGCGCGTTAATTTCGACTCCTGACTCTTTAGGGGATAACCGCGGCAAAGAGGCAACATTATCGTTTTTGCTAGAAGGGTCTGAAATACATATTGATATGGAAGGTTTTATTGCTCATTGCGAACCACAAAGCGTTGGCTTATCGTGGACAAAAATTGATATAGAAAGTATGACTCACCTACGTAGATTACTCGAATTAAATGTAGGTGACTCAGACTTGTTAGAGCGTCAATTAGAGCACCTCACCGACGCTGACTAATGACACTCGGTTTATTATCACAGATGTTCGAGCGCTTCACTTAGGCGTGAGATCCCAATAACCTTCATTCCCTGAATCGGCTCTTTTGGCATATTAGCTTTAGGGACGATTGCTTTTTTAAAGCCATGCTTCGCGGCTTCTTTTAGCCTTTCTTGGCCGCTTGGTACAGGACGTATCTCTCCCGCTAAACCAACTTCACCAAATACCACTAAATCCCGTTCTAATGGTTGGTCTCGAAAACTTGATACCATCGCCAGAAGTAAGGCTAAATCTGCCCCAGTCTCAGTAACTTTTACGCCACCAACCACATTAACAAAAACATCCTGATCACCTAGCATTAAGCCACCATGACGGTGTAACACGGCTAGCAACATGGCAAGACGATTCTGCTCTAGACCAACGGCAATTCTTCGCGGGTTACCTAGTTGAGAGCTATCAACCAAAGCCTGGATCTCCACCAGTAAGGGTCTAGTGCCTTCCCAAAGAACCATTACCGAACTGCCTGAGGAGTCACCATCCGCTCTATTGAGAAATATCGCAGATGGATTACTCACTTCTTTAAGGCCTTTATCCGTCATGGCAAAAACACCAAGCTCATTAACCGCCCCAAAACGGTTTTTATGGCCTCGCATCGTTCGATACCGACCATCTGCATCACCGTCGACCATAACGCTTGCGTCAATACAATGCTCTAATACTTTAGGCCCGGCTAAAGTGCCATCTTTTGTTACGTGACCAACCATAAAAACAGCAATGTTATTTTGTTTGGCAAATCGAGTTAAAAACGCGGCCCCTTCTCGTACTTGAGACACGCTACCAGGCGCCGAGCTGATATCTTGAACATGCATCACTTGAATGGAGTCTACCACGATAATTTGCGGTTTAAGGTTTTCTGCATGAGTACAAATAGACTCAACACTCGTTTCTGCCAGTACATTTAATTTATCTGTTGGTAAACCTAAACGGTGGGCTCGCATTGCAACCTGTTGTAAGCTTTCTTCACCAGTCACGTAAAGCGCAGACATTTGCTCAGACAAATGACACATAGTTTGCAATAACAAGGTACTTTTACCAGCCCCGGGGCTACCACCAATTAATATTGCAGAGCCGGGTACTACACCGCCACCAAGCACACGATCAAACTCTTTGTAACCAGTACTGAACCGAGGCAATTCTTGAAGGTTAATCTTATCTAATGTCTGGACTTTTGTTTCAACTTTACCTGCATAACCCTCATATCTTGAAGCACTTTTTGTTGACTTAGGAGCCAACTTTATTTCAGATATAGTATTCCATTCCCGGCACTCACCACATTGCCCTTGCCAACGAGCAAACTCGGCACCACAATCGCTACAAACATATGCTGTTTTACTTTTCGCCATGTCACCTTCCTACTATAATTGCGTGGCACGTAAGTTGCTTATTACTGTTAAAAATGACAAATTATAGTCTAGCTGTCTAGTGCTGATAAGTACTAATTCAATAAAAAGGAATAAAGCCCGTCAATGACCTCTGAACTTCAAGAATTCAATGACTTAATTGAAGATCTAAAATCAGTTATCAACCAACCTAACTTTGACAAAGAGTTTAAGTCAAAGACTATTGACGTTCCTAAAGCAAAACAATTTCTTATTAAAATGGAATTAAAACGCTTGGCTCAGCCTACAAGTCGATTAATTGATTTACGTGGGCATGTCGTTGGTGAACCAAGCAAGTTTGAGTATCAAGACAAGACTCACTACCTTGATGAGGTCGCGAAGCAAATTTTTGAGCAACAAGTTGAAAAATTCGGTCAATACACCGTAGGCTGTTATGAAGCTGTTATGAATGCGGAAAATAACCACAGGGTACTCCATAAAAAAGAACAAACAGAACGTATCGAACAAGTTAATGGAACCCCTAAATCAGGCTCTTCATCAGCTACAATCACCAAATCACCTAAGTCACCTATCGAGTACATTGGTAAAACACTCGAATTTACAAACTATGGAATTCGTGCCGAAGAACGCATGAACTTTAGTATTTCAGTGGAGCTTCAATTTGGGCTTGGTGATACTTTAAAGGCGCAAAGTAGCGACTTATCAGTTGGTGGTATAAAAATAAAAATTCCAAAAATAAAGGAAACTTCTGTCGGGCAGAAAATTGCCATTTATTTGACGGGCTTAGAAGAAGAGTTTGAGTTAGGCTTAAAAGACGGCATTCAATACGAAATTGTTGGTATCGACGCAATCAATGAGACTTACAAATACATTCGTTTAAAACGAACTTTTACTGAAGATATTGATGCCTTTGATGAGTTCTTAGGTAACTTCATTAATGGTAACAAACGCAGATATAAAGTTAACTTTGATAACACCCTTGAAGCTGCAACGACAAAAGGCTTTGAGCAATATTATTTGCCTCGTGTGACATCTCTGCCTCTGTACCTTAGGCATGTACAAGAGCGATATATCCCGACCTTAGCGCTCGCGACCGAAAATAATAAACATGTGCTAGGTTATTTTAGCGACGAGAATAAAAACTTGGTATTCCAACAGATTCTTTCTCAAAAGCGCATTATGCGCTTGATTACTCAAGACGTAGATATAAAACAAACTGTTTTATTTTGCTTCACACATGCTAAAGCTGGCCGACTTTATTTTTACTCTGCAACTCTTGAAGAGTTAAACGCTGATGAAACGTTAAAACAACAGTTTATAGGTTTTGGTAGCCGAAAAGAAAGCTGGCAGGTATTTAAAGTTCAACTTACAAAAACGGACATAAACGACGCACATCTTCCACTCTCTATTCCCGATACAGCTAGTAGTGAGATTAAAAAGTTAAATCGCCCTCCTCCGCCGCGAGTTCAAGGGTTATTAAAGGATGTATCGTACATAACTACGCTCACGTCATTAACAAATAGTGACGATACCCAAAATTACCAAGAAAATTTTCAATACGAACAGTCGAAATTACATCTACTAAAAGCATTTAGTCATCCGAAATTGCAAAAGTACGTCAATGTAGAAGTTGATACTATCGATTATGTTAACTTGCGCTCAGAAGAAAGATATCTATATAAAACGCAGATTCAAATTGAGATTTCCGAACAGGATGAGCAATTTGCATCCGGTACTAGTCGCGACATATCCAGTTATGGTCTGCAAGTTGTTGTAGACGAACCGACAGCCTTTAATAAGGGTGATATCTTGCTGTTGTCGTTACCGGACTTGCAGCGAGTTACAAGCAAATACAAGTTAACCAAATTACCATATGAAGTGATGGCAATTTCGCGAGACAAGCTTGTTATGAATTTGCGAATATTTGACCCTCGTGGCGGGCATCAAGGTCGACAGTTTTTTTATAAGCTTATTCGTCAAAATGTCAGCAAACTAACTCCAGCGCAGATAGAAAGTAAGTACCCTGGTTTATCTAAAGCACTTCGGAATATTTTTGCAAAAACCACCAGAAACATGGCGCTGTACTTTAGTAAAGAAAACAAAAAATTAACTATTAGCATGGTTGGCAAAAGCCCTAACCAAAACTTACTTCATCATTTAATGAAGCAGTTTCCTGTAAAAAAAGGGGCGATCAATTTATATCCGCTCGTAAAAGATAATACAGTACAAAATGTAGTTACTCCTATTCTTAATGCGCTAGAGCGCACAGATAAGCCAAAAACATTAGACTTCTATATTCGCTACCGTCCAAATCAAGCAACAGTAGAACGTAGTTTTGTTTGTTATTTTGGAGACCAATTTTTAGCCCAAGATATGTTAGAAAGTTTTGTTATGGCTGCCGTCAGAAAAGATGTTTTTTTAGCGTTTAGAATATATGTGTCTAAAACAGGTCGTCCAGATATGGACTATGTTGCTAATGAAATCAAATATATAAATTATTATGCCATGCACAAGGCGAAAGAAATTGAAGGCAAACTTTGGGATGTAGTGGGGATAGCTGACGTGATTGATATTTCTGACGAGGTTATGATGAGAAACGGTATTGACTCCGACATCATAACTAAACAGCAGGCCATAAAAAATGACCTGCTAAATAATTGGAAAGTTTAATCTAACACTACAGCGAAAGTTGCAATCCAACATAAGCTTGTCGACCGGCGACGTTATAACCGACCGCCGTAGGTTGTGCTTTATCAAATACATCTTTTAACGACATATTTAGTTTTAACTGCGTGTTTAATTGATAACCGATGTTAAAGTTTATAACCGTATGACTATCAAGTTTGGTTACACCACCATCCCACGCTAGTTGTTGTCGCTCACCAATATGCCTAAGCTCGATTGAACCCGATATATCATCAGATTCACCAAAGCTTGCTATGTAACCGGCTTTGCGTTTTGCTCGTAATGCCAATTGCTGATTATTAGATTCGTCTATAGCATCTGTCCAACTCACAGAAAGGTTGTGTTCCAATCCCCAAGCCGACATATTTAAACCTAACTCAATACCAGTAATTGATGCATTTGCCACATTTTCAGGCTGATATACAAAATTACTATCCGGCATCCATTGAATTAAATTACTAATATCGTTTACAAAATAACTAATATTGAGTTCTGCATTTGTGAAGCTTTGGACATAGCGAAGTTCAATATTGTCGGAACGCTCTGATACCAGATCCTCATTGCCTTTAGAATAAGCATCTGCTGGCCAATATAAATCATTAAATGTTGGAACTTTAAAGCCAGTGCCATGTAACACTGATACTTTGACCGAAGGTGTCCACTGATAGCCAACTGCAACGTTATGAGTAGTTTCTGCGTCAACCTGTTCAATATAATCGTAGCGAGCAGAGGTTTCTAAAAACCAGTTACTCTCTGTATATAATAACTGTGCAAACAACGCTGATAAGTCTCGCTCATCTATCAATAGTGATAAATCTCCGCCTATTGATTCAGTTTGCAAATCGGTACCTATAGTAAAAGAAGCGTGTTCTGATAATGACGTCGTATTTGATGCGCTAAGTTGCCTTCTTTGGGAAATAACTCGCTCACCACTTCTAATGGCACTACCTTGAACAAATGTTCTGGAGTCATCTTTTTGATCTGACACACTAAACTGACTAAAGTTATCCTCCCATTTATAGGTGCCACCCAACTGAATTAACCTATTTGAGTGTTCTGACGCGTTGGAACCACCAAGCCATTGTGAGTCGTATTCATTATCACCTTGATCAATATTTACTAACCAATTTAGTGTCAACATTGGATCAATATTTTGATAACCATTTACAGCGAAAGAACGATACGAATATCCGTCATTGTCAGGCTCAACATTTGTTAATACATCAAAGCCATCGCTTTCCTGGTGATCGATTAAAAACGACGTTTGGCCATCACCGTGTTTTAACGATCCTTCAAATGCTAAAGACTTAAATTTGTCTGTTCCAAAGGTCAGAGAAAGCTCTGGCGTTGATGTTTGCTTGGTAAAAATTTGAATAACTCCGCCAATGGCTTCCGAACCCCAAAGCGAAGCACGTGCACCTTTGACAATTTCTATTCGTTGAATATTACTTACTGATAGCTTTTGAATATCTGTTAACCCTAATGTTGCCGAACTTACTCGCACACCATCAATTAAGACTAGCGTATGACCGGCATTGCCTCCCCTTAAGAAAAGAGATGCATTTTGACCTCTACCTCCGGTTGAAGAGACATCAATTGCTGCATAGCTGAGAAGTAAATCTGAAATTGAGATTGGATTGAGTTGTTCAATATCATCTTGGGTTATAACAATTTGTGATGACAACGATGTTTTTAATGGCACAGTCGTTCTATTCGCTGTTGTTGTAATCACTTCTAAATCGTTATTGGCAAGTGTAAAAGATGAGTAGATGGTAGCCGCCAGCGCGACCGAAATAGTTGTTTTTTTCATTAACCTCTTCCTTAGGTGCCCTCCGCACCTAGTTTTGATCGTAAGATCACAAATAAAGAGTTTGCATTAGTTCCGGACTGGCGATTTACGCATACCGTTGCGGGGGCAGTGTTGGCTTTCCAACTTCCTAATTGCAAACTCTAGTTTCAGGTTGGCTTATACAGTAAATATAACTGGTTTAATAGCAATAAGGTAATAACTAAGGATTTTGCGTCAAACGCGTTTCATCAATATCTTTGCAAAGCTCAGCTAAAGCGTTCACCCACCTCGGCGTCCACCGCAATAAAACATCACTGTCTGGGGATATGATCGAATTAAACTTTACCGCGTTTAGGTGTTTAAAAGAGCGCCAGTCTTTTATCGCTGCGGGCTGAGTTTTGGAAACGGGTTGAATAATAATATCGACCGGCTTAGAAATCACCATTTCTAAGGAAACTTGCGGATAGGTATTGTTTTTGGCAAGCCTCGAATCAAAGACATTTTTCACTCCGCAAAGCTCAATAGCCTGGTCAATTATCGTTCCTTTCGTTGCTGTAGTTAGTGGTTCCGGCCAAATTTCTATAAAACCATTCAATTGACGTTTGGATGAATAATCCCGTTCTACTTTCTTATATTTGATCATTAGTTCGCGTGTCATGACCAACGCTTCTTGTGTTTTACCAAGTCTTGTCGCCAGTCGCGTGATTTCAGAAATCATAGTCTTAAAGTCAGTCGCGTTAAATGTCAGTACTTCAAAACCTAATGACTGTAATTTCTCTATCCCTTTGCTAGGCGTTCCTCCTTGCCATACAATTATTAAATCCGGGTTCAGTTTAACGATTGCTTCGGCATTCACCGTTAAATAATTTGAAACTGTCGGTCGTGTTTTTGCTACTTCAGGAAAGTCTGAATGTTCACTAACACCAACTAATTGGTCGCCAGCTCCTAACGCAAAAACGATTTCAACTAGATTCGGCGCTAACGCAATTATTTTATTTGGTGCTGTATCGATCTTTTCTGACTTTTGACTAGCCAATGCACTGATAGTGAAAAATACGAGAACTATTGAAATGATTATTTTTGCTTTTTTTTGTTGCATTATTCCACCTCAAACTCTAGCTTTTTTCTTCAATATTAATAAGAAAAACAAACTACCACATGCTGAAGTTATAACGCCTAGCGGGATCTCTTGATTTTCAATACTCGTTCTTGCAATCACATCAACCCATAACAACAACAACCCACCAGTGATTAGTACAGCTGGAATTAGGGTGCTCATTCTTGTAAAACCAAACCATCTCACGATATGCGGTATCATTAGTCCCACAAACCCGATACCACCACAAAAGGCGACGATGACGGCTGTCATCGCGGCAGAAAAAAGTAATAAAATAATGCGAATCGCGTCTACATTTACACCAATGCTTTTTGCCTGTTCATCTCCTAATAATAAAGCATCGATACTACTTCTCATTAACCATAAGATAACGCTCGATAATGTGACGACAGTAGCAACTAGGTAAACTGAATTAAAACTAGCAAAAGACACACTACCCATTAACCAAAATATAATTCGATTTGCGGCGAGTGGCTCTGAAACATAGAGTAAAAACTGTGAAAGCGCGGCCATCATGAATGAAACCGCAACGCCCGTTAAAACAATTATCTCCGGTCTTTTAAAGGCTTTATTAATAACAACCGACATTACCAATAAGACCGAAATCAATGCTCCTGCAAAAGCAAAAAACGTCATTCCAACTGAGCCAAGCTCAATTCCTAACAAGTTGTAAACAATAGCGCCTAAACCAGCACCAGAAACAATACCAAATAGATAAGGGTCAGCGAGTGCATTATTTGTGGCATTTTGTAACATTGCACCTGATAACGCGAGGCCTGCTCCCGCAAACAAAGCTAATAGCACCCTTGGCAATCTTAACTCTTGCACAATCATAGTATTAATTGACGAATCACAGTCTTGAAACAAACACGAGATTACTTGATCTACAGGCACCTCTACGGCACCAAAACTTAATGCAAACATAACGCTAAATAATAAAATGGCAATGGCAATAAAGCTCTTTAAAAAAAGGCTCGTCGAGTTCTTTTCTGATGCCTGCAAAGTACCGCTTTTTTTACTATTCATGACGACCCTTTTCATCGACTGCTTTTACCGCTTTTAGCTTTTCGACATTGCTCCCATGATTTGGTAAGCAAAAATACAAATGCGGAGCGCCTGACTCACTGGAGCGGATTTCTGTTTCAACTTGGTAAGTTTTTGATATTAGGGCTTTTGTTAAAACTTCTTTTGGAGTGCCAAATTTCACTACTTCGCCTTTGTCTAGGAGCACAAGATAATCACAGTAATAGCTAGCCATATTTAAGTCATGAATAGTAAGCACCACAGAGCCATCAAATTCTTGCAGCTTTTGCATTAACTCCAGCTGATATCGAATATCCAAATGGTTTGTTGGCTCATCCAGCAACAATGTTGTCGCTTCTTGCACCATTGCCCGTGCTAAATAAGCACGCTGTTGTTCGCCACCAGATAATGTATTGAAGGCTTGTTTAGCCTTGCCGAGCAAGTTCATTTTTTTTAATGCGTCAAAGACTAATGAGTGCTCTCGCTTATTAGAAAAAGAAAATAATTTTTGGTATGGCAAGCGACCGGCTAATACAACATCAAATAAACTGATATCAAATGCAAAGTCTGGATGTTGCGCAGTATAGGCAATATGTTTGGCACGTTCTTTTAAGCTAAAAGATTGAATGAGTGAATTGTTAAAACGTACAGAGCCGCTACTTGTAGCTATTTGGCCATGCATTGCTTTTAACAAGCTGGTTTTACCGGCTCCATTTGGCCCTATGATGCCAATAATCTTATTACGAGGAATAGTTAACGTAACCTTGTCGAGAATTGTTTTTGTGGATATGTTCCAACAGAGGTTAGTAATTTGAAATAAGGGAGTCGTAGGCACAGTCTCTATCTAACATGAACAGTTATCATTAGATAGTGATAGTAACCTACGACCTTAGGTCTACGCCAATTTAATTAACGCGCATATTGCCTTTAATGATGTCTAATCACAAAATTATCGTCAACAACATCAACTGTTACTTTATCTTTAGGTTTTATTTCACCTGACAATAAAGCTTGAGCTAACGTATTTTCAACATGTTGTTGAATAGCTCTCTTAAGTGGCCTTGCGCCAAAGACAGGATCAAAACCAGCCCTTCCTAATAGAGTCAATGCTGCTGCTGAAACCTCTAATTCAACATCTTGTTCAGTTAATCGTTTACGTAAACCAATTAACTGTATCTCTGCAATTTGCTTAATTTCATCATTATTTAACGGATGAAACACTACAGTATCGTCAATTCGGTTTATAAATTCAGGTCTAAAATGTTGCCCAACCACTTCCATTACTAACGATTTCATCGTGTCATAACTTTGGTCAACATCTGCCGCATAACTTGACTGAATTACATCAGACCCTAAATTAGATGTCATAATAATAACGGTATTACGAAAATCTACCGTACGTCCTTGACCATCCGTTAAACGACCTTCGTCCAGAACTTGTAATAAGATATTGAAGACATCTGGGTGTGCCTTTTCTACTTCATCTAACAATATCACCGAGTATGGCTTGCGGCGAACGGCTTCCGTTAAATATCCCCCCTCTTCATAACCTACATAACCTGGAGGTGCACCAATAAGACGTGCAACCGAGTGTTTTTCCATAAACTCAGACATGTCAATTCGGACCATGTTTTCTTCTGAGTCAAATAGGAAGTGCGCCAACGCTTTTGTTAACTCGGTTTTACCCACACCGGTAGGCCCTAAGAATAAAAACGAACCATTTGGTCGGTTAGGATCGGCTAACCCGGCTCTAGAGCGACGAATTGCATTGGCAACAGCCTCAACAGCCTCTGATTGTCCAACAACTCTAGTATGTAGCTGTTTTTCCATTTGCAGTAACTTATCACGCTCCGACTCCAGCATTTTATTTACTGGGATACCGGTCCAGCGTGACAGTACCTCGGCAATTTCAGACTCTGTGACTTTATTGCGAAGTAATGTCATATCGCCCATTTCCGCTTGAGAAGCCAAATCGAGTTGCTTCTCTAACTCAGGAATGCGGCCATACTGTAACTCAGACATTCGCTGCAAGTCGCTGGCACGGCTTGCTACTTCTAAGTCTAAACGAGCTTGCTCAAGCTGCTCTTTTATATTTTGGGTGCCCGACAGTGCTGCTTTTTCTGAATACCAAATTTCTTCTAACTCTTGATACTTTTTCTCTAAATCATTAATTTGATCTCGGATTAGCATTAGTCGGTTTTTGCTTGCCTCGTCAGTTTCTTTTAACAGCGCATTATCCTCTAATTTTAATTGGATAATTTTGCGCTCAAGTTGCTCGAGCTCTTCAGGCTTAGAGTCTATTTGCATACGAATACTAGAGGCAGCTTCATCAATCAAATCAATTGCTTTATCTGGTAATTGACGGTCACTGATATACCTATTCGATAAGCTAGCCGCCGCAACAATCGCCGGATCAGTAATATCAACAGAATGGTGAATTTCGTATCGCTCTTTTAACCCACGTAAAATCGCAATGGTGTCTTCAACATTTGGTTCATCTACTTGTACTTTTTGGAATCGACGCTCAAGGGCCGCATCTTTTTCAATATACTTACGATATTCGTCTAAGGTTGTAGCTCCAACACAATGCAACTCACCACGAGCCAACGCAGGTTTTAACATGTTACCGGCATCCATCGCACCATCTGACTTACCAGCGCCCACCATAGTGTGGATTTCATCAATGAATAGAATGACTCGCCCTTCTTCTTTACCAAGCTCATTCAGTACAGATTTAAGTCGTTCTTCGAATTCTCCTCGATATTTAGCACCAGCTACTAAAGAACCAAAATCTAATGAGAGTACGCGCTTATTTTTAAGCCCCTCTGGTACTTCGCCGTTAATGATTCGTTGCGCTAAACCTTCGACAATTGCTGTTTTACCGACACCAGGCTCACCAATTAACACTGGATTGTTTTTGGTCCGTCTTTGCAATACTTGAATGGTACGTCGAATCTCTTGATCTCGACCGATAACAGGATCTAATTTACCTTGCTCTGCTCGCTCTGTGAGATCTACCGTGTATTTTTCTAATGCTTGGCGGGTATCTTCGGCATTCTGATCTTCTACTTTTTGGCCGCCACGTACGGAGTCTATGGCTTTTTCAACTTTATCTTTTGTTAAACCTATTAGTTTAAAGATTTGATTAATGCTGCCATTTTCATCAAATAGCGCCAGTAAAAACACCTCACTACTAATAAATTTATCTTTACGTTTTTGGGTGATCTTATCGGAAACATTGAGCACAGCAGCCGTAGCTCTAGATAGCTGAACGTCGCCTGCAATTCCAGTTACAGTTGGAACCTTCTCAAGTTCTCGGGAGAGTTTTGTTCTTAGCTCTGATACGTTAACATTCGCGTGATTAAGAATTGCGATAACCGAGCTGTTTTCTTGATTAATTAGCGAGTGCAATATATGAATTGGCTCTATATATTGGTGGTCCCTTCCTACCGCTAACGACTGCGCATCAGCGATGGCTTGCTGAAATTTATTTGTTAATCTATCTAAACGCATCGTCTACCTCGACTTTAATATTTGCTTATATACAAAATTAGGCCGACAGGTGACTTTTTCAATGTTTAATTTTCGAACTTTGCGTAATTTTTGATTTAAATCACAGTTTTATTACTTAATGTTAAGACGAGAGCCAAGCAAATGTCGCCATACGACCCGTTTGGCCATCACGACGATAAGAGTAAAAAAGTTTTGGGTCTGAATAAGTGCATAAGTTAGATTGAACAACGTAGCTAATACCTTCGGCTTTAAGCGCTAATTCTACAAGGCCGGGTAAATCAGCCAGATATTTTTGGTTCCCATTCGGTATAAAATACGACTCTGATGATACGAACTTTTGTTGAAAAATATCTTTAACTTCTTTTCCGACCTCAAAGGCACTTGCACCTATTGCGGGTCCAATCCAAGCTGTGTATTCAGATATATCACTATCCGTTTGATTAATTAGCATTGCAACACTATTTGCCACAATTCCATTTGCTAATCCACGCCATCCAGCATGAATCGTTACAACAAAACGAGCATGGATGTCAGTAATAACAATAGGTACACAGTCGGCTGTCATAACAGCACAAACTAACTGTTTTTGTTTAGTAAAGCTGGCGTCAAATTCATCGGCTTGGGTAAGAGTTCGAGGTAACTCAACTATTTTGTTGGTATGCGTTTGATTAAGCCAGATTGGCGCAGATGGTAAATTTAGATACTTTGATATTATCGCGCGATTTTGATTAACTAAATTGATAGCGTCGCCTACATGCGAAGCCAAGTTTAACCCTTTATAATCGTCCATACTAACGCCACCAATACGAGTAGTGGTGCCAGCATGAACTTTATTTTTAGCTTGAGTTGTCAGGCCTTTAAAAGACGCCGAAATCCATGTCATCTTGGTTCTCTGCAACATCTAACTTTAATGCATTTAGTAGGTTTACAAAATCATCTGGTAAAGGAGAATGAAACTCTAGTGGCTCTCCAGTTATTGGATGATAGAATTTTAGCATTGCAGCATGTAATGCTTGTCGTCTAAAACCACGCAGTGTTTGCAACAGTTCATCCGAAGCGCCTTTAGGGGTTTGCACTCTGCCACCATATTGACTATCACCGACTAATGGATGACGTAAATGAGACATGTGCACTCGGATTTGATGCGTGCGTCCGGTTTCCAGTCTCAAACGAATGTGGGTGTGCGCTCTAAACTTATTTATCACTCGATAGTGGGTAACCGCTTCTTTACCCATTTGATTAACTGCCATGTTAGTTCGCTTTGTTGGGTGACGACCGATTGGCTTATCTACCGTCCCTCCGGCTGTTAAACGACCTAAACATACCGCTTCATATTCTCGAGTGATCAAACGCTCTTGCATATCAGCAACCAACTGAGTTTGAGCTGGCACTGTTTTAGCAACAACCATTAAGCCCGTTGTATCTTTATCTAGCCGATGCACGATACCTGCACGAGGTACTAGATCTATTGCGGGGAAATGATGAAGTAACGCATTCAACATTGTTCCAGATTGATTTCCCGCTCCTGGGTGTACGACCAAGTTGGCCGGTTTATTAATGATCATCAAATAATCATCTTCATAGATAATATCTAATTCAATATTTTCTGCTTCATGATGAACTTCTACTTCTAGTTCAGCAAAAATGGTAACGACTTCATTACCGAGCATTTTTTCACGAGCTTTAGTGACAACTTTGCCATTTACCAATACTTTTTCGGCTAAAATCCAATCTTTTAGACGACTTCTTGAATATTCCGGGAACAAATCGGCGATTACCTGATCTAATCGTTTACCAAAATGCTGTTCATTTGCTTCTGCTTGTAGTTCAATAAGTTCTTTATTCATGATCTTTAATGTGAATTAAGTGAATTTGCCAGTGCATGCAGCATCTGACTGAGATAGAATGATGTAGATGTATTCATTCTACTCGAATTTTTACTTAACGAGAAAAGAAAACTTTCCAGGTTGAAAATAATGTTGAATTTTAAGTTTGTTCGTCACTTTAGTTTGTTAATAGTATTAAGCGGTGTGTTATCAGCCTGTACTTCATCTCCAGATGAATTAGAGCGTATCTCCGACCGTTCACCTCAAGCCAGATATCAAGATGCAAAAGATTTTATAAATAGTGAGTTATATAATCGTGCTATTACAATTTTAAATGATTTAGAAAGTCGTTACCCATATGGCCCATTATCTCGACAAGTTCAGATTGACCTTATGTTTGCCTATTACAAGGCCGGAAGATTTGAAGAAGCATTGCCAGCAATTGAACGTTTCCTAAAATTAAACCCTAATCATCCACAAAGTGATTTTGTCGTTTATTTACGTGGTTTAGTCAATCAAGAAAAAGGGATCAACGGATTCCAAGAGTTTTTTGGATTATCTAATGCTGATAAAGATATGGAGTCGTCTCGCGCTGCTTTTTCAGATTTCAAAAAGCTAATTAATAAATACCCAAACAGTATGTATGTTGAAGATGCCAAAAAACGTATGGTAGCAGTGTTAAATCGATTAGCTGAACATGAAATTTTAGTAGCCCAATATTACATGCGCCGTTCGTCATATATTGCGGCAGTAAACCGCTGTAAATACGTAGTCGAGTACTATAAAGATAGTTCGTCTGTAGTACCTGCATTAACTATTATGGTTGACGCTTATGACAAACTTGGATTAGACCAGATGAAGGCAGATGCACAGAAAGTATTGGATGCTAATTCATCTAATTAAGTTTTGATTTTTTGAACAAAAGGAGCCTAAGGCTCCTTTTTTTATTTGGGCTTTCCTGCGTATAGCTCTTGAAGTAGTGTCATCATTTTTACTACATCATCACTGTCTAGTGAGTAGTATACAGTTTGAGAAGATTTTCTTGTTTTAACAAAGTTGTGCTCACGCAACAAAGCTAAATGCTGAGATAGTGCCGATTGAGCTAACTGAACCCTAGCTGCCAATTCATTCACCGAAAGCTCACCTTCCAGCAAATTACACAAGATAAACAAGCGATTTTCATTGGACATGATTTTTAATAGTGCAAGGGCCTTTGGAGCACATTGACGCATTTGCTGAATGTTCATTAAAAAAATATTCTCAACTCTTAATTATCTTGTTTGGTAACGGTTTTTATTACTGAACTAATTTTTCGTGGCGAAAAGGGTTTGACTATAAATCCAGACGCACCAAGTTCGATAGACTTTTTAACATTATCAACCGTGCCATGTGCAGTCACCATAATGACGTGCACGTTGCTCTTCATCTCTTTCATCTCTTTTAAAATTAGCTGCCCGTCCATGTCGGGTAGCTCGATATCCAAAAAAACAACATCTGGTAAGTTCTCGGTAAAACGAGCCAAGGCCTCTTCACCTGTACTCGCCTGCAATATTTCCATAGCGCCAAGTTGACTTAAAGTTTGCTGTAAAAACGCTCTTACCGAGCTTACATCATCTACAACTAGAAAAGATGTAGTGCTAAATTCTGACATTTAAACAGTGCCTCATTTGAGTTCTTTAGTTCGTCTTTAATTTGTCATTGAATCCATTTATCGGATCTAAGTATCCTATCAAAGTTTCATGTCTAATCATTTAATTTTATTAGATTTTGATTAAATAATTAAGTTGTCGCGATAAACTGGGATTACAGTAAAGCACGTGTTTTGTTACTTGTACCTGTACAGTCTACTTGTGATAATCACTTATTTCACAGATAGTTGAGTATAGACGGAGTCTGCTAAACCAACAATTTTTCTAATTCAATATATAAAACTTTTATAAAACAAATCACGTATTAGACTATAGACTGCAATAACCATGGAGTTTCCAATGAGTGAATTTAACGAATTCATCAAAGAAATGGGTAATGTAAAACCTATAAAGCAAGATCCAACAAGCACTGTTAAGCCTGCAAATCAGCTCACTCCTGAAACCATAGCGGCAAGACGTCAAAGTGCTGAAAATAAGAGTAGTATTGATGGTAATCCGTTAGCAACAGAAAATGTCGAGTTACTGCAACCCGAAGATATATTGAGCTATAAAAAAGATGGCGTGCAACAAGGAGTCTACAGAAACTTACGACTTGGCAAATACGACATCAATTCAGTATTAAATTTACATGGTGTTTCAGTTAAAAACGCGAGACAAAATCTGTATTTCTTTATTACTGATGCAAACAAAAACAATATGCGTTGTGTACTTATTCAGCACGGTAAAGGTCTGCAGAGTCAACCCCACCAAGCCCTTCTGAAAAGTTACATTAATAAATGGTTACGTCAACTGCCGGCCGTTCTCGCCTTCCATTCAGCTCAAACTTTCCACGGAGGAAGCGGCTCTACTTATGTGTTATTGAAGAAAAGTGATGAAGCTAGGCTAGATAATAAGGAGCGGCATCAGAAAAGAGGCGCAAATTTTTAGCGCCTCCGATACATTTTATATTGCTTAGCTACAGTTACTTTTTAAAAAAGCTTGAGATAATACTTTTACACTCTTCACTACCAAGTAGTTGCTCAAAGTATTTTAATTCGTGAGTAATCACTTGGTTAATATTTTCTTTTTGAGAGTCAACAATTAAACCTTTTGACGCTCTAACCGACATGGCTGGTAAATTAGCAATTTGATGAGCAACCTCATCTACAGTGCTAAATAAGTCTTCGACTTTTACCACTTTATTTATAAGCCCAACTTGTTGTGCTTCGTTTGCATCAAATTTATTACCCAATACTAGTAATTCAAATGCTTTTACACGACCGGATAGCATAGGCAATATTGCACTAGATCCTGCTTCAGGACATAAACCTAGTTTTGAAAATGGCAATTGAAATACCGCGTTATCGGCTGCGTAAACTAAATCACAATGCATTAATAACGTAGTACCTATTCCTATGGCTGGGCCTGCGACACTGGCAATTAGAGGTTTAGTTAGTGTGACTAACGTACGAAGAAACACCACCGTAGGGTGAGCTTCAGTTAACGCGCCACCAGTCAAAAAGTCGTTTAAGTCGTTACCCGCAGTGAAACAAGTGGTATCACCCTGAATAACTGCAACTTTAAGCTCATTGTTTTTTTCTAGTTCCAACAAAGCTGCTGTTAAGTCTTTATACATTTCTAACGACAGTGCATTTTTTTGCGCTAAGCGATCAATGGTAATAGTTAAAACACCATCAGATGATGAGGTACTGATAAATGACATAGCAAATCCTTATGGGGATAGGTGATATTAATTTTAGCTTTGAATTTTAAGTGTTTAAAGCCCGAAAAATCGAGCTCTAAAAAAGAATAGGTATACTAGTGAAAAACGCAAAGATTACCAACAACCTTCACGTTTTTCAGAAATTTGCAATGACACAATTAAAGCTGTGTTGCGAAGGTTACCACGGCAAGTATAGCAACCACTACACACACGTGACCTAGGCCAAAACCTTTATTGTAAGACGATGGTAACATCTGTCAGACCTTTATTATTTTTGTTAGTTGAAACTGAACAATTGGCGTTTTATTCACCAACCTAACAAGCATACTAAATAATAAAAATTAGCTTTTCAACAGCAAATTACATAATTCTTTCAAAAAACCAAAAAAGCCCAACCAATGCGATTATTATAGACATTGGTACTTGAATAAACGCTCGGTATGATGGCTTTTTAGACCAGTAATAAAACAGAGCCGTTGCGCCAAGCAAAACCGTTAATTGACCTAATTCGACACCAATATTAAATGCAAACAACGCTGACAAAAATGCGTCTTGAGGTAGACCAAACTCACTCAACACAGACGCAAACCCTAACCCATGTAATAAGCCAAAGAATACAATCAACCAAATTCTCATTGAGCTAGTATTTTCATTTCGTATATTATCTATCGCCATCCACGCGATACTCAACGCAATTAGTGGCTCTACTATGTCTCCACTTAAAGATATCAAACCTAAACTAGACATAACTAAAGTAACTGAGTGAGCCAGTGTAAATGCCGTAATTTGCCAAAACAGCTTTTTAAAAACTACTGTTGAAAAGAAAAGTGCCAATACAAAAAGAATATGGTCTAGCCCCATAGGTAAAATATGTACAAAGCCACTTTTTAGATATTTTTGTATACGTTCTTTATTGGTTAAGCCATCATCTAATGCACGACTTTTATCGTTTAGACTTTCCATTGCTTTTAACATTTCAGGCGATGGCTTTGGCAATGTTTTTTTGTCTGGTTCAGCCTGTGTACTTAACGCATCTTGACTAGCCACATAATTGTTCTCAGGCACATTCAATGCTTGTGAGGCCTGCGCTAGGTTAAAAAATGACAGACATACAAAAAATAATAAACTTTGTAATTTAATTATTAATTTAAAATATGACTTATTCTCTGCGCTTTTTGACAACATTATCTTTTCCATGAATATAAAAACGAACGCTATTTTAACCTGTCCTAACAAACATAACACTTCAATTAACTATGATATTTCACCTTTCATCGCAAGAAGGTGACGTATGCGTAAAAGCTAAGTACACTATTTTTAGTTTTTAAAACAATAACAATATTTCAGGGATTACCTATGAAAAACGCATTAAAACTAACACTGCTAAGTGTTGCTTTAACCTCGGCGTATGTTGCTCCTGCACATGCATTTGTCGCCGACAAAAGCGCAGCGACTGAAGAGGCTGCAAGCAAAGAAGACAAAAAATGGGACGTAAAAAACCCAACGGGTGAAATGAAAACGATCTCAATCAACACTGATGAGTCTACATGGTCTAATTTAGATGTGCATCCGAATGGTAAAACTATCATTTTTGATATGTTGGGAGACCTATACACTATGCCAATCAACGGTGGCAAGGCGACGCCACTCGTATTAGGTTATGACTGGAACATGCAGGCGACGTACAGTCCTGATGGCTCTAAAATTGCGTTTTTAAGTGACCGTGATGGCATGATGAACGTTTGGGTTATGAACGCAGACGGTAGCGACCCCGTTCAAATTACTAAACAAACAAGTCACACTATCCATACTCCGACTTGGAGCCCTGACGGCCAATTTATTGCAGTGACTCGTGGTGTCATGTCCTCTCGCTCTGTTGCAGCTGGCGAAATATGGCTATACCACCACACAGGTGGCAGCGGTACAAAAGTAAAAGCTGGTTCTTATGGTGCATTTAACCAGAAAAATATCACAGACCCTAAGTTCTCCCCAGATGGAAAATACTTATATTACACCCAGGATGTGACCAGCGGTCGCGTTTGGGAATATAACAAAAATTCTACGACCGAGTTGTTTAATATTATTCGTCACGACTTAGATACTGGTGAAGAAGAGCGTTATATCGGTGGTGCTGGTGGTGCTGTCATTCCTACTCCGTCGCCAGATGGCAAATACATGGCTTACCTAAAGCGCGAAGATACAAAAACAGTTCTTTATATTAAAGATTTAAAGAGTGGGCTTGATACTCGTTTATATACTGAAATGGAACGAGATCATCAGGAAACATTTGGTACCGAAGGCAACTATGCCTATTTTGACTGGACACCAAACAGTAAAAACATTGTTTTTTGGAGCAATGGCAAATTCCAAAGCATTGATGTTAAAGATAAAAAAGTTACTGCAATTCCATTTAATGTTGCAGTTGAAAAGCAAGTTCAAAAAGCCATACGTGTTGCTGTAGAGGTAGCCCCAGATACGGTTCAAGTTAAACAAACTCGATGGGCAACAATGTCACCTACTGGTGATAGAATTGTTTATCAAGCATTAGGCAAATTATATATTCGTGATGTTAAGTCTGGTAAAACAAAACGACTAACTAAACAAAACGATCATGACGAGTTCTACCCTAGTTTCTCTCGTGACGGCAAATACATTGCGTACACAACGTGGAATGATGAAAAGTTAGGTAGCGTTCGTGTTGTTAAAGCTAGAGGCGGAAAAGGCAAAGTTATCTCAACTGAGCCGGGTCATTACATGCAACCACGTTTCTCACCAGATGGCGAAAAAGTAGTATTCAATCGTTTTACCGGTGGCTACTTAACTTCTCCTGAATGGTCAATGGAGCCTGGCGTTTATGTTGCAGACATTGACGGAGATAAAATGAAGCGCGTTATCAAAAGTGGCGGCGATGCGCACTTTGGCGCAGATAACGACAAAATTTTCTATACCTCATATCAATCAGGTTCTTATGGTACCAAACGTAAACTTGTAGAAGTAAATTTAGATGGTTTTGACCAAAGAGATGTCTTAAAAGGTGACAAAGTTACCGAATTTAAAGTATCGCCTAATGGCCAATGGATCGCATTTACTTATCAATTCAATGCTTATGTGGCGCCATTTTCAAAGGTAGGTACTTTACAGTCAATTGGACCAAAATCATCTTGGGTTCCTGTTGGCCAAGCATCTAAAACAAGTGGCTCAGAAATGCATTGGTCAGCAGATAGCAAGACTTTGCATTGGTCAAACGCTTCTACTCTTTATTCAAGAAAGGTAGAAGATACTCTTAAGCATCTAGCAAAAGGCGATGAAGCCTTGCCAGAGCCAACGAGCGAAGGCATCGATCTTAGTTTTGAAGTAAAAGCCGACATTCCTGACTCTAAAGTAGCACTCGTAGGTGGTAAGGTTGTCACTATGCGTGACGCCGATAACAAGCAAGAGATAATTGAAAACGGTGTTGTTTTAGTTGAAGGCAATCGAATTGTAAAAGTAGGTAATCGTTCCGACGTGCAAATTCCGAAAGGCTATAAAACCGTTGATGTTTCAGGCAAAACTTTGGTGCCTGGTATCATTGACTCACACGCGCATGGCTCTCAAGGAACACGTCAAATTATTCCTCAACAAAACTGGAAAAACTTTTCGTCTATTGGCTTTGGCGTAACAACACTTCACGACCCTTCCAATGATAATCGTGAAATATTTGCAGCGGCTGAATTGCAGCGCACCGGTAAAATTGTAGGACCTCGTATTTTCTCTACTGGTCGTATTCTTTATGCGGGTTATTCACCTGGCGCTACGGCTAAAATCGACAGCTACGATGATGCAAAATACCACATCAAGCGAACTCAAGATAACGGCGCCGTGTCGGTTAAAAGTTACAACCATCCTCGTCGAGATACCCGCCAGCAAGTCTTAGCGGCAGCTCGTGAGCTAGGCGTAAATGTTGTACCTGAAGGTGGCGGTAAGTTATATCAAAATATGACGATGGTTATTGATGGTCATACAACTCTAGAGCATTCGTTAAATATTCCACGTGGCTATAAAGATTTAACGCAAATGTGGAGCCAAACAGAAACAGCTTACAACCCAACGTTTGTTGTTGCTTATGGCGGCTTATCTGGTGAGCGT
This sequence comes from Psychrosphaera aestuarii, assembly GCF_017948405.1. Lineage (NCBI taxonomy): Bacteria > Pseudomonadati > Pseudomonadota > Gammaproteobacteria > Alteromonadales > Pseudoalteromonadaceae > Psychrosphaera > Psychrosphaera aestuarii. The sequence continues at coordinate 1,345,445 of NZ_CP072844.1, read as the reverse complement.
TATTGGTATGATAAAACCAACGTATGGGAAAACGAGCGTCTAATGCGCTTTGCCCCTCGTTATATTATAGAACCTGTGTCTATTCGTCGCGAAAAAGCGCCGGAAGACCACTACAACCACATTGAAATAGCTAAATACGCTAAAACGCTCCGTGATAATGGCGTTCGTGTATTAATTGGTGCGCATGGCCAACGTGAAGGTTTAGCGGCTCATTGGGAAATGTGGATGATGGCGCAAGGTGGATTTACTCCTTGGGAAGCACTACGTGGAGCAACTTACGACGGTGCTGTTGCACTTGGTATGGACAAGGATTTGGGCTCAATTGAAGCCGGAAAATTAGCTGACATCGTGATCATTGAAGAAGATGTACTTTCGGATATTCGCAAGTCAGAGTATGTATCTCATACGATGATCAATGGTCGTTTATTTGACGCTAAAACCATGAACGAAGTAGCAACCGGTAACTACAAAGCAAAACCTCTTTTCTTTGACCGTTTAAATATCAATGCGATGCCTACTGCAACCGCAACTGAGCTTAAACAAAAAGAAGAGAAGTATCACTGGAAGCATCATTAGTAGAAAGTTAATGTAAATTAACAATCTCTATTTTATTAAAGGGCCTTATGGCCCTTTTTTTATTTTTGGCTAAAGTTATATTGCGACCAGCAACAAACACTGAACGTGCATGATTCAATTTATTTGAACAACATATTAAATTTATACAATTATACTAAACAACAAATCACCTCTACTCTAACCACATAAGTTATTAACTAGTTACATTAAAAAGAGAGATATTATGTTTGAAAACAAAGAAGGCTATACCATTCAAAATGTTGATATAGCCATTCAAAAAGGCAATCAATGGGAAACAGTAAGTACCGACAGCATTTTTAACAACCGCACTGTTATTGTTTTTGCCTTGCCAGGGGCTTTTACACCAACATGCTCTTCAACTCATTTACCTCGCTTTAATGAATTAGCGCCTGTTTTTAAAGAAAATGGTGTTGATGAAATTGTTTGTGTATCTGTTAATGACACTTTTGTAATGAATAGCTGGGCTAGCTCACAAGAGGCTGAAAATATCACAATGTTGCCAGATGGAAATGCCGAGCTAACCAAACAGATGGGCATGTTGGTAGACATGGCGCAAGCCGGTTTCGGTACGCGCTCATGGCGTTATTCGATGTTAGTAAAAAACGGTAAAATTGAGAAAATGTTTATTGAGCCTCAAAAACCAGGTGACCCGTTTGAAGTTTCTGATGCCGATACAATGTTGGATTACATTAACCCGAAGGCTAAAAAACCCGTGCCAGTGTCACTTTTTGTAAAGCCTGGTTGCCCATTTTGTACCGCGGCAATAGATATGTTAAACGAGCGTAATATGCCGTTTGAAACTATTGTACTAGGACAACAAGCAACACTAACAAGCCTAAAAGCAATGACAGGCCGTGAGAAAGTGCCTCAAGTATTTATCGATGGCAAACACATTGGCGGTAGCGACGAATTAGCAGAATACTTTTCCAATTAGTATAAATATAAAAAGGGCCTGTTGGCCCTTTCATTCTCCAAAACGCTCTTACATCAAAGCTTAAGTTTTTGAATGTAATCAAGTGTAGTACCCCTGCCATCAACAGTTTTATTTTTTAAGATTAAGGCATTTGTAATATTCTTAGGCAATAAAAAAGCTCTGAACTTCAGTTGTTTAAAATTCAAACAAGCCAAGTGCAAAGCTTTCTAGTTGTATCGAAAGTAAAATTATCTAATAAGGAATTAGTACTTAGATACCATATTTTCTAAAGAGATAACTTTAATTTTGTCCGCGTGACCTGCTGTACCAAACGCTTCATAACGCGCTTCAACAATGTCTTGCATTGCAGTAATTGTCTTAGCTAGATATTTACGAGGGTCAAATTCACTTGGGTTTTCAGCAAGGAATTTACGAACCGCGCCCGTAGAAGCTAAACGTAAGTCTGTATCGATATTAACTTTACGAACACCGTATTTAATACCTTCAACGATTTGATCAACTGGAACGCCATATGTTTCTGGAATTTCGCCACCAAATTCATTGATAATTGCTAACCATTCCTGAGGAACAGAAGACGAACCGTGCATAACTAAGTGCGTATTTGGAATGCTTTCATGAATCGCTTTAATGCGGTCAATCGCAAGGATGTCACCTGTTGGTGGACGAGTGAATTTATAAGCCCCGTGTGAAGTACCGCAAGCAATCGCTAACGCATCAACATTAGTTTTCGCAACGAAATCAGCCGCTTCTACAGGATCTGTTAGCATTTGCTCTTTAGTCAAAATACCTTCAGCACCAACACCGTCTTCTTCACCCGCTTGTCCAGTTTCTAAAGAGCCTAAGCAGCCTAGTTCACCTTCAACAGATACACCACAAGCGTGAGCCATTTCAACCGTACGACGTGTAACATCAACGTTATAGTCGTAATCAGACGGTGTTTTGCCGTCTTCCATTAGTGAACCGTCCATCATAACTGATGAGAAACCTAATTGAATTGAACGCTGACAAATCGCTGGAGACGTACCGTGGTCTTGGTGCATACAAACAGGAATGTGAGGAAACTCTTCAATTGCAGCTAAAATCAAATGACGTAAAAACGGCGCACCTGCATATTTGCGAGCACCGGCTGATGCTTGAACAATAACCGGACTATTTGTTTTGTCCGCAGCGGCCATAATGGCGCGCATTTGCTCTAAGTTATTAACGTTAAACGCTGGTACACCATAACCATACTCGGCTGCATGGTCTAAAAGTTGGCGCATTGAAATTAAAGCCACATTCCACTCCTATCGAATTTTTCTTCGTGTTGAAAGTTTTTGTAATCTATTTTGTAATTCTACAGAACGACTTTCAAAATGTCTTTCATCTTTTTCAATTTCTTTTAATTGTAGATTAAAATTTGGAAGCTATTTAATACATAACGTTTATTTTCAAATAAGCTTTTTGAGACTTATCCTGTTAAAACTGCAGCATTTACAGCATCGGCTATAAAGTCTGGACGTTCTAACGGCAACATATGCTTGCACCCTTTGCACAGCTTAACTTTTATCGAAGAAGGTAAAGTCTCAAGCCATTCATAATTTAATAAAGGGTCGGTGTCACTGGCTAAAAATTGAATAGAAAATTGACTCGCCACATCCCAAAACACACCTTTTAAATCCCGACGCTCTCCTGTAAAGCTCAATTGATGCTTTAAGCTTTCAACCCCGAGCTTTTGATCCATAGACTGAATAAGTTGAATCATATTTTCATCGTCATGGTGAATTTCATTCAGCATGTATTTCACGCGACTGCTGCTTGCGCCCGAGTAGGGTTTTGCATCTATGTTTTGGATTATCCTTCGGCGTTGCCTCAACTCTCGGCTTGGTAATGCAGTTGGTGTGTTAGAACAAATAAAAAACTGAATATTAATTGCGCTATCAAGCGTTAAATCACCTTCATTAAGCGACGCTAAATACGATGACGCGATATAGCCTCCTAATGAGAATCCTAGCAAGAATACCGGTTGCCCTTCAACGGCCACACTCTGTATAGCTTTATGCAGCTGTAATAACACCTCGTTAATCGGCAGTTTAGGTATTTCAAAGTGTGTCGCATCTATGTCTGATGACAATAGAGAACGAAGTTTATCCCACAGCCTAGAGTCACATTGTGTCCCCGGAATTAACACTAATTTTGTTTTCATTTAAAACTCAGACATCTTTTTCAATTCATACCCTTTGCAATTCGCTTCTCTTACAATTCACACCGTCTTACTTTTAAGCCTATAATGACATTAGCTAAAATAAAACGGAAGCCGTCGCTATTGGCTAATAATTATCCACCCAGAAAAAGCGATTAATAGCGATAAATGGCCTTAAGTAATGAGAATAGAATGTATTTAAACTGTGATTTAGGCGAAACCGAATTAATCACGCCAAACAGTGTAGAGCATTACGTTATGCCCCACATTAATATGGCCAACATAGCTTGCGGTGGACACGCAGGAAATAAAGAAACGATCGCAGCAACCATTCGTATCGCTAAAAATTACAACGTGATAATTGGTGCGCACCCTAGTTATCCAGATAAACAAAACTTTGGTCGTGTAAGCGTTAAACTCCCACAACGCGAACTCATTATTAGTTTAAAAAAACAATTAACCGACTTTATTTATATTGCAAGAGATGAACATTATTTACCTCAGTATGTAAAACCACATGGCGCCTTGTATAACGATTTAGTGAAAAATAGAGAGATAGCAGAGTCGGTTATTAAAGCCGTTGCAGAGGTTAACCTTACCAACCCAGATAGCAATTTAACGCTCATGGTATTGTCCTCGGCGCCGGACTTTGTCGTTAGTCTTGCCGAACAATACTCCGTTACATTGATCTTTGAAGCATTCGCAGATAGGCGATACTTAGCAAATGGCCAACTGACTCCTCGTTTTCTAGAAGATGGCTCAAAGAACCCACAAGCACAACTTGATTTTTTAGATGCCCTTCAACAAATACAAATGTTAAAAGCGCATTCAGGCGTCATTGATAATCAGGGTTTACCTGTAAAGATTTCCGCAACTTCTATTTGCGTGCATGGTGATAACCCGCAAGCAGCTAGTGAAATGGAACTGCTAAAACTGAGTATCGATAGCGAGTTAACCCTTGATATTTTGACGCCCACTTCATTCATTTTTAAGCTGGCTCCTAACAGCAAATTATCACTGGTTCAGCTCAAAAATGAACTGGACAGTCAGTTTAATGAATCGCTTCAAGTAAGCACTATCGCTTTTAACTCGCTGTTAATTGAATCAACTTTGGCTCAAGAAGGCGTCAAAAAGTTGTTATATCAAGCATTTTGTTTAGCAAAAAATCTGCTGACCGAACACCAAAATCAAAAAATGAGCATTATCAAATTGCCTATTTATTATGGTGATGAAGTTTCGTTAGATATGCCTCATATAGTTAAAAATACTGGGCTGACAAAGCAACAAATTATTGACCTACATCTTAGTTCAACTTATGAGGTTGGCGCTATTGGCTTTGCCCCGGGTTTTGCCTACTTAAAAGGTATCCCAAAGCAATTGCAAATACCAAGACATAAACAGCCGAGAACAAGTTTACCGGCCGGTTCGGTAGCAATAGCAGAAGACATGACTGCAATATATCCGCAATCTTCGCCCGGCGGATGGAATATTATTGGCCAATGTCCAATGCCACTATTTGATCCTTTAAACGACAATTGCCCTATTCCCTATAAAACAGGCGACAATGTGTCATTTTATGAAATTGAGATAGCTGAATTCAATACGCTAAAAGCTCAATACTCTGGTTCTGGTTCTGGTTCTGGTTCTGGTTCTGGTTCTGGTTCTGGTTCTGGTTCTGGTTCTGGTTCTGAAAATAAGCCAAGCACCAACCTCTCTAAAACAACAAATGCAAACTTGCAGCAAGTGGGAAATACTCGAAGTCCAATTTTAAAGGTGATTAAAAGCGGTGCACTTAGCACGATGCAAGACTCCGGTAGAAATCAAGTCTCTCAGTTTGGCATCACAACATCGGGCGCAATCGACAGTTTTGCCTTTTACTGGGCAAATAAGTTGTTAGGCAATAATCCCAATGCTCCTTGTATTGAAATTACCCTTGGTAACGCTGAATTTGAAATTCTAGCTAATGGTTTTGTTTGCATAACAGGGGCAGAAGTAAAATGCTTACTCGATGGTAAAAGCATACCTCAATGGCAAGTTATTCCAGTAACTGTAGGCCAGCGCATAAAACTAGGCTACGCCAAAACAGGATTACGAATATATTTAGCAGTGGCGGGTGGATTTTTAAGTGAGACTTCTTTCGGTAGTGTTTCTACGTGTATAAGAGAGCAATTAGGCACAGTACTCAAAACCAATAATATTTTGGTTGGGAAAGTACCAACAACCAACGGTGACAACAATGGGAGCACGGGAAAAAGCAAAGTAGGCACAAACATTCGCTCGTTATCATTTAAACATGTGCCAAGTTATCCACAACATTTAGAGCTAGAGGTTGTAACTAGCAGCCATGTTTTTGAACTGGAAGTCGAAAACAGTAAATTGCTAGCTAGCTTTTTTGGAACAACCTTTCAAGTCTCAGCCGACTCCGACCGAATGGGAGTGCGTTTACAGCCAATTGAGCATATTGAACAGAACAACAACGACTTAAAACATTCGCTTTCAATATCACCTGAAGGTATACAACTTGGTGCGATACAAATAACCCCAGACGGAATGCCAATTGTCATGATGGCTGATCGTCAAACGTTAGGTGGTTATCCCAAAGTTGGAACATTAAGCAGTGAGGGTGTTAATAAGTTAGCGCAAGCTAGACCTGGGACTCATATTCGCTTTAAAGCAACATCACTCAGCGCCAAGTGAATTTTGAATTTTGAATTTTGAATTTTGAATTTTGAATTTTGAATTTTGAATTTTGAATTTTGAATTTTGAATTTTGAATTTTGAATTTTGAATTTTGAAAAACTTAGCTAAAAGAGTTTGTGTTCAAGCTTTAATTTATTAAGCCTGAACACAAACAATTATTGCTGCCTAAAATTAGATTAAGCTTTAGCGCGTTGTTCTAAAATTTCAACAGCAGGTAACACTTTACCTTCAACAAACTCTAAGAATGCACCGCCACCAGTAGAGATGTATGAGATTTTGTCTGATAAGCCATATTTATCAATTGCCGCTAACGTATCACCGCCACCAGCAACTGAGAATGCATCGCTTTCTGCAATCGCTTGCGCAACCACTTCTGTGCCTTTAGAAAAATTATCAAACTCAAATACACCACAAGGGCCATTCCAAAGAATTGTTTTTGCATTCTTTAATATGTCTGCTAATGCTTGTGCTGACTCTGGGCCTAAGTCCAAGATTTGCTCATTGTCTTGTACTTCTGATACATCTTTAATGACAGCTTCGGCCGTATCTGAAAATTCAGTCGCGACTCTAACGTCTGTAACATTAGGAATATCAAGTTCAGCCATTAAACGTTTAGCTTCAGGAATTAAGTCTACTTCGTGCAATGACTTTCCAACGTTATAACCACGAGCTGCAACAAATGTATTAGAAATACCGCCACCAACAATAAGTTGGTCACAAATTGTAGACAGTGATTGAAGTACCGTTAACTTAGTAGAAACCTTAGAGCCACCTACTATCGCAACTAACGGGCGTGCCGGATTATCTAATGCCTTACCTAATGCTTCTAGTTCCGCCGCCAATAAAGGGCCGGCAGCTGCAACTGGTGCAAACTTAGCAACACCGTGCGTAGAGCCTTGTGCTCTGTGCGCTGTACCAAATGCATCCATGACAAACACATCACACAAGGCAGCATACTGTTTCGCTAAAACATCGTCATTTTTCTTCTCACCAACATTAAAACGAACGTTTTCAAGAACAAGAACTTCGCCTGCTTTTGCATCAACGCCATTTAGGTAATCTTTAGCTAACGATACAGGTGCGCTTAACTTTTCATTTAAATTATCAACAACAGGCTGTAATGAGAATTCTTCATTGTATTCACCTTCCGTTGGTCGTCCTAGATGAGACATTACTAATACTTTGGCGCCTTTATCCAATGCAGCTTGAATAGTCGGAATAGAAGCGTCAATGCGAACAGCAGAGGTCACTTTACCATTTTGAACTGGCACATTTAGGTCTTGACGGATCAGTACGGTTTTACCGGCTAAATCTAAGTCCATCATCTTGATTACTGTCATTTCAAATCCTTCAACTCTGTTTATATCGATAATTTTATTGTTTAAATTGGGTTCTAATTATTTATCTCAAGCAAGTCCATTATTTAACATGGCAACTAAACGTTTAAGTTCGCTTGTTTAAAGCTTCAAAAATGGTTTTAAAGAGGCGGTTGTATCCAACATCCTATTGGCAAAACCCCATTCATTGTCACACCATACAAGAAGCTTGATTAACCTTTTATGGCTAACGCGTGTTTGATTGCCATCTACAATTGCGGAATGCGGGTCATGGTTAAAATCAACAGAAACTAAAGGCTCTTCTGTATACCCTAATATTCCTGCAAGACCATTATTACAAGATGTAACAATTGCTTGGTTTACATCGTTAATAGTAACGTCCGTGTTGACGGTTAAACTCAAATCCATCGCCGTCACATTAATTGTAGGAACACGAACCGCTATGGCTTCAAATCGCCCGGCAAACTTAGGTAATATTCGTTCTATTCCCGCAGCTAATTTTGTGTCGACAGGAATAATACTCTGGCTTGCAGCTCGAGTTCTGCGTAAGTCTGGATGGTAGGCATCAATAACCTGTTGGTCATGCATAGAAGAGTGAATAGTGGTAATAGTGCCGCTATCTACGCCAAAAGCGTCATCGATAGCTTGAATCACAGGCACTACACAGTTTGTTGTACATGAGCCATTTGAGATCACATCATGATCGTTTGTTAATGAATCTTGATTAATGCCAAAAATGATTGTGTTATCCACATCTGGGTCTGCTGGGTGCGAAAATATAACTTTTTGTGCACCAGACGTTATGTGCGATGCGCCCTCTTCTCTTGATTTGAAAACGCCAGTACATTCTAAAACTACGTCTACCTTCAAAAGCTTCCAAGGTAACGAATGTAAATCTTCTATATGTAAAAGCTCAATATGATCACCATCAACCACTAAATTTTGTTGCTCATTTAAATGAACGTCAAAACCAAAGCGACCATGCGATGTATCATATTTTAATAGGTGGGCGATGCCTTCAGGATCGGCTATTTCGTTAATTGCCACCACGTTAAACTCGTCACTGCGGTTTGTTTCATAAATAGCACGCAATACATTGCGACCAATGCGACCAAAACCGTTGATTGCGATATTAATAGGACGAGCGTTCTCTGACATGACGTTAATTTCCTGAAGCCCTGCTAAGTAAGTTTGCAAAGCATTTACTGCTAAAAATAAAACTGCTTTACGAATAAAACAAAAAAAGCGAGCACATATAATACTCGCTTTTTATCTAATATTAAATTGTAGAACGAGACTTGATAATAAGCCTCGAGCTAAATTTTAAAGTGATTGTACAGTTTTAATCACATTTTCAACGGTGAAGCCAAAGTGTTTCATTAAGTCGCCACCCGGTGCTGATTCACCAAACGTCGTCATGCCCACTACTTTACCGCTAAAGCCAACATATTTATGCCAGTAATCAACATGGGCCGCTTCAATAGCAACTCGTTTAGTTACCGAGTTTGGTAGAACCGTCTGTTTGTATGCTTCGTCTTGCTCATCAAACAGATTCGTACACGGCATAGAAACAACTCTAGTTGCCGTTCCTGCTGAATTTAGCTGCGCAGCCGCTTCAACTGCAAGAGCAACTTCGGAACCGGTTGCTATCAAGATAACTTCAGGCTCGCCATCACTATCTACTAGGATATAGCCGCCTTGCTGAATCATCTCAACTTGCTGCTCTGTTCTTTCTTGGGCTGGTAAGCCTTGACGAGAAAAGATCAACGAGCTCGGACCTTCGTTATATTCTAACGCTGACTTCCACGCTATAACTGACTCAACCGCATCAGCTGGACGCCATGTATGCATATTTGGCGTCATACGTAAATTTGCGATTTGTTCGATTGGTTGGTGGGTAGGGCCGTCTTCACCTTGGCCAATTGAGTCATGTGTATAAACGAATATATTTTGAATACCCATTAATGCAGACATACGAACCGCATTACGCGCATATTCCATGAACATTAAGAATGTTGCACCGTAGTTAATGAATCCACCATGCAATGAAATACCGTTCATGATGCCGCTCATACCAAATTCACGAACACCATAATAAATATAATTACCTGCAGCATCATCTTGAATACCTTTTGAACCAGACCAAAGCGTCAAGTTTGAACCGGCTAAGTCAGCTGAGCCGCCTAATAACTCTGGTAACAATGGAGCAAACGCTTCAATCGTATTTTGTGAGGCCTTACGTGATGCAACGCTTTCCGCTTTTTGCTGTGTCGTTAACGCATATTGGTAAGCCTTTTCAGAGAAATCTTCTGGTAATTCACCCAAGATCACTCGTCGCTCAAACTCTGCAGCTAGTTCAGGGTACGCATTTTTGTATTCAACAAACTGTTCGTTCCATGTTGCTTCGTCTTCGTCACCCGCTTGTTTTGCATCCCACATTTCATAAACGTCCGCAGGGATTTCAAATGGTGCGTGTGGCCAGTTTAAGAACTCTCGAGTTGCCGCAATTTCGTCATCACCTAATGGCGCACCATGGCAGTCATGAGTACCTTGTTTGTTTGGTGAACCAAAGCCAATTGTTGTTTTACAAATAATAATTGAAGGCTTGTCGATAACAGATTGTGCCTCAGTAACTGCATTCGCAATTGCCTCCGGGTTATGTCCATCTACATTTTCTACTACATGCCAGCCATATGCTTTAAAGCGCATAGCCGTATCTTCAGTAAACCAACCTTCTACTTCGCCATCAATACTGATGCCATTGTCGTCATAAAATGCAACCAATTTACCAAGCTTTAATGTACCAGCTAATGAACAGGCTTCATGTGAAATGCCTTCCATTAAACAGCCATCGCCTAAAAATACATAAGTGAAATGATCAACAATATTGTGGTCTTCACGGTTAAACTGTGCCGCTAAGGTTTTTTCCGCAATCGCCATACCTACCGCATTTGATACACCAGCACCTAACGGGCCTGTTGTTGTTTCAACGCCTGGTGTGTAACCATATTCTGGGTGACCTGGCGTTTTTGAATGCAGCTGACGGAAATTCTTGATGTCGTCAATTGACACATCGTAACCAGATAAATGCAATAGCGAGTAAATTAGCATTGAGCCGTGTCCATTAGACAAAACAAAACGGTCACGATCAGCCCAATTTGGGTTATTTGGGTTGTGTTTTAGAAAACCACGCCATAGTACCTCTGCGATGTCAGCCATCCCCATTGGAGCTCCTGGGTGACCTGATTTTGCTTTTTGGACCGCATCCATGCTTAACGCACGAATGGCATTTGCTAAGTCTGTTCTAGACGCCATGCTAATTCCTATATTTATATTGGTTTTGGGCAAGTCGCTATTTGACCTAAATTTGGCCCGTAAAGCAACGTCAATACGGCTTTTATTATGAATTTTCTATTAACTTTGTTAATTACAAATAATTCTATTGCGTTATAATGCCCCTTCTAATCAAAACACAATTATGGATAATCATGATCAACAAACAGCTTCCTTTGGTTGACCTACACCGTCACTTAGACGGCAATATTGCGCCGAAAACCGTTTGGGAACTTGCCCAAAAGCACAACATTGACTTACCAGGTAGTAACCTAGAAGAATTTACGCCGCATGCCCAAATTCAAGGTCAGTCATCAGATTTGTTAGGTTTTTTGCAAAAGTTGGATTATGGCGTATCTGTACTTGCTGATTATGACGCTATCTACCGCGTTGCTTATGAAAATATGGCGGACGCTAAAGCTCAGCAAATAGATTATACCGAACTGCGTTTCTCTCCTCACTACATGGCAATGGCCTATAACTTGGACATGGCTGAGGTGGTAAACGTTGTGGCTGATGCTGTTGCCGCAGGTAGCAGAGATTTTGGCGTAAAAGCGAATCTAATTGGTATTCTTAGTCGCACCTTTGGCGTAGACACTTGTATGAAAGAGTTACAAGCTATCCTAGCGCATAAAGATAAAGTTATTGCGTTAGACTTAGCGGGCGATGAATTTAACTTCCCGGCAACGATGTTTGTTGACCACTTTAAATTGGCGCGTGACGCTGGTTTAAATATTACTGTGCACGCTGGTGAAGCTCGCGGCCCTGAAAGCATTTGGGACGCTATTAACTTGTTAGGCGCGACCCGAATCGGGCACGGAGTTGCAGCCATCAAAGACTTAAAGCTAATGGATTACTTAGTAGAAAATAACATCTCAATTGAGTCTTGCCCTACTTCAAATTATCAAACCGCCACAATTGATGATATTAAAAAACACCCACTGCGAACTTTCTTTGATCATGGTGTAAACGTATTTTTGAATACCGACGACCCTGCAGTCTCCAATATCGATATTTTAAATGAATACCGTGTTGCTCAAGATATTTTGGGCTTTAACGGCGACGAATTGAGCCAAATCCAAAAAAATGGTGTAAAGGCCGCGTTCTTATCAGATGCTGAAAAGCAGGCTCTGTTAGACTCAAAGCGCTAAGTCACTGTCTTATTCATTTATATGGTGGCGAACTGATACCACACCTACTAGAGTTTGGAAGAAGCGACATTACCTCGCTTCTTCCTCTAAAAACTCAATCAACTTAGACTCAACAAAAGCAACACGTTTAGTCTTATAGTTCTTTTTATTCGATACCAAATAAATAGTTTCAAATACCGCCTTCGGTAATCGATGAACCATCACTTCATCACAACGATTAAATGCATGAACTGTAAATTTGGGTAACACCGTAAAGCCGAGCCCGAGAGCAACAGGCTCCAATATCAAACCTATCTGATTAGAAAAACCAGTTCGAGTAAACTGAGTTACGGTTGTGAACAGTTTGTAGTTTGCGCCTAGCAAAAGTTGAGCGTGATGAGACGCATCTGGGTGATCAATGAATCCCAGTGTCTCTAAATTTTGCCAGCTTGGATTAATTGTATTCTTGGGTGTGACTAACACCAGCTCTTCCTGACCTATAGCTTCAAATTGTATGTCAGGCTCCAAAGAATTACGTGTGACAAGGCCTATATCAATTTCCTTGTTTTGAACGTGTTTAATTATCATCTGATTTGGCGCAAACGCATACTCTATCGTTAAATTTGGATGCTTTTTTTGAAGAGCTAAGAGCTCAGGATATAACTTTAAGCCTATACTTCCTGGACTGCTTAATGAAATATTCCCAACTGTCGAGCTATCTTCTTTTATTCTTAGCTCTAAATCATTAATTGAACTTAAAAGCTCCTTTCCTTTTTTATATAGCACTTGTCCTGCACTTGTTAAGGTAAAAGACTTGCCTTCTCTTATTAGCAATTGAACCGCCAATTGACCTTCAAGCTTTTTTATTTGTTGACTAACGCCAGACTGCGTCATGTAAAGTTGTTCTGCCGTTTTTGTAAAATGGCCAGTATCAACTAACGTGCAATAAGTGCGCAACCAAACCTGATTAATCATTTCCCTACGTTCTCATTTTGATGCCAAATGATAATTTTTAATTATGGCATTTACCCCTAAAATACACCATATCTAATGAACAAGTAGGAAATATATTATGTCATCAACCTATCCAAGAACTTTTTCACATATTGGTATTTCAGTGCCGGATGTGGAAAAAGCCGTTAAATTTTATACCGAAGTTTTGGGCTGGTATTTGATTATGGAACCGACGGAAATTAACGAAGACAAGTCCGCAATTGGTGAAATGTGTACTGATGTTTTTGGTCCCAACTGGGAAAAATTCAAAATTGCTCATCTATCAACAGGCGATCGTATTGGTGTTGAAATCTTTGAATTTAAAAACCAGCAACAACCTGACAACAACTTTGAATACTGGAAAACGGGGATATTTCATTTTTGTGTTCAAGACCCAAACTTAGAAGAGTTAGCTGAAAAAATTGTTGCCGCTGGTGGCAAAAAACGCATGGAAAAACCGAGATACTATTACCCGGGCGAGAAGCCATATCGCATGATTTATATGGAAGACCCGTTTGGTAATATTCTAGAGATATACAGTCATAGTTATGAATTAACTTACGCAGCTGGCGCTTATTAGCCTGAACGTTAGCTTCGGTGGGTGATTTAATCCGTCGAGGCTACAAAATATCGATACAACAGGGTAAGCGACACAATATAAAACATTGATGATAAAAATAGAGGCCATTGCGAATTTAGCTGAAGTAACACGCCGCCACAAACTGCTGCAAATACATTAGCTATACAAAATGTCGTCGTTAATAACCCCATCGCCGCACCGTTTTTTCTACCCGATTGGTTTTCACTTATATAAACAGGTAATAAACCGTTAAATGTTGCAACTAAAATTCCTGTTATTGAAAACACAATCAATGTACTCACGCCGCCAGTAAATGGCACAATAAATAACATCAAAGCTAAACCAAACATCGCCCGGCGCATTGGTTTTAAGAGGCCAAATTTTCTCTGTACTATGGTTACAACAAAAAGTGATGTTAGTGTCATAAATATAGTCATATTAGTAGTGGCAAGACCAATCCCTAACGAGTCATAACCTTGCGTATCGACTAACCATACTGGGTAGAATTCATAAAACAAATTCATTGCTAATGCATAAAAGAAATAAGTGAAAAATAGCTTTCTCATCCACGGTTCTTTTATTAATCGAAGGGAATTTTCTTTGTACGCCGACTGAAGAATCGACATCTTAAACTCTGGTATATCGTGATTACTTTCTTCTAGTACCGCCTTCACTAACACAACGCATAACATTGATGCGGTTGCAGCAGCAAACATGGCTGAATGAGCGCCATATTGCGCCAATACGCCACCAATTAATGGCCCAAGTAACCAACCTACAAATACCGCACTGTTTATTAAAGATACGGCTCTAGTTTTCTCTTCAGAAAGCCTCGCGAGATCATTATGATCTCCATTTTTCTCTTTCGCGGCCTCTTCGCCAATATCTAGAGCTATCGCTCGAGCAATCGCTATATTTCCCTCAGTAATGCCGGTTAAAAATCGGCTCAATACTAATAAAAAATAATCTTCAATGAATAACGCGTACGCGGAGACTAAATACCCGAAAAAGCAAATGATAAGAGTTTGACTAAGAACTCGTCGTCGACCAAAGCGATCTGATAGTGCTCCAATAAAGCTACTACCAATAAAAATGCCTAGAGGATAAATTGCGAATAGAATTGTTAGAAGAGTTTCACCCGACAGCCCAGCGTAAGAATTTAACGCAGTGATAGGAGCATCGATAAACAGCGGTGTTAATACAGGGTAAGGTAATGACAAACCCATACAAGCTAACAAGGTAACACATAATGCAACCCATAACTTTGCTGACAAACCCAAAAACATAACAAACTCATATTAGAAATAAGAAAATAATTATGCTCGTAAGGCTTAACGAATGCCACACAATTAAACTAATACTTAATACAAATAAGCTTATGAAAAGCACTAAAATTAACGATTTAATTACAAATCCTGTCATTCGTTCTTTTCATTAGGATAAAAAGTTCCTACTATGGATATAAGGTTAAATTTTCACCACGATTAGGTAATGGACGAATTAAAAGATCAATATTTATCTGCCCTCGTTGTTGAGCAGCAGTCTTTAGCTCAAAGCCATATTAAATACTCATTACAACATTTAGGTTTTGATCGTATTGATTTTGTCGATCGTGCTCACCTTGCGATAGAGGCATTGCAAAAACGCCAATATCAATTGATTTTGTGCGCTTATGAATTAAATAAAGGAAGCGACGGCTACCAACTTTTTGAACGTTTTACCAAACAAGGTTTGATGCATATAAGTACTACGTTTATTTTCATGAGTTCAGAAAACGATATGTCGCTTAGTCAAAGTATTATAGAACTCGAACCCGATGACTTTTTATTAAAGCCTTTTACCTCAAAACAACTCGAGTCTCGCATTCAACGAGCATTAATAAAAAAGTTAACCTTTAAGCCCGTTTTTGAATGTCTTGAAAAACAAAACATATCAGGTGCGTTAGAGCATATAGACCAGTTCATCAGCGCAAATACACACCCTAATTGGACGCCTTTTTTAATTCGGTTAAAAGGAAATATTTTAAAGCAAGAAAAAGACTGGCAAAAGGCCGAAGCTTTTTATCAATCGGTATTAAAGATTAGGTATTTTTCTTGGGCGCAACTCGGTTTAGTTGAATGTTATATGCATCTAAATCGACTTCCGGAAGCAAAACATCTACTTGATGAGTTAGTTGATAATCCGTCAACCAAACTACAGGCGTTGGACCTACTCGCTTTTTTATGTGAAAAAGACAAAGACTGGGAGAACGCATTAAGTTATATAAAAGACGCAAGCTTGTTATCCCCTAGAAATATCGAACGGCAAAAGTATCTAATCGATTTAGCTCGAATTACGCAAGACTTTGAATCTCAGTATTTAGCCAGTAATAACATTATTCGCCACTTACGATATTCTATGTATGAAGCTCCCGGGCTATACCTCAATGCAATTCGGGCAAATATCGACTACGGCCTAACCACGTTTAACGAAACTGAAGTCTCAAGGTTAGCCCAGCAAAGCCAACATATACTTGATAATTTAAAGCGAAAATTTCCAAAAACACCTTTAAATGAACAAATAGACATAGCAACAGCTCGTATCCACTTTTTAAAGAATGAATCGGAAAAGGCGAAGCATTTAATTAAAATGAAAATTGATGATAATCGCGAGTTTGTAGTAGATGATCTGGAAGATGCGCTCGATTTTGCAAAAGCCTTACATGAACTAGGCTTTTATAGGGACTCAGAAAAGGTTTTTAGTGAAATAGTAAAAGAGTCTGCATCGTTAACTAATCCGCTTTTTTCTCTATTCATCAATGCCGAAAAACAACTGCGGGAAGATGTTAAATCATCACCAAAAGAATTAAATAACAATGCCGTCGGCTTTTATACTCGAGGTAAGTTAAATGAAGCGTTAAAGGCGTTCAAAACGGCTTTTAGGGTGATGCCTAAAAGTCCAGCCATAGCCTTAAACCTACTGCAAACTATTGCTGAAAGCCAATTTTTAGACTTGTCTTCAAGTGATGTTCAGACATTAATCGAGCAATGTAAAAACACGATTAATTCGGCAAACCTCAATGATGAGCAAACGCTTCGTTATAATAAAATTAAGGCTTCATTAACCGAAGAAAGAGTTTAGTGCGCTAATTTATCGTGCTGCGGTAGACACTGATTTTGATTTAAAAGCCTCTGTGTTTCGCGACCTCGTAAGCTAAGTGATTAGTCTTGTCACAAAACCAACGTATAAACACGGAAACCACCGCTTCAACTATAAAAGCCAATTGCTAAAAAAACGCTTAATTTTTTTAGAAGACAGCCAGTACCATGTTAAATAGACACCCAGAATAAAAATGGCCGGGGCCGACCAATGTGCTATGAGTCCGTTACCAATAAAGCTATAGGTCTGGAATCCCAAATCGACTAGCAACGTAAGTAAAATTGCGATGTTTGCATAACGCCAAAGTATTAATTCAAGACGATTAATAATACGACCTTTACTCAGAAATAAAGCATAAACAATCAATGCCGTAATGCCCATAACAAGCGCGGAAAGGAACGTTCGACTATCGTTGTAAACAAGCGATAAAATTAAGGTTGGATCTTGGCGGTGAGTCAATGACATTAACCAAATAAAATAACCGCGCAGAAGATAAAGCAAAACTAAATAAAAACCAACGGGTACCTTTACCCTGCCATCCAAATCAAAATCGTTGTAATACAAACGTGGCGCCTAATAGATAGAATAATATGAAACTTAGTTTGATTGTGCCATAGAAAGTATTTCAACTAAATGTTCAATTGGCTGAATGCCTGCTAAACCAATCTCCTCGTTTATGATCATGAACGGGGCTTCAGTAATACCAAGCTCGCGAGTTAGGTCTTGGTCATATTGTACGTTTTGAATAACATCACTGCTGGCGTAGTCGGGCAAGCTAAACTCCTCGTTAATACTCTCTACTGTTATACTTTGGCCTTTTTCCCAATAACTATGAAACAACCAGTTAACTAATTTTCCTTGCTGAGCCGTGCTGCCTACCATTTTAATAATCTTGGCATAATCTATTGGTTCAGCCGGTTGGATATCCTTTACATGGAGATTCCGGTTTAATGCCGTTGCCTGTTGAGAAAAATCTTCAAGTAATAACTGAGCCCACACTTCCGACTGCTTAAACTGGTTTGCAAGCTTTTTGAAAATAGAAAACTCTGAGCCGCTATTTTCAACATTATCGCTAATCGACTGACTCATAGCTGTGCCTTCGTCAGCAAACCAGATCCAGTTCACTTCATGTTTGAGTCTAGGACTCATCGCTAATGCTTGGTCAAAGTGCAGTTTTGCTATGTAAGAATAAGGATCAAACGCATTTAGCCAGAATTCAACTTTAATCATTTCTAATTATCAATTAGTTAACAGGCTTATTACTAAGCAATTTACATTCCGACCTGATTAAACTCAGTAATTAATCACCTAATAAAGCTGTGGCAATGGCTCTATCGCTATTGGCTTGCGCTGCTATCGCCGTCGATATGTTCGAACGGATCCCCTGCTGTGTTAAATTTGCCGTTTCACGTGCAAAATCAGTATCTTCAATACGACTTCTTGCCGCTTCTGTATTTTCATAAGTATTGTTAAGGTTATTAATCGTAGAACTTATTCTATTTTGAAAAGCTCCAATTTCGCCGCGACTTTGGGTTATCTGTTCAGAAACGGCTTGGCTAGTTTCTATACCTTGCTGAGCGCCGCTTTGTGAAGTGACATCGATACTTTTAAGCTGCGAGATTTGGTCATTCAAAGTACGGCTACTTAACCCTATTTGCTGACCTGCGTTGGCGCCTACTTGAAAGTTTCTATTTTCGGAGCTACCAAACAGTGATTGACCCGCAAAACTAGTATTCGCTTGAATGTCAGAAACCTGTTGTTGAATTTGGCTAATTTCTTGCTGAATCGCCTGTCTATCTGATGCATTTAAAGTACCGTTTGCAGCTTGTAGCGACAGTTCATTAACTCGCTGAGACGCATCATTAATTCCAGACAATGCAGAATCGGCCACCGAGGCGTAACTGTACGCATCATTGGCATTTCGAATAGCCACCTGCGTTCCTGAGGCCTGAGCAAACAGTCGATTGGCAATTTGAAACCCAGCGGCATCGTCTGCGGCCGAGTTTATTTTTAAGCCTGTGACCAATCTTTCAAGAGACTTTTCTTGCTGCTCTTTGACACTATTAATGTTACTCGCATTAAAATTTGGTGAACCAGAGTTAATTTTCATGATTGTGCTCCTTAATAAAAGGCGTACTTAAGTATAAGAAGTGATTTAAATTTACACAAGGCTAGGGGTTTAGGAGTTGTATAGCTGTAGCGAGGTGAAAGCTAAGATGCATAAGATATTTAACTTAGCAAGCTGAGCGCTAATCTTCCCGACTGATTGGCTTGACTTAATAAGGAAGCAGATGCCTGCTGAATAATTTGTAACCGAGATAAGTCTGCGGTTGATTGTGCAAAATCAGTGTCTCTTATTCTTGAAAAAGACGCGGATAAATTTTCTTTTTGATTGTTTAAGTTGTTAACAGTGCTTTCCATACGGTTCATTGCTGCACCAAAATTCGAACGTTCAAAATCGATCAACGCGAGTGCCTTATCAACTTCTGTAATAGCTCTTTGTGAGCTTGCAAAAGAGGTAACCGATAAATCTTTAATACCTAATGACGTGGTTCCAAATGAATTTGTTCTCACCGATAAGGTTTCATTGGCGTTCGCACCTATTTGAAAAGTAAATACAGTAGAGCCAGAGCCTGGACGTAAATTTGGCTCCGCTAAATCTTCAATAAAGGAGCTATATTCGCGGCTAGACACTGCATTAGCAAAGATATCCTCGGAATTTAATACCGCACCTTGATCTGCGTCGCGCCCGCCAATAGCGCCGGTATCATCGTTGGTTAAGTTAATATCTGTATCCCAAAACGTTGACTTATTTGCGTCAAAGTCGGCAATAAAATCAGCTTCACTCGCCCAGGTACCTTCAGCTGCCAACGCTTGGTCTAAAGTCATAGGTGCACCACTATTGCCGGTTGCTAAATTTTGCATAACTTCTTTGATGCCTTCTCCGCCGTTCGCCTTAATAGCATCGTGCATATATCTTGTCGCTAAAAAGCCTGCACTGTATTCCGCAGAAGAACCACCCCAGGCACCACTTAAGTTGACTGCGGTAACAGCTGCTTTACCGTCTGCTGCGAGTCGCTCATCAGCACCGTGAATTAATTCCGCAGAACCTTCAACAAACCAAGTTGCTACGGCGCCAGGTGTACCCAAATTCCAGTTTGCGAACTGCACTGCGTGTACCATTTCATGAGCAATAATTCTATCGGCGAACACACCACCACCAGCATCATTACCACTTGGCCCATTGGCTTGATTAAAACTGATATCCGCTAATGATATGTCAAGTGTCACCGCCGTTGCTCTACCTTGAGCATCAAACGTCCCCGAAGATACCGTGGCTAATGCGCCACTTGCTATGTCTGGTGTGAATGTAACGGCCATAGGCAAGGCCTTTGGATCAATGCCAAAATACTCACTGATCCTTAATTCAGGTTCCGCTAACCAGGTTTGTAAGTATGCTAATCTGTCGTCATATTCCCCAGGAACCCTGGAATTTGGTGCATCTTCAAATAGCCGTTGACCACCAAATGTGGTTGTTTCATTAATTCGATTGAGTTCTTGTTTTAATGCGACTACTTCTTCATTTAGCGCTTTGCGATCGACGACGGTATTTGTAGCGTTTGAAGACTGAACTGCGATATCACGAATACGTTGTAGAATATTTGTCGACTCTTGAAGGGCACCCTCTGCGGTTTGCAGCATTGATATACCATCATTGGCATTTCGAATTGCGACTCCATAACCCCGTATTTGGGCATTCAGTCGATTTGAAATTTGCATGCCTGCGGCGTCGTCACCGGCTGAATTGACTCTGGAACCCGAGGCTAACTTTTCATACGTACTAGTCAGCGCGTCCGTGTTTCTTCGAAACACTGAGCTGATTTGTAGCGCATTAATGTTAGTTTGGATTTGCATGCAAAGCCACCGATAAAAATTCGTTAACATTCTTATCGGCGGTTAAATTTTATACTTTAGTGTTTTTATATTTTTATTTAAAGTTTTTTACAAGGCTTAACCGAGCAACGAAATTGCCTGTTGAGGAATAGAGTTTGCCTGGCTTAGAATAGCTGTTGAGGCTTGTTGCGTGACTTGCAACTTTGCCAACTCTGCCGCTTCCTTTGAGTAATCGGCATCAACTAATTGTGAACGCGAGCCTTCAGTGTTTTCATAAACATTAGCAAGATTATTAATCGTCGACTCTAGTCGATTTGTAATCGCCCCCACGGTTGCCCTTGCGCGATCTATTGTGGCTAAACTTGCGTCAATAACAGAAATTGCGGATTGTGCATTCGCTTGAGTTAATATATTCACTTCAGACACACTCACCGTTGACGCAAATTCATTATTTCCGCTCGTGCCAAGACCGTTATGGATGATGCCAAAGTCAGCATTTGAGCTAATGGAAAAACTATCCCCTGTTGGCGCGAAAAATGACACATAACCGCGAACTATTGCACTGCTACCATCGTTATTGATAGAGGTGGTATTATTTATGTTACCGTTTTTGTCTAACGAGCCTAGCTCTATAACATTATTTACTCCTTCTGAACTTTCTTTAAAATTAGAAATACTAATGTTATCGCCACTTGCGCTTGTTAGCGTTAATGAACTGTCATTACTGTTAATCTTTGCACCGATACCTGTAACTGCAGCTTGTTCGTTTACTTTGTTCATTAATGACGCTAAATCATTGCCATAGTCGCCCGTCGCGGTAAACGATATTGTGGCAATATTTTGCCCATTGCCGATATTAAACTCGACTTGCTCACCTTGTTCAAAGGCTACGCGTCCACTGGCGATACCGCTGTGAATATGTAGACTTACATTATTCACAGCTTCACTTTTTACACCCGTATCGCTAAAAGCAGTATTGATCTTGTTGGACATTTCTTTTGCAGAGTCTGAAGAGTTTAGTTGCACAGTATCTGACTTTAAGCCATTAATAGTGATAATTTCACTACTTGCTCCAGGTGCTCCATTTCCAAACCCGTTTAACGATAATGCCGAGTCAGCAGCACCTAAGCTTGCACCGGTATATATGCCACCAAGCGCCTGACCTGCAGCTGTAAACTCAAATAGTTGCATATCTTCAGGATATACAGACGTCAGAGTGCCATTGATTATTTCATTTGCTTCAGCGCCAACTTGAAAGGCTTGCACGCCAAATGAGCCATTTAATATATTCTGGCCACCAAACGTCGTTTGTTCTGCAATCCGATTCAACTCTTGTTTGAGTTGAGTAAACTCATCATTTAACGACTTTAAATCACTACTTTGGTTTGTTGCATTTGCAGCTTGAATAGACAGGTCTCGCATTCGCCCCAGTATCTTTGTGCTTTCTTGCATACCACTTTCGGCGGTTTGCATCACTGAAATACCGTCGTTGGCATTGCGTATTGCCACTTGGTAACCCATGCCCATCTTATTTAGCCGGTTGGAAATTTGTAAGTTTGCACTGTCATCTGACGCAGACTGAATTCGCTTACCACTACTAAGTGTACTCATTCTATCTGATAAGGATAATGAATTAGATGAAATTTCATTTCCAAGTTTTATTGCAGCGGCATTTGTCATTATTTGCATTACAAAATTCCAAAAAAAAAGTAACCCGTTTAGGGTTACTCTATGGAATATTCATGCCAATTATTAATAAAAAATTATGCTTGATCAGATATCTGATCCCAACCTTCTTTAATCGTTTTAATTAGGTCAACAACCTCATCAACCTTTTTGTGATCTTTTTCAATATTGGCCTGAACTAATTGAAGTTGCATGTAATCATATAGTGCATTTAGATTTTCAGAGATCTCGCCACCCTTTTCCATATCTAGTGCACTGTTTAACGCTAAAATAATGTCAATTGCGTTAGCAAGGGTGTCATGATAATTACCACTGCCATTTTCCATCATTGCCGATACTTTAATTAACCGATCTATAGCACCAGCCATCAACAGTTGTATAACTTTATGCGGTGACGCGTCAGTTAACTGTGTCTGAGCATTCATATGGTTGTACATTTTAATTGCTCTGCGCATACCTACTCTCTTCGTTGTTTTTCAATATACTAATTATACGTTTAGATATTTGTTAATCTTTTTGCCATTTGTTTTGGCACTATGTATTTGTTCTTGGATCTGTTTTTTAGTTGTTAATAAGCTCAACTCAAACTCGTCATGCAGTCTAATACACGCTCTAATTAACTCTTCTTTTTTAACAACGTCATTTTCATAATTAATTGCTTCTTTCGATGCTTTATCAAAATCAATCAGGATATTTTCGATACTCGCAATATCATTTGATTCTATCGCTGATTTAAAGTCAGCTTCAAGAGACGTTAAAAAACTGTCCATTAGTCTTTCCTAACTACGCCAGGAAGGTTTTCGAGCTGGGCTGCCAAGTAGCTTCCGGTAGAGTTCAACTGGCCAACTAACAAGTCCATCGCATTAAACTGACTAAATAATCTATTTTCTAGTGCTGTCATTTTTTCTGCAAATTTGGCGCGTTCATCCTCAAGTCTGTCTAAAGATGTTTTATAACTATCAATTTTTACTTGTATTAAACCATCACCGCCAGTGTAGCCTTTTAACGTATCTGTTAGTTTGCCCATGACGCTATTGTCACCTACAAACAAGTCTTTTACTGCGTCAAAGTTATTATCAACACCTTCTTTTAAAACTTTTTCATCTACGTCTAGGGTGCCGTCACGGTTTGTTGTAATTCCAAGAGCAGCAAGACTTAGACCAGATGAACTATCTGCCGAGCTTAAAATGTTTTTTACTTGGGCTGTTAATGAGCGAAGAAGTGACTCGCCAACTAATTTTCCGACAATCTTAGAGTCAGTATTAACACGCCCTAATGATATCGATGTTTCTAGAAACTTATTGTAAGACGATGCAAACTCAGCCAGCGCTTCTCCTACTTGAGATTTATCTTGGCTAACGGTAATGGCGTTGTTATCACCTACATCATTCGCTTTTAATACGTTAATTGATACGCCTTCAATTGCGTTAGTAAATAAGTTACTACTTTGCGTCACACGTAAAAAGTTATCGATGAGTATTTCTGCATCTTTGGGTTCTTGAGTTTGTTGCATATCGGCTGTGTCCACGCCATTAAACGCAAATTTTGACAAGCCTAAATTGTCGGTGTCATTGCCATCTGAATCAGCAACAGCAATAGTAATTGCATTATCTAACCCAATATCATCGCTAGTAAAAACAAGGTGCTGACCATCATTGTCTGTCACTATAGAAGCGGTAACACCTGGATTACCATCAGCTTCATTAATTTTATCTTTTAGATCCCTGAGCGTCTCAGTACCATCTAAAGTTAAATCAAGCGTAGAACCGTTCACCGTTAAACTCATTGTTCCAGAGCCTACGGTATCCGTTTCGGCATAACCACCCGACGTGAGCTTTTGACCTTGAGCGATAGAAACAACTTCTACTTTAAACGAGCCTGGTGCGGCCTCAGAAGTTACCGACGTGCTAAAAAATTCATTTGACGTGGGTGAGATTTTGTTTAATTCGAAATTATTTGCATCGTTTAGCTTTTTGGCAGCGTCTTCAAATGCTGACACGGCACTAACTAGACTACCAAAAGCAGTAATTTTTGCGGTTGCTTGTTCTTCCTGTTGAGCGATACGCGCATCAAAAGGTACTTTTTCTGATTGAACTAAGCCTGTAACGATTCCCGTTACATCTAATCCTGAACCAATACCAGGTGAAGATAAACCAGCCATAATAAGCCCCCGTCAAATTAATATACTACTGATGATTGCCTATACTTTTGTTTCCAATATATTTCCTGAAACATGGAAGACATCAGTAATTTTCGCAAGATTCTGTGCCAGTTTTAAAACTTCTTCAGATGGTATTTGGCGAATTATTTCACCATTGGTTCCATCTTTAACTGTAACAACTTGCCTACCTGTCTCTGTATCGACCGTAAACTTTAATTCTTTATCAATTAAATTAACAAAGTTTTGCAAGTTAGATGCCACTTCTTCTAAAACTTGTTGTTCATCACCCGCTTGCGATTCTTTAACAACCTTACTGATTTGATCTTTTCCGGCTATTGCTTCCACCGACTCAACGCCATTCACATCCGACACTGCTTTGTTCGCAATCGCTTGCGTCTCTGCTTTTTTGTTAAGGTCGGTGGCTTGACTTGCGCCAGACCGTTCTTGATTTTGAATTGCTGCTGTAGAAGCAGCGTTGATAGTATTCATTGTAATCACCATTTTATCAACTGCTTAAACCACAAAACCAATGGTCAGTAAACTGCCATTGGTTTTAGTATAGACGACTAACTTTTATTAGTCGTCATTGTGGCCAGTGGCTCGTCTTTATTAACCTAGAAGACTAAGCGCTGCCTGAGGTAACTGGTTCGCCTGAGCTAAGATTGAAGTACCAGCCTGCTGTAGGATCTGGTTCTTAGTCAATTGAGCAGTTTCAACAGTGAAGTCTGTATCACGAATACGTGAACGCGCAGCTGTTGAGTTCTCAGAGATTGAGCTTAAGTTATTCACCGTAGAGCTTAAACGGTTTTGAACGGCACCTAGAGTTGAACGGTTACGGTCAATTTTCGCTAATGCGCCATCAATTACAGATATGGCATCTTGAGCTCCACGAGCCGTAGTCAAATCAATATCATTTTTGATGTTTTTCTCTGTCGCAATCTGAGCTGTACCAGTTGTAATTTCAGCGGCAACCGATGATGCAACGTTAAATAACAATGTACTGTCTAACTGAACTCGGCCACGCACAGACGCTGCAATGTTCGTTGTAGTTACAGTTGAAGCTGCACCTGTAGTTGCACCATCTGCGTCTAACGCTTGAAGAACAAGGTCATTGGCCGTTGTTGTACTACCTTCAGCAAAGTTATTCACTTCGATGTTATTACCCGCTTCTGATGTTAGGCTTATTGCTGTATTTTGTGCATCAAATTTTGCACCAATACCAGTAACTGACGCTTTTTCATTAATTTTGTTAGTTAATGTTTGTAAATCGTCTGCTGCAACACCAGTGGCTGTAAATGAAATTGTTTCATTTGCTTCACCATTGCCTAAATCAAAACTGATTGTTTCACCTGTATCAAAAACTGCACCTGAAGTTAAACGAACCTCAGTAATTGCATCAGCTTTAACACCCGTTGTATTAAATTCTGCATTAATTTTACTTGCGATGTCAGCTGCTGAATCATCTAATGCTACTGAAACTGACGCAGGGTTTACACCGTTTACAGTTAGCGTCTGTGCAGTTAAGTTATTAGCTGTACGAGCAAGCGCTAATGTTGTATTTGATGCTGTACCTTCACTTAAACCCGTACCATCTAGAATTGCACGAGCACTGCCTAAATCGTCAGTTTGAGAAGAGTTAATCGCCAAACCGATAGTTTGGTTTGCATCAGCACCGACTTGGAATTGTTGGTTACCAAATGAACCGTCTAGTAGGTTTTGACCACCAAACGTAGTTGTATCGGCGATACGGTCTAGTTCAGCTTTTAACTGAGTCACTTCTTCTTGAAGTGCTTTACGGTCAACTGTTGTGTTTGTCGCGTTAGCAGACTGAACAGACAGGTCACGCATACGCTGTAAGATGTTTGTACTTTCTTGAAGTGCACCTTCAGCTGTTTGCGCCATTGAAATACCGTCATTAGCGTTACGTACCGCAACGTTTAGACCGTTGATTTGTGACGTAAGACGGTTAGAAATTTGTAGACCCGCTGCATCGTCTTTTGCACTGTTAATGCGTAGACCAGATGCTAAACGCTCCATTGAAGTCTTAAGACCACCAGACGCCATGCCCAGTTTGTTTTGAGCGTTTATTGAGGCTGGATTTGAGTTTACTGTTAATGCCATGTTGATTCTCCTACCCCTAAGCGGGTGAAAGTTAATATTTCGTTCAAAAATGTTATCGGCGCTTTTATGAACGCCTTTAATATTTTTTTTAACTTTTTTGAATCAACACCTCTCTAAAAGGTCTCAAACGCAGAAAGGACAGCACTTTGGCTGTCCTTATTTATTTTCATTATTTGACTATTTAGGTACGATTATCCGCCTAATAGACTTAACGCAGCCTGAGGAACCTGGTTAGCCTGAGCTAAAATTGTTGTTCCTGCCTGCTGAAGGATCTGGTTCTTCGTTAACTGCGCTGTTTCTGTCGCAAAATCTGTATCACGAATTCGAGAGCGAGCAGCAGAAGAGTTCTCAGAAATAGATGACAGGTTATTAATTGTCGATTGCAATCTATTTTGAACCGCACCTAATGTCGAACGATTACGGTCAATTTTTGCCAATGCACCATCAATTACAGCGATTGCGTTTTGTGCACTATCTGCCGTAGTTAGGTCAACACTGTCTACTGATATTTCAGTTGCTTGAACCGCAGTACCTGTAGCTGCATTAACAACACTGTCGGCTGCTAGTGCTTCAGTCGATGAAACATTAAACAACAATGTACTGTCTAGTTGCACAAACCCTCTAACGATTGCTGCTGGAGTTGCAGCTGCAATTGGGCCAGATACAGGCGCGACAACAGCACCGGTTTCAGTAATCGCAGATAACGTAAGATCATTTGCTGTAGCGCCACCTTCTCCAAACGCTGCAATTTCAATGTCATCGCCGGCTTCTGAAGTCAAATCAATCGCTATTTCTGCCGCATTAAATTTGGCGCCAATTCCTGTAACAGCTGCTTTTTCATTAATTTTATTCGAAAGCGTTTGTAAATCTTCTGAAAGAGAGCCTGACGCAGTAAAGCTAATAATTTCTGGATCAGCACCTGTTCCGTTGCTCAATTCAAAAGTTACTGTTTCACCGGCATCAAAGTTAGTATCACCAGCTTCCTCTAACCGAGCTAATGTACGGGCATCCGCTTTAACGCCGGTAGTATTGAATTCAGCCGAGATCTTAGAGGCCACTTCAGCGGCTGAGTCATTCTGACTTAACGCAACATTTGCGGTGTTAATACCATCGATGGTTAACGTTTGCGCCGGTAATAAAAAGTCAGCATCACCTTGAACTGCAGTTAAGGTAGCTCCAGCTTCCGCTACCGCCATCGAGCCACCGTTTAGATAACTACGAGCACTGCCTAAGTCATCGGTTTGTGCAGAGTTTATCGCTAAACCAATTGTTTCATTGGCGTTGGCACCGACTTGGAACTGCTGGTTGCCAAATGAGCCATCTAATAGGCTTTGGCCACCAAATGTAGTGGTATCAGCAATTCGATTAAGTTCGGCTTTTAACTGAACGACTTCTTCTTGTAGAGCTTTTCGGTCAACAGTTGTATTCGTAGCGTTGGCAGCTTGAATAGATAAGTCACGCATACGTTGAAGTATGTTTGTACTCTCTTGCAAGGCGCCTTCAGCGGTTTGTGCCATTGAAATACCGTCATTGGCATTTCGAACTGCGATATTAAGGCCATTTATTTGAGAAGTTAAACGGTTTGAAATTTGTAAACCAGCGGCGTCATCTCGAGCGCTGTTAATTCTTAAACCGGATGCGAGTCGTTGCATAGAGGTTTCTAAACCTTTGCTCGAACCCATAAGGTTTCGCTGGCCGTTAAGCGATGCCACATTGGTATTTACTGTTAATGCCATCACAATCTCCTTTCAGACTGTTACTAAATCAAATTAGGTTTGGTTACTACCATTTGTATGTATTGTTTAATATTCAACATTCGTGCCAACGAAGACACTTAAAATTAAACATATGAATATCAACACAAACAGTGACTTAATTGCCGTTTTTAAAAGCCTGCAGCCGACATTTACTCGAAGTACTATCACTTACTCGTCACTTCAAAGTTTTGAATTGAAAAAGCCGGCAATTAAATGCCTCATTAACAATCAACGGATCTGGCAATGCTTTTCCGCAAAAACAAAAAAGCCCCAAACGGGGCTTCTTAAATGAGAAGTTGAGAAAACAATATTGTTAGGCTTAGCCTAACTAGGATTAATCATTAGTTACCTAATAAAGATAACGCTGCCTGTGGCAACTGATTAGCCTGTGCAAGAATTGACGTACCAGCCTGTTGTAGGATCTGGTTACGGGTTAACTCTGCTGTTTCTTTAGCAAAGTCTGTATCACGGATACGAGCTCGTGCACCCGATGAGTTTTCCACGATGTTTGCTAAGTTTTGAATTGTTGATTGTAAACGGTTTTGAACTGCACCTAGTGTCGCTCTGTTCCTATCAATCTTGCTTAATGCACCATCGATAATAGCAATCGCATTTTGTGCGCCTTTTGAAGTAGTAATGTCTACAGACTGAATATTTTCTTCATTTGCCTGAGCAACTACTGTATCTGCTAAACCTGTTAGGTCTGAGGCACCACCACCAGCTGTATCAGAAGATACGCTGAATAATACTGTGCTATCAAGTTGCAATTGACCTTTAACAGTAACATCGTTCGCACCGCCAGAAGTTACCGCAACCGCTGCACCGATATCGTCTTCATCATCGTAGTTACGACCTTGCATATTAAAAGTCGCTGCTGCACCTGCACCTGAGTCAGTAAAGTCTTGGATTACGATATTATCGCCATCTTCCGATGTTAAAATCACTGACGTTGTTGCTGCATCGTATTTAGCACCAATACCAGTTACTGCAGAGTTTTCGTTTACTTTATTAACCAAAGTTTGTAAATCATCTTCTACTACGCCACTTGCGGTAAACGAAACAATAGATTGACCGACCGTAGAATCTGTTGGGTCACCATTTGCCAACACAAAACTAATACCATCGCCATTGGCAGCATTAGTAAGACCTTCAATACGAGCAACCGATTTAGCGTCCGCTTTAACACCCGTTGTATTAAATACAGAGCTAATTTTTGCCGCCATATCGGCAGCAGAGTCATTTTGATTGATAGATACTTGAGATGGATTAATACCGCCAATAGTAAGTGTTTCACCAGCGGCATCAGCAAGAGGATGACCTATACCAGTAACTGCAGTACCCAGGTTTGTTGCTGGAGAACCTGCTAAGTTTGTTCCGCCCATTTTATAACGAGCGCTGCCTAAATCATCAACCTGTGCAGAGTTTATAGAAATAGCAATCGTTTCATTTGCTTGTGAACCAACCTGAAATTGTTGAACACCAAACGAGCCATCAATTAACTTTTGGCCACCAAAAGTCGTTGTATTGGCAATACGATCTAACTCTGATTTAAGTTGAATTACTTCTTCTTGCAACGCCTTACGGTCAACCGTTGAATTCGTTGCGTTTGCAGACTGAATAGACAAGTCTCGCATACGTTGCAGAATATTTGTCGATTCTTGCATCGCACCTTCAGCGGTTTGCGCCATTGAAATACCGTCATTGGCATTTCGCATAGCAACATTAAGGCCGTTAATTTGCGATGTTAATCGGTTTGAAATTTGTAAACCCGCAGCATCGTCGCGAGCACTGTTAATTCTTAAGCCCGATGCCAAACGATTCATAGATGTTTCTAGATTGTTGGTCGAACCCATTAAGTTACGCTGTCCATTAATGGAAGCAACGTTAGTATTTACGAATAAAGCCATTGTTTTCTCCTGTGAACTTAACTAGGGGATTGCCCCTGCTGTTCTTTCTCACACTTGACTTTGCATTCTATGTGCCAGTTTTATATCCCTTTTTATAAAACGCCAAGAAAAACAATTAAAAACAATTAAAAACAACAGCTTAAAACCGGAAAAACTCGTTCATTTGCTCCTGACAATAGTTAATTAGCGTGATTTAAAGAACTCAAATGAAAAATAATGAATGACAAATATTTGATAAAAAAAAACGGCAACAATGAAAAAGGATCATAATTGCCGTTTTTTTGACTACTTGATCCGCTTAAGCGGAAACAAATAACCCGTCATTCTTATAGATAGTTAAATAGAGATAAATTTTGAATCTTTGCGAAGCTTTGTTGCGAAGCTTGTAAACCAACTTTATTACTTTCTAAGTTATTGATGGCTTCATAGATATCAATTTCTTCTACCGTAGCAAGCGTGCTTTTGGTTACTTCTTGATATCGGTATTGTGCGGTGATCTCAACTTCAATTGCATTTAACCGAGCACCCATTTCAGATCGTGTATTATCTATTGTTGTCAGCCCTGCTTTTAATTCACTAAGCAAACCACCAACCAAATCAACTCGAGCTTGACTCTCAGGTCTGTCTATATGAAACACATCACCTACCGCTGGTACCGCTGAGATATCAAATTTAATACCTCGAAAAGATATTTGATTATTTGCCGTATAGTCTTCCGGCCCGGCAATTAAAGTACCTTGGCTGTCATAAACCTCAAAGTTGCCGCCAGCAACAATATTTACCGTGTAGTCGTCAAATAGATGTCCAGATGATGGATCAACAATATTGCCAATTGTTAGCTCCGCAGTTGATCCGTTACCTGCATCTCTAGACGCATTATAACTGGTGCTTACCATAGACATAGCGTCAATTGCTTGTTGAAGTGTCCACAGAATACTCGTGTCTGGTGAACTGTCGAATTGAAACGAATCACCTACCGCAGGTGCTGGATTAGTTTGTGTTTTAAACTGAATGCCATTAAATTCCACGCTATCGCCAGGTGCAATGTCTAAAAAGGCAGATTTGTTAGGTTCAATAGGAACGGCTACGCCACCATTATCTCTAACTTCTACACGAATACTGCCCGGTGCAGCACCTGCAATAAAGTTTACGGTATAAGGTGCTGGATAAACCGGTGGCAACGTATTTTCAAATTCGGCTTTTTTAGTTACAAAACCTAAAGAGATCTCGGTATTAGATGGGTTGGCAGGATTTCTGGTTGGGATAAAACTCGCCGTTGACGACGGAACATTATCAATAAATTGACTACCAGGATCATTCACTTCTACTTTAAAACCAGCAGCAATTAACACATCGCGTTGACCATCGTCACCCTTGTATATGTTATATCCATAGTCATCTTTTTGATAAGGCTGAGTCGTAGTCTGATAACCTGAAAATATAAAGTCGCCATTAGCATTGGTAGTATTTGCCAAGCCTTCAAACTGTGTTAATCGCTGTTGTAACTCTTCTGCGATCGCATTTAAGCTGTTTTGATCCATCGTACCGTTAATAGATGTTAGCAGTAGTTCTTCAGCACGAAAAATGATATCGGTCATGCTGCTAACCGCATTCTCACTTAATAAGTTGAAACGCTCGGCAGTGCTCTGCGCAGTTAGATACCTGTCAGAAACGTCAAGTTCTTTTCTCAGTCTAATTGCTGTATTTGCCCCAGTTGGATCATCTGACGGACGCAATATCTTTTTACCTGTAGACAACTCCATCTGCGCTCGGTCAAGCGCCGACTGACGATTCTGCATGTTCGTTAAGCTTCGTTCAAAATAGTTACTTGTGGCTATACGCATTGTCATAATAGTCTACCTTGCTGCCTGTAATAATGTTTGGAAGATATCTCTAGCAACCGTAATTATTCTTGCCGCTGCGGAATACGCTTGTTGATATTGGATTAAATTTGCGGCCTCTTCATCAAGGTTAACGCCTTGAATACCTGCAAGCCTTTGTTCTGAGCCACTCAATAACGTTTCGAATGATGATGTAGATATTTCGCGGCTCTTTGTTTCTACACCAATCGTGGTCACTAAGTCAGCGTAACTTTCTGACAAGCTATTGGTGCCATTATCAAGTTTTCTTTGCGATTGAAAGCTCAACATTTCTAGCATGTTCGTATTATCGCCCGGACCAAACTTCTTGGTCTCGTCAAAGCCTGGGTTATCGGCATGAACCACGTTAAATACTTCATTTCCCGCTAGCACACCTTTAAGCTCAAATCTAAAGCCTGCAACTGTATCATCGATAATTTGATCCGCTGGAATGGCCGTAGGTCCACTAATAATGGTGCCACCAGAGTCCCTAACGACATAGTTTGTTGCTGCGGCATCAATCTCAATTGAAATCGAATTATCTGGCAGTGGCGCTGGTAAGGCGGCAACCGGAGCAGAAGGCGCTGTCATTTCATATAGCTTTAATTCGATATTATTAGGATTGTTTGTCGCTGATATAGCTAGCGCGTTATCAGCTGCTGCAATTTTTTTAGGATCTTCTAAAACTCGCTCTATGCTTCTTGCACCGGTGAGGGTAGGACGGATCATAAAACTATCACCGGCAGTTAAATTATTTGTATCAATCGATAGGGAAATGCCCACGCCCTGAACGGCAATTTGTGCGCCACCGGTCATAGCAGCGATATCAGCAGCGTTAAATTGAGTGATAAGGTTCCCTTGCATATCTTTCATATCAAGGGTTGTGCCGTCATAATCCAATCGATAGTCGTCACCCGATAGCTCATTTGTATTACGAATATAGACTTCAAACTTTGTCTCATTTGTATTAAATTGAGAATTAAGCGTTCGACTCAAAACGGCCTGTGGTTCATTAATGTCTTTAAACAGGTACTCTCCAGACTCACCATTTAAATCACGGCCTAATGTTTGTTGCCGATTAAAGTTGTCCGCCAAGCCAATTGCTAACTTACCTATCTCTTGTAATGTCGGTAAAATTAGATTGTCTCTAGCGTCAAATAAGCCAGTTAGAGAACCGCCTGATAATTGATTTGTAATGTATGTTTTATTTACTGTGTCTGCTCTAGTGGCAATACCAATTTCCAATTTACTTGAATCAAATTCATTTCGTTCAATCGACAGTGGTAACGCAAATGAGTTAGTCACTAGTGTAATACCTTTACCAATTGTGACATTAATCGTACCGTCATCTCGCTTAATGGTATCAACTTGTATTTTTTCGCTTAATTGTTTGAGCAATAAATCACGCTTATCAAGTAAATCGTTTGGCGGAAACCCATCTCCACTTACGGCATTTTCAACTTGAATCTTACCGTTGAGATTGGCGATCTCTGCCCCTATCGCATTTATCTCTTCAACCGTAGTTATAATTTCTTCGTTTACTGCACCTAAGTGTTGACCTGATATTTCTTCGTAAAGTGTATTAAATCGTTTTGCCACGGTTTCGGCCCGAGCGATCAATACGTTTCTTGCCGAAATAATGGTTGGCTCTTCTGTAATACCATTTATCCCATCAAACATTTCTTCGAATGACGTGGTGATTCCAGTTTCAGGATCGGCCAATAGATTATCCATTCTCGATGCGTTCACATACTTAGTATTATTTGAATTAAACTGGCTGGCGTTGAATATGACTTCTTGATAATTAAAATCATTAAATGTGCGAGTAATTGCGGCGAGTTGTGTGCCGTTACCTAGAAAGGTGCTACGAAATGCTAGTCCAACCGTTGACTGAGTTTCGACTCGTTGACGACTGAAACCTTCCGTATTTACGTTGGCAATATTGTGTCCAGTAGTATCGAGCCCATGTTGAGCTGCTGATAAACCAGAAACTCCCGTACCTAATATTCCGCCAGCCATTATCTATTTCCTCTATTCGCCATCACTTGGTTCAGAAAATTTGCCAATCATTTCTTTGAAATTGTCGCTGTTTAATATGCCTAAGATCTTATTTGCATAGTTTGGATCGGTTGCATAGCCAGCGTCTTGTAGACCTTGCAAAAACTGTTCCGGATTGTCGGCATTATCAAGGGCTGATTCATAGCGGTTACTTGATTTTAGGAAGTTGATAAAGTCGCCAAATGACTCATTAACACTGTTGTAAACACGGAAAGGTTCAACTTTTTTCACAGCGACGCCATTTTCAAATTCAAGTGTAGACTGCGCAGTTTTATCGCCATCCCAATCTCGCAGTGCTTTAACATTGAATAAGTTAAAACTTGAATTACCGTCCTTATCTTTCAACACATGTTTGCCCCAACCTGTTTCAAGGGCTGATTGTGCAATCATCACCGCTGGGTTTAGACCAATTTTAGCGGCGTTTTGTTTCGCAAAGTGCCAAACGCTATCGACAAAAGACTCTGGTGAATCAAAGTTAATTTCTACTTTTTCTGAAGTCTTGGCATTTGCGTTATTTGTTAGTTGGACTGTTTTTGAATTTTCTTCAGCCGTCGCAAATAATCGTTGCTTGACGGCATCGTCGCTTGTAACAAAGCCAAGGTTTTGAGCTGTCGGTTCTACCGATTCAATTGAGTTGTCAATGTTGTTATTTGTCGATATTTTGCCAACTAACTCATCAAACCGGTTATCATTTCGCAGTACACCTGCATTTATATACTTATCGTTGTCACCACTCAGTTGATCAACAATAATGTCCGCGAGTCCCATACTGCCTTGCTCAGACATATCAGTGGCCAACTGTGAGTCATACATATCTCTGAAGAACTTAGTCGTATTTGAGTGCATGGGATTGCCCTCTTCAAATACTGCGTTTGCTTCTCGCATAGACTTGAGCATCATGCCAATAAATATCGACTCAAAGTGTTGTGCAGCTTTGTGCAGCGCTTCTTTATTTCCAGGATCTAATCGAGACTTGGACTTTAGTTCTTGAAGTCCAATTAGGTCTAGAGAGTTACTTGAATCACCAATACTATTCATTGTCGTTTTTTTGACACTTTCGCATCAAAGCAAGCCTATAAATTAATCATAATTTAGTTATATCAAGACTTGTGCCAACAGCGGTTTTGCCACATGTAAAATGATTAATGTTTAAGTAAGGTGATATAGGTAAACGTAAAGGGAGTGAAAGGAAGCGTAAAGAGCTAGCTAAAGTTAAGAAAGCAGTTATAAGAATAACAAGGAAAGGTGCCCGATGAACCGCAATAATTAATTACAGTCCATCAGTGGGCTAATGTCATACCATAATCCTAATGAATCATAGTGAAATATTTAGACAACTCTTCTTTTAGTTCGCCGGTAATGTCACCGACAAAACAAACTTTGGCGCCATTGGGTACTCGAGAAAATACCGTTTCAATTTGCTCAGCGATATTTTCTTCCGTACTAATATAATCAGCGAAATATTCTGTATCAGAAATTTCCTTAACGTTCGTTAATGCTTCAAACGCAGCTAAGCCAACTGGAGTAAACTCGATAACACCATTTTCAATGCTACCACCAGATAAACAGCAAAATATTTGCTTGTCACCGAAGGCTATTTCATAAACATGATATTGAAGGTCGTGAGACTCGTTAATGTCTAACAACTCTAATATCGCCTGATTCGTGTCTTTATTCGCAGTTACATCACTTAGCAATACTTGTGAAAATGCCATAGTGTTATTCCTTCTATTATTTAAATTAAAAGTTAAATCACAACCAATTGGCCGTCTATTGCACCAGCTTGTTTAAGGGCTTCTAATATTGCCATTAAGTCGCCAGGCGCTGCGCCCACTTGGTTTATGGCGCGTACTAAATCATCAAGATTCGCACCAGGGTCAAAAACAAATGCTCGAGTATCATCTCTAGCTACATCAATTATTGTTTGATTTGTTACTACCGTTTGCCCTTGGGCTAGCGGGTTTGGTTGATCAACCTGTTGGTTTTCGGCAATGGTTACTGTTAAATTACCGTGAGTAATCGCAGCAGGTTTTAACCTTACATCTTTGCCTATTACTATTGTGCCGGTGCGAGAGTTAACAATAATCTTCGCGCTGGTACTCGCAGGTTGAAACTCTAAGTTCTCTATCGCTGATAGATAGGCCACTCGCTGTGAAATATCACGAGGCGCTATAACTCTAACAGACACTGAATCCATTGGTTTTGCAGTGTTTGGACCGACTAAGTTGTTAATGGTATCAGCAAGCCTTTTTGCGGAGGTAAAGTCTGGCTCATTTAAATTAAAAGTGATGTGGTCACCGTTGCCAAAAGGTGTAGGTACACTGCGTTCTACTGTTGCGCCATTTGGTATGCGACCAACAGTTGGGGTATTAATCACAACTTGTGAACCGTCTAAACCTTGCACACCTAAGCCCCCAACGACTAAGGAACCTTGAGCAACTGCATATATTTTACCATCAGCGCCCTTAAGGAAAGTTTGTAGTAACGTGCCACCTCGTAAACTTCCCGCGCTACCAATTGACGAGACTGTTATATCTATGTTTTGGCCTGGCTTTGAAAATGCCGGTAAATCTGCATGTACCGCAACAGCTGCAACGTTCTTAATTTTTGGTTTAAGACTAGCTGGCAATTGAATACCAAAATTGCCTAACATTGCTTTAAAACTTTGCTCAGTAAAACTTGTTTGTTCGCCTGTACCAGGTAAACCTACCACTAGACCATAGCCTACTAATTGGTTTGATCTGATTCCTTGAACCGTTGATACATCTTTGATACGGACAGCATTTACACTGCTACTTAATAACAGGCCTATCACGGTGACTATACTTAATACTATTTTCATCTCATTCCCCTAAAACGGCCACATTGTGCTCATGAAGAATTGTGATAACCAGCCAGTTTCTTGGGCTTCAGCCAAGGAACCTTTGCCGCTATATGAAATTCGAGCGTTTGCTACACGAGTAGAATCAACGGTATTGTCAGACGATACATCTTCTGATCTGACGATGCCTGTCAGACGAATGAATTCTTGCCCTGTATTTAACGTTAACCACTTCTCGCCACGAATAATCAAGTTACCATTTGGCAACACACGTAAAACGTGAACTGTTATTTGTCCATTTAGGCTGTTACTTTGATTCGACTTAGCATCGCCTTTAAACGTGCTATCAGACTCAATACCCATTTCTAACGTATTTCCGTTAATTGTTGGTGCGAGTCCGTTTAAACCTACTAACGGTGAAAGGCTTGCATCTGTTTCTTTTTTTGTTTCTGTTTTTGCTGTTTTAGACGCTTGTGTATTTTCCATCAACATCACCGTAATGATGTCGCCTACACGCCTGGCTTTGGTGTCTGAGTAAAGGCCATTAGACCAACCGGTATGATACAAGCTACCGGTTGCTACAACTTCTTCTGTTGGAATTTCCGGCATAATAGGTGCGAAAAATGGATCTTCTTCGACAACATCATGGTTCATAGCGCAACCACTCAATAAGCCTAATCCAATCAGTAACGTACTAGTTTTAGCCACATCCATGATGGTTTGGTTTAATTGATTTAGCGAACGATTGA
Organism: Psychrosphaera aestuarii; assembly: GCF_017948405.1. NCBI lineage: Bacteria > Pseudomonadati > Pseudomonadota > Gammaproteobacteria > Alteromonadales > Pseudoalteromonadaceae > Psychrosphaera > Psychrosphaera aestuarii. The sequence goes on along the minus strand of NZ_CP072844.1, from coordinate 1,307,508 downwards.
TGTTCATAATCATGCTCCGAAAACGTCTAGTAATTAAAGTTGCTGCGTAATGAAACCAAGCATCTGGTCAACTGATGAAATGACTTTTGAGTTCATTTCATAAACTCGCTGACTTTCAATCATGTTCACTAGTTCTTCTGTCACGTTCACATTTGATGTCTCTAACGCGCCTTGAACAATAATGCCTAAGCCATTTACGCCAGGGTTACCTTGAACCGGAGCGCCACTTACACCTGTTTCAGTGAATAAGTTTTGACCTATTGGTTCTAAACCGGCCGGATTAATAAAGTCACTAATCGTAAGCTGACCAATCGCTACACCAGCACCCTGCCCAGGCAACTGCACAGTAACTTCGCCCTGTTGGGAAATGGTAATTGATTTTGCTTCAGGCGGTACGTTCATCTCAGGTTGCAGAGGAAAACCTGCACCGGATGTAACGATTCGACCATTCTCATCTAACGAAAATTGTCCATTTCTTGAATACGCCAACGTTCCATCTGGTCGTTGAATTTCAAAAAATCCATCGCCTTGGATCATAAAATCCAAACTATTCTCGGTAGTAGACATATTGCCTTGCGAGAAATTCTTTTGAGTTGCGACAACTTTAGTACCCGCACCTAACATCAGACCGTTCGGTAACTCAGTATCTTGAGATGATCGCCCTCCTGGTTGATTTATATTTTGATATAGCAAGTCTTCAAATACAGCTCGGCTTTTCTTAAAACCAATTGTGCTGGCATTAGCTAAGTTGTTTGAAATAACAGCAATATCTGTTTGTTGGGCATCTAAGCCTGTTTTACTTATCCAAAGTGCGGGATGCATAGCCGCCTCCTCAATTAATTCTAATTAAACTATTCTTAACAACGTGTCTTGCGAACGATCTATGTCTTCCGCTTTTTTCATCATTTTTATTTGCATTTCGTATTGACGCTGGTGCGATATCATCGCCACCATTTCTTCAACCGGGTTAACGTTACTCATTTCTAGAGCGCCACTAACAATACGTATGTTGGGTGATGCTTCACAAAACCCACAGGCTTCATTTGAAAGCACTGCATCTTTAGATCGAAATAAACCATCAAGCCCTTTTGTCAAATCGTTGTCACTTGGCGGTTCGATAACCTTTAACCGGTCAACGACTTCTAAAAAATTAGCTGGGGCACCTTGAGGACGAACCGTGATGCTGCCATCCGGTCCAATTTCAACCTTTTCTACTGGAACAGGAATAACTATCGGCCCACCTTCGCCTAAAATTGGCGTACCTTTAGCAGTCGTCAATAAGCCGTCACGTGTAATTTGGAGGTTGCCTTCTCGTGTGTAAGCCTCTTCACCATTTTTATCTTGAACCGCCAACCATCCGCGTCCCGATATGGCAACATCAAGCTCACGGCCTGTTGTTGAAATTGCACCATGATGCATTTTTGAACCTGGGCGTTCTTCCATAGCAAAAACACGCGTAGGAAGGCCATCACCAAAGGCTTGCATTGATCGTTGTTGTTCAAAGTCAGAACGAAAACCAGCCGTTTTTGCATTGGCTAGATTGTTGGCATTCATTGAAATACCAATTAGATTTTGTTTCGCTCCGGACATGGATACATATAAGAGCTTATCCATCTTTGCCTCCGTCAATTGCTCGACGTTAAAAATACTTATCTTGTAAAAGCATTAATCGTGCCAGAGCTTGAAAGGCTTATTTTAAAAGGGCTAAACTGGGTAAGGAAGTAACGTGGTAGATTAGGCTGTTTTGTTTTGTCTGTGCATCGAAACGAGTAGTTGAGCTTCTGAACGAGAAATTTCACATTCTTGAATAACTTCTTCGACGTCTGCGCCTAACTCAATCATTTTTTTAGCGCGTGTATATAAAGGGTTGGGTTGATTTTCTTGCTCTAGTAGCAAAACCTTGTTGTTTAACTCGGTAATTACATCTAGCTGTTGTTGTTGATTTGTTTGCAGCTGAAGTACTAGCTCTTTTAATTGCTGTAAATACTGATCAGATTTTGAGTGCAATAGCTTCTCATTTTGAAGCTGTTGTTTGAGTTGGACCAACGCTTCGTCTTGGTAATGCATGGACTCTTGGAGCTGATCATGCAAAAGCTGTTGCTTAGTAGATAACTTACGATGGCGTGACATTAAAATTAATAATCCAATTAAACAGACTACTAAAACTGCAATTAAAATCCCTGTCGACACCATCATATATTCGCTTCCCAGATTTAGATATCTGAAATTTCGTCCCATTCTTCATCGGTCATGAGCTTATTCAAATCAACTAAAATAAGTAACTCACCACCTCTGTTACTAACACCTTGTATAAACTTAGCACTCTCATCTGTGCCTACGTTTGGTGCACTATCTATTTCGGACGTTTTCAGATAGACAACTTCAGCCACGCTATCGACTAAAATACCGATAACTTGCTTATCCGACTCAATAATTACGATTCGAGAGTTATCGCTGACTTCACCATTGGTCAAACCAAAGCGAGCACGTGTATCAATAACCGTTACAACATTACCACGAAGATTGATAATACCCAGTACATATTCAGGAGCGCCTGGAACAGGAGCTATTTCTGTGTATCGCAATACTTCCTGAACTTGCATTACGTTGATACCATAAGTTTCATCTTCTAAACGAAACGTCACCCACTGCAAGACTTCATCATTGCCGTCTGTTAACTTAGTGACTGGGGCTCTTTCTTCACTCATTTGAGCAACTCCTAAATTGAATAACTTTATTCTTGTCGTGCATTTATGCCTTTATCAAGCATGGCAACTAAATCATTGACATGCAATAAAGCACACATTTTTTCTTTAATCGTGCCTAATAGCCATGGGCGCTTACCAGGCTGAGTACGCCATTTAACGTCATCTGGTTTTATATACTCAGTAGTAACGAGCTTTTCTGCCGCTAAACCCCAATTACTTTCACCCAACATAATTAAGTATTTATAGTCTAATTTTGCTTGTAATGAGTCATCATATTTTTCTGGCATTACCCATTTGGCTGACTCAACAACATTAATTTTTTTGTCTCTGTTTACCATTACACCTAAAAACCAATCGGGTTTTCCAAATAAACTGGTAACATCATCTAAGTTATGAATACCACCAAGTTCGTGTAATGGAACCGCCAGCACTAAGCCTGCTACTTCAAAGAACAATGCCTGAAAAGGCTCTTCAATTTTGTCAATTGAAGGTGTTATCACCGGTTCTACTTGTGCTTCAATTTCTACTTTAGACTCAACAGCAGTTTCTGAGCTAACCGTAACTTTAGGTTGAACTTGAACTTTAGGTTTAGTTTCAACTTTTGGCTCAACAATAACTTCAGCAGCTTTTTCAACTGGTATTTCTACTGTTGTTTCTTCTAAAGCCTTTTGCTGCTCTTTTAGCGCTAGCGCCTCTGCAGCTTCTTGCTGCTGAATACTAACAGCAAGTAACAATTGCTCTAGAGAGTTAACCTCTGGCTCAACCTCTTTAACAGGCAAGCTTTTATCGGCAACAATTGCTTTCTCTATAGGCTTTAATTTTAGTTTATTTTTTTCAGGTAAATCTTCTACATTACTAAAATCTTGTTTAATTTTAGCACTGTATTTAGATTCTGCGAGGCGATTAGTAGATGTTGTTTTAACATCTTCTATTTGGGTGACCGTTTTTAACGGTTTATTATTATTATTATGCTCCAGATTATCAGTGTCATCAGTAAGTAACTGATCCAAATAATCCTTCATCACATTTTCACTGGCAAACATAACGTCAATTATTCTCTATTTGTTTTAATAGTTCTTGATAGGCAAATACGCCTCGAGAATTTTTGTTAAATATTGGTAATGGTGTCCGTTCCATACTAGCTGTTCTAAAATTAGTATCAATAGGTATGACACCTTGCCAAACTTTATTAGCATACATGTGATTTAATTCTTTGTATGCAACCTTAGAAGCTTTTGTTCTTTTATCATACATGGTTGGTATGATACACACATCATATTCTTTAGATTGTGATGACTGTATTAACTCCATCGTACGGTACATCCGCTCTAAACCCTTTAGTGCCATACACTCAGTTTGAACTGGAATCAATACTTTATCACACGCGGCTAATGCATTAACCATTAATACACCTAAAATAGGCGGACAATCTATGATTACGTGATCATATTCGGTAGCAAATTTTGCGAGCGCTTTTTTAATAATCAATCCCATACCGGACTTTTTACTAAGTACCCCATCAAGCGTTGCCATTGCCATTGTGGCGGGAAGAATATCTAAATTTGGTACTGGAGATTGCCAAGTGCATTTATTCCAATACGCTTGGTCCATCGTGTCTGAACGAGTAAATACGTCATAAACACCATACTCGAGTTGTTCAGAGTCTAAACCAAAATAATAAGTTAGCGAGGCATGTGGATCGGTGTCTATCATAAGCACCTTTTTACCCTGTTGAGCTAAAATTGCTCCCAAAGTAATAACAGTGGTCGTCTTCCCTACTCCACCTTTTTGGTTAGCTACCGTCCAAACTTTCATCGTACAACCTATTCGTTTCCATCGTTATTCGATTTTTGCTCATTCTCGGCCTCTTGTCGAGTAGTGATTCGAATTCCGCCACCAGGAAGCTGAATTACTCGTAATTCATTGCCATTATTAGTCTCATTTGGAAATTTATCAGCAATCTTTTGCTGTAGCTGCTGTTTATTAGGTTCTTCTGGACGAGGCTGTAAATAGGAGTATTTCGACAGAGCTATAACAACTCGTCTATTGCGAGATCGGCCTTCGGCATTTTCGTTACTAGCAATGGGATCATTTGGACCGTTAGCTTTAATACTTAACCTATCTTGCACAATCCCAAACTGCTCAAGTAAGTTCGTTATCGATGCCGCTCGCGCTGCAGATAACTCCCAGTTAGAAGAGTAAATCTCATTATTTATTGACAGGTCGTCGGTATAACCGCGAACCTCTACATAATTGTTTACTTCTGATAAGGAGTTGGCGACTTCTTGAATGATAGGTAACGCTTGGGGGTTTGCTGTGGCGCTTCCTGAAGCAAATAACACGCCGCTAGACAACTCGATAGTTAACCAATCATCGTTTAATTTTAGTTTAGCATCACCGGTATCTGCAACATCAACTAGTGCAGTTTGTAAGTCTTGTTTCAAAGCCTGCAAAGGATTGCCGAGCTTTTTATTTTTTGACTCATTAATTAGTAATTCTTGATCGGTAAGTTCAGGGCCTTTTTCTTCATTTAACGAATTGCCATCAAACACATCTTGTTGGGCTATTTGATTCGTCAATATCCCGTCACCTGCGGTTCCTTTACCTTTGTCACCTGTAATATGAAAAATTTGACCTAAAGATTGAGAGAGGGTATCAAATGACTTTTCTTTCACTATCGACAATGCGTATAAGACAACAAACAATGCAAACATCAACGTCATGTAGTCAGCATAAGAAACCAACCAACGGTCTAAGTTGTCTTGTTGCCTAGATTTTAAGCGCTTGCTAATTCTCGCCATTTCTTCCGCCCTCTATACAGCGACACGTGAATAGGCTTCTAATTTGCGCTCAATACTATTGGGGTTTTCACCATTGGCTGCACACAAAAGACCTTCCACAATCATTTCTCGATATAATACTTCATTGTCGATCTGGGATTGCAATTTCTGCGCCACTGGAATAAAGAAGAGGTTGGCTCCGCCGACACCATAAATGGTGGCAACAAAAGCGGTTGCGATTCCATGCCCTAAAGCAGATGGATCGTCAATATTGGCCATTGCTTGAATCAAACCAAGAACAGCACCTATGATACCTATCGTTGGACTGTATCCACCTAGGGCCTCATAAATCCTAGCTGAGCGATATTGTCGATCACTATCTAGTTCAATATCAAGCTCTAAAGAGGCTCGCATAACATCAGATTCAACACCATCAACCAACAGGCCTAGCCCTTTTCTGATAAAAGCATCATCATGGCCATTAATATCGTCTTCGAGTGCCAAAAAGCCTTTGTGACGTGAGATATCGGCCCAACGTGTAATCATTTGCTGTGCAGAATAAAAATCGACCGGCTGTTTATGCCAAACATTGCCGAACATTTTTAAACCTTGATAAAAGTACGTCGACGGAGTTTGTAACATCACAGCACCAAATGAGCCGCCTATAACAATAATAAAAGCTGGGAAATGAAATAAGGCGGAGATACCACCACCTTCAATCGCATATCCACCAATTACAGCTACAAGTGCCAACATTACACCCGCTATTGCTAACCTATCCACCAGAAGTCTCCTTTAAAATTGCTGAACCAATTTTGTCTAATGCAAAATTTTGCTCCGCAATTCCGGCAACGGTTACTGCTTGCGGCATGCCATAAACAACACTGGTATCTTCGTCTTGGGCCCAAATTGTTGCGCCTCGTTGCTTTAACATCCTGCAACCTTCGCGCCCATCTGCACCCATACCAGTTAATATTATGCCTAAAACCTCTCCACCATACGCTTTTGCTGCACTTCCAAAGGATAAATCAACACTTGGCTTGTACGTTAAACGCTCTGAATCATCATCTCTAATAACAATATTTGTTTTGCCACCCCTGCTTTCTAGCAGCATTTGTTTGCCACCCGGTGCCAAATAGGCATGACCTGGTTTTAAAACATCGCCAGTTGTCGCCTCTGAAACTGAAATTTTACATTGCGTATTTAAACGACTCGCAAAGGCTGGCGTAAATGCGGCGGGCATATGCTGGACGATAATAATAGGCAAAGGGTAGTTTGCCGGTATTTCTGACAACACCGTTTGAAGTGCAACAGGGCCACCGGTTGATGTCCCGATAGCCAAAAGCTTATAGCTTTTACCTGATGCCCTAAGATGTTTAGTTCGTGTAATCGGTGTTACCGGCTCTTTAGGCACTGGTTGCCTAGCTAACCGAGCTCGAGTACGCTCAACTAATGAAGGTTTATCACTGCTTTTGAGGTCAACTTTATTCTTTCGAGTCGTGGGTGATGTTCTCGATACCGGACGATTTGCCGGTGCTAACTCGCTTCGAATAACTGTTGCACTACTAATAGTTCGAGGAGCAGACCTTTTTTTACCTAGCTGCAAAACACGGTCTTGTAAAAGTTGAATACCTTCGGTTTTATTTTTGGCTATATCTTCAAAACGTTTCGGAAGAAAGTCTAATGCACCAGCTTCAAGTGCATTTAGTGTTGCTTTTGCTCCATCATGTGTCAGTGAAGAAAACATGATTATAGGGGTAGGTGTTGCCGCCATGATTTCACGAACAGCAGTAATACCATCCATAACTGGCATCTCGATATCCATTGTAACAACGTCTGGTTTAAGCAACGCTGTCTGAGAAATAGCATCTTTTCCGTTAGATGCATCACCAATTACTTCTAGTTCCGTATGGGCATTCAGAATTTCCGTTACTCGGCGTCGAAAAAACGCCGAGTCGTCTACAACAAGAACTTTAATGGTCATTATTTAATTATTATTTAAACCTTAAGTTTGAACGTTTAGCATAATGCTTAAGCAAATTAGGGACGTCAAAGATGAGCGCGATGCCGCCATCAGAGGTAATTGTTGCGCCAGCCATGCCAGGTGTACCTTGAAGCATTGCATCTAGAGGTTTTATAACCACCTCTTCTTGGCCAATCAATGAGTCAACAACAAACCCAACTTGTTGAACACCGATCTGAATTACAACTACATGACCTTTATTGTCGCTTCTATTTGCACCATTTTTAGAAGACTTTATTAGCCAATCTTCCAAATAGAATAATGGAATTGCTTTATTTCTAACAATTACCGTTTGCTGACCATCAACAATATTAGTTTTTGTTAAGTCTAAATGAATAATTTCATTAACAGTAGAAAGAGGTAACGCAAATATTAAGCCGCCAACCACAACCATTAATGTTGGTAATATTGCTAACGTTAACGGAACTTTAATTTCTAACGTGGTGCCTTTACCCAGCTCTGAATTGATTTCAACGGAACCATTAAGCTGCGTTATCTTAGTTTTAACAACGTCCATACCAACGCCACGACCAGATATGTCCGAGATTTCTTCTTTTGTAGAAAATCCTGGTGCAAATATTAGGCTGTATGCTTCTTTGTCTGATAAACGCTGTGCTGCATCAGGATCAAGAACGCCTTTATTAATCGCTATTTCTTTTAGTTTTTCAGGGTCCATGCCCTTACCATCATCTTCAATGGTAAGTAAGATATGATCGCCTTCTTGTGAAGCAGATAGCCTAACCATACCCATTCTTTTCTTACCCGCGGCTTCACGGTCATCTGGCATTTCAATACCATGGTCAACCGAATTACGGACTAAATGGACTAGTGGATCCGCTAATGCTTCTACTAAATTTTTATCTAAGTCAGTCTCTTCACCGACCAGCTCTAGCGTTATCTCTTTGTTTAAAGTACGCGCTAAATCTCGAACAACGCGAGGGAAACGACCAAATACTTTCTTAATTGGTTGCATCCGCGTTTTCATTACGGCACCTTGCAAATCGCCAGTAACAACGTCTAGATTACCAATCGCTTTTGTCATCGCTTCGTCTGAGCCAAAGTTTACACCTAGACTTACCAAGCGGTTGCGAACAAGTACTAGCTCGCCGACCATATTCATAATTTCGTCTAAACGTTTTGTGTCTACACGAACAGTCGTTTCAGCTGGAGCTGCTGCTTTTTTGTCAGCTGGTTTAGCTGCTGGCGCAGGAGGTTTAGCTGCTGGCGTCACAGGTGCTTTAGGTGCCGCAGGTTTTGCTGCTGGAGCCTTAGGCGCCGGTGTAGGTTTTGGAGGTTCAGCTTTAGGTGCTTCAGACTTAGGTGCTGAACTAGCTGCAGGAGCCTTAGCTGTAGGACCACCGCCTTTCCCATGAATATCGTCAAGGAGAGCTTCGAATTCATCATCTGTGATCTCGTCACCGCTTGCAAATTCACTACCAGGAGCTTTTGCTGGCGGAGCCGAAGGCTGCTTCGTATCTTCTACTTTAAACGAGCCTTTGCCGTGTAATTCATCTAATAAAGACTCAAATTCATCATCACTGATGTCATCGCCACTATCGAACATAGACTTGGCATTTTCAGTAGGTTTCTCGTCTGCTTTACCATGTAACTCATCTAAAAGAGCTTCAAATTCATCTTCAGTGAACTCTTCAACTGAGTTATCTTGGGCAGGCGACTCATCCATCGTATCAATATCAAAAAAGTCGTCATCGGCGGCTACAGGTTCAGCTTCGACCGCTGGCTCTTCGCCAGCTGGGGAGCAATAGTGGTGGAGTGCGGCAAGCAATTCTGGAGCTGCAGGCTCTGGCTGGTCGCCAGCTTTGACCTGTTCAAACATCTCATTGACAGTATCAAGTGCTTGCAAAATAACGTCCATTAACTCTGGCGTTACGCTTCTTTTACCGGTTCTCAAAATATCAAACACGTTTTCTGCGCCATGACAAGCATCGACAAGATTAGTCAATGCTAAAAATCCGGCACCACCTTTTACGGTATGAAAACCTCGAAATATAGAGTTTAATAAATCAGCGTTCTCCGGATCGTTTTCCAGTTCAACTAATTCTTCAGATAGCAACTCTAATATTTCTGCTGCTTCAATTAAGAAATCTTGTAGTATTTCTTGATCCACGTCCAATGCCATTCGGCATCTCCCCTAATTTAAAAGCCTAAACTAGACAATAGGTCGTCTACTTCGTCCTGATTAGAAACTGCGTCTTCACGCGTTTCTGCATCAATAATTGGTCCTTCAGCCCCATTGTTATCGACTGGTTTCTTCACTTCATTAACGGATTTTTGATTTGGTTCACCAAATACAGTTAATAAATGAATCAGGCTTTCTTCAACATCTTTAACAAGTTCTATAACTCGTTTAATTACCTGACCAGTTAAATCTTGAAAATCTTGAGCCAACAGAATTTCAGTCATGATTGCATGAATCTTAGCGGTATCAGCCTCTGCGCCTTCCATAAATTCATTGATGGAATAACACAAACTTTTAAACTCGCCCAATTCAATTTGACGTTGCATTAACTTATCCCACTCTGGTTTAAGTTTTACAATGTCATTATTAATCTTATCCGTTAGAGGGAGGCCTTCATCTATGGCGTCCATCGTTTTATTCGCTGCGTCTTCTGTTACTTTCATAACATAGTTTAGACGCTCTTTCGCATCAGGGATATCGTCTGTCGCTAAGTTAGCAATCTTAGGGTCTAACTGAAAATTACTTAACGAGTCGTGAAGTTGTCTTGTTAACTTGCCAACCTCACCAAACAGCTCACTATGCTCTTTGCTTGTAACTTCACGTAATATTTTGTTAGCAGAAGTATTGTCTCCAGCCTCAAGCGCTTCAACTAGCGCTTTTGCGTCTTCCAACGAAATCTGCGGGTTAGTCTCTTCAGACATAATGACCCCTTATCAGATTATTCTAAACGTTCGAAGATTTTATCAAGCTTGCCTTTCAGCGTAGCAGCCGTGAATGGTTTCACAATATAGCCGTTTACACCTGCTTGCGCTGCAGCAACAATCTGCTCTTTCTTAGCTTCTGCTGTTACCATCATCACCGGCATATGCTTTAGTTTGTCGTCTTTACGAATTTCACGTAGCAAGTCAATGCCTTGCATGCCTGGCATATTCCAGTCAGTAACAACAAAGTCGAAGTCACCGTTTTGTAACATTGGCAACGCTGTGCTGCCATCATCTGCTTCTGAGACATTAGTAAAGCCTAAGTCACGAAGAAGGTTTTTGATGATTCTTCTCATTGTTGAAAAGTCATCAACAACCAGAATTTTCATATTCTTATTCAAAGCATCCTCCAGTGAGGTAAATTATTAATTTACAGTAATTATTATTGATAAAAATCGTCATTATACAAGTTAAATCAACCAATCTTTTAATCTTGACTTTAAACGAACAAGTGCTTGGCTATGAATTTGACTCACTCTGGACTCACTTATGTTAAGAATTTCACCGATTTCTCTTAAATTTAGTTCATCATCGTAATAAAGTGACAAAATCATTGCTTCTCGTTCTGGCAAGGTTTTAATTGTGTTAGCTAGACTCGCATTAAACGCACTTTTTTCAATGCCACCATACGTTAAATCACGACCAATTTCACTTGCTGGGGCAATAATATCATCACTAACGCCAAGATCTTCCATTCCTAAGATTTTACCGTTAGTCGCTTCTTTTAACATTTGATGGTACTGATCAATCGAAACACCAAGAGACTCGGCCACCTCAATGTCTTTCACATCACGGCCAAGTGCAGACTCTAATTGAGATATTCTTTCAGCAACCATTCTAGAATTTCTATGGACCGATCGTGGTGTCCAATCGCCTCTTCGCATTTCATCCAGCATAGAGCCTCTAATTCTAATACCCGCATAGGTTTCAAAACTAGCGCCTTTGCTATGATCAAAGTTTTTCGAAGCTTCGATTAGACCTATCATGCCAGCCTGAATCAAATCATCAACCAAAACACTATCAGGCAGTCGAGCTGCTAAATGGTGAGCAATCCTTTTTACCAATACAGAATGTTTTTCCACTACATTCGATAGTGTTTGTTGAGCTTCGTAGGCAGTTGCTACTTTATTGTTCAACAGAGACCTCTTAGTTGACCAGTTGCTCTAAAAAAAATTCCAAATTACCCGACGCGTGAGATGGCGTGGGCCACTTATTGATTTTAGCAGCCAACGTTTTAAACGCCACTGCTGAAGGAGAACGAGGAAATGCATCTACGATCGCTTTTTGACGTCGCACTGCTTTTCTTAAATTATCGTCAAATGGAATAATAGCTGTTAATTCCAAAGTTACATCTAAAAACCTATCTGTAACCATAGTCAATTTTTTGAATAAGTCCTGCCCTTCTTTAATCGTCCTTACCATATTGGCAACAACTTTAAAGCGGCTCACACCATGATCTCGATTCAAAATTTTAATTAAAGCGTAAGCATCAGTAATTGATGTAGGTTCGTCACATACAACGCAGAGAACTTCATGAGAAGCTCTAGAGAAAGATAAAACCATGTCTGATATGCCAGCAGCTGTATCGACAATAAAGACATCTACAGGCGTTCTCATTTCGCTAAACGCTCTAATGAGACCAGCATGTTGAGCTGGGGATAATTCAACCATATCAATAGAACCTGATGTTGCTGGCACTATTTTTATTCCACTTGGACCTTCTACCAGAATATCATCTAGCTCGGCTTCACCTGACAACACATGTGAGAGGTTTTTGTGAACACGTAAGCCCAACATAACATCACAATTTGCTAAACCTAAGTCAGCATCAAGTACAAGTACGTTTAGACCTGTTTGCGCCAAAGCAATTGCTGTATTTAGCGATACGCTGGTTTTACCCACTCCGCCCTTTCCACCTGTCACCGCAATAACTTTTGTTTTTTTGGCCATCGACATATTTCGTAAACCACTAGCTTGATCGGAAGTAATATTTTTAATCATACATGCCCACTGCTTTTGGCACTACCTTATTATTTTTATGAGAAACTTTTTCTTTAAGTTCAAATAGCTGATTAGCTTTTTGCACAATTTTCTGTGCATTTGCAACCCTTATGTCCTCAGGGACCCGTTGACCGTTGGTTAAATAACCAATTGGCAAACGATTATGGATTGCAACACTAATTAACTCACCTAAGCTTAAAGACTCATCTATTTTAGTAAAGATACAGCCAGACAGTGGAATTGTTTTAAAATGTTGCACACTTTCATGCAAAACACTCACTTGAGACGTTGCAGAAAGTACTAAATAATTCTTAATATTAACTCTTGATTTTGTTAATAAATGATTCAAACGTTCCGTCAATTTAATATCTCTTTGACTCATGCCGGCTGTATCTATTAACAATAGCTTTTTATCTCGTAATTGGTAGATAGCTTCTGAAAGTTCTTCAGTATTTTTTGCTTGCTTTAGAGGGCAACCCAAAATTTTTGCATACGTACCAAGTTGCTCAAGCGCTCCAATTCTGAATGTGTCGGTCGTTATAAGACCAACTTTGTCAGCACCATGAATTTGTGCAAATCGCGCGGCTAATTTAGCAATCGTCGTTGTTTTGCCAACGCCGGTAGGACCAACAAGAGAATAAACACCACCGCGTTTAATGATTTCATTATCTGTTGTGTTTAGCTGCTCGGTTAGTAATTCAAGCATTTTCGGCCAAGCTTGCTGAGCTTCTAAGTCATCACTAATAAAGTGAGATAGATGTTCTGCTACTTTTGAAGATAAACCCATATTATTTAATTTTTTAATTAACATAGATTTTACCGGTGTTTTACGATCTGCGTCTTGTAACATGAGCGCTGAAACTTGATGTTTCAGTAATTCTTTAATTGAATTCATTTCGCTTTTTAAGTCAGATAATTGCTGATCAAATTGCCCCTGCACTACATTAGAATTTGAATGAACTTGTGTTTGGTTTTGATGGTTAACATCATTGTTAAAAGACGGATTTACGTTCAGTGGCGAACTGTGAGTCTCTTGTGATTGGTCTTGTACGGTATTGCGAGCACGGTTTAACCATTGTTCAAACTCTGATTCTGCTTGCTGGGATAATGCTTGTGTTGCCAGCTCTGACTTTTGTTGGTTAGACAAATCAGTACCTTGAGATAACCTTGCTGGTGTTTGAGCCTGCTGTTGGAATTGAGGCTGAGATTGCATTGAAGGTTGGGCTGGCTGGTAAGTATCAGGCTTACCAGCGTTATCAGCCCTTTGACGCTTAAGTAACTCTTCAAGTGAACTCGCGATTTTAGCTGCACCTTCTGCATTCGGGCCATCAAATCGACTAGTAGAATCAGTACTGTTAGGCATCTGAGCAGTCGTAGTAGCTGTCGACGGGACGGCAGGCTTAGCGTCGGCATCAATCGCAGCGACGATTTCAACACCGGTAGCGGTTTTTTTATTCGACATAATTACAGCATCAGGACCTAGCTCTTCTTTCACTTGAGTAAGTGCCGTTCTCATATCTTTTGCAAAATAACGCTTAATTTTCACTTTAAACCTCCGTCAAACAGCTCTAACCAACTGAACTGACAATCTTAATTTGTTTTTCTTCCGGTATTTCTTGATAAGACAAGATAACCATGCCTGGTAAGCTATGTTTAACAAAACGTGATAACACACTTCGTAACATTCCCGAGGTCAATAATATTGACGGCTCACCTGATAATTCTTGAGTCCTGTGGGCGTCTGCAAGTGATGTTTGAATTCGCTCTGCAAGACCAGGTTCAATGCCAGCGCCTTCATTTCCAGCTGACTGCAAGGACTGTTGCAACATCTGTTCCAACTCAGGCGCCAAGGTTATGACAGGGATTTCATTAGTCGAACCCGCGATATCTTGAACGATAAATCTTCTTAGTGAAATTCGGCATGCTGCTGTTAAAACATCAGGATCTTGGCTCTTAGGTGCGTATTCAACCAAGGTTTGAATGATTGAACGCATATCGCGAATCGTCACGTTTTCGCTTAAAAGGTTTTGTAGCACCTTGGTTAATACCGACAACGACAACATCTCTGGAACCAAACCATCGACTAATTTTGGATAGTTTTTCTGGATCATTTCTAAAAGGTTTTGTGTTTCTTCGTGGCCTAATAATTGAGCAGCGTTATTTGTTAACAGTTGGCTTATGTGCGTTGCCACTACAGTTGCAGCGTCAACTACTGTGTAACCTAAGCTCTGAGCTTTATCTCTATTAGTGTTTTCAATCCACACGGCTTCTAGACCAAAGGCTGGATCCACCGTTTCAATACCTTCGACTTTTCCAAACACTTGCCCTGGGTTAATTGCCAAGTCACGGTCATGACGAATTTCCGCTTCCCCTATCGTTACGCCCATTAACGTGATTCTATAAACATTCGGATCTAAGTCTAAATTATCGCGAATATGAACGGCAGGAACTAAAAAGCCAAATTCTTGACTCAGCTTACGACGCACACCTTTAATTCTTGATAACAATTCACCACCTTGGCCCTTGTCTACTAATGGGATAAGACGATAGCCAACTTCTAAGCCGATAGTGTCAACATGATTAACATCATCCCAGCTTACATCTTTGTTTTCAGCGGCTTCATGAGGAGATTCAAGTGGCGTTTCTGATTCGGCTTTTTCGGCTTGTTTAGCGGCTTCTGTCGCTTTTTTATTCACAAAATAAGCGGTCGCGACTAAGATTGCACCAAAACCTAAAAAGGTAAGATGCGGCATGCCAGGCACTAATCCCATAGATAACAACACCCCGCCTGCAACATAAAGAACTTTTTCTGTGCCAAGCTGAGTTGAGAATTGCTGCCCCATTTCTTGGTCAGTATTTTGACGAGTAACGACAATAGCAGTACCGATTGATAATAACAGACCTGGTATTTGAGCAACCAAACCATCACCAATCGTTAAAATTGTGTAAATCTCTACCGCTTCGCCAAACAACAAGTCATGCTGGATCATACCGATGAATAAACCACCGATAATGTTTATGAAAAGAATAATGATACCTGCAATCGCATCACCTTTAACAAACTTTGACGCACCGTCCATTGAGCCGTAGAAGTCCGCTTCTTTGCCTATTTCTTCTCGTCGCGCCTTTGCTTGTTCTGGGGTGATAAAGCCTGCATTTAAGTCGGCATCTATTGCCATTTGTTTACCAGGCATAGCATCTAGCGTAAAGCGAGCTGTTACTTCAGAGATACGCCCTGCACCTTTTGTTACAACGACAAAGTTAATAATGACCAAAATCGCAAATACCACTAAACCAACAGCATAGTTTCCGCCGATTACGACACTACCAAACGCCTCAATAACTTTACCGGCAGCGTCTCCACCTTGATGACCTTCTAATAATACAATTCGGGTTGAAGCGACGTTCAAAGCAAGTCGTAATACAGTCGCGATTAATATAACCGAGGGAAAAGCACCAAAATCAAGTGGTTTAAGGGTGTAGACAGTAACGAGCAGAATTACGAGAGCTAACGCGATATTAAACGAGAATAAGATGTCGAGCATCAAAGCTGGTAACGGTAATATTACCATAGCTAACGCTGCCAAAATGAAAATCGGCGCACCTAAACCATTAATATATTTAGTATTTTCTTTATTAAAAAGCTGATTAAATTTTGCAGTTAATTCCATCACAACAACCAAAAAACACCTAAGTTATAGTGCTTTCAGCAATGTTTAGGCCAAATTGTATGTCAACAAAATGACTGAGTGTTAATAACGCAATTCAGGTGGGATATCTGGATTTTGATCAATTGGTTGCGGTTTGCTGCCTTTGCCCTGTTCATACATGTCTAATTGATAAACGTAGGCAAGGACTTGCGCAACAGCTACAAACAGTTGTTCTGGTATTTCTTGGTTAATATCAGTGGTGTAATAAATAGAACGCGTTAGCATTGGTGTTTCAATCATTGGCACTTCACGCTCTTTTGCTATTTTTCTGATATGCATAGCTATTAAGTCTGCGCCTTTTGCAACAACAAACGGTGCATTTGATTTTTCTGTATCGTACTTAATGGCAACAGAATAATGCGTTGGGTTTGTTACTACTACATCAGCAGTAGGTACTTCAGCCATCATGCGGCGTTGCGATATTTCCCGTTGAGTTTGACGGATTCGACCTTTTATTTCAGGGTTACCCTCAGTACTTTTGTATTCGTCTTTGATCTCTTGTTTGGTCATTTTTAATTGCTTGTTGTGATTCCACTTTTGAAACGGTACATCAACAATAGAAATAACAATTGTAGAACAACACAAGCCTAAGAATATCCATGCTAACAGTTCACTGGCATCGTACGTGTTTCCTGGCAAGTCTTCTAAACTCAAATACAATATATCGAGCAAAAAAGCATTAATGAGCAAAATTGCCACAGATGCTACAACAGCAACTTTTAATATCGACTTTATTAACTCAACAGCTGCTTGCGGACCAAACATGCGCTTAAAGCCTTTTAATGGCGACATCTTAGAGAGCTTGGGAGCCATAGCTTCCCAACTAAAATTAATGCCCCCCAACAGACTATTTGAAACAAATGCCGCAACTAAAATAAGCGCAAATATACCAACTAATGGCGCAGCAATATGCATGATCATATCGCCAAATACGGTAAACATCTTAGTTGGGTCAAAAGCATCATCTCTGTCTAACGAAAATTGGCTAGACATAACTTCAAGTAGCTTTTTCCCCAGCGTGTCACCAAACATCAACATCGCCGCAGCACTTGCCACCAGCACACCGGTTGTACCTAGCTCTTTAGAACGCGCAATTTGACCTTTTTTTCGAGCGTCTTCGAGACGCTTGGCCGTGGGTTCTTCCGTTTTTTCTTGATCTGATTCTTCAGCCATATTGCTCTACTTTAACAGCCAATCAAGGTGCACATCATTTCAATAGACCGTTGCCAGTTTTTATCAAAATGAAAAACAAAATTTTCTAAGGTTAACCACATGACTATCAAACCAGACATCATGGTAAATGGAAAACCAATAGAAAAGATATTAAGTTGCGGTGCGGCACGAGTCATGATGCCAAAACTTAAATTGATCACCAGCATAGCGATTAAAGGCGCTAATGCCAGTATTAATGCAGCTGCAAACATCCAACCGCCAAATAAGACTAAATCATAGAATTTGCCTGTTGCAAACCAAACATCAGAAATGGGTAACACATAGAAACTCTTTACAACCATTTGCATCATGGCTAAGTGCCCATCAATAGACCAAAACATTAAAGTTGAGAGTATCAAGTAAAATTGACCAACGGCGGGAACACTCAAACCGTTTGTAGGGTCAACCATAGATGCAAAACCTAAACCTGACTGCATCGCGATTGCTTGACCTGCAACAACAAAAACCTGGAGAAAAACAACCGAAACAAACCCTATTGCACTGCCAATCATGATTTGTTGAAAAACTCTAATGCCCATTTCAAATGAAAATAAATTAGTAAACGTGGATGGAGGTAGCACCGGCATTACCATAATCGTAAATGCCACCGCATAAGCCGTTTTTATTGGTCCCGGTATTGTCTTACCACCAATGGCTATCATTATCATCATCATGGCTGAGATACGAGCAAATGGGAGCAGTAAGTCTGCCTGGTATTGCATGATTTGTTGCAGCAAGGCATCCATGATGTTGGTTAGCCTATAATCGACGGTATTCGTTCAACAAGTTGCCAAGTAAAGTCCATAATCATCGCGGTTATCCAATGTCCAGCCATCATCAAGGCAAGTAAAGTAACAATAAGTCGTGGCAAAAAACTAAGCGTTTGTTCATTAATTGATGTAGCAGCCTGAAATACCGCCACGATCAAGCCTACAATTAAACCCGGCACTACCATTATGGCGACCAAAATAATAATTAACCAAAGCGCTTCTCTAAGAATGTCTACAAATACTTCAGGTGTCATCTGTATTTCCCCCTAAGTTCCAAGACCAAAGCTTTTTGCCAAGGTCCCCATAACCAAGGTCCAGCCATCAACTAAAACAAACATCATGAGTTTAAATGGCAATGACACTATCATTGGCGACAGCATCATCATACCCATCGCCATCAGTACCGATGCGACAACTAAATCTATTATCAAGAATGGTATAAAAAACATGAAACCAATTTGAAAGGCGGTTTTTAATTCAGAGGTAACAAAAGAAGGAATAATTACCGTTAAAGGCAGATCATCTGGGCTATCGACTTCAGTGTAACCAGCAATTTCAGCAAAGGTCTCAAGGTCAGATATTCGCGTTTGTGCCAACATAAACTCTCTCATTGGCACTTTAGCAATGTCATAGGCCTGTAATGAGGTAATTTCTTCATTTAGGTAGGGCTCGACTGCATTTTGATGAATCTCATCAAATACGGGCGCCATAATAAAGAAACTGAGAAATAAAGACATCCCTACAAGCAACTGACTGTTTGGTGTTTGCTGTAAGCCTAACGCTTGGCGAAGAATAGCTAATACAACGATAATCCGAGTAAACGAGGTCATTAACATGACGATGGCGGGAATAAAACTCAGCGCCGTCATCATAGCTAAGACTTGCAAGGTTATGCTGTATTCTTTACTACCGTCAGGATTGTCCGTCACGGTCACAGCAGAAATTGCCCCATTATCAGCCATTACATCTGGTACAAACGCCAATAAAAAGATAACAAAGATTGAGGCAAATACTTTCATAGACTTTGCAGGTCCTTTAAATAATTAGTTTTTTTTAGCTTTTGGAAGTCCATTGTTCAGCAATTCGGTTAATTTGTTAAGTAATTTATTATCGGGAACCGAAAAGCTTGTTGGCGTTATATTTTCATCGAGCTTAAATAAAGTGTTCACACTATTAGGTGTAACCCCAATAGCATACTGTTGATTTTGAATTTCAATAATGACAATACGCTCTCTTCCACCTAGTGACAGGCTGGTAATCGTTTTCATGTGATTACTTTGATGAGGCGTGAGATTAAACTTTTTAGCAACCCAAGCTGTTAGATAGATAACAACAACAATGGCTATTAATGCCATTAACATAGGAAGCAAAGCGCCATCGGTTGGCGAGCTTAAGTTTGGGTTAGATGCCACAGAGGACTTACCTGTGGTAGCTGCGGCGGCGGACCAACAACTACTAGCAAGCAGTCCCGTTAGGACTTTATTAGCGAAGCTTTTTAATTCTTTCAATTTGGCTAATCACATCTGTTAAACGAATACCAAATTTATCATTGACCACAACCACTTCACCATGTGCGATTAGCGTACCATTTACTAATACATCTAGCGGCTCACCGGCAACGCGATCAAGCTCTACAACAGAGCCTTGGTTTAGCTGTAATAAATTACGAATGCTGATTTTACTGCGACCCACTTCCATCGAAATGTTTACAGGAATATCAAGTATCGTTTCTAACTTACCCGACTCTTCTTCATTTAATTTACCACTTGTATCGGTAAGCTCATCGAGTTCGGCAGGCTGAACATCATCACCTTCAGCTTCAGCTAACGCTGCTGCCCATTCGTCCATAGTATCTTGGTCTTCACTCATAACTTATGCCCTTGTGTTTTTCTGCTACCACTTAAAGTTCTAAATCGTCTTCAAGTGCTAATAATTCTGAGTCGTCATCTAAGCGACGGCCACCTTTAGTCAGTACGTTCATTTCTGACTTAGCCGATTCTGGTCGTTTTATTTTTTCTGCAATTTGCAATGCTACATTATCTCTACAGCGACCTAACTTGGCGCGATAGGTTGGTAACTCTTCAATAAATACGGTAATGAACTCTGGCATTTCGATAGGAATAATATCGCCATCTTTAAGTTCCATTACTTGATGAAGAGGCAGTTGCATTTCGAGTAATTGCGTATGTAAGTCAACATGAACATCCATTATTTCATCGCGTAGCGCTTTGCTCCAACGATAATCCGTATCTTCACGGTCACTTTGAACACCCGCATCTAGTAATTCTCTAATTGGCTCCAACATTGAATATGGTAAAGCAACATGGAAGTCACCGCCGCCGCCATCTAGCTCAATATGAAACGAGCTAATGACAATCACTTCTGTTGGCGACACTATGTTTGCCATTGCCGGGTTTACTTCTGAATCCAAATATTCAAAAGATACATCCATTACTGGGGACCAGGCTTCTTTATAATCTTCAAAAATCAACTTGAGGAGCATTTGTATAATACGACGCTCGGTTGGCGTAAATTCGCGTCCTTCAATTTTTGCATGGTAACGACCATCACCACCAAAGAAGTTGTCCACTAGAATGAAGACAAGTCGCGCCTCCATTGTAATTAACCCAGTTCCCTTTAAAGGACGAAAACGAACCATATTTAAGCTTGTTGGTACAAATAGCGTATGTATGTACTCACCAAACTTGATCATTTGTACACCGTTTATTGACACTTCTGCAGTGCGGCGCATCATGTTGAACAGACTGATTCGCATATGTCGAGCAAATCGTTCGTTAACCAACTCAAGTGTTGGCATACGACCTCGGACAATTCTATCTTGCGAAGAAAAGTCATAGTCGGACATACCACGGCCACCGCCGCTATCCTCATCTATCTCTTCTTCTTCAACGTCATCGACACCGTGGAGTAGCGCGTCAATTTCGTCTTGTGACAGTAAATCAGTCATAGTTTTCTCTTAATTAAATTAGCTTTGTTTGCCTATTGCATAACAAAACCGGTAAATAATACTTCTTCAACAATTTTTGAACCAGCAACATCAATAACAGACTTCTGCACTTCTTGTGCCGCTTTTAACTTTAATGCATCTTTTCCGGCTGCCGTAGCTAGTGCATCAGCATTGCCTGTACTAAACGCTTTTAGTAACGCACCTTCAATTAATGGAATATGCTTTTGGGCAAGCTCTTCATTATTGTCGCCGCGTACCATTAACTGAACTTTTATTTGAACGAGTCGATCTCGCGACGTGCCCGGCACGTTAAACGTAAATGGGCGAGGCATAGTGACATATTTTGCCGTTCCAACTTCAACAGGCTTCTCTTCTTTCGGCGCGCCTTCAGTTTGTTCTGTTGCAGCTTCATCAACAGGAGCATCATCCCCACCTAACAGAAAAAAAGCAGCTACAGCGCCAACAACTATCACAACAACAGCAATAATGATTAATTTCATTTTGCCGCCTTTACCACCTTCCTCTTCTAGCGTTAACTCTTCGTTTTCATCTGCCATGTTAAGTTCCAACTGTAATTATTTCCGACCTTTATATGGTATTGTCGATTGCCTGTTTTAGCAAACAATATGCTTGTCACAGTCAAAATTACACAAATAAAATTCACTAATCGATGTATTTACATACAACGAAAGTTCTAATACCTAATTATGCGTAATAGTCCACCTGCCAAGGTGAGGCGATATTGTAGTTCTGTTGGTTATTTTTATGGTCGTTTGCGTCGCCTTCACCGTCAGTATCTGCGGTATTGGCTTGACCTAACTCAGTTGATTGAGCGTCCGCTTCAGTACCACTTTGGCCATTCGAGTTATCTTTTTTTACATTACTATCCGCTAATTGCATACCTTGCTGCTCAAGGAGCTCTCGCAACCTAGGTATACTATTTTCCAGTGCATCTTTGGCTTGTTGATTAGACACGACAAAACTCACCGACGCTTGCTCTGTGCCAAGACTTAATTTGATTTGCATACTTCCAAGTTCAGGTGGATCAAGACGAATATCAATAGACTTCATATTTCTCGCCATCATTAAGCCAACTTGTTGCTGAATATTGGATGCCAGTTCTTGTTTGTTAAATAATATATTTTCTTTGATCATCAATTCACTTTTAGCTTGTGCAACACTTTCTAACTTTGGCGCTTGAAGTGTTTTGTCAAGCTGGACACCTAACACATCTACGACGTCAGCTTTTGCTCTTACGTCAGTAACTTGCGGTGATACCAAACTAGGTTCGCTATTTGCTATCAATTTTGAGAGTCGAGACTGTTCAAAGTTCAATTCATTAAGCTGCCCCAATTCGCTCGCTGCAGCTAAGGCTTGTAACTGACTTGGATCCGCTTGAAGTTGCGCAAAACTTGCATTAATCGCCTGGCCATTAGTAAATTGAGCGCTGGTCGCTGTATTTAATAATGCATTAACCTGGCTTGCTTTAAATGGTGTATTAATTGCAGCTTGCAATGCCCCTTTTGTAGCACTGTCAGATGCGATATTCATCGTCATTACTGCAGCTTGTTGCAATTGCTCGTGATCTTGATGTTGTTCTTGAACTTGTGATGTTTTCAAGTTACTTACATTATCGGCATCTAATAATACTTGCGCCTTTTGGCCTTTTGATGAAGCATCAATAGCTGCGCTATTTTGAAGTTCAGTTGCCTCTGTATTGTTTGGGCTATCCGATTTAACTTGCGACATTAGGTTGTTTAACCAACTCAATGGTTGCTTATTTTCAGTCGCAACTTCAGCGTCCGTCGATATGTCTTGAACAGTCAATTTTGATAGAGCTTCATTGCCTAAGATAAGCTTCTTTAAAAAGTCTCCTAACTGATCTTGTGCTGCGTTAAATTCATGACCGTTGGATGTGTCGTCATTATGGCTCGCGGTTAATTCAGCACTATCAAAAAGAGCGTCTGTCGCCTCTGCTTCAGTTTTATTGGATTGACTTGACGCATCGACGCTATTCATAATGTCAGAGAAACGGGCCAGCAACTGTTTAAGTTGCATTTGCAGTTCTTTAGACAAATGGTCAACATCAGGTAACTTTTGCAATTGATTAACAAAGGTTGCGAGCTCAGAATTACTTGATTGAGTTAACAATTTATCAAACAACTCAGAGTCTTTACCAACTAACGGATCAGATGCTGATTGTTGAGAAGTTTCGTCGCCGGTCGCTTGAATCAAAGAATTCAATAGCTGATTAAGTTTTTGTACAAGCTCTTTACCAGAAAATTTAGTGGCCAATTCCTGTAAAACTTCATTTGCTTTTTCGTCTTTTTGTAACGATGACATGGCAACCGTAAGCTTATCTTTGTCGCCTTCATTTAAGTGTTGTTTGCTATTAGAAGAACGAGTCTCACCAGGCTCGATGTCCGAACTCGCTCGCTTATCATTATTCGTAATATTTCGATCTTTGTTTGCGGTAACCTTGTCATTATTTGAATAATCGGTTTTAGCGCTCGCTGAGACTTCATTATCCCGTGAGTTTCGATCTCTGGCGTTGTCAACTCGACTCTGCTCTCTTTTATAAGCTTGATGTTCTTCTACTTGACGTTGCTTTTGCCGTCTATTAATTGCCACCATGGCACTATCAAAATCTTGCCTCGTATCGTTAGATTTAGACTCATACTGATTTCTTTTAACACTCACATCTCGCTCTACAGGCTTTGTAGGCAAAGGCTCTGGTAAAATTCTGTGTTGTTGTAGCATGATTGCTCCTAACCAATATTCGGCATCAAAGTCACTTAATTATTGATTTATTATTCAAGGATCGTTCCAACCTGGAAGAAAGTCACTTTATTTAATTGAGCGTGGGCTGTTATAGGAAATGCTAAATCGCTAACTTACGGCGTATATATTGCTGAGATGCAAACTCATCTGACTGATTTTGTTCGAACTTATCAATACGCTGCTGCCTTTCTTGGGCTTTTTTTGTAAGTAACGTGTCGACGGCTTTTACTTTATTTTTTTGCATAAACCATTCTTGTTTGCGTTGCTCGACCACTTGCTTTGCAATATCTACAACGTTCGCTTGAGCGCTAATGCCTTGGTCTAATTGCACAATAAACCGCTGATAATGTTGATAGCTTGCGCCACCAATACCCGTAACACCTCGCTCTTGCATACGTTTCAAATAGTCTAACTTATAAGATTGCACTTCTCTAAGTTTAGCTTCATTCGATTGCAAGTATGCCTGAGCCGACTGCATCGCCGTAATAGCTTGTTGCTCTTTATCAGATTCTATTTTTTTTAAAACTAATAGTTGGTTATCGTCTTTGCTCATACATAAACTCCATTATGGCATTTCATTAGTTAGCGCTTGAAGCTGCATTAACGATTGATCATAAGGGTATATATCAGACATTTTTTGCTGTAAATAAGCATCTATCACGGGCTTGAGTTGAATGGCTTTATCAACAACTGGATTGCTACCAGAGGCATAAGCCCCGATTGAAATAAGATCTTTATTTTGCTCGTAAGCTGATAGGTATTTTTTAAATCGAAGCGCCATTTGAAGATGTTCTGGTGATGTGACCTGTGGCATTACTCGGCTTATGGATTTAGTGACATCTATTGCCGGATAATGCCCTGCATCGGCTAAGTCTCGTGATAGCACAATATGACCATCTAAAATCGCACGAGAGGCGTCAGCAATTGGATCTTGCAGATCATCTCCTTCTGATAACACAGTATAAAATGCCGTTATTGAACCTTGGCCGTCACCGCCGTTACCTGCACGCTCTACCAAAGCTGGTAGCTTGGCAAATACCGATGCTGGATAACCTTTTGTTGCAGGTGGCTCACCAATTGCCAAGGCAATTTCTCGCTGCGCTTGAGCATATCGAGTGATTGAGTCGATAAGCAGTAATACGTTTAAGCCCTGATCTCTAAAGTACTCAGCCACTTGAGTTGCAGTTTCGCAACCCTTTAACCGACGAATAGGTGCCATATCTGCAGGTGCAGCGACAACTACGGCTCTTTGCCTGCCTTCCTCACCTAAAATTTCATCAATGAATTCTTTTACTTCTCGACCACGCTCGCCTATCAAACCGACGACCACTACATCAGCAGTTGTCCCCTTTGTCATCATGCCTAGTAATACGGACTTACCTACACCAGAACCTGCAAATAAACCCATTCGCTGACCTTGACCAACCGTCAAAATACCATTAATTGCTTTTACCCCGACATCGATGGAAGATTTAATCGGTCGTCTTGATAACGGGTTAATTGGCTTAGATTTATGATTTGCATCTGCATCAGTTTCTATTGGACCTAAACCGTCAAGTGGTTGACCCGCCGGATCTATAACTCGTCCAAGTAACGATAAAGACAATGGTAATTTTTGACTACGACTAGATGTAGTAACTCGACCTCGTGGCACGATGCCTTCAACTTGGTCTGTTGGCATTAAGAATATTTTATCGTTTTCAAAACCGACAACTTCCGCGTCCACTTCACCAGTCATCGTCTGAATTCGACAATGCCCGCCTAATGGCACAGAAACACCAACCGCTTCGAGTGTTAAACCATTCACCTTAGTTAATCGTCCTGATACCTCAGGGACTGCATCTTTAACACGTCGCTGGGCTTTAATGATTTTGTCTGTGAGCGATATCATTATGAGTCCTGCTGCGGATCAATTGCATCTGCGTTGCCAGTATCATTTTGCTGTTCGGCCTGATGTGTTGGCTCTGTTTCCGGAGTATTTGTATCAAGGTTGTTTTCATCTAAACTTACTGCCTGACCTACAGATGGACCTTTGTTCGATTCAGATTGTAAGCCCATGTCTTCAATAAAATCATCGAATGTCTGTTTAATGCGTTGCTCCAGTGTTCGATCTATCAAAGAGTTAGGGGTTGCAACAATCACATCACCAATGTTGAAATGTGCTTCAGGCTTGAGAATCCACTTTTGTTCTGCTAACTCGGCTTCTGAATACTGCTCTTGAATCAAAGCTAAATCATCCGGATGCATGTGTATTTCAGCAAATTCGGTATTAAAAGGTAAAGCTGCAACAGATTCGTGTAACGCCGCTAAAAGGCTGTCTTTATTCGACTTAATTTCGGTTCTAAGTACTGACTCGGCAAGCATTACAGCCAAGTTTAATAATTGCTGTTCGGTAGACTTATCAACACGCTCAATTGGGTTATATAACTGTTGAAGTAGGCCTTCCCAACGAGCTAACTGTTGCTTAAGGTCATCAGCGCCTTCTTCTTTGCCCGCTTCAAAACCGTCTTTATGACCTAATTCAAGACCTTCCTCTTTACCTTGAGCCAATCCTTCTTCATAACCTTTTTCTATACCTGCCTGACGCCCTTCTGCAAATCCCTCTTCAAAAGCTTCTTGACGAATGGTTTCAATTTCAGCTGCAGTAAGTTGTGGCACTTCTTCTGCTTCAGGTTCAATTAATTGAGGCTTGGCTTTATATAGCTCCTCAATCGGTACGCCTAAAAAATTTGTTTTACCTACGACTGTTGCTTTTTTTGACGCACTAACATCAGGCGCGGCCCATTCCTCAAGAATTTCTAACATTTCTCGAGTTGGCGTTATCGGTTTATTAGTCAATTTTTCAGTCACAATTTACTCACTTAGACTTTTTAAAATGAAGACTTACAAGAAGTCTTCACCACCACCACCGCCTAACATAATTTCACCCGCGTCTGCTAAACGACGAGCGATAGCTAAGATTTCTTTCTGCGCTGTTTCAACTTCCGAAACTCGAATTGGTGGCATCGCCTCCAAATCATCTGCCATCATATCGGCAGCACGTTTCGACATGTTCTTTAAGATCTTCTCTTTTAATGCGTCGTCCGCACCTTTAATAGCTTTCATTAATGAGTCTTGTTGTACTTCACGAAGTATTGCCTGAATCGCTCGGTCATCTACATCAATTAAGTTATCAAATACAAACATAAGATCTTGAATTTGTTGTGCCATTTCTTCGTCATGCTCACGCATAGCATCCATCAATTGACCTTCGATATTGGTATCTAAGAAGTTCATGATTTCTGCTGCCGCTTTTAAACCGCCCATTTTCGCTGCTTGAGCACCTGCTTGTCCGGCAAACTGTTTCTCCATGATTTCATTTAATTCTTGAAGTGCTGCTGGTTGAACTTCTTCAAGGTTGGCTATACGCATGGTTAAATCAATTCGAACCTTGTCAGAGAATTGACTCAATATCTCCGCCGATTGATCTGGTGCTAAATAAGCCAAAACAATGGTTTGGATTTGAGGGTGTTCGTTTCGAATAATGTTCGCAACTTGCTTGGAGTCCATCCATTTTAAGGAATCAAGACCTTTCGCTCCGCCACCTAAGATTATTTGGTCTAGAAGCGTCGCGGCTTTATCTTCACCTAATGCGGCTGTTAACGCTTTCTTAATAAAGTCTTCAGACTGGAAGCCAATCGTACTGTAGTCCTGAATTTGTTCGATAAACAAACTATGAACGGCGGATATCTTGTCTTGGCTTAAATCATCTAGCTGCGCCATTGCGATACCCACTTTTTGCACCTGTTTAGGTTCTAAGTGTTTAAGTATCTGTGCTGCGTCTTCTTCTGATAAGCTTAATAAAAGGATGGCGGCTTTTTCAACGCCTTCAAGCTTCTCTACATCAAACGCCGGTTTACCCGCTGGTTTTGTGTTTTCTGCTGCTACGACATCATTCATCTTCTAATAACCACCCTTTAACTACTTGCGACGACAATTCTGGTTCATTTGCTACTAATGCTCTAACTGCTTTAAGCAAGTCTTCATCACCATGTAAGTCTGGTAATTGTAGCGTTCCGTCGGCCGCAAAGCCTATGTCTTTCTCATCAAATTCTGTATTAAGCATATCTAATGCTTCATCACCTAAGTCTACACCACCGAGAGCATCTTCTTCATATTTATCGGTTGTATCTTCTGGACTAATCAACTTGTTCAATAATGGACGAACTAAGAAGATAATAAGAACAATGATAACAAGCATAGCCGCAACCGTTTTTATCATTGGCTGGAACCACTCTTGTAAATAAATAGGCACATCTTCTGTTGACAGTGCATCGACCTTATTAAATGGAATGGTTACTACCTCAAGCGTATCACCGCGGTTTAGGTCAAAACCGATACCGCCTTGCAGTAATCGACGAATGTTAACCAATGCCTGTTGTGAACGAGGCGTTTTTTGAATCGTACCGTCTTCCGCTGTTGTAACAATGTAATCGACAGCAACTGATACGCTCAGTCTACGTACCACGCCCGTTTGATTTTGCTTGTGGCTAATTGTCTGATCTAATTCGTAATTTCTTGTTTGTTCTTTGTGAGAACGGCCAGTTGCACCACGATTTCTCGCATTACCAGCTTCTTCTGGAATATCAGACTCTAATGGTGGCTGATTTGATAATGCACCTGGAATGCCTACAGGACCATTACCCGTTTGATTTTCTTCAATTATAAATTCACTTCTAATCGCTGGTAAGTCAGGGTTGTAAGTCTTTTGTGTTTCTTGAACCTGCGTGAAGTCCATTGTTACATCAACCTGCGCGGTATAGTTTTCCATTCCGATGACAGGAGATAAAATTGAATTAATTTTTTGTAAGTATTCATCTTCACGTTTTTGCTCAATTTCAAATTGTTTACGTGAAAGAGCAGAAAGTGAGTTTTGTGAACCAGAATTTAGTAGTCGTCCATTTTGATCGGTCACAGTGACACGCGATGTAGATAAACCTTGAACCGCTGATGCCACTATATCCACGATACTGTCTATTTCTTCTGTTTTAAGCATACGACCACGTTGTAGAGTAACGACAACAGTAGCAGAAGGTTGTTTCGTATGACGAGCAAAGATGTTTTCTTTTGGAATAGCCAGTAAAACGCGTGCTCTACCTACTGAATTTAGTTCTTCTATGGTTCTCGCCAATTGCTGCTCTCGGCTATGTTTAAGTCGCTCTGTTTCCATACGCTGACTAACACCAAACCCAGTGTCTTGCATTAAAATTTCAGAACCTTCTGACGGCGCTTGAGAAAGACCACCACGAGCCAAAGATAGTTTGATATTTTGATAAGCATCAGCTGGCACTAAAATAGTATTTTGCTCTAATTTGTATTCAACTTTTTGAGCATCAAGGAAATCTAGTGTTTCGATAAGTTGCTCAGTATTAAACTGACCAAGCGGGCGAAGCTCAGGCTCTCGAGACCACATAAAAATGAAAATCGTAATCGCAATACAAATTACTAACGCTAATATCAACGCACCTTGGCGTAATAAGTCTGCACTTGATGCTGCGCTTAAAAAACCAGACTTTTGCTCTTCAACGTTATCCATATCGCCGTTTAGCGATACCATATCGTTAGAGACATCTTGTCCAGGTGTTGTCATTTGAGTAGTTAGTTCGTCTGCCACGTTAAACCCTTAATTCTATATTTAACTGCTGAATAAAGCCTAAACAGGCATGCTCATTATTGTTTTGTAGGCTTCGACAAGTTTGTTACGAACTTGAACCGTTGCTTCAAAAGCAATGCCTGCTTTTTGCGATGCAATCATTGTTTCAGCAAGAGAAACTGAGCGGTCGCCCATTTCTAATCGATTTTTTAACTCGCCAGATGTTTTTTGTAAGTCATTTACATTATTAACGGCTTGCTCTAATAGCTCACCAAAATTAGCTGACGACGGGTTATTGACTTTTTGCGCCTGAGCAAAAGGATTGATCTCATTATTTGGACGAATTGTTTGGCTTGACGCTTGTGACGCCATGCTTTGTAACTCTGCATATAAGTTGTTAGCTTGAATGTTCATTATCGAGTCCTCTATTCAGGAGCATTTCTTTACTGAACTAGATAAAGCACGAATGATGCCAATTTATTATCGTTACAAATCAATAGTTTAATGATTATCTTGACGGGAATTCTATAGCTAGATAGTGACGGAGTTTTGACTACCACTGTTTTTTAGTGACTTTGTGGCTTGATATAAAAGCATAAATTGAGACGACAACCTAAAAAAGCCCGCTAAACATTCATCATGTTAATTAGCGGGCAAACTTAGATAGTCGGTTACGCAGGTACTTCAATCCCTTGCTCACGCATTTTTGCAAGTTTGTAGCGTAAGGTTCTAGGACTAATGCCTAACTTTTCAGCTACGTCTTTTCGTTTACCCTGGCAGGCTTGCAATGCATCAAGAATAATTCGGTTCTCTTGATCGCGGATTTCCATTTTGAAGTCGCCACTGTCGTCAATTTGATTTGTCGCCTGAATATTGGCTGCAATGTTATCAACAGCAAACTCTTCCACTAGAATATGCTCAGCTTCAATGGTATTGGCAGTACAAAGAATAAGTGCTCGTTGAATCACATTATCCAGCTCGCGAACATTACCAGGCCAATTATGTTGCATTAATTTATGCATAGCTCCGGCCCCAATTACCGGAATCTCTCTACCAGTTTCAATGCAGTAACGACTTAAAAGATGTTCTGCGATTGGTAGTAAGTCATCTTTGCGAGCGCTAAGTGGTAGCCACTTAATCGGAAATACGTTTAAGCGATAAAATAAATCTTCTCTAAACTTCCCTTCTTTGACGGCCGTCGCTAAATCTCGATTTGATGTTGCAAGCACTCGCACATCTAGTTTTACCGTTTTACGGCTGCCCAAACGTTCCACTTCACGCTCTTGTAAAACTCGAAGAAGTTTAGCCTGAAGGTTCAAGTCCATTTCAGTAATTTCATCGAGCAAGATAGTACCGTGTTGCGCTTGTTCAAATTTTCCAGGGCAAGCTTGTATTGCACCAGTAAAGGCACCTTTTTCATAACCAAATAATGTTGCTTCAAGCATATTATCCGGAATAGCCGCACAGTTTATCGCAATAAAATCATGCTCAGAACGTGGCGATTGGTCATGTATATATCTTGCCATCACTTCTTTACCAGAGCCGCTTGGGCCCGTGATCATTACCGATGCATCAGACGCTGCAACTTTTGCGGCCAGCTTTAAAAGCTCAATACTCTTTTTATCTGCCACAACTGGATCATGTCTATCGGTCTGTTTGACCGGAGCATATCGACCGACCATATTTAATAGTACTTCTGGCGCAAATGGTTTTGCCATATAGTCGATAGCACCATATTTCATCGCCTCAACAGCATGGTCAATAGTTGCGTAAGCGGTCATCAATAAAAATGGTGTATTAGGGTATAGTTTTTTAACCGACTTCAATAAGTCTAAACCTGACAACCCGCCCATTTGAACGTCTGATACGATTAAATCAATGACAGTTTCTTTTAGTTTTACCAAAGCTGTTTCCGCCGACTCGGCTTCCACAACAGAATAACCTGCGATAGAGAGTGTATCGACTAACGCTTCTCGTAAACCTGAGTCGTCTTCAACAACTAATATTTGTGACTGGTTCATGCGATAACCTCCTGAGATACAGTTTCTACTGAATGCATTTCGTTTTGTGGTGCTAGTTTAATTGGCAGATAAATAGAGAATACGGCTCCGCCTGAAACTTTATTCTTCACCGCCACTTTGCCTTGATGAGCTTGCGCTACTGTTTTCACAACAGATAAGCCTAAACCCGTGCCCTGAGAGCGAGTTGTATAAAACGGCTCAAATATTTTATCAATTAAACTGGCATCTATTCCTGGGCCGTTGTCCTCAACAGAAATACAGACTTGATTTGGATTATTTTCTACTCGACGCGCAGCTAAGTGAATATGAACGCCTTCACCAACGACCTGTACGGCATTGTGAACTAAATTGGTAATAGCGCTGGCAAGACTTGTTTTATTAGCAAGCAATAAAATATCTGGCTCAGGTAATTCAACCGTCATTGTACCTGCTGGCTGCACCATAGCTTCAGAGCTTTGATGAACATTAGTTAGTAGTTGTTGCAATGAGACTTGCTCTAGCACTTGATTTTCACCACTCTTAGCAAACATCAACATATCGTTAACCTGCTTCTCAAGGTCGGAAAGTCGAGATGACAATTTATTGACGAAATTACTGCGCTGTTCTGATTTTAATCGATTGTTTGCTAAATTTGCGGAGTACAACATAGCGGCAGACAAAGGTGTACGTATTTGGTGCGCTAAACTTGCGACCATTCGTCCTAAGGCAGAAACGCGCTGCAAATGGCTAATACGTTCTTGTAATTGTCTAGTTTCCGTTAAGTCGGTCATTACAATAAGTTGACCCGACTTAAGTGGCATAATTTCTAATTTAACGCGACGACCATTAACTAAAGATACTTCGTGACCATCATCTTCGCGAGGTTTAAATGAACGCGCTATAACAGTACGCCATTTCTCGCCCTCAAGAGGTTCACCTAAAAGTGCTATTGCAAACTTATTCGCTTGTTGAACCATACCTTTATTGTCTAAAACGACGACACCATTTGGTAACACATCAACTAGATGACTTAGATCGTCGTTTTGCTGGCGAAGTTCTTCAATTTGTTGTGTTGTTAACTTGTCAGTTGGTTTAGCCACTGACACGCTTGGAGAATTAGCCGCCTCAGGCTCGGCAAAGCTGCGAAATTTAGACGTGAATGATGCTAATTTAATATTTGCATCGATAACGCGCTGCTCTGTAATTGCTGTAGATAATCTGGCTGACATAATACTGCCTCACTTGTGTTAATACACAGTGAATCAAACAACTATTGTGCCAACTTTTTAACCCTTTAATTTCAACAACTTACTTAGGCTTTTCAGTGAATGGATGGGTTTACAATTTTTTGACAAAGATTATTCATCTTTATTTAAATCGTACTTTCTCATTTTTTCTACTAGCGTGGTGCGTCGCAGAGATAATTGTTCAGCAGCACGAGATACTACGTAATCGCAGCTTTGTAGCGCCTGCTCAATAAGGTTAACTTCTAACTCTGCTAAAAACTCTTTCAGGTCAATACCCTCTTCCGGAAGCATCACTGTGGTTGGATCCGCTAACGAGGTTGCAGACATTACAAAGTCATCAGAATCGTCTTCATCTGACTCATCGTTAAATGCAAAAATATCATTTAATGCCTGACGTTCCATAATTTCATCTGGATACTCAGGAACAAATGGTGCTTCGTCGGTATAGCAATATCTCTGCGGTAAGTCGTGCACATCAACCATTTGATTTGGAAACATAATTAACAAACGTTCAACCAAATTACCTAATTCGCGAACATTGCCTGGCCAAGTGTGTTGCTTTAAAGACTCTAATGCACGTTCGGTAAGGTTAAAACGGGCTTGATGCTGTTTTTCAAAACGAGCAATGAACTCTTGTATAAGTACTTCTAAGTCGTCACGTCTGTCTTTTAATGATGGTGATTCAATTGGGAATACATTTAATCTGTAGTACAAGTCTTCTCTAAACCTATTTTCCTCGATCATCGTTTCCAAATTACGATGAGTCGCCGCAATAATTCTAACGTCAGCCTTAATAGGTTTGTTCCCGCCAACTCTTTCGTAAGTGCGCTCTTGTATCACTCGCAGTAGCTTAACTTGCATCTGCAGTGGCATATCACCTATTTCATCTAGAAATAATGTGCCGCCTTGGGCTAATTCAAAACGACCTTTACGAGAGCTTATTGCTCCAGTAAACGCTCCTTTTTCATGACCAAACAATTCACTTTCAAGTAATTCACCTGGTATCGCACCACAGTTAACAGGGACGAATGGACCCTTAGCACGATTAGACAGCAAGTGAACATTTCTTGCGATAACTTCTTTACCAGTTCCTGAGTCGCCCAGTATAAGTACGTTAGCTTCTTTTTCAGCAACCTGTTTTATCAAGAAACGTATTGTTTGCATGGCATTTGTTTGGCCAATTAAACCATCAAACATGGAACCGTCAGTTGAAGCATTTCTTTTTGGAATTAAACGCTTATATTCTTGGCAATCTCGAATTTGTTGAACAACGACTGGATATGCCAGTGGCTCGCTTAATAGGCCAATGACATTTTTCTTATCGAACAAGTATTTAAGTGTGTCGCCTAAGACGAGGAATGGCACCGCTGGCTGGGAGGCAACAATGCGCTCATGATCGCCTGATGATAAGGCACCTAAAACACAAGCTAAAACTGATTCTTCAGGCTGGCAGGCGTCTGATAAATTACTTTCCGTGACAAGCTCACAAGGTTCGCCAATAAAGTTGAGTAAGTTCGCAATCAATTGCGCCCTTTTCTCATTCTCATCGAGGATAATAATTTTACCTAGTCCGCCTTTCGCGACACTGTACTGTTCTTTAGCCATGTTCTATGAATACTATCTTATTGATTTTATACATTGATTGTAACCGTGAAGATCGGACTTGCAAGCACTTCCGACAATAAATTGACGAAAGCGCTCGGTTTGACTAATTTTTGACAGGCTAACAGTAGTATTTAGTAATTAACGCCATGCCCGTCAAGTAACTCAAGCAACCCCGCTTCATCTAATACAGGAACATTCAAATCTTGTGCCTTTGTGAGTTTTGAACCTGCTTTTTCACCGGCAACAAGATAATCTGTTTTAGCTGACACACTACCAGCAACTTTAGCTCCTAAACCTGTCAGAAGTGCTTTTGCATCATTTCGGCTTACTACGCTCAATGAGCCAGTGATTACATAGGTCAAGCCTGCTAACGGTTGTTCATCTTCAGATTTTTTCTCGATGTTAGGCCAGTTTACGCCAGCGGTTTTAAGTTTATCGATAATGTCGAGGTTATGTTGTTCTCTGAAAAACGAAAATACATGTTGAGCAACAATATTACCCACATCATTTACTTCAATTAACTCTTCAACACTTGCCGATTGTATTGCCTCTAACGTTAAAAAGTATGCCGCTAAGTTAGCTGCGGTAGCTTCACCTACTTCCCGGATTCCTAAAGAGTAAATAAACTTAGGTAAGCTAGTTACTTTAGATGTTTCTAAAGCGTCAATAAGATTTGCAGCTGACTTTGGTCCCATTCGTTCAAGACTTTCAATTTGGGATTGTTCTAAATCGAATAAATCAGCAGGTGATTGAATTAGATCTGCGTCTACAAGTTGATCAACAATTTTGTCACCCAAACCGTCGATATCAAAAGCCTTCCGAGACGCAAAATGTTTGATGGCTTGTTTACGTTGCGCACCACACACTAAGCCCCCCGTACAACGAGTTACCGCTTCGCCTTCCAGTTTTTCGACATGTGATTGACAAACCGGACACTCATTAGGAAACGTGATCGTTTGCGCATTGTCCGGTCTTCTATCTAAAACAACGCCTGCCACTTGTGGAATAACGTCACCGGCACGTCGAATAATGACGGTATCACCAATTTTTATCCCCAAGCGCTCAATTTCTTCACTATTATGTAATGTCGCATTTGATACTGTGACACCACCAACAAAAACCGGTTCAAGCTTAGCGACTGGAGTAATTGCACCTGTGCGTCCGACTTGAAATTCAACATCATTTAAAACGGTAAGCTCTTCTTGAGCGGGAAATTTATAAGCAATGGCCCAACGCGGCGCTCTCGCCACAAAACCCAGTTGTTCTTGTAAGTCGATACTATTTACTTTAAGAACGGTACCATCAATTTCATAATTTAAACTGCTACGCTTTTCTTGGATATCTTGGTAAAAGTCGAGCACCCCGTCGACACCTGTAACGACGGTTACTTCAGGACAAAGCGGTAGCCCCCAAGAATTAACTAATTTCAGTCGTTCATAATGGGTCTGTGGCAAGTTTATTTCATCGCTTACAACACCTAAGCTATATGCATAAAAACCCAATGGTCGAGACGCTGTAATTTTTGAATCTAATTGACGTAAACTACCCGCTGCACCATTTCTAGGGTTAACCATAGGTTTAGTATTTTCTTTGAGCGCTTTTTCGTTATACGCGTTAAAGCCATCTAACCATAAAAATACCTCACCACGCACTTCTACACGCTTCGGAATGGCCTCCCCAGATAAACGCAGTGGAATTGATTTTATCGTCTTTACATTGGCCGTAATATTCTCGCCAACGCTACCATCGCCCCGTGTTGCAGCTTGAGTTAAAACACCATCAACATAAAGTAAGCTAACCGCTAATCCATCTAACTTTGGCTCACAGCAAAACTCTAACTCATCTATCGATTTAACACGTTCACTGATACGTTTGTTAAACGCGACAAACTCTTCCTCTACCATCGCATTATCAAGCGACAACATAGGTACTTCGTGGCTAACCTGTTCAAATTTATCTAGCGCTTTTCCGCCCACTTTTTGCGTTGGTGAGTCTGCAAGTTTCAGTTCAGGGTTGGACTGTTCAAGCGCTTGCAACTCCCTAAATACGCGATCATATTCAGCGTCAGGAATCGTTGGTTGGTCTAAAACATAATATTCATGGTTATATTTGTGGAGTAGATTGGCTAATGCAGAAATCTGCTCTTTAATGTCACTAGATAAAGTCATATTAGATATCGTTTTTTTTAATTAGAGCTATTTTATAGGTATTTAATGCTATTTTTAAATTTAATTAAAACACTTTATTTTTATACTGATATTTTATGCACAAAAGAGGTGATTTTTATGCAGTTTTATGTCATTTTACGCTTGTACTTTTTTAGAAACATTTGTTTACATTAGGACTTTTTAGACAGCCTATGCGAATTCTTATAATCCTTATTTTCTTTCTCTCGATTGGCAAGGTGCTAGCAGAACCTTCAAATGAAGTGGAGTTTAAGAAACAATTGGACGTAATGGCTGTGGATTACGCATCAACGCCAAAACAACAATTAGAGCAATTAGAAGCTTTAATTTTATTAGCCGAAGCCGAAGACTGGCGTCATTCAGAAATACGAGCTCAAGTTTATAAAGCCGAGTTATTATTAGCGCTTGAACAAATTCAATCCGCCCAACAAATAGTAGATCTATACTTTCCAAGAACCACTGCGGCTCACTTACTCGAGTCAAGAACTCGCTTTCAATTAATTCAACTCACCATCAATACAATACAAAATAAACCCGTTTCATCACTCATCAATGACATTGAAGAGAATTTATTGCTTATTGAAGATGAAAAGGTTGTAGCTGGTATTATAAATGCGCTAGGAATTAATGCTTATAACAACCGCAAAACTGAACAAGCGTTAAATTACTTTAAAAAGTCGCAAGCACTTTACGAAAAGCTCGGCGATGAAGTTGGCCTTTCCAGTACACTCAACGGCTTAGCAAATATCTTCTCACAAAGAGCTGAATACGATATTGCCATAAAATATTTAGAAGAAGTGAGACAGATTTCGATTAAAAGCAACGACAAATACAGTGAGTCTGTAACACTTTTTAATTTAGCTGGTAACTACATCGCCAAGAATGACTACGCTAAAGCTCAAGAAACATTAACTCAAACATTAGCGTTAAATCGCGAGATAGACGACTTAGCTGGCGTTGCATGGACAAACCAAGCGTTTGGTGAGCTATTTGAAAAACAAAAGAACTTTGAAAAGGCGTTGTTGTATTACGAGCAAGCATTAGCTTTTTTTAAAGAAAATAACGACAAGAACAATATTGTATCTACCTCTATTGGTAAAATTAACTGTCTAATTGAATTAGAAAAGTCAGATGAAGTAAATCAAGAACTGCTCGCGTTAAAACCTATCATTGACGAATATGCAGATGACAGATGGGATGTTAGTTATACAAGAATGGAAGCTAAGCTGGCGGCATTGCAAAAAGACTTTAAAGTCGCCTATGAATTGCAAGTAGATGTAACCAAGCAATATATCGAACAGTTCGAAAAACAAAATAACAAACAGATTCAAGAGTTGTTAGTAGCTTACGATAGTCAGAAGAAGGAGACCGACAACCGTATTTTGCAACAAGAAAATGAACTTCAAGAGTTGCGATTAAAGCAAGAGCAAAAAGAAACAACAATCTGGCGATTAGCGTTGGCATTTTCGGTTGTGTTAATGCTTATTATCGGCTACTTACTTCGTCGCATACTCGTAAATAAAAATCACTTCCAAGAAATGGCCCTTAAAGATCACCTTACTGGCTCTCCTAACAGGCGCGCTATTTTAGAGTTTGCTGAGCGACAGTTTCAAATATCAAAACGCAATCGTTCACCTTTAACCATTGCTATTATTGACGTTGATTTTTTCAAAGCGATTAACGACAACTTCGGCCATGATGTAGGTGATGATGTCTTAAAGGCATTTTCAACGGCGCTTAGTAGTTCCATTCGTAATCAGGACAGGTTCGGTCGTTACGGCGGTGAAGAATGGTTATTAGTTTTAACCAACACCACCGTTGACGATGTAAAACTAATTTTTGACCGAGTGACTAAAAACTTGAACGCTATTGAGCTATCAAACATTCCAAGTGATTACAAAATCACATTTAGTCTTGGCGCGACGCAAGTAGATATAAAAGATGCAAACCTTAATAAAGCCATCAATCGCGCAGATGAAAATCTTTACAAAGCGAAAGAGACTGGACGTAACAAAGCTGTATTTTGAACACTCAACAACGTGTATCCAATGGTTACACGTTAACTTTCTCCGCCCTTTAATTCATATACATGTTTAACCAAAGCCTTTAAACTACCTAGATTGGAAACACATTTAAAGGATTAAACATGACGGACGCTCATTGGCCCTACCGATATGACTTGCTTCTTCGATTAAGGCTTATTGAAATTGTGGCGCTATGGGAAGGTCGATTAACTACTAAACATTTATGTGACTACTTTGGTATTCGTCGCCAACAAGCTTCAAAAGATATAAAAAAGTATCTTGAAGAAATAGCACCAGAAAACCTTATATATGATTCCTCACAAAAAGGTTATTTGCCAAGCCCAGAATTTTCGCCTCGTTTAACTCAAGGCACCGCAGAAGAGTATTTGCATCTATTAGAGCGTAATAGTGATTTAAATCTTCACTTTGAACGACTCGATTTAGGGTTTGGTCATTGCCACCAGCTTCCACTTCCAAACCGTTCAATTAGCGCCGATATTCTGCGACCGATAATAAAAGCCTGCCACAATAATTTACGCCTTGAAGTTGACTACCGTTCTATTAACGATCCTAAGCCCGACGGTCGAGTTATT
This sequence comes from Psychrosphaera aestuarii, assembly GCF_017948405.1. Classification (NCBI taxonomy): domain Bacteria; kingdom Pseudomonadati; phylum Pseudomonadota; class Gammaproteobacteria; order Alteromonadales; family Pseudoalteromonadaceae; genus Psychrosphaera; species Psychrosphaera aestuarii. The sequence continues at coordinate 1,268,307 of NZ_CP072844.1, read as the reverse complement.
GCTCCACACTCATTAGTATTCGCTGCAAACCGCTGGCATGTAAGAGCGTATTGTGAAAAAAACCAGTCATTTAGAGACTTCGTTTTAACGCGATTTTTCGAGGCTCCAGAAATCGAAGACGCCAAAAGTACAAAAACTGAATCCGACGATGTTAATTGGAATCAATATATTACCGTCATTCTTATCCCTGACCGTCGCCTTACTCATGAACAACAGGCAGTCATAGAATGTGATTACGGAATGGATAATGGGAAATTAGAAATTACCATAAGAGCAAGTTTAATCGCCTACTTACTTCGTTCATTGAACATTGATATTCACACCATAAATGCAGATCCTAAGGCTCAACAAATAGTCATTGATAATTTAGATCTAATTCGACCTTGGGTATTTGACTAACTACCTCAGTTTTGTACAAAAAGTATTATTAAGTGTTATAAATTGTTCATCTATTATTAAATTAACAGGATGTTGTATGACTCACACTAATATCACCAAATATAGTCGCATTTTTATTATAGGCGTTCTTATGTCTATTAGTGCTCATATACATGCGATGAGTTCAGAATACGACGTAAAAAGTAAAATTGATGAAAGCACAACCAACGAGTTTTCTACACGCATAAATGGCTCAAAATTGTCTTACACCGCTACTATCGGTAACCAGCCTGTGTGGAATGAAAATGGCGAGCCTACAGCTACTCTCTTTTATACCTATTATAAGCGTACTGGCGTTAAAAATTCGGAGACACGCCCACTTATAATATCTTTTAATGGTGGCCCTGGCTCAGCATCTGTCTGGATGCATATGGCCTATACCGGTCCTAAAATCTTAAACGTCGATGATGAAGGTTACCCTCTGCAGCCCTACGGAACAAAATCCAATCCCTATTCTATTTTAGATGTTGCCGATATTGTTTATGTAAACCCTGTAAATACCGGCTACTCAAGAGTACTTCCAAACAAAGAAGGCAAAATGCCTTCGAAGCCTGAACAGAAAGAGATGTTTTTTGGCGTTAATGCTGACATCACTTATTTAGCTGATTGGATTTCTACCTTTGTAACTCGGAATAATCGCTGGAGATCGCCAAAGTATTTAATTGGTGAAAGTTATGGCACAACTCGCGTGGCAGGCTTGGCGCATGAGCTTCAAAACAGCCAGTGGATGTATTTGAATGGCGTTATACTTGTTTCCCCTACTGATATGGGTATGAAACGAGATGGGCCTGTTAAAGCGGCCAATAGACTTCCTTACTTTGCTGCGGCAGCGTGGTACCACAACAAGTTAAGCGATGATTTACAATCTCGAGATTTAATCGATGTTCTAAACGAAGTAGAATCTTTTACCATAGGTCAGTATTTGCCAGCCTTAGCACAAGGTGGTTTTATCTCAAACGAATTAAAAGCCAACATTGCCGCAAAAGTTGCTACCTATTCAGGTTTGACAAAAGAAGTGGTTTTACAAAACAATCTTGATATCAGCACGTCATATTTTTGGAAGGCATTGTTACGAAATGAAGGACAAACAGTTGGCCGGCTTGACTCTAGATACTTAGGAATAGACGAAAAAGAATCAGGTACTCGCCCCGACTACAACGCAGAATTAACCTCCTGGTTACATAGTTTCACTCCTGCAATAAACTACTACTTGCGTGAAGAACTCGGCTATATTACTGATCTTAAGTACAACATGTTTGGTAACGTATACCCTTGGGACAGAAGCAATAACACAACCGGTAAAGACCTACGTTTAGCAATGGCTCAAAACCCATATTTAAATGTCATGATTCAAGCTGGCTATTACGACGGCGCAACCAATTATTTCGATGCAAAATATTCTATGTGGCAACTAGACCAAAGCGGAAAAATGAAAGATCGCTTGTCATTTAAAGGTTATAGAAGTGGCCACATGATGTATCTTCGAAAAGAGGACTTAAAACAGTCAAATCAAGACATTCGTGAATTTATCAAAAACACGATACCAAATAGCAACACACCAGCAAAATATTAATGCGAGGCTTTTAGTTTGAATTTAAATCGAGTCAACTCAAGTAAACGAAATCGTAATTGGTATATGACTGCGCTTTTTGCACTCGCCTGTCCAACATTGGTAAGTGCACAAAATCAAGAATTGCACATTGAAGTATCTGCACAACAAATTTCAACCGGCAACCGTTTTCAAGCCGTAAAAATTGTTGATGATAAGACTATTTTTGTAAGTGGCACAAACTCAAGCATTTACAAGAGTGAAGATGCGGGTTTTACCTGGCTAGCTTTAAAAGCGCCAGCAAAAAAAGACAAACTTCAATTTAGAGATGTGTACGCGGACCCGCAAAGACTTGTTTTGATGTCCGCCGGTGAAGGTGCCATGTCACGAGTGTATGTATCAAAAGATAACGGCTTGTCCTGGCAACTTACTTTACAAGGCCATAAACCAACCGACTTTTATAACTGTATCACTGAGGCAAACCAAACATATTGGTTATACGGTGATTCTGTTAACTCAAACTTAACCGTGTTCAAGTCAACTGACGATGCGAATAGTTGGCAACCTGAGCGCCTTCCTTATGATGCACGAGCATTAGAGGGCGGGTTTGCTTCAAGCGGGACTTGTATTAACTCAAGTAACCGAGGTGACCTAGTAATAGCAACCGGCAACACGATAAAACCACGCCTCTTAATAAAAGAGGTTAATAGTGATTGGCAAAGCGTCGAATCGCCATTTAAAGGTGGTGAAGCCGCAGGTATTTTTTCTGTGCAACTGAGCGATAATAATGTTTATGCGTTCGGCGGTACTTTAAAAACTAAAGACAATCCGGCACTTGCTTATCAATATAACATCAAGCAAGAAAGTTGGGTTGCCCTACCTAACCTACCAATTAATGGCGCTATTTACGGCTCGGCCATTAATCAAGGGCATATTTTTGCAACAAGCCCAGATGGCATTGCAATGCTGAAACCTAATAGCCCAAAGTGGCAACTTATTTCATCACTTGATATGTGGGCCATTGATTGCACCAGCAACTACTGTATTGCTGTTGGTGGTGATGACACTGTAGTAAAAATCACTTTTTAGTCTGACAAAAATCTGCTTATGTTTGATACAAAGTAAATAGTTAAATCAGAATTTGGTTTTGAATTAGGTTCAATGGATAAAAAAAATGGAGCCGACTTAGGCTCCATTTTTATAAGAGTTACAACTCGCTACTACGGGTTGTAATAAGTTGCTGCGCCCGGCCCTACTGGCATGCCCAATAAGAATACCCAGACATAAAAGAATACGGTCCACACTACAAAAAACACCATAGAATATGGCAACATCATAGCGATTAGCGTACCTAAGCCTAAGTCTTTTTTGTATTTAGCTGCCATCGCAAGGATTAACCCAAAGTAACTCATCATTGGCGTGATCAAATTCGAGATAGAATCACCAATACGATAGGCGGCTTGAATAACTTCAGGTGCATAACCAATCAACATTAGCATAGGTACAAAGATCGGTGCGGTGATTGCCCACTGCGCCGATGCACTGCCTAAACTTAAATTTACAATCGCACACATAATAATAAACAAGACAAACACTTCAGGTCCATCTAGCCCCAAGTATTGCAATAATGCTGCGCCTTTTACTGCTAAAACAGTTCCTAAATTAGTCCACTTAAAGAAAGCAACAAATTGTGCAGCAAAGAAAACTAACGTTATATACAAACCAAGACTACCAATACTCTTTGACATTGCATCAATAACGTCTCGATCATTTTTCATTGTTCCAGCTACACGGCCGTAAACAAAACCCACAAAGCCAAATACAATAAAAATAATAACAACAATACTTTTTAAAAACGGAGAGCCTGTTATGTTGCCCGTTTCAGGGTTTAACAATGCTCCAAAGCCTGGCACGTCTATTGGTATGATAGTAATACTTAATAGTGCAGTAACAGCTAACAAGGCTAATCCTGCGGCTTTTAAACCTTGTCGCTCGGCATCGGATGGAGTATCCATTTTTTGTTCGCCCAAATCAATCGACGCGTCTTTTGGATTATATGGACCTAAACGTGGCTCAACGATTTTTTCAGTTACAAATGCACCGGCGGCTGATATTACAAAAGTACTAACAAACATGAAGTACCAGTTTACTTCCGGCCCAACAACGTAATTTGGGTTTATTAGATGCGCAGCACTTTCGGTAAAACCAGCTAATAACGGATCAACCGTACCTAAAAAAATGTTTGCTGAATAACCACCCGACACCCCTGCGAATGCGGCGGCTAAACCTGCTAAAGGGTGGCGTCCTAATGAATGGAAAATCATCGCCGCTAATGGAATTAATACCACATAGCCAAGTTCTGAAGCTGTATTTGAAACAATACCAGCAAACACTATCGTTACTGTGACTGCTCGTTTTGACGCATTCATAACCAACGCTCGCATTGCGGCTGATAACAGCCCCGAATGTTCAGCAACAGCAACACCTAACATTGCCACAAGCACGGTTCCCAACGGCGCAAAACCTGTGAAATTCGTCACTAAGCCTGTAAATATTCTTTGCAAGCCCTCAGCGTTCATTAACGAAACGACTTCGATTAACCCGTTCGATGCTCGACCTGCAGCTCCCTCTGGACGAGGGTCGGCAACGTTAACATCGAAGAATCCCAATATACCACTTAGTACTACAACACCCGCCGCAAACAAGGCAAATAAAGTAACTGGGTGTGGTAATAGATTCCCCAGCCATTCGACTGTGGCTAAAAAGCGATTAAACCAATTTCGATTTTCAACTGCTCCCTGTGAGCCTGGTGAAATATTAGACAAAACAATAACCTCAATAAAATATCCAGCCCTTAGTCTATTGAAAAAAGAGGAATAGCTCAAAGAAAGTTTAATGCCTAATTTAAATATCTGATCCTAATAGCGCATAAGCCACTTAGGTTGACCTAGGTTCTCGGCTCAAAATCCAATACGGTGGCATTTATGCAATAACGTTTACTGCCATTAGGTCCGTCATCAAATACATGGCCTAAATGGATACCTGATACTTTTGCTTTTACTTCCGTGCGGCGCATACCAAATGAGTTATCTTGATGATAAGTGACCGCACCTTCGATTGGTCGTGTAAACGAGAGCCATCCTGAACCAGAGTCAAATCTGTCTTTTGTATCGAATAACGCTTTTCCCGATAGACTGTCGATAAACTGTCCTGGAGGAGTGTTTTGAAACTTTTCGTAGGCTTTACAAAAGCGATTATCGGTTCCTTTGTTAAACGCGACTTGAAATGCTTCTGTATCACCAAGCTTAAATGCTCCCAGAGCTTGATAAAATTCTTCAGGAGATAGATAGCCCATATGACCTAAGCGCTCTACCCCGTTTTCTAAAAATAAGATGGTTGGCGTACCAAACGTCGCTGACTTTATTGTTAACTGATTAAGTTGATTGGCTAATCGAAAATGCAAAGGAACGTCTCCTTGATATTCATTCGTGACGTCTTCTTTGAATTTTTCACAATATGGACAATTTGGCGCATCAACCACCACGATATGTTTTCCAGTTAACAGTGGTAAGTTATCCACTTCTTTTGAAGGCTCTACATTCATATATTTTGCTAATAAAGGCTCTGGGCCAAACGTCACACCCGTACTGTGGTCTGGACAATAACCATTTGGGTTTTTAGCTATGTAATCCTGGTGATAATCCTCTGCCGCGTAAAACTTATCGAGCGGTTTTATTACCGTTTGGATGACTCCACGTCCTTTTTCATTAAGACGTTGCTGAAATTGTTCTGCCAGCTTTTGAGCAAGTGATGCTTGTTTGTCAGACTGAACAAGGATAGTGGAGCGGTATTGAGTACCAACATCGTTACCTTGTTTATTTTTTTGCGTTGGGTCATGCATCTCAAAAAATATTTTAAGTAACGTTGTTGTATCTATTAGACTTTGGTTGTATTCAACACGGATAACTTCAGCAAAGTTGTTTGGATTAAAACGATTTTTCCACTTTACAATTTCATCATACTTAGGCTCTAAGCCTCGCCCATCGGCATAACCAGACTCTACATTTATTACGCCAGGTAAGGCTTCAAAACGTTTTTCTGCGCCCCAAAAACAGCCAAGGCCTAGCACGAGACTCTGACGCTGCATTGTTTGCGCTGTTGGTGATTTGTTGTAAGCTAAAAGCGGCCCACTCATTAAATAAAAGCCAACAAATATCAATGTAGCTAGTCCAATTTTTACAGCAAATTTCATCATCACACCCACCTCTGTAATAGTAAACCGTGGTTTTTACTAAAAACTTTCAAAATATCTGTTTATTTAACGCAATGATGAATTGGAACGATCAGTTGTATAGTTCCTTTAAAATAATTATTCTTTAACGCATTTAATACATCAATTTAACGCTAGGCGCGGTTTAACCATGACAAAACCTTTTAAAGTTCCACATACGCTTGTTCTGTTACTATCAATGATGCTTGTCGCTTACATAGCGACATGGATTGTACCGCAAGGCTATTTTGAAACGGTAACCCTAGAGAATGGTCGAAGTACTGTCGTACCTGGTACTTTTGAATTAGCTGAAGAGCAAATTCGTTTAACGCCAATGGACTTCTTAGTTGCACTTCCAAGAGCATTAGCTGCTGCTCAAGACATTATTTTCTTTGTTTTTATCGTCGGTGGCGTATTAGCCATTGCTAGAGCAACAGGAACAATAGATGCGCTAATCGGACGTTTACTTGAACGCTTTGGTCAAAAACCTAATTTATTGATATTCATGGTGGTGTTTTGTTTTGCCTTAGCATCTGGTGCAATTGGTATGGCGGGCGAGTACATTCCTTTTGTACTAATACTGGTTGGTTTATGTAAAGCAATGCGGCTTGACGCTATGACTGCTGTCGGCATGATCGTTACTGGTTATGGTATTGGGTATGGCGTTTCTGCATTCAACCCTTTTACCGTCATGGTTGCACAAAATGTAGCGGACATTCCTGTTTACTCGGGGATTGAATTGCGTTTAGCGATTTTTATTCCGTTTGTTCTAATTGGTTTTCATCATGTATGGAGTTACGCCACTAAGGTGCTTAATGATCCTGCTTCATCCATGACAGCTTCATTACCCTGTCCACTCGGTGGTAAAGAAATAACACAATACCCAAAACTTGAATTACGCCATCAGTTAATCCTATTCGGATTAGTCGCAACTATTATTACCGCTGTATGGGGCATTTCTCAAAAAGGTTGGTATCTATACGAACTTGGCGCTTTATTTATCTTATGGGGGTTATTCACTTCAATAGTTGGCAAACTTAATGCTGATGTTGCTGCTAATAATTTTATTGAAGGCGTTAAAGATTTAGCTTCAACCGCAATGTTAATTGGTGTCGCTCGTGGTGTTGCTCTTATTATGGAAGACGGTCAAATTTTGCATTCTTTAGTCCACGGTATGTCATCTCCATTATCAATGTTAGGCTCCGAACTTGCCGCTGTTGGTATGTTTGTGATGCAAACCTTGCTGAATTTATTTATCCCATCGGGCAGCGGCCAGGCATATGTCACTATTCCATTATTAACGCCAGTTGGTGATTTGGTGGGGGTTAATCGTCAAATTGTTGTTCTCGCCTATCAATTCGGTGATGGCTTTTCGAATATGATCATCCCAACCAATGCGGTTTTAATGGGAATAATTGGTATGGCCGGTGTGCCTTATCACCTTTGGTTCCGATTCTGTATTCCATTAATCTTAAAGTTAATGGTTGCTGCGTCGCTCGTGTTGGTGTTAGCTGTGGTCTTTGATTACGGCAGTGATGTGCAACCACTATTGGAAGTGATGAATTAAATCCAGAGGGACTTCTGCTCGTTTTGAGTGAGTGATAATTTTGGGGAACCTAGAGTAAAAGAATTGGTCGGACTGACTGGATTTACAAAAAACGTCCTGTTTTTTGCCCTACGGCCGTCATGAATGACGTTCTGGATTGTTCCTGACAATCCAGTGAACCGCTTCGCTGGCTCTAAATCCAGAGGGACTTCTGCTCGTTTTGAGTGAGTGATAATTTTGGGGAACCTAGAGTAAAAGAATTGGTCGGACTGACTGGATTTGAACCAGCGACCCCTGACACCCCATGACAGTGCGCTACCAAGCTGCGCTACAGTCCGACTAACAGCCTTGATAATATAAAACTATGATTTTAATGCAAGATTATTATTTATATTGTTTACTCAACTGATGGTTTATCCAACACTAAGTCACGATTAACTTTATAAATTTCTTGCATCCAACGCATGTGTTCAATAAATGGTTTTGGTTTTGAATATAGGTATCCTTGCCCTACTGGGCAACCAAACGACTTCAACAGTTCAGCAACACGTTCATTTTCTATCCCTTCCGCTACCGCATTAACACCCAGTCGCTTGGCTAATGACAGAGTAACTTCAGTAATCGTCCTGTTACGTTCAGAGATGTCAATATCCATAAAACAACGGTCGATTTTTAGTTCATGGAATGGTAACTGGCTCAAATAATCGAGACTTGAATATCCAGTACCAAAATCATCAATCGCAATCTTAAAACCTTGATTATAAAGCTCCGTTAATACTTCTTTCGCTTGTTCTGGATCATCTGCGGTTGCTGACTCAGTCACCTCAAACGTTACTGTGTTATTGTCAATTTCTAGCCGAGCACTAGTAGTCAGGATATGCGCGACTAAGCCATTATCATTAAAATCTTTTCCGGATATATTAATTGAAGTATTTGTGCCAAGCCCTAGCTTACATAATTTAGCGTGTTGTTCTAACCCTCTTTCAATAACCCATTCTGTTAATTGATGAATGACGCCAGTTTCTTCAGCTATTTCAATTACAAGAGCAGGGTTAATGAATCCTTCAACAGGATGTTGCCAACGTAATAATAACTCACTGCCGTAAACTCTGTTGTGGACCATGTCGATTTGAGGTTGATGGTATAACTCAAGGTCATCCTGCTCTATCGCTTTTTGTAGATCTGCAGCTAGCCTAAACCTTTGCTGAACATCAATATTTCTTTGCTCATCAAAACGAGCCCACTTCTTATCCGATTTTCTTCCTGCTATAAGCGCTTGAATCGCTGTGCTTAGTAGCCCTTCAGGCTCAGCCACATCTTTTGGATAACATGCGATACCAGCGATACTGCTTACCGACATTGTCACGCCATTAAGATTTACAATAATAGCCACGGCTTCCTGAATCGCGGTAACATTTTGTGCTAACTCTTGTTCGTCAAATTCACCAACAAACATAACCGCAAAACGTGATTCATCAATACGAACAATATGATAGCGTTTGTCATTACTGTCTTTAGCAAACGCAAATGTTCCCCGCATTGTTGCAGCATACATTTCGATGTTATTAAACAATTGATTAAAAAACACATTCGCGGTTTCTATACCAAGTGACGGGATGAGATCTTTCGCTTGCGGAATGTCAAATACCATTAGCGACATAGGTTTCCGACTTTGGCCAACTTTTTTGATGGCGGTTTCAAGTAACACTTGATTCGGCAAACCTGTAGCTAAATCATGATTAATTCTATACTCACGGTCAATTTGGTTTGCTCTAAATCTATCTAATAACGCAATCGCCATTATGCATATTTCAGCGACAACACCAATGAGAGAGCCATTTCTGGTGAGAAAGTTGTAATTTACAACACCATTGAAGGCCGCAATAGTGAGCATCGCACCGGCCAATAGCGGTACCCAAGAGGCCAGATAATATTGAACCCAGACTAATCGTGTTGAAAAAACCATAGCGATAACTGCTACTGCTGGGACATAAATCAAAGCCAGTACGACTATGTATAAAGGTAACATAGCGCTTTCATCAAAAAATATAGCAACTACCGCTAGCAAAAGGATAACGTTTGAGTAGGCTAAAGCTACTTTTGCAAACAGAGGTCTTATCGTTTCAAATCTTAAAAATTTGATCCCAAAACGAATGGCAAAGGCGGCCGATAAAAAATGAACTGAAACTATTAAGTTTTTATTCGCCCAAATAGCAATATCTTCAGGCAAAATTAAAAAAGTAAAACCATTAATCATTGATATCGCTAAGACTGTCGTCGCCACATACCAAATGTAATCAAGAAACGAGCGTTCACCTACTCCTCGGTACATAAAATAATTATAAATAATCATGATCAAACCGATGCCAAATAACGCACCTAATAAAACAAGTTGAGAGCTACTGCGAAACTGTGAGCTTGTCACTGACTCAATCAATACAGGCGTAGCGGGTGAGCCCTTAGATTTAATTCTGATGTAAATTTCGGTTTCGGTAGATAACCCACCAAACAAGGTAACCTTCGGAGAGACATGATCTATTGCGTATTGGGTTGGATGTTGATCACCTAATACTTTTTCAAAGCCAACCTCCCCCTTGTACAAAACATAAAAATGAATGGTATCTAACGTCGGGTTATCTAGACTTATACTAATTGGCTCTTCGTAGCCAGTTTTAATGTTGGTTTTGATTCTGTACCACAAGGCGAAATCTAATGAATCCGGTGAATGCACTTTTAATTTTTCAGATTCAAATAGACTGTCTGGTAGGTTTTTAACTTGGTTAATATTCAACGGATTTGCTGAATCATCTAAATAATAAACATCAAAAAAGTCGTATATGCCGGTATCGTGCTTATCTGGAGAATAGTAAATCGCGTAAATTAATGTCGCGACTAACAACATCAGCCACGACAATATCACTACCATATAACTTGGCTTAGTATAAGGCACCTAGCAAACTCCGGTCTTTATTTAGCTATTAACATCGTAAGTATTAATCTTGAGTATCATGGTTAATTCGACTGCCATCAGCGCCATCTTGGTTTTTATACTTGGCATCAGCACGCGACGTATATGGTCTTGCTGCTGGGCCAGTCATTGTCTCAAAGCTTAATGCGCCAATTTTCATATGTGGTTTTAACGCTAACGGGAGTTTACCTGAATTATAAAATTCGAGGACAATATTGCCTGACCAACCCGGGTCAATTCGATGAGCCGTTACATGAACCATAAGACCAAGTCTAGCCAAAGATGAACGTCCGTCCAGCCAGCCAACTAAGTCATTTGGTAAAGTTATCGACTCATGTGTAATTGCCAATGCTAATTCACCAGGATGAAGAAAAAACGCTTGCTCTGGATTTAAAACAATCTCATCACCCATAACCGATTCAAGTGCTCGTTGAGTCTCTTCTTTTGGACCACTTAAATCAATGAAAGGAGCTTGATGATCTTGAAATACTCGAAACTTATTCCCCAGTGTTAAATCGACGGTAATGCCAGAAATAAACTCATTAGATGGGCGAGGTAAAATAGTGATATCACCTTGGTCAAGTTTAGCAATAATATCGGTGTCGCAAAGGCGCATGATTGAGTCCGTTTTTAATTAAATTGTAGGAATAAGCTGTTGTGTCTGTTTTGACATATGCATAATAAGAGAAAATGCCAATTTCTGATACTCAAAGTTTTTATCTTTTAGAGAAAAAGGTAACCCTAAGTCGCCATATTCTCTTGTTTCTGTATTTAAGCTTAACTGAGCTAACAAAGGAACATCATGTTTTGTGGCACAACGCACACCTCCACCCTCGCCAAATAAATGATGAGATACACCGCAATTTGAACATATAAATTGACTCATATTCTCTATGATACCTAATACCGGAGTGTTAACCTTTTGAAACATTTGAATGCCCTTTTCGGCATCTGCCAAGGCTACATTCTGTGGCGTTGTAACAATTACCGCCGCATGACATTTAATTTGTTCAGATAGAGTCAATTGTATGTCTCCCGTGCCCGGTGGCATATCAACAAACAAAATATCTAGTTCTGGCCAATTGGTTTCATTTATTAACTGCATAAGCGCTCTGGATGCCATTGGTCCACGCCAAATTGTTGCTTTATCTTCAGGTACTAAAAAACCAATTGAATTTAATGCCACATCATATTGATAAAACGGCTCCATTGTTTTTTCGTCACGGCTAGTAATGTTGCGACCTTGTAACCCAAACATCATAGGCATTGATGGTCCGTAAATGTCCGCATCAATTACGCCAACTTTATGACCTAACTGCGCCGCGGCAGCTGCTAAATTGGCAGTAACGGTACTTTTTCCTACTCCACCTTTACCCGACGCCACGGCTATCACTAATTTAGCCTGCTTGGGTAATGAGGCTGGCGGCTGACTTGGTTGATAATCAAAGGTTATTTCAACTGGACAAGAGAGTGTATTTAACACTGCGTCACGAAGTTCTTGATCTACTGCATGAGTATGAAACGGCAAACTAATAATAGCCTCGTGATCATTATTCTCATTTTTACTAATCTGAATACTTACTTGGCCAAACACCCCTGTCGGAAAATGTGTTGTTGAAATGTTCTTCAAGCCGTTAAAAAGTTGCTGTTTTAATTCTTGTATCGTAAAGGCGACTTGTGGCTCTTTTTTGCTATTTTTTAGACTGCTCTGGTCCGGCTTTTTACCGAACCAATTAGAAAACTTCATTTAATCGACCTATCAACATTTAGGATGGTGCATATTTGTTGCAAATTATGTAACATCACGACCTTAAATAGTAGTGTTTTACTATCGATTCTAATAAAGGTTTCTTGAGATATGACAGCACCCCGCAAAATTCTTGTTACTAGCGCCCTTCCATACGCGAATGGGTCGTTGCATTTAGGCCATCTAATGGAGTATATCCAGACAGATATTTGGGTTCGTTTCCAAAAAGCACAAGGTAACGAATGTTATTACGTTTGTGCCGACGATGCGCATGGAACACCAATCATGCTTAAAGCTCAGCAGCAAGGGATTAGCCCAGAAGAAATGGTGGCAGCGGTTAGAGAAGAACGCATCATAGACTTTGCTGATTTTCATATCGAATTTGAAAACTATCACAGCACGCATAGCGAAGAGAATCGTGAACTATCTGCCATGATTTATAATCGTTTAAATGATGCAGGTTATATAGCTAAGCGGTCAATTAGTCAGTTATTTGATCCTGAAAAAAATATGTTTTTGCCAGATCGCTTTGTTACTGGTACTTGTCCTAAGTGTGGAGCGTTAGATCAAAATGGCGATAGCTGCGATAAATGTGGCGCGACTTATAGCCCAGTTGATTTAAAAGAACCTAAGTCGGTTATTTCAGGCGCGACTCCAGTATTAAAAGACTCAGAACATTACTTTTTTGATTTGCCTAAATTCGAGCCAATGTTAAAAGAGTGGTTGCACTCAGGCAGTATTCAAACTGAAATGGCCAATAAATTGGAAGAATGGTTTGAGCAAGGCTTACAGCAATGGGATATTAGTCGTGATGCTCCTTATTTTGGGTTTGAAATTCCAAATGCTCCTGGTAAATACTTTTACGTATGGCTAGATGCGCCTATTGGTTACATGGCTAGTTTCAAAAACTATTGTGACAACGCTAACTCTAATGTGAACTTTGATGAGTTTTGGAATGAAGGAAGTGACACTGAGCTATATCACTTTATTGGTAAAGATATCATTTACTTCCACAGCCTATTTTGGCCAGCGATGTTAGAAGGCGCGAATCTGCGTAAACCAACGAATGTCTTTGCACACGGTTTTGTCACTGTGAACGGTGAAAAGATGTCTAAGTCTCGTGGTACGTTCATTAAAGCTCGCACGTATCTAGAGCATTTAAACCCAGAATACCTTCGTTATTACTTCGCCTCAAAACTAAACAGCGGTATTACCGACCTAGATTTAAATCTTGAAGACTTTAGTCAAAAGGTCAATAGCGACTTAATTGGTAAAGTAGTTAACATTGCCAGCAGATGTGCCGGTTTTATTAAAAAGCGTTTCGATGGCAAGTTATCGGATAACATTGATAACCCTGAATTATTAGCAAAGTTTCAAACGGCTAAGCCTGCAATTATTGAGCTATTTGAGAATCGCGAATTTGCAAAAGCCATCCGTGAAATCATGGCATTAGCTGACCTAGCAAATAAATACATTGATGACAAAGCGCCTTGGGTTTCTGTAAAAGACGATGCATTACAGCAACAAACTCATGACGTATGCTCAATGGGTATTAATCTATTCCGTATTCTGATGGCTTATTTAAAGCCTGTGTTGCCTGCAATGGCAAAAGAAGTGGAGTTGTTTTTAAATGACTCACTTAGCTTTGATGCAATTGATCAGCCGCTTACAGGACATGAAATCAATAAGTTTAAAGCACTAATGCAACGTGTAGATATGGATAAAGTAGAGAAAATGGTAGAAGACTCTAAAGAAAATTTAGTGGCTACTAAACCGAGTAACAATGCGAATGGCAAATCTGAAAAAGCATCTAAAATTAATAAAGATGATATGGCCGAAACTCCAATTGAAGCTATTGCCGATGAGATTGAGTTTGACGATTTCGCTAAAGTCGATATGCGCATTGCAAAAATTGTTTCTGCAGAACATGTTGAAGGCGCTGAAAAGCTACTTAAATTTCAACTGGATATTGGAGCTGGTGAGACGCGTCAAATATTCTCAGGAATAAAAGCGGCTTATGCTCCTGAAGACTTAATCGGTAAGCTTACCGTTGTTGTAGTAAACTTAAAACCAAGAAAAATGCGTTTTGGAATGTCTGAAGGAATGATTCTAGCTGCTGGACCTGGCGGTAAAAACCTTTGGATTTTAGAACCACATGACGGCGCGCAGCCAGGTATGAGAGTGATGTAATTCGCGTTACTCAGATCTAATTTATGCGGTAAAAATACTTAAGCCAATCCTTACGATTGGCTTTTTTTATCGTCACTTATTTACATTTATGTTTTTTATTCATGCAATTCGCAACATTTAAGTTGGCTAATCAATGTAATTTTATACATAATAAAGTCATAAAAATTCACTAATTATACAAACGCTGAATTAATAACTCGGTTATCAGTTCGGTTATTAGCTAAGTTAACAATAATAAAAATAAGAAATATCAGCAGAAGGAATCAATTATGGACACCTCTTTATTCAGTCCGGTTCACTGGTTAAATCATTGGGCTTCAGAAACGCCAGAGAAAGTATTTTTACATCAGCCAAAAAATCGTCAAATTGAAACTCATAATTGGGCTCAAATTAAACAACAAGTTGAAGGAATTGCAGCGAGTCTTCATCACTTAGGTTTAGTTAAAGGTGATAAAGTGGCTATTCTTGCCAAAAACTGTGCCGAATGGTTTATTACCGATTTAGCCATCATGCGTGCAGGTATGGTCAGTGTTCCTATTTATCCTTCAGCAAACGCAGATACTATTCAATATGTATTGAATCACTCTGAAGCTAAAGCGGTTTTTGTTGGCAAGCTAGATAAAGAAGAGTTGGCTGATAAAGGTGTTAGCGGAAATATCATTCGTTTAGGGATGAGCTATCAAACCATTCCTGTTCAATATGATTGGCAACAACTCCAATCGCTTGGCGCACCAATAGAAGAATTTTTACCTGAGATGAATGATCTTATGTCGATCATATACACATCTGGTAGTACTGGTAATCCAAAAGGCGCAATGATTAGCTATAGAGCTTATAACTGGGCGAACACTAAAATTGTGAATGTACTTGGATTTGATCAAAAAGCTCGCTTTTTGTCCTATCTACCTTTGGCGCATATTACAGAACGTTGCCTAGTAGAAGGCGCAGCATATCACTGTAATATGACAATTTACTTTACTGAGTCACTTGAGCATTTTGTTGCAGATTTAAACTATGCAAAACCGACTATTTTCTTCTCTGTTCCTCGTTTGTGGAGCCTGTTTCAAAAAAATATCATCGATAAGATTGGCCATAAAAAATTAGAGTTTTTGTTAAAAGTTCCTATCGTATCAGGATTAATTAAAACGAAAATTCAAAAAGGCTTAGGGCTTGAACATGCAAAAATTGCTGCTTCAGGTTCGGCACCTATCTCCCCTGCCCTAATTGAGTGGTATCAAAAAATTGATATCAATATTTGCGAAGCATGGGGCATGACGGAAAATTGTATCTACGCTATTGGTAACTTCCCATTCAATCAAGATATGATCGGCACAATAGGTCCTGTATTAGAGGGATGCGAAATAAAAATTGCTGACAATGATGAGCTTTTATTCAAAAGTGGAGGCTTGTTCGATGGTTATTATAAAAACCCTGAAGCGACTAAAGACGCATTTGACGAAGATGGATTCTTCAAAACGGGCGATTTAGCCAAGATTGAAGACAATGGTGCCGTTCGTCTAATAGGTCGAGTAAAGGATAACTTTAAAACAGCCAAAGGTAAGTTTGTTCAACCTGTGCCAATCGAGAAGCGTCTTGCACAAGACCCTTACATTGAACTGCTATGTGTAGTCGGTGCTGGTATGGCCGCTCCGGTGACTCTTGTGCAACTTTCTGAAGGTGCAATGGCAATGCCTAGAGCACAAGTAGAACGTTCGTTAAAAGAGACCTTAACGTCTGTAAATGCTCACTTGGAGTCTCATGAAAAGGTTGGCGCTATTGTTGTTGTAGAAGAGCAATGGACACCAGAAAATGACATTTTGACCCCTACTTTAAAAATCAAACGTCACGTACTTCACGAAAAGTATGCATCTCGTGTCGAAGAGTTAAAAGGTCAAGTTATCTTATGGGAGTCTGAGCTTTAGCTCGATTCCTCATTCAACTTAAATGTCTGTGTTATAAAATGCCGGAATTCAAGTAACCGATACTTTTATAAAATAAAAGCCAGCTTAAAGCTGGCTTTTTTATACTACGTTTTCGGCTTTGGCTGGGAGATTATGAGTTTTTAATAAGCTGTTCTTGTAGCTTTTGAACCTGATCTCTCAGTTCTGCCGCTTTTTCAAATTCTAAGTTCTTAGCAGCCGCCATCATCTGCGCTTCCACCGTTTTTATTTCTTTCGAAATTTCTACTGGTGTTTTTAACTGATATTCAGCTAAACCTTCTGCAACAAGTATCCTTTGTGCGGCATTTTTTGGCTTAGTCGCATCACCCACATCCATAATATCGCCGATGCGTTTGAAAATTCCCTTCGGCGTTATACCATGTTTAATATTGTATGCTTCTTGTATCGCCCTGCGACGCTCCGTTTCATCAATAGCTTTGCGCATTGACTTAGTAATACGATCGCCATACAAGATCGCTCTGCCTCTAACGTTTCGGGCCGCTCGGCCAATGGTTTGAATAAGTGAGCGGTCACTTCGCAAAAAGCCTTCTTTATCTGCATCTAAAATCGCAACTAAAGAGACCTCAGGCATATCCAAGCCTTCCCGTAATAAATTAATACCGACTAATACATCAAACTTACCAGCTCTCAAGTCGCGAATAATTTCGATACGCTCCACCGTGTCAATATCACTATGCAAATACCTCACTTTGATATCATGATCAGACAAATAGTCCGTTAAATCTTCCGACATACGCTTTGTTAGTGTCGTGACCAATACCCTCTCGTTGACAGCAACACGCTTGTGGATTTCTGACATTAGATCATCAACTTGAGTTGCAATAGGTCGAACTTCTATTTCTGGATCGAGTAACCCGGTTGGACGGATAACTTGCTCAGCTATTTCTCCATCACTGCGTTCAAGCTCATGGTTTCCTGGCGTAGCTGAAATATAAATTGTCTGAGGCGCTAAACGCTCAAACTCCTCAAATCGAAGTGGTCTATTGTCCATTGCTGATGGCAAACGAAAGCCGTATTCGACCAAGTTTGATTTTCTAGACCTATCACCTTTATACATGGCACCAATTTGAGAAACAGTAACATGTGATTCGTCGATAATAAGCAAACCGTCGGCAGGAAAATAATCAATCAATGTTGGTGGTGGCGCGCCTGGCTCACGATTTGATAAATATCTCGAATAGTTCTCTATACCCGAGCAATAACCAAGCTCCTGCATCATTTCGATATCAAACAATGTTCTCTGACTGATCCGTTGCTCTTCAATTAACTTATTATTGTCCTTAAGCTGCTTTTTGCGCTCTCGAAGCTCATCTTTGATGTGATCAATCGCCTTCAGAATTTTCTCTCGAGGCGTAACATAGTGTGTTTTAGGGAAAATAGTAGCGCGAGTGATTTTTCGCTCTAGTGCACCTGTAAGCGGATCAAACTCAGTAATACGTTCAATCTCTTCATCAAATAGCTCAACCCTTACGGCGAACTTATCAGAATCCGCTGGATAAATATCAATCACATCACCTCGAACACGGTAACAGCCACGCTGGAAGTCAACGTCATTGCGCTTATATTGCAACTCTGCAAGACGCCTTAATATTTGACGTTGATCCACCATGTCGCCTTCACGAAGATGTAAAAGCATTTTCATGTAAGACTCTGGATCACCTAAACCATAAATAGCTGATACGGAAGCAATAATAATAACATCACGACGTTCCATTAGCGCTTTTGTAGCCGACAGTCGCATTTGTTCTATATGTTCGTTTATCGAAGCATCTTTTTCTATAAACGTATCGGTAGACGCCACATAGGCTTCTGGTTGGTAATAATCATAATAAGATACAAAATATTCTACGGCGTTATTTGGGAAAAACTCTTTCATCTCTCCATATAGTTGCGCCGCGAGTGTTTTGTTGTGGGCCATAATTAAGGTTGGCCTTGAGACTTCTTGAATAACGTTAGCCATTGTAAACGTCTTGCCTGTACCGGTTGCACCAAGCAAGGTTTGATAGGCAAGACCGTCATTAAGACCTTCGGTTAACTTCTTTATCGCACCCGGCTGGTCACCACTAGGTTTGTAATCACTAACTAAGGTAAATGGCTTTTCTAACTTTTCCACTATATCTGCTCCAAATTAATCTTGCCATTTTCTATTGAACTCTCAACGGTACGCACAAACCAACGGTAAGCGATCAGCGCGGTAAATACATTGCCTATTACGCCCCCAACAAACAATCCAGGTAAACCATAAAAGTGTGAACCTATATAAGCAAATGGAACAAAGAAGACAAACAGTCTTACAACAGATAGTACAAGTGCTAACATCGGTTTGTGGAGAGCATTAAAGGATGAATTAGTCAGAATAATAATGCCCTGAAGACCATATCCTATAGGCATAGTCCAAATGAAAAGTTTAATAACAAACATAACTTCTGGATCATCTTTTCCAAACGCAAAAGCAATTAAACCTGCTGCTAAGCAAAGTACTAAGTAAACAATAAATTGCCAAATCATGACAAATTTAGTGGTTTGTTTATATGCATCAAAAACCCGTTGCCATTGATTCGCACCAAAGTTCTGTGAAATAAACGGAGGTAACGTCATTGACAGAGCAAGAACAACTAAACTTGCAATACTTTCTATACGAGAACCTACTCCAAAACCAGCTACTGCTGCGGTACCATAACTAGCAATTATTGCCGTTAGCACAGCCATTGCGATAGGCGTTAACATATTAGCCCCAGCTGCCGGCAAACCAATTTTCAAAATCTTTTTTGCTATTGCAATTAGCTCTTTAAAATTAATGAGCTGTGTTGATATCAATCTTTTACGGACGGCTAATATGTAAATAATAATTAATAGACCGACTCCCCAAGAAACAACACTTGCTATTGCCGCTCCCATTATCCCAAACGCAGGAACCGGGCCTAAGCCAAAAATTAAAATAGGATCCAGAATCGCATTTATTAACCCTGTTCCTCCCATTAATATGCTTGGTGTTTTAGTATCGCCGTTTGCTCTTAAAATTGCGTTGCCTATCATTGGCAACATGAGGAATACCGAGCCGATATACCATACATCCATATAACTATGGATTAACGGCATTAACTCTTGTGACGCACCTAATGCTGAAAATATGATGTCGGTTAAGTTATACATAACAATAGCTAACAATATAACTAGTAAAAACGAAAGTATGAGTGCGCCTTGACCATCCTCTTTTGATTCTTCTTTATTACCGCTACCATTAGCTTTTGCGACAATTGCCGATGTGCCGATGCCTAAACCAATGGCCAAACTTATAATGGTAAAAGTAACCGGAAAAGTAAAACTGATTGCAGCGAGCGGTTCTGTCCCTAATAACCCGATAAAAAACGTATCCACCAGGTTAAAAGACATCAGCATAATCATGCCGTACATAACCTGTTTTGTCATTTTAGTAAGTGTTGGAGCTATTGGGCCAGTGAGAAGATCTTGAGAAGAAGACATAGGTTCCATATAAACAGGTTGTAAAAAAGCTATTCTAAAGAATGTTTCTGTTCTGTTCACCCTTCATTTTAACTATTTTTGATCTTTAAACTTAGGGACAACAAAAGAAAACCATTTTTTAACTAATTTCAAGAATTATTTTTGTTTTTCTGTAAAAAATACTGACATTGTACACAGGTCTAATCCAGAACCTTAGCAGGCCGCTCAAAAATCAAACCAAGACAACAAAAAAAACGCAATAACCATGTTAAACCTTTGATTTCATTAAAATAGTTAAAAATTTAATAAAAACAACACCGATCCTATTGACACACGGTTCTATTGGCCTCGGAGATTATATTACAATATAACTCACAGAGTTATCCACAGAAACAGTGGATAACAAGCTACAGACCTTGAATTTGTTAAGTTAAGGATCATCGGACCAACACAAGTTCAATTTTTGTACCAAAACAAGCTGTTTTTCGAACAATAATAAAACCACCCTTTTATATCTGCTCAATCCGTGAACAAACAGACAAAAATGTTAAACTTCACAACAAAATAAGGTTGACAGTAAAGAGTCCTGTAATTAACATTGCGCCCCGTTGTTGAGCACTATTACTCAATAACATGTAGTTCCCCCTTAGCTCAGTTGGTTAGAGCGACGGACTGTTAATCCGCAGGTCCCCCGTTCGAGTCGGGGAGGGGGAGCCACTTTAAGTGGTAATCAATTACTACTATTACGAAATTCCCCCTTAGCTCAGTTGGTTAGAGCGACGGACTGTTAATCCGCAGGTCCCCCGTTCGAGTCGGGGAGGGGGAGCCATTTCGTAAATCAATTTTATTGTTCCCCCTTAGCTCAGTTGGTTAGAGCGACGGACTGTTAATCCGCAGGTCCCCCGTTCGAGTCGGGGAGGGGGAGCCAATAAAACTCCAAATCCAATTCCTTCTTTCTTGTAAGCTTTATCATCTCTAAATTGTTTATTTAACTAATTTTTTCTGATTTAATACGTCTATATAAAGATCTTTGAATTTCATCATTATTTCGGCTAGCCATTCTTGCAGCCCAAATTATGTTTTTCAACCGAGGAGCAAACATGAATAAGCTGAGAAATCTGCTTGTTATTCAGTTCGTTAGTGGAATATTTATTGGGCTAATTGTTGTTATTGTTGGACTATTTATGACGTCCGCGTTGATTGAACAACAGCAAATTGAGAATACTAAGTTGGTGCAGGTACTTGCTGATAATAATATTACAGGCGATGCAAAAGTACTTTCGAAACAACTTAAAGATGCAATCGATTTAGAATCCTTGTTAATCAAAGATCGCGAAGGTAACCAACTATATAGTTTTGATGACACTTCTGCTGTTCGCCCTACCCTAGCAACACTGTTAGTTGAGGTCGACTTGTACACAAAGCCTCGCACTGTTGCAACAAACAGCGGTAATCTAATTATAAAATTTCATTCAAGTTACGCTGCGGTATTAGCGCCATTATTCGATGTCTTTTTAGGGCTATTTTTTCTTCCTGTTATCGTAATATTGGTTAGCTTTGGTTTATTTAAATCGTTTGTGAAGGTGACGTTTACCCAAACGTCAGAGCTTATCGCTGAGGTTATTACCAAAATTTCTAAAAATAAACCTATCGACAATAGTGATACTTTCAAAAAATTCCCGCTGCAGTTTGGTGCAACAATTTCAGCACTTAAACGTTTAGGCAAATTTGTAAACAATACTTTAAGTGAATTTGAAAAATCATCGTCTGAATTAAAAATAGAAGCCTTTAAAGATAGTTTAACTAACCTGCCAAATCGTACTCGTTTTGTAGAATACTTTGAATCAGAGATAATAAACTCTGACAAACAGGCTCCGTTTGGCGTACTAGCTTTACTTAGGGCCACTGAGTTGCAACATATTAATCAATCTAAAGGCTATCAAGAAGGCGACAAGTACATAAAAGGTCTGTCTGAGATCCTTTCTAAAGTTATTCATACTTATAACGGCGCGACTATTTACCGGTTAAATGGCTCAGATTTTGGCATGATAATTCCTAACATAACTATCAAAGAAGCCGACTCTATGGCACAAAACATTCACTCGAGATTAAATGAGTTCATGCGCGCATCTGAGCTATCAGCGATTGGTAGTACGGGAATTGTTAGTTATGGAAAAGATAAGCCTTTGGGTGAATTGCTTGCGGCTGCCGATACTGCCATTAGTCTTGCTCAAACTAAACACGTTAACGCGTGGCATATTCAAAAAGACTCTAATTTACAACAAAGTTCAACATCTGCGTTTGGTAATCAAAACTGGCGTAATATTATTGATGAGGTTATTCAAAAAGCTAACGTCACGCTTTTGTTTCAACCAATTAATGCAGCGAATCGAAGTAGTAAAGCCTACACAGAGGTGTACTCAAGATTTAAGCTTGATGATGGTCAAATGCTACCAACCGCCTCATTTTTAGCAATGGCGGAAAAGTTGAATCGCGTCGTTGATATTGATCGTATGATTGTTGAGAAAGTCTTTGAAATTATTAAAACAAAGAACATGGCTGATAAATTTTTTGGTATTAACATTTCTCCAGCATCTGCACACAACGACCAGTTTATGATCTGGTTAGAAAGGCGCTTATTAAAAGAAGCGAATTTAGCCACTAAACTAATTTTTGAAATATCTGAGTTTGGTTTACAACAAAATGTAAATTCGTCACGTCGTTTTATAGACATGCTTCACAGAGCAGGTTCGCGAGTAACCGTAGAAAAATTTGGTGTCGGGATCACTTCATTTAAATTTTTCCAAGAGTTGAAGCCTGATTTTATTAAGTTAGACGGAAGCTACACGCGAGATATCGCTGATGAAAAGAATAATCAATACTTCATTCGAATGATTGTCGATTTATCTCACCGCATAGGCGTAAATGTATTGGCTGAATGTGTCGAAACACAAGAAGAAAAACACGTGTTGGAAAAACTATTTGTTGATGGTTGCCAAGGTTATTACATAGGTAAACCAGCACCATTATAATAAAAATAGAGCTTGTTGATTTAAAAGCGTCAAATACGGCGCTTTTTTTTATGTAATCGAAATATCCTTACAATTCGTATGTTGTTAAAAGCCACATAAAAAAGGATAATATCTGTATTATTATTTTATAGCTGAATCTAATGACTGAATACTTTTTACTACTCGTCAGTACCGTGCTCGTCAATAATTTTGTGCTCGTTAAGTTCTTAGGACTATGCCCTTTTATGGGTGTGTCTAGCAAAATAGAAACGGCATTAGGAATGGCGATGGCAACAACGTTTGTGTTGACCCTTGCCTCCATGACTAGCTATTTAATCAATAGTTATATTTTGCAGCCTTTAGAACTAGAGTTTCTTCGTACCATTGCTTTTATATTAGTAATTGCTGTTGTTGTTCAATTTACTGAAATGGTTGTACATAAAACAAGTCCTAAGCTATACCGTTTACTTGGCATCTTTTTACCCTTAATTACCACTAATTGCGCAGTACTAGGGGTTGCGTTACTTAATGTAAACGCAGAGCATAACTTCACTCAATCTATTGTTTATGGTTTTGGTGCGGCGGCTGGCTTTTCATTAGTATTAATATTATTCGCTGCAATGCGTGAGCGCTTAGCGGCCGCTGATGTCCCAAGTCCTTTTAAAGGCTCGGCCATTGCAATGATTACGGCAGGATTAATGTCGTTAGCGTTTTTAGGCTTTGCTGGCTTGGTGTCGTTCTAATGAATATTCTTATATTTTCCCTTGTTGCCTTAGTTGTTTTAGCAATCATTTTTGGTGCTCTACTAGGCTACGCTTCAGAACGATTCAAAGTTGAAGCAGATCCATTAGTCGACCAACTTAACGATTTACTGCCACAAACTCAATGCGGCCAATGCGGTTACCCTGGCTGTAAACCATATGCTGAAGCGATCGCAAATGGTGATGAAATAAATAAATGCCCTCCAGGTGGCGAAGCTACGATAAAAAACATAGCCGAATTAATGGGCGTCGATCCAAAACCGCTTGATGAAGCACATGGTGAAGAAGATGTTAAAAAAGTCGCTTATATTCGAGAAGATGAATGTATCGGCTGTACTAAATGTATTCAAGCCTGCCCTGTTGATGCAATTGTTGGCGCATCAAAAGTTATGCATACCGTAATAGTCGACGAGTGCACTGGCTGTGACTTATGTGTCGAGCCTTGTCCCGTAGACTGTATTGATATGGTGCCTGTTCAGTCACCGTTGACTCATTGGAAGTGGAATGATCCATTAATTCCAATCAAAAACGTAGAATGATTTTCAACCCATTTTTAGACGCCAAAGGTTAGATTTTGCAATCAGAATTAAGTTTGTTAGAACAAATTAAACTTCAGAAAATCTGGACATTTCCCGGTGGAATTCATCCGCCTGAACAAAAAGAACTGTCTAACCAAACGCCAATTATAAACTTGCCGTTAAGTAAAAAGTATTATGTACCGGTAAAACAGCACATAGGCTCTGTTGACGACGTTATTGTTACCGTCGGCGAACAAGTTTTAGCAAACCAGCCTTTAACCGCCGCAAATTTAACGATGACGGTACCGGTCCACGCTCCGGTAGCAGGAAGAGTCATCGCAATAGCACCGCATGTATCTGCCCATCCATCAGCAAAACCAGAGCTTTCGGTTATTATAGAAGCCGATGAATTACAACAATCGGTAGAGCCACAAAAAATAGATAACTGGCAAACAGTAGAAAAATTTGAGCTTGTTGAGCAGATTAAAAGAATGGGCATCAGTGGCATGGGTGGTGCCGGATTTCCAACTCATATCAAAATGCACCCGACTCAAGATATAGATGTGCTTATTCTAAACGGTGTGGAATGTGAGCCATATATAACCGCTGACGATACGCTAATGAAGCAATATAGTGCCGAAATTATCGAAGGTGCTTTAATTCTTCAACATGTTTTGCAAAGTAAAGTTTGTATTGTCGCTATCGAAGACAACAAACCTGACGCTGTTGATGCTATGAAAAAAGCAGCCAAAGAATTTGAAAATATTGAAATACGAGTTGTACCAACAAAATACCCTTCTGGTGGCGAAAAACAATTAATACAACTGTTAACTGGCATGCAAGTACCTAGTGGCAAGATACCCGCTGACTTAGGTATCGTTATGCAAAACGTTGGAACTGCATTCGCGGTAAAGGAAGCGATAATAGATGGCCTCCCACTAACTCAGCGAGTTGTTACTATTACTGGCGAAACGCTTAACAAACCTCAAAATGTTTGGGCCAAACTTGGCACTCCCGTACAAGATCTATTAACGTTTGCTGACTTTAAAGCAGAAAAACAGCAACGCATCATTATGGGTGGCCCTATGATGGGGTTTGCCATACTTGATACCAGTATGCCTGTGGTAAAAACGACAAACTGTATTCTAGCGCCATCAGCTAAAAAGTTGCCACCACAAGGCGACGAGCAAGCATGTATTCGTTGCGGCTTGTGCGCTGATGCTTGTCCAGCTGAACTTCTACCTCAGCAGCTTCAGTGGTTTGCGAAAGCCAAAGATCATGACAAACTCTCAGAATATAATCTCTTTGATTGTATTGAGTGCGGCGCTTGTGCTTATGTTTGCCCAAGTCAAATCCCGTTAGTTCAGTATTATCGAACCAGCAAAGCTGAAATTAGAGAAGCAGAACAAGAAAAAATCAAGTCTGAGAAAGCACGAATTCGATTTGAACAACGCCAGGAACGTTTGGAGCGTGAGAAGCAAGAGCGACTCGAAAAACATAAGGCATCTGCAGAAAAACGCGCCAAAGCTCTAGAAAAAGACACAAGTGCGAAAGATAAAATTGCAGCCGCGCTGGCAAGAGCAAAAGCGAAAAAACAAAGCCAAAATGACTCCACCGCAAACGTATCGGATTCAGAAGCTAAAGTTGTGCCTAATGCCAATAAAGACAAGGTAGCGGAAGCCATCGCTCGCGCGAAAGCCAAAAAAGCAGCAAAACAAATAGCAGAAAAACAGGACGATGAAGACTCTGCACTAGTAGAGACTCCAGAGGCAACACAAACAGCTAAACAAGAGAAAGCTAATCACCGTGACAATGAGCAGCTGACTGAAGAGCAAAAGCGTAAAGCAAAAGTTGCGGCCGCGATTGCGAGAGCTAAACAGAAAAAACAAGAAAGTGTCGCCTCTGATCCCAAGACAGTAGCAGCTACTGACACTGTTAGTTCAGAAGCTGAAAGTTCAGAGACTAAAACTAAAGCGACAGAATCAAGTGATATTCTGCAAGAAGCCCAACCAGAGGCACTAACACCTGAACAAATACGAAAGCAAAAAGTTGCAGCTGCTATAGCCAAAGCTAAAGCAAAAAAATCGAAAAGTGATACCTAATGACTATATTTTCTAGCATGTTTAAAAGCTCACCACACGGTGCCATGGGAATGACAACAAACCAGGTCATGCGAATGGTGAGTTATGCCACGATTCCTGGGTTTATCGCTCAATTATATTTTTATGGTTGGGGCTCACTTGTTCAACTTGTACTGTGTATTGTGGTAGCCGTACTTAGTGAAGCTATTGTTTTAAGCCTACGAGAAAAAAGAATTCGTCGTACACTATCCGATGGTTCAGCGGTATTAACAGGCGTGTTACTAGCACTTAGTATTCCGCCTTTAGCACCTTGGTGGATAAGTGTGATTGGTGTCGCCTTCGCTATTATCATTGTAAAACAACTATATGGCGGATTAGGCTTTAACCTTTTCAACCCTGCGATGGCGGGCTATGTTGTACTGCTTATCTCTTTTCCTGTTGCTATGACGAGTTGGCAACCTATTCAGCCACTGTTACTGCACTCATTGTCTCTTGCTGATACTGCTTGGGTCATCTTTACCGGTTTTAGTTTTGAAGGTTATAACCTTCAGCAACTTAGCATGTTGGCAGATGGCACCACAATGGCTACTCCACTTGATCAATTTAAAACATCATTGGCACAGCAACAAACCGTATCTGAGGTGTTAGCATTACCAATTTATGGTGAATATGGAGGAGTCGGATCACAGTGGGTAAACGCCGCATATTTACTAGGTGGGTTATTACTGCTTAAACAAGGCATTATTCGTTGGCATATTCCACTTTCCATTCTCATTACGCTGTTTTTGCTATCTTTTATTTCATCTGCCGTTGGCGCAGACAGCACCTACCCGCCTGTACAACAGTTGTTTACTGGCGCAACAATGCTGGGAGCATTTTTTATTGCAACGGATCCTGTTTCGGCTTCTACCACTGCTAAAGGCCGGCTTGTTTTTGGTGCCATAATAGGCGCGCTTATATTTATTATTCGTCAATGGGGTGGATATCCGGATGGCGTGGCCTTTGCTGTTTTACTTGCAAATATGTGTGTTCCGTTGATTGACCATTACACGCAACCGACGGTTTACGGCCATAAGAGGTAAATAACATGACAGAAAATAATATTGCTCTTATAAAAAGTAAAAAAAACGCATTGCTTCTCACTGCTTTTGCAGCTGTTTGTACATTATTTGTTGCGGTTACCCACATCATTACCGCGCCAGTTATAGAAGAGCAAAAGCAACAAGATATTCTACGAAAGCTAACCCAAGTTTTGAACCAAGACAAATTTGATAATAACCCTTTAGAAAACTGTACATCAATCAACGACGCGAGTATTACTGGGATAAATAAGCCGTCCAAGGTCTACCGAGCTACATTAAATGACGAGCCGTACGCTCTTATATTTCAAACCCAAACAAAACAAGGTTACAACGGCCGTATTGAAGTGATGGTCGCTATAAATGCCACCGGCGAAGTACAAGGCGTCCGCTCCATAGCTCACCAAGAGACTCCTGGGCTTGGCGATAAAATTGAACTAGAAAAATCAAATTGGGTGCTCGACTTCAACGGTAAAACCGTAAAAAGTGAATCTGATTCAAAATGGTTCGTGAAAAAAGATGGCGGTCAGTTTGATCAATTTACTGGTGCGACAATTACCCCTAGGGCAATCGTCAATCAGTTACGTCAAAGCATATTCAATACATCACAACAATTTGATGATATTTTTTCGTTGCCAAATGAGTGCGTATCCATTGAGGTGAAAAACTAATATGACAAGTGAATGGAAAGAAATCGTTCGTAATGGTCTCTGGACAAACAACCCAGCACTGGTTCAGCTTCTAGGCTTATGCCCTTTATTAGCCGTCACGAATACGTTCATCAATGCGCTTGGCCTTGGCATAGCAACGTTACTCGTCTTAGTCGTTTCAAACTTAACTATTTCCCTTGTTAAGCAGTGGGTTACCAAGGAAATACGAATTCCAGTCTTCATCATGATCATTGCGTCATTTGTTACCATCATTCAATTATTAATGAATGCCTACACCTTTGGCCTTTATGTGTCGTTAGGTATTTTCATCCCATTAATTGTAACCAACTGCGCCATTATTGGTCGAGCAGAAGCCTTTGCTTCAAAAAATGGGCCTGTAGAATCGTCATTAGACGGTTTAATGATGGGACTAGGTTTCACTGCTATTCTTCTGTTTCTTGGCGGAGCTCGCGAGATTTTGGGACAAGGTACGTTATTTGATGGCGCTCATCTTCTATTTGGTGAATGGGCCAAAGGTATGACAGTACAAATATTCGAATTTGAACAGCAATTTTTATTAGCTATTTTGCCGCCAGGAGCGTTTATTGGGATGGGCTTAATTATTGCGATAAAGAATGTTATTGATGCGAAACAAGCTGCAAATCAAAAATCAAAAGAAACCAAAAAAGTAGAGCGTGCTCGAGTCACAACGGTAAGCAACTAAAAGGCAACAAGGTTTGGGAAAATGAATAAAGAAAAACGTCATCAAATTTTAACGCGTCTTCGAGATGAAAACCCCAACCCAACAACCGAATTAGAATTTACTACGCCGTTTGAGTTGCTTATAGCGGTTTTACTCAGTGCGCAAGCCACCGACGTTAGTGTTAACAAGGCAACGCGTAAACTCTATCCTGTCGCCAATACACCTCAAGCTATTCTTGATTTAGGCGTTGATGGATTAAAAGAATATATAAAAACAATTGGGCTGTTTAATTCAAAAGCCGAAAACACCATCAAGACCTGTCAGATGTTAGTCGACTTGCATGACTCGCAAGTACCAGAGGACCGTGCAGCCCTTGAAGCCCTTCCAGGCGTTGGAAGGAAAACCGCTAATGTCGTATTAAATACTGCGTTTGGTTGGCTAAAAGATAATGAAGGTAGATACTTTTTAGCAGTAGATACTCACATCCAACGCCTTGCAAACCGCACTGGTTATGCCAAAGGCAAAACGGTCGAACAAACAGAACAAGCAATAATAAAGAACACGCCTAACAAAACAGAATTTATGTTTAATTTACACCATTGGTTTATTCTTCACGGCCGATATATCTGTACAGCAAGAAAACCCAAGTGTGGTGCTTGTATTATTGAGGACTTGTGTGAGTTTAAAGATAAAGTTGAATAGCATTAATGTACAGCGACAATCTTTTTATAAATAACGCTATTCGGATCCCAAGAGCACTGCTTAAAGTCCCACATCGTCAAATATTAGTAGCTTTTGTGAATCGTAAATCAAGTCGCTCATGCCCACTCGAACATATCAAGCATTGGCATGAGTGCGATAATTAAGGCAAGTCTATTAATTATTCACCCATGGTTTTAGGGGTAATTTAATTTGTGATGATAGATACCATTTCAAATTCAGGGGTTCGCCGGCCTCTGAAATATGCTCATAATTGACGGGTCTTCCTGTTCCCAAGTTTACTTGGGCCTGTTCATTTTTGTTCACATTCAATACAAGTACGATTTTACTGCCTTTTTTGATGAGCTTAGAAGTAAAACGTGCGTTAACGATTGGAACACGACGTTTTGTGTTGGGGACTAATAATAGTCTTTCACTCATATCATCTGCATAGCTAGCTCGGCTACGATAGTTATTTAGATGAAACACCTGCCCATTTGCTGTCACTTCGTAATAGTTAAAGCCAATATCTACGTCTTTTTTATTGATTGCAATATCGAAAAATCCTGTGATAGCCCCGGTTAGTTCCATATCCTGCACAAACGCTGACGTTTCGATTTGAATGCCACCTTGTTTGTTAATACTCTCTTGAATCACTGGCCACGGAGCAAGATTGCGCTGCTCTTTTCTATCGGTCATATCAATGGTTTGCTCAATATATTTCTCCGGCTGTAGTGACGCCTCTCGACCTAGTAAATAATTTTGCTTTTCGTTTGGTTTAGCCTGCTGAATATAAAAACTTAATGTTTGTTGATTCAGATTTTGTAGCGAGTCTGCAAAACGCCACTGATTTGCGCCCATGACCTGATAGTTAACTTTATCTTGCACCAATTTGGGCTTCGGTTTGCCATATAAAACATGATCAAACCATTCGAAAACTACTTCTTCGGTATCTTTCTCGAGTGCGACCGGATCAAGTTCATAGTTACTGTGGTGAGAGCGAGGTTTGTTTTGTGCAGACCAGTGGTTGTAGGGACCAATTAACAATGAATGATTAGCATTCGAATTGTACTTGTAGTGCTCATGCAGGTAGTTGAGCGCTGATATCTGACCACCTTCGAAATACCCTGTGATACTCAGTACTGGAATATTAATGCGCTGGTAATCTTTTTGATGAGGAACCATATTTTGGTAAAATACATCATCTTCTGGGTGTGCTAACCACTTTTGTAGCCAGGGGCTAGGTTTATTGGCTATTTTATCAATATCTACAATTGGACGACCACTTGTATATAGCTCATTAACGATCTTATCTGTGCGTTGCCAATCATTATAAATACTGTTGTCGACTGTTTTATTGTTTGTAACATACAAAGGCCATTCAAAATTGCCAGTCAACGCAATATTATTTTCATAAGGTAAACCTGTTATTAGGTTTGCAGCAACATAAGGAGCCATAGCTTTTAGTCCTTTTGGCATATGCTTAGCGGTGGCCCATTGGGTAAAGCCATTATAACTGCCACCGTACATAACAACGCTACCGTTGCTCCACACTTGCTTGGTGATCCAATTGATAAGCGCGAAAGCATCTTCACCTTCAAATTCCCAAGGAACAATATGGTTGCTACTTGAACGTTTACCCCGTGAGTTGGCAACGATGCCAATGTATCCGTGTGCAGCGGCATGCATGGCGGTTTTAATGTGCGCGGCTTCGTCAGCATAAATAGTAAATTGCAAGGCCGTACTGTTAGGTTTTACTTGATCTCGGCTTCGCACAATTGTGGTTGATAGCTCAATACCATTATTTAGTTTTACCAACACATCGGGCTGTATGATAAAGCGGCGTTTTTGTTCAGAGCTCATCACCTTATTGGCAACTGGAATGATGGCCTCTAGTACATGATACAAATGGGTATTGACGGCAATATTCACCATATCATTTTGCGAGAGTGATGGCTTATTATGTAGTTGCTTGTATATATTAAAAACGTAATCTTTAGCGCCAGATACAGACCAGCCGAGTGCCAATGACATCTGCACAAACTCTTCGTCATTAAAATTTTCAAATTGACTTGTCATTAAGGAATAAGCTTTGTCAGAAAAGGTCTGTTTTGACACACCTTTTTCACCCAGAGCTAATCGTGTTTGGAGAAATAATTGGTAATGAGAGAACTCAATTGTATTCTTTTGTTGAGTGATGTTGCTATTAATGGCGGTAAGATCGCCTCGCAATGACAGCAGCGCAATTTTATTGAACATACTTTGTTGGGCGATATCATCATTGCTAAGACTTGCTGCAAATGACCTTAAATCACGTTTAAGATTTTCAGATAATAGTATCTTTTCTACCCCTTCCCCTTGGCTCAAATCAGTCGCTCCTATAACTGCTGGCATTGGGTATTCAGCACTGTTAGCCGCGTAGATATTTGCTAGAAAAGTTAGTAAGATAACGGTCGAATAGATCGCCTTCGACATTAAACTTATTTTTTTCATTTTCGTTTTCTTCTCTTCAGATTGCTTAGATAGTGGCGCCACTGTATTGGTATGTATGATTAAAGTCCTGACAAAGAGATGAATAGTTGTGAATTTTTATGACAGCTTTAATTTTAAAGGCCTGCGTAGCAAAAAAACTGGATTGATATGCGCTGGAAAATAAAAAGTTTTGAGTTTTGTGAGCAACAACAAACCTTAATAAATCAGCAATACAAGGTTCGCATGGAGCCTATGATAAGTGATTTGCTAGGATATTTTTGTCGCCATCAAAATCAAATTATCAGTAAGGAGCAATTACTGGATGATGTGTGGCACGGTCGTTATGTCAGTGACAATACCGTCAGCAAACTTATTACTAAACTGAGGAAAGTCCTACAGGATGACGCTCGAAATCCTATATTTATTGTCACAGTCCCTAAAAGAGGCTATCGATTTGTCGCAGAAGCCGAACAAGTTAAAGAAACAAAAGTATCAGTAGCCGATAAAAAAGTCTCTTCACCCAAACAATCACGACATCAGCCTTATCTCTTTTTCATTCCATTTTGCGTTATTGTCTTTCTTGTCTGGTTTGCATTGCAAAATAAAACAGTGCCTAGCGCAATAGTGTCTGCCAAAGCCGTCACATCAAATAAGGGAAGTGAATATTTCCCGAGCTTTGCAGCTGACGGTGTTCGCCTTTCCTATATGAACCATGATGGTGAAAAATTCAGGCTATATGTAAAGAACATATATTCCGGTGAGCAAATTGAAATTGATCACGGAAAAGACATGGGTGTTGGTCCTGGTAGTTGGAATAAGGCCGGAACCAAATTAGTCTATTTAGTCGGCTCTCAAAATAGTTGCCAGTATTTTATTCGCGAGTTTAATGGTTTAGAGATGTCAGCGCCATCACTAATCTATACCTGTAACGCAGGCAGCGTTGGTGCAATTAAATTTACTCATGATGACAATCTACTTATTTTCTCTGAAGCGCCAGAACAAGGAAAGGCATACTCCTTATATTCACTTGAGCTTGATTCTGGAAAAACCCAATGGCTTCCTCAACCTGATATTTATCTGGGAGGAAACTCCCAATTTGACCTGCATCCTACAGAAAACAAACTGCTTATCTCGTCACCCGATAAACAGCAATGGGAAGGCTTCTATCAGCTAAATTTAGAAACACGGCAACTTAGCCTGTTGTTTAAACTCAATGCCTATATTTGTTGTGGTATTTGGTCTCATGATGGTGAACATGTTGTCTTAATGGGTGAACACCCAGCTCGAGACATTGTTCAATATACACTTGATGGCAGTGATAGCAGGGTTGTATTTACTGGCTCACAAAATCTGCATAGGCCTGAGCGTCATAGTAATGGCCATGACTATGTTTTTACCGCGTTTAAGAATGATTTAGATGTTGAAGAGTACAACATGACAAACAACACATCGAAGTCGATTTTAAATGATACCTTTGATGAAAGACTTGCCGTATTGTCTCCTAATACAGAGCGAATCGCCTATATAAGTTTAACGTCGGGTAATGAAGAACTGTGGCTATTTGATCGCAATACAAGCAAAAAGAAGAAAATCACCCAGTTCAAGGATGGTCGACATTATGTAGATTTAACTTGGTCACCTGATCAGTTAAAAGTAGCAGCACTTACTTTGAACTCCATTCATCTCATAGATTTGAAATCGGGTGAGGCAAGATTATTACAACTACCCGAAAAGGAGTTTCGAGGTATATCTTTTAAATCACCTAACGTAGTTGCCTTTAGCATGAAACTAGATTCGAGTTGGCAAGTTGTTGAATATAATATAGATGACAATGCAATGACGCGCCTCAACCCCAAATGGCAAAGTGTTCAGTATGACGTAGTATCAGATGACTGGTTATGGGTTGATCAAGACGGGCATTGGTATCAGGGGGAAAATGCCAACCACTTAAACATGCCTAAACAGCACCTACCCGTTTTTTATGGTAGACAATTTAATGTTAAGAAAAGTGGTGAATATATTGCGCTTTACAATTGGCAATTAGGTAAAGTTGAGATCTATAAAAATCAAACTACAAAGCCGCTTATCACTTTAGACAGCCAAATAGGCCATTTCTCGATGAAAGGAAACATAGTGTTAACCAGTCAAAGATCATCAAAAGTAAATGACAGTGACATTTATCAAACCTACAGTGTACCCCTTCATTAAGCAGGACAGATAAGTATAATCTGTTAAATAATATTGCATGATAGATACACCTGCATAGCCCGCAAGCCCCGATGTGGCTCATGTATTATTGAAGATTTGTGTGAGTATAAAGATAAAACAGAGTGAATAGTCGCTTCGTGTAAAACTAAGCGACAAAGTGTGGATAAATAATAAAATTCAATATTACGACTCTTTAGGAAAAAAAACTTCCTCTATTCTTTTTCCAAAAGTCTCAGCAATTGAAAAGGCAAGGGTTAACGAAGGATCATGCTTACCTGTTTCGATAGCGTTAACCGCTTGTCGCGATACTTCTAACCGTTCAGCTAGAGCTGCTTGAGACCATCCATTTTCTGCACGGAGCACCTTTAACCTATTCTTCATAGGCATCACCTTTCAACTGGATGAATTGTGCTATGCCAAAGAACACCGCAATGACAGGCAACATAAACGCTGGATTAACGCTTGGTACATCAACCATTTCAGCGAGTAAACCGTAAGCCATAGCTATACAACCAACTACTCCCACAGCCCAAAGCAAACTCTCTCCCATTACCCTTTGAATATATTCGTCAAACAACCGATATTGATTCACCACTAAACGTAATAAAAAAATGATAGGAACCACGGGTGACATAGCGAGAAATCCTTTGCTATATGTAGAAAAATCATTGATTTCATTTATCACCACAGATACCCCAAGAACACCTAAAAACATTGCTATATACAAAAGAAATTTCACTATGAATTTCTTTTCATTTTTCTCTAATACATTACTCATATTAATTCCCCGTTTAACTTTAAATTAAAATCAACTTGATTTTCAAATTTCATGACCAGACTACATTATGTCATGTTTACCTTACATCTACTTATTAGCAGTGTCAAGACAGCCTTACATTTTGTCAGGTTGTCTTGTTACAGGAGATCGCAACCTGTCTTAGTTACTTTTGTGTTGATTTAGAGTTTTTAAGAGTAAAGATGTGGTTGCTGTAGAACAAAAGCTACTGCACTGCTCATTTGCCTGCCATGGCCTCTCAGTATAAGTTTGTCCCTATACAAAAAAGTCGTGCCCAAAGAATTTAAACTCGATGTGCACCACTGCTTAATTATTCATGGCCGCTATGTTTGCACGCTGCGTAAGCCTAAGTGTGGTGCTTGTATGATTGAAGATTTGTGTGGGTTCAATGATAAAACGGAATAAGAAAGAAACGCCTTATAAAAAGGCGCAAAATGAAGAGTTCTGAGAAGCAAATAAATGTCTCTATTTCAGCTTCTTGCCAGGCAGTGTTTGACCACCTTGATACAGAGTAAGTGACGTTGCTATGCCATCTACATCAAGCTCAAATTCTATTCTCGCTTTTACTGCGTTATTAACAAACTCGTTGATTGAGTTAGCGGTTAGAGGCAACCTTGGTTGTCCTGTACCTTGGACAAATAACTTATCCTTATCGTGAGTTATCGACAATATAAAACCAGGTACGAGTTCATAGCTCCCAATCAATTTCGCTAACTCTTCTTCAGCCACTTTCACAGGCGTCGTTAGTTTTAAAGATGCCAAAGAATTCGTCAAATAACTGTACCCTATCTCATCCATCAATATAGAGGTGTTCGATAAAATGACGATGCCCCTCTGCAACGTAGGATTAAAGCCAATAAACGAAGCAAATCCGCCAGTTTGACCATTGTGCATATAAACATCACCGTCTGCTGTACCTTGGATGATCCACCCTAGCCCCACTTTAGTACTAGAGTTACCAAATTCGGCCGTAGGCTGGTGGGTCAATTTGATTGCCGACGCTAACTTGTTTTTTTGCATATTGGCTTTTAAATAAAGTGCCATATCAGAAGAATCTGAAACAACAGCACCTGCGCCAGCCATTGCTGGTAGTTGCCAATAGTCGGTTGACTCAAGATTTCCATTGTGGCCTTTGCTTCTTCTTGTCAGCGCAGACTTCGGCACGTCAACAAAGGTATCGTTCATCTTTAGGGGTTTTAGAACGCGTTTCATCAACATTTGTTCGTAATTCATATCATCAATTTCAGCAAGCGTGTGTCCTAATAAACCAACGGCCAGGTTTGAGTATTCTGGTGACTCACCTACCTCACGGGGCAAGGTGTATTGATTAAGAAACTCGTACATCATTTCTGTCGTGTAATCGGCGTAAGGGTTTAATGGGTCGCCAAACGGCATATTGCTTGGAAGTCTAGGTAAACCCGAACGGTGATTTGCCAAAGACTCAAAAGTGATGGCTTTGTTATTTTTCATTGGCAATTTGACTGGCTTAGGCAAGTAGTTTTGAACGGGTTCGGACAGTTTCAACTTTCCTTCGTCAACAAAGGTCGCAAGTGCGGTAGATGTCATTACTTTGCTAACTGAGCCAATTTCAAACAAGGTGTTCTGGTCGATTTCTTGAGCCGTTTCCTTGTTTGCAACACCAACGTTAATAAAGCTCACTTGACCATTTTCGATAATGGCAACGGCGATCCCAGCACTCAGTTTTTCAGTTTCTACTTTGTGTTTAAGCACCCTTTCTAGCTCGGCATTTTCTGCAGTTGCCTGTGAGTTACCAGAGGCTATCGCAATCATTAATGTGATCAAGACGACCACAATCGCAGAAGAAGAGGCTTTCTTATTACGTTGATGTTTGCTGTTTGTTTTTTTGTTATTTGTTTTCTGGTTGATCATAGTCGAAATTCCTTAGTAAACTTTGTCCGCATTTGCCGCAAGCGACTTCTCAAAGTTAGCTCAAAGCGCCCTTAAAGGGATGTGAATAAGAGAGATTAGAAACAAAAAGTCTGTGTTTGGTTCGTTAGCTCATTTCTGCCAAACGTTGCTCAATGTTCTTTAGCAATGGGGCAAACTTGTTTTTGGCAGCGCGTTTATTTAAGAAGTACACACCCACAACCAGCAAACCAACACAAGCGTAATACCAATACATGCCCGACGATATTTGAGGAATACCTTGTTCGTTCACCTTTGCCCCTAACGTGATGAGTAAAATGGCAACCGTCAGCGGAGCTATGTACCACCATACAACCGACTCCAACATCTGTTTTTGTTGCTGAATCTTTTGTTTTTCTTGGACTAAGAAGTCCTTAACGCTACCGCTTTTCTTGGGGTCTACTTTTTTCGCAGATATCAGTCGATATGGTATATACATACAAGCAACAATCGCTACGACTAAACCAATGCTTTGCATCGTGCTTGCCGAATTTAATAAACCCCATATCCAAACTGGGATAAGAAGTACTGCTATTCCAATTTCGAGAAAGTCGCGACGTTTAATCTCTTTATCAATCTTAGTGGTTTGTTGCTCAATCATGTCTATCACCTCAGTTAAATTATCAGGAGTTGATTCAGTTTCAATGGCTTGTTGCCAATCTTGCTTTAAATCATCTAGCTTCACATCAATCTCCTATGTAATTGGTTTCAAATTCAATTTTAATGCGCTTAATGCGCGATCGAACAGCATTAGAAGTAATACCAAGCACAGTGGCGCTGTCATCCGAAGATAGTCCATCTAAGTACATCATCAGCAAGCTCGCATCTATGTCACTTAGACCGTCCATAAAGCTGTTTAGAATGTCAGCTTCGCAGTTTTCATGCTCGGGCTGAATGTCTTGCGCTGATTGATGCAAAGGAGACTGTTTAATCTCTTTTTGCTTCACTGCTGCCCGTACAAATGTACAGGCCGTATTCAGTGCCACTTTATAGACCCAAGTTTCTTGTTTCGACTCGCCGTTAAACGACGCGAAACTTCTCCAAAGCTGCAGCAATATTTCTTGATACATGTCGTCAAACTCACCGTCATGACTATATCGAGACGCGATATAACGTATGCGTCCTTGATTATTGATAATCATTTGTTCGAATTCTTTACGCATCTGTATCTGCATATTTCCAATTGGTTAGATATTTAATTAGTCGGTGATAAAACACGATTGTGTCACAATGGATAAATATTTTTGTAATTAACTTTTTCCCTTTGTTAAATCGCCCTGCTTCTTTATTAATACTTAAAGCGCTAAGGTCCCTCTATAATGCTCGTACGCCTGAGTGGGATGTGTTTATGATTGGTGGTTTGTGCATATTTACCGCACACTACCTTGTAAATTTAAATGAAGCTTTTGAAGAGTATTTACAACGTCATCAAGTTGCCCTTTTGGGATACCTTCCGACATAACATCAAACAATTCTCTCTCAGCTGATTTAAATCGCGTCCCACTGTCACAGCTATACTTTTGGTTCGCCCTAAAGAAATAGCTCAACAAATAACCGTCCTATTTTTTAGAACTGTTTATCTTAATTTTAGAGATTTATTTTCAGTAATAAGAATATAAACTAAACGGATTGGAAATGAAGGAGTTGAACTCAGTGATAAAAAACTCAAGTACTAGCTTTGGCATCGTAAACATTGTAATTCATTGGGTAACGGCATTATTTGTGTTTGGGCTATTTGGTGTTGGCTTGTGGATGGTTGATCTCAATTACTACAGCGAGTGGTACCGCACGGCGCCTGATTTACATAAATCCTTTGGCCTCACCCTTCTTGCTCTAACTTTATTCAGAATAATTTGGAAGCTGGTAAACACTTCGCCTAAGCCGTTATCTAGTAATAAACTAGAAAACATTTTAGGAAACTTAGCGCATATAGGAATTTATGCTTTACTGCTAACAATTATGATAAGCGGTTACTTAATTTCTACTGCTGATGGTCGTGGTATTGAATGGTTTGGATTATTTGAAGTAGCAAGCTTAGGTGAGTTCGTGCCAAACCAAGAAGACATTGCTGGGGATATCCATGAGTGGGCCGCATACATTTTAATTGGGCTTGTTGTTGTGCATAGTATCGCTGCGTTAAAACATCACTTTATTGATAAAGATAAGACTTTGGTTCGTATGATGAAAGTTCAGAAAGAATTACCTAAAGACTGACAATTCAGCTCTAAGTAAATAAACGTTTTATACAAAAATTTATACATTAATAACTAAATCTAACAAAAGGACACAACATGAAAAAGTTAATGATCACATTGGCCGCTATTGTCGCATTAGGCGCAAGTCATATTGCACAAGCAGCTGATTACAAAGTTGATATTAAAGGTGCTCACGCTTTTATTAACTTCAAAGCAAGCCACCTAGGTTACAGCTGGTTAACAGGTCGCTTTAATAAATTTGACGGTAGCTTTAGCTATGATGCTAACAATCCAGAAGCTAGTAAAATTGTTATTGAAATAGACCCTTCGAGTGTAGACAGTAATCATGCTGAGCGTGACAAGCATCTTCGTAGCGCTGATTTCCTATCTGTTGATAAGTTTCCAGAGTCAAAGTTTGTAAGCACTAAGATAACTGACTTGGGCGACAATAAATTAAAAGTTGAAGGTGACTTTACGTTACATGGCGTGACTAAACCAATCGTAATTGACGCTGTTAAAATTGGTGAAGGTAAAGATCCATGGGGTGGATACCGTGCAGGCTTTTCTGGTACAACAACAATCAACGTTGCAGACTACGATTTCAAAAGTGCTTGGGTTGGCGATGTTCAACTAGAGCTTCATATTGAAGGGATTAAGCAATAAACATCTGTAGTAGAGGTGTGTTCCTTAGTCAGTAAAAAAAGCCACTAGTATGTGGCTTTTTTTATAACTGATTGTTAGTTGGAGTGACAATATCGTTTTCGTTAAAATACGATTTGCAAACCTATTGAAGGTATTGGCGATTCTGGGAATTGGTACTCTTCTTCTCTCTCGGAATAATCAGCGTTGTATTCATAACCTTGAACACTCTTTTGCCCATATAAATTTAGTACTTCAAAGTAGATATTTGCTTCTTTACCCCACAATGTGGTCTCATAATCTAAACGAATATCAAGTCTATGGAAGTACTCTAGGCGGTCTGAGTTAAAAGCGGCTTCAACCGGATCATAAAAAATCGGTGGTTGGCTTGTGTCTGGTTGTCCATTATCGCTTTGCGGGTAAACCGGATCAGCACCAACGATCGGCGTGTATAGGCTTCCACTTTGCATACGCCAGCGTCCACCTATCTGCCAGCGCTCATTTATTTCATAATTACTAACCAAGTTAATAATCCAAGGCAAATCATATTGATAACTGAATTCTTCGCCGGTTATTTGATTTACACGTTCAGTTTTACTGTACGCGATGCTTAACCAACCATACCAATCGTTGGATATCGCTTTATTTATCAATAACTCTACACCATAAGCGTCACCGACACCTTCGTTTAAGTAGTTGCTGTCTTGACTGCCACTTGGCACACCACCTAAACTGGTTACCTGTAAATCAGGGTTACTTACCACTAATTCGTCCATATCTTTATAATACGTTTCAAGTCGCCATGCCCAATCAGATTCACCTAAGTATTCGATACCTAACACATAGTGGTTTGACTGACTTAACTTTAAGTCTGGGGCGCCAAACGTATCAGACAAGTATTTGTACTGTCTAAACCATTGATGGTGTTGGCCTGCAGCGAGCTTTAATCTGTACTCATCATTTAATTGATATCGTAACGTCAATCTAGGCTCAATAAATGTTTCTTCTGTGTAGTCATTGTAGGAATAAGCAACGCCCAATCGAGAAGACCAATCACTGTTAATATCCCAATCGTAATCTGCGTATAGATTGTAAAAATTAATGTCGATTTCACTACTTTCAAATTCAGTATCGGCATAATAACTTGGCGGACATACCTCAAATTCATTATTACAAGGCTGTTGCTTACCTGTCACCGAATAATCAACAGTTTGACTTCTAACTTCTATACCACTGTGGAGTAAACCATCGGCTACGTCTTGGTTATTCTTAACCTTAAACATGTAGTCAGTTGTTGTGGCGTCTAGATCTAATAACCTACCAATAACAATGTCGCCACTGCGCTCTAGGCGGTTAACAATTGTTTTTGTTTCACCAAAACTACTGTAGTTTGTCCATATTACACTCTGATTGTGGTAGTACTGGTCTACACCAATGCCCCCTTTTAAATCAGGGTTCTGTAGTACTTCATCGGCATCATCATCAAACAATAACGCGACTTCATCGTTTGAACCTGTTGCCTGCACTGTGAGTTTGTTATTGTCGTCTATATAGTTAACGTATTTGAATTGGTAGTCGTTATTAATTGGCGCTTGATCAAACTCAAACTGCTCTTCGTCATCAAGCACTTTTTCTATATATAAATGAACAAGGCTCTGTCGCATTGCGAAGTAAAATGCCGAATTTTCGTTAATTTTTGACTCGAACAATAGGCCTGTTCTTAAAAAACTAATATCGAATATCGCGGTTGGGTCAACAATCTCAGGATCTTTTAGGCGAGTATCTATAACACCACCAATCGCATCATTAAATTCTGGTTCCCAAGCGCCTGTTTTTAGTTCAAAGCTACGGATTAAGTTTGGATGAAATGTGCTAAAACTATCAATATGGAAGACGTTGCCCACAGGCACATCATCAGATTGATAGTACATGTCTTCCGGTGAACTACCTCTGACTGCTGGGGCAAACCCTCGCGCTAGAACAATACCAGGAAGGCTTTCTATTGCTCGAATAGGATCGTTACCAGCACCAGGTACTTTTAAAATTTTATCTGAGCTGAGCTCTAATCCAGCATCTTTAGAGCCAACAACTCGAATTTTTTCAATCTTGTTGTTTTTTGCTGATTCGGGAGTTTCCTCTTCTAAAGCCTTTATATCTTTAGTTTGTAATGCTGTCGCATTAAAAGAAGAAAGTATAGATAGGGTGATAAATGAAAAAATGAAACGTGAGTGCACTGAGATGTCCTTTCCAAAATAAGCTTAACTAGCTGAATTACGTAATAACTTAAGTAATAGTTTATTTTATTTGGAAACGCCCAACATTAAATTTTATGTCGCGAATGAATATTATTTTTTAGGGTCGGAAAACAAATCTAACGTCGGCTCATTTTCAGGACTAGCAACACCCTGTTCTTCCAAGTTATTAATTTGCTTAAGCTCAAGTTTTTTGGCTAGCCAACGACGCTTTCTCATCTGACATAGCTTAATGACATGCCGTTTATGCTCGTCACCCAGTTTGGTCCAGCCAAAACGTTCGTCTCTACTTCTAAAACAACCATAACAATAACCATTGGGTCCGTTTTGACAGAGTCCAATGCATGGGCTGGGAATTTGAAATAGTTCTAACTGAGGCATTTCTTGAGTTTAAGTGACGGATTATTTTTATGCAACAATCGCCGTGTTTTGAGGATAAATAGTAATAACAATAACTAATTGTTTATACGGTAGGTTTTAACAAGGCAAAAAAAGCCCTGCGTTTGCAGGGCCATTATATTTGATATTTAATTTATTCAATTAAATCGGTTGGGAACGCATCGCGCATTTGAGTCCAAATTTTTCCCGAATCAATACCGTACTTTCGTATCATGTAGATTGATTCATCGTGCTTTTCAGCACTCGCAAACTTTTCTAAATCTGCGTAATAGTCTCTTGCTAACTGTCTAGCTTCGTCATTTGAAAAGTAGTGACCAGCAATCTTTTCCCAAAAACCTTTAAAGCCATTTAGTACTAATACATAAATTGCGTTACCGGAAGCATGGGCTAATTCATGGTTTAAACGATAGTCAAAGTCAGCAAACTGTTGAGGATCATCAGACACCTCTAAAGCTTCTTGCGCTAATTCAATGACTCGCTGTGGATTATTTTTAATTGCACCACGAATATAAATGGCGCTTAAGTTAGTTCGAGCTGACAGCAGCTGATCAATTAAATCTACCGCGCCGTCGATATCTAGTTTTGCAAGCGTGGATAAAATATTGACGCCACATGTATCCCAATAGTTATTTACCCGAGTTGGTTTACCGTGTTGTATCGTTAACCATCCATCACGAGCTAATCGCTGAAGAACTTCTCGAAGAGTTGTGCGAGTAACGCCAATAAGCTCAGAAAGCTCGCGTTCCGCGGGTAAAATTGAACCTGGAGGGAAGCGATCATTCCAAATAGAGTCTACAATATATTCTTCGGCAAACCCCGCTGGGCTCTGCGCTTTTATTATTTTCATGTAAATATTCGTATCTGGTTTTAGTAAAAAACTGATTGTACCAGATGCTTTAAATTGCACAACAAATCAATTTTTAGTGTTCGAAACTAACAAAAACCGTTAAAAAGCACTAAATTAGTTATCAATTCAATTTTATTTTTAGTACATTGCTATGATACTAAAAGTGAAAAACCT
Source organism: Psychrosphaera aestuarii (assembly GCF_017948405.1). Taxonomy (NCBI): domain Bacteria; kingdom Pseudomonadati; phylum Pseudomonadota; class Gammaproteobacteria; order Alteromonadales; family Pseudoalteromonadaceae; genus Psychrosphaera; species Psychrosphaera aestuarii. Next base: position 1,224,766 of record NZ_CP072844.1, on the reverse strand, counting down.
TAATAATCAGAAGGAAGGCTAGGAAAGTATGCAGCAAAGTTCTCTGAGTGCTTTTTATCAAAACTTTTTAGGAAACTCTCCTGAATGGTACAAACTTGCAATTATTGCCTGTTTAATAATCAACCCTATTATATTCATGATAGACCCTTACGTAGCTGGCTGGGCGCTAGTTATAGAGTTTATCTTTACATTGGCTATGGCTTTAAAATGCTATCCGCTTCAACCTGGTGGACTACTCGTTATCGAGGCTGTTGCCATCGGAATGACAAGTCCCGGTCATGTTCAGCAGGAGATATCCGCGAACATAAGCGTACTATTGCTTCTTATCTTCATGGTTGCCGGCATATACTTTATGAAAGACTTGTTGATGTACTCTTTCACAAAGATGTTACTTAAAGTCAAATCTAAAATCGCACTCTCCTTATCTTTCACATTTGCAGCCGCATTTTTATCAGCTTTTCTAGACGCACTTACCGTTGTAGCCGTAATCATTACCGTTGTTACTGGCTTCTACATGATTTACCACAAAGTGGCATCGGGAAAACAGTTTAATCATATTGAACACGACCACACTTCGGACGACCATTTAGACAACTTAAAGCGTTCTGATTTAGAAGAGTTTCGAGCTTTCATGCGAAACATCATGATGCACGCAGGTGTTGGTACAGCTTTAGGTGGCGTTTGTACCATGGTTGGTGAACCACAAAACTTAGTAATAGCTGAGCGTGCTGGGTGGCAGTTTGTAGAGTTTGCTCTAAGAATGGCACCAATTACAATTCCGACTCTTATTGCCGGCTTATTGACTACTTATTTAGTCGAAAAATTCAAAGTTTTTGGATATGGCGCGAAACTTCCTGAACCTGTTCGCTTAATTCTTATGGATTACGACGCTGACAGTGACGCAAAAATGACAAAACGTGACAAAGTTAAGCTTGCTGCTCAAGTCGTGATCGCGATCTGGCTTATTGTTGGATTAGCTCTTCACTTAGCTGAAGTTGGTTTAATAGGTTTAACCATTATCATTTTAGCAACATCCGCGGCTGGTATCACAGACGAGCATCAAATTGGTAAAGCGTTCGAAGAAGCATTGCCGTTTACTGCTTTACTATGTGTGTTTTTTGCCGTTGTTGCGGTAATTATCGATCAAGGTTTGTTCGCTCCGGTAATCTCGTGGGTGCTCACTTTCGAGGGCAAAACGAAACTCGTTATGTTCTTCATAGCCAACGGCTTATTATCTATGGTCAGTGATAACGTATTTGTAGGTACCGTCTATATTAATGAAGTAGCGGCTGCACTTAAAAAAGGTATCATTACTCGTGATGAGTTTGACATGCTAGCTGTTGCGATTAACACAGGTACAAACTTGCCGTCTGTTGCGACACCGAATGGTCAAGCCGCATTCTTGTTCCTACTAACATCTGCACTAGCACCATTAATTAGATTGTCATACGGTCGAATGGTATTTATGGCAATCCCATACACGGTTGTGCTGTCGGTAGTTGGAATATTGGCTACCTATTACGGTTTGTATGAAGCAACCGAATGGCTGTACCAAAACCACTGGATTGAGCATCATGTGGGCCTTGGTGAGCCGAGTTCTGCTGGACACTAATAATGTCGGTAGTAAATAACCTTTCCACTTGGCCAGCTTCGCGCTGGCCTTGGTTTATATTGGCGCTTAGTGCTCTCGTATTAGAGTTAACCGCCTTATATTTCCAATATGGCATGGGGTTAGAGCCATGTATTATGTGTGTTTATCAACGCGTCGCAGTATTAGGTGTGTTAATTGCGGCTATTCCTGCGTTAATTCGCCCTGATGTAATACTATTCCGTGCTGTGAGTTTTTTAGCATGGATTGTTGCATCTGTTTGGGGCCTAAAGTTAGCGATTGAACACGTTCGAATGCAAAATCCAGACAACTTTATGCTGCTGATGACCTGTGACATATATCCAAATTTCCCAAGTTGGCTTCAATTACACCAATGGTTTCCAAACGTATTTGAACCACGAGGAACCTGCGGTGATATCGACTGGGTGTTTTTGTCGTTGTCGATGCCACAATGGATGGTGATCACCTTTAGCATTTACTTTTTGACGGCAATATTTTTCCTCTTTGTTCGCCTTGTCAAAAATAAGTCATTATAAAATCTGTTCTTTTTTCCCATCATAAATAGCTGGAGGCTCCTGAAAATGTGAGCTTCCAGCGCTCCTCCACCCAAAACAATCTTTTTATTTAAACAGGCAAACTTTGGCACAAAAACTGCTTTTTATTTGTTTCATAATAATAATAAAAGGTTTTAAGCATTATGTTTTTACCAAGATTGAGCAATAAAAAATGGACTTTGTCGTTTGCTGTTGTAGGTCTTGTTGCAGTCCTATTAACTCTGACTGGAATGAAAAGCTACCAATCACACCAAGCATACATTTTGCAGGGTGCTAGCAAAGGTTCAATGATTTCATTAGTAAATGAAATTGGTGGTGAAGTTGTGCATGACTTTGCCGTAATACCGGCAATTTCTGCCATGCTGACAGACGATCAAGTTTCAGCAATTAAAAAGAATAACCCACTTATTCGTCTGTTCTCAGACGCGAAAGTAAAGCTGGATGGTAAATCGGATGAATGGCATAACAAAAAGCCTCTTCGTTTCAAAGCTAAACAGAGTAAAGTGGTTTGGACAGCAAAAAATAAAACTAGTGAAGATGCAGAACTAGAGAGCATCACTATTAACTGGCCTGCTGCAAACGGTGCGTTAAAAAACTTAAAAGTTAACGGTGAAAAGCTAGTTAAAAATGTTGACGGCAATTCTTATACTCACTATTTCGATAATTTAGTTTCTGTTCAAAGTGGTAGTAAAGTAAAACTGGCCATGAAGTTTGATTCTCTATCAAGTGTTTCAGACTCAGATTATTACATCGCTTTAAACTTATCTGATGGATCTGTTGTTGAACTAGACTCCGTTAAGCAAAATATTACTCGCAATGAACAGCGTGATACCTACTTTCCGACTCAAGTACGTGCAAATGAGCTACACGAAATGGGTATTACTGGTCGCGGCGTCGGTGTTGCTGTAATAGACTCTGGTTTAGCTAATTTTGAACAACTTGAATATAATTCATTTGGCGAAAAGCGTGAAATCCACCGCTTATCACTGGTTGGTGGTAAAAAAGACAAGTTTGGTCACGGTACTCACGTAACCAGCCTTATCGCAAATAGCGAAGTGACTTACACTGAAGATGGGCAACCTACTAACTCTTTCAACGGTATCGCTCCGGATGTTGATCTAATTTCTATCAAAGCATTTGATAAAAACGGTGACTCTACATATTCAGATATTTTAACTGCCATTATTTATGTTATCGAAAATAAAGATCGCCTAAATATTAAAGTATTAAACTTATCCTTTGGTTCTGAAGTTCAATCCTTGTATTTCTACGATCCTATTAACGTTGCTTTAATGGCTGCATGGGATGCCGGTATTACAGTTATTACTTCTGCTGGTAACACAGGCCCTAACGGCATGACAGTTGGTGTTCCGGGTAACAATCCATATTTAATTACTGTTGGTGCAACTTCTGATAATTACACGCCTTTTAATTTTGAAGATGACTTTGTTGCTAGCTTCTCAAGCTCTGGTCCTACTCATGCAGGCTTTATTAAACCTGAATTAGTTGCTCCTGGCGCGCACTTACAAGGTCTAATGTCAGAAAAGTCGTCTCTATTTAAAAACTATAGCGTTTATGATGACAACAACGGTTACTTCCTATTATCTGGCACCTCTCAAGCGACAGCCGTAACGTCAGGTATTGTTGCGCTAATGCTACAAGACCAGCCAAACCTTTCTCCAGACGATGTTAAATGCCGTTTAATTGACACTGCACGTATGGCGCAAACAAAAGAAGGCGATTTAGGTTTTAGTATTTTCCGTCAAGGCGCTGGTATGGTTGATGCCTATGAGGCAGTAATGAGCCAAGCTTCTGGCTGCGCCAATACGGGTATGGACATCAAAAAATCACTTCAGGCAGAAGAGTTTTACTCTGGTCCAGCACGCTGGAACCCTGAAACTGAAGAATACTATGTTTTAGAAAACGATGGGTTCGAATGGGATGGTACTGCTGAAGATGCACTAACAACTCAAGCGATTATTTGGCCTCCTGGTGGTTCAAGTAAAGACTTACCTCACCCGAAGAAAAAGGAAACTACAGCAAATGCGATCATTTGGCCTCCCGGCGGGTCTAGTAAAGATTTAAAGACAAATGCTATTATTTGGCCTCCTGGTGGATCAAGTAAGGACTTACCTCACCCGAAGAAAAAGGAAACTACAGCAAATGCGATCATTTGGCCTCCCGGCGGGTCTAGCAAAGATTTAAAGACAAATGCTATTATTTGGCCTCCCGGTGGGTCTAGCAAAGATTTAAAAACAAATGCTATCATTTGGCCGCCAGGTGGTTCTAGTAAAGATTTACCTCACAAGAAAGTGACAACAAATTGGGTAAATCAAGAATAAAAGTAAAAGGCTCCTCATGAATTGAGGAGCCTTTTTTGTCATGTGACATATGAGTTTTTACATGATATAAACTAACAACTTCTCACTTTTTTTTGGTCGTTATGAGTTTTCCAAAGCTTTTCAGAACTATCGGTACATTTTCTATAGTATTAATCTCAGTATTAATAAACTTCACTTCTCAAGCATCAGAGATGAATATTTCGAATATTAATCTCAGCGAGCCAAAAACGTTTCTCCAATCCACAATTATATTTTCTTCTTTAGACTCGAATAACCTTCTTTCTAATAATACAGTCAATGACATTGCTCAAGATAAACTTGGCTTTATTTGGATTGGTACAAATGATGGTTTAATTAAATATGATGGTAGAACTGCTCAACACTTCAAATTTAAAATTGGCGATAGACTAAAGCTCAATAGTAACCTAATCAGAACTATTTTTAGAGATTCAGAGGAAAGGTTATGGATTGGACGCGATGGGGGCTTGAGTTTATTTTTGCCTGAAAAAAATACGTTTTTAAGCTTCGAGGAACATAAAGACTACAATTCTATCAAAGGATTAGAATTTGTAACAATCGCCGAAGGTCCAGATAAAAACATTTGGTTTGGCACGTCAAAATCAGGTCTAGTTCAGTTTAATCCGAACACAAACTCATTCACCAAGTATACTGCAGACAAACTGTCGAATCTATCATCTAACCGTATTAGTGATTTAACCTTCGACACTTATGGAACGATGTACGTCGCAACATATGACGAGGGAATAAACGTCAAAAATTTTTCCGAATCAAAGTTTCACCAGTTAACAATAGAGACTAACTCTAAGTCACAAATAAACGATATAAGAACACTTCATGTAACACACGACAATCACCTATGGGCTGGTACAGAATATCACGGAGTTCTTTTAGTCAATTTAAATTCAAGAGAAACGAGACATTTCAAGCCTGATAAATCTGACCCATATTCGTTTTGTGACAGCATGGTAAATGATGTCATGGAAGACTCTAACGGTTCGTCGTGGTTTGCTACGCAAAATGGCCTTTGCAAGTTTAATTCTCAATCCCAAAGCTTCACACGGTATATTGCAGAGAACAATCGGAATACAAGCCTATTGAGCAATCAGATTAGCTCTATATTTGAAGATGATGGAGGTGTAATTTGGTTAGGCTCTATTAAAGGAGTTAACTACTGGAATGCATCTAGCAGACCTTTCCAACATATCAGCAGTGCAACATCACCTTTAATGGAGAGTGACGACATTTTATCGTTTGCAGAAACGCAGGATAATACTTTATATATTGGCAGTTTGGAGGGAGGAATAAGTAAATATGAAAAAGTGTCTAATTCGCTCAGTCATTTTTCACTATCTGAGGAAATGGGGCCAAAACAACCGATTGCTGTGCCGAGTTTAAATGTTTCATCTTCTAACAAGTTGTGGATTGGCACAATGGACGCTGGTGTTTATGTTAAAAATTTAGAAAATGGGCAATTAGCTCAATACAACATTGAAAATACTTCTAACAGTGAAAACGCACTATCCTCAAATGCAATATCCAAAATAATAGAAACTAAAGAGAGGTCTACTGTTGTATCTACTTATGGTGGAGGACTGAATATTTTCGATTCTGAAATGAACCTTTCTAAATTTACTGCTTCCGATGGCCTATCTTCGAATTATATTATAGATGTTACAGAAGATAGAAAAGGGCATATCTGGGCTGGTACACTCGGTGACGGCCTAAACAAAATAAACTTAGAGACTGGTGAAGTTGAAGTCTTCAAAATTGATAAAAACAATCCAAATACGATTAAGTCTAATTCGATTCTAGGCTTGTTAGATACTAAAGATTATCTATGGTTGGCGACTAAAGATGCGGGTGTAGCGAGACTGGACAAAGCAAAACTTGAGCAAGGTATTGTCGACTTTTTACATATTGGTACAGACCAAGGTTTAGCCAGCAGTTTTACCTATGGTGTGTTAGAAGACGAGAACGGCTTAATTTGGATTAGCCACTCTAAAGGGCTCAGTCGTTTAAATCCGGTTAACCTATTTTCCGTCAATTTTAATACTAGCCATGGTTTACAGGGTAATGACTTTCACAGTGGCTCATTTTTTAAATCAAAATCAGGCCGCATGTTTTTTGGCGGACCAAATGGCTTTAACACATTTATACCAAGTGAAGTTTCGTTAAACACGTACAAGCCTCCTATTAGGCTTACTAAATTTAGCCAATCAAATAATGAAACACCAATACACCAACTCTTTAACAAGAATGGTACTTTGGTTTTAGATTACGATGAAACTGTAATCGACTTTGAATTTGCCGCTTTAGATTACACAAAACCGGAATTAAATCGTTATAAATACAAGATGGAAGGCTTAAGCGAAATTTGGTCTGATCTTGGGACCAGCAATCACATATCATTTTCATCGCTGCCAGATGGTTTTTATACCCTTAAAGTAAAGGGGAGTAACAACGGCGGTGTTTGGAGTGACGAACTTGCTATTCCAATTCGAGTGATGCCTCCTTTGTGGCGCACATGGTACGCTTATTTATTTTATTTTGTTGCCGCGAGTGTTTTATTTTTAATACTTGTTAGGCAGCAACAGATTAAAATCCAACAGCAAATTGCAAATGAGAAAAAACTACATAAGCTCGCTTATTTTGACAGCTTAACGGGTTTGCCTAATCGTCAAAGCTTCTATGAGAGTATGGAACGCTTTTTATCCTTAGCTAAGCGCGGTAATTACAATGCAGGCGTAATGTTTATCGACTTAGACCGATTTAAACGAATAAACGATACATTGGGCCACAACTTTGGTGACAAAGTCTTAATGCAAGTTGCTGAACGGTTACGCCAAAGCGTTAGGAACAGTGACTTTGTCGGCCGAAACTACGATGTAAAATCATTTAAAAATGAAATAGCTCGTTTAGGTGGAGATGAATTTACTGTATTCCTAAGCCATCTTGATAGCCCAGAAGAAACAACAAACGTTACTCAACGGATTATTGAAAGTATTTCTAAACCAATTACGGTAGATGGCTACGAGGTTTCAGTGACGCCTAGTATTGGTATTGCTATGTACCCGGAAAATGGAAGCACGGTTCAAGAATTAATGAAACATGCTGATGTGGCGATGTATCAGGCCAAAGAGGACGGACGCAGAACCTTTAAATATTACTCTAATTCTCTCAATGATAGAGCAATGGAGCGACTGCAATTAGAAGAGTACCTTCGTTCAGCACTAAAAAATCAAGAATTTGAGCTTTACTATCAGCCACAAGTCGATTTAAAGACCAACCAAATCACCAAGGCTGAGGCACTACTTCGTTGGATTCACCCAGAGCTGGGTTTTGTTTCGCCAGCTGATTTCATACCTATCGCCGAAGAGTCTGGAATAATTGTTGAACTAGGAGACTGGATCCTTCAGCAAGCTTGTATGCAAGCAAAAGAGTGGCGTGACGCGGGACATGATATTCGAGTTTCAGTAAACGTTTCGAGTATTCAATTCAAACAAACAAATTTAGTTGATAATGTTAGGAATGCGCTTGAGCTTAGCGAACTTCCAAAACACTTACTGGAGTTGGAGTTAACCGAAAGCGCCGTCATGTCGGATGTAGAAGACAACATAGGCCGACTACAGATGTTTAAAGACATGGGCATTCGAATCGCCGTCGATGATTTTGGAACTGGTTACTCATCACTGAGTTATTTGAAAAAATTCCCAATCGATACCTTAAAAATAGATCGATCGTTCATTGTTGATATTGATACCAATGAAAATGATGCTGCTATTGTAAAAGCGATTATGCTACTTGCTGAAACAATGCAGTTAAATGTAGTTGCTGAAGGCGTCGAAACATTGGAGCAATTACGAATTATTGATAATTACGGCTGCCAATATATCCAAGGCTACTTCTTCAGTCGTCCTCTGCCACATGCTGACTTTATGAAGTTTGTGAGCGAAGAGTTCGCTGATAAAAGCACATGGAAATTAGACCTCATTGGCTAACTCTGTAATTACTAATCACGATATAAGCTAGTGCTGATTATCCGTTAGACAATAAAAAAGGGCTTATCGCCCTTTTTTGCTATTCCGCTGTCGGTTTTGAGTAGCCTTATTTGAAATACTGCAATGACTCAAGCATGCCTACGTCTAACCTTATTCGGCTAAATATTTAATTAAACGGTTTAACATATCATTAACCGTTTCAATATCATTTTGCTCTAACTCACCATTCTTAATAGCTTTGTTTACACTTTTCTCTACGTCATCAACCAGCGATTCTAATGTTAACGTTTCTTGTTTAACAATAGCGGTACCGATAACTAAATCAACATGCCCTCTTAAATAGCCACTTGCAAACAATTGATCATCAGTGCCTTCTGCTACATAACCATCAAAATATTCTTGAGCCTTATCACTCAATGCTTCTAAATCAACCATCTATAACTCCTCGTAGCCGACTGGGTAAATAACTTGGTCATGGTAGCCAGTTACCACTGTAATTGGCCCCGATAACATTTTGTCCAACTCAACATCACCGGTATCAGCAATGAGTGGACGACCTTCTAGTGCTTGTAATTTGGTTTTAGTTGCCACAACAATTATATTGTCGCGACCTATTTCTTTAATTAGCTGTGGAGACAACTGCTGATTGCCTCGACCAAAGATATGGCCTTGGCCACCTATTAACGTAATAACGAGCTTAGCGCGCTTTCCAGCGACTATATCGAGCAATTGCGCAGCCGTTACATCAGATGCTACGACTTGTTGATCCAGAAGAACGTCAACGCCAAGCAAGGTATTGTCGCAACCGAGCTCCTCCATAATAAAAGCGACCGTACTGCCTGAGCCCATCACATAAAGCTCATCTTCTTCCATTTCCTCAATAACGTGAGCCGCGATATCCTGAAGCACTAATTCGTCGCTTTCTTTGCCGCCCATTTTTACATTTTGCACATAACGCAACTCTGCTGGAATTTGTAATTCACCATAGCGTTTTGCTTTTACGATGCCTTGCCTAAATAAGGTCTCATCAATATCCATCACATCAGCATCAGTCAACGACACTAACTCACCAGCGACTAGCATTTTTACAATTCGACCGGCTGCTTTTGGTGTTATTGCATATACACCTGAGTGAATCTTACAACCCGCAGGTACGCCTAACACAGTTGTGTTATCAACCGACGCACATATATTGCGTGCCGTTCCATCCCCACCAGCAAACAATAGCAAATCCAGATTTAGCTCAGACATTATTCGAGCAGCTGATTCTGTGTCTTCAAAACTAGTAGCTCCATTGTGATTCACCACCGGCGAATGAACAATGTGACAGGGTATGCCAAGTGCGTTACACGTGCTTTCGCCCATATCACCAGAAACGGTGAACACTTCTAGATTTTGGTAGTAATCACTTACTTCTTTAAGTGCTATTTTAATTCGCTCGTTCGCTAAAGGTTTTGCACCCTTTTGCAATGCTAACTCCGCGGTGTCTTGTCCATCAGAGCCCTTCAAGCCAACTGTGCCTCCAAGGCCAGCCAGCGGATTGACAATGAGACCTAAGCGAAATTTACGCTGCAGTTTGTTTGTCATTATCTTCTCTACTACTATTTTGTTGTTCAAATTGATAGGTAATTTGCTTTATGTCGGTAATGGCTGGTCTTTTGTAATACTGTGCAAGAACCTTCATAAATAGTTGAGCGCGCGAAGGAAAGCCATTTTGAAAATAGATTTTTAGTTGCTCAACGATATCGAGTTGAAATGCATGCCGATCTGGTTGTTGCCCTAATTCGTCGCCCGCCAAGTTATCGCAGCTCACTTGAAACGGAAAACCAGCAGAAGCTGATAGAGCCCACTCAATGGCTTGCGGTTTAATTTCAACCGATTGAAATTTTGCTTGTTGTTCTGATGTTCGCCCATCTGGACAATACCAATAACCATAATCGATTAAGGTTCTACGTTGTTCACCCGCCAAGCACCAATGTGCTATTTCATGCAAAGCGCTTGCATAAAAGCCGTGAGCGAACACCACTTGCGCATAAGATTGCGCTGGAATCAGACCATCCCCCTGGTTAGCAGGTAAATAGATTGGTTCATCCATTCCTTTGACTAACCGAGTATTGAAGGTCTCTGAAAAGCTGTCGTCAAACAAACGAATTATGTCTCGAATATGATGGTCACATTCAATTTCATTTTGGCTATTCATTACTTGATTAATCATTGTTCATTCACTGCACATTGAACGGTTATTAGGACAAACGATTAGTAAGACGCTGGTATAACTGGCGTAGAAACCACTACATCTGCATTCTGCGCCCTATTTCGTAAAAAGTGATCCATAATAGTCAGTGCTAACATTGCCTCTGCGATTGGTACAGCTCTAATACCAACACAAGGATCATGCCGACCTTTTGTAATTACGTCTTGTGTCTGGCCGTTAATATCAATAGTTTTACCTGGCACACTAATGCTCGATGTTGGTTTAAGCGCGATATGTGCAACTAAGTCTTGCCCTGTAGAAATACCACCTAAAACACCGCCGCTATGGTTTGCCGAAAAGCCATTTGGTGTGAGCTCATCTCTATGCTCCGAGCCCTTTTGTGACACAACAGCAAAACCGTCACCAATCTCAACCCCTTTAACGGCGTTAATGCTCATTAATGACTTAGCTACATCGGCGTCTAATCGATCAAAAACTGGCTCGCCAAGACCAACTGGCATGCCAGAAGCGACCACAGTAATTTTGGCGCCAACCGAATCACCGGCTTTTTTCAAATCTCTCATATACTGATCCCATTTCGGAACCGTCTTAACATCTGGGCAGAAAAAGTCATTATTGCGAATTTCACGTTCGTCTACCGATTCAATGGCAATCGGTCCCAGTTGTGACATATAACCAACAATCGTAATACCTTTCGACTTTAACCAAGCTTGCGCAATCGCCCCGGCTGCGACTCTCATCGCCGTTTCTCGTGCAGATGAACGACCACCACCTCTGTAGTCTCGTATTCCATGTTTGTGCAGATAAGTATAATCAGCATGGCCTGGTCGAAACTTATCTTTTATTTCTGAGTAATCTTTTGAACGCTGATCTGTATTTTCTATTATCAAACCTATCGGTGTGCCCGTGGTTTTGCCTTCAAATACGCCACTTAAAATCTTAACTTCATCTGCCTCACGACGTTGTGTTGTAAATCGCGAAGTGCCAGGCTTGCGCTTGTCCAATTCGATTTGGATTAAGGCTTCATCTATTTCTAGGCCTGGAGGACAACCATCTATTATGCAGCCAAGACCTGCGCCATGACTTTCACCAAAAGTTGTTACTCTAAATACATCGCCTATCGTATTGCCTGCCATTGCTTTTTGTATCCTTTACTTAAAGAGTAGAATTAATCACTTCTTGATATTCATCAAGCTGAGACTTAGTAATTGAGAACACACCCAAACCGCCATTTTTAAACTCTATCCAGTTAAATGGAACGGTTGGCAATAACTCAACTAAATGAATCATTGAGTTTCCAACTTCAACAATTAAAACGCCTTGTTCGGTAAGGTATTGTGACGCTTCTTTTAGTATGATTCGTGTCAAATCTAATCCGTCTGGGCCACTGCCTAAACCGATCTCTGGTTCATGATGAAACTCTTCTGGCATATCGCCAATATCTTCTGCATCCACATACGGTGGATTTGAAACAATTAGATCATATCGCTGACCGCCTAAACCTGAAAAAACATCAGACAATAAAGGGACTACTCTATCCGATACGCCCAAGCGATGAATATTTTCATCTGCGATAGCAAGTGCATCAGGACTGATATCAGCAGCGTCCACATAGGCTTCTTCAAAAGCATAAGCACAAGCCACTGCAATACAACCGGAGCCTGTACATAAATCTAAGATTGAATTTGGCGTAAAATCGATAACTGATTTAAATTGTTCTTTAATAAGCTCACCGATTGGCGAGCGAGGTACCAGTACGTTTTCATCAACATAAAAAGGTAAATCGACAAAATAGGCTTGATTGGTTAAATAGGCCGCCGGTTTTTTTGATTCAATACGAGCAACAATGACATCAATAATGCGCTTTCTTTCACTTATTGTTAGTCTTGATGATAATACTTCACTGTTTAGCATTGGACCTATGTTCAATCCCCACGCCAACAGAGAAAAGGCTTCATCCCACGGGTTATCTGTACCATGACCGTAATAGACATCCGATTCGTTAAATCGACTGACCGCCCAGCGTAAAATATCGTTTGCTGTTAAAAGTTCTTCTATCGCTTCTTGAGCTAGTAGAGACAACGTTGGTTGTTCAGACATTTAATTAAACCTAATAAGTAGTAGTCGTTAAGATTTCTGTATTTTACAATAGACGGCCAAGGCTGCGCCATTAGGAAATGAGTTTCATGTCAAAAAAATCAACTTTTCAATCTTTACTAGAGCAAACGGACAACAAGGCCGACGATACTGAGTTCGATTTTGCTTCAGAAATGAAAGGAATTAAGCCAATTAAACAAGATAAACTTCATTTCCGTCACAATACCAATAAGCGTGCGCAAGATAAACCGTCAAATCACAGTGATATCGATAAATTTGCTTTGAGCGATCAAGCGAAGTCTGCACAACGATTTGAGTTTTCTGACGAATACGAGCCATTTATTGACGAGTCGCAAACGTTGAGCTTTGTCCGTGAAGGGTTTCCTAGCTATTTGACCAAAGTTTTGAGACGTGGCGATGTGGTCCCGGAATTGATTCTTGATTTGCACGGCTATACCAAACTACAAGCTCAAAAGGACATCTCGGACCTAGTTTTAGATTGCATCAAACAACATATACCTTGTGCCTGCATTGTACATGGCGTTAGCGGAGGCGTATTAAAAAGGAAAGTACCGCATTACTTAATGCAACACCCTGATATATTAGCCTTTCATCAAGCGCCACTAGAATGGGGCGGACAAGGTGCCATCGTACTTATTATAAATTTAGGTGAAGAACTCACTCACTTATTAGGCCGAGATTTGTAATCGGTAACAATACGTTGAAATTAACGTTTGTTATTCTTCCATTTGTTCAGGCGAAATAATAGTCTCAAGCTGCCCGTTCCACTTATTGATATCTAATTTCAACTTTGCCACAGCGGCTGTTGCCATAATCGGAGTGTGCCCTGAAAGTTCACCAATCAAATAACTAACTAGAGGCATATGTGAAACGCACAATATATGTTGGTCTTGTTTGTTAATTTTTTGCGCATAGGCGAAAATTTCGTCCGTCGCTGTCGCAGGAATACTTGAAGGAATAAAGGATGATGAGGTCACTTCGTCTGAAGTTTCACATGCAGTTAAGATGATATTTTTTGTTTCTTGAGCACGCAAATATGGACTGCAAATCACCAAATCGAAGATATTTGTTTGGCTTTTTAACCAGTTGCCGGTTTTTTTTGCTTCTATCTTACCGATTTCGGTTAGCACCCGAGTTTCATCGTTTACTTGGATAGATTCAGCCTCTCCATGTCGAACCACATAAAGAAAAATTGACATAACACATCTCAATAAAAATCAGTTCAGAGCGAACTTAACAAACTAGGTACATAGACTACGACAGTTTCGTAAAAATTAACAATTTTATCCTTTTATTTTGTTAACTTAATTTAAATAAGTTCGATTTTTGTTAAAAACAAGCTAGGATAAATAAACGGATATTTATTGTATTTGCGCAAGGACATCAAGCATTTATTACAACAAGGCTATTAATGAAAAAAAGTCCAAACGACAACAGGAATTATCAGTCTGTTACATTAAGTAACGGCATTAGGCTTGTATATGTTGAGGATAAAGCATGTAATAAGAGCGCATGTTCATTAGTGGTTAATACAGGTAGTTTTGATGATCCAACAGACCGCCCAGGCTTTGCCCACTTTATTGAACACCTTCTTTTTAATGGCAACAAAAAATACCCGACACCTAACTCTCTACCAGATTTTGTCGCTAAACATGGTGGTCATATAAACGCTTGGACCGCAACTGAGCATAGTAGCTTCCACTTTGACGTTAACCATGACAGCTTTGCCTCAGCTTTGGACCAGTTTGCAAATTTATTCATTTCACCTTTATTCACTGACGACGCGATAAAGCGAGAGCAAGAGGCAATTCACGCTGAGTACAAACTTAAATTACGAGATGATAGCCGTCGCATACAGCAGGTTCACAAAGAAACATGCAATCCTAAGCATCCATTTCATAAGTTTGCAGTTGGTAATCGTCAAACCCTATCTGACTTACCTCAACGCCCGGTCAAAGATGAAATATTAACGTTTTGGCAAAATAACTATCAGGCCCAGTTTATGACGGTCGCGATTGTTGCTCAGAGTTTTGAATGGTTCGATTTAGCACAGCAACTTTTATCGGAAATTAGTTCGAAAAACCCACTACAATCGAAACCGGTAATAACCCAACCACTTTATTCGAAAAAAGACTTAGGCCGTTTTATTTGTATTCGTCCAGTTAAAGAGCTGCACAAACTAAATTTAACCTTTGCGTTACCGTCCATAGATCACTTATACCAACATAAAATGGTGAGTTTTATTGCTCATATCATAGGGCATGAGGGCAGTGGTTCACTATACGAAAGCCTGAAGCGTCAGGGATTGATTAATGGTTTATCCGCTGGGAATGGAATTTCTGGTCAGAACTTTAAAGACTTTAATATCTCAGTCGAATTAACCGAGTTAGGCGAAAGTCGTTTAGACTTAATAATGACGCAACTATTTAGCTTTATTAATTACATGAAAGCTAATTTGCCGCCAGAGTACCTCTACATTGAACAACAAAAAATGGCCCAAATAGGCTTTGATTACCAAGAGCCAACAAAAGCAATCAAGCTTTCTAATCAAATTGCATTGAATATGCATCATTACCCTGAAGAAGATTTCCTGTATGGAGACTTTCGCATGGACGGCTTTGAGCTAGGGCATTGGAATCAAATATTTAACTTCTTTGAACCTGACAATATGCGCATTACATTAGCAAGTCAGAACATTTCGCCCGATAAAGAAGCGCATTGGTATCATACGCCCTACTCCGAACAAGACATTGATAAAAGCGTTATTGACGAGCTAAAAGGTCTTTGTCCAAATGATGGGACTTTTGCATACCCGAGTCCTAATCCATATTTAGAACACGACATCCAAATTGAGCAAAAAGACTTCCACTCAACAATACCTATTAGTTTAAATCAAGAGCTCGGCTGGCAATGCTGGTTTAAGCAAGATTTACGTTTCATGGTTCCCAAGGGCAACATATACATAGGCCTTGATTTACCTCACGGTGTTTCCTCTAATAAAAGCCAAGCTCTAATGCGCTTGTTTTGTGAGTTGTTTATGGACGAAATGGCGGACGTACATTATCAGTCGGAAATGGCTGGGCTACATTACAATTTATATGCTCATACATCTGGGATTACTTTGTATACCTCCGGCCTTAGCGCCAACCAAGCTAGTTTAATTAATAAGCTGGTGTCGAGCCTTCCTACTATTTCGCCAACAAGAAGTCGATTTGAAGAAGTTAAACGACAGCTTGTTAAGCACTGGCGCAATTCAGAATCTAATAAACCTATTAGCCAATTGTTCAGTTTGCTTAACGCTCACTTGTTACCGACTGCAGCTACATCACAACAACTGGCACAAGAGCTGGAGCATATATCCGTTGAAGAATATAACGAATTTGCCACTACCTTATTTAGTGACGTATATGTTGAGATTTTGATTTATGGTAACTGGACAACATCGCAGGCCACCGTAATCAATGAAGATGTAAAACATTTATTCGAAAACAGCACTCGAGTCGAAGAATTGCCTAAGCAATTTCGCTTACTCGAAGATAATGGCATCTTAGAATTGAGTAAAAAGATAGATCACCAAGATTCTGCATCTCTACTTTACTTGCAAGGGCTTCATACGGAATCGGTTACAAACAACGAAATAGAGAAAGCGTACTTTATCTTAGCAAGTCAAATTCTCGCCCCTTACACATTTAATTTATTAAGAACAGAAAAACAACTAGGTTATATGGTAGGTGGTGGCTACATGCCTATTTCTAACATTCCAGGCTTAGCGGTTTATGTACAATCTCATGACTACAGCAGCGAGCGATTAACGTCTGAGTTGCACGACTGTTTATTGAATTTTATTGATGAACTTGAGTCGTTGTCACTTGAGGATTTCGAGCGACATAAATCAGCCGTTATTATGCAATACAAAGAAAAACCAACTAATCTTGCACAGCAAAGCCAGCAGCTTTGGGTCTCAATTAGCAATAAAGACTATCAGTTCAACCAAAAAGACAAAATCGTAAATGAACTGTTAGGGCTGACTAAGCAACATATGGTTAGTTGGTACTCTGCGTTATTTTCACCTTTGCTTAACAAAGGAATCTTGGTAAATAGCAAGTAGCTAAATATTTACTAATTGCTTTGACACTTCAATTTTCATTGGTTATCTTGGCTGTGCATTCCAATTGTAGTATTTAAGATTTTTTGTGTGCCTAAAAAATAAAAATAATAATAACGTTTTATCGTTTATTCCTTTGCTGTTTGTTAGTAATTATTCTCTGGCGACTCAAGCAAATAGTGAAAGTATTGCAAGCTCAAGTTTTGCAGGCGTGTCTATGCTTGTCCCTTTGCTTTTTTGTCTTTGTATAATACTAGCCCTCATCTCTTTTTACGGCATTATGCGTTTTAAACGATATCAAAAAGCAATGTTGCATAGCGATCAACGTTTAAACTTTTCGTTATGGGCCAGCGGTGATGAAATGTGGGATTGGCACATTAACGAAGGAAAGCTATTTAGAACAAACTCTCGTGGCACCTACCCTCTCTCTAAAGTAAACCCAAACGTATTTCCGCCAAACAAGCAATATATTCACCCAAGCGATATAGAGCGTGTACGAATAAAACTTGCTAATCATATTAACGGCAGCACTGACTCTTTTGAATGTGTATATCGGTTACGAGACAAAGAGGGATGGCGCTGGGTTTTAGATAAAGGTCGCATTGTAATTCGAAGCGAACGCGGCAAACCACTGAGAATGACGGGTATATTTAAAGATATTCAACAGTTAAAGACAGCTGAATCTGAATTAGAAATTTTTGCCAAAAGCATTGAAAACATATCCGAAGGCGTCATTATTTTTGACCCTTTATTAAATGTTGTTCATGTTAATCCAGGTTACACAAAAATCACTGGTTACAATTCTAACGAAGTGCTTGGCGACAAAATAAGACTTACTAGTCTTTCTTCGTCAGTAATAAACGACATAAAAACTGAAGTTGACCGTACTGGAAATTGGCGTGGTGACATTACCGGTCAGAACAAAGATGGCTCAATGTTTTTGGCATACATCACGGCAAACTGTATTAGAGATAATGAAGGCACTATAACGAATTATGTTGCCATCGTATCTGACACAACAAGACGAAAGACCGCTGAGGCGAAACTTCTTAAACTAGCAAGTACCGACTCCTTAACCAAGCTCCCAAATAGAAATGTATTCTTCTCTAACCTCCAAGCCTGTGTTGATAAAAAACAGCCAACCGCTGTGTTAGTTTTTGACTTAGATGATTTTAAGAAAATTAATGATTCTTTAGGACATCAACTCGGTGATACATTATTGATAGAAATAGCTAAAAGAATGAAACCTCTGACAAATAACTTGAATACTTTATACCGCTTAGGTGGTGACGAGTTTGCATTAGTTATGGAAAAAACAAACGATGTTTCATCAGTCACAACAGCTGCAAAACAAATTCTTAAAAAATTATCTACGCCATTTCGAATCGAAAAACATGAATTTGTTGTTGCCGGTAGTATCGGTATAGTGTTGTATCCAGATGATGGGAAACAGCCTGAAACACTGCTAAGAAATGCTGATACTGCGATGTACCATGCTAAAGATGGTGGTAATCGCTATTTGTTTTTTAGTGACGAAATGAATAAAAAGGCAGTAAAGCGACTTCAAGTGGAAAACTTAATTCGTTTGGGCTTAAAAGAAGATTATTTTCAAGTGTACTACCAACCAAAAATGAGTTTTGCTAATGGTGGTTTAATGGGAATGGAAGCCCTAGTTCGATTTATAACGCCTAAAAACGGTGTGGTAAGCCCGGGTACTTTTATTCCTATTGCAGAGGAAACTGGCCAAATTGTAGAGATTGGTGATCTTGTCTTAAGAAAGGCATGCATCGATATGAAGCGATGGTTGGATGAAGGCATCGTTGAAGGTCGTGTAGCGGTAAACCTTTCAGCCCGCCAGTTTAACTTACCAGACTTAATGCAACGAATTGATCGGATTCTCCTTGATACAGGCCTAAGCCCTCATAACCTGGAGCTTGAAATTACCGAGGGTACAGTTATGAATAATGCCAAACATGCTATCGAAACAATGTACCAGATAAGAGACCGAGGCATACATTTAGCAATGGATGACTTTGGTACTGGATATTCAAGCTTGTCTTATTTAAGAAAATTCCCTTTAAACACGTTAAAAATTGATAAAGCATTTGTTGATGATGCGAGCTCTGACATTGGCAAAGCTATGATTGATACTATTGTAACGATCGCCCGAAACCTAGGCCTTTCTACCGTTGCTGAAGGCGTGGAAACCGCCGAGCAAAGAGAGTTCATGACATTAATGGAATGTGACGTTTTGCAAGGATATTTATACTCAAAGCCATTATCGGCCTTAGAGTTCAGCCAATTTGCGATGATGGATAAAATGAGTAGTGCTAAACTGCCTTATGAAGAGACAGCTTAGCCTTTTAATATTTATTTGAGGTTTCTGTTTACTACGCTTTTAAGAAGACAATTGCGCAACCAATTTGCTTACGCAGCATCATTTGTTTTTTTACATTAAGCATCGGCCACACCACGGGTCCGAGTAACAGTCCAGAGAAAAACCAGCGTTTTTTACCTAAACCATTTTTCATAGCTTCCACTGACAATAAACAAGCCGACAACAACAAAACCATCAGAACAACAAAAAACAACATAAACCACCTCTACTGCAAATGTAAGGGCGCATATTGTACAGAAGTTTGTGTATTTTTCGAGCGTTTTGTTCTATTTAAAAACAACGTTCTTGGTTGTTCTTCGGTAAACCCGTGATTCAGGTTCAGTCCATACACCATTTTTTAAGTAGGATGTTGAAACAGTCATTGTATCTTTTTCCAGTGTAGATGTTGATTTCACTTGTGAAATACCTGAACTCATCGCACTTTCACCACTAACATTTTCATAAGCTACAAAAGTATTCTCAGAAATAAACTCCATCCAACCTGAGGTAAAGAAGTCGGCCGTTGTAAAATAATAAAATTCCAGCTTCTGGTTTTTGTTATTCCAATAGACCATCGATTCACCACCGTACGCTCCATTGTTAATAGAGTGGGTTGTTCTTAGTGCCTTTCCCTTTAATACTTTCTCAAATAGCGTCACATCTGTAACAGGAGGTTTATCTGCTGACCCACCAAAAGTTGACGTCCAGCCTCCTAAGTAGTTTTCAAACTTTGCTAAGTTTGAATCAAAAGGTAGGGTATTTGCGTTGACAACTTTTGTTTCTTCAGTAATCAAATTAGAGGTTGAAGCGATTGAATAGCTGCTAAGTGCTATTAGTGAGAAACCCAAAGCGGTTGATATAAATTTTTTCATATTAGTCTCGATTGTTTACTTGCTAATAATTGTTCAATTAGCGATTATGAATTCGATTGGCGACAGCAAACTTATGTAAGTTGCCATCAGTCATTACAGATGGTCAAAAATTATATGTTTAGAATTACACAAACATTAAAGTGTTGTCAGCTTATTATATTGCTCGCTTTGATACTACCCAATATTAGTTTAGCTACATCAACTGACGTTACACTAAAAAAAACATATCCTCATAATACAAATAGGGTTTTAGATGTCGTTGTTGGTCTGGCTAAGCCACCCTATGTAATCCCTAAAGACGATAAAGGGTATGAGTTAGAGCTTATTAGCGCTGTATTTAAAACGATGGACATCTCGCCTCGTTATATTTATGTACCATTAGGGCGGAGTGTTAGTTTGTTAGATCAAGGAATGGGCGAAGCGTTATTAACTATCAATAAGTTTATCGTGCCAAATGATGAGATAAGGACAGTGCCATATATTTCTTATAAAAATGTTGCTATTTCACTAAAAAATAAAGCATTAAAAGTAAATACTATTGCAGATCTTAATAATAAAAAAGTAGCTGCATTTCAATATGCACACAAATATTTAGGCTACGAGTTTTCTAAAGTTGCCGCGAAAAATCCAAGTTACATTGAAGTACCTAATCAATTTCAACAAGTTCAATTATTACTCGAGGGACGCGTGGATTTGTTAGTAATGGATATCAATATCTTTAACCATATTTATAAAACATTAATCGGACAAGAAACGACTAGTGAGCCAAATATTCATCCAATATTTCCAGATAGTCCATACTCCGTGGCCTTTAAAGATCCTAACCTAGTGGAAATATTCAATTCTGCTTTTAAAAAATACTCTCTAACAAAAGAATATCGGTCTCTCAAAAACAGATATGAGATTTATAATTAGCCATTTTTTACGTCAAAAAAAAGAGCCTTTTTAGGCTCTTTTCTCTATTGTTTAGCTTATATTTTAGAAGAAACTTTGTTGA
Source organism: Psychrosphaera aestuarii (assembly GCF_017948405.1). NCBI lineage: Bacteria > Pseudomonadati > Pseudomonadota > Gammaproteobacteria > Alteromonadales > Pseudoalteromonadaceae > Psychrosphaera > Psychrosphaera aestuarii. Next base: position 1,203,558 of record NZ_CP072844.1, on the reverse strand, counting down.
TGCACGCGAACAAATAAGGGTGTTCCTGCTTTTGAATAATCAACTTTGTATTCTTTGCCATTTAAACACTGAATGAACAGTAGTGTTTTAGGCTCACCGAACACGTCTGGGCTTGATATGTTAACTACTTCTACATAGGCATCTTTAGCTTCACGTCTATTACGAGGCACATCACCTGAATATTCAATTACGCCATTTTGAGTAACTTTAACTACTGGATTTTCAAGATCATTAACCAGCAACAAGTCGAGTTTTCTAACTTTATGGATGATGGTATTTCGTCCACTTCTTATATAAGGAGCATCTGTCATAATGGTGTTCTACCAAAAAATTCAAAGAAAATATTTCTACCTCAACCTTAGCCTTTTGCAATAAAATGATCAAGGTTGTCTGTAGTTTAGATGCACATTTGTTAACTTTTTAGCCGACATAAGTCTATTTAGGACGACATCGATTTCATCATGAAAGGCGTTTCCGGAAATAAACACATGATAACCTAGATATTGGCTTAGCAATTCGCTACGATTTGCGTACATCGCGACTAAGCCCTCAAACTTATTGCCGGACTTATCAGTCCACTCAATTTGATCAACAAATGATTCAAAACTACAGCCGCCTTTACCGCAGTTTTCTTTAACGATAAGGGTTTGCAGTTCTCGTTGTTCTAACAATACCCTACTTGCCATTCTAAGTGGGATAGATTCATAGTGTTGAACCGAATGCTTTAACTTTATACCGATATAATTAAGTTCTTTCTGCGACAGAAAGTCATAAGTTGTGGGGATGCCAATCCTTTGGATATTACTCCAAGGTAAAAATACCGACCCATACTTATGATTATATTTGATCCCTTCTTCAGTTAGAGAAAGCGTATTTTCAGGCTCTTGAGAAAAAATATAGCCAAGAAAGAATGCGATGATACAAACAGCGTAAACAATTAATAAAACTTTACTATTAAACACATCAAATAAAGCAAATACTAAAGTGAATATGGCAGCAACGGTAAAAGCAATTAACCTCATAATATAAAGATGAGACGATACTTTTGAGGGCATGTTGATTGGAAACATGAGGTTTTCCAACTAAAACGGCTTAAATATAAAATAAATTAACAAACAGATGCCCCCCCAGAGGAGAATTGCACGTATTGTATTACAGTATGGACAATCTGACTTAAAGATCATTAATAACTCCAATTTAGGACCTATAAAGTATATGGCAAAAACAAAGATAGCAACATTTGGTGGCGGTTGTTTTTGGTGCATTGAAGCTGCACTAAACCAAGTGCGAGGCGTAATTAAAGCAACATCGGGTTTTTCAGGTGGTCATCGTGCCAACCCAACGTATGAACAAGTGATCACGGGAGTGAGTGGTCATGCGGAGGTTGTTCAAGTCGAGTATAACAGCGATTTATTAAGTTTTGAGCAGCTATTAAACATGTTTTTCCAGCTGCACGACCCTACTACATTAAACAGACAAGGTAATGACAAGGGCCCACAGTACCGTTCGATTATTCTGTATCATGACGCGGAGCAACTTAAAACGGCGGAACAAATAATACAGGAACTTACAGAACAAAAAATATGGGATGATGCAATTGTTACTGAGTTGAAGAAATACGAAGCGTTTTATGCAGCAGAGGATTATCACCAAGGTTACGCTTTAAAAAACCCTAACCAACCATACTGTGCGATTTTAATTGGACCCAAACTTGCTCGATTCAAAACCCAATACGCGGATTGGTTAAAATAAATGTTCGGAGGGCATGGAACAGCACGGAAGTAGCAATGCTGATGGGAGCCATACCCTCCTAGAACCGAAGTCCTGTAATAAATATACTTGTTTCAATTTTAGAAATCCTTTGAAAAATCTAGTGAGTAAACTCCGCAAGTCTTGTTACCTTTTTGGGCACAAATGAAGCAACAAAAAGACTGAATTAAATTCATAACTCACTGTTAATGATAAATATAAAAACCATCGCTCATTTTTAAAGCGAAATCATAAAACAATCATTACATTTAATTTTCAATACCAAAAAGCAAAAATGACCAGTGGTCACATCAAAAAATATAATTTAACCGCCAGTTTTTATTCGTTTTATCTGTCATTTTGTTACAATCCATTCACCTAACCAAACGTGTTGATTTATGAAAAGTATTGAACTTCCTTTTAAAATATTCTTTTTCTTATTTTTATTTATTTCAACGTATTACTTTCTTATACCATTAGACAATGTTGGCCCAGGTATCCCACATTTTGATAAGGTCGCTCATTTTGGCGTTTTTTTTGTCCTTTCTGGCTTACTTACCCTTGGCTTTAAACCATCTAATAAAACAGTTTACATACTTGCGTTTTGTTACGGTCTTGCGGTGGAGTTAACTCAAGGGTTGTTAGCTTATAGAAGCGCATCAATTCCAGACTTAATTGCCGATATGTTAGGTGTTATTGCATTTGTATATTTGCAGCCAAAAATACAACAAATTTTCACAATGCGAAATGATGATTGAGTTTCCTATTCACATTGTCGGTAGTGGCGCTGTTGGCAGCTTAATTACCGCAAAAGCTATACAGCAAAACATAGATGCTATTCAAATTGTAAGGCACTCATCTCTTACCAACAGCGTCGTTGTTTTAGATAATGAAAGCATAGCGTTGACGAATAAAACGCTAATAAGTCATGTTTCACAAATTGAGTTCTTAGTTTTACCAGTAAAGGCGTTTGACGTAGAGCCTGTTTTGACCAGCATAAGACCGCTATTAAAACACGGTGCACAAGTAGTTATCACCCACAATGGGCTTGGTACATTAGAGACAAGTAAACGTTTAATCGGCGATATAGCGGATATTTATTTTTGTACAACGAGTACAGGCGCTTATACCGATGGTAATTCGGTTTTCCTAGCTGGAAAAGGTCTGTCACAATGGAGTACGATTTCTCTTTGTCCACATAAGACAGAAGCGAGAGCATTCGTAACTCAGATTGTTAATGCTCTTTTTTATCATGCGTCTTACGTTGAAAATTTAAATGTAGTGCTGTGGAGCAAACTCGCGGTTAATTCAGTCATAAACCCAATCACAGCTATCGAAAACATTATTAATGGCGATGTATTAAAACCGCAATACGACGAACTTATCGATAAAATTTTGCTTGAACTGATCATGGTTGCAAATAAAAATGGAATTGCCTTGTCTTTTCAATCGCTAAAAGAAAGTGTTGTTAATGTCGCGACTAATACAAAAAACAACTCCTCATCCATGAGACAGGACGTGTTAGCAAAAAGAAAAACTGAAATAGACTTCATAAATGGTTACATCGTAGAGCTTGCTAAACAATATGACATTGATGTTCCTGCCAATCACTCGATAGTAGAAAAAGTAAAAGAGTTGGTTTTACTTTAGATCGGTAGAGTAATAAACTGCCTATGTTAAAAACTGTTAATAGAGATGTCTGTGGAACAACAAATTCAATCAATTATCGATAAAGCAAAAGTAAATTGCGCAGAAGAAGGCGTAAAGCTGACCACCAAACGAGAGAATATTTTAATCTCTATTATTAAA